>NZ_MPZU01000009.1:0-102102 GCF_002020115.1 Thioclava sp. DLFJ5-1 | reverse complement strand
GCCGCTCTTTTAGCGCGCTGTATGACCCCAGGCAGTCGAACGGCCCCACGCGACGGCATCCAACCTTACCGTCCTGTCTTTCGGCAGATCAACGCGCCTTGACGCCCAGAGATGCAAGAACCCAACCGGACAGGTCCTTCAGCATCACTTGCGTGGCACTGTTGAAGCCTTCAACCACATCGATCGTATCTGTCGTGTCAACCGGGAACGCAGCATTGAATGTGCGAACGGAAATCACGGATGCATCGCTTTCCTGAACAAGCCTTGCCGTCAGGCGCACACGGATAGTGGCCCCTTTGCCGTCTGGTGCAGCTTCGGCCTGAAAGTCGGTCAGTTCGGAAATCAGCGCATAGTCGCCAGAGCCACCAAGCGGCCGCCGCCCGACGTAGCGAAAGGCATTGCTGTCCTCGATCGTGCGGACGATCAGGGTCTGGATCATCAAGGGCGTTTCCGAGGCCCATTGCCCGTCGGTCAGGTATTGCGCCTGAAGGGGGCGCGGACGGATCATGATCCGATCCGTCATCAGGGTGCCGGGGGCAGATGGAACCTCGATCACAAGCTGCCGTGTCAGACTGCTGCGCGCGACTGGCGCTTCGGGCGGTGCTTGCAGGTCATAGCTCTCCAGCGGCGTCGCCGAGCTGTTCAGCGCAGAAATCGCAGAGCAGCCAGAGAGGAAGGCAGATGCAAGCAGGACGGTCAAGGTCAGGCGGGGCATGGCAGTGCTCTTTCGTTACTGGCGGAAGGCGGGCGTATTGGTTCCGCCGATAAAGAACCGGGCTGGATCGCGCCTGATCTGGTTGGTCAACTGATCGAGGTTATTGATCAGGTCACGCATTTCCCCTGCAAGACGGGTGTATTGCGGAAGTGCGCTCGTGGTGAATTCGGTGATCGGCGCGCCAGATGCTGTCGCGGTGCGGGCCACTTCGTCAAAGGCCAGCCGCGCTGCCTCGCTTGCCGCCTTGAGATCGGCCGTCACGCCGGGGATATCGGCCGAGACCTGCGCTATGGCCTGATCAAGATTGGCAATCGTCTGGCGAAGATCAGCGGTGATGGCGGCCACTTCGGTATTGATGACCTTGTCCGCACCGTCAAATGTGCGCTCGGCGGCAGAAAGTGTGCGCTCGCCCACCTCGAGTGCCGAATTGATCGAGGTCAGTGTATCATTTGCGCGCGTGAATGTATCGGTCACCGCGGTCACGGCCAGACTGGCGTCGTCCATCAGCCCATCGACCTTGCCACTGGCATCGGTCAGGCTTTGGCTGACGTCGGCAATCGTCTGGTTGGCCGTTTCCATGGCCGACCGGATATCAGCCATCAGTGCCGGAAGGTCGGCATTGGCGGCTTCGGAAATTGGCTTCAGTGCCGTCCGGGCCTCGGCTACCAGCGCGGCGCCGTCGATGGTCACCAGAGAGTCAAAATTGACTGCGGCCTTGTTGATCGTCTCCAGCGTCGCCGTAAGGTCGGCGATCATCGCATCGGTGACCTTGATGGTGGCTTCGGCTTCGGTCAGTCGCGCGGTGGCGGCTTCGCCGGTTTTGCGGAACTCGGCGACAAGACCGCGCGCTTCGGTCCCGATCTGTTCGACCTGCACCCGCAGTTCGGCGATGCCAAGACGCACCTCGTCTGTCGTTCGGAGCAGCTCATCATTCATGTAACGTTCAGCCGAAGAAAGGGTGCTCGTAGCCTGGTCCAATGCAGCGGTTCCGCTGGCAAGCGTCGTCCCCGAATCCGCGATCAGGACATCGACGTTCTTCAGAGTGCCCTCAGCTGTCTCGAACAGGCTTTCGGCACGCCCGGTGAGGCCTTCCAGCATGCCGTTGAAGGCTGAAATGTCATCCGCAAAGGCTGCAACCGACTCCGTGACAACTGAAAAATCCTCAAGTGCCTTTGAAAGGCCTGCCGAGGCCGTTTCCGCGTTGGCCAGGATGTTATTGATGCGCTGAATGTTCTCAGCGCTGGCAAGGTTTGACAGATCCTGCATCACCCGTAGCGCTTCTTCGACCAGTTGCGGCGCATCCTCGGTCAGGCTTTGCAGCACTGAACGACCGGCTTCGATCTTGGGCACGTCGTCCGGGCTGACGTCCCGCAACAGGGGATCAGAAGGCTCTCCGGGGCTGATACCAACAAACGAGACGCCGGTCACGCCCTGCGACTCGATGGTCGCCACAGAGCTTGTGCGGATTGGAACATCGGCGGCGATTTCCAGCTGGACACGCACTGTCCCATCGCCGTTCGGCGACAGGCGGACATCAACGACCTGCCCGACAGGCAAGCCTGCAAATCGCACGTCCGAGGCCTGAGCAAGCCCGGCAACCGACGTGAATTCAACGTCATAATAGCTGAACTGACGATCAAGCTGGAACTGCGCAAACCAAAGGAAAAATCCAAGGATTCCCAAAATCCCAGCAAGCGTGAAGGCACCGATCAGAATATAGTTTGCCTTGGTTTCCACTCGCTCAATTGCCCTTCCGTTCGCTTTTTTCAGCCAGTGCCGCCCGGGCGCGTGGCCCATGGAAATAATCGTGAACCCATGGGTGATCGATATTCAGCATCTCGTCCATGGTCCCGGTTACCAGGACCTTCTTTTCCGCCAGCACCGCGATCCGGTCGCAGATTGCGTGGAGTGTGTCCAGATCATGCGTCACCAGAAAGACGGTCAAACCCATCGTATCGCTAAGTTGGCGGATAAGCGTATCGAAATCAGCCGCGCCAATCGGGTCCAACCCGGCGGTAGGTTCGTCCAGAAACACGATTTCGGGGTCCAATGCCAGGGCACGCGCCAATCCGGCCCGCTTTCGCATCCCGCCTGACAGTTCCGACGGGTATTTGTCTCCGGCCAGATAGGGCAGGCCCGACATCGATATCTTGAGGTCGGCCATGGCTTGGCGCAAGGCCGGATCCAGACCTTCGACCGAGCGCATCGGCACCTCGACATTTTCTCGAACATTGAGCGACGAAAAAAGGGCTCCATCCTGAAACATCACGCCCCAGCGCCGCTCCAGCGCGGCCCGCTCGGCCTCGGTCGCCGTGCGGACATTGGTTCCCAGCACCTCGATCTCACCGGCCGCTGGCCGTTGCAATCCGGCGATGGACCGCAAGAGCACCGACTTGCCGGTTCCAGACCCACCGACAACCCCCAGGATTTCGCCTCGGTAGACATCCAGATCCAGCCCGTCATGCACCACATGACTGCCGAACTGATTGCGGATCCCACGCAGGCGGATCACCGGCTCCCGGTCCGTGGGTACAGTCATATCCCCACCTCTGCGAAAAAGATGGAAAACAACGCGTCAATCACGATGACGGAGAAGATTGCCGTCACGACTGCGGCAGAGGTCTTCTGGCCGAGAGATTCCGCGTTGTTGCCGACCTGCATGCCGGCATGGCACCCCACGATGCCGATCACGATCGCAAAGAACGGGGCCTTGATCATGCCAACCATCAGGTGAGACACGTCGGTGCCTTCGATCAGCCTCGACTGGAACATGGCGGGCGATATGCCTAGCTCCACCCAGCTCATCAACCCGCCGCCCAACAGGCCCGCTGCATTGGCAATCATGCCAAGGATCGGCAGCATCAGCAGCAGCGCCAGCACACGCGGTACGATCAGCGCAGCAGCGGGATCGATTCCCAGCGTCCGCATCGCGTCGATCTCTTCGCGCATCTTCATCGACCCGATTGCTGCGGTGAAGGCCGAAGCGGTACGGCCAGCCACGATGATCGCGGTGAGAAGGATGCCAAGTTCGCGCAAGATCGAAACAGCGATGAGATCGACGACAAAGACCTCGGCCCCGAATTGCCTGAGCTGTGTCGAGCCCTGAAACGCAAGCACCACGCCGATCAGAAATGCCATCAGGGCGACGATCGGCACGGCCTTGACGCCGACTTCCTGGCAATGATGAACAAGCGCGGTCAGGCGGAATTCGGTCGGATGGAAAAGCGACCTGCCAAGTCTTGCGAGGAATAACCCGAGAAAGCCCAGAAGCTGGGTCAGAAACGTCCAGCCTGCGGCAACAGAGCGGCCGAAATCATCCAGCCAGGCGGCCAGCGAGAACTTCCGCCTTTTCGCGGATTCTACCTTCGGCAAGGCCTTGCGGACCGTTTCGACAAGCGCAGCGGCGTGCTCGGCGGCACCGGAAATCTGCAGGGTATGCCCGGCGGACTCCGCCACCTTTCCGGTTTCGGCAATCGCCCATGCGGCAGCAGTGTCAAGCCGCTCCACGCCGGAAAGATCAACGGTAAGCGGTCCTGCCGCGGCAGCCTGCATCAACGTGCCATGCAGAGAAGTCAGATCGACGAGGGAGAAATGCCCAGCAAGACGCACAAAGACCACTCCGTCGTCGCGATCTGTCGTGACCGATGCCGATCCGCTGTTCAATTCGAAGATCCCAAACAACACTTGCCGATTGTTCTTGATACTTGTCGCGCCCGCCAGAAGCCAGACGCTGGTCACATCTGCGCCCGTATTTCCGATCAAGTATGCCGCCATCGGCCTTCCGCCGACATTCCCCAAGTGGCCTGCCGCTTGACTTCAAGATCGCCTGATTTTGCTCGCTGGGCAAGCGTTTTTCGCCCCGAGCGGTGTCTGTCGTCGCGCAAACGGCCGAAGTCGGGTGGATCAAGCCTCGAACCCGCAGCATTCTGGCCCGGCAGAGCCGCTTTTCCGCGCGGCAGACGGACCTGTCCTGCCGCTTTCGTTCAGCTTGGGCATGGATCGTGGTCATGCGCATGACGGAGGCGTTCGAAGACGGCGGATGGCGGCAAGGACGGCCCGCACCATCGGGCCGGTGACGGCGACCTCGGCCAACTGGAAGGTAATGGCGCGGGCGTGGCGGACGACGCGGGCGCCGATCTTGATCAGCTTGAGTTGCAGGCTGGTCAACGACCAGTCCGCCATGGCCTCGGGCAGTTCGATGCAGCGCAGGAAGGTTGCCAGGTTGTAGGCCAGCGCGTGCAGTTGCAGCCGCACCTCGTTGTGCCGGAACTTCCGGCATGACAGCCGCGTCCAGCGAAAGGCATATTTGCCTTCCTTGATGTGCTGCTCTGCGGTGCCGCGCTGGTTGTAGAACCTCACCACCCAGTCTGGCTCCATCGGCAGGTTGGTGACGATGAAGCCGACTTTGGGGAACAGCTCGCCCGGATGCCATTCGATCTTGGCGATGACGCGGCGCGGCTTGTCCCAGGACGCCGCCTGATACTCGAAGTCCTCGAAGAACCGTTTGACCTTGGTCAGCGAAGGCCGTCCCACGGGCCGTGTCAGCCGATGCGCGATCTTCTCGCGCAAGACGGCGTTGGCGGGCAGACGGATGGCGTAGAAGAACCTGGCTTCTTCCAGCCGCATATAGATCGCGGGGATCGCGTAGGCAGCGTCGGCCCGGAAGAAGCGTCCACCAAGGTCGCGGCCAGCATATCGGGCAATGACGGGATCAAGGACATCCCGCCAGCCATCGGCGCTGTGGACATTGCCGTTACGCAGGGCGCAGCGCTCCAGCATGCCAAACTGGTTGAACAAGAAGATGGGGTGATAGCAGGTGCAGTCGAAATGCCCGTTCCAGGCAGCACCTTCCTGATCGCCGTGGGTGGGGCTGACCGAGCTGTCCATGTCCAGCACGATGTATTTCAACCCGTTGCGGTCATGAAACCGGTCGATCCATTGGCCGTTCAGATCGGCCAGCGCCGCCCGGTTCGCGGCCAGAGCCAGCGTCTCGGTCTCGAACCGTCCCATCTGCGATGCCGAAGCAGCTTGCGCCTCGACGGCCCTGCCGCCAACGACCTGACGCATCACGGGATCGAGGGCCAAGCGGTCGGCATCGTTCACATCCTCGTATCCGGCCAGTCGTCCGAACACCGATTGCCGGAACAATCCGTCAAGCCGATGGAGCGTGTTCTTCCCGGTGCGGCTGTCTCGCAGCGCCTCCGACGCCAGATTGGACAGGCCGAGCACGTCATCAAGCTCGCGCATCACCAGCAGGCCACCGTCTGAACTGATCTGCGCACCACGGAACTCCAGACGCACACGGCGGTCGAAATCAACCCGATCTCCCCGCGCCAAGCCCGCACCCTCCAGGTGATCCATGAAACGCGCCCCTCGCAGCCGTCAACGCCATGATTTATATGCGAAATATCACGATTACGACAGCGAAATCAGCGACTTACTTGGAGAATGTGGGCTGAATGCGATTGACTCCTTCGACGCTGCATCACTTGGTCGTGCAAGTGCCCCTCATTCGTTCCGGACCAGTTTCGCATCTCGAAAGGCTACAAATCATGTTGTGCGCCGAGATTTGATTTTACTGGCGCGCTCCTTTGCGCCG
Source organism: Thioclava sp. DLFJ5-1 (assembly GCF_002020115.1). Classification (NCBI taxonomy): domain Bacteria; kingdom Pseudomonadati; phylum Pseudomonadota; class Alphaproteobacteria; order Rhodobacterales; family Paracoccaceae; genus Thioclava; species Thioclava sp. DLFJ5-1. The sequence continues at coordinate 95,788 of NZ_MPZU01000009.1, read as the reverse complement.
ATCGCCGTGGCATAAATTCTCGCGATCTCGGATGAAAACTGCTCGACTGAATGGTATTGCGCCTCTTTGAGCGCCGCCCGTGCCAATTTCTCACGTTCGGACCGGTTTACGAGCAGGGCGTGGACAGCATCGGTCCAGGCGTCCAGATCTTCTTCCGTTAGGATCCCAGTCCGATGGTTCTGAACAAAGGCATCGACGCCGCTCGCATTCACCGCCACGACTGGAAGGCCTGCGGCCATGGCTTCCAGAACGACCATTCCCTGTGTTTCGGAAACAGAGGTGAAGACGAACAGCCGTGCCAAGCTTAGGTAGTCGGGAATATCTTGGAGCGGCACGCTTCCCACCAGTCTGACCTCGGAGGTCAACCCGGCGTCGCGAATGTTGCCAGTCAGACGCGCGCGCTCGTCGCCCTCACCGAGGATCAATAGCCGAAACGGCGGGGCGTGACGGTTCTTGAGTTCTCTCATCGCCGCGATCAGAAAATCGAGGTTCTTTTCCTTCGAGAGCCGCGAGATGGTGACCAGGATCATGCGCCCGTCCGGATTGTAGCGCGCAATGAGTTCTTCAAGGAGTGCCGGGTCTCTCTGGCGGAATTTTTCGACTTCGATGCCGGTCGGTTGAACGTGAACGGGCCCGTCAACGCCGATCAGGCGGACGTAATCTCGAGTGACCGGCGTCGGAACGATGATCTCGTTGCATTGGTTGGCAAAGCGCCGCACCAACCAATGCGCGATCACGTTCCTGAAGAGCGCACCCGGCAAGGGTATGGCGTGGGCGAACTGCTCGAGTCGAGTATGATAAGTAAAGACCGCAGGCACATGCAGTCTTCGTGCGATCCGAAGCCCGAGTGAGCCAAGCCAGTAGGGGTGGTGTAGATGAATAACGTCCGGCTGAAATTCTCGAACTGCCCGCCAAGTTTGATGGCGGAAAGGATTTGCCAGCCGAAAAGTCGCGCCCAGGCTGATCAGGATGGGAATGCGAAAAACGCCCTCTTCCGGGCTCTGGTCATCGTAGCTCGGTGCGCACAACAACACCTGGTGTCCCTGGCGTTCCAGACCCATCTTCAGCCTGTTGACCGAGATTGCCACGCCATTGATGGAGGGCAGATAGGTGTTGCTGAACATGACGATGCGAAGCGGGCGACTTGGATCGACAGGCATGCGAAATTCGTAATCCGGGTAGTACCGCCGTTCCCGAAACAGCCGATTGTAGAGATACATCGCCGTCAGCACGAAGGCCGAGAAGATCGCGAGGAAATTTAGCCAGCCAACGTAGAAGAGGGAGTAGACGAAAAACCAGAGCCCCTCGATTCGCTGTGCGAGCGGTGTCGGGGCGGTGTCGATGCGGATCAGGTCGGTCTGGATGCCGTCCCGATCCGCGGTCAGATCAAGGTAGTGATAGAAACTCGTCTCGTCGTTGACGACAAAGCCGCCAGCACCTCCGGTCACAATATGTCGGATCCCGTCCACGACCTGATCCGAGTAGGTGGTGGCACCCGCCGAGATCACCATGTCCACGCCAAGGCGGCCCAAGAGCGTAAGGAGCCTGTCCTGATCTTCCGGCTCGGACCATGCTCCGCGGTCGGGCTCGAAAAGGGTTTCATGTTCGGGTGCGACAAGAGGATGTCCCGCGAAGACGATCACGGGTCTTGCTTCTTCAGTCTCCAGAATGTCGCGAAGCCACCTTTCCTGCCAGTCGGTGGGTGTGCGCCCTGTCGCGTCGAGAAAAACGAGCCGCGCTTGCGGAAGCGTGATCGAGTAGAAGTGTGGACCAAACCGCTGGTAGAACCGCGTGCTTCCGAATTCCTCGAACTCGTTTTCGCCGAAGGTCAGGAGATAGGGAATATCCAGGTGGGAAAGGATCTGAAGGATGGAGCGGTATTTATCCTCTCCGCCGCCACTGACGATATTACCCGCAGAGACGACGAAATCCACGTCTGAGGAATTGATTCTCGGGATCACCTCTCGTTCCAGCATACCGATGGAATTGTTGCCCTCTCCGACAACGGCGAACCTCAGCGGTCCGCCCTCGGCTGCGACCGCCTCGATCTTGTCGATCTGCCGCACGAGCAGCGCGCTTGCATCCGGTGCCGCGGCATAGAGATAGACGCGGTAGACGGCGATCGTCAGGACGATGGCGAGATTAGCATAGAAGAAGAGGGAGAGAAGCGCGCGATTCATCTGGGTCTGGTCCTTGGATGCAGGGCGAAGACCGACACGACCAACCCGATGGCCATGCCCAGATAAATGACCAAGAACCGCCAGGCGAAGACGACGAGCAACAGGTCGGCCGGTGCCATCTGGCTTGCCATGAACCCGGCGAAGGCCAGTTCCGCCAGTCCCGCGCCGCCCGGAGTCGGCGTGAAATACATCAGGAAGGTCACGACCGACATCGTGCCGATCACCGTCATCCAGTCGACATCGTAGTCGAGCAGCTCGAGAAGAAGGGCTGGGAAAGCGAACAACGTCACGAGGAAGACGAGCGTCGAGATCACTGCAGCGGCGGCGTCGCGCCGTGATCCCCGGACAAACCTGGAAAAGCCGCTTGCGAACTCGGCGGTCTCCCGGCGGACCGTGCTGACCCACAGGTCTTTTCGTTCTTCACCGATGAGACGCAGGCGACAGGCAAGGCCGAGCAGGGTTCCAATCAGCGTCGCCATCCAGAACGGGCGGCGCAGGACCAGAATGAAACCGATGAGATAGAGCGCGCTGATACCCGATAGGGACTGCATCGTGATACGCGCAAACTCGCCGGTGGAGGCATCGGGATGAAGGAACTGAAACGCTGGCGCGGCGATGAAGATCATCAGCATCGCCAGAATGGTGCGGATCGACGTTGCGGCAGCCGAGGCACCGACCGACACGCCGTGCCTTTGCAAATACCAGACCTGTGCAAAACCGCCGCCGGTGGCCAGAGGTGTGATGTTCGAAAACAGGAAATTGATGAAGACAAGGGGGAAAATCTCGTGAATTTTCACCCTCGATCCAATTGTCCGGAGAACGAAATAGAGCCGAAGTCCGTCCGAGGCGAAATAGGCAACCAAGAAAAGCAAGATAAATGCCAGCGCCTGCGGCTGGACCAGTCTCGCGTCGAAGCGCGGCGGAGGCCCATCGAAAACCATGGAGAGAGCGGCAAATCCGGCGGCGGTCAGTCCCAGGAACAGCAGCGCATACAGAAGCCAGGCTCCCGGCGCACCGTGCATGCGCCTTGATCCGGCGGTCTGCCTGAACTCGTCTTGCACTGTATGAACCCTCGCTAAGTCGCTTGGGAGTTATTCCCTTCGCCGGCCGAAAACAATGCGGATCACCTGCGATGCCCTGATCCCACGTCATATTCAGGCAAGAGGGCGAATTGCGCGAAGCGTTCTTTGAAGACCGGAAATATGGCATAATCGCCGCTTCAGCCAATAACGCAGCAAAGCCGGGCGAACATGATGGCACGACTGCACCTGCGACACCAATCTTCTGGATCAACCTTTACACGTCCGACCGGGGCAAAGAGATAGATACTGGCGGTGCGCCGGATTCTCCCGAGCCCAGTTAACCAATCATGGCCTCTGCCCCGGCTGCTAAAGACATCAGGATCGATGCTGTCAGAATGACGGAGGCTCCGCCCAAGGCTAGACCCGCCGAAGCGATTAGCCCGTCTTGCTCGACCAGCCCGACGCCGAAGACGAAAAGTGAGATCGCCGGAAACCAGCCACTTAGGGGCACTGGCAGAAACAGCGCGAAGGCAATCATGAACAAGGCGAGGCCAAGTACGCGCTCGCTCCGGCGGGCAAAAACAAATCTGTAGCGCGGCCGTAGCACACGCTCCAATCTGCGAGTGACCGGTCTCAGGCGAAGAACAGTGTGCCGCAGCTTTGTTTGATCAAGCCGCAGTCGTTCAAGCGGTCCGGGCAACTTCACGTGCGGGTAACCAAGCATCATCTGACCGGTCGTCACAAGAAGTGGCAAGGCGGTTATCAGGGTTGATCCTGGCGGTAGCGGCAACAAGGTGAGCAACGAAAACACAACGATCGCCCAACCGAACGATGTCTCGCCGAGTGCCGTCAACAGGTTGCCGAGGGTCAGAGTGCCCGCCCTATGCTGGTTTCGGGATGTACGCAGGATGGGCAACGACAACGAAGGTCTTCGTCTCTGTCCCTCCCCTCGTTGCATCCGTTCCCCTTTCGCACTGTGTGCTGGTCGCACTGTGTGCTGGATATCGGATCGAAGGCTGAACTTTGCAATCGCAAGTCCAAGAAATCGGTTAAATCTTCTAAATTGCATTAAGTTCAGGGCCGGCTGTTCCTTTTCCGTCTGCATCACACTAGATCGTGAGAAACGCGCGAGCGTTCACTGCGGAAACTTTCGGACAAGAATTAAGATGCTTCATGATCTCTTACTCGTGGCCGCCGGCCTGGTTCTTCTTTTTGTTGGTGGTGAAGGACTCGTGCGCGGCTCGGTTGCGCTCGCAGAGCGTCTGGGGATCTCGAAGCTTCTCATCGGACTGGTCATCGTCGGGTTCGGCACGTCGACGCCGGAGCTGCTCGTCTCGGTCAATGCGGCGATCGGCGGTACGCCGGAGATTGCGCTCGGCAATGTCGTCGGATCCAACATCGCCAATGTCCTGTTGATCGTTGGTGTGGCGGCCGTCATCGCACCGATCTTCGGGTGGGAACGAACGGCGGTGCGCGAGGCGCTGGTGGCGACCCTCGTCTCGCTGGCGGCCTTTGCGCTTGTTCAGGGTGAGGTCATCACCCGCATCGAGGGCATCGCGATGCTCGTGGTCCTCGCCGGATACCTCTTCTCCAGCTACTGGCTGGAAAAGCGGGATCGCCAAGCGAAGACGTTTGAGCACGAGGCGGAGGAGTTCGAAGATATTCCCCTGCCTCGGCCGTGGCTTGCCCCGGTAATGGCCATTGGCGGCATCATTGCCCTCGTGTTCGGCGCTGACATGCTGGTCGAGGGTGCTGTGAACATCGCGCGCGATTTTGGTGTGCCGGACGCCGTAATCGGCCTGTCGCTTGTGGCCATCGGGACCTCGCTGCCCGAGCTTGCCACCGCCATCGTCGCTGCGGTCCGGCGGCATTCGGACGTGGTTCTGGGCAACATAATCGGCTCGAACATCTTCAACATCCTCGCGATCCTCGGCGTGACAGTGGTGATCCAGCCCATCGAGGTCAGCGCCCGGTTCCGCGAAATCGATACGCCCGTTATGCTCGGCGCGGCGCTGCTGCTGCTCGCACTACTCTTCGCTTCGAAGAGGATCGGGCGCGCCTGGGGCGCACTGATGCTCATCGCCTACGCTGCCTACATGGTGTTCCTGTTCTGGAACGGGATGGCCGCGTAACACACCCGTGGACCGAGCAGGTCCCTATGTCGACAGGCCGACGACCACCATACCGCCGATAAGGAGTGCAAGGCCGCCAAAATAAATAACGGCTGCCTGATTGAGTGTCAGGCCGCCAGATGCCTTGTCTTCCTCCGGGGCACTGCCATCCTCGTTCTGTCTCAAGCTCATGTTTTCGTCGGCTCGTTGGTTTCTTGCCAAGCGCTTCAACATCATTCTCTGTAGTGGCGCGACTGCGCGGCGCCTGTCATTTCTTCTCTTTGTCCTCTTCCCGTGCCTGCTTTCAGGACGAGATGCCTGTGTCGCATTGACCTAATAAGCTTCGGACCAACTTCCAAGGGTGTGTCCGGATCAACCACTGTGCTCCAAGGACCATGCTTCAGAAAGACAGACTTCGGGTTCGGTGTGGTGGTCACGAATGCGGTCATGGAAAGCTTATTTCTCCGGGCCAACGGAACTTCGGCACAAAGTTTCTCATTCCGAATTGCGCAACCAGACGTGCTGCAATAGCTGATCGCCATGCATGTAAAGTTGTACTCCACCATCGGTCCGATCCTGATCCTCGATGACGTCGAGGATGGTCAGATGCGCCTGTCCGCGCTCTTCATCGCCGCGAAGGAGGCGACTGTTCCGCCGCTTGAACTGCCACATGGCAAGGTCTTGCCGATCCCGCTCGCGGAGTATGACCACGCGACCGTCTGGCGGGCGCGCTTCACGCTACCGGCCGACCGCGCGTCCGAATACAGCTGGAATGGCACGTCCTGCACAGTCGCCGGTGACCTGATCGGCGATCTGCGACTGGCCTACGTGTCCTGCAACGGTGAGGAAGTGGGGGACATGGACCGCGAAGGGTCCGAGCGGAACGCCATGTGGGAAAGGCTCAGGAGCGAACACCAACGCCAGCCCTTCGCACTGATGCTGCACGGGGGCGACCAGGTCTACGCCGACGAGGTGACCGAGGGGCACGAGCTCAGCCAGGACTGGCCGGAACGGATCCCGCGCGACCCTTCGCGCGTGGCGCTCGACGATCTCCGGCATCATCTGCGCGAGCGGTTCCTAGAACGCTACGCAGCACTCTACGCCGCGCCGCAGTTCGCCTGGCTTGCCGCGCGGGTGCCGTCGCTCATGCAATGGGACGATCACGACATCTGCGACGGCTGGGGCTCTTTGCGGCGGTCGCGCACCTATTCCCCGGTGGGCCAAACTCTGTTCGCAGTCGCACGCGAAAACTTCCTCGTCTTTCAGCAGGCGACAATCGATGGCGACCTACCTGCCCGCTTCGCCGACTCCTCAGGACAGCACCTAGGTTGGGCCATTCACGGCTCCGACTTGCGCATCCTCGCCCCCGACCTGCGGTCTGAACGGACACGGCGGCAAATCATGGGTCAGGGTGGTTGGGCCATGATGGAGGCTGAGGCACAACGGGAGGTGCAGGGCCACACCCTTCTGATGTCGAGCGTCCCCTTGCTCGGACCCCGGCTGTCGCTCCTGGAAGCCCTCATGGTGCTGATCCCGCGCATGCAGAAATACGAGGACGACCTGCGCGACCAATGGCAAAGCCGCGCGCATCGCGACGAATGGCGCCGGATGCTGCGGCTAGTGCGCGATCTGGCGAAGCGCGACGGACACGACATCACCGCAGTTTCGGGCGAAATCCACCTGGCTACTCGTGCCGTCATGGACCTCGGGGGCGGGTTGCACCTAAACCAGCTGGTCGCATCCGGCATTGCCCACAGGGCACCGCCCAAAGCCTGGGCGCGATTTCTGGGGATCCTGTCATGGCTGGGTGAGGATCCTCTGCCGGAACATCCGATTCGCATTGCTCGCTTGCCGGGGCAGCGGAACCGATACGTCGCCGAGCGGAACTATTTGATCCTTGATCGCAAATTGGGGAATTGGACAGCCCGTTGGGATCTGGAAACGAGTGGAATGACAGAGTCTTTTGGGCTGTGACTTCTTCGATCGTGTGTCGATGTCGACTTTCAGGTTGTCGAACTAGGCTCTCTTGCCAGCTCTGAGCAGAAGCTTGCTGCATTCACCTAGAAATTTCCCCTGCCAACACCGCTCGTCCGTGCACCGCCAAAGTTGCTGAAAACCTCTGGCACCCAAACCTGCGGATTACATCGAGTACCCGCGCCTCGTAGGCAGCGTGTCCGATCAAGCGACACAAGTCGGACGCGTGGAACTGGCGGTTCGCAGTAGGTGCGGCTTGCATCTGTCTCAGCAATTCGCGCTCTTTGGGGTCCGTTATTGGTCTCGCGGGCGGCTTGACCGCGGGACGAGATTGAGTTCCCGACGAATTTCGCCACCGGCGCATGAAGCCAAGCAGGAAGCCGGCCGGCACCCTGCCGTTGCCTCGGGATCGGTTGAAGGCGAGGAAGCGATCCCAGATGACCTGGGTGTCGATGTTCCAGCAGGGCAACGTGGCCTTCGCCGCTTTGATGAGCTCTGCCCAACTGGTCTGGAAAACGTTCGAACTCGCGGTGATATCGATCAGCCCTGAGAAGATAGTTTTGTTATTAATATTTCTAGATAGTGATGTGTCGCCTTCACCTGACACGAGATCATGGGTTTCACTCTCTTCGTCGAAGGCGGAAAACCGAAAGATCCAGGGCGCGAACTTGCCATTCGGCTTCGCCCGCTCAAGCTGCAACTCCGACGTCTCAAGTTCGCTCAAAAGAACCGAAAGATATTGTCTTGAGACACCCATCTTCTCCGCTAGGGCAGAGAGGGTGAAGGCTGCCGTTCCGCGCGACAAACCGTTGTAGCCATCCTTCCAGGCGATGGCATCGAGGATGAGGGTGGCAAGCTTGTGCGCAGCAACAGAGAGATTTGTCTGCGTGATCCGTCTCAGGATCAGGCCGGTCGTAGGTTCCATGGTCGAGGTCTCCTTGGAGATCCGACGCCACGTCGTGAGACAACAACATTCTTGCCAGCAAAACAACTTTGCTGGTTGCAGGTGTTTTAGCGGTGCGCTAGGAAACTCTTGTTCACGGAGTTTTCTAGCACGGCGTCAGGCTTCACGGTCTGGCGTCGTCTCCTTTTCAGGGGTTTTGCACAGCCTCCCGTGCGGGGTTGTGAGGACGCGCGCGGCAAAACCGCGCGCAGATTTTGTCAGTAGCGAACTTCTTCAGAACCATAGTTCCCGGCGTGATCACACCAGTCGACGAAGACGGAGCGGTAGAAGTAGCTGCCGCATCCATTCGGGATGCTCAGGCCGGATGCGGTCGGCACTTGGCTCACGTCGGATCTTGTCCATCGGTAATCGCCTTGCACGCCGTAGGACCCCAATCGCGTGGAATCACTGCGATTGCAGTCACCATCTCGGTTTTCATGCTGGCGGTACTGGATGTGATAAACGCGAATGCTGCGCACGAAATCAAAGGCGTCGCCTGAGATGTCGATGTCGGCTTGTTCATCCGCTTGGACGCGGACAAGCGGTATCGGAGTCAATTCCTGCGGTTCGGGCGGATCGCGGAACGTGATCTCATAAAGGCGTTCCATGGGCGACATCGGGTTGGGATCGTTGAACGACACACCCATCGGACACCGCCAAATTTGCAAGGGCGGCTCGATTGGCCATGGTGTGATCCGCCGAATGAAGACCGCTCTAGCATGCGCGCAGGGCGCGGAGGCAGGCCAGCCCCCCGCAAGGCAGAGGAGGATTGCACAGTCCACCTGATAGGCCTGAGCCGGACCGGACGAGGCCATTAGTCCGGATATGCTTATTGCCGTGGCTGTTGCCACGCCGTGGATCACGTGCTTCATGATGCCGACTCCATCTATAATGGTGTAGCGATCCGAAACAACATTAATGATAGCAAGGAGATTTGATTGATGGTGACATGCGATTGTTCGCTTTTGTCGCTTACCGGCTTCCAAGATCTGACGCCGGTTTGGGCTCTTGTGGTGTCTTGAAAGCGGCCAAAATTGCGGCCTCCTTTCACGTCCATTGCCAAACAAACACTTGTTACTAAATGCAAATGAAGCGTTCCAATGCGGCCATGTAAGCGGTCACGGAAGAACAAACCGGATGAGCCCGTCAAACGGCGTGTCGCAGCGCCCATGGTCCCGGGAAGGGCAGTGTCGGAAAACTGTCGAGCCCGGTTCTCCGGCTGGACTCCGGGGCAGAAGGACGGAAGGGGGCAGCGAGCCTATTTTGGGGCCTAAGTGGGATCGAGCATGAGGTTGAATATTTATGTCAGTATCTGCTACGATTGAGCATGGATAGGAGAGTCTGATGCCAAACGTCCACCTGACTGAACCGATGCAGAAATATGTGCAGGCGCAGATCGAGTCTGGCGCCTACGCCAATCTGAGCGAAGTCGTGCGCGCCGGCGTAAGGATGCTGATGGAGAAGGATGGCGCGCGGCAGTTCTATGCCCTCAAGGCCGATCTCGAGATGGCAGCCACCTTGGCCGAAGATGGGGACTTCGCCGAGTTCGATGCCCGTGCCTTCGAACCGGATGCGTTTGATCGCTGACCCGCATGACGATTCGGCTTTCCGGACAGGCCAAGTCCGACCTCGAAGAGATACGCACCTACACCGTCGAGACCTGGGGCAGGGACCAATGGCTCGTCTATTACCGCCAGTTGGTCACCGCCTTCGAGCGGATCACTGGGGATCCCGACGCGGGCCGGGACAGGAGTCTCTTTGTCCCGGGGATGCGGTCCGTCAATTGCCAGCGTCACGTGATCTTCTACAAGCGGCTCGATGCGGCGGATGGCGCGGCAGTCATCCTGCGCATCGTGCATCAGCGCCGCAACATGCCCGCGCTCGTCTACTACGAGGAGCTCGACGGCGGTTAAGCCCATGCGTTTGCTCAGTCCAATAGCTCGACCAGTCTTCCATAGTCTTCACTGACCTCGCGCGCCTCCTGAAACGCGCGTTGGCGCTCGGCATCAAGACAGCGGAAGTATTCCTGAATGTCGGCAATGTAGCCCTCGAAATCAGAACGCAGCAGATCGGCATAGGCACGAATGTCTTCTCGCGACTGAGGCAAGAACGGTCGTTCGGGAGGCACGCAATCCGCAGCCGCGGCTACCGGCATGCTTCCAAGCAGGAGCGCGAACAGCAACGGTGCGTTGCGCGCAATAAACAAGCGCAGGGCAAAACTCCTTTGCCGCCTTTAAGATTATCCTTCTGTCGGCTATCACCGTTATCGGAGCAAGGCGAACTTCGTCAACACGTTATTATTGTCTTGCTATCATTAATGTTGTTTTGTATCGCTCACGGTGTTGCGACCCCGTGGGCCCGATACTGCACCCAGGCAGAACAAGGACCCAAGGGAAGGCCATGATAGAAGAAGCCCCGAATGTGGTTACAGAAGACGGACTGCGCGGCTTGCTCGCCGAGGGCTACCTCATTGAGGTGGTCTGCAAGGAGCGAGCGGAGAAGCGCCATAACAGCTGGTACGGCTCGTGGGTCATCCGCGCCGTCGCCACTGATGGGCGTGACGATAAGATGCTCGTCACCAGCCGAAGCGTCCTCAAGCTCCGCGACTTCAAAACCATCGTTGGCCTTGTCAGTTTCCTGGCCGACATGGGCTGTACGACCGCTAGCATCCCACTTGAAGAAGGTGGCCGCGAGCGCCACGCCGCGCCTCCGGTCAAAGGCAGCTGACCGCGCGACTGCGCTCGTCGTTGCTTTGGGTACAGGCGTTTGTTCAGCGCCCCCGGCCCTGGCCGACGGTTTCATCTTTTCGGTTGGCCCCGACGGCCAATTGATTTCCTCTTCTCAAGAGGCAAACAGGCGCCTTTTTCTCTTCGCAGAACCTCGCGTTCCCGACGCAACGAGCGAGACAGCGATCCCGGCCCGATCCGCCGCCCGCGCCACCCCAGAAATCCTCCATGCAATCGAGACCACGGCTCTGCGGTATGCCGGGCATGGTGCGCTGCGTCGCGCAGGGCTTTCAGTCACTGATTGGGCGCTCCTTTACCGGGCCAATATCGAAGTCGAGAGCGCATACAATCCGGCTGCACGTAGCCCTGTCGGTGCCATAGGCCTTGGCCAGCTTATGCCGGATACCGCCCGCGACCTCGGCGTGGACCCACATGACATTGCGCAGAACCTCGACGGATCAGCCCGCTACTTGCTGATGATGCTCGACCAGTTCGGCGAAGGCTCTCTGGCCCTTGCGGCCTACAACGCTGGCCCTGAGGCGGTCACACGCCACGGCGGCATCCCCCCTTTTCGAGAAACCCAAGGGCATGTGGCCCGTGTGACCGCCGTGTTTGAGCGGCTCAGAGGAGATCTTTTATGACATCGAGGAAACGTCCAAGCGTGCTCCGCACGCGGGCGATCGCCGCGTTCGGCGCGATGGCCCTTATCGTGCTGGCGGGTCCAGCGCTTGCACAGAGCATCGACCTCTCGCCGGTACAGACCCTGCTTCAAGGAATTGTCGATGCGATCACCGGCCCCTTGGGAATCGTGATCGGAACGCTTGCGCTGATCGGGGTGTTCCTTTCCTGGCTCTTTGGCATCCTCGACTTTCGTCAGGCTCTCTGGGTCGTGGTTGCAATCGCCGGCATCGCCGCAGCACCCACCATCGTCGCCGCCATCTGGACCACCTGAGCAATCCCGGAGTTCTTGGCCATGGCTGACCAGTCCCGCGTGTTCATCGGCCTTCTCAGGCCACCCAAGCTGATGGGCTTGCCGATCATGTACGCCATGGTCTGGCTCTTCGGCTCGACGCTTCTGTTCCTCTGGGTGCAGAGCTGGGTGGTGGCTGTGTTCGCGGGGCTGGCCTGGCCGGCGCTCTGGAAGGCCGCAGACTGGGATCCGAACTTCCTCGATGTCCTGGTGATCACCCTGCAGGAAACCCCGCCCACGACGAACCGCAAGCTGCACGGAGGCGACAGCTATGCCCCGTGATGGAATTGCCGATGAGGTTGAGAACGCCATCGATCCGCTGACCGCGCTACCCGCATGGGTCAAGGGCGAGAAGCGGCTCTCAATGATGCTGCCTTATGTGAGCCTCGTGAACGACCGAACGATCCGGACACGCGGCAACGAACTGATGCAGTGCATCCGCCTCGAAGGGGTGAACAGCACCACGAGCGAGGACGGGCATCTCGACCGGATCGGAGGGTTGCTGGCTGGCATCGTCGCGCAGGTCGGGACCGAGTTCTCATTCTACCTGCACAAGGTCTCGAAAGCGGTCGACGTGACCCTGCCGCCCATTCCGGGCGAGGGGTTTTCTGCCGCCATCGACAAACGATGGCACGCGCATCTCGGCCGCGCGGGCTTGCGCGACAAGACGCTGACCCTGACGGTGTTGAAGCGCCCGGAGACCGGCAGCCGCTTGCCCTTCGGTCTGGGCGCGTCCCGCGCCCGACATGCGGCGGACACAACCCGGCGCTTGCGAAAACTCGACGAGGTCGTGGGGTTTCTGCTGTCCTCCTTCGACGAGTTGAAGCCCCGCCTGCTGGCCGCCAGCAGCGGCGAGCTTCTGGGCTTCCTCGGTTCACTCAACACAGGCGAGGAGCACCCGCTCTTCCCCCGGTCGCGCCTCGGTGTGATCGCCGAGGACGTCGCAAATACCCGCGTCACCTTCCGCGGCACGACCATCGCACTCTCGGACGGTGCCGTCGGCGACAAGCTCGGGGCGATCTTTGCGGTGAAGAACTACCCCGCCAAGACCGATAGCCTGATGCTCGACGAGTTGAATCTGCCCGTCGACATGGTGGTCACGCACTCTTTTGTGCCGATCAACGCCAACATCATGGCGGGCCGGATCAAGCGGCAGCTGCGGCTAATGCAGGCCGCCAATGACGGAGCCGTCAGTCTCGCCCAGGAACTGGAACTCGCGCAGGACGATCTGGAATCCAAACGCCTGATCTTCGGCGAGCACCACATGACCGTGGCCGTCTATGCCCGCACCCAGACGGCGCTTGACGACATCGCGGCCGAGATCCGCAACATCTCCGCCACCTCCGGCATCAACCTGATCTCGGAAGCCTTCGGGGCACGGGCGCATTTCATGGCGCAGCATCCCGGGAACACAGGGGCGCGCAGCCGCAAGGCCGCAATCACGAACCACAACTTCGCCGATCTCGCTACCTTCCACCGCACCCCGCTCGGAAAGACAGGGCGGGAAGTCCCCTGGGGCGTGCCGATCACGCTCTTTCCGACACCCGAGCGCAGCGGTTTTCGCTTCAACTTCCACGAACAGGGCGCGCCAGATCGCGAGCCCACAGGTGGGCACACGCTGATCCTCGGCCGTCCCGGCTCCGGCAAATCCGTCCTGGCGGCTTTCCTGATGACCATGGCACGGCGGGCAGGTGCGCGGGTCTTCGTATTCGACTATCGCGCGGGGATGGAGATGGCCGTCCGCGCGCTCGGCGGCAGCTATTCGACCGTGCGGGCGGGGCGCCCCACCGGCCTCAATCCGCTCCAGACCGAGATCGACGTGCGGGGCCAGGCCTGGCTTGCCGACTGGCTTGCAAGCCTCCTCGAGCGCCGCGATCGGCCTCTGACCCCGGTGCAGACCAACCGACTGCAGGAGGTCGTACGCCAGAACGCGAGCGCAGGACATGCGGGCCTACGGAACTGGTCGGATTTCGCCTCGCTGCTGGTCTCGACCGATGACGAGGGCGATCTCTTCGAGCGTATGCAGGAATGGACGGCCGAGGGTCGCTACGGCTGGATCTTCGGGGCCAATGCCGAGGACAGTTTCAGCATCGATGGAGACGTCGCGGGCTTTGACCTCACCGGCATCCTCGATTCCGAGAGCGAGCGGGAACGCATGGCGGTCCTGTCCTACCTCTTCCGCCGGGTCGAGCGGGTGATCGAGGACCGCAAGCCCACCATCATCGTCATCGACGAGGCATGGAAAGCCCTCGACAACGCCTACTTTGCGGAGCGACTCAGCAACTGGCTGGTGACCGCCCGCAAGCAGAACGCCGTCGTCGTGATGATGACGCAATATGCCAGCCAGCTCGAGCGCACGCGCACCGGCAAGACCATCGTGGAAGCGGTGCCGACGCAGGTGCTCTTGCCCAATATTCGTGCTTCCGCCGCTGACTACGCGATGCTCGGCCTGACCGAGAAAGAGCTCGACGTGTTTCTGGGCGTCGGCTCGGCCTCGCGGCTCGCGCTTGTACGCGACGACCGTGGTTCCGTCGTGATCGATGCCGATCTCAGCGCGCTCGGCCCGCTCGTGACCATCCTTGGCGGAATGGAGAAGGGCGAAGCACTTGTCGGCGCTGATTATCGCGAACGTCCTGATTTCTGGAGAGTGACATGACCCGTTTCATCATTCGCAGCGTCGTGCTGCTCGGGCTCGGCCTGACCCTGACAGCCTGTGCACAGCATAACCCCCCGCAAGCCAACTGCTTCAATTTTCGCGAGGCTCCTGCGCATGCAGGAACCGCCACCGCCACGATCTCGACCATGGGGGCGGAGGTCACGCGCCGCGACACGGCCTGCGATTTCGTCCTCTTGGGGGCGAGCGGCTAAGCCCATGCGGAGCTGGCTTCCTCTCTCGATGATCGGTTTTGCGCTGGCAGGTCCCACGGCGGGGCCAGCGATCGCCCAGGGCGTGCCGACCTTCGACCTGCGCCTCTTCGCGGAGCGGCAGGCCATCCTTGAGCAGACCGATCGTGACCTGGCACTGCAGCAGGACCGGCTAAGCCGCGAGGAGGAACTGACCGAGATCGAGCGTCAGCAACTCGCCTCCCTCGAAGGGTTGATGGATGCCACGTCCCTCGGCTCCGGCGATGTGGCAAGCACCGTGGCCGGGCTCGAGGCGGGGCAGGGGGCGGTTGACGACGTCGAAAGCGCGGCCGCCAGTCTTTATGCGCCCGAGGACACCAATCCATCGGCCGCGCGAATGTTCGGCGATGCCCGGGAGGGGATCGAGGAGCTGATCATCCGCGCAGCACGCGACACCCATAGTCTGTCCGGGGTCGGCCGCGCAGGTCTTTCGCTCGTGCAATGGCGCTGTCTCTTGCAGGCGCTGATCTGGCAGGAAAGCCGTTTCCAGATCGGGGCACGCTCACCCGTGGGGGCCTTCGGACTTACCCAGATCATGCCCGGTACCGCGGGTGATCTCGGGATCTACCCGGCCTATTACGACGATCCCTATCTGCAGGTCACCGGCGGTGCGCGATACCTCGCACAAATGCTGAACATGTTCGATGGCAACATTATCCATGCGCTCGCCGCCTATAACGCCGGGCCGGGCAATGTGCAGGATTATGGCGGTGTGCCACCCTTCGCGGAAACCCAGCATTATGTCGTGGTGATCCCGCAGCAGTACAACAGCTACCTCGCGGCCGTAGGCGGCATCGACGCGCTCGGCACCATCGACCCTGTGCTCCTCGCCAACGCGAGTTTCAGCCTCTCGGCCCACGGCGCAGGCGTCTATGGCGACTATTCGCTGGTCTCGGTCCGTGCCGCCGCCCTGCGGGTTCAGGACATCATCACCCGCATTGGTGAGACCGAGGATCTGCACGAGGCCATCGCGCTCAACACCTATGCCCGGGCCGAACTGGCCCGGCTGGTCGCAATCCGGACCCGGATCAAGGCCGCCCGAACCGAGCCACTCAGCGCCGAGCAAATCGCCTTGGCGGCAGCGCAAGCTGCCGAGCGACAATTCATGGATTTCAGTCAGGAGGATTTGCGTTGAACCTGCGCCTGCCCCGTTCCCTTTTCGCCGGTAGCATCGCTCTCGCGCTTGCCCTCAATGTCACCGGACCTGTCGCGGCACAGGGTGTGCCCACGGTGGACACTCAGAACATTGCCCAGGAAATCCGTCAGCTTCAGCAGATGCTGCAGGATTTCGGGATCCAGACGGATCTTCTGGACAATGCGCTGGCGCAACTCGAGACGTTGCAAGGCCAGCTCGATCAGCTGAACGAGATGTATGCCTCGCTTACCGGGCCGCGCAGCATCCTCGGGCTTGCCATGGGCGGCGACCTCGACGACCTCCTGCAGGCCAATTTCGAAGACATCCCCGGCCTGATCCGAGGCATCCAGGCGGGCGATTGGAGCGCTCTCATCGGGCCCAATGCGGGGCCCATGCGCACGCAGATGGAACAGGCGCTGGCAAGCGCCGGGTTCGACGAGGATTCACTCCGCGAGATCGCCACCAGCGGCAATCCGGGCGCCGAAGGCGTGGCCACGCGGGCAACCACAGGTGCTGTGATGTCGGCGGCGGCGCAGAACAGCCACGCAGAGGCGGAACAGTCTCTCGAGCGGGTGGAACGTCTGGTAGAGATGATCCCGGACATGGAAGATCTCAAAGCCTCGATGGATCATAACACACGCGTCACGGCGGAACTTGCCATCGCCATGACCCGGATGTGGGAGCTGGAAGCGATCCAAACCCTAGGCGCAGGCAATGCAGGCGTGGTTGACGCTGCCACCGTCGCCGAAGAGCGCCGTTACATGGACTTCACCTTGCCGGACCTTGAGCCATGAGTAGGGCAGGGGTGATGACTGCGCGCGAACTCGTGGAAGAGGAACTTGTCTACGGTGCCCTGCGCCGGGAACAGCTTTGGCGGATGATCGGCATTTCTGGAGCAGGCTTTGGTGTATTCGGCTGTTTGACAGCTGCGGCTGTCGCGCTGATGGTCGAGACGCCGCCTCCCGTGGTTGTGCCCTACGATCCCGCGACCGGGATGGCGCTCCCCAATGCCACGGTTGAAACCGTGTCGCTCGCCGAACGCCCTGCCGTGATCGAAGCGCAAATCTACCGCTACATTCTCGACCGCGAAACCTACAACCAGCTCGACAACGATCTTCGTGTCCGCCGTGTCCTGGCACAGTCTTCCGGGTCGGCCGAGGCCAGCATGCGCGCGATATGGACATCGGGTCAGGAGAACTATCCGCCGACGCGATACGGGGCTGCGGCCGAGATGGCCGTTGAGATCGCATCGATCACCCTTATTGGCGAGAACCGCGCCCAGGTGCGGCTCAGAAAGCGCCTGACAAGCCCGCAAGGGGTACAGGATGGATCGTTCACTGCCACGTTGATGTTCGAATTCCGGCCCGAGCGGACCCGCGCGATCGACGATGTCTGGCAAAACCCTTTCGGTTTCACCGTCACCCAATATGCCATCCGATCGGACCGTTCCGAATGACTAGCACTCCAATCTTTACCTTGTTGGCCGCCAGTTTTCTCACGTTCGCGGGATCGACTGCCTTGGCCGAGACCACGCCCCGCCCAGGTTCTCATGACAACCGCGTGCGCGTCGCGACCTGGACTGAAGGCCAGGTTTACCGTGTCGTCACGACTCTGACCCGCGTCACCACAGTCGAATTCGGTGAGGGTGAAACCATCCGTTCGATCATCGCCGGCGATACGGTCGGATTTCAATTCGACGGTGTCCCGGGTGGCCGTGCCTTCGCCATCAAGCCAACAGCATCTGGCGTCGCCACCAACATCACCGTCTACACCAACCGCCGCTCCTACTACTTCCACGTCGTCGAAGCCCGGGAGACGCCGCATTATGTCGTGCAGTTCCGCTATCCTGAAAACCGCGTGCAACCCACCAGGGCGGTTGCGGCCGATGCGCCGAACGCGAACTATGCGGTCAGTGCCCGAGAAGAGTTCACGCCGACGGCCATCTGGGATGATGGTACCTTTACGTATTTCCGGTTTTCACGGAACGCGCCGGTGCCCGCCATCTTCCGATATTCGAACGGCAGGGAACGCGCGGTCAACAGCCAGGCCTTGAGTGACGGCGTCATTCGCGTGTCCGGCGTCAACCGACAATGGGTCCTTCGCCTTGGCGAAGAGGTGGTTTGCGTCCAGGACGCAGGACAGGCCACATCATGACCGAAGGTACGGAAGACCTCGCCGCGCGCCTCGCGGCTCTCGAAGGCTCGACTGGCAAAGCGAAGGCCAACAAGCGGCCTGCGCCGCTTGCCGCGATCCTTGGGGTCGTCGGCATCGCGGCAGCAGGTGGTCTGGCGTGGGCTGCGCTACAGCCGTCGGCAGAAGCACCAATGGCGACCGCCGCGCCGGAAGAGTTTCAGAGCAACGGCCCCGGATTCGGAGATCTGGCGCCGATTTCTACCCCGGAGCCCAGCCAAGCCCCCCCTGCGGACACAGGTCCGAGCGAGTCTGAACTCGCGCTGATGGAAAGTCTTGCGACATTGAGAGCGGAACTCGAGGAACTGCGCGCAAGACCGGCCGAGGCCGCAGATAGCGGGGCGGAGCAGGCTATTGCGGACCTGACGGCGCAAATTGCCACCTTACAGGAAGCATCCGCCGAGGCTCAGCGTGCCCTCGAGCGGCAGCTGACCGAGCGGGACCGCGAATTGGATCAGCTCCGCATGGACTTGGAACTTGCACGGCTTGCACCACCAGAGCCGACCTCATTGGGACCAAGTGAAGAAGAATTGCGGCTGGCCGAACTCGAAAGGCGGCGCGCTGCTGAAGCTGAGGCCCGCGCAGAGCGTATCGCGTCTCCTATGATCGCGTTCTCCGGGATGGGCGCGGGTGCGGATAGGGAGAACACGCTGGAAGCCGCACGTTTGAATGCAGATGAAGCCTTTGTTCGTTCGGGCGCACAACCTGCGCAGGTGACACGTGCCGAAGTGATCGCGAACCCATCGAACATGGTTGTTCAGGGCACCATGATTCAGGCTGTGACAGAGACGGCTCTCGACAGCACACTGCCCGGCGCGATCCGCGCCATCGTCTCGGAAGACGTCCATTCTTTCGATGGAACCCGTATCCTGATCCCGCGCGGCGCGCGGCTGATCGGGCGCTACCGCTCCGATGTCGCACTCGCCCAATCGCGCGTCATGGTGGCATGGGACCGGATCATCTTACCCGACAATCAGACCGTGCAGATCAGCGCCTTCGGTGGAGACGAACTCGGCCGTACTGGCACCACCGGGCTTGTCGACACCCGTTTCGCGCAACGCTTCGGCTCCGCCGCGCTGATCTCCTTGATCGGCGCCCTGCCTGCGGCTGCAGCGGGTCAAATCGACAGCGAGGCGGCGGCCGATGTTGCGAGTGATGTCGGCACCGACCTGCGCGATAGCGCGCAAAGCGTGATGCAGGACTATCTGGCGATCCGGCCAGTGATACATGTCGATCAGGGTACACGGATCACGGTCATGGTCGATCGTGACCTCGAGATTTTCTGACATGGCTGCAAGTTATCTGGAAGCGTCGCTCGACCGTTTCGGCCCCGGGGTCCTGCGCGACGACACGATCGAGATCTGCATCAATCCCGACGGACAAGTCTGGGGCGAATTCCAGGGCGATCACTTCATGCGAGGTCTCGGCAGCCCGCTGAGCCAGACCGAGATCAAGGACCTCGGCAACCAGATCGCCTCGGCCGCCTCGACCACGCTCAGCACCAAGAAGCCTATCGTCTCGGTCTCGATCCTATATCGAGATCGCCCGATCCGCGCGCAGGTGATCCAGCCGCCGGCAGTCGAGGGCGGGTTTTCCATATCGCTGCGGTTCTTCTCCTCCCTGCCGCTTGAGAAGATCAAACTCGGTTTCCTTTTCGGCAAGGAACGCAGCCTTGAGGGTCTGCGCCGGGAACGGAACGCAGCGCTGCGCGATGTGGTGAGGTCCGGCGACATCGACGCCGCGCTGCGGTTTTGCGTCGAGAACAAGCTCAACATGATCGTCTCGGGCGGTACATCGACCGGCAAGACGGTCGCGGCGCGCAAGATCCTTTCGCTGATCCCGCCCGAAGAGCGGATCATCACCATCGAGGAGGCGGCCGAGCTGCGCCCCGAGCAGCCCAATGTCGTGACGTTGATCGCGGCCCGGGACACGGATGCCCGCAGTGCCGATGTGCTCTTGGCCTCAACGCTTCGCATGCGACCTGACCGGATCGTCCTAGGCGAAGTCCGCGGGCGCGAGGCGATGACGTTTCTCGAGGCAATCAACACCGGCCACGGTGGATCGCTGACCACGCTGCATGCCGAGACCCCACAACTTGCTGTTCGCCGCCTCGCCATCGCCGCCCTGAAAACGGATGTGCCGATGAACTACGCCGACATGATCGATTACATCGAAGGCTCGATCGACGTGATCATTCAGGCAGGCCGCCATGAAGGCGCGCGCGGAATCACCGAGTTCTTCCTCCCGGGTCAAACCACAGATTTGAACCTCGACACGGTCGACGGCAGAGGCAACAAGAGCCCCTCCGTTGCCGCTGAGTAAAAAAGGAACCCCCCAGATGCGAAAACTAATTCTCGCACTCATGCTTGCCGCCTTGGCGGGCCCTCTTGTGGCGCAGACTTCGCCGCAGGTCTCAAACGATCTCACAGTCAATATGTCGCCGCAACAATACCGGATCTGCAACGAACGCCCGGCGCGACCGACTTGGATGGACGAAATCAACCCGCGGGAAGCTTACAAAGCGCTGACGCTGATGGACCTTTATGAACTTCGGGCATGGGAACAGATTGTCAAGACAGGCAACTGTGGTTGCGATGTCCGCTTCCCGTCCTGGGAAGATGCCTCTGAGGAATTCGATGAAGAGCACCTTCTGGACTCGGCTGCGGAACACACAACCGCGCAGCGGGACATCAGAAGGCAGCGGAACGATCTACGGTTGGCAGTTCAGGAAATCTGCGAAGCTCAGGGCAACTGGTAATGGGCGTCGTCAGCTGGATGGTCGGAACCGCTGACGGTTTCCTTGTCGATGCTGCCGAGTCTCAGTTCGGGGCTGTGGCCAGCAATACCGGCACGATCGTCCTGCTGATGGTCACGCTTTCGCTGATCGGCGTCTGCATCAACATGGCATTCCAGTTCCGCAGCATGGATGGGGCCAGCTTCTTCTGGTATCTCATCAAGCTGACACTGATAGGCCTCTTCGCCTTCAACTGGGCCAACTTTAATGCGGTTGCGAATGCCGTCATTGGTGGGCTTGACTATGTAGCGGGCGCGCTGGTGTCGTCCGTTGGCGGGGGTGGCGCAGGCGCAACCCATTTCGCGGGAGAGTTCGACAACCTGATCGAGCGATTCGCGACATATCTGAACGCGATCGGCAGCAATCTGAACTGGATGACAGGCGCGATCCTGGGTGGGATCGGCCTGGTGCTCCTCAGCCTCCTTGGCTTCATGACCGGGATCGTCCTCATCTTCGCCAAGATGATGCTGACCCTGATGCTGGGCCTCGCACCTATCATGATCGCGCTGTCGCTCTTCGACGCAACCAAGGATTTCTTCCACAGATGGGTCTCGACGACGATTAGCTACGCCTTCTACCCCATCGTCATCGCCGCCATGTTCTCGACCGTGGTCGGTATGGCGAATTCGCTGTTAGCGCAGCTCGGTGACCCAAACTCCGCAACCAATATCGGCTCGCTGGTGCCGTTCTTCGTGATGGTGTTCCTGGCGAAGGGCTTCGTCGCGGCCACGCCCCTGATCGTGCGGGGGATCTCGGGGAACCTGATGGTGGCCGCGGCACCCGCTGTGGTCGCGGGATCGACCGGGATCCTGCGGGGGATCTTCAATACCGACGGCGTGAAGGGCAGGGCGCGGATCGGTGCGCTCACGACGGGTGAGGCGATCGGGCGGGGGACTGTCCAGGCCCCCGCTGCTGTGCGGAGTGCAGCGGCGACGGCGAGCGCGCAGGTGGTCAGGATGGCCGAGAGGGCGAAAAGGCTGGGGCGGTGAAGCACAGCGCGACTGAGCAACGGCTGATGATCCAGCTAGAGACCTGCTGCCTCGTAGCGCGTGTACACCTCGGTGCTGCCGTCATGAAGGATGAGGAACACGTCGTAAGCCTCGCGTTCGCTCTCCGGCCCCATGCCGGGGGAACCGTAGGGCATGCCCGGAACGGCCAGACCCACGGCGCTGGGACGCTCGGCCAGCAGCCGCCGGATATCAGCGGCCGGCACATGGCCCTCGATCATGTAGCCCTCGACTTGGCCGGTGTGACAGGAGACCATCTCTTGCGGGATGCCATTGTCGGACTTGTAGCGCATCAGCATCGTGCCCATGCTCGCCTCGGTCGTGACGGTGAAGCCATCACCCTCCAGGATCTCGATCCAGGCCGAGCAGCAGCCGCAATTCGGGTCCTTCAGGACGTGTATCGACGGTCCTCCGGATTGCGCCAGCGACAGTTGGGGGAGCCCTGCAAGAAGGGCCGCGCTGCCGATCAGCAGGCCGCGTCGGGTGAGGGTGTCTTGTGTCATGTCGTTCTCCATGGGTTGAAGTCAGGTGCGCTCAGAGGTCGATCCGCCTGAGCCGCAGCGCATTGGTGATGACCGAGACCGACGAGAGGCTCATCGCCGCCGCCGCGATCATCGGCGAGAGCAGGAGGCCGGTCAGGGGATAGAGCACCCCCGCGGCGACGGGCACGCCTGCGGCGTTGTAGACGAAGGCGAAGAACAGGTTCTGCTTGATGTTCCTGAGCGTCGCGACGGCCAGTTTCCGCGCGCGGACAAGCCCCACGAGATCGCCGCGCATGAGCGTGATCCCGGCACTTTCCACGGCCACGTCGGCGCCGGTGCTCATGGCGATGCCGACGTCCGCGGCCGCGAGCGCAGGAGCGTCGTTCACGCCATCACCGGCCATGGCGACCGACTTGCCCTTGGCGCGCAGTTCCTCGACCAGCTTCTGCTTGTCCTCCGGCAGGACGCCGGCGCGGACCTCGTCGATGCCGAGCTTTGAGGCCACCGCCTCGGCCGTTCGCCGGTTGTCGCCGGTGGCCATGATGACGGTGAGACCCAGCGCGTGCAGATCGCGGATCGCCGCTTCGGTCGTCTCCTTGATCGGGTCCGCCACGGCGACGATCCCGGCGAGCGTGCCATCCACGGCGACGAACATCGCTGTCTTGCCGTCCGCGCGCAGCGTGTCGGCCTCTGCCTCGGCCTCGTCCGTCGACAGCCCGAGATCGGTCATCATCGCCGCATTGCCGAGCGCGACCCTGCGTCCCCCGACAGTGCCGTGGACCCCTTTGCCGGTGACCGCCTCGAAGTCCTCCGCAGTCTCGAGCGACAGGCTGCGGTCCTTCGCCCCGGCCACGATCGCTTCGGCGAGCGGATGCTCCGACCCGCGCTCGAGCGCAGCGGCAAGGCCGAGTACCTCCGCCTCGTCGCCATGAAGCGCCACCACATCGGTCAGTCGCGGCTTGCCCTCGGTCAACGTGCCGGTCTTGTCGACGATCACCGTATCGACCCGCGCCATGCGTTCCAGCGCCTCGGCATCCTTGATCAAGACGCCCGCCTGCGCGCCCCGGCCGGCGGCCGTGGTGATGGAGATCGGCGTGGCGAGCCCCAGTGCGCAGGGGCAGGCGATGATCAGGACCGAAACGGCCGAGGCGATCGCGAAGGCCAGCGCCGGTTCGGGCCCGGCCCAGAGCCAGACGCCGAAGGCGATGATGGCTATCACAACGACGGTCGGCACGAAAACCGAGGAGACCTTGTCCGCGAGTCCCTGGATCGGCGCCCGCGACCGCCGCGCCCCGGCGACCATCTCTACGATCTGCGACAGCACCGTGTCAGCGCCCACCTGCGTCGCGCGCACCGCCAGCGTGCCGTTCTTGTTGATCGTGCCGCCGGTGACGCGGTCGCCCTCGACTTTCTCCACCGGGACCGGTTCGCCCGTGATCATGCTCTCGTCGACCGACGACCGGCCCTCGACCACCTCGCCGTCCACCGGCACGCTGTCTCCGGGCCGGACCCTCAGAAGGTCGCCCTCGACGATGTTCTCGAGCGGTGCGTCGTATTCCGACCCGTCTGCCAAAATGCGCCGCGCGGTCTTGGGCGCGAGGTCCAGAAGCGCGCGGATCGCGTCGCCCGTCCGCTCCCGCGCGCGTAGCTCCAGCACCTGACCGACGAAGATAAGCGCCACGATGACAACGGCCGCCTCGTAGTACGTACCGACGCCGTGGCCCATCCGGTATTCGACCGGGAACACGCCCGGCGCGAAGGTCGCGACCAGCGAGTAGAGATAGGCCGCGCCGACGCCGAGCGAGATCAGCGTCCACATGTTCGGCGAGACATTGCGGATCGAGTCGATCCCGCGCCGGAAGAACGGCAGCGCGGCCCAGAGGATCACCGGGGTCGCCAGCACGAACTCAGCATAGACCGAGAGGCGGTGCCCCATCCACCCACGCACGTCTAGCCCGACGAGTTCGCCCATGGTGATGATGATGAGCGGCACCGCCGCCGCCGCCGAGATCCACATGCGTCGCGTGAAATCGACGAGCTCGTGACTCGGTTCGTCCGAAGGCACCATGGGTTCCAGCGCCATGCCGCAGATCGGGCAGCTCCCGGCTCGTCACGCACGATCTCGGGGTGCATCGGGCAGGTGTATTGCGTGCCGGGCTGGGCCTTCTGTCCGGCCTTCTTCGCGTTGCCGGAGGCGTAGAAGTACGGATCGGCGTCGAACTTCTCCTGGCACCCGGCGGAGCAGAAGTGGAACGTCTCGCCGCCGTAGTCGCGCGTCCGCGCGCCCTCCTTGATCTCGACCTGCATCCCGCAGACTGGGTCGGTCGCGGTCTTTGCGCCGGTTTTGGTGTCGGAGGTAGCGTGATGGTGATGATGGTTGGCCATGGATTGATGTCCTTTCTGTCCCGGTGTGCGGCCTCCAGTCGTTGGAAGGTCAAGAGGTGGGCTCGTGTCTTTCTTCTTGTGCGGAATGGTGGCTGCCATGCGCCGGTTCGTGCGATGGCGGGTTGAGCGCGAGGAAGATGCGCTCGAACAGGAAAACGGCGGTCATGCCGGCGATCGCGATGACGACGATCAGCGGGTCGCTCTGCCATTTGAGCGCGGCGAAGGCCGCAAGGACCACCGCGTCCAGTCCGATCGCCGTCAGCAGGACCCATCCATGCGCGCCGATCTCCTCCCGCAGAGTCCGCCAGACACCCCAGTGGATCAGGATGTCCATCACGAGGTAGAAAAAGGCGCCAAGCGAGGCGATCCGGCTGAGGTCGAAGAAGATCGTCAGCGCGCTGGCGATCACCACCGTATAGACGAGCGTATGGTCGCGGATCGTGCCCGGCATACCGAAATGGCTGTGCGGGATCAGCTTCATGTCGGTCAGCATGGCCAGCATCCGCGACACAGCGAAGATGCTGGCGATCACGCCCGAGGCGGTCGCGACCAGTGCGAGCGCGACTGTCAGGTAGAAGCCGATCCGCCCGAGGGCGGGCTCGGCCGCTTCGGCGAGCGCGTAGTCCTTTGCCGCCACGATCCGATCGAGCGGCAGGCTGGCGCCGACGGCAAAGGCGACGAGAAGGTAGACGACGACACAGATCGCGATGGATATGATGATCGCTCGCCCGACGTTGCGGTGCGGGTCGGTGACCTCGGCGCCGCTGTTGGTGATCGTCGTGAAGCCCTTGAAGGCCAGGATCGCGAGCGCCACCGAGGCAAGGAAGCCCGCAACCGCACCGCCATCCGCGCCTTCCGCCGCCTCGAAAGAGAAGCCGCCGGCCCAGAGCGCGGCAATGCCGAAGGCCGCGATGCCGCCCACCTTGAGGACCGCCATGAGCTGCGACAGAAGACCCACGGAGCGGTTGCCTGCCGCATTCACGAGGTAGGCGAAGACGATGAGGCCCACGCCGATGGCAGGGACCAGCCAGCCCTCGGGCTTCAGATCGAGCCCCCGCAGGAGGTAGGTCGCAAATGTCCGCGCCACGAGGCTTTCGTTGATGACCATCGACAGCGCCATCAGCAGCGCGGCACCGGCCGCGACCGTCGTCGGACCGTAGGCCTTGGTCAGGATCATCCCGATCCCGCCCGCAGACGGCCAGGCGTTGGACATCTTGACGTAGGTATAGGCGCTGAATCCCGTCACCACGGCGCCAGCGACGAAGGCAAGGGGGAACAAGGGACCCGCAAGTTCTGCAATCTGCCCGGTCAGTGCGAGAATGCCCGCTCCGATCATCACGCCGGTTCCCATTGCCACTGTGTCGAAGAGCGACAGGCTGTTCTTCTGATACTGCTGGGCCATCACTTCTTCCTTTCTGCCTTCCCTCGCGTCGCGGCCCAGATCAGCGGCAGCCCGGTCACGAGGCCGAGACCGAGGACCGCCCATGTGGCCCGGCCAAGGTCACCGCTCACCGCCTCGCCGCCGAAATGCGCCAGCAGGAAGCTCGCCGGGATGATGCCGGCCAGTGTCGCCAGTGCGAAGCGCCAGGCATGCAGGCGGCTGAGCCCGGCGGCGTAGCTGATCATGTCGAAGGACACGAAGGGCATGAGACGGCTGGCGAACACCGTCGCCGTCAGGGCGGTCTGGGACCCCAGAAGCCCGGCATCGATCCTGTCCCCGAAGACGCGGCGGACCACGTCGTGCCCCAGAACCCGCGCAAGGCCGAAGGCGATCAACGCGCCAAGCTCGGCGCCGATCACGACCTGAACCGTGCCCCAGACATGTCCGTAGGCCGCACCCGCCGCCAGCGCGATCGGTGCGCTCGGGATCGGGCTGGCCACGACCGCGATTGTCATGAGCGTGACGACCAGCATCGGCCCCCAGAGACCCGCGCGCGCGACCAGCGCCTCCAGTCGCTCGGGCTCGAACCAGTCCCGGACCTTGGCAAGGGCCGAAGGCGCGATGAACCACACCCCGAGCAGGACGATCCCGAGGATCGCCAGACCAGTGAGAATGCCGGCGCGTAGGCTCATCTCAAACCGCCGCGACGGCCTTCGCCAGCAGGTCGCGGACCTGGCCTGCAACAGCGTGCAGCTCGGCGTTCTCGATGGCCTGCATGGACGCGACCGGGTCGATGGCGCCGACCTCCACGCCGCCCTCGACCTCCCGCAGGATGACGTTGCAGGGCAGCATTGCGCCCACCCGCGGCTCGATCCCGATGGCCTGCCAGGCCATCTTCGGGTTACAGGCGCCGAGGATGCGATAGGCCGGCATGTCGACGTCGAGCTTCTTTTTCATAGTCGCCTTGACGTCGATCTCGGTCAGAACGCCAAAACCGTGATCCGCCAGCGCCTTTCGTGCCCGAGCGTCGACGTCGTCGATACTTGCGTCGGGGATCATGCGATTGATCGTGTAGGTCATCGCGAAATCCTTTCTCCTATTTCCGAAGATACTTGATCAGCGCTGCTATGGCCAAAACCAGCAGCACAAGGATCAGCAGGCCGAACAGCCAGCCAAACCCCATACCCCAACCCATACCGGTGCCCATGTCGTTCCAGTTCATCATGTCGTCCTCCTGTTTTCCGGGCTGCGAGAGGCCCGTCTCTGCGGATCTCGCGAGAAGGTGGTGGAGCGAAACCGCAGCGATCGGGACGTCGGGGCGCTCGAAGCGAACGCCCCGCCTGCGGTCAGACCGAAGCCGATACCGCGAACTCGGTCATCATGCCGGTCGCCAGGTGCGGCATGTGATGGCAATGGAGCATCCAGCGCGCGGCTTCGCCCGCGTCCAGCGCCAAGTCCACCATCGACATCGGCGGCACGTAGACCGTGTCGCGCAAGGCGCCTGCCACGCGGCGTCCGTTCAACCCGACGACCTGGAACACGTGGCCGTGCAGATGCATCGGGTGCCCCATCATCGACATGTTGTGAAAGGAGAGCACAACCCGCTCGCCTCTGCGCGCCGTGACCGGCTGGTGCTGGCCCCAGACGGCGCCGTTGATCGTCCAGACATAGGGCTGCATCGAGCCGCCCAGCATCAGCATCTGGCTGCGATCCACGGGGCGCTCCGGCAGGGCGTCCACCGCGATCAGCCGTGCTTCCTGCGCAAGATCGGTGTCGAACGCGGGCGCTTCAGCCTCCGCCACGGCATCGACGCGCCGCACCTCGGCACCGGGCGTGGCGAGGATCAGACCGGTGCGCTCCCTCGCCCCCTCGCGCAGCGCGAGGATCGGCCAGGCTCCGTTTTCGTTCGGCAGGTCGATCTCGAGATCGAGCCTCTGTCCCATGGCGAGCCCGAAACGGTTGCCGGAAAGCGGCTGCACCGCGTGACCGTCCGCCGCGACGAGGCGCGCCCCGGCCGCCCCGGTATCGATCCAGAACACCGTGGCCGCCGCGGCGTTGATGACGCGGAGCCGGATGCGACCGCCGCGCTCGACCTGCACCACGTCGGGGTCAGATAGCGTGCGATCGTTGGCGAGATAGGCGTCCCAGTCGTAGTCGTTCAGGTCCATGGCCATGCCGCCCATCTGGCCGCCCATGCCCATCATCCCGCCCATACCCGGCATCTGGTCCATTGGCATGCCGCCCATTGCGCCGTGATCCATGCCCGGCATGGCGCCCATGCCGCCCATGGGCGTCCCCTGCATGGGTTGAGCACCGCCGTGATGCGCGTGTGCGCCGTGGCCGCCGCCCGCGTGACCGCCGCTTATCTCGGCCAGAACCTCTTCCGGGGACTTGAACGAGAAGTCGTGCAGGAACATCACGACCTCCTGCCGGTCGGCGGCGACATCCTCGGCCGAGCGCACGATCAGCGGCGCGGCGAGCAGCTGCATCTCCTGGGTTGGCACATGGCTGTGCATCCAGTGCGTGCCGGGCCGCGCCTCGAAGTCGTAGGATCGGGTCTCGCCCGGCGCGAGCAGGGGCATCGGCATGTCGGGCACGCCGTCCTGCGCGTTGGGCGGGATCTGCCCATGCCAGTGTATGATCGTGCCGATGTCGAGATCGTTGGTCAGATCGACCCGGAACCGCTGTCCGGGATCGAGCACCAGTCCCTGGCCGCCGGAACCGGCAAGGCCGAAGACCGAAGCCGCGCGTCCGTCGATGTCGAGCGTGCGCGTGGCCGCGGCTAGGCGAAGTGAGTCAGGGGTTTGCGCAAGGGCAAACCGGGGCATGTGCGCAACTGCAACGGCGGCCGCGCTTGCGGCAAGAAAACCGCGTCGTGAAAGGGTGTTCATGGTCGTCTCCTCGGGACATTCCGTCCCGTACAAAAATGCCTATGGGGACGCCGCGGGCGTCGGCCCGGGCGCTATCAGAGGAGACGGAGCTTGGGAGGTCGTTCGTTCAGTCCTGGCATATGGCTGACGTGGACGGCCCCGGCGGGAGAGTCGTGGTCCGCGGGCTCGAAGGCGTGTCCGGTCTCCACCCCCGGCATCGCCAGGAAAACCGACAGACCTGTACAAACAAACTCGCAAATGGAGGCGTCGGTCGCTCCACAATGCTGGTTGCCGTCACAGGATGGATGAGCGTCGCCGGACGCGTGCATCATCGCACCAAGATGATCCGTATGGTCCAGCTGCATACCGCCCATTCGCGTAGCATGGGCTGCGCCGATCGTCGTAACCACGGCGATCGAGATTATGGCAAGCATGGAGAGGACTCGGGCGAACATGCCAGAAAGATAGACATTGCTCGCAAAAATGTCCAGTGCCGCCGGCGATACGTCTCTGGCTGATTCGGCCTCAGCGTGAAGGCGATAAATTACTAAAGCGATCGGGACCGAACACTTGAGAAGAGGCGTCCGAATAGCGGTGGCAGGTGTGACCGCTGGCGGCATTGTGATTGCGGGCTGGCACTATCGCATTGCTTCAACCAGCGGTATCGCCTCGGTAGAGGTCGTCTCGCAAGGACGGCAGATCTATTCCGATCAATGCGCCGCATGCCACGGAACGGATCTCGAAGGCCAACCTGATTGGCGCTCGCCGCTTCCCTCGGGCCGGTTGCCGCCGCCTCCCCATGACGCCAGCGGTCACACCTGGCACCATCCCGACGATGTGTTGTTCCGCATCGTAAAGGAAGGCACGGCCGCGATCGTCGGCGGCGGCTACAAGAGCGACATGCCGGGGTTCGGAGGCGTTCTGAGCGACGCGGAAATCCGCGCGGTGCTAGCCTACATCAAGAGCACATGGCCAGAGCGCGAGCGGAACTATCAAGAAAGCATGTCACAGGGAAACTAGATGCTCCAAGTAGAGCTGATGCGGGGCATGGTCACAACGTCAGTGGTGGGCGGAGCGTTTTGGGAAGCGATTCAGAAACAATAGCTTAACGTGGAGTTGGTTGGATATCGGGTCCATCCCGTCCTGCGGTCGCCAAGCAAATCGTTGTTGCAGGGAAACCTCGGATTTTTCTGGCAGATTGGACCGACTTCGCAACGCCCTGTGACGGCGATGTGCGATCCGTGTGCACGTCTCTGGGAGCCAGCATAATACCGCCAGAGAGGCGGCGGCCATTAGTCATCCATGCGCTTCAATGATCGCCCGCGTCGTTTGCACTGCCGCTGCCAGTTCTGATCTGCCTGCATGGTTGAGACCCATTCCTGCGAGATCGAGCGACAGCTGTCCCTGGCCACCTCCGCTTGCAGCAGCACGAGCCGCGCGGCCGCGAACCTTCGCTGCGCTGACAGGGTCAGTTTTCGCCGCGTTAGGCGCATTCGGGTCGACTTCCCGCGGTCCCGCAGCCGCCCGAACCTCCTGCAATTCCTGCTTCAGCTTCTCCACCGTTTCCCGGGTCTCAGACATCTGCCGATCCCGCCGCAGCCCGTCCTCGTCCGGATACGGGAAACTCCCCGATTGACAGGCGTGCAGAACCTTCAACGCCGGGTCCTCGAAATACTTCACCCTTCTTGCCCGGATCGGCATCTGCGCGTCGATCACGAGGATGACCTCGTCGAGGTCCATGCGTCGGGCCTCATCCTCGGTCAGGAGCGGGGTATCTTCTGTCCTCTCCGAGACGCTGCGCCCTTCGAATGGATTGCGTCCAACCGCGCGGGAGCGGGTCACCACACGCTTGGTGGTCTTGCCCACAGCCTGGCTCAATTCCTCGATGGTCTTCTGCTCGGACGGGGTGAGGTAGAGCTTTACCCCGGCGCCGCCCTGCAGCGACCTGCGGGTGTTTTCACCATAGATCTCGTCCAGCGCGGGGATGGTCTGGGTCACGATGGCGAGGTTACCGCCGAAGGAGCGCAGCGTCTTGATGCTCTCGGCTACGATTGGCATTTTCCCGAGCCGGTCAAACTCGTCGAGCATGATCATCACCGGCCAGGGCTCATCATCGCCGGGTTCCTGTGCTTGCAGCGAGGCAATCAGGTCCGAAAAGAAGAGGCGGATCAGCGGAGCCAGCGGGCGGATCATCTCGGATTCGACCACAAGATAGATCGCATGTGGGCGGCGGCGGATATCCCGGAATGAGAAGTCAGAGGTCGCGGTGGCCGCGTCAATCGCGCGGTTGTCCCAAGTGTCGAGGCCCGATGTCATCAGGAGGGAGAGGTAGGACGTGAGGGTGTCGTTGTTGGTCGATGCCATACGCTCGAAGATCAGTTTGGCCGACTTGTTCTTCACCTCCTGTGAACGCTTCAGGTATTCCTTCTGCTTGTCGCCCCCCGAGGCTGTGATGCGGTAAATCTCGCCGATGGTCGGAACGCCGCGCTCGAAGGCCAGAAGACCGGCCGCTACGAAGAGGTCGATACCCCCGGCTAAAAGCCCGCTCAGCTTTTCATTGTCGGTCTGCAGAAAGAGCTTCGCGGTGAGTTTAAGCTCCATCTGCTGCCGGTCGGGGTTGGTCATGGCCGCGATGCGCGCCAGCGGATTGTAGCGGTGGGTTGGGCGGTCCCAGTCGGTCGGCGCGAAGCGGAATACCTTGTCGCCCATGCTGGCGCGGAAGCGCGAGGTCTCGCGGAAGTTCTCGCCCTTCACGTCGAGCACCACAGCCGAGCCCTTGTAGGTCAGAAGGTTCGGGATCACGAACCCTACGCCCTTGCCCCGACCTGTAGGCGCCACGATCAGCGCGTGGGGGAAGGTTCTTGAGACAAGGAACGGGCGCCTGGATTTCGGGGAGCCAAGCTTGCCCAGAAGGAAGCCGCCGCCGGGCTTGGAAAAGAAACCGTTCCTCTTCATCTCGCTGCGGGTCTGCCAATGCGTCGTCCCGAAGCGGGTCAATGCATCCCCCAGAAGCGTGACGCTCAGCATCAGCGATGCCAGGCCGAAGCCGCCAAGGATGAGGTTCACCCAGAGGAAGTCTTTTGGTGCAGACTGAGACAGACCCCGATATTCGCGGGCAAGCAGGGTGACGTCGAAACGCGAGGGAGAAAGCCCATAGCGGAACATGACAAAGCCGGTCGCCACGACATAGCCCATGGCGAGACCGACCAGCACGAGGCTCAAAACTCCTAGGGCAATCTTGCCTTTATCCATGGGTGATCCCCTTCTCACCATGTGCCGCGGCGTGGCGCGCGCGCTGCGCCTCGATCTGCTCTTCGGCCAGAGCATCGAGAACGCGCTCCATGGCCGGGCCATGCGCGGTGACCTCGCTGCTTTGAAGATAGGTCTTGGCAAGTTCCAGCTGGCGCAGCGGATCCTCGGTGAATTTGTCCAGGACGTCCGCGTTACCGGCCCGCAGCGCGTCGATTGCGTCAGGGCTTAGTCGCTCGTTTATCTGCCGGACGATGCCCTGCTGCTCTGACTCGGAGAGCGGGCCCTCGACGTCGGCGTTTCGCACAAAGGCCATGACGGTTGGCGCTGTCTCTTCCAGATACCGGCGCTCGGCGTAGTCTTGTCGCGCCTGGTCCTCGATCTCGAAACTGCGCTCGCTGATATAGGCCCGCGACGCGCCGAGCGAACGAAGGTGGTTGATTTCGCCCCTAACGGCCTGCCCGAATTCATCATCCGGCATCTCCGTGCGATAGCGGGCGAGGGTGCGGACTTCTTCGGTGATCGGACCGAGATGATCCGAGGGATCCCGCAAGGCGAGGTCCATGTCGCCAGCATGCAACGTGCGGTCCTGCTCAGATACCGCATATTGCTGCGGCATTCGACTGTCAGTCGCCTGGTCCCAGGCCATCGAGGCCAGTTCAGAATGCTGCGGCGATTTCTGCGCGTAGGCGTCGAACGCGGCGCGGGCCTCTTCAACCTCCACAGCGCCCGCCCGCCGGACGGACGGGTCGTCGGAGAACGGATGATCGAAATCCGTCCGGCGGAACTGCGCCACCAGCGCTCTGAACGCCTGCCGCTCCGATGGGGCAAAGATGTCGGACCCATCTTGCGCGAGATCGCTCCCAGGTGTCGTCAACCGCTCACCAAGCGCTGCCTCAGCGTCATCCACCTCGTCGACCTCGGTTGGCGCGCGCAGGACGCGTACGTCGGTCAAAACATCGCCCAGCCGAACATGAACGGCTTCCAGCCGGTCGAGCGCTTCTTCCCGGTCCACAGATTTCTCCAGATCGAGGTCGCTTGCTTTGGCAATCCCTTGCAGATCCTGTGCCAGCCACTGGCGCTCCAATGCGGCATTGCCTGCCCCCTCCCGCAGGCGCGCGGCCACAGCCTCGGCATCGATGCCCGTGCCTTGCAACGCCTCGGCCAGCTTTGGTGCCACCTCTCCATCGTCAAGACACGCGAGGTGTTCTTCACTTAAGTTCGGCCTTGCATAGATGCCGTCCCGGGATGGGGCATCGACCAGGGCGGCGGAGCGATCCCCGAGCGGGTTCAAATGCGCGACCGAGGCCAGAACGTCGGTCAGCTTGCGCTCGATCACCGGCCTCTCGGCCGCCGGCGCCCTGTCGATCGCCGCCTCGATCTGGCGAATATTCTGAGAAAACTCGGTGATCAGTGTGTCGAACGCTGCTTCGTCTTGGGACATATAGATGGCTCCGTCAGATTGAATCTGACCGCCACTGGCAAGGATGGTGCTGGCCCTCTCGAGCGCCTCGGCCACGTCTTCGAAATTCGAACGGGACGCCTCCGCCGCGAGCCCGCGGTAGATCAAAGCATTGTTTCGGACAGTCTCGAGAGCAGCCGCCAGGTCAGCGCCGGTTCTTTGGCGCTCGACAGGGGGACGGCCTTCGTCGCGAGCCTTGTAGATTTCATCGATCTCGGCGCGGTAGGTCGTGACGCCGCGATCCAGACGACGCGTCGCCTCGAGGCGGATCCCATGAACCCGGGCCGCCTCGACCATCGCCTCGCGAAAGGCGTCGTAGTTGAAGTGATGATCCTTCCCGAGAAAGAACATTTCGCCATCCTTGCTGCGGCGGTTCAGAACGATATGCGCATGTGGATGCGCGCGATCTTGGTGTATTGCAGCAATATAGTCGAATTGCGAGCCCTCACCTTGAAAGAACTTCTCGCAGACTGCCTGGGTGATATCGCGCACCTCTTCACCACTGGTCCCAACCGGGAATGCCATCAGCAGATGCGACGTATGGCCAAGCTTGGGGCTGTAGCGCTCGTTCCACTGTTTCTCGAACCGCCGCGCCACTCGGTTGATCTCGGCTTCCGAGAGCTGCTTCTTCCCGTCATGGGTGCCGCGACTGTCGAGGATATGGGTCGACTTTGTCGTGAGATATGTGAGCTGCGCCCGTAGCTGCGCCCCGGTGTGACAGCCCCCTTTCGAGATAGCCTTGAAGATCGCTGGCGAATAGCCGCGCGCGGCCCGAACCATCTGCGCGCCCCTGGAAAGCCCCTGCCAGGATCCCGAAACCCGGCTCCAGCCGCGGTCGAAGAGCGCCGGGTCGATGCCCCGGACCCGGTCACTCCGCACCATTCGCATCCCTCGCGGCGAGGCCCGCCAGGGCGGAGCTGATCTCAAGGTCCAGCACGCTGCGCCGCGCACGCGACATCTCCTGGACCTGGTCGGACAGATCGAAGACCAGACCCGCAAGGGCGCGGACGTCACGGTGACTTGAGGCCGGGTAGGACAGTGTCTCGCCCCGCACCTTGGCCTCGTTCAGACGTCGCGCGATCTGGTTCACGTT
This sequence comes from Thioclava sp. DLFJ5-1, assembly GCF_002020115.1. Taxonomy (NCBI): domain Bacteria; kingdom Pseudomonadati; phylum Pseudomonadota; class Alphaproteobacteria; order Rhodobacterales; family Paracoccaceae; genus Thioclava; species Thioclava sp. DLFJ5-1. Next base: position 60,910 of record NZ_MPZU01000009.1, on the reverse strand, counting down.
GTTGCCGACCCGGTTGAGCGCGGCGCCGAGGCTGCGCAACTCGTCACACATCTCGTCGTCGGGCAGGAAGACACCTTCGGCCGCCAGCATCAGGCGGCGCATTGCATCCGAGCGGTGCGCAATCCCGCGCCGCGACAGCGCCTCGTCGAACCGGCGCAGGTCGTCGTCCGAGACCCGGATCCCCACAACCCGCGATCGGCTGCCGTTCGCTGTCTGACGCTCACCCCAGTGGTTCACCACGTTGTAGATCGTCTTCAGGCTGACATCGTAGCGCGCGGCCAATGACGCCGCGGAAACGCCGTTCCGGCGGTCCTGGGCGATGGTCGATCGTTCGATCTCTGACAGTCTACGACGGCGGGGCATTTTGAAGTTAACGTTCCTATTTCTTGCCAACTTCGTACAAGCCCGCCGACTCCCAACGCAAGTGGAGTCGGCCATAAGGGCTTGTACTCAATGTAGAAAATCGCCCTGCTGGGGCGATTTCCCGTCCTTTGTCAAATGGATCGCGCGTCGCGCTCATGGCACCACGCGATGCGGTCTCCGCATCGCGCATCGCGTCTTTTGCGCCCCGTCTCTTGCACCCCGCAAGACGGGCTTCGCTGCGTGCTGACCGTCTCGCGTCACCTGCAGAACGCCATACGCGAGGCTGCCTCCCGTCGTCTGGAGCGCGCTAACCGTCACCTGCATTCTGTCCGAAGCGCATCGCCAAGCGTATCCCGACATTTGGCGGGTGTGTGATGCCCCGCGACGAATGCTGACGGCGCCACGGCAGACGTTGCACGGTCATCGCACAACGCCGCCCGCTGCATGCCAAACGCGGGTCGCATCCCGACTTCTGCTTGACCCCTCCGCCTCATGCGATTAGCGACACTTTAGCATTATCGTTGCGATTCACTATTTTTGCGGAGGATCAGAATGCCGAACGAAAATCTTGTGGTGGTCGCAGCGATGGCCCGGAAAGGGGGCAGTGGAAAAACGACGCTTTCGCGCGCCTTGATCAGTGCCGCGATCGCCGCCGGACGCAGAGTGATGTTGATCGACACGGACAGCACGAGGGTACTCGGGGCCTGGCATACTCGGGCGCAAGCCGGTGGGCTGAGTTCGCCGCTTCTCTGCTCGGCCACCGTCGAAAGCGTGGCGGGTGTCGAGGATCAGATCGATCAGGTCTACATGGCAGGCACGGCAGACTTCATCTTTATCGATACCGCAGGGGTCGGTGCCGAATGGTCAGACGGCATCGCGGTGCTTGCGGACCACATCGTGACGCCCGTCATGCTGTCGACGTCTGATTTCGATGTCGGCGCACAGACTGCCGATTGGTATGAGAAGCTGAAATCCCGCGTTGACGACCCCTCCAGCCTTCCGCGCCACCACGTCGTCCTCAACATGGTTGACCCGAAAACGACCCGTGCTGACGCCGCCCTGATTGAAGAAGCGCTCACCCGTTTTCCGGTGATTGAGACCGTCATGATGCGACGAAACACTTACAAGGAGATGGATCAGAAGGGGCTTCTCCACGCCTTGGCGCTGGAAAAGCAATCTGATCCAAACCCTCTGATGCGTCCACATGTACGTCATGTCGTCGAGGCGCTCGAGGAGGCGACGGACATCCTCAACAATATTCTTGCTGCGTGAGGACAGTCGATTGCGCAAGAAGATCCCGACCATCACCAGGCCCGACCCAGCCTACGCCGCCACCCTGCAACAGGGTGACCGCGAGGTTCCCGGGAAGGAAGATGAGGCACAGGTCACAGCAACAAAGACTGGGACCCCAGCCGCTGACGTTGACGCTGATCGGCACGAGTCAGAGCGTGTGCCAGAAGGTGCCGTGGCGCCGCACCAAGTCACCGCGGAAAGCTCTGACCCGCATACCAGCCTGAGAGCTCCCGTATCGGCGCGCGCATTGAGCCCGACCCGGAAGATCGACATCAGGGTCAACGCACTCGAACGACAGGAAGCAGCGCTGCAGACTTGTGGTGTTGAGCCAGCACATGTGGTGCGTGCCGCCCTGCGCCGTGCAGTCAAAGGCTGGCAACTGTCGCCGGTCTTCGCCCCAGTCGCGGAGGAGCGACGCACTCGAAACACGCAGTGGCAGGCCCGGACATCTCTGGCAGTCGATGCGGCCAGCCTGAGTATGCTCCTTCGGGACCACGACCCCCTCGACGTCTTGAGTAAATGGGCCCTGATCCGCGGCCAGGTGGAACCACGCATATGGGGCGAGATCGACAGAATTTTGGAAGAAATTGCTGTTCGTGCTGCATCGCAGCATGAACCGTAAGGCACCTATCTAAAAAGACAACTTGCATTTCGCCGGTGGATTTATGCCCACAGGGAACAGTTCATCTTGCAGTTGCAGAAACCTAGTCCTAACACCAGCTAACAGGAATTTCAGACCTCAGTAGTGACGAGTTGCGAGGTCCATTTAGGAGGAACGCATTATGAATACGAAGCCCCGCCTGACTGGCGAACCGATCATGCGCATCCTCTGCAAGACATCTGAAAATCTGGTTGGCTACCTGTACCAATGGAACAATGGCGACGTGCAGCCTGCCTGGTTCGACCGCGCCATGGCGAACGTTCGCTATGAACCATTCATTCAAGCGCCGGAACAGAACCCCGCCGATCCGAAGACCCCCAGACCGCGTCAGCAAGATCTGACGCACCTTGAAAAGGCATAGCTCAAGGCCTCGCGTCGTTTTGTGGGTCACCCCATCCCGCAGGTCCTTTGAGCGATAGAGTTGACTTCTATGCCTCAGAAGTGATCTAAATATGAGTTATAGAAAGGATGTCTATAACTCATGGCTTGGAACTGGACGCTGCCCGATTGGCCGGATTTCCGGTATGACGCCTCCGCTCTGGAGCCGTTCGAGCAGACGTTTCTGCTGTCGTCCGGAGAAATCCTCGGCGCGGTCCATCATGTCAGCCAGCCGGAGCGCGAGCAACTCCGCATCGAACTGCTCAGCGAGGAAGCGATGCAGACGAGCGCCATCGAGGGTGAAATCCTCGATCGGCTCAGTGTGCAATCTTCGTTGCGCCGCCATCTGGGCCTCGATCCGGACAGCTACCCTGCCAAGCCGCGCGAACAGGGCGTCGCGGAAATGATGGTCGATGTCTATTCCAGTTTTGCAGAGCCGCTGACCCATGAGACACTGTACCGCTGGCATCGGATGCTCCTGTCCCATGACCGTCGGTTGGAAACCATTGGGGCCTACCGACAACACGCCGAGGCGATGCAAATCGTTTCCGGCCGCCTTGACCGGCCGACGATCCACTTCGAAGCGCCGGCTTCAGAGCGGGTGATGCCTGAGATGGAGCGATACGCGAATTGGTTCAACAAGACCGGGCCCGGGGGAGCAGAGCCGCTTCCAGCGCTGACGCGCGCAGGGCTAAGCCACCTCTATTTCGAGAGCATCCACCCATTCGAAGACGGCAACGGCCGCTTGGGTCGCGCCCTCGCTGAAAAGTCGCTGGCGCAGAACATTGGCCAGCCGACCCTCATCTCGCTCGCCTTCACCATCGAGAAGGAGCGCAAGGGATACTACGATCAGCTCGAGCAGCATCAAAAAACGCTCGACGTGACCGATTGGCTCGTCTGGTTCGCAGAAGTTGTCTTGAAGGCCCAACAGGCAACACTCGACCGCGTCGGCTTCTTCATCAGCAAGGCACACTTCTACGATCGTTACAGAGACCAGTTGAACGAACGTCAGGCCAAGGCCATCGCTCGAATGTTTCGGGAAGGCCCTGGCGGTTTCAAAGGCGGCCTCAGCGCCGACAACTATCTCAAGATCACCGGAACTTCACGCGCGACCGCGACCCGCGATCTGCAGGATCTGGTCGAGAAGGGCGTGCTCGCTCGAACCGGCGAGCGGCGGCATACGCGATACTGGTTGAAACTCGACTGGATTGAATAAAAATTGCACGAAAACAACAACTTATCAAAAATCCGATAATTCGTTTTATGTAACATCTATCTTTGCAAGCAGGGATAGCTAATCGAAACCCTCATACCCAATTTGTCAGCCAAGAAGGTTAAGCTCTTTATCGAGTTGGATCATTTTTCCCAGTCCACGAGGCCGTGATCCCTGAGAGTGGACTCGGGCAGCGATCTTACCTTGTCGCAGAACACAACAGCGTTGTTTGTGTCGGATCGAGCTGATGGGACAATCAGGCCATCGAAATCTAGGAAGTGTGCGACTTCACCAATCTCCTGAGTACGAGGATATTCGTCGTTCTTTTGCTCATAGGAAAGACGACCGAACGTCTCCGTGTTCAACCCAACGTCGGAAAGCGCGTCAAGATCCAAAAATCGCAGCGCCCGTTCAAGTAGAAGTTCGATCTCGAACATGCGGTACTTAACTTTACTCGGCATAATCGGTTGGCCGCGCATCAAATGAAAGCGCATCTCTTCCAGAGCGCCCGACCGAGACGTTGAGGTATAGAGCACATCGAAGGTTCCGTCGTCCCACCGACCTCCCGACGCGCTGCACAACAGCGGGTCTCGTCCGTCACGAACCAAGCGCCAAACATTGCCCTCAAAAACGACTGGCTCGATTGCCTCAATCGCGTCGATCAGCCGGTTGTCGCGTCGAGCTTTAACCATTCATCGAACCTACACATAAACATCATTGTCCAGCCGGTCGATAACGGCCAGAACCTCGAGCGAGCGATCATTATGAATAAGATCCATGGCGCGCTCGCCGCCAAGTTGCGGGTGCCGCGCGTACAACCAGGCGCGAACCTCGTCCGGCGTGTAGTATTCATTGAGACGGCCGACGACGTAATAGAGGTCGGACAGAATCAGTTCGTTCTTTGGTTGCGGTTTGATATCACCAGCCTTCCAACGCGACACCGTAGCTTTGGAGACATCCGTAATATTTGCGATATCGGTTCCTTTAAGGCCCCCGATGTCGGCGAGTTCGCCTATGTAGCGTGACACTGCACTTTGCATTTCTTACCTCTGATCGCCACGACGCAGGGCAATATCGACATTGAAGTCGCAAGCCCGAACTCGCGGTGACTCTGTTCCGCGCTCCTCATGGAGCTTTTCAAGCGCGTCTGCAACCTTGCCCATCGTCTCTGCGTGTCCTCTGGTCCGCTTGAGCAGACTTGGCAAGTCGACACCCGCCGCCTGGGCTTGAGCTTCAGTGGGCTTGAGGAAGCTGACATCTTTTGCCCTGCGCTCGGCATCCGCCATCGTCTTTGACAAAAAATGCCCTGCTCGGTTGAGGTCCGGTACAGACTGAAGCGCTTCTTGTGAGCGCACCAAGTGAAGTGCCTGTACCTGCTTTCGAGTTCTTACCATTTCCTCGACACTGGAAACGGAAACGAACTCGCTTTGAAGAAGCAGCTTCCGGCCACCGCGAGACTTGGCTAGCAATTCAAACTCGTGTGCATAAAAGCCCCGACCAAGACCCGGTACCTGAACAATGCTACGCCGACCGAACTGCGCATCGGGATCGGGCTCTTCTGGGGGTTTGTGCCAATCACGTGCGTTGAACTGGTCCAACTCGAGAATTCCGCTCGCGGAGCCAGAAGCCACACCGAATGCTTCGGTAGCCTCCGCGTTCAAACCAGAACAGTAGTCCAAAATGACAGGCTTCCCCATATTGTGGAAACCGCTGAGCATCCGTATCAAAGACCGAACCTTTTGCGGACCTGGCTCCTTCCCGAGACCGGAAAGGCGCATCCAAATCGCATCGACGGGAAGGATCGAAAGGGTCTCGGCAAGCGCCTTCCGCGACGCGGGATCCACCAATCCTTGAACGCTTTGTATAACCGGGTAGTCGATCCGGACCTGGCCTCCCCCCAAACGATCAAGCGCCAATCGTAGGGCCGAACACGCAGCCGCATCGACCTTGAGCCATCCGTCAAATTTCGGATCGCCCAAGAAGTGACTCGGAGCCAGCACGCGATCCGCACCGACCGCAACCACCATTTCCGCGATGCGCTCGATGACCTCTGTAGTAAATGCGTCCGGCCCCAAGGGAGACATCGGAGCCTCGACCAACCATGGGGAGTTACGCACAAACGTCCTATGTCGCGCCAAGCTCGACAGTTCGGCCGCTCCGGTGTCGATCGTGATCTCAACACCTTCAACTTTTAACTCTTTCGCTAGAGCAGTCTGTCGGTTGAGGCGTGCGGCGTCAAAGACAACTCGAGAAGCAGGCAGCCCCCCGGACGCGTACATCTCGGCAAACTTGTTGTGAGAGTCTCCGACACGGAAGAACTGCGCTAACGGCGAACGCAGTCGCTGGCCTTTCGGAAATGGGACGACAACCTTGGTCATGGCGCTTGTTCCATATCAGTTTCACAAATTTAAATAGTGAAACTGATATGGAATGTCAATCCTTGGCATTCACTCTATCAAGCAACCGATAACCTCGCCGCTTCTTCGTCGCCGCGAGCTTCATGAGTGCCGTGACAGCCCTTCCCTCGTCATCATGCCGTTCTATCAGCATCTGCCCTCGAAACCCGATACGGCCCCATTCCCGCACAAGGCATGCGCCGCCAAACAGGTCCGGCTGAACGCTCATTCGATAGAAGCGGCGCATGTTCAGAGACGGGTCGATCCGCTTGAGATCGACCGTCGTCGGGAACACTTCCATTTGCTGCGATGTGTCGAACATGTTGTTGGCGCCTCTCTCCAGACCACAATATCAAGCGCTCTTCGACGTTTCCACAATGTTCTGTCCCGGATTGAAGTCGGGGGCTCACGCCCCCTTCTCGAACTTCATGACCGGGATGCCAAGCTTCTTGGCCTTGTCGGCGAGGTTTTCCTGGATACCGGTTCCGGGGAAGACAAGGACCCCGACCGGGAGCACATCCAGCATCGCGTCGTTGCGCTTGAAGGGCGCGGCCTTGGCGTGCTTGGTCCAGTCGGGCTTGAAGGCCACCTGCGTCACGCCCCGGGCTTCGGCCCATTTGGCGGCGATGAGCTCTGCGCCCTTCGGGCTACCACCGTGCAGGAGGACCATGTCGGGATACTTGGTCCGGACCTGGTCGAGCTTGCCCCAGATCAGGCGGTGATCGTTGAAATCGGTCCCGCCGGTGAGGGCGACCTTGGGGCCTGCGGGCAACATCACCTCGGTTTCGGCGCGGCGCTTCGCGGCGAGGAAATCGCGGCTGTCGATCAGGGCGGCGGTCATGTGCTGGCGGTTCACCATCGAGCCGGTGCGGGGGCGCCAGGTCGATCCCGTGTGATGGACGAACTCGGTGGCGGCGTGATCGCGCATCATGTCCATGCAGTTGCGCCGTTCAACGAGAGTCAGGCCTTCGGCCGTTAGGCGCTCGAGTTCGACGGACTTCACTTCGGAGCCGTCCTGCTCGCGTTGGAGGCGGCGCTGCGCCTGCTCGTTCTCATCGAGCGTCCGCTCGATCCGGGCCGTGGCGCGGTGGAAGAGGTTGACCTGGCCCCAGAGCACTTCTTCGAGGTCGGGTTCCATGCGGGTGTCTTCGAGGGTCGCAACGAGGGCGTCGAAGATGTCGGCGACGGCGACGGCGAGGCGCTGCCCATCTGGCATCGGGCGCGGATCGGGCTCGTCAAAGGGGCGGTAGCCATAGAGCTGCAGCTCGTCGAGCGCATGGGCGGTCTGGGATGCGGTGTGGGCGGGTTCATACGCGTCGTCGTGGGTGTGGATCGTCATCGGTTTCTTGCCTCCGGGCCTGTCTCGTCCGCGCGTCATCCCGCGCGGCCTTCATGGGCTGCGGAAGCCGTCACGGGGGACGCCCCTTCACCCCGCCTTCGGGGACGGAACGCATGTGGAGGAGGACGGGGGGCGGCTGATTTGTCTCGCGATGCAAAGGCGGCTCTGCCGCCGGCGGAAATCAGTTGCCCCCCGTCCTTGAATGGGCGTCACCTTTGACGGCCGCCTGCCCATCTCTTGAAGGCCGTGTGGGTGACGGGTGGATGAGATTGCCCGGGAAGAGGCAAGGCGACGGTCCAGAACCGCGACTGAGATCCGTGACCCCTGCCCCGCTATCCCCGACCGCCCCCTACGCGATGCTGCTCAGCCGGACAGGCGATACCGATCCTCGGGCCCGATCTGCCCTGCCAGATGCTGGCGCAGCGCGTCCTTGCCGTTCGCCCGAAGATCATCGTTGAAATCCCCGAGCCGCGGTTCCAGCACCCGCACACGCACCCCGACCTCGGAGGCTCTGGCGCTCAACTTCTCTGCCGCGCGCTGCCCGGCCGGATCGCGATCGATCGCGACGTAAAGGCGCTTGAGCCCCTTCGGCAATAGGACCGCCCCGAGGTGACCCGAAGAGAGCGCCGCCCAGACGGGCAGACCTGGGATTGCCTCGGACAGGGACAACATGGTCTCGATGCCCTCGCCGACGACGAGGATGTCATCCTGCGGGGTGAGCCTGACAGCATTGCCGAGGAGGTGACCCATAGCCCGACGCTCTGGATTCACTGCCGCCTTCCCCTGTCCGTCAGGCGCCAGCCAGGTGCGATGCACGCCCTGCACGCCCCCTGCCCCATCGGTAACTGCCGCGATCATCGCCGGTCTGGGGATGCTCCGGGTCTGCCCCTCTTCCCGATGCCAGCACTTCGGGTGGAAGCGTAAGGCGCCGTTCGCCCCGAATTGGGTGATGCCTCGGGAATGGAGGTAGGTCTCAGCAAGCGTGCCTGTGATCGGGTTCGAGGCAGCAAACAAGCGCGCCGCCGCCGCAGGAGTGCCACCGGACGCCTTGGCCTTCCTCGGCTCTTGCCTATCCGGTTCGACCGGCTGCGGACGGCCAAGATGCGCTCGGGCCTCGGCAAGAAGGTCGGGGAAGCGCGTGATCCCCGTCCGGGCGCGGATGATGTCGAGGAGATCGCCATGCGCGCCGACGGCAGGGTCCTGCCACTTGCCCGCTGCCCCTGGTCCCGACGCAGGGCCCGTCAACCGCACGAAGAGCGACCGGCCGGGGTTATTCTGCAGATCGCCGACGATCCAGTAGGATCCTTCCCGCCGTCCGGCGGGAAGGTAGGCACGACAGACGCCTTCGGCATTTTCTGCCAGATCGCGTATGAGGTCTTCGGTCTCGGAATACATGGGTCAACAACCTCCGCGATCATGTAGACTTGCGACAGGACAACGTGCAAGCAGACGATCCAATATCGCGACGCCATCGGCGCCAGTTGAGCAGAACAGCCGCAGCTTCCAGCTGATGATTTCCGAAAAGAAGCCATCGGCCTTGAGCCGGTCCTTCGCCGCATCCAAGAAGCCCGAGAGCTCGATCCGGTTGACGCCCATGACGCGCGAGCGGTGCAACTCCATCCCTTCGGCCAGCCGCACCACAGTCTTTCCCTCCAGAATGAGGGCATGGACCTGCGTCGCCGAGAGCTTGGGCGCGTCTTTGGCCAGCGTGGTCGCGACCCAAGCCGGCGAGACACGGCGCCCGATGATGCGCTGCCCGTCATCGGTCTGCAGGCGATAGACGCGGGTTTCATCCTGGGGAAGCTGCTTCCAGATCGGCAGCAGCAGACCTGCCACGATGTGCAACGTGGTTTCCGAGAACTCCGGCACCTCGGCCAGTTCCGCAGCCCAAGCGGCGGAGAAGGCTGCGCGGTCGGCCTCGAGCCAGTGGGTGTCCTCCATGATCCTCGCCGGGACTGTGCTGACATCAAGCGGGCGGATCAGGCGCAGGCGCGGCTCGATGGTGCCATCGTCCAGCATCAGGCTGGTGGCGGGCACCTGCACGGCAGCCCGGCCCGAGCGGCTGTTCACCAGAAGCCGCGCCTGCGGGTCATCCAGCCAGTCGAGCGCATCCGCGAGGGAAGTCGGCGTGTTGCGGCGCTTTTCCGCGATGGTCAGAAGCTGGGTTTCTGCGCCGGAACCGGGATGGGTGTAGATATCGCGTGCGTCGGTCACCCGGAAGCTCTCCGCACGGAGTGTCTCGAGTCCGAGGTCGTAGACCCCGGCGGCGATGGCGCCCTCAATTCGCTGATCGAGCAGCTCCTCGAAACCCGCGAACAGCACGGCCTGCATGTCGATCGTCAGCGCCAGCAGGCGATTGAGGAAGGTCGTGATCGGCGGCAGGTCATCCTTCAGCCCGTTGTCATCGGTCAGGCTGAGCCCGGTCGCATCCTCGAAAGCCCCGAGCGAACATCCGGCCAGATCGCCGCGATAGATGCGGCGGTAAAGCTGGCGCAGGGCGTCGCGGGCGTAGGGCGACTCGAGGTTGTCTTCGGGCCGGAACAGCCCTTGCCCGCCGGTCTGGCGCTGGCCGCGCGTTATAGCGCCAAGCGTGTCGAGACGTCGCGCAATGGTCGACAGGAACCGCTTCTCCGCTTTGACATCGGTGGCCACCGGCCGGAACAGCGGCGGCTGCGCCTGGTTGGTGCGGTTGGTGCGTCCGAGGCCCTGAATCGCCGCGTCTGCCTTCCAGCCGGGTTCCAAGAGGTAGTGGACCCGCAGGCGCTGGTTCTTGGCCCCGAGATCGGCGTGATAGCTGCGCCCGGTGCCGCCGGCATCCGAGAAGATCAGGATACGCTTTTCGTCATCCATGAATGCTTGGGTTTCCGCGAGGTTCGCGGCTCCAGCCCGGTGCTCCACCACGAGCCGTGCCGAATGCCCTTCGCCCTTCCGCACAATGCGCCGCGAGCGCCCCGTGACCTCGGCCACGAGATCGGTGCCGAAGCGCTGGACGATCTGGTCGAGCGCACCCGGCACTGGCGGAAGCGAAGCCAGTTTCTCGATCAGCGCGTCTCGACGGCGGACGGCCTCGCGGCATTCGACCGGCTGGCCATCGCGCACCACGGGACGGGAGGAAAGATTGCCCTCGCTGTCGGTGAAAGGCTCGTAGAGCTGCACCGGGAAGGAATGGGCGAGGTAATCGAGGACGTATTCCCTGGGCGTGATATCACAGCGGATATCGTTCCACTCCTCGGTCGGGATCTCCGACAGGCGGCGTTCCATCAGTGCCTCGCCCGTCGAGACGATCTGGATGACCGCCGCATGACCCGCAGCCAGATCTGCATCGATGGATGTGATCAGCGTGGGGGTCTTCATCGAGGTGAGCAAATGGCCGAAGAAGCGCTGCTTGGCGCTCTCGAAGGCTGACCGCGCAGCGGATTTCGCCTGGCGGTTCAGCGTGCCGCTCTCACCGGAAATGTTCGCGGCCTCCAGTGCCGCGGTCAGGTTGTTGTGAATGATGGCGAAGGCCCCGGCATAGGCATCGTAAACGCCGCGCTGCTCGAGGCTGAGCGCGTGTTCCAGCATCTCGTATTCGACACCGTCATAGGACAGCGACCGCGCCGTGTAGAGGCCGAGCGCCCGAAGGTCGCGGGCCAGAACCTCCATCGCCGCGACCCCGCCAGCCTCAATGGCTTCCACGAATTCCGACCGGGTCTGAAAGGGGAAATCCTCCCCGCCCCAGAGCCCGAGACGCTGAGCATAGGCAAGGTTGTGGACCGTCGTCGCGCCCGTGGCCGAGACATAGACCACGCGGGCGTTGGGCAGTTTGTGCTGCAGGCGCAGACCCGCCCTGCCCTGCTGCGATGCCATGGTATCGCCCCGCTCGCCTTTGCCCCCGGCGGCATTCGCCATAGCATGGCTTTCGTCGAAGAGAATCACCCCGTCGAAATCCGCGCCGAGCCAGTCGACGATCTGATCGACGCGGGATTTCTTGGCTCCGCGCTCTTCGGAGCGCAGCGTGGCATAGGTGGTGAAGAGGATGCCCTCGGTCAGCGGGATGTCGCGCCCTTGCGCGAAACGCGACAGCGGCGTCACCAGCAGGCGCTCCTGCCCGAGCGCCGACCAGTCGCGCTGCGCGTCCTCGAGGAGCTTGTCGCTTTTTGAGATCCAGAGCGCCTTGCGTCTTCCTCGGGCCCAGTTGTCGAGCAGAATCCCGGCCGACTGGCGGCCCTTGCCCGCTCCAGTGCCATCGCCGAGGAAGAAGCCGCGGCGGAAGCGGACGGCGTCAGCGGCGTTCTCCGGTGCGGCCGAGACCATGTCTCCGGTCTCATCCACGGTCCACGACCCGGCGAGATGCGCGCCATGCGCTTCGCCCGCGTAGATGACGGTCTCGAGCTGCGCGTCTGACAGCAGGCCGTCGCGCAGGACGGCCGAGGGCAGCTTGGGGCGATAGCTCGGTTTCGGCGGAGCGACCGAGGCCATGGCCGCTGATTGCACCAGTTTGGTGGGATGCGAGGCGGCGCCGGGGATGTCGATGGCCTGCAGGCGGAAGGTCTCGTAGATCGCGTCGGACAGCCGTGCGGCGTCTTCGTCCTCGGCGGCGTCGCAAGTTGCGTAGTTTAGTTCCTCGGCCTCGATCTGTATGTCTGATTTCGCCGGTTGAACTGAGGAGGTCGCGCGGGATCGGCTGACGGGTTTGCGGGTGGTGAGGTGAGAATTTCCCGGGAAGCGAGAAGAGTGGCCCTGCGCCGCAGCAGGAGCTGGATCCAACTTGAGGCGCGGCGGAACCTCTGCAGTGACCCGCGACATCAGATGCGCCACGTCCGGAGACAGGGGCTGGCGCAGGTCGGCGGTTATGCCGCCCGGCTCGCCGCCGCGGCATTTATCGAAGACAGAAATCCGCGTCTCGAAGCTGGTCCCGTGTTTGGCGAAAGCGGCGCCCGACACCGCGCCGGTGAAGATGAGATGGGCCGTCTCGGTCAGACGGCCGAAGGTCTCGGCCCAGGCGGGCGCATCCGGTGCGAAACCGGCTCCGGTGATGGCGACGAGCCGCCCGCCGGGAACCAAGCGCGCAAGGGCCGAGCGCAGATGTCGGGCCGTCGCCTCGGTCGACCGACCATCGACATTGGCTTGGGCCGAAAACGGCGGGTTCATCAGAATGACGCTTGGGCGGACATCTTCGCCGAGGTAATCGTCGATCTGCGCGGCATCGAACCGGGTGGCCGGGCGGCCCGGGAACAGCAGGCCAAGAAGATCGGCGCGGGTGTCGGCCAACTCATTCAGAACGAGGCTGCCGCCCGCGATCTCGGCAAGGACCGCCAAAAGGCCGGTGCCAGCCGAAGGCTCGAGGACCAGGTCGTGGGGCGTGATCTGCGCTGCCGACAGTGCCGCGAGTCCCATGGGCAAGGGCGTGCTGAATTGCTGGAAGCGCTCCATCTCTTCCGACCGCCGGGTGTGCGTGGGCAAGAGGCCTGCCACCTTGGCGAGGATCGGCAAGAGCGCCGCAGGCGAGCCGGCACGCGTAAGCAGCGCCCGACCGAATTTCCGCAAGAACAGAACCAGCGCCACCTCGCCCGCCTCATAGGCGAGCTTCCAGTCCCAAGCACCGGTCGCATCGGAACCGCCAAAAGCATGTTCCATCTCGCGGCGCAGGCGCAGCGCGTCGATCTGAAGCCCTTGCGCCAGATCGGGCTGCAGCGCTTCGGCAACAGCAGCGATCGCAGGGGCAGGATTTGCGGCCAACGGGACAATGGGCGCAGGCAAGGACGCCTGCGCAACAGGGGCAAGATGGGTCATCGGGAAACTCCGGAATGAAGGACAGGATCAGGCCCGGACACCCTCTCTCGGGCACCTTCAGGCCTGATCTTTCCCGGCCCCTCTCTCCCTCTCGCACCAAGGCGTTCCCGATGCTTTGCTTGATTTTGTTCCTGTTATGTTCTATGTTCAGAACCAAGCCAGAAAGGGAGTTTCCCAATGGAAAGCATCACGCACGCACTGCCCGCGACCCCCAAACAGATCGCCTATGCGCGATCGCTCGCGCAGCGCAACCGGACGCTCCTGCCCTGGGAAGTTCAGCAGGACCGCCGTTCGTTGAGCGCCTGGATCGAGGCTCAGGCACGGCTGAAGCCGGTGTCGGACATGGACCAGCTGCCCACGTCCAGGCAGGTGGCCTTCGCTGAGAAGCTCGCCCGGATCAAACGGCGTGCCGTTCCGGACGAATGCTTCCGCGACAAGGGGCTCATGTCGAAGTGGATCGACGGGAATAAGTGAGCACCGCACCGGCTAGTGACGCTCTGTGCGGTCGTCCAGCTTTTTGCCACATCATAGTTTGGCAAACCGAGCGCAGCTGCCAACCTGTAGGTTGGCAGACTGGCCCTTCGGGACATCAGCCTCGGTCAAGCTCCTGTCCGAAGGACCAAGGTCTGGTTCCGGCGGCACGCCGGGATGTGCACCGCTGCGACCTTCGGTAACCACCGCAAGTCGTAGCCGTCTCTCAACCCAGCGTCTTCAGATCTCCCTCCCCTTGGGGCTAGTCCCTCAGTTCTTTGGAAATGGTGAGATAGGAGCGTCCATAACGCGGGAAAAGCATTTTCATCAAAGAAAACTGTAGATGTCTCTTTGAAAATCTGTCACTTTAGGTATCATGGACACCGCAAGGTCACAGAATCTGAAGAAAGTGCTCGATGCCGTACCCGCCGGGTATCTGGTCGATGCGGCATGGCTCGTCTCGCAAGGCATCGCCTATGAGAGCTTCCGTGACTATGTGAAACGCGGCTGGCTGGAGCGCATCGCACGCGGTGTCTTCCGCCGACCAGTCCCGAATATGCAGGCGTCCAACAGCATCGACTGGAAGACCTGCATCCTTTCGATGCAACATATCATGGGTCATGATTTGCATGTCGGGAGCACAACGGCACTCGGTGAACAAGGACATGCCCATTACCTCCGCCTGGGGGAAAACGCTCCAGTCTGGGTCTATGGGGACAAGGTCCCGAACTGGCTGATCAAACTGCCGACGGATGCCCCTTTCAGTATCCGCCCCCGCTCCTTGTTCACCGATCCGAAGCTGGGCGTGATCGAGGGCAAGAATTCTGGCCTGCCATGGGACTGGGGTCTGACGATGTCGACGCCGGAGCGCGCAATCCTGGAAGCCATGGACGAGTTGCCCCACCATGAGAGTTTCCACACGCTCGACATGGTCTTCGAGAGCCTGACAACCCTGCGCCCAAGGCTGATTTCCGACCTCCTGCAAGCGTGCCAGAAGATCAAGGTCAAGCGCCTGTTCTTCGTCTTTGCTGACCGCCACGATCATCCGTGGCGCAAACGGATCGACCCGCAGGCATTCAACCTTGGCAGCGGCGACCGAGCCTTGATCCAGGGCGGCAAGATCCACCCGCGCTATCGGATCATGGTGCCAGAAGAATTCGTGAAGCCGGAGGCCGAAAGTGGGGCGTGAGATCTATGAAGCCCAAGTTGCGCTCCTGGTGCGCGTACTGCCCCATGTCGCGGGCGAAGGCGTCTTCGCGCTCAAGGGTGGAACGGCCATCAACCTCTTCTACCGCGACCTGCCGCGGTTGTCGGTCGATATCGACCTGACCTACCTGCCAATCAAGGAACGCGCCGAGAGCCTGGACGAGATCAACGCCGCGATGGATCGCATCGCGGCTTCCATCGAGACCGGAATCCGCGGCGCGAAATCGCAGCGCATCCAAGGGGGCGGCGGCGGAGCCACCCGGCTCCTGGCGCGCCTGGACAATGCCGAGATCAAGATCGAAACCTCGCCAGTGACCCGGGGCGTGGTCCACGACCCGGAAGTCCGGACCGTCTCTGCCGCCGTGGAGGATGCCTATGGCTATGCCGAAATGCAGATCGTCTCGTTCGAGGATCTGTTCGCTGGCAAGCTGCACGCCGCCCTGGACAGGCAGCATCCCCGGGATCTCTACGACGTCACGCTCCTTTACGAAAACGAGGGACTGACGCAGGACCTCTTCCACACCTTCCTGATCTATGTCGCCAGTTCGCCACGACCGGCGCGTGAGCTTCTCGATCCGAACCCGATCGATGTCGAGCAACCCTACGCGCGGGAATTCGAGGGCATGACCAGAACACCCGTCCCTCTCGATACACTTTTGGCGACGCGCCTGAAGTTGGTCGCCGATCTGCAATCGAGGCTCGATGACAAGGCGAGGCAGTTCCTCCTGACGCTTCAGGACGGCGAGCCTGACTTCGCGGCGATCGACCGTTCGCAGGCCGCTGACCTACCGGCCGTGAAGTGGAAACTTCTCAACCTGAACAAACTGAAGCGCGACAACCCCGAAAAGCACGCAGCGCAGCGCGACGCCTTGTTGAAGCTCCTGGGTTGAGCCACGGCCATCACCGTCGTGAGGGGCGCTTTGCGTTGGCCGTCCTCATCGCGTCGATGGGAGGCGCCGAAGACGGGTGAACTCAGTCGGCGCTTCCAAGCCCTGTGTTTCGCTGAAATGACCGCGTTTTCGCCCGACGAAAGGCAGAGCGCAGTGCTTCGGTCAGCAAAGGAGGCGAGTCCATCGCTTCAAAGAAGTGCGCATGGTCAATCTGCTTGAGATCGGTGCGGTCAGGGCTTTCAATATCAGGCGTTGCCATCCTTATAGGCCTCCGGGGCAATTACGGTTTTGCGGATTAGCTGACAGCCGCAATCGAGTAGTGCGGTGTCCCATCCCAAACAAGATCCCAGGACGCGCCCGGCCGGACGTTCTGAATTGCGTGGGGCTCGAAGCAGACCAGGCAATTCCCGCCCGGTGCAGGAGCCCGGACCGAAGGGTAAATCAGGCCCTTGGATCCGCCCCGACGCAGATGCTGTGCCAGGCTTTGGCCCTCGGGATACCCGACAGCCGGATCCGGATGCAGCGCCGGATGACCTGCCTCATCGGTCATGTCGTTGAAGACGCCGATGAAGTCGGCCAGCAATTCCACATAGCGGGCGCTGTCGTGGAAGCTGCCGGTAAAGCCGAGTTCGCGTGTGCGGTGCCAGGCCACTTCGCTGACAGAAACCATCACATCCCATGCGCAGTACCAAGCGCCGCGCTCCTCGGCGTTGAAGCGGTTTCCGCCGGCGCGGGTGTAAGTGAAGGCTGCGTTGACGTGACTGTCCCCATAGATGCGCAGATCGCGGCTGCGGCGTTGCCAAGCGAGTTCGCGCGGGTCCAGATGCGGGTTGCGCCCGCGTTCGGCCTGTAGACGTCCACTGGTCAGGCCCTCGATCTCTGCCAAGATCTCCATCTCGTCATCGGTATCGACGAGACCGCGCAGCGATGGTGGCTTGTGGTAGGTGGCGGGCAGGAGACGAACGAGACCGCGATCGGAAATCTCGGTCTGCTTCATGCCCCACCACGCAACGCATCAAGATAGGTCCGAACCGCGAGGATCTGCGGCAAACCCCCGTCGATGGCGGTGTCGACTGGTCGGCTTCCACCAAAGAGCGGCCCCTTGTTCGGTCGGGTGAACCAGCTTTTTGCCAGAGGCTCCGAAAAGTAGAGTTCAAGCGACTTGAAGATGCCAATTACAGCGCTGAGCCGCAGCAGTTGGTCCTTGGTGAGCTCCCCAGCGAAATCCGGCTTCTTGGCGCGCTTCCACGTGCTCTCTGACATGTCGGCAAGGCCAGCCGCTTCCTTGAGACTGAGACCCCAAGCATCGGCCACGCGTGCATAAGCTTTCAACGCGACGGCGTTGATCTGTGCGGGTTCCCGGATTTTCTCTGCAACGTACATGGCGTCCTCCATTGGCTTCAATATAGTCCATATGGACTTACTGTAAAGATCAAATGAACCTTGCGCGTTGATCACTGTTACCCGAACCGCCGCCCTCCTTCCGTGAACGTATACTCGTTGACGATGATCCCCTCCTCGATGGCCTCGTCCGAGGTAAGGTGGTCGTATTCGGCTTCAAGCTGGCGGTAGAGCCAGCGGGCCAGATCGCGCAGCGCCTCGGTCACGAGCTCCTCGGCGTCCTCGGTCGGCGGCTGCCACCTCGGGCTGTCCCGCGTGACGTCGATCGACATGGTGTATTCATGGTAGTAGCGGCCACGGTGGCTGGCCTCGGCGGCGAGTTGGTAGAAGTTTCGCCGCTGGATGGCCTGCAGACGGTCGGCGATGCCATGCAGCGTCGCGTCGGTCGGGGCGTAGTCCCGGATGCGCGTGGCCGCGCCCTTGGCGTGGGACCAGTAGCCCTCGAAGCAGGCGCCGTCGCCCTGGCTCCAGAAACCGGAAAACCAGATGCAAGGCTTGGCCCGCGCCCCGCCACCCATCAGGCGGACGGCGGTGGTCTTCAGGCAGATGCCGAGGATTTCGCAGACCCGCTCGAAATCCTCATAGACCGCATCCCACCAGTCGTCGTGGGGTCCAAGGTCGCGATACCAGTTGCGGGCCTTCTCCTTGGCGGCATCCGAGAGTTCGGGGAACTGGTAGACGGTGGTGCAGATCACCTCAGGCATCGATGTCCTCCCCGTTCAATGCGGCGGCCAGCCATTCTTGCGTGCTGGACCAGCCGATGGATTTGCGCGCACCGAGATCGATGACATGCGCGCCGCCACCAAAGGCGTCGAGTCGTGGCCGAGAGCAGGTCAGAGAATACTGGAACCCCCAAGGGCCGGTGAGGTCGAGCTCTTCAGCAAGACGCAGGACGAAGCGGATGACGGCTTCGACATCGCCGTTCCCGTCATCATGGATCCAGAGGCTGCTGCCCTCGGGCGCGTCCTGGCGCATGAGATCGAAGCCCGCGACATCCGGGTCGTCGGCGTCCTGATCCGCAGCGCGCAGTTCCTGGAACAGCGCGAGTGCACGGGCAGCCTTGTCGGGGCTGCCGACGTCGAGCAGGCACGAGAAATGGGTGAAGTAATCTGCCATGGGAACCTCCTTAATGGGGAAGACCCGGCCAAGAGGCCGGGTACTGAATCGGGATGAAGGGTCGGCCGGGAGCGATCAGCCGATCGACGTGTCGTCTGCCGCCTTTCGTGCGGCATGCGCGCAGAGCATTTGCCGGTAGAAACGCTTGCGCGCGGTCCGGAGGCCGCAAACAGCGCGTGTGTCGGGGTGCAGCGCCCGGG
The DNA here is from genome assembly GCF_002020115.1 of Thioclava sp. DLFJ5-1. Taxonomy (NCBI): domain Bacteria; kingdom Pseudomonadati; phylum Pseudomonadota; class Alphaproteobacteria; order Rhodobacterales; family Paracoccaceae; genus Thioclava; species Thioclava sp. DLFJ5-1. Next base: position 42,208 of record NZ_MPZU01000009.1, on the reverse strand, counting down.
CCGCCGCGCGCAGGACGGCAAAGGACGAAGCGGTCGCTGGCAGCCCGAGGCGCTGATAGGCTGGGTCGGTCATGTCAGGTAACCTCGACCACGGGCGAGGCGAGATGCGGATCGACTTGTGCCTCGATCCGTTCGGCCCGGCCCATCCAGGGTTCGGGCCGGATCGCCTTTACCCAGTCGGCGAAGCTCGGGATGAAGCCGAGGTCTTCCTTCACATGCTGTTCCCCGACCCAGCGGGTCGGGATGATGCGCCCGGTCGAGAGCGTGAGGGTCTGCCCGAAAATCGTCTCGGCCATGAAGATGCCCTCGGCATGGTGGCGTAAAGCCCGGTGCCGGAAGTCCGCAGTAATCTCCTTGCTCTGGTCGAACCAGGCATGCACCGCCATGAAATCGTCGACCGTGCCGCCCCATTTTTTCACCGAGGACAGGGCGTGGTGATAGGGATGTGCCATCGCCGCCCCCTCAGAAATCGTGTGTGTAGAGTTCAGACGAGGTGAAGCGCTCGTTGAACTCAAGGTGGATGCAGCGGGCGGCCGCGTCGAAGCAGAACTCGCCCCAGGCACCGTCGTTGTTCTCCCAGCCACCATGGGTGTCGGAGAGGAAGTCGTAGGCCAGTTGCTCGACGACATCTTCGAGCGAGAGCTGCCGCATCTCGACCTCGGGGTCGTCCGAGGTCAGCGCGGCGTAGTCGATCTCGGTCGCGGGGAAATCGACGGCGGTCTCCCCGGACCACGCGCCGATGCTTTCGATCTGGCCGCTGTCCCCGGCCCCATCGAAGGTCACGGTCACATGGGTGATGCCCGCGGCAGTCAGAGCATCGAAGAGGCGCTCCTTGTTGGCCGGACGCAAAGCTGCGATCCGCGCGTCTCGCTCGGCCTGCCGGGCCAGCACGGCGGTGAAATCGATCCTGGACGGCGCCATCGGCGCGGCCAGGGTGGGTTCGATCTTGGACATTGGAAACTCCGAAATGAGGGAAAGGATCTGAACCCCGAGGCTCTCTCTCGTCCTCCTAGGCTCACATCCTCCCCTGCCCTTCTCTGACTCTCGGGCGTCACGCCGCGATCTGCAGGGCGCGAGACGCGAAGACACGCCAGAGCGGATCGACAAGACGGGCATCGAGAACGTCGGCGTGGTGCCGCAGCCGTCGCGCGAGGCTATGTTCATGCCACTCGGCCGCCCGCATGGCCTGCGCGCGGGTCTGGCTGGCCTCGGACACGACGGCGCGGGCTTCGGCGGCATCCGAGACCGGGTGGCACCATGCGACCCCGCCATCACAGGTAGCTCCGGCCAGAACGAGACGGCCCTCCCGATCGAGGATTGCCAGGATGCGCGGAGCGTCTTCAGGTGTGATATCTTCGGCGTGAACGATTGCCCCCTGCATGGCCTCGGCCAGCGTGGCAAACCGCTCCAGTACCTTGGGGTGTGCCTGCCCGGACATGAGAGCTGCGGGCGCATGGCAAGCCGTCGTGAGTGCGAACGGCAAGTCTTGATCTGCAAAAACGGTCAGGAGGCTCGGCGGCAAACCTGTTTTCTGCGTTTCCGGCTGAGTTTGGAGAGGAAGGTCGAACATGGGCATATCTCCGACGGTGCGGAGAGCCTCTCTCCCCGCTTCAAACCGTCAAAGACCAAACCACCCCCTCGGACTCTCTGTCGCTGAACGGGTCGATCATTTCGGCGTTGGTAAATCGCTCCATCGAACCCGCAAGTAGCGCCCTTCGCGCTTTGGGAGATCTTTTCGGTCGATCATCCGACCCGAGACCTGAAAATCCTCGTTGATCTTTACAACCAAGAGCTTGTTGAAATGCCCATTTGTATCGACCACAACCACATCCTTTGTCTTGAATGGCGTAATGGTTTTGACCTCGACATGATCATTGCCAAGTCTTCCGTCAGCACCCTGGGCATAGGTCTTGTTCAGCTTGATACCATACGTGATAGCACCAAACAGCTCACCGATATCGCCGTAGACAGAGAGGTGAAGGCCGGTCTCGAGGTGGTAGCTTTCCGCGAGGGACAGGAGATCCTCAAAATATGGGATCATAGACCTAATCGCGTTCGGGTATTTTGCGCCCCACTCCTTGTAGCGAAGCTGCTCGTCGATTTCCGACCAGGTAACCCATTCGCCGTCATCATAAAATGCACGATCTGACCAATCGATTTCTTCCATGCGCGTACTTCCAACACCTAAACATTTCGGGCACGGTAGCAGATCGATGAAACAGGAACGAGACCGGAGGCGATATCGCCTCCGGTCGCCACATTAGCCAACGCGGTCGAGGAGCTTCTTGGCGCGCCCTTCCATGTCGAGGCGTGCATCCTGCTGAGTCTTGTCGCGAGCGAGCCGCGTGATGCCCTGCACGAAATCGAAGATGCTCTCGGGCGGGCGGCCTTCCTCCATCAGCACCTTCTCGATGATCTTGCCGGATTCGGCCTTCGAGAAACCGCGCTTGCGCAGGAAATCCGCGCGGTCCGCGTCGCTGCGCGCCACGATCTGCTGGCGCGCCGCCTTGATGCCGTTCACGAACCCCTGCGGCGAGGAATTGGCAAACCGCGTCAACGCGGGCGCGGCCTCATGTGCGAAGCGCGAAGCGGCGTATTTCGAGTGACGGATCTTGATCTCCTGGAAATCCTCGACGCCCCAGAGGTTGCGGTTCTGGCACACCGCCCGCAGATAGAAGCTCGCCATGCCGAGGGTCTTCGCGCCCACCTCGGAATTCCAGCAATAGAAGCCCCGGAAATAGAGATCGGGGGAGCCGTCCGCCAGCTTGCCCGCCTCGATCGGGTTGCGATCATCGACCAGGAACAGGAAGACATCGCGGTCCGAGGCGTAGAGCGTGGTCGTGTCGCGGCTGATTTCGACATCGGGGTTGTAGACCCCGGTCGACCAATCCAGCACACCCGGTACCTTCCAGCGCGTATCGCCCGTGCCATTGCCCGCGATGCGCTGAACCGCCTCGACAAGCTCGAAGTCATGGATGCGGCCGTAGTCGGGACCGGTCACGGCGCGCAGTTCCGTGCGGCCATCCTCGGTCTCGAAGGTCTTCACCTGCTCGGCGCGGTGGTTGGTCAAACCGTATTGCAGGTTGATCCCCGCCAGAGGCGCGGGAAGCTGCCGCAGGTAGGATGCCGGGGCACCGACGATGCTGGCAAGCTGGCCGAAGGCCCAGTGCGTGGGTGCGATCGGCTCATGCGCTTTCGGCAGGACCAAGTGCAGCCGCTCTGCACTGTCGCGCGCTGCCTCGACACGGATGTCGGCGGTTTGCACCACCCGGCTGCGGCTGCGCTCAGAGCGACCCTTCACATTGGCCCAGAGATCGTCGAGCGACAGGTACCGCTCGTCATCCGGCCTGTTGAACCATTCGGACGACACCCGCCCATTCCGGTCACCCCGGCTCACATCCACTTTCCAGCCACCAGCCCGCGTCGGCTGTACCGCATCCAGAACTTCCACAACGCCCATCGGCATTCCTCCGCGACAGGCGCCGGGAGCCACTCTCCCAGCCCTCAACCCGTCACCGGGAAACCGGCCAACCTCAAACTCTCTCGGGCAAACGGCGCTAAGTCGGAGGCGCCGCACGCCCGCAACTCGCTGGTGTTGACCTGCGTTCAAAAATGGCAGAGGTTAAACAAGGCCTTTCTCGCAGGCCGGTGTGCCCGCCACGCGAAGCTTTGCAGCGATCTTAATTTCGAACAGCAGACCTCATGCCATCGGCGGGTCTGATTAGCAGCGGGCACCTAGTCAGATCCGGCTTGGACATGGATCATGACAGAGAACACTAAGCTCAAGACTTTGAAACTACTGGCGAAGCGTTACGCTAGGGCGACGGGTCAACCACAGCACGTAGCGCTCGACTTTGTTGCCAGTCGAATGGGCTTTGCTCATTGGAATGCGTTGACAGGCAGCGCCAAAGGAGAGTGGGTTCCCTCCGAAGCACAAGTTGCCACGATCAAGGCCTTCGTGGAACGGATCACTTCCTACGAGGGTGCGACCTTCGACCATATCTTCGGAAGCCCCGATGCCGTCACTCGAGGAGAAGTACGGGGGCATCCATACGAACTGAAAACAATGCTTGGTGACGTCCGCATGGATGGTGAGGGTTGGCAGATCGTGCTGCCAGAAAACCCTTTGGCCGCCCCTCGTGTCGAGATCGACATCAAGCATGCCCAGACCAGCCCGATGAACGATCGCGTGCTACGTGAAGAAGCCATCGGGATTGCGAGGGAATTGATGCAGAGCGTCAAGGCGCAGCGATTTGCCGATTGGCCACGGCGCGCCACAAAGCCGGATGCGGAAGGAAATGTGCGGCACCCGTTCTTGGAGATGGAGGAATCGAACCTCTGGTACTGCCTTCACTGCAACTCAGAGATCACCGGCCCACAGATCGCTGGAAACCAATGGCACTGTCCCAGCTGCGGCGCATCACCAATCAACATTCTTCCAGAAGCCTTCTGGCTGGGACCGAACGATGAAAAACCAGTGCCAGTCCAATCCCGCGCCGAAAGGCAAGAGATTGAACCCATCGTGTCAGTTATAGATCCGCGGCCAAGGCTTGACCTCAACAATGACCAGGTGACCCATTTGATCCGGGCTGCCCTGTTCGAGGATGCGACCAATGCCAGCGAACGCATGGGAGCAAGTCTGGCCGAAATCTGGGTTGATGACGATCTCGACGTGGTTGTTTCCTTCGAGGATCACTACTGGCCCGAGGACAAGGAGCCGACCGCTGCGATCAAAGTGGCCGCACTGCTTGGGATCGAGATTGAGTTGGAAGTTACTTGGTCGGATCCGTTGTTCGCATGGCCCGGTTTGGGCACCGTGACCCAGAGCACGGCCGAATATACGCGGTTGATGCTCGACGCGTATCGCAGTCACGGCGCGACCAGAACCAAAGACGAAATCTAGCTCGTGCGCATGTTGAACAATTAGGCGCATTCAAGGCGCTCAGCACCGGAAGGCAAGCGTGGGTGCCTTTTCCAGTGGCCCGAAGAGACTTTTAGCCCGGCGGTTTAACCCGCCGGGCCCGAGGGGGAGACCCCGTTCCTCAGAACGGGATCTCGTCGTCGCGGTCGACCAGCTCGGGGTTTTCGTTCTCGGCCGACTTCGGACGGCTCAGGAAGTCGACCTTCTCGGCGATGATCTCGCAGCCGTAGCGGTCGTTCCCCATGCTGTCGATCCACTTGGTGTAGTGAATGCGACCGTGGACGAGGACCTTCATGCCCTTTTCGCAATGCTCCGCGACCGTCTTGCCGAGACCGTTGAAGCAGGTGATGCGGTGCCATTCGGTGTCCATGACACGGTAGCCGTTCTCGTCGCGCATCACACGGCCTTCCGAGAGGCGGGGGCGCGAGGTGGCGAGGCTGAAGTTGGTGATCTTGGTGCCGCTCTGGGTGGTGCGGACTTCGGGGGTCTGACCGATGTTGCCGGCGAGGATGACGATGTTCTGCATGATAAGCTCCTGTGTTTCCTGTCTTCGGGACCGTCCCTTCGACAAGACCCTGAAAAAGCCCGTCGGGTGACGCGTGCACGGTGGACAGCATGGACACCGGACACCCCCAGAGGACCGGGGTGGAGCGGGCAGGACGCCAAAGGCGGCCAACACGGCCCGGACTGACGCGGGGTTGCGCGCAGGAGATCGAACGGGATTAGGGGATTGTCAGTCGAAGGGATGGCCCAGGAGACAGAGAGATACGGGGAGCCCATGCCAGACCATGTCCCCTTGCCCATCGGGACTGTTTGACCCAAAGCCCAGCACGCCGCTAGCGGCCCAAGTGGCTATCACCGGCTCTCGCCCCCCTGCCCTTCCGTGCTGCGGAATGCAGGGCCTTGCCGCGACGGGCTATCGATACCGGAATATTCAGGACACGGACCGCACCAACGGCTGCTTTCGATCTCGACGTACTGTCGCTCAGCGAGCTGAAGAAAATGCAGAATGACGTCGCCAAAGCGATTGCCACATTCGAAGATCGGCACAAGGTGGAAGCCCGCGCCAACGTGGAAGCTTCCGCCCGAGACCTCGGCTACTCCCTAGCCTACGGCGACCCCGAACAGCGCACCGACTCCAGCGGTCGCCGCCATGGCGAGTGCACCCCAGAGCGTGACCCTTGCAGCACCTCGAATAACACCAGCACCGCCAGCAGAAGCGCCTAATCCACCAAGAACCGCGAGGCCGAGGATCGTCGACACGGCGACCAAGAAAACGATCCGTGCATCCGGGACGACCAGTACGACGATCAAGGGCAGCACCGCACCCACGGCGAAGGTCAGCGCCGACACCAAGGCGGCCTGGATCGGGCGGGCTGTCACGGTCTCGGAGATGCCAAGCTCGTCGCGGGCATGCGATCCGAGCGCGTCACGTTCGGTCAGTTGCACGGCCACCTTTTCGGCAAGGTCTCGGTCCAGCCCTCGCTCGACATAGATTTGGGTAAGTTCTTCGAGTTCGGCCTCGGGTGTTTCCGCCAGTTCGCGGGTCTCGCGCGCAAGGTCAGCGTTTTCCGCGTCAGTCTGAGAACTGACTGAGACGTACTCGCCTGCCGCCATGGACATCGCGCCGGCCACGAGGCCAGCCAGCCCCGCTATAAGGACCTCCGGCTTTCCCGATCCTGCTGCGGCGACGCCGACCACGAGGCTTGCCGTCGACACCAGCCCGTCGTTCGCGCCGAGAACGGCGGCCCGCAGCCAGCCGATGCGATGCACCATGTGGATTTCGGAATGCGAGAGGCGGCTCATGGCGTGGCTCCTTGCGCGATGTCATCCTGCCCGGAGGAGACAGCCTTTGGTTTCGGAATAGTGGGTTCATGGGGCGCGATGCGCAGCGCGCGGAGGGCGTTCAGGATCACTGCAACGTCGATGACCTCCTGCAGGAGCGCCCCCTGCACCGGAGTGAGATAGCCGAAAGCCGCCGCGATCATGCCCATGACCGAAAGGCCGATCCCGGCGACAACGCTTTCGACAGCGATGCGGCGCGCGCCGCGCGCGATCTCGATCCCTGGCCCGAGGCGGTCGATACGGTCGACAAGCAGCACGACATCCGCCGCCTCCGCCGAGGCCGCCGCGCCCCGTGCGCCCATGGCGACGCCCACGTCTGCCGCTGCGAGCGCGGGCGCGTCGTTGACCCCGTCGCCCACCATCATCACCGGGCCGTTCTTGCGCTCGGTGAGAACGAGCAACACTTTCTGGTCCGGTGTCAGCCCGGCCCGCAGACCGTCGAGCCCAAGCCCTTCGGTGACACGCTCGGCCACGTCAGCGCGGTCTCCGGTCGCGAGCAGGATACGCGCGATCCCCTCGCGCCGCAGCCCGTCCAGCATCTGGCCCGCGCCGTCGCGCAGGGGATCGGACATGACGAGATGCCCTACCATGTGCCCGTCGACCGCGACAGCAACGAGGACCGAACCAGCGGCGATGGCGGAATGATCGCCGGGCCGCCGTCCGACGCGGGATGCGACGAAGGCATCCCCGCCGACGATGATCTTCCGGCCTTCGACATAGCCGACGACGCCTTCGCCCGGAATCTCCGCCACGTCTGACGGAACGGGTAGAGAGAAGCCCCGCTCCTTCGCGGCGGCGACGACGGCCTGTGCCACTGGGTGCTTGGAGGCCTGATCGAGGGATGCCGCAAAGAGCAGGATGTCGTCCTCGTCCATGCCATCCGCACTATTTATCGACACGATCTTCGGGCGGCCATCCGTCAGCGTTCCGGTTTTGTCGAGGATGAGCGTGCGGATCCGCGCCATCGTTTCGAGTGGCCCCGCGCCCTTGATCAGCACGCCGAAATGCGCGGCTCGCGACAGGCCCGCGACCAGCGCCACAGGAACGGCGAGGATCAGCGGACAGGGCGTCGCCACGACCAGAACGGCGACGGCCCGGATGGGGTCGCCGGTGAACCACCAGGCAGCGAAGGCTATGGTCACGGTGACGGCCAGGAATCCCAGAGACCATCGGTCGGCCAGCCGTGACATCGGTGCCTTGGACGCCTGCGCCTCCTCGACCAGTCTGACGATTCCGGCATAGGTGCTGTCCTTGGCCTCGCGGGTCGCCGTGACGTCGAAAGCCTCGCCTGCATTGGTAGAGCCGCTCATGGCCTCGGCCCCGCGTGCAAGCCGCACCGGTAGCGACTCGCCGGTCAGCGCCGAAGTATCGACAAAGGCCGCGTCAGAGGCCACCGTGCCGTCCACCGGCACCACGTCGCCCTGACGGATCAGCAGCCGATCGCCGGGAGCGATTTCCTCAAGCGGTATATCTTCGAGGCCGCCATTGCGATGCCGTGTCGCTGTCCGCGGAACTCGGGACAACAGGTCGTGCATCTCGTGCCGGGCGCGGCCTTCTGCGAAGCTTTCGAGGAAGGTGCCACCGGAATACATCACCGCGACGACCGCCGCGGCGAGAGTCTCACCGAAGACGAGCGCGGCAGTCATCGACAGCGCTGCGACGATATCGAGGCCCACCTCGCCGCGTCCAATGCTGCGCAGGATCTCGACTGTGAGCGCGGCAAGGGCTGGAACAACCCCGGCGAACCAGACGATGTTCGCGATGTCGCGCCTGCCAGCGAAATAGAATGCAAGACCCGCGATCAGACCAATCACGGCCAGAAGCAGAATTGCGGTCTTGAAGCGATCGGTGCGGGTCTGGTCCATTCGGCTTATCTCCCCTCTGCTGGGGTCATCGCCGCTGGCTCTTCGGAAAAAAGTCGTCCGACTCCTACGCCCCTCGCGCTCCCTGCATCGTCGCGCAGGAGGAACAGGGCGTCAAGCCCTTGTTTTCTTGCGAGTTTCGCTCCTTTGTCGAGACCGAGCACCATAAGCACCGTTGCCCAGGCATCGGCCTCGGCACAGCTGCGGGCAACGACGGTGACGGAGGCAGGCGACGCGATCAGCGGCGCGCCGCGTCTCGGATCCATTGTGTGCGAGAGACGGCGACCCTGCACCTCGACCCAGTGGCGGTAGTCGCCCGAGGTCGCGACGGCCGCGTCCTGCAGCGCGAGGATTGAATGCGGCCTTCGGCGCTCGGAGTCCGGCGCCTCGACCGCGATGGTCCAGGCCTCGCCGTCTGGCCGCACACCCATCGCCCGCATCTCGCCGTCAATCCCTATGAGTCCGGCGGAAATCCCATGATCGCGCAGGGTCTCGGCCAGGCGGTCGACGCCATAACCCTTGGCGATACCGTTGAGGTCGAGCGCGACGGGCGCGGTCTTGCGAACGTGGTCGCCGTCGAACTCCAGGACTTCATGCGCCGGGCAACGAGGGTTTTTCATCGCTGCGCGGATGCCATCCGGCGTGACGTCTCCTGGCCCGAAGCCCCAAGCTTTAACCGCGTCGCCCATGCCGATATCGAAGGCCCCGCCGGAGGCGCGCCCGATCTCCAGGCCGAGGCGTATCACCTCGCGCAATCGCGCGGGAACAGCGATCCATTCGCCGACCGGCGCCGCATTGAGCCGCATCAGGTGGCTATCGGGTTTCCAGGTGGACATCTGTGCGTCCACCTCATCGACAGCCGCCTGAAGCGCCACGCGGACCGTGGCCGGGTCGAAGTCCGGTTCCGCGAAGAACAGCGTGGACCAGCGTGTGCCCATGGTCGGTCCGTTCAGCGCGACCTTCACCAGCTCAGTAGACATCTTCGACATACCGCCCCTCCGCCTTCAGGACTGCCGGCGTGAGCCCGGCCGGCGCGAGGATCTCGGCCAGCGTATCGGCCACGCCCGCCGCCATTTCACGACCGCCGCAGACCATCACGCGCGCCCCGTCACGGATCAGTCTGGTGACCTGGGCCGCGTCGTCCCGCAACGCGTCCTGCACGTAGTGCGGATGCTCCACCCGCGAGACCGCCATGACCAGACGCACCAGGCGTTCCTCATCCTGCCAGGCGGGCAGTTCCTCGCCGTAGAAGAAATCGCTTTTGGGATGCCGCATCCCGAAGAAGAGGTGGATGGGCCTGCGGCGCGTGTTGCCGCGCACAAAACCCGCGAGCGGCCCGATGCCGGTCCCCGCGCCGATCAGGATCAGCGGTGCCCGGCTCGGCCCCGGACGGAAGCCAGGGTTGCGGCGGAGGAAGGCGGTGACCGTATCGCCCGGCTCCAGGGCCGTGAGCTGACCCGAGCAGAGACCGCCGGGGTGCTTTTTCACGACGATCTCGATGAAGCCGTCGCAGCGCGCGGAGGCGAGCGAATAGAGCCGCGGGACGGCGCTTCCTTCCGGCAGGACGCCGATCAGGTCACCGGCCTCGAACCGCGCGAAGCCCGCCCCGACCAGCCGCTGCCAGAGCGTGACGCGCGGAAGCGCGAAGCGGAGGATCGCGGTCGGGGCCTGCACCTCGGCGCCGTAGTCGCGGCGCGAGACGAGGGTCAACGTTTCAGTTTTCGGCAAGACGGGCTGGTGCGACAGCTCGAGGTCGATCCTGAGAGCGTCGCCCAGTGCGCGGCCCCAGCGGGCGAAATCCTGCGGCGACTGGCGGTCGATTGTGTCGAAAGCCAGCAGTTCGGGCCAGCCCTTCGCCTCTGCCGCAGTTGCGACGGACTCCGCGTAGGCGCAATAGGCCGGAAAGCTTCTATCGCCGAAGCCGAGCACCGCAAGAGGGATGTCCGCCGCCCGGTCGCACGCGTTCAGCCGGTCGAGAAAGCCCTTCGCCGAGGCGGGCGCCGCGCCGTCGCCATAGGTTGCGGCGAGCAGGATGATCCGCTGGGCCATAGCGTAGCGTTCTGGCGCGAAGGCCGACATCGGTGTTGTGTGTACCTTCTGCCCGGCTTGCGTCAGTGCGGTGTGGAGCGTGCCGCAAATCCCCAGGTGCTGCCGCCCTCGCTGCCGACGAGCAGGATCGTCTCGGCACGTCCCGCGGGCTGATTGCCTCGGATGCGCGGCCGCCCCCTCCGTCCCGCGAGCCAGACGACAACGCCAGTCACGCCCATGGCCGGGACGCCGAGCGCCATCAGGCCCAAAACGAGGCCAAGCGTCGCCGCGCCCTGTCCGGTGTGCAGCATGTAGATGGTTTCCGAAACGCGTTCCCACCCGGTCAGGTCAGTCCAGGCCAGCAGCGCCCCGGTGCCCTGATCGAGATACCCGGTCCCACGGTCGGTCTTCAGCGTGAAGACGTCCGTAGCGTCGCCGGGATAGGGAAAGCTCAGTTCGCGCAACTCGGCGACGGGCGTCTGCTGCAGCGTGGCCATCCGGTCCAGCGCAAACCCCGTCGCTCCACTGACCTCGGTCGGCATGGCCGGGATGGCGCCGCCATCCGGCAGGAGATCGAAGGTCGACGCCGTCATCCAGAGGGCGGTCGTGGAAGACAGAACGAAGCCGACGACGGCGATCCGGGCGATCTCGACGTGCAGCCGCCCGGCAAGCGGTCCGCGCAAGCGCGCGAACCAGTGTCGCCAGCCTCCCGCCCGCCGCGCGACCAGCGCCGCGCCGGAGAGCGAGAGGATCAGCATCGCGGCCGCCCCTGCGGCCATGGCGATGCGGCCGCCGTCCCCGAGGAACAGCGAGCGGTGCAGGTTGGTGAGCCAGCGTTCGGCCTGGTTCGGGTCGGCCGAGGCCACGCCCTCACCCGTCGCCGGGTCGATCACGGCGGCCCCCGGCGCGCCCTGATCGAACCAGTAGGCAGTGATCCGGCCCGAGGGCGACCGGCGGATCTGCTCCACGCCCGGATGGACCGCCCGAATGCGGTCCGCGAGGGCGGCGACCGTGAGCCCGGTCTCCGGCTGCAGGGCGGCAAGCCGTTCGGCCGCAGGGAAGACCGACAGTGCCGCGCCACTCAGCGCGAGAATCGTGACGAGCGCGAGGGCCAGAAGACCCGGCCAGCGATGGAGTGCACGGATCATGGCCCCGATCCTCACATGTCGTAGGCGAAGCTGGCGACGTACCGGCGCCCGCGCACCGGCGTGCCCGCGCCGTCGGTCGTGAGCGGCACCGCCACCTCGTTCGGACTGTCGCGCATGTCCTCGACGGCCGCGTCGATGTGGAGCGTGTAGCCCGCATCGAACAGCGCATCAGCCAGATCAAGCGTGATCTCAAGACTGCGGCCCGCGCCGACGCTGGCCCCGGTAATGCCGTTGACCTGCGCAGTATCGCCGCCCGTGGCACGGTACCAGTCGCTCAGATGCTCGTAGTATTTGGACTTGCCACCAGCCATCCAGAGACTGCCGACATAGGCTCCAGAGGTATCTGTGACGTAGAGCGCAAGATAGGCGCCGTCGCCGCCGTAATTATTGAGCGTTGCGGTCAGTGTCACCGGCCGCGCCATGGCGAGGCTGGGGAGCGTTAGCGCGGTGGTGAGAGCGAGCGTTGCGAGAAGCGATTTCATCGGATGTATCCTTATTCGGAGAGGGGCTTCGGAGCTGTTCAGTTCACCTGAACCTGCGGAGGGGCGCCATTTCCGAAGAGGCCGTTCTGAGGAGGAGCGACCGTTCCAGCGGGCGCGGGATTGCGGGCGCCGCCCCGACAATCGTCGTCGTCATCATCGTCGTCACAGTCATCATCATCATCGTCATTGTCGTGTCCGCGACGCGAACCGTCCCGCCAGCGGTCGTCATCGTCGCTTGCGAGAATGAGAGGCATGTCTTGTGAGGCGTCGTCAAAGAGCGCGGCCACGGGCCGAAGCATGCTGTCGGCCGGGGCCTGCATCGCGCTCCAGGCAGGAACGCCGATGGCGGCGGTCAGCGCCGTTGTCGCTGCGAGAAGGGTCAGGGTCTTTTTCATGGCAAGGTCTCCTTTCGTCTGATGAGACAAATCTGGCGCGTCGACCTGAGGGCTTCCTGACGCCCCAGCGATTCCTCCTTCAGCTTGCCGTCAGGAAAAAAATGGCCCCGCCGATGATGGCGGGGCCAAAAAGATGCGAGCGCAGGCTACAGGGCTGGCATGGCTATGCGCCCTGCCCCGCGTTCAGGCGAATTCGAACTGCTCGAAGCGGACACGGCGAGGCGTTTGGCCTTGTGCTTTCAAGCCCTTGAGAATCCCGTCCTTCAGACCGGTTGGGCCGCAGAACCACAAATCGGCTTGCCGGATCGCGAAAGGGACCGCGCCGATCAGGCGCTCGGCCGTGAGCCTGCCATCGCGCGCCGTGACGACCACCTCGAAACTGAAACTCGGATTGCGGGCGGCCGCAGCGCGCAGCGTCTCCAACCCGATCGCCTCGTCTTGCGTTCGAACACAGTGGACGAGGTGAATGTCGCGCCTTTCCGCCTCCGTCAGGCTTTCCGCCCAGGCGAGGAACGGCGTGATACCTATACCGCCGGCCAGCCAGATCTGGCGCGCACCGCCCTTGCGAAAATCGAACCGCCCATAGGGGCCTTCGACCTGCACGCGCGTTCCGGTCCGCAACGTCGCCGGAAGGCTCCGTGTCCACCCACCCAGAGCCCGGATGGAAAACGTCAGGGAGCCATCAGGGCGCGGGGCACTGGCGATCGTGAAAGGGTGCGGCTCGGACAGTCCAGCTTCCGGCGCTCGAACGAAAGCGAATTGCCCGGGCCGCCACCGCATGGCACGGCCTTTGGGAGTGAGCATCAAGGTGGTCGTGTCACCGGTCTGGCTGATCTGGCTGACAGTGAAGTCTCTACGCCGTAGATGCGGAGCGAGCAACTCGGTGAAGATCCAGGCGACAACTCCGGCGATTCCGAAAGCATTCAGCACCAACATGAATGTCGGGTCCACCCCAGCAGGCATGTCGACAAAAAACTGGTGAAACACCACGATTGCAAAAAGGGCTCCCATGAAACGATGGCTGAACCGCCAGAGCTGATAGGGAATCTCGAGCCCGATGAAGGGCAATCTCCGGAACCAGCTGACAGCGACTAGGGCGAGAAGTGCGTTGAAGGCAAGTTCGCCCGCCTCTTCACCTAGGTCCCCAAGGGAGGTTTCACGCACCAAACGCTCGAAATCCGGCTCTATCTGCTGGTGCAGTATCATCAGGACCATCGCGGAAATGCCGAGCCATTTGTGGACCCGGTACATTCGATCGAGACCGCCGAACAATGGTTCCACCAGTGGCGGCCGTGCGGCGAGGATCAAGGTCTGTGCCATCGCGACAACTGCCGCGGCCCCGACGGCAATACCAAATGCTGCATCCGCACCATAAGGCGCATAGGTGTTCATCCCGAACAGAGCCGCCAGCAGGCATGGCAGCGCCACCAGCACCGGGCCCGTCAGGGCCAGAGGAGAGTTGAGGGAAAGCCGAGGGAGTGTGGGAAGGCCCGGCGCAGAGACATTACCATCACGATGCGCCGTATCAGTCATCGTCGCGTCTCTCGTGATCGCGGTCGCGACGATCATCATCGTCGTCCTCAAACTCGAACTCGATTACTTCCAACGTCGCCGGGTGGACCGTCACCTCGATCGCACGCCCTTGGGCATCCCGGCCGTCAATTTCGTAGCAGCCATCGTCGATCTTGATGCGGCGCACCGCCCAGCCATTTTCCTCGGCAAGACGGGCAACCGCGTCGCGCGGCTGCCAATCAGCCATCGGAACGAAGCAGTCGTCGTCAGCCAGCGCCGCGCCGGCCGGGAAGACCGCGAGAAAGCCGATAATTGTCAATGTCTTCTTCATGGGGCACACTCCTAGTGGCTCGCCTCTTGATGCACTTCATGCGCTGCGAAACTGACGACAGCCTGAACGGGCGCGACCCACAGGCTTCAGCTTCGTGTCAGCCAGACGGATCATGCAGGGACATTAGACAAGAACGGGTACGACCATGCGCATATTGCTGATCGAAGACGACACGACCCTCGGCGCTGCCGTGCGCGACCAGATCGCAGCCGATGGCCAGTCAGTGGATTGGGTTACGCGGTTGGATGCGGCAAGCGATGCCATGGCTGCTACGTCCTACGACTTAATCCTGCTCGACCTGATGCTGCCGGACGGGCGTGGCATCAGGTTCCTCAAGGTTTTGCGCACGCGGGGCGACGTGACGCCGGTCATCATTCTTACCGCACTCGACCAAGTGTCGGACCGCATCGAAGGCCTCAACGCGGGCGCAGACGACTACCTTGTGAAGCCTTTCGACCTGTCGGAACTGTCGGCGCGGATCGGATCGGTCGCGCGGCGCTACAGCGGCAACCCCAACCCGATCCTGACCCACGGACCGCTCGACATCGACCTTGCTGCGCGCAGCGTCCATCGGGATGGCAGACATGTGCCGCTGACGGCGCGGGAATGGGCGCTCTTCGAAGCCTTCCTCGCGCGCCCCGGGCAGCTCCTGTCCAAGGCGCAGTTGGAGGAGAAGCTCTACGCCTTCGACGCCGAGGTCGAGAGCAACACCATCGAGGTCCATGTCAGCCGCCTGCGGAAGAAACTGGGGAGCGCAATCATCGAAACCGAGCGCGGCATGGGCTACCGCCTGGGCAGGCCATGAGGTGGCCCGCAAGCCTTCAGGCGCGGCTCGGCCTATCCGTGGGGCTGGTGCTGACGGTGCTGTGGCTGCTGGCTGCGACGGTGACGGCCGTGATCGTCCGGGCCGAAATGGACGAGGTCTTCGACAGCGCGCTCCGTGAGACAGCGGAGCGGATCCTGCCGCTGGCAGTAACCGACATCGTCGGGCGGGAAGATCAGGGTGTGACCCAGCGGCTCGCCCCGATCCGTGCGCACGACGAGTTCTTCACCTATCTCGTGCGCGATGCCGAAGGCCGCATCCTGCTGCAATCGCATGCGGCGGACCCCACCGTGTTCCCCTCCTATGACGGGCCCGGGTTTCGCCAGACCGCGACGCACCGTCTCTACAGCGACGCGGCGCTTCAGGACACGATCCGCATCACAGTGGCCGAGCCGCTGGCCCACCGCATGTCGGTGGCTCGCGAAATCCAGATGGGTCTCGGCCTGCCCTTGCTGATCGTGCTTCCAGTGGCCTTGATCGCGATCATCCTGGCAGTTCGCTTCAGCCTTGATCCTCTGCGCCGGTTCCGCGCGCGGCTGGAAGCACGTGGCGCTCGCGACCTTTCGCAGGTTCCTCACGAGGGGCTTCCAACTGAAATCGGCCCGTTGGCTGATACGCTGAACAGCCTGCTGGCCAGATTACGTGAGGCGTTCGAGGCCGAGCGAAGCTTCGCCGCGAACGCCGCTCACGAGTTGCGCACACCACTCGCGGGAGCGATCGCGCAGGCGCAGAGGCTCAGGTCGGAAACCAAGGACCGAGCGGCTGCACAACGTGCGACCGACATCGAGGAGACGCTGAAAAGGCTGACGCGACGCACAGAACGCATGATGCAACTCGCGCGGGCAGAAGGCGGGCGATTGAGGATGGACAAAAGCTCGGATCTGAGGGGCGTTGCGAGAATTGTGGTGGACGATATTGGCCGCACGGGCACGCCAGATCGTATCAGGCTAAATCTTCCCGACATGGCTGTCATGTCAGATCTTGATCCCGACGCCTTCGCCATTCTGTGCCGGAACCTCGTGGAAAACGCTCTTCGTCATGGGGGACAGACTACCCCGGTCGACGTCACGCTGACCGCATCTGGCCAGTTCACCGTGGCAAATGACGGCCCTGTCGTGCCAGGCGAAACGCTCGACCGGCTGACAGCGCGTTTCGAGCGGGCCTCTGCCACCTCCGACGGCAGCGGCCTGGGTCTTGCCATCGTCGCCGCAATCGCAGAGCGGATCAGCAGCCGCCTTGTCCTTCAATCGCCGCGGCCGGGCCGGACCACAGGTTTTCAAGTATCGCTCAGGTTGCCGATAGACGACAGCGAGTGACAGCGACATCCACTTTGGTTCCCAAAGGGTCAAATGCAGCCTTGGGATCAAGATCATCAGGGCCTGGCCTGGCGCGTCGGTTACCGTGCTATGCAGCGTCACGCTCGGAAAGGCAGCGCACAGCGCCAGCAGCCTGTTCGGAATGGACCCCGCGCTGATGAACGTCATGTAACCAGCGCTCACCATGAGGGTGACCGCTGTTTCCAGCATATAGGGATGGTCGACGAAAAGGCTTCCCGAACATGGTAGAAGCAGACTGTCGGAAGCGATTGTTAGCCGACTGACTATCCCCGGTCACGGGGGCATTACTAGGCCCAGGTGCACACCTGTGCCACGCCTGGGCCCTCGGGAAGTGAGGCCGAAGCTTCACCCGAACGGGTCGTATTCCGAGACGATCACGACCTCGTCTCCGTCGATTTCGTCGGCGGGGACGGCGCCGAAGGTTCCATCTCCTGCCTGGAAAACGACGATCGAGACCATGAGCGTGGCGGCGAGGGAAGCGGCGAAGGCGTGAGCATCTTTGCGGGACATATGTTTGGCTCCTGTCTTGGAGGCGGAGGACCATCCCCCGCGCGACAGGACCCCGCAGGCCCGAAGACTGGCTGACATCACCGGGTGCGTTCGGCTCGTCCGAATCCACCCGGCGGCACGGGCTCGCCCGTAGTCCGACCCCTCGCGGGTTGATCTCGAAGACGGGATTCGGGGCAAGGAAGGGAATGGCGAGCGGGGGATGGTCCTCCGCTGACTGGAGCCTGGTGTTCCGCTGATGCTATCGCTGCCAGCCTCCCGGGCAGGCTCTTGGGTGAAGATCTCTTCCCGTGATGGATTGGATCCTATGGTGCCCCGCGATCTCGCGGGAGAGAGTCGTGATGGGTGAGAGGCCCGCGCTTTGGCGGGCCCCTTGGGTTTTACAGGCTCAGGCGGCGAGTTCTGCGTTCCCTGCCCTATCGCCGTCCTCGCTGCCGACGATCTCGAGTCGCGCGTTGCGATAGCCTTCTCTTGCGATCCAGAGTTCGGCAGCCGTGACAGACTCGGCCAGGTGGAGCAGCTCCGTGCAACCGCCGAAATCCAACAGGACACGCACCTGCCCGGGCTGTGGTTCCTCAGCGACCTCGAAGGTCAACGCACTGTCAGCCGAATGCGTTCGCATGATGGTGACGAGAATGACCCCGTCCGAGGAGAAGTTCCCCTCGTGCAGCGTGAACGACGCTGGCGCCGTCCAGGTTGGATAGGGTCGCTGCGGCTCCTTCTTGACGAGACGGCCGACGCCGTTCGAGCGCTCCCAGGCCGCGAGCTTCTTCGTGAACCGCGCGGGCGGTTTGGGACTGCCGTCCGTATAGCGAATGAGCGCCCCCAGGGGCGCAGTGTCGAAAATGGTGGTTGCAGACATGATTCCTCATCCTGAATGCGTGATTTTGCATCCATCATATTGATATTGCTGTATTTTATATGATTGAGGGCGGGTTTGCCCGCCCTCGGATGGCGCAGATCACTCCGCGGCCATTATCGATGCCTCATCGCTTGGCAGTTCAGAGGTGAGGAAGGCAGGCAGGTCGACATCTTCGGCCTGCTCGGCGTCAAGAACGGACGCAGACGCCCCCTGCCCTTCCGCACCGTCGAGTGCTGCCAGGTCGTGACGGCGAAGAACCTCCGGCAACCAACCGCTGCCTTTCAGCAGACGCTCGGCTTCGGTCGCCATCTCGCCCTTCTTCAGGTGATCGAGGAGTTGCGCCGTCCCCTCCCCTTTCGCCTCGAGCACGGCCTCGAGGATCCGTGCCTTGGGCACGCGGTTCAGGTAAGTGTCGGCCGTCGGCTCCCAACCCGCCTCGACCATGTCGAGTTCGACCGCCTGTGCGACCAAGTCGGACTGGGTCATCCGCTTGGTCAAACCGCTGGCGGAGATACCGGCACCATAAGGATTCACCTTCTCATGGAGCGCGTTGATACCGAAGCTGAGGCAATGCGCGAGTAGGGACAGCCGGCTCGCCTGATCGAGGGAAGCCAGGTAGTCCCAAAGAACGGCATCGTCGCCGAGCGGCAAGTCGGCCTCCCACTCGGCGTGGCGATCATCCACCAGCTTGGCCACCACGCTATCCTTCAGATCGCTCGCCTGCGCGGACATGTAGACGTGACGCACCGAGGCCTCGAGGCAGCTGCCGGCCGAACTGGACGTCCGGAAGGTGTCATTGACGAGCTTCAGGAGCAGCAGCGTCAGGGCGACGTCAGGAGAACGCCCGACAGCTTCCCGCAATGCCAATGTCCGGTGCGCCGTCAACTCCATGATCAGCCGCTCGGGCAAGGGCTTCAACGCACCATCGTCCTCGTCGTCGGGCATGTTCGCGCCAAGCATTTGACCAGCAGAGGTGATCACCGTGCCATGGCCGATACCATCCACGTTGCTCGTCGCCGAAAGCTCAGCGCCCTGCCTGTCTGCCGCCGGTTCACCGCTGTGGACGTCGGCCTCTGTCCGAGGTTCATCCTCCGGCCGCACAAAGCCCCGATAGACGGAAAGCTCGCCAGAGCGATCAAGCGTCACAAAGGCCCCTGCCCGCGCGATCTCCTCCGCGTCGAAGATCAGCGGCCGCGTCTCGAGCTTCTCCATCGCGACTTCCAACGCGCCAAGGCGCGCGTCGATCTCTTCGGGGAATTCATCCTGGCCCTCGCATTCCTCCTCGAGCGCCCGGTACTCGGCAAGCAGCTTGGCATGGGCCGCGCCTTCGTCATCCGTCATCGGCGCTGGATCTCCGCTCAGTCGCCGCAAACCGTGGCTGTAGCCATAGGGCAGGTCGAGCGAGACCTCGATCCATTTCCAGCCCTCGGGCGCGATGGCTTCGGCTTCAGCCTGAAGCTTCTCGCTGACCAGGCGATCAAGCAAGGCAGGGTCTTCCAGCCAACCGCCGTCGTCACCCTGGAAAAGGTCGTGCAACATGGTGCCGCCCGCCGCCTCGTAGGCCTCGACGCCGACAAAGACGGCGCGCCGGTCAGAGGCCCGCACGGAGGTTTCCGTCAGCATGCGTCGGATCTGATAGGGTTCCTTGTTCCACGACGACCGGATCGCCTCCCAGACCTGAACCTGACGCTCGTGATCCGGATTGACGGTGAAGGCCATCAGCTGCTCCAGCGTCATTTCATCCTCGACATAGAGCTCAAGCAGGGCAGGGGCCACGGCGGCGAGTTTCAGGCGCTGTTTGACCACCTGCGGCGTGACGAAGAAAGCGGCCGCGATCTCTTCATCGCCCTGACCATTCTCCCGAAGCGCCACGAAGGCGCGGAACTGATCGAGCGGATGCAAGGCAGCGCGCTGCATGTTCTCAGCGAGCGAGTCGTCTTCGGCGAGGATCGTGGACTTGGCATCCCGCACGATGCAGGGAATGGGCGTCGTCTTGGCCAAGCGTTTCTGCTTCACTAGTAGTGAAAGGGCTTGGAAGCGCCGACCGCCAGCGGGGATTTCGAACTTACCGGTCTCGGACCCGTCATCCGCCAGAACGGGCCGAACGCTCAGGCTCTGCAGCAACCCGCGGCGGGCGATGTCTTCGGCCAGTTCCTCGACCGAAATGCCAGCCTTGATGCGCCGGACGTTGGACTGGCTCAGCACGAGCTTGTCGAAGGGAATGTCCCGGGACGGGGACAGGGTGACTTTCTGGGCAGATTTCGCCATCAGATCTTCTCCACGACGGGCGCCGGAAGCCACTCTCCCGATCTCACTTCCCGTCACCCCTCAAACCAACAAACCTTTCCCTCTCTTATTCTGACGCTCCCGAGACAGGACCTTAACAGCTGTTAAGTCGTCAGTTCCGATGTCGCGGAACAGTACGCAGTCTCTCAACCTTAACAGCTGTTAAGCTGCAGATCGTCGCCCAATCAATGCCATGACCATCGGCCCACAGGAAAACTCACCGGCCGCAGCTTTGGCAGTTAGAGCTCGCAAGTATCCACCAGGCGATCTGATGTCCTCAAAGCGTTCCAGCATGGCAGCAACGACGATCGACGCTTGCTCCGGACCCATGAACCGCTGAGCTTCTTCCCATGCAGACGCACTGATCCCCATAGCTGGCCGCACATGGCATGCCGCGTCAAAAAGCTGATGCCAATGTCGGATTTCGCCTTGGTAGAAGGTATTGAGCGAGGGACATGCCGCGATCACCAGGTGCAGCGGGATCTTTGGCAGGTGTCTTGTGTCCTGTTCATCGACGTCAGCCACGGGCTCATCCCTGTCCACATCTGGCACGCCGGCCGCCGCCCCGCTTTTTTCTAAAGCAGGTTCAAGATCTATAGATTCTATATTTGAACTCTGATGGTGGCGCTCAGATCGGGCATCATTGGTGTTCATTCCTTCTGTTTCAGAGCCATCAATGATGTTGCGTGCCTGGTCGAGGAGAGCTTCAAGATCGGCTCGATAGGCCACGAGGTCCTCAATTGAAAGCTTGCGGCGAAGCGCGCGCGCTGTGAGGATAGCCTTGTCACGAAGCTGGTCCCAGATGCCGAGGCCTGGCTGCATCTCGCCTCCGAACTCCGCGAGAGCCGCGAGATCACGCCGCATGAGGCTTACAACCTCTCTCAGACGCCTGACGCGCTCCTCAGCCTCACGTACGGCCTCTGCGGCCCGTGCTATCTCCTCGGACTGGCAGTAGAGCGGGGAAAGATCGAAGCCAAAGGCGACGCGCTCTTCGCCGTGCTTGCGGACGTAGCGCTTTCCATTGGGGCTATCACGCCGCTGGAGCAAACCAGCATCGACAAGACGCGCGAGGTGACGACGCATCGTGGAGCAGGGCATACCATTCAGGCGCTCACAGATCGCCTTGTTCGAGGGGAAGACTACCATCTCGGCGTTCCCGCCAAGTGCATCGTCTGGAAAGAAGCTGAGGAGCCCCTGCAAAACAGTCAAATCACGTTCTGACACGCCAAAGGCCGCTTGCGCCTTGGAGAGCTCGCGCAGGAGTTCCCACTTGTTGACGGGTCTGCCCGGAACAGATGCCTCGGGGCGCTCGATCACGCGCAGATGGGCGTGCGAGATCGGCCGCATAAACGGCGAAATCGGTGTGTACTCCATGAAAACATTCACGAAGGCAAAATTTCTGCGGCCCGCGAATCGCTTTGCGCTTGCGGGGTAGGGGCCAGAACGCTACATTCAGAAGTGCGAAAACTGAGATTTTGTAGCGGGCTGATCCCGGTGCGAAACCTTACAAAGGTCTCGTGAAGCTAGCTTCTCGGGGCCTTTTTCTTTTTTGCCTGTATCGTGCCTCCTTCTTGTTGGTTGCTCTTCCTCAGTCTTCTGAACGCTTCCAGCGCTCATGAAGCTCGGTAATCAGCTTTGAGGCATTGCCCTCCAACCAGCTGACAAATTCAGGTTCATCCGTAGTCAGATCGAGTTTTAGCTGCTTGCCTTGGCGACCGGTCCTGACTGTCGCAGCTCCGACACCGGGGATCGCCAAAGCAGGCGCGCCCTTGCGAGACGGACTTGCTTTCCTCTCCGCGCTCTTCGCAGCTTCCAGAACTGCGAGAAACGCACGATCAGAAACCTCATCGACCGAGCCGGAACTTTCGGACTTAGCTGTATGAGCTGCGGCTTGCAGTTGGTCTCGATCACCGTCGTAGGCACCCAAGGCCTTTTTGAGTTCTTCCCATCTTGGGCGACCAATCCCAGGAGCTGCACCAATTGCCTGGATGAGTTCCTCGCCGACTGTCCGAACGACACTCAAGAGTTGTGAAACCCCAGCTTCGTGGAGGTTAAGGACTTCGGCGACACCTCGATTGGTGCGCTCAGCCCCTTCCAAATGGTCACCGTCCAGAAGCGCCGTTGCAACAAGCGCGCGTTCAATAAAGCTCAGATCACGACGCTCTTGGTTCTCGAGAAGCTGATCTCGAAGCGCTTGATCACCCTCAACTTCCGTGACGATGGCTCGAACTTTGATACCGAGTTCGCGACATGCTTCTAGGCGCCTGCGGCCATAGATCAGGTTGTAGCGATCGCCTTCCAGTGGGCGGACCAAGACAGGCACACGCTGACCGTTCTTGGAGATAGAGTTCTTCAGGCCCTCAACTTCAATCTGAAGCCTGTCATCCAACCGTCCTTCGGTAACAATCTGCGCCGGATCGATCTCAAATACACCGCCACGCAGTCGGCGTCCTTCAAGAGCGTCAGGAGCGTTGCGAAGGGTCTGCAGCGGCAGGCCAAGTTTAGGCTTTCTTGCCATTCCGCCCCCATGTGTTCTGGATGATTTCAGCGATCTCATCGTTCACTGCGTTCATGGATTCGATCGCACGATCAAACGTCTGACGCGTGAAGTCCTTCTTGTCAGCTTCGTAGAGCGTTTGCTTGGTCAAGCCGGCATCAGAAATTGCGGTCGATTCAACCATGTGATTGGTCAGGACCGACCTCCCGAACAGCCCGCGAATGAAAGCGATGACTTCGGTTTGTGGCGCGTCGCCGACTTTGTATCGCGTTGGCAAAAAGCGCAGCCAATCGAAGCGCAGATTTGCGCCTGCATCCCTGATCACTCCCAGGAGATCCGCAGTCATTCGCAGGAATTGGGACATCGACATGAGGTCAAGCATCTGCGGGTGAACCGTCACGAGTACACCCGAGGACGCGGAAAGTGCTGACATCGTCAAGAAACCAAGCTGCGGCGGGCAGTCGATCACAACAACGTCGTAGTTTGCTTCAACACTATCGAGAGCATCATGAACTCTCGCAAAGAACGCCTTCGCTCCTCCTCGCTGGATAGCAGCAGGCGTCTCGTGCTCGAACTCCATGAGTTCAAGGTTGCCCGGGATGAGATCAAGGCCGCGGATGTAGGTCTTGCGGATCACTTCGCCGATCGGAACCGGATCGTCATAGCGAACTGCATCATAGAGGGTTCCGCCCTCCATAAGGTCGAGTTCCGGCTGGATTCCATGAAGAGCTGAAAGGGATGCTTGAGGGTCGAGATCGATCGCAAGAACCCTGTACCCCTTAAGCGCCAAGCGTTGAGCGAGGTGAGCAGACGTCGTCGTTTTGCCGGACCCGCCCTTGAAGTTCACCACTGAAACGACTTGAAGCTCGTCACCGTCGCGACGCCCAGGCACGTAAGTTCCAGACTTTTTTGCGTTTCCTTCAAGCGTCTGCCGGATTTCCCAGATATCGTCGAGCGTATAGCGACGATGACTTCCAGCCGTCGTCTCAACGTCAACGATCTTTCCTTCTCGATGAAGCTTCCGAAGATAGGTATGGTCGACGCCAAGGAGCTCAGCAGCTTCGCCGCTAGTCAAAGTGCGCATCACCTTCTTTGCATCCGGAGGGAAGTGTGCGGCGCGCTGAGCATGCAGGTTCGACGCGAGAAGTTCCGCGTAGTGCCCGATGGCGATGTCTAGATCCTGCTCTACTTCGCTCATGTCTACCCCGATCCGTGGGCGCGTTTTTTATGTGACCGCGCGTTATTTTTCGAGACTATTGCCCGACCAACCAGATTCGTGCAAGCACTTTCTAGATTTAGTGGAAATCGGTTAGGCCAACACAAGTGTGATCCTCAGAGGAGCCCCAGCTTTTCAGCACGCTCCAGCAGCATTCTGACTGAGGAAGGCTGCCAGCTGGTGCGACCGCGAGGGGTGCGCTCACGCATGGATTCCAGTCGGTCGCAGATTGCCTGCAAGGTGATCTCGGGGTCAGCACCTTTGATTGCGGCGACAATCGCAGGCAGGCGATCGTCGGTTTCGCGACGTCCAGCGCGTCCAAGCACTTCAGCAGGCAGGAATCCGTCCGCCACGTATGCCTTCACGGCGCGAAGCAAGCGGCTTTGCGTCCAGCGCCGATCATGGGGCAGGGGGCCATTGATGATCCGCAGGACGTCTTCCCAAGCCAGATCGGGGCGCAAACGGCGCACATGGGGCACCCAATCCTGCGCAGTTTCGTTCAAGCGCTCCATGTAGCCGTCCTGTCGCGCCAGCCGCACCTTGCGCAGCGCTTCAGGGTCCTTGGCGCGAAGACCTGGGTTGCCGCCGACGCGGCCCTTTGAGCGTGCCGAGGCAAGTCCGGCTTTGGTACGCTCGCGGATCAGAGCGCGTTCGAACTCAGCCGCAGCGCCCAGAACCTGCAACGTGAACTTGCCCTGGGGCGAGGCAGTGTCGATCGGGTCCTGGAGCGAGCGGAAGAACGCCCCCTTGCCCTCCAGTTTTTCGATCACCTCAAGTAGGTGCGACAAAGACCGCGCAAGCCGGTCGATCCGCACGACGACCAGCGTGTCGCCCTTGCCAATCCGCTCCAGCACACGTGCAAGCACGGGCCGCGCGCGATTGCCGCCCGAGGCGTGCTCTTCAAAGATCTCGGTGCATCCCGCAGACTGCAGTGCTTCAGACTGGGGCAGGGGGGTCTGATCCTCGGTGGAGACGCGCGCATAGCCAATCAGGGGCATGAAACTGGGCCGTTTGCAATTTAATATATCGCCAATAAACGACCGTTTGTAAACGAATGCAAGTAGGTGCTCTCTCGTCGCGTTCATCCTAAGACCCTTGGTTCCCTAGCGCTGAGCGCGATCTGAGAGGTTCCGCCGGCAGTCGCGCGAGCGTGCTATATAAAGGGCGTAGGCAACCGCCACAAAATCACTTGGGTAATGTGCAAAAAATAAGTATTTTGCACATATGAATACGAGAGCCTCTATTTTGACTGATGGTTACGACGACCCCCTCATCACTACCGAGGAGGATGCAGAGGCTCACGAAAAGGATCTCTGGTTTCTGCCGGGACCATTCGAAGAAGAACCAGATGATTTGCCTCCCGGGCCGCGTGCAGAACCGCCGGACACTGCCGTCATCGAAGACTGGGCAAAGGCAGAAGGCGTTCACGCTGCGCGGCTAGCAAAGGTGGCTGGACGCCTGGGAGCTCTGGATGACCGGCTGCTGCGCGGCCCGGAAGGCTGGCGGCATCGCCTCGCTCTTGTCGAGGCAGCGGCCCTCAGCTGGGTCGCAGGAGATCGGGTGAGTACTGATCGTCTGGCGCTCTGGGTATCCATGCGGCTGTCAGGTGCACAGGATGACCCAAATGCCTTGGCACGCGTTGGATGGGCTGTTCGGCGCTTGACAGGCGGTCCCGGACCGATGGCTGACCTGGCCGCTTTTCTGGATCGCCGCGACCCCGAGAACATTGAAGACAGCGCTGAGCGTTTCGAGGATCGCGCGGGTGGGTGGCTGGACGTCATGGCAGCCGCAAAGGGTCTCCACCCGATCACGCGGGCGTGCATGGGGTATCACCTGTGGAGCTTGGCGGGCCTCGGACGCCACGGCGACCAGATCGAAGCTGCCGTCACCGCGTCTAGGATCGCGACCAGCGATGGAAGCGGTGCCATCTTCGCGCCGCTCGCTATGGCCGGGGCCGGGGGGCTGCGCGTTTCGGGCTTGCCACCCGAGCGTTTGGCCCGCTGGTTGGATGGGATGAACAGCGCAATTCTAACGGCGATGCGAACACTTGATGATATTGAAGTGTGGATCGGGCGGGCAGAAAACGTCATGGCGCAATTATCTGGCCGCACGCCGGTTGCCTTGCGAAAGGTTTTCACGGAATGGCCCTTGGTCTCCGCCCCGATGGCTGAGGCCATGACCGGAGCCAGCCGCGCCGCCGTTCAGCGCAATCTCGCATGGATGGAGGCAAGCGGTTTGATCCGCGAGGTGACGGGGAACGGGAGGTATCGCATGTGGAAAGCTGACCTAATATAGGTCATTTGTCGAGGCTGACACCGGCTTGACCTGGCACGCTTTAGTGCCGCCCCAGATGATCGTTTAAGCCACTTTCCGTTCGAATGCGACAAGGCTTTTCCAGCCCAAAGCGTTCGTTAGCCATTCGTCTCACGTTTTTGTGACAATTGATCGCTTGAAGCTCCAGTGGGTGAAGGTTGTAACGGGGCGAAATAACGGAATGAGAGCCGGAGCCAGAGATGGCATCGTAGCATTTGCGAGTGGCGCAAGTTCCCTGTGCCGTGACGTTCCCGATCTCATGGTCGCGATATCGAAGCCGCTGTGCCTAAATTTCCAGACAATCTGCGACTTAACGAATTGTCGCTGCGCAACTTCGGACCAGGTATTGTGCGAGCAGTTTTCTCCTCCCTAGCAAACTGGAAACTGCAAGGATCGCATGTCTACTTACGAAAATTTGCCCTTGAACCTCTAGCCACTAGAAGTCCTATCTGTTCAAGGAGAACACATACCGTTCTTGCCATCAATCGCCGGTGAGAACCGAAAGGGTACGAAATGCTGACAAGACGACACTTCATTCAGACAACAACGGCGCTTTTTTCGGTGACCGGTCCCGGTATGGCTTTTGCCGACACTTGGCCCACCGAGGCTCAGAAGGCTGAATGGGACGCACAGGTGACGCCTCAGGGTTATGTTGCCGAGACTTCCAACCCATGGGGATTGCACCCGCGGTTCCTACCGCAACGTGTGGTCGCGAAGGCCGGTCTCGTGCCGGGAGATATCCATGTCGACGCGGTCGCACGATATCTTTACCACATTGAAGAGGGTGGAACCGCGATGCGCTACGGCGTGGCCATCGCGCGGGGGAACCTCTACGAGCCGGGTGTCTATACCATCAAGCGCAAGGTCAGGTGGCCGCACTGGCAACCGACACAGAGCATGATCAATCGCGACCCCGAACTTTATGCTGACATTGCCGATGGCATGGAACCGGGACCGGAAAACGCGCTTGGATCGAGGGCGCTGTATCTCTACGTCGGGGATCGCGATACCCTTTTGCGCATCCATGGCACTCCGAGCCCACGGAGTATCGGTGGCCGCGCAAGTTCGGGCTGCGTACGGATGGTCATGGCTCATATCAATGATCTTTACCCGAACGTCGAGACCGGCTCTACCGCCTATCTTTACTCGGCGGAGGACAGCGTGACTGCCCGCAGCTAAGCCAAGCAGCGGACGGCAAACGCAATTAAGTTTCGCGAGGGGTGCAGATACGATTGCCGTTCGCCGTGCGCAGCGGCAGCAAGGTTGTTTCTACGGGGCCGCTGTGTTTGTACCAGTAGCACCCGTCCTCGGGCACCAAGCGCGCGGTTGCAACATCCTGATCCGGGGCAGCCATTGCAATCACGGCTTCGGGAACTTTGCCCCGCCGGTCTGCCGAGTCGCCCGGTCCAGTCGGCTGGATTGCGCACCCGGCCGTAAGAGACAGCGCCACTGCAACAATTATTTTTTGCTTCAGCATCAAAACCCGCATCAAGCTTCCTTTCGTGTCTGTTTTTCTTTGCATCGGCTTTTCATGCCTCAAGGCGTGATGGAGCCGGTCGCCGCATCCTCTAGCAATAAAACAAACTGAAATACCACCGTATTTTGCTCTTGAAGCTCTAGCTACTGTAGGGGCTATGTCATGGTAAAGCACCCGAATCCAGAGGTCCATTCATGCCGCCCGACACCCATCGTCACGACCACGATCACGCCGAAGATGCCCAGACAAGCGGCGGCAGCTGCTGCGGGAGCGCCGGAACGTGCGGCGACATCGTTCCGGCGACCCCCGCGCCAGCGGGCGGGCGCAGTTTTCAGGTGTCCGGCCTCGATTGCGCCGAGGAGGTAGCAATCCTGAACAAGGTGGTCGGCCCGAAGATCGGCGGGGCCGAGCATCTCGCGTTCGACGTGATCAATGGGCGGATGACTATTCTCGACAGCGCCAAGAGTTTATCGGACGGCGAAATTGCAGAACTGGTCGCAAGCACCGGCATGACCGCCAAGCCTTGGGATGCCGAGAACGCGTCGGTCGACCAGGCGGCCCATCTTGCAAGACAGCGGCTGTTTACGGCGCTCAGTGGAGGCTTCTGGGCCGCGGGATTTCTGTGGCACATCATCGAGACCGGCATGGGCGGGGCGCTCGGCCTCTTCGCGGGTCACGGCGAAGCGCCGATGCCACTGGTCGAGGCAGGGCTGTTCGCGGTTGCGATCCTGTTCGGTGTCTGGCTCGTGGCACCCAAGGCATGGTCGTCCGCTCGGCGGCTGTCGCCCGACATGAACCTGCTCATGGTGGTCGCCGTGGCCGGTGCCATCGGGCTTGGCGAATTTTTCGAGGCGGCGACAGTCGCGTTCTTCTTTTCGCTCTCGCTCTACCTCGAAAGCTGGAGCGTCGGGCGTGCGAGGAATGCGGTTTCAGCTCTGCTCGACCTCGCGCCGCCGACGGCAAGAGTTCTTCATGATGACGGCTCGGAAGCGGACGTTCCGGCTTCTGCGGTTGCTATCAACGCACGTTTCATCGTGCGCGGCGGAGACCGCATCCCATTGGATGGTGAGGTTGTCGATGGGGCAGGGGCCGTCGATCAGGCGCCGATCACCGGAGAGAGTGCGCTGGTCCCAAAGGAACGGGGCGACGAAGTCTATGCCGGTACGATCAACGGCGAAGGCACACTGACGGTGCGCGCCACGAAGGCCGCCTCGGACACCGTGTTGGCCAAGATTATCCGCATGGTCGGCGACGCCCATGCCCGCCGCGCGCCGGTGGAGCAGTGGGTGGCGAAATTCGCCCGCATCTATACGCCTATCGTCATGGCTCTCGCCATTGCAATTGCCCTGCTGCCGCCGCTCATTTTCGGGGGGGCCTGGGATTATTGGTTCTACAATGCACTCGTGCTGCTGGTGATCGCTTGCCCATGCGCTCTGGTCATCTCGACACCGGTCTCCATCGTCGCTGCACTCACCGCCTCAGCGCGGGCCGGGGTGCTGATCAAGGGCGGTGCATATGTTGAGGCACCGGGCAAGACCACTGCACTGGCCATGGACAAGACCGGCACGATCACCATGGGCGAGCCCGAGGTGGCGGCGGTGCATCCGCTGGGCAAAGCATCGGCGCAAGATCTGATGACCCTCGCCGCTGGGCTGGAGGCACGTTCCTCGCATCCCTTGGCGCGCGCCATTCTTGCGCGGGCAGAAGCCGACGGCATCAAGGTATCCGCCGCGGAAGATACCCGAACCGTTCCGGGCAGGGGACTTGAAGGACGCACAGACGGCCGGTCGATCTGGCTGGGGTCGGACCGGTTTGCCGAGGAGAAGGGTTTCGGCGACGCCATTCCGAAGGATTTGCGCGACCGCATCGAAGGGGCTGGCAGCACCCTTGTTGCCGTGGGCGACGACACCGGTGTCACCGGCATCTTGGAATTGCGCGACCGTATCCGCCCGGATGCCAAAGGCATCGTGGCGCAGCTTCACGCGCAGGGTGTGAAGACCATCGTCATGCTGACCGGTGATAACGAGCGGACAGCGCGCGCTGTTGCAGCCGAGGTCGGCATCGACGAGGTCCGTGCCGAGCTTCTGCCCGAAGACAAGGTGACTGCCATCGAAGAACTGGTCGAAACGCATGACATGGTGGCCATGATCGGCGACGGGGTCAACGACGCCCCGGCCATGGCGCGCGCGCATTACGCCATCGCAATGGGTGCCGTTGGTTCGGACGCGGCAATCGAGACGGCGGATATAGCCCTGATGACCGACGATCTCGGCAAGGTGCCTTGGCTGATCGGTCATTCGCGCCGGACAATGTCGATCATTCATCAGAACATCGGTATTTCCTTGGCGACCAAGGGCGTTTTCGTTGTCGCTACCGCGTTCGGACTGGCATCGATGTGGGGCGCGATTGCAGCCGACGTAGGAGTGTCATTGCTGGTGGTGGCCAATGCCCTGCGCCTGCTGAACAGCCAAGAGGCCAAGGCGCCGCCGTCCGGCGGTGAGCAGGTTGGCCCACAGATGGCAAAGGCCGCGCTTGCCCACGGACATTGATCACGCAGCATTTGCAAGGTAACGTAATGTCCATAACAGACCTCACGAAAGAGGCATCGAGCAGTGAAAACCATCCGATTTCCCCGCCGCGCCGTCCTGTTGGGCGGGCTGGTAGCGTTTCTGTCCGGGTGTGCCAGCAAGTTCCGCAGCTATGACGGACCCGAAGTCACCCGTGTTCGGCTTTACAAGGGACAGCGCTTGCTTGTTCTCGACGGAGCCGATCGCGTCTTGCAAACCTATCCGGTCGGGCTGGGTTTCGCTCCTGAGGGTCACAAACAATTCGAGGGGGATGGCCGGACTCCGGAAGGAGTTTACACAATCGACAGGCGAAACCCCAACAGCACCTACCATCTTTCGATTGGCATCTCTTATCCGAACGAGGCCGACATCGCCTTTGCCGAAGCGCAGGGCCTTTCCCCCGGCGGCGACATCTTCATCCATGGTGGCCCACGCCCCGGCATCGACCCGACAAATGTCCGCGACTGGACAGCTGGCTGCATCGCGGTCACGGATCGGGAGATCGAGGACATCTATGCAATGGTGAAGGACGGGACACCTATCCACATCTTTGCATGACGGTCTTTCTCATGCGGCGGTAGTGAGCCGTCGCATTGGCGCCATTGCCCAGCTCCACGAAGCCAAGATGAGCGCCAACAGCATCCAGTCCCCGAAGCTCGCGTAGAGTGTCGGCGGTCGCGCGGAGGGCAGGCTAGCGTCGATGATGCCCGTTTCGCCGGTATCGAGCCGCGCAACGATCTCTCCGCTCGCGTCGATGACCGCAGAGATGCCCGTATTCGCGGCTCGGATGACTGGAAGGCCTTCCTCTACGGCGCGCATACGTGCGGAAGCCAGATGCTGCTCGGGTCCGATGCTGGTGCCAAACCAGGCATCGTTTGTCGCGTTGAAAATCCAGTCCGGCCGGAACAGGTCGTCGACCACATGCCCTGGGAAGATGATCTCATAGCAGATCGCCACGGCGACCAGCGGCACACCCGGAAGCGCAAGCGTTCTCGGGCCCGGTCCGGGCGTAAAATCGCCCAGACCCGCCGTGAGCCGCTCGATGGGCAACCAGCCGCGGAATGGCACATATTCGCCGAAGGGCACGAGATGGTGTTTCGCGTATCCGGTCAGGATCTCGCCGGTCTCGTCAAATGCCTGGACCGTGTTGAAATATCGGGTGCCATCCTCGCTCGGTACACGGTCCGGCACACCGGTAAGCAGCACTCTGCCGTCTGGTAGCGCTGCGGCAATGCGGGCCCGTGCCTCCGTATCCTCATCGAGGAAACCCGGAAAGGCGGTTTCCGGCCAGAGAAGCACGTCGAAATCGCCGGGCCGGGTTGAAAGCTCAAGATAGCGCGCGAAGGTCGCCTCGCGGTTCTCGGGAGCCCATTTCTCCTCTTGTGGAATGTTGCCCTGGACGATGCGCAGGTCGACACCGGGTGGCTGTTGTGCATCCGACTGGAGGCGCAGCGTGCCGACAGCCCACATCGTCGCGATTCCGGCCAGCGCCATGAGCGAGATGGTCAATCGTTGCCGCCCGGACGCCATAGCAGCCGCGCCAGGGAGTACCGCGACGAACACGGTGAGAAAGCTTAGCCCATAGCTTCCGACCCAGGCGGCGGTCTGGCGAAGGGCGGCGTAGTCTACAAGTGCGTAACCGGCCAGGTTCCAGGGAAACCCTGTCAGAACGTGACCACGCAACCACTCGGCCACGGTCCAGGAGGTCGCGAACAGGAGGCAGGCCAAGAGACTGCCCATGGCTCCGCGCCGCGCGATTTCGGCAAAAAGCGCAGCGGCAATGGCTGGGAAAATCGCGAGACCTGCGGACAATCCCGCGACCGCCGGAATCGCCATCGTCCCAAACCGCTCGGCCTCGACGTAGAAACTTTCCGCGATCCACCAAATCCCGAAACCGAACTGGCCGAGACCAAACGCCCAGCCGACGAGGAAAGCGCGCCCGAAGGAGAGATCGCGAAGCCCGACAAACAACGCGGAATAGGCAACGGGAACGAGCAGGAGAATCGAAAGAGGCGGGAAAGTCAGAACGGTCATCGCCCCGGCGGCGAAACCAAGCGTCATCCGCGAAAGCAAACGGTGGCGCAGAGCGATGCGGTTCAGAATTTCCGGCTTCACGACTTGATCGAACGCCGCGCGCTGATCCATGGCGCGGCGAGCAAGAGCCCCACGCCACTGACGACAAATACATCGGCCAAGTTGAAGGCAGGCCAATGTGTTGTGCCAATGTAGAAATCGAGAAAGTCTGTTACAGCCCGATACCGCACACGATCGATGACATTGCCCAGGGCTCCGCCAATGATCGCACCGTAGGCAAGCGTTTCCACCGCATTGTCGGCGCGAAACAGCATAACCCCCAGCCAAACACAGATGGCAAGAGCGAAAGCGATGAGGCTCCACCACGGCGCGCCGCCCAACATCCCGAAAGTCACGCCGTCATTACGATAAAAGACGAGGTTGAATCCCGGAAACACGGGAATTCCGGCGCTTAAAGTGACGGCATTCGCAACGACAATGGCTTTGGTGATCTGATCGATCGCGAACGCAGCAAGTGCTGCGAAGACGCCGATCATCGGAGATACCTTGTTTAGTGACATTGCCTCATCCCAACCAGACATCAAGGAACAGCATCAGAACGAGCCCGACTGCGAGACCGAGCGTCGC
Source organism: Thioclava sp. DLFJ5-1 (assembly GCF_002020115.1). Classification (NCBI taxonomy): domain Bacteria; kingdom Pseudomonadati; phylum Pseudomonadota; class Alphaproteobacteria; order Rhodobacterales; family Paracoccaceae; genus Thioclava; species Thioclava sp. DLFJ5-1. Next base: position 9,138 of record NZ_MPZU01000009.1, on the reverse strand, counting down.
CCTGTTCTGATGGCCGCTGCGATGGGTTTCGGGGATGATTTCGTGGCTAATGACGTAGAGCATTGCGCCCGCGGCAAAGGCCAGACCCCATGGAAGCAGCGGTTCCGACAGTGTGATGATGCCGGCCCCGAGCAAACCGCCAATCGGCTCGATCATGCCCGTCAGCGCCGCGATGCCCCAGGCGCGCAGCTTCGGATATCCCTCGCCCAGCAGAGATACAGCGACGGCCAATCCTTCGGGCGCATTCTGAAGCCCGATGCCGATGGCGAGCGGCAGACCGCCCTCCATACCTCCGGATCCGAAGCCGACCCCAACCGCAAGGCCTTCGGGGAAGTTGTGGATCGTGATTGCGATGATGAACAGCCAGACCCGCCGCAAAGACGCCGCTTCGGGCCCTTCGCGTCCCGTCTTGAAGTGCTCGTGCGGCAGCTTTTCGTTCATCAGGGCGACAGCCCCCATGCCCAGAAGAATCGAAACGCATACGATGGCCGCAGGCATCGCGCCGTTTTCGAACATCGGCTCCGCCGCATCCAATGCCGGGATGATCAGCGAAAAGAAAGAAGCGGCGAGCATCACACCGGCAGCGAAGCCGAGCGACAGATCGCGTGTGGCCCGAGACGGGATGCGCCCGAACAGCACGGGAACTGCTCCGACTGCTGTGAGCGATCCGGCGGCAAGACTTCCGAGAAAGCCGAGCATTATCGGAGACAGATTTTCCATGGGCGGGCCAGATTATCCTTCGGCGTAGCTCGAAAAGACTTCCGTCGACCCGTCCTTGCGGATGAGGAAGACATCATAGGCCTCGCGGTCGTCTTCTGGCCCCATGCCGGGCGAGCCATAGGGCATCCCCGGAACAGCGAGGCCGACGGCGTCCGGGCGCTCCTCGAGAAGGCGGCGGATGTCAGCGGCCGGTACATGGCCCTCGATCACGTAGCCGTCAATGAGCGCGGTGTGGCAGGAGACCATGCGCTGCGGCACGCCGTTGTCTAGCTTGAAGCGCACGAGAAGCCCGCCGAACATGTCCTGGCCGGTCGGCACAAACCCGTTCTCTTCGAGATGTTTCATCCACGAGAGGCAGCAGCCGCATCCGTTGGTCTTGCGGACGTCGATCGCCGTTGCCTCTGCGAGGGCCTGGGCCGCTGGGAACAGGGCGAGCGTGATGGCAAGAACTTGTGTCATGCGTTTCATGGGTCAGAGCCTTTCGGTTGTCGTTTTGGCAATCTCGCTGCCGAGGTTTTCATTCAGAAGCGCCCGCGCCTCGGCCAGACGCGAGAGCGCGGCGGTATCATCCGCATCGCTCTCGGCCGCTTCGGCGAGCCGGTCGTCAGAGAGGGGGTCAGTCGGGCGCCCATCCACGAGCACCTCATAGTGCAGGTTCGGACCTGTCGCCGTGCCAGTCGCGCCGACGCGGCCGATCACGTCTCCCGCCGCAACGCGTTGGCCTTGTGCCAAGTCTTCCGGCACGGCGCTCAGATGCGCGTAGCGCGTCATGGTGTCGGAGCCGTGCAAGATTTCGACCACGCGACCATATCCGCCGCGCCAGCCGATGAAATTGACCCGCCCCGGTGCCGTCGCTTGAACCGGTGTCCCACGTGCCGCTGCAAAATCGACGCCGGTGTGCATCCGGACGTTGCCAAAGACCGGATGCGTGCGGCGTCCGAACACCGAGCTGAGGCGCGCACCCTCTACCGGCTGTGCGAAGACGCGCAGCACCTCGCCATCGACGTAGATCGTCGCCTGACCGCTGCCGTCGTCCGGCCATACGATCTCGTAAAGCGAACCGCCGATCTCCAGTGCGGCGAAGGCGAGTTCGGGCTGTCCGATCCTGTCCTCTCCGACCCGCGCCTCACGCCAGAGAAGCCTTAGTGTTTCGCCACCGGCCATCTCGCGGCGGAAATCCACGGTCCCACCCAGCATCTGCGCAAGGTCCACGGAAAAACGGGCGGGTATGCCGGCTTCGTCGAGTGCCGCGAAGATCGAGCTGTCGATCATGGCTTCGCCGGCAAGGGTTACGATTTCCGGATCCGGAGCCACGACCTGCGTGGACATCTGCTCGCCGAAAACCACCTCGATCCGAACCCCGTCCTCGACGGCGAGTGAGACGGTGCGGGGGCTGCCGTCCACGGTCGAAGCGACAGTGACCGAGTGCCCCGGCCGCAGCCGTCGCAGATCGTATTCCGCACCAAGCGCGAGGGCAACTTCGGCTCTGTCAGGTGCCGCAAGACCGGCCTCTGACAGCAAGAAATCGAGCGTTTCGCCCGGAGCAATGTCGCGCGACCACGTCGACAGGGGTGGCTCGATCGCTTGCACCGGCCTGTCGGCAAACGCGGCCTGCAGAAGGGGCAGCGGGCTGAGGTCGGGTGCATCGTCTGCCCATGCCGCCGCGGGCAGCGTCACGGGGATGTCAACGTTCTGGGGGGCTTCAGGACCTTGGGGCATCCAGCTACCTGCCTGGGCAAGTTCCGGCGGCACGGGTTCTTTCGACATGGAATCAGAGATGGCGATAGCCGCTCCCGAAACCGTCCCCGCAATTGCGACACAAGCCGCCAAAGTTCTGAGCCTCATGTCGCCCCCTCCATTTCTTCTTCCAGCGCGCGGCGGATCTTCGGCACCGCGAATTCTTTGGGCTCGTGATAGTCGATCATGGTGACGAATCGCCCAGAGGCTGCGAACAGGAAGACGCTCGCGGTGTGGTTCATCGTGTAATCGCCGCTCTCCGCCGGTACTCGCTCGTAGGTGGCGCGGAAGCCGTCCGCGACGCGCGCTATCTGCTCTTCCGGTCCCGTCCAGCCGCGGATCGCCGGATGGAAGTAGCCGACATATTCGGCCATCGTTTCGACAGTGTCGCGCTCGGGATCGACCGTGATGAAAACCACGTTCATCTCGTCGGCCTCGTCTCCCAGATCGTCGAGCCATCCCGAAATGTCAGAAAGCGTGGTCGGGCAGACATCGGGACAGTAGGTGAAGCCGAAGAACGCCATCGTCGGGCGACCGATCAGGGTTTCCGGCCCGACCGCGTTGCCCTCATGATCCGTCAGACGGAAATCCATCTCGGTCAGGGCCACAGGCCGCTGCCCGACAGGTTCGGGTCCACCGGGTCCATCGACCTGCCACCAACCGACGAAGAGCATCAGGGCGACCGCCCCGACACCAGCCGCGCCGTACCCCAGGACCGCCCGTCGCCGCATCAGTCCTCTGGCCCCCGCGCGGCGATTCCGAGGATCGGCACCTTGACCGTCACTTCGCCTCCGTCGTCGAAAAGCAGGGTCAGCGGAAAGGTGTCCCCTTCCGTCATCGGTTCTTGTAGCCGCATCAGCATTGCGTGCAGGCCCCCCGGTTCGAGCGCGACGCTCTCGCCCGGGGCGATCGCGATCTCCCCCGCCGGGCTCATGGAGCTCACACCTTCGGCATTGGTCTTCGTCTCGTGGATTTCGGGCATCATCGCGAGCGGTGTTGTAAGGCCGATCAGCGTCACCGGCTCGTCGCCAGTGTTGCGGATCGTCATGTAAGCGGCCCCGGGACGGTTCATCCCGATGGAGGCGCGGGACCACGCGTTCTCGACGACAACATCCTCGGGTCCGGCCAGCGCGGGCACCGAGAGCCCTCCAAGGGTCAAAAGCGCGGCCAGTGTGCCAGTCAAAATATACTTTTTCATCGTTCTGATCCTGCCCTTTCCATTCAGCTTTGCGCGGCAGCGACTTCGGCGGCCACCAGACGACGCAACTCTGCCTCCCCGAATGGATCGAGCGGCTTGCCGTTCACAAAGAATGTGGGCGTCTGGCGAATTCCCACGGCCTCGACGTCAGCACGATCCTGGTTAAGGATCGCCACGACACCGGGTGCCAGCATTTGCGTGCGCGCGGCTTCGGCATCGAGTCCGGCCGTGGCGGCGATCTGAAGGATCAGGCCAGGCGCCGGGGCACCGTGCGACGCCCATCTCGGCTGTTCCCGCAGAACGGCCTCGAGCACCGGCACGTAAACGTCCTGCATGCGCGCCGCTTCGAGCACGCGGATGGCTTCCTCGGATGCCGCGCCGTGGAAGGGCGTGTAGCGGATCACGACGCGGACAGCTTCCCCATGCTCGGCCATGATGTCCTTCACGATGGGATGAAAGGCGCGACAGGCCTCGCAGGCCGGATCGAAGAATTCGACGATCGTGACGGGCGCATCCGCAGGCCCGAGGATGGGCGAGTAGGGGCGGATCATCGCCTCCGCAAGTTCCGGAGCAACGGGCTCCGCTTCGGCCACTGGGCCGGGGCGGATTGCAAACCAGGTGGCTCCGCCGAAACCGGCGGCGCCGAGGGCAAGAACGGACAGGATCAGGCCGCGTCGATTCATGTTCGTGTGTCCTTCAATGAAAGGGCCGACAGCGCCCCGATCAGCGCGAAGGCGGCGAGCGCCATCAGCGGGATAGGGATGCCGAAGACCAGTTGGTTGTCATCGGTGCAAGAGGGGCCGGTGGCCGTGCAGGGCTGGACGCGTTCGGGAACAAGACCGACGTACAGCCCCATGTGCCAGAGGGCGATTGCGCCGCCGCCAAGCGCCAATGCGATGCCGTAGCGCCCCACGCGGCCGTCCCGCCACCAAAGGCCGAGCCCGAGGACAATGGCCAAGGGGAACATGAAGGCGCGCTGGAACCAGCACAGCACACAGGGCGTCTGCCCCAGCACCTCGCCGACAAAAAGCACGGCAAGCGAGGCGACGAGCGCGATGATCCACGCCAGCCCGAGGGCTGTTTCTCCGGACATACGGTTCATGTCGGTCAGAACCTCTCTTCCAGATCGGCGAGTATCTCTTCGGCGGAGGTGCCGTAGGGCCACGAGTCGGCGAAGCCCGCGTCGGGATCGAAGAGGAACAAATGCGACGTGTGGCCCATCGTGTAACCATCCGGCGCCGCAGCCTCTTCGACGCGTTCAAAGAAGATCGGAAACGTCTCGGATGTGGCGGCGATCTGTTCCGGCGTGCCGGTCAGACCGATGATGCCCGCATCGAACAGCGGGACGTATTCGGCGAGTGCGGCGGGCGTGTCCCGTTCGGGGTCGATGGTGATGAAAATCGGCTGGACCTTGGCGGCATCGTCGCCCAGACCGTCCATCACCGCCGCGACCTCAGATAGGGTCGTCGGGCAGACGTCGGGGCAGTTGGTAAAGCCGAAAAAAACCAGCATCCAGCGCCCCGCAAAGTCCTCCTCGGTTTGAACCATACCCTGGTGGTCCGTCAGTTCGAACTCAGCGAAAAAAGGCGGCTCGGCGTCAGTTCGGGCGCTATCGGCACGATAATCGGACCATAGCAAGAGCCATACGAAGGCAAGCGCTGCCACGCCTGCCAAAACCCAAAGAAACTTCTGTGCCGATGTAAGGGACAATCCTGTTCGCCTGTTTTTGATTCTTATTGCAAGTGCGGATACATCCTCTAGCCGCTAGAGGTTCAAGCACGAAATCATGGTATAGCTTGAACTCACGCGTCTGTGAAACCGACACTTGTTTATTCCGACGGCAAAACCTACACAAACTGTATCTTTTTCATGGAGGCGAAAATGCTCACGATCGGTACTCTGTCAAAGAAGACTGGCACGAAGGTGCAGACCATCCGGTACTACGAACAGATTGGGCTCATGCCCGAACCTGGCAGGACCGAAGGCGGGCAGAGGCGCTACGACAATGCACAGCTCGACCGGCTGTCCTTCATCCGCCATTCGCGACAACTCGGTTTCTCGCTCGATGCGATCCGCGAGCTGCTCGACCTCAGCGACCATCCCAACCGGCCCTGTGATGAGGCTGATGCCATCGCGCGTCGCCAGCTCAAACAGGTGGAGCAGCGCATGGCCCGCCTGAAGGCGCTGCGCACGGAACTGAAACGCATGGTTCACGAATGCAGCGGCGGGCGGACGGGAGATTGCAAGGTGCTTGAGGTGTTGCGGGACCATTCGGAATGCTTGACCGAACACGAGGAAATCGGGGCCTGAAGGAATTCAGCCAACATTCCGGCTGGAACGCAGATCTGCCGCAGAAGTTAATGTGTCGTACAACACAAGCTGGAACCACAAAATGGCCGCTAGACAAGATTCAATGGAGAGACGGACGCTTTGGATCGTTCTGGCGCTCAATATCGGTTTGGCCGTGGCTTTTTTCGCAACAGGCGCCTTCGGCGACTCAAGTGCCCTGATCGCCAACGGGCTCGATAACCTCTCCGACAGCTTCGTCTACGCGATCAGCCTTTTCGCTTTGTCCCGATCCGCCAAATGGAAACGCGGGGCGGCGAACGTTTCCGGCGGGCTGCTGATCCTGTTCGCTGCAGGCATCCTCTACGATGCGTGGCGCCGCTACATCGGTGGGTCAGATCCGCTCGGGACGATCATGATTGCAATGGCCCTGATCGCGGCGGCTATCAACGCAGTCTGCGTTTGGCTGCTCGCTAAGCTCAAAAATCCAAACGTCAATATCCGCGCGGCCAACACCTTCAGTTACAACGATTTCGCCGCGAACCTCGGGATCGTCGTGGCCGGTGGCCTCGTCGCTTGGCTAGGAACCAACTGGCCGGACCTTGTCGTCGGTGTGATCGTCGCCGGGATCGCGGCCTGGGGCGGTATCGACATCCTGCGCGACGCACACGGCGAACACCACAAAGCGGTTCACACGGACAAATAGTTGCGGGAGATTCTTTCTGAAAGAAAGGATTGAAGCTATAGTGACTATAGCAATTAGTCTTGTTCCAAGACGATTCGAGGAGCGACCCGTTGCAGATGATCGACCCCCTACTTGTACCCACCAAACTACTGGATTTTGATGCCGCGCCTCTTGCGCGTCTAATTGAGAACCGCAGCTGGCGCGGCTTATCCGAATACGATCGGATCGGAGCTGCCTATGATTTCGTTCGGAATGAAATCGCGTTCGGATACAATCGAGCTGACGACATCCCCGCATCCGAAGTGCTTTCCGACGGCTATGGGCAGTGCAATACCAAAAGCACGCTCTTGATGGCGCTGCTGCGTGGTGTCGGCATTCGTTGCCGGTTGCATGGGTTTACGATCCACAAAGGCTTGCAGCGCGGTGTTGTCCCTGAGCTGGTGTATCCGCTTGCTCCGCAGGAAATTCTCCACTCATGGGTCGAGATCGAATTTCAAGGTGCCTGGATCAACCTTGAAGGCTTCATCCTGGATGACGCTTTCCTCGATGTCCTGCAAACGTCATTCTCGGACACAGAAAGTCTCTGCGGTTATGGCGCGGGCACGGATTGCCTTGGCGCGCCTCCCGTCGCCTGGAACGGAGAAGATACCTACATTCAGAAAACCGGCATCGTGCAGGATTTCGGCGTGTTTGATACGCCGGACGCCTTCTATTTTTCCCATGAGCAATCCTTTGGATGGCTGCGTGGTGCCCTTTACCGTCATATCATACGCCACTGGATGAATGCGCGCGTTCGTGGTTTCCGCAGCGACCGCCTCAAGACTGACCGACGCGCGACACACGCGCATGAGGAGCCTGCCAATGCCACATGACCACGGGCACGCGCATATCGATCCGGATTCTGGCGATCGGCGGGTTGCCATCGCGATCTGGGCGAACGGGCTTCTTACCGTTGCGCAAATCGTCGGGGGCATATTGTCGGGCAGCCTGGCACTGATCGCCGATGCGCTGCACAACTTTTCCGATATGGCCTCGCTTGTCATTGCCTTTGCCGCACGCAAGATCGCGCGCCGCCCGGCCGATGAGCGCATGACCTTCGGCTATGGCCGGGTCGAAATCGTCGCGGCCCTGATCAACTACACCACCCTCATCGTGATCGGCTTCTATCTGATCTACGAAGGTGGCATGCGCATGATTGATCCACCCGAAGTCATGGGGTGGACCGTCGTCATTCTCGGTGGAATCGCGCTTGTGGTCGACACGCTGACCGCAATGCTGACCTATTCGATGCAGAAGGGGAGCGTGAACATCCGTGCGCTTTTTCTCCACAACCTTTCGGATGCGCTTGCTTCGGTCGCGGTTATCGTCGCTGGGTCGCTGATCATCCTTTACGACATGCGTTGGGTCGATCCTGCCATCACCATCGGCATCGCGACCTACATCCTGTATCTGTCTTTCACTGAAATAGGCGGCCCAATCCGAACCCTGATGCTCGGGAGCCCGCCGGACATCGACAACGAGGCCGTCGTCGAAGCGATGCGGAAAGTCGAAGGCGTCGCCGACGTCCACCACGTCCATCTCTGGCAAATGCAAGAGCACGAGGCTGCGCTCGACTGTCATGTCGTCGTGGCAGCCGAGGGATGGTCGAAGATCGAAGAGATCAAGAGCGCGATCAAGGAGCGGCTGAAGGAAGAATTCGGCATCAGCCATTCCAGCCTCGAATTCGAGCACGAGGATCGCGCTCATCAGAACGCCGATCTCTACGGTCACGGCAACGCAAGTGAAAAGGAGAAGACCAATGTTCAAGGAAACGCTGACCGAGCGTGATGATGTCATCGGGCTCGTCTGCGAAGGCAAGTTGACGGAGACAGAATTCAAGTAAATGCACGCGCTGCTTCATGAGCGTCTTGGAACAACCGATAATCCGGGTCTGGTTCTCGACCTTACAAGTTTCGAGGGCTACGAAGAGCCTTCGGCGATGCTAGAAGATCTGAAGGTCGACACCGCCCACGCGAACGATTTCGGTCGCATAGCGGTTGTCGGAGAACGCAGATGGATGGAATGGGGCGCACGGGTGGTCAACCTATTGACGGGCTCCGAGATGCAGTGGTTCGAATCCAGCGATACCGAGTCCGCAATTGCGTGGGCGCGTGACGGGTAGCCAGCGATTCTGCAAGAAAAGGACTCTGGCCTGGAAATTGACATCACATCAGATGCTTCACGATTAATGGAGGAACGGAACGATCTAAATGTAGTCAGCAACATTTGTCTGCTCGGATGAAACAATCCGATGCAGTTTGATGTCGACTTTAGGCTGCATAATAAGTCCCTACGCGCTGAATTCTTCGAAATTTAACATAAACTTCATTATGCGTCTTTATACTTGGTGTTGCGATAGTATAATATCGTATGTATGCTGGACTCCTGTCGCGTAGCCCTTAATTGTGAGATGGGAAATCCAACGAAATCAACGGCTGAGCTTTGCCCTTAAATATGAGATTTTGCCTTTAAT
>NZ_MPZU01000008.1:0-166627 GCF_002020115.1 Thioclava sp. DLFJ5-1 | reverse complement strand
CCGCCGCCGGTTGGGTGGGTTCAAGTCACCCGGAGATTACGCCGCCAAACAATTTCCACCACCCGCGCGACACGACCGTTCCGGAGTTTTACGACCTTGTGGGAGTAAACCTAAAAGCGTGGCAGGCGCCTCCACCCAAACCCGTCAAATCGCGCACTGCGCCGGACCCTGGAGAACTAGAACCAAATGATCTCGGCGATGCAGGCTCGCTGCCGTAAATCTAGGGCGTGCCCGCGAGGCGTGCTGGTCAACGAGGCTCCTGTTGCGCAAATCGCGTGAGGGTTTCATCTCCTGGCAGGCCAATGGCGACACTACGAATTAAGCTCAAATTGTGAAGATAAGCAGAAGAATATGCAGGAACCTACCCAGGCTGATACGGCGGAAGCCGTTCTACTCGACTATGTTGAGCGATATGGCTTAACGGAGAGAGCACGAAGATACTTCCTCAACCTTGGCCAAGAGGAAGCATCCGATGGATCACGCGCCGAAGCTCGACACCCAAAAGACGATCAAAGCTCTTCCTGAAAGACGGGAGCCCTACTGGAACATTCTCGAGTATTGCCGCCACATTGGCCTCGAGAAGAGACCAGCCAAACCTCTTCATTGGGTCGCTCGGATCCGCAAAACGGATGGCCGCTATAGGCAGCGGCGGCTCGGACCCGCAGCTTCGGAAAACTCAACGGGCCTTTCCTACGAAGCGGCGATTGCGCTCGCGCGCGCCTGGTTCTCCGAGCAGGAATTGCAGGGCATCGCCTCTGCGAGCTATCCGGTGGGAACCACACAGCATCTGCGATATTCGAAGAGCGAAACTGGCTTCACTGTGGGCGACGCCCTGATCGACTACGTGGAGTGGAAACGGATCGCTGCCACGAAGACGACATTTGAGACGCTTGTAGCGCTGATCAACTTTCATATCCTGCCGCACCTTGGAGCGGTTCAACTCGACGAGCTGACCGGCAACACAATCACCAATTTCTGTCGTGTCATCCTTGAGACGCCACCCAAGCGGGGGAACCAGGCGCTAAAGGCAAGGGTAAAGATTGAAAGCCTCGACCCGGATGCATTGCGCCGCCGGAAAGGAACACTGAACACGCTGCTGGGGATATTGCGAATTGCCATGCAGATGGCATGGGAGAACGGCCACACCGCCTCAGAGCGGTCTTGGCGCTGCATCCACCGCGTTCCGAATTTGGAAGTTCCTCGTCAGATCTTCCTCACACGCGCGCAGTGTCGTGAGCTTATAGCCGCATGCCGCCCAGATCTCGCGGACTTGGTGCGGGCAGCGCTTTACACGGGCTGTCGCGTGTCCGAGCTTTCAGCGCTTCGCGTGTGCGATGTCGGAAAAGACATCTTTGGCATTTACGTTTCCTCCCCCAAAGGCTGGCGACCACGCTATGTGTATCTCCCCGAGGAAGGGATGCGATTTTTCTTGGCCAAATGCGCAGGGAAAGCAGACGATGACATCGTCTTTCGCACTGGCGCAGGCCAAATCTGGAAAACCCGTCACAAACATCTCTTCAAAGCAGCTGTCGAGAAGTCCGGGCTGCCGAATGAATTCGTGTTCCACGGGTTGCGGCACACCTATGCCAGTCAGCTTGTGCAAGCCGGTGCGCCGCTTGCCATCGTCGCGCGTCAACTCGGCCACGCGAACACTGACACGGTGAGCCGGACCTACGGCCATCTGTCTTGCGAAAGCATCGAGCGTGAGCTCGCTCTACGATTTGCCGCGTTAGAAGATCAACCTCGTGAGCATGATGAGCGTATGCGCACTTTACGGAAATCGCTTCAAGCTGCGCCTCCCCCGGTCCCCGCCTCTTCGTGGCCGCGAAGCAACTTCGCGCGGTGCCGAGGCGACGAGCTTAAGTTCATGAGCAGACGTGCTCGTAAGTATACTTCTGCTATATCCACCCAACAATGCGCAGACACATAGGTATTCAGTGGTGCATAACGAGGGGCGAGCGAAAGTCTGCCCGTGAAAGCAAGGGACTCGGTCTCTGATAAATCCTACGAGCACGATAAAATCGGCAAGACGCGATAGACTGGTGAGTTGAGTTTCACTAGGTTGAAGCTGCCAGGGTTCCGTGAGGATGGAAGCCTTTGGGCGAAAGTCGAACTTCTGAATGTTGAGCGTATTAAAGTGAAAAAAAGAGTAATAATACATATCGGCCCGCACAAGACGGGAACAACATCTGTCCAGAAGTTCCTGCTTGGCAATAAGGATAGCTTATTCCAAGAAGGCTTTCTTTTTGTGCACGACGAAGACACCCACGAAGCGGCCATCTTGCTTGCGAAGGAGAAATTCGAAGACGCTGAAAGAAAGCTTGAGGAAATTTCTGAAACAATAACGAATTCAAGCTGCAACACGATTATATTAAGCCAAGAAGATTTTTGTGGGGACATCCCTGGCCGGTCTAAGAGACGAGAGGTATACTCAAAACTCACAAAGAACTTACGCATAATTATGCGTGCCCTGCGGCCTCACGATGTATGTTTCATTTTCTTCGAGCGCAACGAAGAAGATTGGTTGAAAAGTTGCTATCACCAGTCATTAAAATATCGCACGGACTTTCACGACTTCCGAGATTTCCACGCGAGGTTTTCGACGAACTTTTCCTGGGCGCAAAAACTCGAGAAACCGCGGAGCGTTTTTGGCGAGCGGCTCGTAGTAGAAGATTACTACAAAGATGTGGGCGACGGAATCAGCAAAGTTCTCAAACTTGCAGGAGCGTCGAATATACATCTGCCAACCCCCCCTCAAAGAGTAAATTCGGCACCGTCCATAGAAGCATCTCAGCTGTTGGAGCGTGTCAATAAACTCTCGAGCTTTAAGGCGACGGCTTGGTTCTCGAAGAAACTCATTTTGGCTAATTGGAAGCCACGCCCGTCATATGAAACATCGTCGCCGCCTGCTGCCAAGTCAAATGAGCTAGCTGCGGTAGCGTTTCCGGCACTTTCGATGAGATCTGCTTCTAGGTTCGCACCACAAGATGTTATCGATCTTCTCCCCGCACAGGATATCGACCTATCTCAATACCTATTCGATATCCTTCCAACTGAAGTCGAGCTTCCCTCGGAATCTCGTGTGAACATGGCAGATCAGTCACGAATTCTTGACTATCACCTCAGAGGAAAATCCAGACTCGCCAAAATCAACGCTCTTGCTATCAGCTATTTGCGCCGCGATACGCAACACACGCAAAAAGCTTCAGTGATTTTTCACCGAATTTGGCGCGAGCATGGAATTCAGTTAGTTAATGAATTGTCAACGCGCTGGCTGATATCCACTCTCCAAACCTTTTTAGATCATGGATTAAATGAAGCTCAGAGACAGATTGGCGCAAGCGGCTACTTTTATGCAAACATGATTAAGATCTATGAAGGCGAGCGCGCGATCGAGGGCGCTGAGCAAAACGCGACATACTCAGAAGCATCACCGCAAACACCAAACGAATTTCGCGGCCTCGATCGGTATAGCGTAGGTGGCACAGACCTTCTACTAAATACCAACGCTCTCCTGTTGGACCTCGCTAGAAGCGATGATGTCGCTGGCTTAGTAATGATGGAGTTTTTGCTTCGAGTTAAGAGCTCAGGAAACGTATTTACTAGAATGGACAAAACGCGGAAAGAGAAAGACATATCCGTTAATGGCTTTGAGGACACCTGGTCGTTCTTTGAGTGAAGCTAAGGGTAATAACTAGGAACTTGCGACATCTGGCTTGGCGGACGAACGAGAGTAACTCCCTCCATTTTAGAAAGCCGCTGCAAATCGAGTTCATATTGAACGTCGAGCCTCTCAATGGTTTCAAATGAAAGACCCGGCAAAGATTCGCTATCCAGAGGACTTTGACGCTCTGGAAAAGCGGAGGCAATCAACTCCTTTAAATCCAGAATAAGATCGAAATCGTCTACCCGCAGCAACTCTCCGATAAAGGACAACGCGATTTCCCTGGGGCGCTCAAAGTCCCAAACCATAATCTGAAATTCCGGCACAATTTCTTTTATTCGCTCGATAAGACTCGACCACGAGGGCACGGTCCGCGCCTCTGAGAGAGCATCAATATTATTTTTGGAGCGAACGAACTCATAAAAGTAGTCAAGCTGACTCGTGATCGCAAAATGAAGCATCACAGAGTGACCAGAAAAAATCTCCGCGACCCGAGAAACTCGAGCCTCGGTTTGCGGAAGAACTTTGTCTTTCAGGAAAGAATCTTCTGCAACGCCAAGCAATGCATCCTGACTTATCGCAACGGTATTAAACTTCGAAAAATCAGAAAGAATTTCTTCAACGGCGCTCCAAGCTTCGGTATCCAACGCGGCCTCACGCCACCTCGTATTTATTAGCTCTCTGAATCGCTTTTTCCAGATGGGGCGCGAAATGATTGCCGACGAACTTTGGTCTTCGAGAATTCTCGACTTATCAACAGAATGCAGTAGGTCAGAAGCAACGCCCGGTATTCCAGCGTGTAGGTTAAACATCCACGGATTTCTCGCCACTAAACTCAGGGAAACCATGCGCCGCAATGCTCTCTCTTCCACTAGCGATTGCTTCCAGGAGTTCGGCGCGGCGCGTAGCGCTTTGAGTTGCCGCTTGGCACATCAGATCCATAGCTTGCCAAGCGCGATCTCGCTCTGCGAGCTCTTCATCTGTCAATCTGCACAGTGTATCGTCTGCCGAAATAAGAGCGATCAGGAGTGGCAGAACTTCTTCTGCTCTTTCCAACAATGTTTCGGTGTTTAAATCGGTGCGCGCAAAATCAATCACTAATCGAGAACCGGTGACTTCCAAGTCGACTTTTTTCACTTCGACACGCTCCTTACCTTGAACGTTTACGCCCTGCATCGCTACCTGTCGGCAATCTAGCGCGAAGTCAGGTGAATGGCCACCTTAGGGCACCTATCCTCAAGGGCCGCGGCATCGTTGCCGTTTATGCTGCGACCACCTCAGGAGACCATAGTGATGAACTAGTCCACGAATACGCGCAACGCACGGTTTGGGGACGACGGAGGCTCCTCTGGGCTACCCGCGATCAGAGACCGGTCTGGATTGCGATGCCTCGCGTTTACTGTCGGCGAGTAGCGCCTTGTTGACCTCCGCTCGTTGCGCATCTCGGTTATTCGTGTGCTGCGAAGCGAATGGCTACAGCCTCTTTGAGCGGCCGCCTCATCATCTCTTTACTCATCCGCCGTTTGCCGACCAACGGTCTGGGAGCCTTCGTCGTGAGTTAAGTCACTTCTCAGCCGCCCCAGGTTCTCTCCAGCAGCGCCACAACCAGTTGCCATGCGCAAGTCTCCCGATCAGCGGCTTGTCATAGCCATGTGCGCGCATCGTCTCTATCAGGCACGGCAACCTCGTCACCTCTCCGAGGTCGGGCGGAATAGCCGCTCCATCGAAATCCGAGCCGAACCCCATGCGGCTCTCGCGCAATGTCTCGATTAGGTATCGCGTTGGCGAAGCGCCGGCTCAATCCCAGCGAAAGGTTCCCCCGGCAGTTCTCGCGTAGAAGTCCCAGCCCGTAGTGAGGCCGACGATGCCGTCGCTCTCTCGGGTCATTACAAGCTGTCGGTCCATGAGATTGCGCGACGAAGGACGACGAAGGACGGAGCGGGCGTTCGCCGATCGCATTGCGCATTCGCCGTCGGGTGGACTTTCCGAGCGTTTCCAAATCTAAAGGATCAAGATGTTATCGCTAACAGGAGGTCAGATTGCCCGATCACAAGACGACGAACGGGGACGGACGGGCGCCACTGATCCTTTACGCGCTTCTGACTTCGCTCACCGCCATCAGCATCGACGCAATACTTCCCGGACTTCATTCCATCGAAGAAACCCTCCGGGCCCAGCCACCACTTCGAACGCAACATGTGGTATCGCTGTTCGTCTTCGGAATGGCGTTCGGCGAGCTTTTGATTGGCCCGGCCGCCGACGCCTTTGGACGCAAGACCGCGCTGATCGCCGGCCTCGTCGTTTATGTCGTGGGCACAGTGCTCGCGATGACGGCCGGTTCCCTCGACGTCCTAATCATGGGCCGCATCCTTCAGGGCCTTGGTGTATCCGGCCCCAAGATCGCGACGCGGGCAATGATCCGCGATCAGTTTGAAGGTGACGCGATGGCCCGCGTAATGTCGTTCATGTTCACGCTCTTTATCCTGGTCCCCATGATCGGGCCCGCGCTTGGTCAGAGCATCGTCGCCTTGGCCGGATGGCGAGGCGTGTTCGTCATGTATCTTGTGCTGGCCCTCGCGCTCGGCTCATGGATGGTTCTGCGACATCCCGAGACACTCCCCCCGGAAAGGCGGATTCCCATCCGTCTCAAACCTCTGGCTTCGAACGCCCTCCGCATCCTGACGAACCGCCGCGTCGCTCTCTTGATCATCGCGACCGGGTTCGTCTTCGGGGCCCAGCTCTTCTATCTGAGCGTTGCGGCGGAACTATTTTTGGACGCCTATGGTATCGACCGGGCCTTCCCGCTTCTTTTCGCCATCCTCGCAGGGGGGATCGGTCTGGCATCATATACGAATGGCATACTCGTCGAACGCTTCGGGGCCAACGCAATGGCACGCTCGGGCTTCGTGGGAATGTGCGCCTCGAGCGCAGGCATGCTCATGGCCTGCCTTCTGACCGATGACCAGCTGCCTCTCGTGATGTTCATGGTGCTTGGGTTCGGGATGTTCTTCGCGATCGGCATCCTGTTTGGAAACCTGAACGCGATGGCAATGCGCTCCCTCGGCGACGTTGCCGGGATCGGATCATCCTTTCTCGCATCCGGTTCGAGCCTCGTCGCCACCCTTTTCGCCCTGGCCGCAGGCAGTTTTTATGCAGGAAACGTCGTCATCGTCCCTGTGGCTTTCCTGTTGGCGGGAGGTGCCGGCCTCTTGCTTACCGTGCTCGCCTTGCGGAGTGATGGAACGTCGATCTCGGCAGCCAGGCCGGGGGCTAAGAGGGACGGATAGGGAGCGAAGCGGATTTGCGATGGCGCGGCGAGGCTCTCCCGCCTCTGCCGACGATACTGCTCGACACTCTCGGCCCTGAGCTGCTATTCTTGGCCGTCGCCACTGCTGCATCGCAGCTTCTCCAAAGCAGCCATCGGCGACGTCATGCAGCATCATCTGGTGATCCAAAGTCGGCTGCTCTGAACAAAGCTGTCGATTGCTGCGGCTGGCTTGCGCCCCTCTCGGTGAATGCGCGCATTCACCTGTCGGTCAACGGGAAGCGTGGCGCTGCTGTGACGAACTTGTCCCATACGGCATTCTTCCATTCCTTCGAAAAGATCGCACCATCAAACCCTGCGATCAAACACCTAGTGCGGAATAGTAGGCGATGCGGTCGCCTGCATCGGAGTGTGCTTGAAAAATATTGAGTTGTTCGGAAGTCAATGTAACAGACATGCTATACCTTTGCGAATTTACTTGGTTCTTTTATCGTTTTCGGGAAAATACTTTGGGTCGACGGCGCAACGCAGCATAGTGCGGGTTGCTTCTTCGATTTCATGCCAATGGGGCAATTGCGAGAGACGATACCGAACTTTTGCATCAAGCCCTTCCGCGCGGAATTCCTGCTCACAGCTAGGGTAAGGGACCTCTGTATTGCAGGAAATGACGGAGCGGATCGATCCATCCGGTAAGCGTTCGACATAAAGCGCGTCGGGCAAGGTCGCACGCTTCACCGGAATGCTGACCTCGTGCAGCCGAGTATCGAAAGAGGCAGGGGCTTCGGTGATAAGCGGGCGGATGGCTGCCCGTTTTTCGGGGGGCCAGAAATATGGGTTGCCCGCATAGGCTTGTAACAACTCATCAAGTTCGATTACATCATGCAGAACGACGGCAATGCTGCGTTCGTTTCCGGCGCGAAATCGCTCAACCTGATCGCGCGAATTCAGCCCTTGCCAAGTGTCGAGATCCAGCCAGAATCTCTCTCCGCTGCGCTCTGGTCCGGTCGATAAATCCTGAATCGCTGCGCGGGTTCGGTAAAAATTCCTAGGCAAGGTGATCGGCACCTTGGTCTTTTCCAGCTGCATCTGGATCACATGATAGTAAAGCCGCGTATCCTCGTGAAACATCCGACAGGGATCAACGCCTTCCGCCCCGAGCGGCAAGCTCGACATAAGAAAAGCAGATATAATGTTGCGCAGGACCATTATCCTATACCTAAAGTTCAAAAGTGCTTTTAACCGACCGCTGTGTCGATAGCCCTCTAGTCTTCCCACATTCCTTAGCTGAATGCCTGCGTGTGACGAAAGCCTGAGATGATTTTGCATCGGCGGCTTTTGACCGGGATCCGCCCCTTGCGCCGAGGTGGCCTTCCTGGTGCTGCGAGCAAGTCCGGCCCGAAGTCAACCTTCGCCAAACCGGCCATCGCTGCGGCGCGGCTGCCCCAAAACAGCCATTCGTGACATCGCGGAGCTCCGACCCGCAGCCCGTCTCAGCTATGCGGGACAGAGCGGCTGACCTGCCACGGGATTTTTCCTCCACCATCGATTAGAGTCCGACCCAACTTGATCCGCACCCCAGAGCTCTACCGCCCTTAGGCAGAGTTTCCCGGCTTTGCTCAGGGTGACGGGCTGGTGACGCCCCCTGATTTCGTCAGCGTGATCGGAGCCTTGTTCCCGATCGCGCCGTGTGGCCGTTCCTCATTGTAGTATCTACGCCAAGCCTCCAACTTTTCGGTCGCATCCGCAAGGGTGAGGAACCAATGCTGGTTCAAGCACTCGGTCCGGAACCGGCCGTTGAACGCTTCGATGAATGCATTGTCGGTCGGCTTGCCGGGGCGCGAGAAGTCGAGGGTCACGCCACGCTGATAGGCCCAGAGGTCCATGTCGCGAGACACGAACTCGGTGCCCTGATCGACTCGGATAGTCTTCGGATAGCCTGTCTGTCGGCACACCCGGTCCAGCGTTGCGACCACATCCTCGCCGCGGTAGCTGAACCGGACATCGAGCACTGGCACGTAGCGTGAGAAGGTGTCGATGACTGTCAGAACCCTCAGCTTCTTGCCTGTCGCAAGCTGATCGTGAACAAAGTCCATTGCCCAGACGTCGTTCGGGCCGACCGCCTCGGCGCGGTCGTCACGCAGCTTGGCCTTCACACGGCGCTTCGGCGTCTTGTTCCTGAGTTGCAATCCCAACTCCCTGTAAATCCGATAGACTTTCTTGATGTTGATGTTCCAGCCCTCACGTTCGAGCAGGACGTGAACGCGCCGGTAGCCATACCGCACGCGCGTTTCACAGATCTCCCGGATCCGCTTGGCGACAGCAGCCTGATCGGCGCGGCGAGACTTGTAGTGGAACGTCGAACGGTCGAACCCCATAGCCCCACAGGCCTTTCGGATCGAGACCGCCCAATCGCTACACATCCCGCGAACCAGTTCGCGCTTGCGATCAGGCTTCAGAGCTTTCGGCGGATGACGTCTTGCAACATCTCCCGATCCAGCGTCAGGTCCGCGACGATCTTCTTCAACCTGGCGTTCTCATCCTCGAGCTGCTTCAGTCGTCGCATCTCGTCAGGCAGAAGGCCCGCGTATTTCTTCTTCCAACTGAAGTAGGTCGCCTGGCTGATCCCTGCCTTCCGACAGATCTCCGCGACCGGCGTGCCTTCCTCGCCTTGCTTCAAAATGAACGCTTTCTGCGCGTCCGAAAATTTGCTCGCCTTCATGCGACTCCACTCCTCTTCCAGCCAAGGAAGCGTAGCGGAAAACTCCAGCTTCAAACGGTCCAGTTTCCGGGGATCAGATCAAACTTGAGGACGGACAATGAAGCGAATGAGATTCACGGACGAGCAGATCATCGGCATCCTGGCCGAACACGAGGCAGGCGCGAAGTGCGCGGACTTGTGCCGCAAGCACGGCATGTCGGAAGGGACCTTCTATAACTGGAAGGCGAAGTTCGGCGGCATGACGGTGCCGGAGGCAAAGCGGCTGAAGACGCTCGAAGACGAGAACGCCAAGCTGAAGGAGCTGCTGGCCGAGCAGATGCTCGATCTCGCCGCGATGAAGGAACTGGTTTCATCGCGCCGGGCAAGCCAATGCAGAACGGTTTCGTGGAGAGTTTCAACGGCCGGATGCGCGACGAGCTACTCAACGAGACCATGTTTCGTAACCTGGTTCATGCGCGCGTCGTGATCGCCGCTTGGCCTGCCGACTACAACACCGAGCGTCCGCATTCGGCTTTGGACTACCAGACCCCGACTGACTACGCGCGAGCCCTGACCACCGCAATCGCCGCCCCGCTACGCGAGATGATAACTCCGCGCGTCGGGCGATTGCTCAACCTGCGCCGATCGGCGCAAACGCCAACCGGGCTCCGGTCGTGGCTGGATGAAAGACCCATAGCAGGTCACATCTCACATGGCATTTTTTCGCCTAAGTGCCGTAAATTTGCCAGGATTATGGATATTTTTTTAACGATCACCTAGTATCGAGGAACTAGGACAGATAAATAAGCGTAAGAATCACTCTTCTGAAGGAGGTGCGAATGGAAAGGCTATTCCAAGCAATCCGCGAGCAGCACCCCGGTTTCGATGTGCTGGACGTGAAATTGCTTGCTAACCAACACGAGGTCGCAGATCAAGATGCGACTGAACTAGACAGTGCGTTCGCAGTAGCTGTCAATAACGCTGAGGGGCCAATGGACTTGGCACATTTTGCGTAACTTAACTAGACTCGAAACTAAGAGTTGTATAAACCCCTAGCGTAGTTCGCTAGGGGTTTTTTGCATGAAGTATGTTGATCTTTCTCAACATTTACACGAACTGAGGGCGGATCGCTCAAAGCGCGTGGTCGGGGGCGCGATGCGTATGGGAGAAGTGTGGCAAGGTGTCCTTGACTCACACCATACCCCTATCGACAGAATCCTTTACTACGAAGCAAATCTGCCGCGCCCCTTTGACGGACTTTTTGTCCGCTTGGGCAGCACCACTGGCGAGGGAGAAGCCGCTGCAATCTATGTCTACAAGGATCTCCCTGATCACTGGAAAGAGTTCGTCGCGATCAAGGAAATGATGCACTGCTTCACTCCGGGCAAGCACTACACCGGGACTCCTCGGGAGGCTCAACTTTTGGTTGAGGCTCTGTGCAGCAAGACTTCCGGCCGTTATGGTGCCAGTGTCGCTGCTGACAATAGCGCAATCCTCGCCGCGGCGGAGGTTATCCTTCCGCACTACACCGTGGAAAGATACCTGAAGCAAGGCAAAGAAGTGGCGCAGATTGCTGTCGAGCAGGGCCTTCATCCTGATCTCGCCGAAATGATCTGCCGCTTCGATATGCTTCAGCGCCGCAAGAATGGGGAACTCTAGGCGCAGCCCCCCTTAGAGGGCAATGGCAGCGAAGCTCCCCCTGAGGCGCCAGACACATTTGATTTGCCCCCCCAAATGCACCGCTCTGTGAATTCATGCTCTCCGGCATTTACGCTGGGCACGGACAACGGCACAATGTGGCCCTTCATAGCTGATGAGGCGAACGTCCGTTTCCCGGTGGCAAAGCCCTCAGGTCAGCACCAAGAGGACAGTTCAACTCAGCCATCGGATCAATCGCGTCGAATTCACGAAACGACACCAGATCAAGATTGAATTTTGGGCGCGCCTTCACTCCTCGCGAAACGCCCGCCTGATCTGGTCCGCAAGCGGCTTGGTGAGATAGCTCAGCGCAGGGCGTGCGCCGATCTGGATATAAGCCTCCACGGGCATCCCTGGCACCAGCAGCTTATCCCCCAGTTTCTCCAGCTCCCCCAGCTTGGCTCTGGCCTCAATCCGATAGAACTGCGCCCCCGTTGCTTCGTCCACAACAGTCGAGGGAGAGATATTGACAACTTCGCCCGAGATCTCAGGTGTGGTGCGCTGCGAAAAGGCCGGAAAACGCAGCCGGACATCCTGCCCCAGATGAACCTGGTCGATCGAGGCCGGCGCCACACGCAGCTCGAAATCCAGCCCCCCTTTCGCCGGGATGATCTGCGCCACGGTGCCGCCGGGGGCCAACACCCCGCCAATTGTCACGATCTGCATTTCATGCACATAGCCTTCAACGGGCGCGCGAATATCGACCCGCTGCAACTGTCGCGCGGTGGAAGTGATCTGTTGTGTCAGCTCCTCGATCTGGGCATTCACCTCGCGCAGTTCGGTTACCACGTCCGCGCGGAACTGACGCTCCGTCTGGCCGATTTCGAGCTTTGCATCATTGATCGAATTTCCGATCCGTGCCGCTTCGGTCCGGTGCTCCGCCACCTGGCCGCGCAGATCGGCCAGATTGGCCTGGATGCTCAGCAACTGCCCTTCGCGTGCAAGCTGCTTGGCCTTGAGACCCTGCTGGCGCGCCAGATCCTGTTCGAGGATCGCAATCTGATCGGATTTCGCCGCGATCAACGCCTGCACCCCGTCGATCTGATTGTGGAACTGTTCGATCCGCTCGACCAGCTGCGCTTTCCGACCAGCTTGCAAATCGGCCCGGGCCTCGAAAATCATCCGCTCATCGGCCTCGAACGGCTCCATCTCGAGCCCGCCCAGCAGCGCAGGAGCCTCGGGAAAGCTTATGCGCCTGGCGCCATCGCGCTCTGCTTTGAGCCGCGCGCGACGCGTAAACGCCTCGGCCAAACGGTTGCGATAGATCTCAAGGTTCGCACTCAGAAGCGTGTCGTCGAGACGAAGCATCTCCTGCCCCTGCGCGACATGGTCCCCATCGGCGACGAAGATTTTCTGAACAATACCACCGTCGAGATGCTGGACGGATTTCGGCTTGCCCCCTGCCGCCACCGTGCCGGAAGCGACAACCGCCCCTGAAATCGGCGTCAGCGCCGCCCAAAGCGCCAGCATCGGCAACATCAGCGCGGCAACCAGCGCAGCGATCCGACCGACGCGACCTGGCGCGAGTTGCGGATGCTCTGCCGCCATCGAGAGATCAGCCATTGGACGCACTCCTTGCCTGGGCCGGACGCATCGCTTTCGCCAGAACCTCCTCTTTGTCGCCAAAATGGGCGACCGTGCCCGATTGCAGCACAAGGATCTTGTTGGCAGCCCCGATGGCGGAAGGCCGGTGCGCCATGACAATCACCGTCCGCCCTGCTTCGCGTAACGCACCGATCGCGATCGCCAGTGCCTCATCTCCCGCTGCGTCGAGATTGGAGTTAGGCTCATCCAGCACGATGAGCTGCGGCTTACCATAAAGCGCGCGGGCCAGACCAATCCGCTGGATTTGGCCTCCTGAAAGCGGCGGCGCACCGAACCCGATCTTCGTGCCATAGCCCGCGGGCAACGACAGGATCATCTCATGCACACCGGCGAGTTTCGCGGCAGCGATAACCGCCTCATCCGTCGCCTGGGCATCGAAGCGAGCGATATTGTCGCGCACGGTTCCAGCGAGCAGTTCTAGGTGCTGCGGCAGATAGCCCACGTGCCGGCCGAGCGCATCGGGCGCCCATTGGTCGAGCGTCGCACCATCCAGACGCAGTTCCCCTGCGTCGGGCTTCCAGACCCCGGCGATCAGCCGTGCCAAGGTCGACTTCCCCGAAGCCGAGGGGCCGATCACGCCAAGCGCATCGCCCGGGCCAATCGCGAAACTGACTTGCGCGAGGATCGGAGGCCGATCGGCTTGCGCTGCCTGCCCGGGGGCGAACTTGCACACTCCGCGCAACACGAGCCGGCCTTCGGGCGCTGGAAGATCAATCGCCCTAGGCGCTGCACCACAACCTTCCATCGCTCCCATGAGCCGCCCATGCGCTTCTCTTGCCCGCACGACGCTCCGCCATTGCCCGATTACCTGGTCAATCGGGGCCAACGCACGCCCTGCAATGATCGAGGCTGCGACGATCATTCCGGCAGAGATTTCCTGGTGCAACGCGAGATAGCCGCCTAGCCCCAGAAGGGAGCTTTGCAAAAGCATTCGGAAGGCTTTTGAGGCGGCCGCGATCATCTCCGATCGGTCCCCGCCCTGCTGGCCGCGCGAGAGCCCCGCATCATGCATCTCGCGCCAATGCGCCGCGACCGGCCCTTCCATCCCCAGCGCTCGCAACGTCTCGGCATTGCGGTGCCCCTGTTCGACGAAAAAGCTCTCGGCGCCATCCATGCCCATCGCCTCGCGGTAGCTGCGATAGGTCAGTGCCTGACCGGCGAGCGCGAGACAGGTCACGACCAGCGCCCCCGCCAGCGTCAGCGCACCGAGCCAGGGGTGAATCAGAAAGGTCACCAACAGGAAAAACGGCACCCAGGGCAGATCGAAAAAGCCGAGCATGCCCGGGCTCGCGAGAAATCCCCGGATGGCCGACAGGTCGTTCAACGGGCGGGAATTGGCCGGATAGCCCTGCCCCGCCGCGCCGATCCAGAGTTTGAATCCGTCCTCCCCAAGGAGCGCATCGAGCTTGTATCCCGCACGCGACAGGAAGCGCACACGGAAGAAATCGTAAAGTCCGAGAAAAACGAAGCAGAGCACCACCACCAGATAGAGGCCGATCAGCGTCGGCACCGACCCCGAGGACAACACCCGGTCATAGACCTGAAGCATGAACATCGGCCCGGTGAGCATCAGGACGTTGACGCCCGCGCTAAGAGCGCCCACGGCGATCAAGGTTCCCCGCAATTGCCGCAGGGCTTTGCGATAAGAATTGTCGAGACTGCCGCCTCTCACGGCGGCAGTCTTCTGCTTGGACGAAAGCTGCATATTGGGCATCACCTCAATAGATCGAGGCCTGATCGCCATCCAAAGATGCGAGTTGCGTCGCGCTCAAAAATGCATCGCCGATCGCAGCGCCATCGACTAGCACGCCACTTTCTCCCGTGTCGGCGGTTTCGAAGCTTCCCCCACTGCTATCAAGCGCGTCGCCGTCGATCTGGCTCGAAAGCTGGGCACTCGATGTCGCAGCCGCGACCTGTTGCTCTTCGCTGGGCGCGAGATTGAAACTGTCGCCAGATGGATCGGAAGCAAGAAGCATCGAAGCCAGAACCGGATCCGGCTCGACAACAATAGGATCTGGAGGCGTCAGCGGGACATTTGCCTCCGTAACCGGCGTCATTGCTGTGGTGGGCGCAAGCCCGTTCGTGCGATCCGCGATTCCTTGTGCGTCCAGAACACCATCGGAGAACACGATCGCCTCAATATTTCCCCTCTCATGCCCGACTTCGTAGCGCATCTGGTATTCTAGTCGGATCGTGCCATCCGGCGTTGTAATCAATGTATCGTAATTTCCCGAACGTGAGAAACTGACCTGATCTGAGCTGTATTGCGAAAGAACGAGCGTGTCGGTTCCAGAGTTACGCTCCTGATACCCGAGGATGACGTCATTCCCGCCTTCATAAAAAATGACATCATCGCCGAAGCGAGCGGCGATTGTGTCGTTACCGAGGCCTCCGGCTATCATGTCATTCAATCGGGTGCCGATGATCTCGTCATCTCCTGCAGACTGCTGCCCGGTAACGGAAACACTCTTGATTTGACCAGCGTCGAGACTGCCACCATCTGCGAAAACGATCGTTTCAATGTTACCGCGGCTGTCTCCGGGTTCATGTCTTAGCTGATACTCCAGCCTTATGGTGCCTCCCGGCGTCGTGATCAGCGTGTCAAAGGTATCATCGACAGTGAAACTTACTTCATTAAAGGTATATTCACCAATGAAGAGCGTATCAGTGCCGTAATTGGTTTCTTGATACCCCAAGACAACGTCGTCACCGCCACTATAGACGATAAGATCGTCACCGTTGCGAGCCGCGATTGTGTCGTCCCCCAAGCCACCCACTATTGTGTCCGCGAGCTGGGTGCCCGTAATCTCATCATCTCCATCGGAAGACTGCGTAGAGACTGATAGAGTTTTCAGTGCCTCAGCATCGTAGGAGCCATCGGCGAGAATCAGAGTTTCGATATTACCTCGTTCGTCGCCCGTTTCGTATCGCAGTTGATACTCAAGTGAAATTGAACCATCCGGAGTATTTACAACCAGATCATAGCTATCCTTGATACTAAACTGAATTTCGTCGAGGTTGTATCCACCAAGATAAAGAGTGTCTGCTCCAGAATTAACAACTTGGTAACCCTCGATCAAATCATCCCCACCGGAATACATTATAAAGTCATCGCCCGAACCGGGAATAATTGTATCATTTCCGGCGCCGGGAACAAAACTACTGTCCGCGCTCCCACCGTCAATCTGCTCACTCTCTGCACTACCAAAGAAATCATTTACAACCGCATCCTGCCACGCGAGCAGCGAAACGCCCTGCAAACGAATATCTTCTTTGCCTGCCTTAGAAATAACG
Source organism: Thioclava sp. DLFJ5-1 (assembly GCF_002020115.1). NCBI lineage: Bacteria > Pseudomonadati > Pseudomonadota > Alphaproteobacteria > Rhodobacterales > Paracoccaceae > Thioclava > Thioclava sp. DLFJ5-1. The sequence continues at coordinate 150,403 of NZ_MPZU01000008.1, read as the reverse complement.
GTATCTGCACCATCTTGAAGCAACGTTACATCAGAAACGGGGGAGTTTGGATCAAGCGCACTTCCATCATACACGAGCGCCATTCCGAGTGCCGGATCGAACCCGAAATAGGTAGTTCCGGCTACGATATCAGTAAGAAGCTTAGAAATTATGATTTCCTGTTCATCCGGTGGGGCTGGCGCATACGGATTCTCAGGTGGAAGAAAATCGGGATAATTTGGATAATCATAGTGGGCTAGTTCGTCGATGAGAACATATTCAGAAGGTGAGATACCTGTGAACCCTACACTTCCCCAGTCAAATGCTTGCCCGTCCGGCGTTAGATCTGCGTTCTCATAGGAATCGAACAACGGAGCAAACTGAGACCCTATGACATCGCCAACTGGCAAGGACATCACACTTCTCTCAACTGAATTTCCCGTAATCGGATCCGCAGTAGTTATACTATAAACGTCAAGGCCGTGATCGTGCTCCAATTCGACGTCCTGCAACCCAAAATCACCCATGACAAAATTTATGCGCCCATCATAATAACCATTATAAAAACCGCTCTCATTTAAAATCGACTCGGAGACATTTTTAATGAAGCGCCCCTCCCAAACGATGCTAGCCTGTGTTCCATCAAAATGAGCTTGCACAAACGCCGGCCGAACCATAATTGCCCAGTCGCTAGAAAGGAGGTTATCGCGGGCATTTCCAAAACGATAAAAACCGTCCATCCCGAAAAGCCTTCCGTTCCCAGAGACATCAATCCCATCTATATTCAGCGTATCCAGGACATCCCCTGAGGCAGTGGACCCAAGCCCACCGATCAACGTATCCGCCCCGGCACCTCCGAACATCTCGCCAGCACCAGATACAGTCAGAATATCATTTCCGGTTCCGCCGATGACTTTCCCTTGCGTGGCGAAAAGAACATCGTGACCATCGCCACCGTTTATAAGACCTGACAGGCCGTGGATTACGTCATCACCACGCCCACCTGACAAATTAACGTTGTCAACACCGCCCGCATCTAGGACATCGTCACCATCACCGCCGAAAAGCGACTTTATATGCTCATACGCCGTTAGGTCATCATCGCGTTGCGAACCAATTATTTCCGTGAGATCTGGGAACTCAATGCTCTTACCAGCCATGTAGAGCGTGCCCCCGCCATCATAATCGACGCCGGCTTCGCTCGCAGAAAAGTCTACTGTCTTCGCACCCGATACAGCCTCAAAATTTAAGAGAACATCAGTTACATGGCCAGACTTCGCCAAGAGCAGCGTCCCATCACTACCGATATACACTGTCGATGAAACTGAAACGGTATCGTAGCCTTCTCCGCCATCAATGATGTCGTGCCCAAACTGGACATCTTGAAACACAGGCTCTGAAGGGCCTTCCACGAACGAGATTTCCGGGACAATACCTCCATCATCGCCGGAATAGTCGATTGAAGCTCTGATAACGTCATTTCCCGCGCCGCCGAGAATTACATCTGAGCCTCGTCCGTCGGCTAAAAAGTCTTCACCTTCGCCTCCGTAAAGTAGATCATCTCCTTCGCCGTCATAAATTACGTCATCTCCGCCCCCACCATCGATAATATTACCACCGCTACCGCCCTGAATCGTTTCACGACCACTAGACCCTAAGACTTGCTCAAAGTCACGGATAGCTATCTGCCAACTCAGAGTATCGAATGTGATCGAACCATCTCTAGTTTCATCTCCCAGATCGACATAAGCAGAGGATCCGTATGCAGTTCCAGTAAACTCAGAAAGGTCAACAATATCCACCCCGTCGCCAGCGTTAACCATTTTGAGAATCTGAGAATGCTTCGACGGGTCACCTTGAATCACTAAGCGATTTTGCCCCGAGCTCAATAGAATCTCTTCGACGTCATAAACTCTTGTGCGATCGTTTCGCTCGCTAACAACATCGCCAACATATGGAACAGTTCCGCGATCTGCTCGCAAGAACAAGTCCATCGACAATGCAACGTCATCTCCGTAGGTGAAAAAGGCTATGTCGCTTCCTCTTCCACCATCGACAAGGCTCTCGCTGGCGCCCGCATCGATCTCGTCATCACCGGCACCTGCCTGGATAATGCTAGGGGCAATCGTGCTAAAAGCTCCAAATCTTTCATACTCCCCATCAGAGAGCTCTGAGCCTACGAACAGATTACCACTAGCAGAAACTGCCGAAATATAGCGAAGCCATTTATCGGCAGACAAAGTCTCGAAACCGTAGCTTTGTTTAAAATATTCATTTGCATCGCCAAGAGCATCATCGATGGCACTAAAGCTATACGCAAGCGTTTGGAACGATCCGGCACCTGCACCGACGAAATTCCCAAGGCCTGCGTCCACCAAAGAACGAAGTGCAACAAGAAGAGAATAAGTATCTCCACTATTCAATAAATTATCTTGAAAATATTTTATCTCACCAAGGCCAACGAATAAAATGTTCCCCGACCAAACATCGTAATTAATATCATATCCCGGATAAGCGTCATTGAGGACATCAACCACCTCGAAGGCATCTGTATTGCCAATTTGTATGAGCGTTGGGAGTTGGGCGTTCTGGATGTGGTTTTCGTAAATGTTTCGTGCGATCGCATCGGAAGCCGCCTGCATAACGTCAGGAGAAATAGAAATTCCAAAACGGTTCGAAAGCTGGGCCGAAGTGTAATTCCGGATCAAGGCGGATGCCTCACCCAAACCAGCATTGGCTTGAGCCGCAGCGGCGAACCATGCTTGAATCCCAGGCTCTGGCAGCTCCCCATCAGCATCGGGAACAGACAACACGGTTGCCAACTCTGAATAGAATTCGGCCCATCGCTCTTTTTCACCAAGAGCTTGAATTGCCTGAAGATCAGGTCCGGAAATTTTATACATTGAAACCTCAACAGAAAAATGCAAATCTCGATGTTAAAATCACATTAACGAGAGCACTCGAGGATGCAAGTGAAATTTCAGATATTTCTTGGCTTTTTCATTGCTTGGAGCTCAACAAGTTCGATATCTCTTTCCGAGCCAGTTAGTGAATGCCCACCTCCACGCGTCATCATTGACGCGGCCCCTCTGACCTACCAAGTCGACAATTTCTGGGTGCGAACGTGCTACAATCAATTCAGAAATTTCACCGGGCCTATAGACTCTACCCTGATCTTTGCGAACCCTGAGGCCATCCCTGACCTTGGCGAGGCAGAGATCCCTCTTAGAGGAATGTTTTTTTACGCAGATAGAGGCTTTGAACTGCCCCCGCCGTGGAACCTTGATGGCTTCCTCGGCCCAATTGTAGGCACGGAGGTAGCAGGAAGTGTCGAGTTTGACATCCGTTTCAAGGGCGCGCCGTCAAAGTCCGTTTACTGGCTGTCGGACGATCCGCCGATGCGTGTGGCCTTCAGTTTCACGACTGCCCCAGATCCTTTGAGGGCAGACTACAACGACATTTCCTACATCAACATTCAACAGCCTTGGAAAGATGGAGTGATTGCCTTTAAATTCAATTTTCCAGAAAAGAGCTCATATTTTAAAGGCGATGCGTCCCGTCGTGCTCGAGCAATCGGAGCCACTGAGGCTGCGCTAGATATGCGACGGCTGATGAACTGGGCGGATTTGACCGAGACACTGAACGATGAGAAGGATTTTGAATCCGGCTCCACGAAGCCCTAGGGACTGGACCCATTGATTTGGCTGCGATTGACCTGCTGCGGGTCTTTCATCCAGCAGCGACCAGAACCTGGCTGGTGCTGCTCTACCTATGTTCTTTGGACCGCCCGCCATCAGAGTTTCTTGCCTTTGTCCTGACGGCGGGCTGGTCGCGCCGTCGGGAAAGTTCCAGAAGGTGTTGCCTGCACGACGCACACTCACTCTTCCCGCATTGCATAGGCCCAATAGTCGGCGACAGGCTTGATCAGGAACGACGCCGGGCTGCGGGCATCGGTGCGAATGAAACTCTCGACTGGCATGCCGGGCTTGAGCTCAACCTGTCCCAGCGTGTCGCGCCCCTTCGGTGTCAGTGAGAGCTCCGCGAGGTAGAAACTCCGCCCCGTCGCACTGTTCGCGACCGCATCCGCAGAGATCGAGGCAACCGTCGCATCGACCTCAGGCGTGGTGCGGGAATTGAAGTTCGGAAACCGAATCCGAGCTTCCTGTCCGGGATGGACACGATCGATCTGCCGAGGATCAATCTCGACCGAGAATACGAGCGGGACATTCGCCGGGACGATTGAGGCAATCTCGGCGCCTGCAGGCACGACACCGCCAACGGTGTGAACCTGGAGGCCCAGAACGGTGCCGCTCATCGGAGCGCGCAAAATGAGGCGTCCGATCTGAATGTCGATCAGCCGAAGGGTCTCGCGCAGTTCCGCGGCTCTCGGTTGCAGATCGCGCAACTCACTCTGCACAGCCTCGCGGAAGCTCGCCTTCTGGCGCAACCGCTCCATCTCGAAACCGGCTATCGAGCTGCGCGCCTCGGCAATCCCCGCTTCCAGTTCGCCAATCTGCCCCTCGAGCCGCGCTGCCTCACGGCGAAAGGCGAGAACGCGGGATTTCTCGGTCAGGCCGCGCTGAAGAAGGCTTTCCTTCGCATTAAGTTCATCTTCGATGAAGGCCAGTTGGCGGCGGGAGGCATCAAGCTGACGCGCGCGACCCGCGACAACCGCCTCCGTTTGCACCTGCCGCTCCGCAAGCTGCTCGTCTGTCTGCTTCAGCGTATCGCGACGGGCCTGGAAGAGAGCACTCTCCTCTGCAAGGATCGCATCGAGGCCAGCAATATCGCGCCCGATGTCTCTGAGTTCCTCGCTGTATTCCACATTGCCGGCGTCTGAAATCTCCGCGTCGAGCCTGTTCATCCGCGCCAGCGTCTCGACCAATGCGCGCCGTGTTGTTGCCTGCTGGGTGCGCAATTCCGCGCCATCGAGGATCAGGATGGGATCGCCGGCCTGAACGGTGCTTCCATCGCGCACGAGCACGGCATCGACCAGGCCACCATCGGGGTGCTGGATTGCCTGCCGCCTCGCTTCGACCGTAACCTGCCCTCCGGCAACCACCGCACCATCGACCTGCGTCAGGAATGACCAACCGAGAAACCCGCCCAGCCCCAGAGCAAGCACCAGAGCGCCCTTCAATAGAGGTCGCGTAGGAGACCAATCCGTGCGCATCACGAAGCCCCTCCACGGCCCATGCCTGCAACCGCCTGAACGGGCTTCACGAAACGGTTCAGGACCTCGTCGCGCGGACCAAAGGCGCGCATCTGCCCACCTTCGAGGATCATCACCTTGTTGCATTCCGCAAGCGCGGAGGGGCGATGCGACATGACCAATACGACTTTTCCAGCCGCCCGAGCATTTGAGATCGCGAGATTGAGCGCCTGAACGCCTGGATCATCGAGGCTGGCATTGGGTTCGTCGAGGATCAGGCAAACCGGATCGCCAAAGAAAGCTCGCGCAAGCCCGATCCTTTGCCGTTGTCCGCCGGACAGCCTGCCGCCACCTTCCGAGACCTGCGTATCATATCCATCGGCGAGCCCAAGGATGAGCTCATGCGCGGCCGCCTGCTCCGCAGCGAGAATAACATCTTCCGAGCGAGCTTCCGGATCGAAGCGCGCGATGTTATGAGCGACCGTTCCGGAAAATACCGCCACATCCTGTGGCAAATAGCCAAGAGACCGCCCCAGCCGGTCAGGATCGTATTGCGCAAGCTCTGCCCCGCCCAGCCGGATTTCCCCCTGGGTTACCGGCCACAAACCGGCCAGAGCCCGCGCGAGAGTGGACTTCCCCGAGGCCGAAGGACCAAGCACCGCAATCGCGTCGCCGGGCTCGGCGAGAAAACTCACGTCGCGAAGCACAGGTGCGCTCTCTCCAGGCGGTGCGACGGAGAGATTGCGGACGGACAGCACAGCGTTCGGACGCGGAAGCTCGGTCTGAACCTCCCGGTGCGGTTTCGCCTCAAGAAGCTTGCCAAGTTCTTTCCACGCAACCATGGCACGCTGGAACTGTGCCCAGTGCCCGATCACCTGCTCGATCGGGGCAAGAGCTCGCCCGAGCAAAATCGATCCGACGATCATGACCCCGGGAGTAAGCTCGCCGCGGAGAACGAGTAGCGCGCCGAGACCGAGAATGGCAGATTGTAGCAAGAGCCGTGTGGCCTTGGTGCCGGAAGACATAGCCCCACCTCGGTCCGCCGCGTCCATTGCCCCTCTCAACGCAACCTCGCGTGCGGCCTCCCATTGCTCGCGCAGCGACTGAGTCATCCCCAGTCCGCGCACCGTCTCAATTGATCGGCGCATACTCTCAACCTGGGCGTCGGCAGTCGCGACATGCCGGGCGGCCTCTGCCTGGAGCCTCTTCGTGCGAAGTTGATTGAGCGTGGTCAATCCGAGGATAAGCACTGCGCCCGCAACGGCGAACCAGCCCAGCCAGTGATGGAACAGGAAGAGCATCCCGACAAAGAGCGGCGTCCAGGGCAGATCGAACACCGCCCCCATGCCCGGTGAGGACAAGACGCCCTGGATCGTTGCGAGGTCGCGCAAACCGGCGGCCGGGCGCTCCCGCAATGCGAGATATTGTGCCTGATGGAGAACCGCTTCGAAGACGGGCCGGTCCAAAGCTGTCTGAAACCCTGCCCCGACCCGCGCGAGGGCGCGGCCACGATAGTGATCGAGAAACGCCATCATCGCGAACAGGAAAACGACGATCGCGAAGAGCACGGCCAGAGTCGCCGATGAGCGGCTCGCGAGCACACGATCATAGACCTGAAGCATGAAGAGCGGGCCGGTCAGCATCAGAATGTTGATCACCGCGCTGAAGACCGCGACCCCGATGAACGAACCTTTGAATTTCGTCATCGTTTTACTTGGCAAGGTCATTTCTTTAAAACCACATCCCCAGACAACTCGACCGTCGGGCTCAAACTGCGGTCGCGCGCTGCCGCAAGCGCGTCGACGCCATGACCGTAGACGATCCGGATTGTCCGGTCGCCTTTCCGAACCCGAAGGAACCTCGCAACGTCCCGTGCGAAGATCTCGTGGCGGATGTGCTGAATTATGCGTTTCCCGTCTCCGAAAGGCGCTATGAGATCCAGGAGCCACAATCGGTCGCCGCTGACCCAATCCTTAGGCTGCAAGCTGCGCGTATTGCGCACGTAAGCAGTCTCCACATCTTTTGACATGCGGGCCCATGTCAGAAGTCCGACCGGTCTTCCATCGCGACGAAAGATCTTGAATTGGTTATGCAAAAGCGCTGGCAGAAGCCATTGGTGGATGGAACCGACCGGCCATGTTCGATGCAACTCCGACATCGAATACAGCCACGTCATCTCCCCGAGCATGGCAACCTGCGACGTTTGCGAGCTCTCGCCTTTCGATACGATGCTTTTCTGTTCCATAGTTTAAGCCCAAGCGCTTTCAATTGCCGTCAGAACAGCATCAGGGGTCTCCCCGGGAAGGATCCCGTATGCAGTCGCGCCATCGTTCAATTCGGGAATGTGCTCATCCATAGCGTCGACCAGGGCATTGACCTGACTGTAACTCAGCCATTTTTCTCCTGCGGCGAAGCCTTTGACATACGCAGTCGGCTCGGTGCTGTAATACCAATCCTCGAACTTTAGCGTATCGTCTGCTCCGTGGATACGAACGACGAGGTCGTTATCGATCCTTTCAAACCAAATATTCTCCGCTTGAATTCCATCGTCGAACACAATGACATCCGAGCCTGCGAAGTCTGCATTCCCTTGGTAGACATCGTTCCCGTCACCGAGCCCAAAACGAATTTGGTCCTGCCCGGCACTCGCTACGATCGTATCGTTCCCGATGTCACCAATGATCAAGTCGTTCCCATTTCCCCCATCTAGAAGGTCATCCCCTGACCCGCCGGTGAGAACATCGTTTCCGCCCCCGCCAGCGAGCACGTCATTTTCGGCTCCGCCCGCGATGATGTCATTGCCATTCCCACCCTTCAGCGCGTCGTCACCGGTTCCACCCGACATGATATCATTGCCATTTCCGCCAATTAGCGTGTCGGCACCCTCACGCCCGAAGATATAATCATTTCCATCCGCACCATTGATGGAATCATCCCCTGCAAAACCGTCCATCCAATCGGCAGCCGCAGACCCGTTCAAAATATCGGAAACCGGCTCGCTTTGATCCTCGCTCGAAACGTCTTCGCCCAGAAAGGTGTTTTTGATAGCCGACACGTCAAAATCGAGACCATTGTAGAACTGGAGAACCTCAATGCGATTTGCGCTATCACTCCAATTCTCAACTGTAACGACATCAGTAAGCTCGCTCAACGCGACGTTTATATTGGTCTGATCGGCGACGAATAGCTTCATATCGGCGCCGTCGCGCTCCAAGATCAAATCTTCTATAGTGATACCGGCACCGAAAAGAAGCTTGTCTCCACCGGGATTGCTTGTTTCGCCCACAAGTGAGCTTCCGATATCAAAGACGGAATCGGCACCATCGCCGCGAGCAAACACATATGTATCGTTGCCCTCGCCCCCTTCCATTCGGTCAGCATCGACGCCGCCCATAAGGAGGTCCCCGCCTTCGCCGCCTTGCAGCGTGTCTTCGCCTGCGCCGCCACTGAGCCAGCCTCCGTCGCCATTCAGGAGAGCAACATCGGCCAGATTCAATAGGTTCGCGCTGCTGTCACCTGTCTCAGCGTAGCCAATTTTACTGATATCAAGAAGAAAACCGTTTGCGAACTGAAGTGTTTCGACTCGGAACTCCGGCGCCTGCCAGTGCTCGATTGTAATGCTGTCTTCAACTACTTCACTCCCTTCAACAATCGGAAGTAGTTCGATGATCAGGTTAGTCCCATCTTCATGGGTATCTGTCGAAATTATCAGATCGGCTAAATCAATCCAATTTCCGAACTGTATGACGTCGTCGCCGCCAGCAAGTGCGTCGATTGTGTCGCCCGTTCTAATATCGCTCACCCATGCATCGAGCCCTTCCAGGAAACTGTCTTTACCGGCGACCTGAGCTTGAAGGTTATCAGCGAAATCATCGAGACCGCCACCGAGGGTATCCTCGGGCAGATCCGCGTAGTCGAAGCTCTCATCGATAGTGTCGTGACCATCGCCACGGTTGAAGATGTAGGTATCGCTACCAAAACCACCTCTCAGCGTATCATTGCCCTTTCCAGCGTAGAGGACATCATCGCCCTTCCCAGCATCCAAGATGTCTTCCCCGTTTCCACCGAGTAGATAGTCCCGCCCTTCGCCACCGAATAGCAAATCATTTCCATCACCCGCATACAGATCGTCATCGCCCGCATCGCCAGAAAGGGAGTCGTCGCCTTCAGCTCCAACAAGCACGTCATCGCCCCCGAGACCTTGGAGAGTATCGCCACCGCCACCGCCGGATAGGAGATCCCCGAGACCAGCCCCCGTCATGAAATCATCTGACGCTGACCCAGTCTGAAAATCGCCGAATTTCGAGATGTCGATGGCGAGACCGTCTGCAAAGCGGAGCTCTTCAACACGTCCGCCGACACTGGCCCAATCGGTTATTCTAAGCACATCATCGAGGAGCTCGAGCGCAAGAGGGTCTCCATTTTCGTCAACCTGGCGCACGCCAACGACCAGATCTTCTCCTTGCAGTTCGAACACCAAATCTTCGAGACCAATCGAGTAACCGAATTGCACGACATCCCAATCTGCCGCCTGCGGGTCAGGCGCAATCTCGCGGTATCTGAATACGTTGAGCGCCTTAAAAATCCATGCCCAGGAATCCGCGCCGTTGAAAGCGTCGGAAAGCACGTTCGGGGCCTCCTCGGTCGTATCCGCTTCAACAGCAGCCTCTAGTTCGACGATCTTATCATGGCCGTCGCCGCGGAAATAGAAATAGACGTCATCCCCTGCGCCCCCGCGTAGCGTATCGCTCCCGGAACCGCCGAGCAGCGAGTCATTGCCCGCCCCACCATTAAGTTGGTCATCGCCTTGATCACCTGACAACACATCATTGCCAGCACCACCGTCAAAGCTATCAGCTCCTGCACCCGCGACGATGTAATCATCCCCCGAACCACCGTCGCCCAGGTCGTCCCCATCGCCGGCGAAAACGAGGTCCCGCCCATCGCCGCCGCTAAGGCTATCACTCCCCTCTCCGGCGATCAGCACATCATTCCCTCCGAGACCGACGATCGTGTCATTTCCGCCTCCGGAGTTTAGCCAATCACCATATTCAGAGCCTGAGAAATCATTTGCTTCGCCATTGCCGAATTCGCCTGAGACAATCTGGCTCGTGTTGATGACCACCCCGTTCGCAAAAACAAATTGTTCGATACGGCTTTGCTGATTGGCCCAATCAAGAACCGTTATGCTGTCGTCGAGAGCGAGGCTATCGCTCTCATCAACGTCGGTCTCCGCATCGTCTTTGTTTCGGAATTCTATGAGAACATCGCCAGCTTCAGTCGAGAACAGAACGTCCTCGACACGAATTCCATATCCGAACTCAAGCGTGTCGATACCGCCATCAATCTGCCCCGAACGTTCGACAAATCCAGTGCGAAGTTCGTTTACATACGTCGCTTCTTTGCCCGCGAGCTCGTTCAGATTTTCTTTGAAAGAACCTTCGTCTTGCGGGATTTGCTCTTCATATTCGTAACGCTCAAGATAGGTTCCCGTCGCGATATCATGGATCAGGTCGTGCCCATCACCACGCCAGTAGAAATAGCGATCATTTCCCTCCCCGCCGAGCAGCGTGTCATTCCCTGCGCCGCCGGCGAGCGTATCCGAGCCATCGCCGGCATCGAGCAAGTCATTCCCGGTGCCGCCCGAGAGAAGATCGGCCCCGGAGGCTCCCGATAGGCTATCGTCGCCCTCGCCTCCCGACAGGGCATCGTTCCCCCCAGCGGCGCCGAGCGTATCATTGCCACCATTCCCAGCGAGGTAGTAGCCGGTTTCGTCGTCAAGGCCTACGAGAAGGTCATCCACGTTTCCGGCATTGATGGATTCAAAGCCGATCGCGCTCAAATCGGAGACCGAGAGCGCAGCGTCCTCAGCCATCACCAGTTGGTCGTAACCTGTCCCGCCCTGCACATCCCCCGCACTGACGTCATCCTCAGCGTCAGCAAAAACGATATCGTCACCCGCGCCGCCATCGATCGCGTCAGCTCCATCTCCGCCAGAGAGGAGATCGCCACCGGCGCCGCCAAGAAGACTGTCATCGCCCGCGCCGCCATCTATCGCAACAGCCCATTCGGCTTCGGATGCGTCCAAATAGTTGGCCCTCTCATCGCCGGACGCTCCGATATACTCATCGGCAGCAAGGTTCACGTCCGGAGTGCTTAAACCTTCCGCATTCCAATATGACAAGGTCGAGCCTGTTTCGAACTCAATGCGATAACCCGTCTCAGTCGCCACTTGCCTCCAACCATTCTCGACATAAGAGAGAGCGACATCTCCAACTCCGCCAGCAACAACTTCACCATTTCTCACGAATGACGCCGAGCCATGCAGCGTGCTTCCAAAGAATTCGAGGTCATCGTCTGTCTCTTCAAATCCGGAGCCGTCATCGTAGGAGAGATTGATCTGAGTGATACTCCAGTCATCGAGCGTTCGCAGCTCCGCTTCATCGACCTGGCCATCCTGATCAAGATCCTGAAACACCTTCATCGACGCCCAGACATTATCACTCGCGTCGAGAACGCCGTCCCCATTGCTGTCAAAGATCAGATTTCCATCGACATCTGTTGCCTCAGCCAGCGCCTGGAGGTCTGTCGCACCCTCAGCGGCCCAAACGGCAAAGGCGAGCTCCGCCGCCTGATCGATAATGCCATCTCCGCCGATTTCGGAGATGCTTCCATCGGCGTCCAAATCGATAACGAGAAACCCATCGTCTGCAGCAGCCCAGGTGGTATTCTCTAGGAAACCGTCTCCATCGACATCGAACCCGACGCCGTTGCCAATACTCAACTCAAGACCATCACCATCGAGGTCCAGCGCTACCGGATACAAGCCACCAGCGGAGAGCGACCCAAAGCTCGCGTTTTCAGATGGAACGCTAACGGTTCGACCGTCTGATGTTGTAAGGTCTACCCGTCCAGTGCCCTCACCGGAGGTGTTAGTTGGCAAATCGCCACCCAACGTAAATTGAGCTCCACCATATCCTGAACTGACGGTGCCCGCTGGGGAAGATTGGGCACCTGATAGCCAGTCTATCGCTGATAGCGGTTCGCCGGGGGCACCTCGCCCACCGAAAATGCTATTTAAAACAGTTCCGACAATATGGAATGGGGTCGTTAGGATATCCGTGAGAGTATCGAGAGCGCTACCTTCCGCGATGCCCAGAGCGTCATCGATACCATCGTTGATCGCGTTTCCAATTTCTCCAAGCCATCCAGAGTCGTTGTGGACGCGCACACCGCCTGCAACATAAGTGTGTAGATCCTCGACCTCGAAATTGTAGGTCTGCCATCCGCTGACTGCGTCGGGTTTGAGGGCAGCGCTACCTGCAACCATTCCTTGCGCGCACGCTTCTTCGAACAAATGCGCGGTCTCGGCGCTGTAGACGATGAGTTCAGCAGTGACTTCTGTCAGTTCGCCTGAAGCGAGGACGACCGTCGCTTTGCCATTCTCAAGCATTTCCTCAATCGTCGTGAAATTGCCGAAACGGTCGAGGAAATGGTGGCCCGGCGTAGCGATCAGTTCTTTCTGCTGGCCACCCTCAGACCACGTCAGCTTCACCCATTCCTCTGTCGTGTTCCGATACAGCCGCACCACTTTGCGCGGCACCAAGTCCTCCTGGCCAAGCCCCGCCGCAGGGTCATAGGCAAGAACCGTGTCGCCAACGCGAATGTCAGAAATGGGGCGAGTTTCGGTCAGCGAGATCGCGATGGGGGTCGCGGCGGGGAAACATTTGGCGTTTAGGAAGCCACTTGAGAGCTGCTTTGCAGTCTGTTCATCCATCTCAAGCCATTTTGTCGGACCAAGTGGTTTCCCATAAACGTCCACTTTTGAAACCTGCCACCTCCACCCAACAGTTGAGCTCCCAACAGGTTGATAGCGTTCATACCCGATAAGATTTCCGTCATCATCTTTTAGTTCATACTGACGGTAACCGTGCGCCTCCATATTTGTTGTCGGGTTATCTGAGCGAACATCAAAATAGAGACCAAACGAGTTGCTTCCGATTGTGAAGCTACCATATAGGCCGTCTTCTTTCCAAGTCTCGCCGATGGTTGCCGGGCCTACTGGGATTGACCATCCGTAACTGTCGGGACCAACCGAAAACGGGCCCAGGGAGCCTTCAACGCCCCCGCTCCATACACCTGTTTGGTCCATGCCAAACGAAAACGAGCCAAAAGAAAACCCTATTTCTCCCCGACTTGGGTTCGTGTAACTACCATCGCCGTAAGAAATGTCGCCCATAACAATCCCCTATTTATTCAATACTCGATCGAGACCACCAAATACAGATCTGCGACAAGACTCCAGATCAAGTATCCGTTGCTCGATGGGTAGCGAAATGCTGATATAGTTCAGCCCTAATCTACCAGTTCCGACGGAGCATATGTTTGCCGGCCAAGTGCTCGCCCGATCACTTAGTGCCACTACTCGGTCAATTGGCAGGGAAGCCTCTAACTGACTGATATGTAGGAGTTCTTTCTCCGAAAAGCCTTGCCCGAGACAATCGAAGGCCTCTCCGTATCTGTTAACGAAAACAATGTCGACGTCAGCGCCGACTGATCCAACGATCTCGTTTGCTGTATCTACGTAACCCTTCCAGACTGTCGGGCAGGCGGGAGTAACCCCATTGGCGTTAGCGGAGAACGCCAAAAGCAGAGGACTCACGCAAACGACAACGGTTGCAAGAATAATCTTATAAAATCTACCTTCATTCATCGCCCTGCCCTCAAAACAAATTAATCGCGCAATCTCTCCAAGCACACCCTATCCCATCATTTCGAATCCAGCGGCCGTGTTTTCCCAATACGCTCAAAAATTACCAGCCCCTTGCAGAAACTCTGGGAGGCCTCACCGCTGAAGTTCACTGCAATCCGAGGAAGGCTGCCTACGCGGTCGATATGCCGTGTGCAGCAGTGAAGTGATCCTGACTGACCTTGAAACGATTCGAATCTCAAAATCACCTTTTATTTCTGGCAGTCGCGTCAGCAACGAAGTTGCTCCCACAAAATGGCATTCACAAACACGCTTTCTGAAACTATTCACATCATGAGACCTATCGATTCAGACAGGTCGGAAATAAGATATCCAAGTTGTAAACCGCACTTGGCGGATCACACAAGAATTTTCTTAACGAATTCGTGATCGTTGCTTCAGCGACGCCGGGCAGCTTGTTGGGTTGGAGGAAATTCAAGCCTCGAACCACCTCGTAGCGGCGCGTGTTACGTTGACGGCAAGTGCAGTTATGGTCGCGTAGCCCGGTCGGTATCGTCCGAACGTTCAGTGCGCAGACCCCACACGTCATGCGGCGCAACCCACTGAAAAATTTTGACAAATGCACTCACGTCTCCTCATTTGACTTGCGATCGCTTTCACTCAGTTCCCCGCAGGGTTCCTTCACCTCAAGCTCGTATTCCTTCTCCAGCTGCTCCACCTGCGCATTGAACCACCGGACCTCCTCCTCGCTCAGCGGCGCATTGGATCGTTTCCACGAGCGCCGCTCAAAACAAACGGTCGCCCATAGAGCGATGATCACCAAGACACTAAGCCCTTCGGCCACCAAGATCGCCAAGTCCAAATTCGGGTCCCTACAATCCGCCATTTCGCCCTCCCTCCTTCACTGCACTCTCGGACGGTTCTCGTGCGCAACGAGACCATCGATCAGCTTGAGCACCGCGCGCAGATCCCAGCCGCGCTCGGCGCCTCGCAGCATGTCCGCCAGCGCTTCGACCGTATCCGCCGGCAGGCCGCGCACTGCCCCTTCGCGGCGCGCGAAATACGCCAGATGCGCACCAGAGAGCAGCGCGATGTCGACCACGCGACAGCGGCTTAAAAGCGGCGCTGGAACGGCGCGGCGGTTGTTCGAGGTCAGGATCCAGCTGATCCAGCGCATGTCAAAACGCACCCGGAAATAAGGGCAGTTCCAGGTCCGGGCGCTGAGGGGTTCCAGCAGCGGCAAGAGCGCGTTGCTCAGCGCAAAGCTGAAGCCTCGATCTGAACGCACATCGCCGACTTTATCCACCTCGTCGATCACGATGACCGGGCTCCCGACACGCTCGCGCAGAATGAGTTCCACAGGACGGCCGGGTTGGGCCGTCGCCCAACCTCTTTGACTGCCCGCAACCGCGAAGCCCGCGGGTTCGTTCGCGGCGTCGATCAGTTCCGAGGGCGTGCCGATCAACTCCGCCAAGCGACGCGCCCAATGGCTCTTGCCGATGCCCGGAGGTCCGTCGAGGAGGAGCGGCGGCAGGCGCACCGCTGGCGCTCCAGCGCGCACACACTCTCGCATGGCATTCCAGGCGATCTCGGTCGCGCGTCCCATCCAGGGCATCTCTTCGTGCAGAGCTGCAGCGATCTCGTCGGCACGGTGTTCGCTCGCGAGCCGCACCATGCGCACGCCGTGCTTGAGCCCCGCCAGCGTCTCCCGTGCGTCACGACCCAGATGCGCCATTCCAGACGCACTGAGCCGCCGATCCGCGAGCGCAGAGGCCCGACGCCGGATCCTGTCGCCGTCCTGCAAGCTGGGGCGACAGGAGCGCATCGCGTCGTCCCAGCGATCATCATCGCGCACCGCGTCGAAGTCAGCCGGATCGTGGCCCTGCGCCACCCAACGCAGCTTGCGCAGAAATTTGGTGAGTTCGGCCTCGATCTTCGCAGGCGAGGTTTCGAGATCGAAGCGAAGATCACAGATCGGGAAATGCTCGGACATGGCAGGCTCCTTCTGGTCAGGCGGCACGCGCCGTTGACGCCCCTCGCAAAACGGCTGTTCGCGAGGCGGTGATGATGAGAAACCCGGGTTTGGAGGGAGATAGGCCAGCTTGTCGGCAAAGGGTCAAGTCAGGCTCGGCGGCGCTTCAGAAGCCGAAAACCTCGAGACCCATCGAAGCGCTCAAACCACCGCAAGATCGTAAGCCATTGAAAAGTAAAAGCCTCTGACCAGAGCGCTGGCCAGAGGCAGATTTTACCGTAACAAAGGTGGGTCAATTTAACCCAAAAAGGCTAAACTTTGGGGGTCCGGACATTTATATCAAAGCCGGATCAGCTCAGCCGCATTTGGAGTGGCCGCAATCGGCGCAGGTCATGCAGCCTTCGACCATCCGCAGGGCGTAGGAGCCGCAGGACGGGCAGGCTTTGCCGCGGGGGGCTTCGCCGATGGCCATGCGGTCGGCCTCGGGGTCGGATTTCAGGCCCAGCCCTTCGCCTTCGAGGAAGCCGATCGAGATCATGTGACGCTCGATCACGCCGCCGATCGCCGCGAGGATGGAGGGGATGTATTTGCCCTGCATCCAGGCCCCGCCGCGCGGATCGAACACGGCTTTGAGCTCCTCGACCACGAAGGAGACATCGCCACCGCGCCGGAACACCGCAGAGATCATCCGGGTCAGCGCCACGGTCCAGGCGAAATGCTCCATGTTCTTCGAGTTGATGAAGACCTCGAAGGGACGGCGGTGGCCGCCTTGGACGATGTCGTTGATCGTGATGTAGATCGCGTGTTCCGAACCCGGCCACTTGATCTTGTAGGTCGAGCCTTCGAGCGCCGCCGGACGGTCCAGCGGCTCGGTCAGGTAGACCACATCGGCACCCTCGTCGACTTCCGGCGCGTCTTCGGATTTCTCCGACACGCTGAGAACCGAGCCCGTCACGTCGTTCGGACGGTAGGTGGTGCAGCCTTTGCAGCCGGTGTCCCAGGCTTCCATGTAGACCGATTTGAACGCCTCGAAGGGGATATCCTCGGGGCAGTTGATGGTCTTGGAGATCGAGCTGTCGATCCATTTCTGCGCAGCGGCCTGCATCCGGACGTGATCCATCGGCGCGAGCGTCTGGGCATTGACGAAATAGTCGGGCAGCGGTTTGTCCCCGAACTTGTCGCGCCACATCTGCACCGCGTAATCGACCACTTCTTCCTCGGTGCGCGAGCCGTCGGGCTGCAGCACCTTGCGCTTGTAGGCATAGGCGAAGACCGGCTCGATGCCCGAGGACACGTTGCCCGCATAGAGCGAAATCGTCCCGGTCGGCGCGATCGAGGTCAGCAGCGCATTGCGGATACCGTGTTCGCGGATCGCCTCGCGCACGTCGTCATCCATCTGCATCATGTTGCCCGAGGCGAGGTATTTCTCGGCATCGAAGAGCGGGAACGGACCCTTCTCCTTGGCCAGATCGACCGAGGCGAGATAGCTCGCCCGCGCGATCTGCTTCATCCAGGCTTCGGTCTGCGCGGCCGCCTCTTCCGAGCCATAGCGCAGACCAAGCATCAGAAGCGCGTCGGCGAGACCGGTCACGCCCAGACCGATGCGGCGCTTGTTCTGCGCCTCTTCGCGCTGCTGCTCCAGCGGGAAGCGCGAGGCGTCGACCACGTTATCCATCATGCGGATGGCAAGGCGCACCATCTCGTCGAGCTGCTCGGGGTCCAGACCCGCATCCGCCTCGAACGGGTTCGTCACGAGCCGCGCGAGGTTGATCGAGCCCAGCAGGCACGCGCCATAGGGCGGCAGGGGCTGCTCGCCGCAGGGGTTGGTCGCGGCGATCTGCTCGACATAGTTGAGGTTGTTCATCTTGTTGATGCGGTCGATGAAGATCACGCCCGGCTCGGCGTAGTCATAGGTAGCGCGCATGATCTTGTTCCACAGATCGCGGGCGTTCAGCGTGTGATAGACCTTGTCGCCGTATTTCAGATCCCACGGGCCATCGGCCTTCACAGCCTCCATGAACGCGTCGGTCACCAGCACGGACAGGTTGAACATCCGCAGCCGCGCCGAATCCTGCTTGGCGGTGATGAAGCTCTCGATATCGGGGTGATCGCAGCGCATCGTCGCCATCATCGCGCCGCGCCGCGAGCCCGCCGACATGATCGTGCGGCACATCGCATCCCAGACGTCCATGAAGCTCAGCGGGCCGGACGCATCGGCAGCGACGCCCTTCACTTCGGCGCCACGCGGACGGATGGTCGAGAAATCGTAGCCGATTCCCCCGCCCTGCTGCATCGTCAGAGCGGCTTCCTTCAGCATGTCGAAGATGCCGCCCATGTTGTCGGGGATCGTTCCCATGACGAAGCAGTTGAACAGCGTCACCGCGCGGCCGGTGCCGGCACCTGCCGCGATCCGGCCTGCGGGCAGATATTTGAAATCTTCCAGCGCGCCGTAGAATTTCTCTTCCCATTTCGCGGGCTTATCCTCGACCTCGGCCAAGGCGCGCGCGATCCGACGCCAGCTATCCTCGACGGTCGCGTCGATCGGGGTCCCGTCCTGTTCCTTCAGACGGTATTTCATGTCCCAGATCTGTTCGGCAATCGGGGCGGCAAAACGGCTCATGAGGTCCTCGCTGGCAGCAGTTCGAGTGAGGTAAAAATCGAGCGCCCCCTCCGCATATCGTGCGTCGGGGGCGGGCTGACACTATACCTAAGGCCTCTTCGCATGACCAGACGCAAATCGGACATTGCCGTCGCGGGAGCGAAAACCTAATTAAGAGGCATGGGTGACAAAGTGGTGAATCTGATCAAACTGTGCGTCGGCGCCGAGAAGGTCGAGGACCTGATCGCGTGGCAGGCCAGCCGCTATGGCAAAGGCCCGGCCATGCATGTGACGCGCATGTGGCCGAAACGCGCGGATGAGATCCTGAATGGCGGGTCGCTGTACTGGGTTTTCAAGGGCGCGGTTCTGGCGCGCCAGCGTGTGCTTGAACTATCCGAAGTGATGGGCGCGGACGGGATCGCGCGCTGCGCCATCGTGCTCGACCGCGAGGTCGTCCGCACGGAGGCCCTATCGCGCCGCCCCTTCCAGGGCTGGCGTTACCTGAGCCCCGAGGATGCGCCCCGCGATCTGCCGAAAGGTCGCGACCGCGAAGAGGCCCTGCCCCGCGAGCTTGCCGTGGCGCTGTCCGAGATCGGCCTGCGTTAAGAGGCGAGCCAGCTTTCCGCGTCTGCCTGCGCGGTGAAGATGCGGAACGCGCCGCCCTCGCCCTGCATGCTCGCCTCGGAGCGCATATCCTCCGGCACGACCAGCGCGCAGCGCCCGGCCTGACCGTCTTCGCAGCTTTGGCGCAACCCGCCGATCAGTTCCGCCATGTAGCCATCGAAGCGCGGCGCGACGACGACCATCATCCGATCCGCAGACCCGACGAGGCGCATCGCCTCGGTCACATCATGTTTAAGAACAGTGCCGGAGGCGATCAGACCGACCACGCCTTCGGGGCTTTTCTCCATCGACTCGATCATCGTGGAATTCCTTTGTTCGAACACCAAAAGGCGAGGCGCTGCGCCCCGCCTATAAGCTGAACGGAAGGATGATCGGCGCGGTTCCGGCCACAGGCGCGACCGTTACCACACCGTTACCACGTGACAGGCTCAGCCGCGCAGCGATTGCACCCGCGCGACAAGCTGCCGGGTGGAGCCGTCCTTGCCCTCGCCCGCATCCTCGCCCTTCAGCACCGGAGCCAGCGCAAGCGCGAGCTCCTTGCCCAGCTCAACGCCCCATTGGTCGAAGCTGTTGATGCCGAGAATGACGCCCTCGACGAAGACACGGTGCTCATAAAGCGCGACAATCCCGCCGAAGACCTCGGGGGTCAGTTTCGGATAAAGCAGCGTGGTCGACGGTCGCGAACCCGGGAAGACGCGGTGCCGCGCCTGACGGTCCAGCTCGTCTCCCTCGAAGCCTTTCTTGCGCATGATCTCGGTCGCTTCGGCCAGCGAGCGCCCGCGCATCAGCGCCTCGGATTGCGCCAGACAGTTGGCCACGAGCAGCGTATGCTGATGCGCCAGATCGGGCTCGTGCCCCTCGGCAGCCACCATGAATTCGCACGGAATGACCCGCGTGCCCTGGTGGATCAGCTGATAGAACGCGTGCTGGCCGTTGGTGCCGGGCTCGCCCCAGACGACGGGGCCGGAATTGTAGGGCAGGTCCTTGCCATCCATGCTGACGCGCTTGCCGTTGCTCTCCATCTCCAACTGCTGGAGATAGGCCGGCAGACGCGCAAGCCGTTGATCATAGGGCAGAACCGCGCGGGTCGCGTAGTCGCAGAATTGGTTGTGCCAGATGCCGACAAGCGCCAGCAGCACTGGCAGGTTGTCCTTGAACTCAGCGTCGCGGAAATGCGCGTCCATCGTGGCGGCGCCCTTGAGGAACCCCGCGAAACCCTCCGGCCCGATCGCGATCATCAGCGACAGCCCGATCGGCCCCCACATCGAATAACGCCCGCCGACCCAATCGGCGAAGCCGAAGACGCGAGCCTGATCGATCCCGAAGGCGGCGGTCTTCTCAGCCGAGGTCGAGAGCGCCGCGAATTGCTGCGCCGGGTCCGAGACCTTCTCGGCCATCCACCGTTTCGCGGTCTCCGCATTGGTCATCGTCTCGATCGTGGTGAAGGTCTTGGAGGCGACGATCACCAGCGTCGTCTCCGGGTTCAGACCGGCCAGCGTGTCATGGATATGCGCCCCGTCCACGTTGGAGACGAAATGACAGCGCGGCCCGTCGTGATAGGGCGCGAGCGCCAGCGTCGCCATCGCCGGGCCCAGATCGGAGCCGCCGATGCCGATATTCACCACATCGGTGATCGCACCGCCCTGCCCCGTGAACTTGCCCTCACGGACATCGCGCGCGAACGCCTCCATCCGGGCATGGGTCGCGCGGACCTCGGGCATGACGTTCTCGCCATCGACGAATACATCCGTGTCGAGATTGCGCAGCGCGGTATGCAAGACCGCGCGGCCCTCGGTGTCGTTGATCTTCTCACCGGCGAACATCGCTTCCGCGCGCGCCGCGACATCCTTCTCCTCGGCCAGTTTCACCAGCAGATCGAGCGTCTCCGCATCGATATTGGTCTTGGAGAAATCGAACAGAAACGGCCCGGTTTCGCGGCTGAAACCGCCTGCGCGATTGTCCTTTTCGAACAATTCTCCGATTCCGCGGGATTGCACGGATTGCGCTTTATCGAGGAGGTCTTGCCAGATGGTCATCGCTTGCTCTGCCCAGTTATTCAGCCCAGTGAACGGTCGCGTCCTTGAGAACGGCGCGCACCGGCGCCTGTTCCACGGGGAGCCTCTCGGCCGCTTCGATCGCCGCGCGCTTCTCCGCGCCAGTGATCAGGATATGCGTATACATCGCGTCGCGCAGCACGGGCGCGGACAGCGTGATACGCGGCTCGCCCGCAGCTTCGGCCCGCATCGGCAGCAAGATCGGCGCATCGTTCGACAGCGCCTCTTTCAGCCGGTCGGCGCCCGGAAACAGGCTCGCCGTGTGCATATCTGCGCCCATGCCCAAAAGGAGGACGGAGATCGGCAGATGCGGCGCGATGCCCTCGGCCAATTCCGCCATCTTGTCCTCAGGCCGCTCGGCCTCGGCATAAAGCGGCACGAGCGTCGCCGCTGCCGCCCGCCCCTTCAGGAGCCGCGCACGGATCAGACGCGTGTTAGACCGCTCCGAGCTCTCGGGCACCCAACGCTCGTCATTGAGGAGCACCGCGACCTTGGACCAGTCCAGATCAATGTCGGAAAGGATGTCGAAGATCGGACCCGGCGTGGAGCCGCCGGGCACCGACAAGGTCGCGCGGCCCTCGTTGTTGATCGACGCGCGCAACTGGCTCGCGATGCGGTCCGCAAGCCCCATCATCAGCATCTCGCGATCGGGATAACTCTCAAAATTCATTCACGAATCTCCCGCCAGCGGCGTCCGTCGCGATGCATCAGCATCAGCGCGTCATCCGGCCCCGACGCGCCGCTGTCATAGGTTTGAGGTTTGTCGCCACGCGCCTCCCAACCCTCGATGATCGGGTCGGTCCAGGCCCAGGCCGCCTCGACCTCGTCACCGCGCATGAACAGCGTCTGGTTGCCCCGGATCACATCCATGATCAGGCGTTCATAGGCGTCGGTGATGTCGGCCTCCTCGCCCAGAGCGTCCGCGAAGGACATGTCGAGCGGCACCTGCACGAGGCGCATCCCGCCCGGCCCCGGCTCCTTGATCATCATCTTCAGGTTCATGCCCTCATTGGGCTGCAGCCGGATCACGAGCACGTTCTCGCGCCACTCGCCTTCGGCTTCGTCGAAGATCTGGTGCGGCGGCTCCTTGAAGGTGATCGCGATCTCGGAAGTGCGCGCGCGCAGCCGCTTGCCGGTGCGCAGATAGAAGGGCGTGTTCACCCAGCGCCAGTTCGCGACATGGCATTTCATCGCGATATAGCTCTCGGTCGTCGACTCCGGGTCCTCGGCATCTTCGAGATAGCCGGGCGCATCCTTGCTGGCCGCGTATTGACCGCGCACGATATCGGCAGGCTGGACGGGCTGGAGCGCGCGGATCACCTTGAGCTTCTCGTCGCGCACCGCATCGGGATCGAAGTGATAGGGCGGCTCCATCGCGATCAGGCACAGAAGCTGCATCATGTGGTTTTGCACCATGTCACGCATCGCGCCCGACTTGTCATAATACGACCCGCGACCGCCGACGCCCACCGTTTCAGCCACGGTGATTTGCACATGATCAACAAATTGGCTGTTCCAGAGCGGCTCGAACAGGATGTTGGCGAAGCGCACCGCCATCAGGTTCTGCACGGTCTCTTTGCCGAGGTAATGGTCGATCCGGTAGATCTGCGTCTCGTCGAAATACTCCGCCAGCGCCGCGTTGAGCGCTTTGGCCGAGGCGAGGTCGCGCCCGAAAGGTTTCTCGACCACGATCCGCGCCTCCGGACCCGCGATACCGCGCGTGTGGAGTCGCTCGGCCAGATCGCCGAACAGCGCCGGAGCCACCGAGAAGTAGAACGCATTGACGGTGTCGTCGCGGACTTTCGACTTCAGATCGTCCCAGCCACCATCGCCTTTCGCGTCGATCGCGACATAGTCGAGCATCGGCAGGAAGCCGTCCAGCGCGCCTTCGTCGTCGCATTTATTGCCGCCGAATTCGGCGATCGCGGCGCGGGTCTGGTCGCGGAACTCCTCGGGGGTCATCTCCGAGCGGGCAGCCCCGATGATGGTGGACCCATCAGGGATTTGCCCCGCGCAATAGCGGCGAAACAGGCCGGGGAGAATTTTGCGATTGGCGAGGTCGCCAGTGGCGCCGAAAATCACCAGGTCGAAACGATCGACGGGAATGACGCGCGAAACCATGGGCTGCTCCGTGTTTGGGGTCCGTTAGCGCTAACGACCCCCTTTTACTCACCTTACCTGAACAAGTCTAGCATGGGAGCGACACGAGACAACGCGAGGGCGCGGATTAAGCGCTCTCACGCGAAAGAAATGCCTCAAGCGCCTGAATTTCCGGCACGATTTCTTCGGCCATACCATCTGCGAAAGTCATGAAATCGGCGCGCGTTTCGGGCGGAACGGACAGAAGGACCGGAAAATCGGAGGCCATTGCCTGCGCGATCAGGTCGCGACACCCGCGCCCTGCGGCCTCCTGTTTGCCGAATTTGTTGAGGATCACGATGGCACCCGGCTGCGCCATCTCAAGCGCATGACCGACCTGCGCGACGACCTCTTCGAGCGCGCCTGCATCGAGCGAACAGGCCCCCGCGCCCTGCCCCAGATCCTGCGAGATCGTGCGGGTTTCGCCCTCGGGCAAAAGGCGCAGATGCATTTCGCACTCGAAGCGCTGCGGCACCTCGGCGCGCACCATGCCGATCACGTCGCGCCCCTGCGACAGCAGCCTGTCGGCGAGCTGGGCAAGGAGCTTGTCGGCCGCGCCGCGCTCTTGGCATGTGATGAACCCGATCATTGCGCCTGTTTGGCGAGGCTTTCGCGGGCGGTCAAGGGGCGACACCCGGACACGCGGCGCGAGATCACGCCGCCAGCGCCTTGCCGAAGCGCGGCAGACGCGCGCGTTTCATCAGCGCGCGGATCGGCTGCGGCTCGCCCGATAGGCGCTCGGCCTCGGCGCGCACGGCCTCGGTGATGGCGCGCATCTGCTCGGGATGTTCGGAGAGAAGCTGCCAGAGGAAGCCGTCCGGATCGCGCCGTTCCAGCCCCTCGCCCGCCAGGGTCCCGCGCGGAAAATCCTGCGCGTTGAATGTGAGGATCGCATCGGCACTGCCCGCAATCGCCACGGCCAGCACATGAAGGTCATTCTCGTCGGGCAGCACCAGCCGCGCCTCGATCCCCGGCTGGGCAGAAATCTCGGCCTTCGGAAACCCCGCGCGCAGCAGCGCGATCTCGCCGCGTGCGATCGCCTCGTCGGCAGGCGCGCGGCGGGCTGCGGCGCGCGCCCATTCCTCGAGGATGCGCGCCGACCAGAGCGGACGGTAGAGCCCCGCCTTCGCCGCCCCGATCAAGATCTCGCGCAGCACCGTCGGATACAGCACGCAGGCATCGAGCACGATCCGCATCAGTCGAGCCGGAAGAACAGCGATTTCAGATAGCCCGATTCTGCCAGCTGCGGCAGCATCGGATGGTCGGGCCCGGCATAGCCGGTGTGGATCAGCTGCGCGGAGCGCCCTGCCTTGCCGATGCCGCGCGTGCAGGCTGCGCGGAATTGCGACAGATCGGCGGCATGCGAGCAGGAGCACAGCACCAGATAACCGCCCGGCTCGACCAGCGGCGCGGCCATACGCGCGATCCGCTCATAGGCGCGCAGCCCCGCCTGCAGTGCGGGCTTGGCGGGCGCGAAGGCGGGCGGGTCGCAGATCACCAGATCGAAGCGCTCCCCTTCCCGGCCCAAAGCATCGAGCGTGTCGAACGCATCGCCCTGACGCGTGGCAAACCGGTCCGCCATGCCCATCGCGGCCGCGCCCTTGGTCGCAAGTTCCAACGCCGGGGCCGAGGCATCGACCGATAGCGCCGAAGTCGCACCACCTGCCAGCGCGGCCAGCGCGAAGCCGCCCACATGGGAGAACACGTCGAGGACCCGCGCGCCCTCCGCCAGCCGTGCGGCAAAAGCGTGGTTCGGGCGCTGGTCATAGAACAGGCCCGTCTTCTGCCCGCCCATCAGGTCGGCAAGATAGATCGCGCCGTTCATCGGCACCTCGACCGGCACCTCGATGCCGCCGCGCAGGGTGAGCATGTCCTCGTCCAGACCTTCAAGCGTGCGCGCGCGTCCTGCCGCGTTCTTGATGATCGTCGTGACGCCCGTGACCTCGGCCAGCGCGGCCTCGAGATCGGCGATCATCACTTCCGACCATGCCGCATTCGGCTGGATCACCGCTGCATCGCCGAAGCGGTCAATGATGACGCCGGGCAGCCCATCCGCCTCGGCATGGACCAGACGATAGAACGGCGCATCGAACAGCCGCGCGCGCATCTCCAGCGCGCGGGACAGCTTCGCCGCGATCCAGTCGCGGTCGATCACCGCCTCCGCGTCGCGGCTCATCACCCGGCCGATGATCTTGGAGTTCGGGTTGACCGTCACCGTCGCGAGCGGACGGCGCTCGCCATCCTCCAGCGTCGCGATCGTGCCGGGCGCCAGCGCCTTGGTGCGCCGGTCGGTCACCAGCTCATCGGCATAGACCCAAGGAAAGCCGTGGCGGATCGCGCGGGCCTCGGCCTTCGGGCGCAGCCGAACGGTCGGGCGGGTGGCGGTGTCTTCGGACTGGCTCATCGGATGCTCCTTGCGCGCGCTGTCTCAAGCGCCGCCTTCCTAGCGCCAAGCGACGGGGCGCGAAAGCCCTCGCGCTTGCCGCACCCCCGCACTGCCCCAGATAATCGACAAAGGGAACGGGTTGCAGCGTTAGCGCTAACATGATAGCGAAGAGGCGACCGCGATCCGCGCCCGCTGCGCGAGCGGCCCGCTAGGGCTGCATGTTCCGCATCAGATGCATAGCAAGGAAAGGCCCCGCCGATGACCCTCGATGCCACAATCGCCCGTGTGACCGACCGAATCCGCGCCCGCTCCGAAGGCCCGCGCGGCGACTATCTTGCCCGGATGCAGGCGGCAGCCGATGCAGGCCCCGCCCGCGCGCATCTCAGCTGCGGCAATCAGGCCCACGCCTACGCAGCCATGGGCGAGGACAAAGACGCGCTCGCGGCAGAGCGCGCCCCGAATGTGGGCATCGTGACGGCCTATAACGACATGCTCTCGGCGCATCAGCCTTTCGAGACCTTCCCGCAGACGATCAAGGCGGCGCTGCGTGAAGTCGGCGCCACGGCGCAGGTCGCGGGCGGCGTGCCCGCAATGTGCGACGGGGTCACGCAGGGCCAGCCGGGGATGGACCTGTCGCTCTTCTCGCGTGACGTGATCGCGATGGCGGCGGCGGTTTCTCTTAGCCACAACACCTTCGACGCGGCCCTCTACATGGGCGTCTGCGACAAGATCGTGCCCGGCCTGATCATGGCGGCGGCGACCTTCGGGCATATCCCGGCGATCTTCATCCCCGCCGGGCCGATGACCACCGGGCTGCCCAACGACGAGAAAGCCAAGGTGCGCCAGCAATTCGCAGCCGGCGAAGTCGGTCGCGATGCGCTCATGGCAGCCGAGATGGCCTCCTATCACGGCCCGGGCACCTGCACCTTCTACGGCACCGCAAACACCAACCAGATGCTGATGGAGTTCATGGGTCTGCACCTTCCGGGCGCGTCCTTCGTGAACCCGAACACGCCGCTGCGCGAGGCGCTGACGGTCGCAGGCGCGAAACGCGCCGCCGAGATCACCGCGCTTGGCAACGACTACCGCCCGGCCTCGGAAGTGCTCGACGAGAAAGCCTTCGTGAACGGCATGGTCGGTCTGATGGCGACGGGTGGGTCGACCAACCACGTCCTGCACCTGCCCGCGATGGCACGCGCCGCCGGGATCGTGCTCGATCTGGAAGATTTCGACGAGATTTCCTCGGCCGTGCCGCTGATGGCGAAAGTCTATCCGAACGGCCTCGCCGACGTGAACCACTTCCACGCGGCGGGCGGGCTGCAATTCATGATCCGCCATCTGCTGGGTGCGGGCCTACTGCATGAGGATGCGAAGACCGTCGCGGGCGACGGCCTCACCCGCTACACCCAGGAGCCGAAGATCACCGAGGGCGGTCTGATCTGGGAAGAGTCCGACCCCGAAAGCCAGAACGAGAAAATCCTCCGCAAGCCCGCCGATCCGTTCCAGAAAACGGGCGGCCTGAAGCAGCTCGAAGGCAATCTCGGGCGCGGCGTGATCAAGGTCTCCGCCGTCAAGCCCGAGCGCCATGTGATCGAAGCGCCGGTCCGCGTCTTCAAGGAACAGCACGAGGTGAAGGACGCCTTCAAGAACGGTGAGTTCACCTCCGACACGATCGTGGTCGTGCGCTTCCAGGGGCCGAAGGCGAACGGGATGCCAGAGCTGCACTCGCTCACCCCGACCCTCGCAGTGCTGCAAGATCGCGGGCTGAAAGTGGCGCTGGTCACCGATGGCCGGATGTCGGGCGCCTCGGGCAAGGTTCCGGCGGCGATCCATGTCTCGCCCGAGGCCGCCGATGGCGGACCGCTTGCGAAGCTGCAAGACGGCGATATGGTGCGGCTCGACGCGACGACGGGCGAGCTGACCTGCCTGACCGAAGGTTTCGAGAGCCGCGCGCCGGTCGTGCCCGACCTCAGCGGCAACCAGTACGGCCTCGGCCGCGAGCTGTTCGGCGCCTTCCGCACCCATGTCGGCCCGTCCACCAAAGGCGCCTCCGTGGTGCTGTGAGTTTTCTTGCCTCCGGCGGGGATATTTGTACCAAGGCGAAGACAGGGTTCTGCTTTCGGCTTGGCGATAAATATCCCCCGCGGAGCGTCCTGCCCTCTCCGCCCGCGCGGGCGGCCCAGACTGGAGTGATCCGATGACCCCTAGCGAACAATCCGCATCCGCCCGCAAGATCTGCGAACTGGCCCCGATCGTGCCGGTGATCGTGGTGAAGGATGTGGCCCATGCCGCCCCTCTGGCCAAGGCGCTCGTCGCGGGCGGCCTGCCTGCGCTGGAAGTGACGCTGCGCACGCCCTGCGCGCTCGACGCGATCCGCGCGATGGCCGATGTCGAAGGCGGCGTGGTCGGCGCGGGCACGCTGCTGACCCCGGCCGATGTGAAAGCCGCGAAAGCCGCGGGCGCGAAATTCGGCGTCTCGCCCGGCGCGACCGAAACGCTGGTGAAAGCCTGCGAGGACGAGGGCCTGCCGCTTCTGCCCGGTGCCGCCACCGCATCGGAAGTGATGAAGCTTCTGGAGATGGGTTACGACGTGCTGAAGTTCTTCCCGGCGGAAGCTTCGGGCGGCGCGCCTGCGCTGAAAGCGATCGGGGCCCCGATCCCGCAGGTGAGCTTCTGCCCGACGGGCGGCGTCAGCATGAAAAACGCCAATGATTACCTGAGCCTGCCCAACGTTCTTTGCGCGGGCGGCTCCTGGGTCGCGCCCGATGCGATGGTGCAATCGGGCGACTGGGCCGGGATCGAAGCGCTTGCGCGCGAGGCGGCGGCGCTGCCGCGCTAATCACCGTGCTAGGGACGACGCGCCCGCCAGCCGCCACGCCGCATCGGCGGGGCGCTTTCGCGGGTCAGACCTTCTTCGAGCACCCGGGTCATCGGGTGCTCGGGCGGCGCTTGATAGGCCGCGAGGACGGTGCGCATCGCTTCATCCGCATCCATCCCTGGGCCAAGGCTCAGCGCCCAATCCATGAAGATCGAGCGGCACTCTTCCGTGCTGATCCCGTCGATCTTGAAGCTCTCGCGGATCAGTCCTTTCGGGTCCGCCTCGCTCAATTCCATCAGTTTGCGCGCCATTCAGCCCTCCAGAGCTCTGTCCACGATGGCGGCCGTCTCGGTCGTGACCTCATTCAGACGCGCCGCCAGAGCATCGAGATCATCCAGCCCCGTCTCGCGCAACAGGAAAGCGCGGCCGCCCTCTCCGATCGCCGCCATATCCAGACGTTTTTCGCTCAGCAAGCGCCCGCCTGCCTGCAGTCGCCACAAGAAGCGGTAGGCGGCGGCGAGCTGTTCGCCCTCCTCGCGCGTCACGAACCCGCCGCGCGGTCCTGCGCGCAGCTGCGCCTCGACCTTGCGCGCCGGAACGCCTGCACGGAGCGCGAAGCTTTGCGCCAGAAGCTCGATATCCTGCAGCCGTCCGGGGCCGACCTTCGCCTCCCAATCGCCATCGGGGGCCTTGGCCGCGAAGATCCGGGCGCGCATCTGCGCCAGATCGTGGAGCACCGCGTCTCCGCCGCCTTTCGCCTCCAGCACCTTCAGGCGGATCGCCTCGACCCGGTCGGCCAGATCAGCGCATCCCGCGACGGGCCGCGCGCGGGTCAGCGCCAGATGCTCCCAGGTCCAGGCCTCTTCCATCTGGTAGCTTTCGAAGCTTTGCACCGAGGTCGCGACGGGCCCTTGTCGCCCCGAAGGCCGCAGCCGCATATCGACCTCGTAGAGCATCCCCTCCGGCATCGGCGCGCTGAGCGCGGTGATCAGGGCCTGCGTGAGCTTCGCGTAATAAGCCCTTGAGGCGATAGGCTTCTTCCCTTCGGAAAACTCCTGCCCGTCCGCGTCGTAAATCACGATCAGATCGAGATCGGATTGCGCGTTCAGGCGTTCTGCGCCGAGGCTGCCCATCCCCAGAACCACCGCGCCCTTGCCGGGGCACGGCCCGTAGCGGCGGGCGAATTCGCCCTGCACGACCGGCCAGAGCGCGCCCAGAACCGCGCCGGCCACATCGGCATATTGGCCCGCGGCCTCGGACGCATCGACGAGGCCGCGCAGATGATGCACGCCGACGCGGAACTTCCATTCCTTGGCCCAACGCCGCGCCGCGATCAACGCGGCCTCGTAGTCGCCCGCCCGCTCCAGCAGCCGCGCAAGATCGGCCTCAAGGGCTGGCTTGCCCGGCCATGGCGCGAAGAACGAGCCACCCAGAACCGCGTCCAGCACCCCGGCATTGCGCGACAGGTAGCTCGCCAGCCCCGGCGCCGTAGCGCAGATATCGACGATCAGATCGACGAGTTGCGGATTGGCCTCGAAGAGAGAGAACAACTGCACCCCGGCGGGCAGCCCCTTGAGGAAGCCGTCGAACTGCGTCAGCGCCTCCTCCATATTCGCCGCGCGGCGCATCCGGTCGAGCAGTTCCGGCTCCAGCCGCTTGAAGATCGCGCGCGCCCGTTCGGATCGCAGCGCCGGATAGCCCGTCCAGCCCTCGACGATCTCGCGCGCGGCTTCGCTCAGGTCGGGACGCTCGGCGGCGGCATCGGGGGCGAAGAAATCATTCGTCAGCCCTTCGACCCGCTCCAGCCGGTCGCGCAGCCGGTCGCGCCAGCGCGCCACATCCCCCTCGCCCATCATCGCGGCGATCCGCGCGAGCCCCTCTTCGTTGCCGGGCAGAATCTGGGTCTGGGCGTCGCCCACCATCTGCAGACGGTGCTCGATCTCGCGATGCTCGCGGTAGTGATCGATCAACTCCTCCGCCACATCCTCGGGCACCCAAGTCTTCGCCGCGAGCGCGCGCAGCCCGCCCACGGTGGTCCGGTCGCGTAGGCTCTCGTCGCGCCCGCCTGCGATCAATTGCCGGGTCTGGGTGAAGAACTCGATCTCGCGGATGCCGCCCTGGCCGAGCTTGATATTGTGACCCGCCACTTCGATCGGGCCATGCAGCCCCTTATGCTCGCGGATGCGCAGGCGCATGTCGTGGGCGTCCTGAATGGCCGCGAAATCGAGATGCTTGCGCCAGACGAAGGGCCGCAGCCGCTCAAGGAATTGCTCGCCCACCGCGATGTCACCGGCGCAGGGACGCGCCTTGATATAGGCCGCGCGCTCCCATGTGCGGCCCTCGGCCTCGTAATAAAGCTCGGCCGCGCCCATCGAGATACAGACCGGCGTGACGGCGGCATCGGGGCGCAGCCGCAGATCGGTGCGAAAGACATAGCCCTCGGCGGTGCGGTCGTTGAGCATCGCCGCCATCTTGCGCGTCGCCCGGATCAGCGCGCTGCGTGCCTCCATCGCATCGTCGGGATCGTAGCGGCTTTCGTCGAACAGGCAGATCAGGTCGATATCGGAGGAGTAGTTCAGCTCCCCCGCCCCCATCTTGCCCATCGCGAGCGCGACCATCCCGGCGGCACTATCTATATCATCGTTGGTCGCCCCGGGGATTTTGCCGCGGCGGATTTCCTCGGCCACCAGCCGCTTCATCGCCAGATCGACCGCAATATCGGCAAGCCGGGTCAAGGCGCCGGTCACTTCTTCGAGACACCAGACACCGCCCAGATCGGCAAGCCCGGCCAGCAACGCGACGCGACGCTTCGCCCGACGCAGCTCTGACGGCAGATCGGCGAGGCTGACGGGCGTGATCCGCGCGAATTCCTCGGCCAGCGCGGCTTCGGGATTGCCCGAAATCGCGGGGCGCAGCCACTCGGCCTCTTTCTCCATCAGGCCTTTGAGATAAGGGCTGCACCCTGCCGTCCCCCCGAGCAATTCGCGCAACTCCGGCGCGAGATCGGAGAACAGCTCTTCGGCTTCGGCGGCGCGGTCGCGCTCGAAAGGCAGGGGCGAACGGGTGAGACGCGAGGCAAACGGCATGGCGCCATGCTTACGCCGCCACGCGAGCCGGTCAATGGGGATTGCTGTCGCGCGACATCTGGCCATAACTACACCCCGCCCCGGCGCCTCCGCGCCCGACCTCAGATCCTCCGGAGCCTCGCCATGAGCAAATCCCTCAAACGCGTCCGTGCCGCCCTCGAAGCCGCAGGCGTGCCCTTCGAGATCACCGAGCCGGGCGAGGCCCGCACCGCCGAGATGGCCGCACAGGCGGTAGGCTGCGAGGTCGACCAGATCGCCAAATCCATCATCTTTCGCGGCGAAGACAGCGGCCATGTCGTGCTGTTCATCACCGCAGGCGGCAACCGGGTGAGCGCGGAGAAGGCAAACGCGGTCGCGGGCCAGCCCTTGGGCAAGGCCGATGCGGCGCTGATCCGGGCGGAGACGGGCTTCGCGATCGGCGGCGTCGCGCCCCTTGGCCATGTCGGCCCGGTGACGGCTTTCCTCGACCCCCGACTGTTCGAATTTGATACCGTCTGGGCTGCAGCAGGCACGCCACGGCATGTTTTCGCCATCGCCCCGGCCGATCTGGAGCGGATCAGCGGTGCGAAACAGGCCGATTTCACCGAATAAAACAAAGAGAATCCAGTGATTTGCGAGAAAAATGTAAAAATCATTTACATACCCCCTTGCAAGAACCGCCCTGACTTCCGATCTTGGGTATGTGAAAGGAATTCACATGCTCAACCCGGAGGTTCAAATGTCCGCCTATTCCACCAACTCCATGCCCGTCGCGGTTGGTAACTGGTTTACCCGCGCCGTTAACTGGATGGATGGGAACGGCCCCGGCGCCTGGATCGCGCTGATGGTGGCCGGTTTCATTTTCGCAGGCCCCCTCGGCCTCGTCATTCTCGCTTTCATCCTGTTCACCGGCCGCTTCGGGCGTCGCTGGCGCACGGGTCAGGCGGTTCAAAAACGCAGCTTCGGTTGCTCTGGCGTCGGTGGCGTCCATGTCTCGCGTTCGACCGGCAACGCGGCGTTCGACGCCTACAAGGCCGACACGCTCGACCGACTGCAGCGCGAACAGCAGGAATTCGAAGAGTTCCTCGGCCGTCTGCGCGAAGCCCGCGACAAGGCAGAGTTCGACCAGTACATGGAAGAGCGCGCCAAGGAAGCGGCTCAGTCAGAGGACACCTCCGAGGACGCGAAAGCCTAACCATATAGACAGTTCGCAATGCGATTTCGGCGCCCCGGTTGACGTAACCGGGGCGCTTTCTATGTCATCAACATGAAACACTTGGCGGGTGCGCGCTCCTTTGCTAGCCTGCCGCGACCCCTCCCCGACGAGGCTACTAATGCGCCATTCGCTTCCGCTTGCACCGCAGTTCTACGTAACCGCGCCGCAGCCCTGCCCCTATCTGGACGGCAGGTCGGAGCGGAAATTGTTCACCGCATTGCAGGGGGAGTCGGCCGAGAAGCTCAACAATGCGCTGTCGCGGCAAGGCTTTCGGCGCTCGCAGAATGTGCTCTATCGGCCCTCCTGCGCAGATTGCACCGCCTGCCTGTCGGCCCGCATCCGGGTCGCAGATTTCAAACTGTCGAAATCGCAGCGCCGGGTGCTGAAGAAAAACGGCGACCTAAAGCGTACCGCGACCTCGCCCTGGGCGACGGAAGAGCAATTCGCACTGTTCCGCCGCTATCTCGATGCGCGCCACGCCGATGGCGGCATGGCTGACATGGATATCTTCGAATTCGCCGCGATGATCGAGGAGACGCCCGTGAAGTCGCGCGTGATCGAATATCGCGAGACCGCCGCCACGCCAGACAGCATGCGTGCCCTGATCGCGACCTGCCTGACCGATGTGCTCGATGACGGGCTGTCGATGGTCTATTCCTTCTACGAGCCCGAGCGGATCCGCGACTCCCTCGGCACCTACCTGATCCTCGACCATGTCGAGATCGCGCAACGCGTGGGTCTACCCTACGTCTATCTGGGCTATTGGGTGCCCGGCTCGCCGAAGATGAACTACAAGGCGAACTTCTCCGCGCTCGAGATCTACAAGGGCGGGCAGTGGACCGATCTTGGCGATCCGGCCACGCACGAGACCGAGACTC
Source organism: Thioclava sp. DLFJ5-1 (assembly GCF_002020115.1). Classification (NCBI taxonomy): domain Bacteria; kingdom Pseudomonadati; phylum Pseudomonadota; class Alphaproteobacteria; order Rhodobacterales; family Paracoccaceae; genus Thioclava; species Thioclava sp. DLFJ5-1. The sequence goes on along the minus strand of NZ_MPZU01000008.1, from coordinate 116,811 downwards.
ATCCGCTTTCCGTGCCGCCGATCGCGGAACAGGTCGCCCGGATCCAACTGCCGGACACACGCAATAGTTGAGCAACACCCAGCTACGGACGTCACTCTCGCAGGCAATTGCTCAACCGTTCGGCAGACACCATCTGTCAACTCATTTTTTCAAAACTATTCCGTGACTTCCGTCGATTACGCGCGCGTGAACTCTGGACACTCCCGGCCCGTGGTGAAACGGTCCCGACAGACCCGCCGCGGAGGATACGAGGCGGGCGGCGAGGCCACGCCTCGCGAACCGGAGTAAACATGGGAGGATCCTTAATGGACCGTCGTTCCTTTCTGACGAAAGCCGCGCTGGGTAGCGCGGCCGCGAGCACGCTGGCAGCCCCCGCGATCGCGCAGAGCAACCCGCAAATCACCTGGCGTCTCGCCTCGTCCTTCCCGAAGTCGCTCGACACGATCTATGGCGGCGCGGAAGTGATGTCGAAGATGGTCGAGGAAGCCTCGGACGGTAACTTCAAGATTCAGGTCTTCGCGGCTGGCGAGATCGTTCCCGGCCTTCAGGTCGCCGATGCGGTTATGAACGGCACGGTCGAAGCCTGCCACACCGTTGGCTACTACTTCTGGGGCAAAGACCCGACCTGGGCGCTCGGCGCAGCGGTGCCCTTCTCGCTCAACGCACGCGGCATGAACGCGTGGCACTACCACGGCGGCGGCATCGAGCTCTATAACGAGTTCCTCGGCAAGCAGGGCCTCTATGGTCTGCCGGGCGGCAACACCGGCGCACAGATGGGCGGCTGGTTCCGTAAGGAGATCTCGACGGTCGAAGACCTCAAGGGCCTCAAGATGCGTGTCGGCGGTTTCGCGGGCAAGGTGATGGAAAAGCTCGGCCTCGTGCCGCAGCAGATCGCCGGCGGCGACATCTACCCGGCGCTGGAAAAAGGCACGATCGACGCGACCGAATGGGTCGGCCCCTATGACGACGAGAAGCTCGGCTTCTACAAAGTCGCGCCCTACTACTACTACCCCGGCTGGTGGGAAGGTGGCCCGACGGTCCACTTCATGTTCTCGAAAGAGAAGATGGAAAGCCTGCCGAAACAGTACCAGCAGCTCCTGCACACCGCATCGCAAGCGGCCGATGCGGACATGCTGCAGAAATACGACATGAAGAACCCCAAGGCGCTCAAGACGCTGGTCGCCAACGGCACCCAGCTGCGCGCCTTCTCCCCCGAGATCATGCAGGCCTGCTTCAAGGCAGCCAACGAGGTCTATTCAGAGATGGAGGCGAACAACGCCGAATTCGCGAAGATCTGGGGTTCGATCAAGGACTTCCGCAAGGACTGGTTCACCTGGGAACAGCTGGCCGAGTTCAACTACGACTACTTCATGATGAGCGAAGCCAACAAAGGCGAGCTGTAAGCCGCCCAAACTGGTCAAGCCAGATAACCGAAGCCCCGGCGCCCAGCGCGCCGGGGCTTTTTCTATGCGCTGACGACCGACGAAACCCAACGGATATTCTGCGCTTGCATTGCCACACTGCAGCAAGCTTTCGAAACTGTGACCATATGCGACATAAAATTACTTGCAGGCCGGTTTACACGTGGAACCGGTCAAGTATTGTGACCGCAATGCCCACACCGGAGGGAACGCAATAAATGGAGCGGTGTGGTCAGAAAAATTGACAGACATCCACGACTTGGGAGGAAACCATATGGATCGTCGTTCTTTCCTGCGCAAAGGTGCGCTTGGCGGGGCAGCCGCAGCTGCAGGTAGCGCGCTCGCCGCACCGGCTATTGCGCAAGAAACCCCTACTGTGACGTGGCGCATGACCTCGTCTTTCCCGAAATCGCTCGACACGATCTACGGCGCCGCCGAGACGATGGCGAATTACGTCAAGGGCATGACCGACGGGAAATTCAACATTCAGGTCTTCGCGGCGGGCGAAATCGTCCCCGGCCTGCAGGCAATGGACTCGGTGTCGAACGGCACCGTCGAGGCCTGCCACACCGCCTCCTACTACTACTGGGGTAAAGATCCGACCTTCGCCTTCGCGACCGCAGTGCCCTTCGGCCTGAACATGCGCATGCAGAACGCCTGGTTCTACTATGGCGGCGGCAACGACCTGATGAACGAGTTCTACGCGAACTACAACATCACGGCCTTCCCCTGCGGCAATACCGGCGCCCAGATGGGCGGCTGGTTCCGTAAGGAAATCAATACCGTCGAAGACATGAAGGGCGTGAAAATGCGCATCGGCGGCTTCGGCGGCAAGGTCGTCGAGAAGCTCGGTGTGGTTCCGCAGCAGATCGCGGGTGGCGACATCTACCCGTCGCTCGAGAAAGGCACGATCGACGCCACCGAATGGGTCGGCCCGTACGATGACGAGAAGCTCGGCTTCTACAAAGTCGCGCCCTATTACTACTACCCCGGCTGGTGGGAAGGCGGCGCCTGTCTGCACGCCATGTTCAACAAGAACGCCTATGATCAACTGCCCGAGGCCTACAAGGTCGCGCTGACGGCGGCGACGCAGGCGGCGAACTCGGACATGATGGCGTCCTATGACTACAAGAACCCGAGCGCGCTGAAGAAGCTGCTGGGCCAAGGCGCGCAGCTGCGTCCGTTCAGCCAGGAAATCCTGGAAGCCTGCTTCAACGCGGCGAACGAGGTCTATGCCGAGATCAACAGCTCGAACGCAGCGTTCAAGAAGATCTACGACAGCCAGTTCGGCTTCCGCAACGACGCCTATGGCTGGTGGCAGCTGTCGGAGTTCAACTCTGACTACTTCATGATGCGCCAGCAGGCTGCGGGCAACCTCAAGCTCTGAGCAGCGTCTCGTATGAATTGAGAAGGCCCCGGGGTTCGCGCCCCGGGGCCTTTTCTATTGGTCTGGTTACAAATCTTACTTCGTCGTGGCGGCGCCAACCGTGGCACCCGCCACGGCGCCAACCGGACCTGCAACCACGAGGCCGCCGACACCGCCGGTGGCTGCACGTTCGGTCGCGTTGTCACCACATGCCGCGAGCGAAACCAGCAGGCCGCCCGCCATCAAGATCGTCGCAATTCGCATCTTCTCGTCCTTTCGATAGCAGCCACAATGCGCGGCTTCCTCAAGGACAAGACGCCGAAACGCCCGCCGCGGTTCCCAAGTACCGCGATTAGCTGGCCGTCAATTCTTGCGCGTCACGACGCCCAGCCCGGCTCCGACGACCGCTCCCACAGGTCCCGCCACCACGAGACCGGCCACGCCGCCCGTCGCCGCGCGCTGTTCCTTGGTCTCGCCGCAGCCCGCCAGCGCAAGCAACGAAACCCCGACAATAACGAAAAGAGGATACCGCATCCCTCGCCCTCCACTCTCTCTCTATAAAAAAGGGGCGGCCCCTGAAGGCCGCCCCGATCTTTCATTTTCCGGTCGATCAGTTGCTGCCCGGTGTGGGAAGCGGGGGCAGCCCGCCCGGAGCCGCGCTTCCCGAGCCCGACCCGCCAGAGGTCGAGCCCCCCAGAGGCGCCAGCGACGGCAGGCCACCGAGGCCGCCCCCATCGCCCATGCCCGGCATCTGCGGCAGCTTGATCTCGACATCCTTCAGATCCACCTGCGGCCCCTTGTAGTGCATCACCATGGCCGGGAAGGCGATCACGATGGCAATCATCGCAACCTGAATGAACACGAAGGGAATGGCGCCCCAGTAGATCTGCGAGGTCTTCACCGGCTCCATCTTCTTGCCGGTGACCTTGTCGATATAGGGCACCTTGGCCGCGACCGAGCGCAGGTAGAACAGCGCGAAGCCGAATGGCGGGTGCATGAACGAGGTCTGCATGTTCACGCCCAGGATCACCCCGAACCAGATCAGATCGATCCCCAGCGCCTGTGCGGCAGGCGCCAGAAGCGGCACGATGATGAAGGCCAGCTCGAAGAAATCGAGGAAGAAGGCGAGGAAGAACACCAGGAACGACACCACGATCAGGAAGCCCAACTGGCCGCCCGGAAGCGAGGTCAGAAGATGCTCGACCCAGACCTGCCCGTTCACCCCGTAGAAGGTGAGCGAGAAGACCCGCGCGCCCAGCAGGATGAACAGCACGAAGGCCGACAGGCGCGTCGTCGCCGCCAGCGCGTCACGCACGACGGGGAAGGTCAGACGCTTCTTCACCGCCGACAGCACCAGCGCGCCGACCGCGCCCATTGCGCCGCCTTCGGTGGGCGTCGCGACGCCGAGGAAGATCGTGCCCAGCACGAGGAAGATCAGCGCCAGCGGCGGGATCAGCACGATCACCACCTGCTGGGCCAGACGGCTCATCAGGTTGGTTTTCAGCGCCTTGTCCAGCAACGCCACGATATAGATCGCGATCACGGCCACACCGGCTGCGAGGATCTCGGAGTTGTTGACGCTCGACCCGCTCGCCTCGAAATACTTCTCGGCGAAGATGAAGATCGCGACCGCACCGGCCAGCGCCACCAGAAGCGACATCACGCCAGAGCCCAGAGTGCGCGCCTCTTTCGGCAGAGCCGGCATCGACTTCGGCTTGATGATCGACATCACGAGCACATAGCCGAGGTAGATGCCGGTCAGCACCATACCGGGGATCAGCGCGCCCTTGTACATGTCGCCCACCGAAACGCCCAGCTGGTCAGCCAGAACGATCAGCACGAGCGAGGGCGGAATGATCTGCGCCAGTGTCCCTGACGCCGCAATGACACCTGTGGCCACCTTCCGATCATAGCCGTAGCGCAACATGATCGGCAGCGAGATCAGGCCCATCGCGATCACTGAGGCCGCAACGACGCCCGTTGTCGCCGCCAGAAGCGCGCCCACGATGATCACCGCATAGGCGAGACCGCCGCGCACCGGGCCGAACAGCTGACCGATCGTGTCGAGAAGATCCTCGGCCATGCCCGATTTCTCGAGCACGATGCCCATGAATGTGAAGAATGGAATGGCAAGTAAGGTCTCGTTCGACAAGACCCCGTAGAACCGTTGCGGCATCGCATTCAACAACGGCCAGTCAAGATTGATCGTCCCGCCGGAGTAACCCGACAGTTCAACGCCGATGACGAAGAACAAAAGACCGTTGGCCGCGAGTGCGAAGGCCGCAGGATAGCCGATCAGCAGGAAGACGATCAGCGAGATGAACATGATCGGGGCCATGTTCTGAGCGATAAGCTCGAGCATTACAGACCCTCCTCTTCGGCGATGGGATCATGGCCGTGATGGCCCGCGCTGTCGGCATGGGGATCGTCGATCAGCCCACGCATCACACCGATCTTCTTGATGATCTCGGACACGCCTTGGAAGAACAGCTGCCAGAAGCCGATCAGCAGCAGGAGCTTGGCCGGCCACAGGATCAGACCGCCCGAATTCGTCGACATCTCGCCCGAGCGGATCGAGATCATCACGAAGGGCGTCAGCTTGAACAGCATCAGCAAGACGAACGGCATCAGGAAGAAGATATGCCCGAGCAGATCGATCCAGTGCTGCACTTTCCGCGAGAAGGCACCATAGACGATGTCGATGCGGATATGCTCGTTTTGCTTGAGCGTGTAAGCGGCAGCGCCCAGAAACGCCGCGCCGAAAAGATACCATTGCAATTCCAGCCAAGCGTTCGACGACATGTCGAAGGCTTTGCGCACAATGGCGTTGGTCGCACTCACGAGGACCGACACCAGAATAAGCCACGACACCGCCTTGCCGATGGTCTCGTTTATCCGGTCGATCGCGCGTGAAAGGGCCAGCAAAGCGCCCATCTCACTTCCTCCCTAAATTTGTCCCGAAAGCCTGCGCGAGGCTTTGCCCGTGATTGGCCGAGTGGGGGAGAAAGGTCAAGCAATTAAGGCTCCATCTGGTCTGTTCACTTGACCAGATCGGCCTAAAAGCCCCGCCTCTGAGCCCGATATCGCGACTGACCAAGCGTCAACGAGATCAATTCACCGCGACTGCCCCTGCGGCACCCGGCTCGGGAGCCCCTTCCGGTTTCTCAAAGTTGCGACTCGCAGGTCGCGGCGCGCAATAATCGGGAAGGAAATTCCGCCGCCCGCGACATTTTATTCAGCGTTTGGGCATTGACGCCCCCAACGCCCGATCCTAATGTCCGCGCAAAGCAGTCCGAAAGGGATCCGCAATGGATGCGATTCTTCTTGTCGTCGTAGGAGCCAAGCGCATGGGCCGGTAACGGTACAACCATGAAGGTTCCCATGCGCCCCCGCCTCAAAGCCGGGGGCTTTTTCTTGGACAGGTGGATGCTTGAGAGTTAGCGGTGGGCGGCGTGGCCCTCGCGCAAGGATGGAGTGAGCATATGGCACGGCAGATGACCGGCGCGAAGATGGTGGTTCAGGCGCTGAAGGATCACGGGGTCGAGGTAATTTTCGGCTATCCGGGCGGCGCGGTCCTTCCGATCTATGACGAGATTTTCCAGCAAAACGACATCCGTCACATCCTCGTCCGCCACGAGCAGGCCGCGATCCACATGGCCGAAGGCTATGCGCGCTCGACCGGCAAGCCGGGCGTGGCGCTTGTGACCTCGGGTCCGGGCGCGACCAATGCGGTGACCGGGCTGACCGACGCGCTGATGGACTCGATCCCAATCATCGTGCTCTCGGGTCAGGTGCCGACCTTCCTCGTGGGCACCGACGGTTTCCAGGAGGCCGACACGGTGGGCATCACCCGCCCCTGCACCAAGCATAACTGGCTGGTGAAGGATCCCGCGAAGCTCTCCGAGACGATCCATCAGGCCTTCCACGTGGCGACCTCGGGCCGTCCCGGCCCGGTGCTGATCGACATGCCCAAGGACGTGCAATTCGCGGTGGCCACCTATACCGAGCCGAAAGCCGCGAAGGTCGACCATTACCAGCCGCAGGTGAAAGGCGATCTCGACGCGATCACCAAGCTCGTCGAGCTGATCGAAACCGCCGAGAAGCCGGTCTTCTATACCGGCGGCGGCGTGATCAACTCGGGCCCCGCCGCGAGCCAGCTGATGCGCGAACTGGTCGATGCGACCGGCTTCCCGATCACCTCGACGCTGATGGGGCTGGGCGCCTACCCTGCCTCGGGCAAGAATTGGCTCGGCATGCTCGGGATGCACGGTCTCTATGAAGCCAACCTCGCGATGCATGGCTGCGACCTGATGATCAACCTCGGCGCGCGTTTCGACGACCGGATCACCGGCCGCGTGGCGGACTTCTCGCCGAAATCGACCAAGGTGCATGTCGATATCGACGCCTCCTCGATCAACAAGATCATCGCCGTCGACCTGCCGATCCTCGGCGATATCGGCCATGTGCTCGAAGACGTGCTCAAGGTCTGGAAATCGCGCGGGCGCAAGGTGAACAAGACCGCGATCGAGAAGTGGTGGAAGAAGATCGACGAGTGGAAGAAGGTGAACTGCCTCGCCTACACCAACTCCGAAAAGACGATCAAACCGCAATATGCGCTGCAGCGTCTCGAAGAGCTGACCAAGGGCATGGATCGCTACATCACGACCGAGGTCGGTCAGCACCAGATGTGGGCCGCGCAGTTCCTCGGCTTCGAGGACCCGAACCGCTGGATGACCTCCGGGGGTCTGGGCACGATGGGCTACGGCTTCCCGGCTTCGATCGGCGTTCAGATCGCCCATCCCGAAAGCCTCGTGATCAACGTGGCGGGCGAGGCGAGCTGGCTGATGAACATGCAGGAGATGGGCACCGCGACCCAGTTCCGCGTGCCGGTGAAGCAGTTCATCCTCAACAACGAGCGTCTGGGCATGGTCCGCCAGTGGCAGGAACTGCTGCATGGCGAGCGCTACTCGCATAGCTGGTCTGAAAGCCTGCCCGATTTCGTGAAGCTCGCCGAGAGCTTCGGCTGGAAGGGGATGCAGGTCTCCGACCCCGCCGATCTCGACGATGCGATCATGGAGATGATCAAGCATGACGGCCCGGTGCTGTTCGACTGCCTCGTGGAGAAGCACGAGAACTGCTTCCCGATGATCCCGTCCGGCAAGCCGCATAACGAGATGCTGCTGGCGGCCGATGCCGATGTCTTCAAGGAAGGCGCGGCGCTGGTGTGATGCGTAGGCTGGGGGGGCCAGCCCCCCAGACCCCCCGGGATATTTGGACCAAGAGGAAGATCGGGTCCGAACTAGGAAAAGGAGAGAGGCAATGGCCGCTCTGAAGATCAAGAAAGGCTCCTCGAGCCATTCCGCTTACGACCTGCGCGACAGCCACGACCAGATTGAGCGCAGCCATACGCTCGCCGTGATCGTGGATAACGAGGCGGGCGTTCTGGCCCGTGTGATCGGGCTGTTCTCGGGCCGGGGCTACAACATCGACAGCCTGACCGTGGCCGAGGTGGACCATAAGGGTCACCGCAGCCGGATCACCGTCGTCACCCGCGGCACCGAGAACGTGATCGACCAGATCAAGGCACAGCTGGGCCGGATCGTGCCGGTCCACGAGGTGAAGGACCTCACCGTCGAGGGCTACCCGGTCGAGCGCGAACTGGCGCTGATCAAGGTTGCGGGCACCGGCGACAAGCGCATCGAGGCGCTGCGTCTGGCCGAGATCTTTCGCGCCAATGTGGTCGACTCGACGCTGGAGAGCTTTGTCTTCGAGATCACCGGCACGCCGGAGAAGATCGACGCTTTCGCCGATCTGATGCGCCCGCTGGGTCTGGCCGAAGTGGCCCGCACCGGGGTCGCGGCCCTCTCGCGCGGGGCCTGAGCCCGAGCGACATGGCCGAGCCGCATCTCGCCACCGATCCCGCTCTGGGTGTCGTCATTGTCACCTATCGGTCCTCGGACGTGATCGCGGCCTGCCTCGCCTCGCTGCGCGCCGCAACGGGCGTGGCGCTGCATGTGGTGGTGGTCGACAATGCCTCTCCCGATGACACGGTCGAGGTGATCCGCGCAGCCGTCCCCGATCTGATGGGGGCTGCGGAGGCGGGTCAGGACGGCATCGCTCTGATCGAAGCGGGAGCCAATGGCGGGTTTGCTGCGGGCATCAATCTTGGCCTCGCGCGGCTCGCGGCCAATCCCGCGCTCGACCGGTTCTGGCTGCTCAACCCCGATTGCGTCGTGCCGCCCGAGACGCCTGCCCTTCTCGCCACTCACGACCCCGGACCGCAGGGTGCCGCGATGATCGCGCATCGGGTGGTCTATGGCGATGATCCGGGCACGATCCAGATCGACGGCGGGGTGATCGACCGGCGCACCGGAATCACCCATAACCTCAATCAGTTCGCTCCCGCCGACAGCCCTGCCCCGGACCCGTCCCGGATCGACTTCGTCACCGGCGCGAGCCTTGTCGCCACCCGCGCCCATCTCGAGCGTGCAGGGCCGATGACAGAAGACTATTTCCTCTATTACGAGGAGGTCGACTGGGCGCTGCGCAGGGGCGACCTGCCGATCTCCTATTGCGAAGGCGCGGTCGTCCATCACGTCGCGGGCACGGCAATCGGTTCGCAGCGGATGGGCTCGGTCGCCTCGCCTTTCTCGCAGTACTTCAAACATCGCGCACGGGCGATGTTCCTGCGCCGCCATTTCCCCGCCGGGCTGATCGGCGGTGCGGCGTGGTCGCTGGCGAAAGCCGCGCAGCTGCGGGCCCAGGGGCATGGGGCGGAAGGCGCAGCGCTCTTGCGGGGCTTCTTCGGGATGGCACCGCCCGGAGCGGTGCTGGCCGCGCTCAGCCCCGATGCGCGAGCGAAGATCGGGCGTTAACGACCCAGCGCGCGTGCATAGATCCCCGCCATACCCTCGGCCTTAACCGGCCAGAGCCCTTCTCGCAGAACTTTCTCCTTGCCCCCGGCCCCAAGCCGGGCGCGCAGGTCGGGATCATCGGCGAGCCGTTCGATCGCCGCCGCGACATCGCGGGCCAGTGCCTCGGGCGTGGAGACCGGACATTTCAGCCCCGTCACGCCCTGCTCGACGATGCCGTCGGGCCCGCCGCGGGCTGCGGCGATCACCGGCAGGCCCCAGCGCATCGCCTCGTAGAGAACATTCCCCGCCGGTTCGCGCCAGCTCGGGAAGACGAAGATGTCCGATTGGGCATAGAGGCGTTCGACCTCCTCGCGCGGAATCGCCCCACGGAAATCGCAACGATCTGCGATGCCGAGGCGCGCAGCCTCGGCCCGGCAGATCTCGATCTCCTCGCCGGCCCCGGCGCTGGTCAGATGCAACGCGCGGCGATCCTTCAACAGCCCCATCGCGCGGACCACGTCGCGCAGGCCCTTCGTGCGCACGCCGCGCCCGACATGGAGCAGCCGGATTTGCCCGTCAGCCTGCGGGGCGCGCTCGGGCGCAGGCTCCTCGATCCCGAGTTCCAGCACATTCGCGTAGTCACGGATCGGCACCGAGGCGAGGTGGTCGCGGATGTAAGGCGCGACGCCAAGCACCAGGGCGGCCTCGGCGTAGGAGCGCCGCAGGAACGGATCGAAGCGCAGCCGCAGATGATCGAGTGCGCGCAGTCGGGTATACCACTTCGCCGCCCCGCTCTCTGCGGCGAAGGCACGCGGGGTCGAGAGCGCACCGCCAAGAGGACCGATCACATAAGCCACACCCGCCCCGCGCAGAGGCGTTGCATAGCGCATCGCCTGCGGCATGATCTGATGCGCGATGTCGAACTCGCGCGCGTGATCGCGCAACCAGCGTCGCACATGGCGCGCGAAGATCGGCCAGTCGGGCTTGAGCATCGCGCGCAGACGCGGATTGCTGTCGAGCACCGTGGGGCGCGGCCATGTCACGACCCGCGCCTGCGGGAGCTGTTCGGAGATCGGCGAATGGCGCGGGCTCTGAAAGGTCGCGACCGTCAGATCGACCAGAGGGCTCAACGCCTCGGCCCATTTGAAGGCGACGAAAGCCTCACCGATGGCTTCTTTCGAGAGGGTCGGCGCGATCAGCAACACCCGTAGCCTGTCACTCATGCAAGACGCTCCTTGGGCGCGGCGAACCGGGTATAGCGGCTGCGCGCCGCGGACATGTCGGCAGGCCCGGCCTTGGTTTCAGGCGCCCGCTCCTGCTCATCGATCATCCACATCCCCGCGCCAAACATGAAAAAGACGAAGGCATACATTGCCCCCCAGACATGTACCGTGCACAGCGTGAAGGACATGCCGACGAAGGTGAATACCCAGGCACGGCGACAGACGAGCAGGCGGAAATCGCGGGAGAAGTCACGCCGCATGACTTGGCTCAGCCCCAGCGCATATCCGACCGCGACCAGCAGGAAACCGGGGATGCCGTAGCGTACCGCCATCACCAACCAGAAATTGTCCATCGAACCCGAATACATCCACGAGGGCCGCACCCAGTCCTTAAGCCCCAGCCCGAAGATCGGGTTCGCCCAAACATTCCGCATCCCCCAGTCGAAGATGATCGCGCGCCAATAAGCTGTGTGCGAAGAGAAGGTCGCATAGGACATGAACACCTTGATCGGCGAGCGGTTCGACAGCAGATCGATCGTGACATAGGCCAGCGCAAAGAGCCCCACCAGAAGCCACCAGCGCCACTCGATCTTGCGGAAGGTCAGCGACCAGCCGATCAGTCCGATCTGCAGCAGCAGCGCCAACAGCGCCCCCGAAGACAGCGCGAGCCCGCCGGAAAAGACGATGAAACCGCTCATCACCACGCGCCAGAACCGCGAGCGCAGGTTCTGGAATGCGACGAAGGCGAGCGGGAAGGCGCAAGAGGCATAAAGGCCGAAATGGATCGGGTGATCGAATACCGCCTGCACCCGCTCCAGCCCGAAGCGCGGATCGGGGTAGACAGGCCGGACCGAGGTGATACCGGGCAATTTCGCGATCAGAGTCGGGATCAGCGGTGTGCCGGTCTTCGTCTCGTAGAGCGTGAAGGGCAACAGCAACACGAAAGACCAGATCAGCGCCTTGGCGAGCGCGATGAAATCCTCGCGCGAGCGGATGAAGGCCCGGCCCATCAGATAACCGCCCAGAAACTCGATCCCGACGGAACCCGCCTGCTGGATCACGCGGTCGGGGTTGTTGACCGCCAGCGCGAGGGTCAGCGCGAGAAAATGGCCCAGAAACAGCCAGTCCACCCACAGGATGCGCCCGTATTTGCGCGTGAATAGACCGATCAGAAGCGGTACGACCATCACCAGCATCACCAGCCGCAGCCCGGTCAGCGCGAGCGAGCCGAGATTGAAACTGACCGGGATCAGGATCGACAGCAGCATGATCAGGACCGGCAGCGGCAGTTTCGCTGCGGACAGCCCGTCCTCATTGCCCGGCGCATCCACGGGCTGGGAGGAGTGACCCGAGAGGGCCTCGCGCGATCCGGCCGCAGCCGTTCGACCGATGGCACTGGCCCCCGCCCCGATCATCGCATCGCCCCGCTCACCGCCGGGCTGCTCGCGGTCAGGTCAAGCGCCTCGATCTCGCCGTGGAAGCTGCCCTTGCCGAAGGGATTGCCCAGCGCGAGGCCCCAATACTCCATCGGCTTGAGCCGCCCCGACACGGTGCCCTTGCCGATCACCTCCTCGCCCGAAAGCACCTCGAACAGGCGATCCTCGGAGGCGTAGCGGAAGGTGATGTCGTGCCACTTGCCGTCATAGATCGGGACGCGCTTGGTGCGCAGGAACAGCCGCTGCCCGCTCTCGGGCCAGAACTCGACCTCGAACGTGCCGCGCCCGGTCAACCGCACGATCAGCGACTGATGCAGCCGCAACAGCTCTCCGGCGGATTTGTAATCGCCCACCGCGCGCAGCTTCATATGCAGCGCAAAGCGGTCCGCCCCGTAGAGCGGCGCGACCATTTCGCGCGGGATCACCACGGCGCCGCCGCCCAACCCGAATTCCAGCGCGCCGGGGCTGAGCGGGATCGAGTCGAGCGCCTCCGGCTGCGCCCCGGCATGCGAGATCAGACGGCCCAGCTCGGGGTCATAACTGAGGATACGGTCGTCGCGGACCATGACATAGCCGCTGCTCTGCGCGCTCCGCCCATCGGGCAGCGTCAGCGAAAGCGTCACCTTGTGCCGCCCCGGCATCCGGAAACCCACTGGCACCTGCGCGCCGTCGAGGCTGGTCTGCCCGTCGATCTGCCAGCGATAGGCGACCTCGGCAGGGTCCACCCCCTCGGGCAGCACACTCTCGCGCGCGTCGAATTGTAGCGTTGTGCCGCCGCCCTCGCTGCGCGCGAACCGCATGACCGGCTGGAACGCGTCCGGACCGCCGAGCATATCGAGCATCGGCGCACCGATCCCGCTCCCGGCCAAGGCCCCGCCCGGAAGATAGGCGTAATTCATGATCTCACGCGGGGCACCGGTGCGCGCAGCGACGAAGAGCTGGTCGTAATAGCTCGCCCGCTGCGGCGTGATGTCCTGAATCAGCAGATTGTCGCGGAGCTTCCAGTCGGGCTGCGCCGCCGGGCCTGCGATCTCGCTCACCGCATTGCGGGCGATCTCGACGGCGCGGGCATCGCGCGCCACGCGGATCTGCGGGATCCAGAGAACCGGATCGCGCCTCTCTCCCTCGGAATAGACGTCATGGATGAGCGTGTTGTTGGCGATCTTCACGCCCTCCGCCTCGCCCACCGTGATCCCGTGCAGATGGGCGTTGATGATGACGTTCCCGCTGATCTCGACATTGCGGTAGAACATCTCCGCACCCGCCTTGCCACGATCGACCAGCTCGTTGCGCATCAGGATCGACTGGGTGAAGCCGCCCTCGCCGGAATTGAGCAGGTTGTTCGTGATCGCGATGTCGCGGCTGGGCCGTTCGGTGCCGGCGGTCCAGAACTGGATCATATCGGCATGATCGCCAGACGCGACCGCACGGCGGAAATCGTGAATGTGGTTGTTTGCGATCTCTGCGCGTTCGATCTGGGCGAAGTTCAGCCCGTCCATCCGCATGTCATGGATGTCGTTGGCGACCACCACCAGATCGGTGCAGTCGGTGAAGATCGCACCGCGGTAGAAGCGACGAAACTCGGAGCGTTCGACCGTGATCCCGGTCGAGGCGCGCACGGCGAGGCCGAAGGCGGTGGGCAGCGGCCCCTGCTCGATCAGATCGGGATCGGCGGGCGCGAGGTCCCCATCGAACAGCGCGTTGCGGATCGTCAGATCGCGCGTGGTGAAGACCTGAAACGGGCGGGTGTTGGATCGGTCGCCGTCAGAGTAACGGTAGTCAAAAGTCACCGCCTCGATCACGACATGGCTGACTTCGCGCAGGTTCATCTGCGCGATCACCGCCCGGTTGTCCGGATCGGCAGAGCGGAAGGTGATCGGCGCGTCCTCGCGCCCCGTCAGCCCCCGCAGATCGAGCGCGTCATAGTCGCCCGGCGCGATCAGAACCGTGTCGCCAGGCTCCAGCTTCGCCCCGACCCGCGCCAGCCCGGCCGTATCCGAAACCTGCCAGTCGCGCGCTATCGCGGGCCACGCCCCGAGCACGAGAAGACCGACGGCCAAAAGCCCACGCCGTCCGACGCGGGCTGCATGCCTCGTGGTGAATGCGATCTGCTCCATCGCTGCCTGCCTGTTCCGGGCCGCTTTTTGCGGCTCTGATATCTTGACGTCACGCTAGCGTGAGGAAGATCGACGCAGCAAGCGCTTTAACCCAGATTAAACTTTGCACATCGCCATTGTGGCCTTCGCGCCGCTAAAGCCGCCCGAAAATCGCCTGCCGCAGCATCCAGCCCATCCGCGCGAGCCGCAGCCTCGCAAGCGTCGCCACGGCGCGCCACCGCTCGGTCGCGTCGCGCAGGTCGGGATGGCGCAGCACCTTCGGCAGATGGGCGAGGATCGAGACGGGCATCAAGAGCGCCTTCGCCCCCCAGCGCAGCCGCGCGGGCAGGTTCGAGCCGTTCACGCCGAAGCCTTCTTCGGTCAGGCGCCGCCATTTGCGCGAGAGCGCCACCCAGTCCTGCCGCGACGGATGGCCCACGCGCAGCACGTCGGCATAGATCAGCGAATAGCCCTTCGCGGTCGCCCGACGGCACCAGTCGAGATCCTCCGACAGCCCGGCGATGAACGGTCCCGTCGCCTCGTAGACATCGCGCCGGGTCAGCAGGTTCCCGGTGCCGGAGAACCCTTTTTCCTCGATATAGCGGCGGAAATCGAATGCGAAGACGGTCTCGAACGCCTCCGCGCCGGAACGCGGCGGCGGGGTCTCGTCGAACACGAAGACATGCCCGCCAACCAGATCGCCCTGCCCGGCCACAGCGAAAGCGGTCGCGATCCAGTCCGGGTCGGCCACGCAGTCGCTGTCGATGAAGAACAGCCGTGCCGCCGTCGTCTCCGCCACGCCGCGATTGCGGGCCTCTGCCGCGCCCTTCTTGGCCTCGGTCACGATCCGAAGGTCGGGATAGGCCGCGCGGACGGGGGCCAGATCATCGGTCGAGCCATTGTCGACCACCAGCAGCTCGCAACGCGCATCCAGCTGCGGCGCAAGCGTCTCGAGGCAGCGCATGAGCCGCGTGACGTCGTTGTAATGCGGGATGATGATCGCGGCCTCGGCCATCACAGCGCCTTCATCAAGTTTAACAACGCCGCGTCATAGGCGGCGAGCCGGTCGATCCCCCGCGCCAGCGCCGCCTTCGCCTCTGCCGCGAGCCTGTCGCGATTGGCGAAACCCTGCTCCAACGCCACCATCACCGCATCCGCATCCGCCTTGGTCGCATCGACCGTATGGTCATATCCCAGCGCCCCGAAGACCCCTTCGAACTTGCGGCTATAGGCGAGCGGCACCACAGCGACACCGGACGAGAACGCCGCTATACAGGCATGCATCCGCGCCCCGGTGAAGAAATCGAGCCCCGCGATATAGCTCTTTGCCTCGGACGGGCTCGCGAAGGCAGGCGCGCAGATCACGTCATGCGCGGTGGCCAGCTTTTCGCAGGCCCGGAAATCATCCTCGATCACCATCGGGCCTTCGGGCACGATCACATGCGGGACCAGATGAACCTCCGCCCCCTGCCCCTTGAACCAGTCGATCGCGCGCGCGATCAGCGCGGGATAATCCAGCGCCATCCCGAAATCATTGCCCCCGTGATAGCCCCCCGCCATCAACAGCCCCGAGACGTTGACGCCGACGCGCACCGGTCCATCGTCGCGCGGCGCGGGCGGGTCATAGGGCAGCCGCAGCGCCAGATCGGAGGCCAGAACCGGCGCGCCGCGATAGCCCAGATCGTCCAGCGCCGCGCGCGAGCGTTCGTCGCGCACCGCCACCAAGCCCGAACGGTTGAGGCTCGTCCGCGCCAGCCGCTTCGACCAGCCCTTGGTGAAGGGCCCCACGGTCTGCGGCGCGACCACCAAAGACGTGCCCGCGAGATGGGTGGCGAACTTCATCCAGAACATCTTCACCAGTCGCGAGGCCCCATAGATGTCCGCGAAACTGTCGCCGCCGCCAATGTCGATCACCAGATCGGCCGCCTTAACTTCGGCCCACAAACCCTTGGGGGATTTCAGGAACGCGCCATCCACTTCGATCAGTCTCAAATCGTCGCCTGCCACATAAGGCGCGCGCCGATCCTTCCAGTCGAGCACGGTGATCGCGATCTGGCGCCCCGCTTTGGCGGCAAGATCGCGCAGCAGGGCGATCTCCGACACGGTCAGCGCGCCGACGCCAAGATTGTCCGAGCGCGTCGAGTGGAAGATCAGGCAGACGCGCAGAGTGCGGCTCATTTTCGGCCCCGCAACACACGTCGGACCGTGCCTGCGAAATTGCGCAGGTTCCGCGTGACCGGATTCTGCAGCGCGCAGGCGCGCAGGTTCATCCCCTCGTAGCGCGGGATCGGGCGGGCCATCAGTTTGAGCGCGGCGAGACGCGCGAAAAGGGCGCGGCGACGTTCGCGCTGGCCGGGCTGGATCGCGGCCAGTTCCGCCACATCGAACGGCACGGTCTCGACCGCCGCGGCCGCCTCGGCCTCTCTCAGAATTTCCACGCCGAGCCGCGTGCGTGCCACGATCAGGCTGCGCCCCGGCGCCTCCTCGAACAGCGGATAGCCCGCATCGTCGGCCTCCCACGCATCGGCGCAGACCAGATCGGCGGCCACGCCGGTACCATCGGCGCAAATCTTGCAGCGGTGCTGGATGTGGCGCGAGAGCACCCCGCCCCAGGCCCCGTGATAGCTCGTCTCGCGGGTGGAGCCATCGTGCAGCGCGGCCATCGTCTTGCCCGGCCAGCCATTGCCGCGATAGCGCAAGCCCGCCAGCTGATCCTCGGGCGCGCCCATTTCCGCCAGCAATTCCCGCGCGCCCTCCGCGCTGGGAACGCCCGCGCAGAAGAAGGACAGGATCACCGGGAAACTCCGCGCGAGTTTCGGATCGCGCGCGACCAGCGCCCGCAAAGCCACCGCATCGCAAGGCTTTCCGATCACCGCGAAGCGCCGCCCATCCGCTATCAGCGACGACAGATCGGCCAGCGGCGCCGAAGGCGCATAGCGCGAGCCCGCCGCCCCCAGAACCTCGTCGCGCGTGGTGCTCAGCCGCATCCGGTTGCCGATCGGGTTGTCGGGATCGGGCTCTATCTGCGCGATGGCGTCGACGCGCCCCGATTGCAGCAGATGCAGCGCCAGCGCCGAAAGCGCCCCGCCCGAAGCCCCCGCATGGCGCAGGTCCGCGTCGGTGGCATGGCCCGCTTTCATCTCCATGAACCGCCCCCAGAGCGGCTCCTCTCCGGGCGCGACGCGCTGCGCGCTCTGGCCCAGGCCCGGGCAGCACGCGGCAATCGCGGTCTCTGCCCGCGCGCTGATCTCGGCGCTTTGCACCGGGCGCAGGAAGCCGCGCGCATCGGGCGCCATCGCGATCTCATCCGGCGCGACCCCAGCGCATAGCCCGCAGCCCGCGCAGAGATCGCCCGCCGCGACATGGGCGAGCGCGTCGCTCGAAGGCGTCGAAATGGGGCTGTGATGGGGCATGCTCGGCCGATCTGGTTTTTCAAGGAGTTGAACAGCAAAGCCGCGAATCTGGCAAGGCTTGGCTGGGTCGGTCGCCGCGCGTGACGTGGCCGTCAAGCCACAGCCGCCACAGCGCGCTTGACCCGACGGCCCCTCGGGCGGGATTATGGGCGCAAAACATGCGCGGGCGGCCAAACCCCGCGCCATATCGGACAGTACATGCTTCGCACCGCGATCCTCATCCTCAGCGGGAACGCCGCCACCTCGGCGCTGATGCTCGCGCGCAACCTCGCGATCGCGCGGCTGATCCCGGTCGCCGATTACGGCGTGGCCGCGACCTTCGCGATGGTGATGGCAGTGATCGAGATGGGCTCGACGCTGGGGCTGCAGCAGCAGATCGTGCAGTCGAAGCGCGGCGACGACCCGGCGTTTCAGGCGGCACTTCAAGGTTTCCAACTGCTGCGCGGCGTGATCGCGGCGGCGGCGCTCTTCGTTCTGGCCGGGCCGATCGCAGGCTTCCTCGACATCCCAGAGGCTGCACCTGCATATCGCTGGCTCGCGCTGGTGCCGCTCCTGACGGCGGCGCAGCATTTCGACATCCACCGCGCCCAGCGCAGGGGCCACTACCGCCCGATGCTACTGACAGGCGCCCTGCCCGCACTGGCCGCGCTGATCGCGATCTGGCCGCTCTCGCGCCTCTTCGACGACTGGCAGGTAGCGCTTTGGGCGATCCTGCTGCACGCGGCCCTCGGCGTTGTGGTCTCGCACCTGATGGCCGAGCGCCGCTACCGCCCGCGCCTCGACCGTGCCGAGATGCTCGCGAACCTGCGTTTCGGCGCACCGCTTCTGGCCAATGCTGCCCTGATGTATCTGGTCTTTCAGGGCGACAAGATCATCGTCGGGCGACTGGCGGGGATGGAGGCGCTGGCGATCTTCGCGATGGGCATGACGCTGACGCTGACGCCCACGCTGATCGGCGCGAAATCGGTGCAGAACCTCTTTCTGCCGAAACTCTCGGCCGCGCATGGCCGTGCGGACGCCGTCGCGCATCGCCAGCTTGCCGGGGCGACCTTCGAGGGGATGTTCCTCACCGGATCGACCCTCCTGCTGGGCACGGTCCTGATCGGACCGCTCGTCGTCACGGCCCTTTTGGGGGCGAAATATGCAAGCCTCCTGCCGCTCCTGATCCCCTTCGCGCTGATGAATGCGCTCCGCGCGATCAAGAACGGGCCGAGCACGGTCGCGCTCTCGGCGGGGCAGACCGATAACGGTTTTTGGGGGAACCTGCCCCGGATCGCGATGCTGCCGCTGAGCTATTGGGCGCTTGCCCAGACTGGCTCGGTCGTGCCGGTGATCTGGCTCGGGGTCGCGGGCGAGGCGATCGGTCTTGGCGTGGCGCTCTGGCAGCTGTCGCGGGTCATGGCGCTGCCTCAGGTTGGCCGCGCCGCGCTGACGACAGCACTCGTGCTGGTCGCGATCCCGCTGATCACACTCGCCGCGCCCGGCGCGCTGGTGATCTGGCCGATCGCGCTGATCCTGATGGCGGTGCAACTTGCCGCCCTGCCCCATCTGCGAGCCTATTTCGGACGCCCGCAGATCGGCACTGCCTGACCCCGCGCCTCTGTACGATTTTCGTGCTACACTCCCCGATGACGCGCGCCATAAACCAAAGAGGGAGGATCGGTATGAACCGGTTTCTGGGTTATGTCTTCGTCGCGGCTTTGTCATTCACCACACCTGTCCTTGCCGAGGAGATGCGCGAGGTTCCGGTCTATTTCTCAGCCGGAGCGGATAACGCGGTTCTGAGCGATCGCATCAAGGGCTATGACAGCGTGATCTACACGATCGGCGCCGAGGCCGGTCAGACGATAGATATCAAGCTGTCCACGAAACACACCGCCACGTATTTCAACCTCTACGGTCCCGGGAGCGGCCCGGGCGATCAGGCGATCATGACCAGCCAGTTAACGCCCGAGCTGAACCACTACAAAGGCACGCTGCCCAGTTCGGGAACCTACAAGATCTCGGTCTACATGATGCGCTCGGCGGCCCGGCGCGACGAGGTTGCGAATTTCGACATCCGGATCGGGATCACCGGGAAGACCGGCGCGATCGTGCAGGGCGATTATGCCGACGGGCTGCAGGGCGGGCCCGATTTCTGGGAGGTCCAGACCGGCGACATCAACGATCCGCTGAACCTGCGCGCGGGGCCCTCGACCGGGGCGGCGATCCTCGGGCGGTTCCCCGAGGGGGCGATCCTGCGCAACATGGGTTGTCGGATGGCCGAGGGACAGCGTTGGTGTCAGGTCGCGGCGACCGAAGGGTCTCTGACCGGCTGGGTTGCCGGGCGCTACCTTCGTGAAGGCTCCTCCCCGCCGCCACGTGTGGCCGAACCCGAGACCCGCGATCAGCAGGTCCAGTTCGCCCCCGGCACAAGCGGCGCGGTGCTGAGATCGACCCTCGCCCCCGGAGCCGCGGTGATCTACCGGCTCGGTGCTCGGGAAAAGCAGTTCCTGACGGCACAGCTCCAGACCGACTCGCCTGCGGTACATTTCAACATCTTCACCCCCGACGGCGAGCTTCTTTACGAGAGCCGCGGCGGCAGGCGCGACTATCGCGGGCAGCTCTGGCTCAACGGCGAGAACCGGATCACGGTCTACAATATCGGTGACGCCCCGGCCCCCTTCACGATGATCGTCGGGATCGAGTGAGCGGGCGCCAGCTGGGTCGCCACCCGACCGTGAGCAGGCTTACTCGGAAACCTTTTTCACGAATTGCGACTTCAGCCCCATCTGACCGATGCCGGGCACCTTGCAGTCGATGTCGTGATCGCCGTCCACGAGGCGAATGCCGCGCACCTTGGTGCCGACCTTCACGACCGAGGAAGAGCCCTTCACCTTGAGGTCCTTGATCACGGTCACCGTGTCGCCATCGTTCAGCACATTGCCGACCGCGTCACGCACCTCGGCGGGCGCATCCGCGTCCCCCGAGGCCGACCATTCATGGCCGCATTCGGGACAGATCAGGAGGGCGTCCATCTCGTAGGTGAAGGACGAGTTGCATTCGGGGCACGGAGGCAAGGTATCGCTCATGGGTCATGCCCTTAGTCTCACGCGCCTGTTATCGCCAGAAAAATCTCTCCACCTGCGACAAAAAGCGAGAACGGACCGGTGTGGCTCCCGCCCGCTCAGGCGGGATCGGGCAGGCCGTGAACCTCGCCCGCGCGCAGAACCTCGGGCGCATAGGCCTTGCGGGCAAACACCTCGCGGACATCCTCGACGAAGCTCTCCAGCGGGTCCATCGGATAGTCCGGATCGAAGCTCGACTGATCCCAGCGTTCGCAGAATTGCTCGCAGCTGGTGTAACAGGGATGATCCTTGAACTTCTGGCGCTCTTCCGGGTCCCAACCGTAGTGATGGCCGTAATAGGCGATCTGGAAGATGCCGTGATGCTCCACCACCCACGAGACCTCCTCGCGGACATAGGGGCGCAGGATTTCGGCGGCCATCCGGTCGTGGTTCTGCGGGGCGAGCCGGTCGCCGATATCGTGCAGCAGCGCCGCCACGACCCAGTCGAGATCCGCCCCGTCGCGCCGGGCCCGCGTCGCCGCCTGAAGCCCATGTTCGAGCCGCGTGATCTGGTAGCCCGACAGCGTCTCCTCCGCCTGCGCGGCCAATTCGCGCAACAGCCGGTCCGCCGTGCCTGCAAGGAAGGGTTTCTCCAGCTCTTCGAGCAGTTCGTAGTCCTCGCGGGTGCCGTCTTTCATCTGGGTGAAGGAGACTGTCGGTCCGGATGCGGTCATCTGCGGTCCTTCCGGTTGCGGGTTTCAATCCTCGGCCCCCTCGGGGCCCTGCGCCTATCGTGACGCGCGGGGGCAAAAATGACCAGAGCCCGTCCCGGCCCTAGCCTCTGGAAATAATGCGGCCCTCTCCGGGGGGTTGGAGAGGGCCAGTTTCGCCGATCAGGCTCATTAGTTTACCGCCCGAGCTGTTTTTAGTCTCGCCTGGTCCTTCTCGGCGTCTGGGGCGAGCGCACCCGCCCCGGATCTCGTATCACCCGAGATTATTTCTCGAGCTGTCGTCAGGGTTCGAAGCGACGATCCGCCGTCCGTTCACTCTGCGGACGTGGTATCCTTCGTGCTCTCCACGTTCGACTTGTTCTGCAAGCCGCCCGCGAGTTATTTCCCCTTGCCCCGGAACGTTAAAACGCGTGTTCAATCCGGTGCTTGTCTCTCGGGTTACGGTAATCTTCTTACGTGCCATCTTAATCTCCTTGGCAGCTTATCCACACCTATCCACAGCGACGTGAAAACATGTGGACTTTTGGAAGCACGCTATTGATCCCTTCACCCGGTTCGTGGTCTTTCATCGTTATCGACCCTGTCGGGCCGAGTTTTGGTCCTTCCGCAGCGTGCTAAGCTCTTGCGGAATGGCCCGAGGGGGAAAGTTGGCGCTTTCCTCCTCGACCCTCAATCTCAGTGCAGCGCCATCTCGCGCGCGGTCATCAGGGTGACGGTGGTCGCACCGCCGCCCATGCGGATATCGGTCACGTCGAGCGCGTGGTGATCGAGGTCGCCACCGAGGCAGGCGATCTCGATGCCGGTGAAGGTCGCATCGATCAGCGAGGTCAGTTCCTCGCCCACCAGCTCGGCCTCGATGCCACCGGGAATCCGGCGCGTGGCTTTCGGGGTCACCTTCTTATTGCCGACGATCAGATCCAATTTCCGCTCCTTTTGCCGCCTTTGGCGGTCGTTCTGTCCCTCGGGCCCGTCATGCGAATGGGCCTTAGTCGTCACGTCCCAGTCCCCGACACGCGGATCGCGTGGCGTCGTCGTCGGGGCCCCAGCCGCCAGACCGGAGCCCCTGTCCCTCAAGAGCAACCGCTGGTCGCCCCGCAGGTGTTGCACTTCATGCAGGTGCCGTTGCGCACCAGCGTGTAGTTGCCGCAATCGCCGCAGGCCTCGCCCTCGTAGCCCTGCATCTTGGCCTTGGCGCGCGCATCCATCTGGACACCGCCAGAGGAGACCGCGGTGGAGCTGGACGCACGGGCCTGCGCGCTTTGTGCGGGCATCTGCGAGGTCACGACATCCACACCGCCCTGCAGCACCATCAGCTCTTGCGGCAGGCGCTTGCGCAGGTAGCCGGTCGAGGAAATCTGGCGCAGCACTTCGAGCGATTTCGACGCGTTCTCGGACATCGGCTCGACATTGCCATCGGCGCGCTTGCCCTCGTTCTCACCGCCGCCCAGATCGTCGAAGCTGGTGCCCTGCGGCTTGATATGTGCAAGGTCGGTGCGGTCGAGATAGGACACGGCCAGTTCGCGGAACACGTAATCGAGGATCGAGGTCGCGTTCTTGATCGAGTCGTTGCCCTGAACCATGCCGGCGGGTTCGAACTTGGTGAAGGTGAAGGCGTCCACGAACTCCTCCAGCGGCACGCCGTATTGCAGGCCGACCGACACGGCGATCGCGAAGTTGTTCATCATCGCCCGGAAGCCAGCGCCTTCCTTGTGCATGTCGATGAAGATCTCGCCCAGCGTCCCGTCGTGGTATTCGCCGGTGCGCAGATAGACCTTGTGGCCGCCCACGACCGCCTTCTGGGTGTAGCCCTTGCGGCGCTCGGGAAGCTTCTCGCGGTGGCTGCGCACGATCTCCTTGACCAGCACCTTCTCGACGATCTTCTCGGCGAGCACGGCAGCTTTCTCCTGGGTCGAGCCGGTGGCGAGGATTTCCTCGGCCTCCTCGTCATCCTCGACCAGCGCGGCGGCCAACGGCTGCGACAGCTTGGAGCCGTCACGATAGAGAGCGTTCGCCTTGATGCCGAGCGACCAGCTGAGTTCATAGGCCGCTTTCACGTCTTCGATCGAGGCGTGGTTCGCCATGTTGATCGTCTTCGAGATCGCCCCCGAGATGAAGCTCTGCGCGGCGGCCATCATGTAGATGTGGCTGTCGACGCTGAGGTAACGCTTACCCTTCTTGCCGCAGGGGTTGGCGCAGTCGAACACGCTCAGGTGCTCGTCCTTCAGGTGCGGCGCCCCTTCCAGCGTCATCGTCCCGCAGACATGGTCGTTTGCGGCGTCGATCTGCTTCTTGGTGAAGCCGAGGTGACGCAGCATGTCGAAGGTCGGATCGTTCAGCTTCTCGGCCGGGATGCCCAGCGTCTGGGTGCAGAACTCCTCGCCCAGCGTCCACTGGTTGAAGACGAAGCGGATATCGAAGGCGGTCGGCAGCGCGGCCTCGACCTTCTCGATCTCGCGCGGGCCGAAGCCGTGGCCGATCAGCGCGGTGGTGTTGATGTCGGGGCAGTTGCCGAGGCTGGCGTGACCCACGGCATAGGCGATGATCTCTTCGATCTGCGCCGACCCGTAGCCCAGCGTCTCGAGCGCACCCGGCACCGAGCGGTTGATGATCTTGAAGTAGCCGCCGCCTGCGAGCTTCTTGAACTTCACCAGCGCGAAGTCCGGCTCGATCCCGGTGGTGTCGCAATCCATCACGAGACCGATCGTCCCGGTCGGCGCGATCACCGACACCTGCGCGTTGCGGTAGCCGTGCTTCTCGCCCAGCGCCAGCGCCTCGTCCCAGGCTTGGGTGGCGAGTGCGACCAGATCCTGATCGGGGCAGCCCTTGTGATCGAGCGCGACCGGCTTGGTCTCGAGCGCCTCGTAACCCTCGGTCTTGCCGTAGGCCGCGTTGCGGTGGTTGCGAATGACGCGGAGCATATGCTTGGCGTTCTTCTCGTAGCCCGGGAACGCGCCCAGCTCGCCCGCCATCTCAGCCGAGGTGGCGTAGGAGACACCGGTCATCACGGCGGTCAGCGCGCCACAGAGCGCCCGGCCCTCTTTGCTGTCATAGCCCAGACCCATGTTCATCAGCAGGCCGCCGATATTCGCGTAGCCGAGGCCCAGCGTGCGGAAGTCGTAGCTGCGCTGCGCGATTTCCTTCGAGGGGAACTGCGCCATCAGCACCGAGATTTCCAGCGTCACGGTCCACAGGCGGGTGGCGTGCATGTAGCTTTCCGCGTCGAACTTGCCGTCCTTGTAGAAGGTCAGCAGGTTCATCGAGGCGAGGTTACACGCCGTGTCGTCGAGGAACATGTATTCCGAGCACGGGTTCGAGCCGCGGATTGCACCGTCTTCGGGGCAGGTGTGCCATTCGTTGACCGTGTCGTGGAACTGGATGCCCGGATCGGCGCAGGCCCAGGCGGCGTGGCCAACCTGCTCCCACAGATCGCGCGCCTTCACGGTCTTCGCGACCTTGCCGTCTGTGCGGCGGATCAGTTCCCAATCGGCATCGTCCTTCACCGCTTTCAGGAAGGCGTTGGTGACGCGCACCGAGTTGTTCGAGTTCTGGCCCGAAACCGAGACATAGGCTTCCGAGTCCCAATCGGTGTCGTAGGTCGGGAATTCGATGCTGGCATAACCCTGCCGCGCATATTGCAGCACGCGGTTGATATAGGTCTCCGGGATCATCACGCGCTTGGCGGATTTGATCGCGTCTTTCAGCGCTTCGTTCTGGCTCGGATCGACCGAGGTCTCCGCCGAGCCGTCGAATTCGCGAATGGCGGTGAAGATGCCGTTCAGCTCACGCTCATGCAGCTTGGAGCCCGCGACCAGCGAAGCCACTTTCTGCTCTTCGATGACCTTCCAGTTGACGAATTCCTCGATATCGGGGTGATCCATGTCGCAGATCACCATTTTCGCCGCGCGGCGCGTGGTGCCGCCCGACTTGATCGCACCCGCTGCGCGGTCGCCGATCTTGAGGAAGCCCATCAGGCCCGAGGATTTGCCACCGCCCGACAGGCTCTCGCCTTCGGCGCGCAGCGAAGAGAAGTTGGTGCCGGTGCCCGAGCCGTATTTGAACAGGCGCGCCTCACGGACCCAGAGGTCCATGATCCCGCCCTCTTTCACCAGATCGTCCGAGACCGACTGGATGAAGCAGGCATGGGGCTGCGGATGCTCGTAGGCCGAGGTCGAGGAGGTCAGCTTGCCCGACTTGTGATCGACATAGAAGTGACCCTGACCGGGGCCGTCGATGCCGTACGCCCAATGTAGGCCGGTGTTGAACCATTGCGGCGAGTTCGGCGCGGCCATCTGTTCGGCCAGCATGAAGCGCATCTCGTCATAGTAAGCTTGCGCATCTGCTTCCGTGGAGAAGTAGCCGCCCTTCCAGCCCCAATAGCACCAGGCACCGGCGAGACGGTCGAACACTTGCTTGGCCGAGTTTTCACCGGTGAAGCGCGCCTCTTCGGGGAGCTGAGCAAGCGCCTCTTCATCGGGGACCGAGCGCCACAGGAATTCCGGCACGCCCTTCTCTTTGACCTTTTTCAGCGCCGCCGGAACGCCGGCCTTGCGGAAGTATTTCTGCGCGAGAACGTCAGACGCCACCTGGCTCCAGCGGCCGGGCACCTCGACCGACTCGTTTCGGAACACCACTTTCCCGTCGGGGTTGCGAATCTCAGACGTGGTCGTCGTGAATTCCAGCGCGCCGTAAGCGCCGGTTTCGTCGGTGGTGAACTTCCGTTCGATCTTCATTGCCCTGTCCCCGTTTGCAGTCAGTCCAATCCGGTGCCGGCGGGAGCCGCAGAAGACAAAGAAGCCCGGGCCTCGCAGTCGACACCGCGAGGGCTGCGCGCCCCGGATTCGGGGGTGCAATGTCCGAAATCTGTCCCTTGGCCCCAGGCTCCACTACATCTGGTGGGTTAGCCTCCGACACCACACAACCTGCCGTAGGCGCACCGAGCCGTCAACGAAACTTTCACCTTGAGTCAGTCCATTTTTCAGTTGACCGACCCCAAGGGAAGCGCGCTGCACGATTCCTCCACATTTGGTTAACGCATGGGCGCTGCATTGCGGCACCAATAAGGGCCAAATTTCATTGAAGATTCGGGGGCTTTAGCCGCTCATCTGGCAATTTCAATCCACAGAACGCAATATCTTGTGGATAGCCTCGCCGAGGTTGCGCAAAAATTGGGCAAAGCCGAAGAGCGTGTCGCTAGTGTCACAATCAAGAGCCTACCACTAGATATAGCGGGCCCGATTCCGGCGATTTCGAGGGGATGGTCGGGGCGGCGAGATTCGAACTCACGACCTTCTGTACCCAAAACAGACGCGCTACCAGGCTGCGCTACGCCCCGACGCCCTCTCCTTACAAAGAGGCTCGTCCCAAGGAAAGGGTCATTCGCAGGGAAATGCGGCCAGCGCAGGGTCAACGCTGGGATGCGCCAGCTGCGCCCCCGGTTCGATGCCGTGGCGCGCCGCCATCCCGGCATTGATCTCGAGCACGTAGCGCACCGGTGCGCCGGAGGGAATCGGGGTGTCGTCATTGGGCGCGGTATTCGCTGCGACCTTCACCACTTCGCCTGTCGGGTCGATGAACACCATGTCGAGCGACAGCGGCGTGTCATGCATCCAGAAGGCGACCTCCCGCGCATGCTCGTAGATGAAGAGCATCCCTGCCCCTTCGTCCATCTCGCGCCGCCCCATCAGGCCCTGCGCGCGCTCGGCGCTGCTATCGGCAATCTCGACGGTGAAGCTGACCGGCTGGTTCCCGGTGCGCAGAATAGCGAGGTCATCGCGGCACTGCGCCCCCTCCGCCGCGGCGAGACCCGGCGTTACGGCAAGGAAAAGCGCGGCGCTCAGCGCCCGGATTTCAAGCCTGCATCCCATGCGAGAACCTGTGCCGCCATCCGACCGCGCTTGCCTTCGATCACGCGCAGGCACACCGCTTCGCCGGGGGTAAGATCGGCAAAACCCGACCGGCGCAGAACTTCCATATGGATGAAAATGTCCTCGTCATTCTCGAAGACATTGGCAAAGCCGAAGCCCTTGGATTTTTCGAACCACTTCACCCGTGCAGGCTCAAGCGGCAGCGCCGCGATATCGTCGAACGTGTTGTCGCCCAAATCCTCGATCGGCGCGACGGGCTCGCCTTCCGGAGGAAGAATCTCCAAAACCTCGACCGCCTGCGCGCCGCGCGGGGTCAGCTGCATCTGGACCCGAATCCGCGCGTGATCGGCAATCGAGCCCTGACCGAAATTGCGCAGAACATTCGCATGAAGAAGGATGTCAGGCCCTCCTTCGCCATCGACGATGAAGCCGAACCCTTTGACAGGGTCGAACCATTTGACGGTGCCGGTCACCTCACGAAGCTCTGCCTCGGACTCCCCCAGCATATTCCATCCCGTTTGCATTCGCGGGCTTTCCTGTTCGCATTTCCTCCGCACGTCCTTCTGGAAATGCGGTGTTTAGGGGACACTTCAAGAGATTGCCCAAAGTTTCAAGACCCTATGCAATTCACGAAGCGCGAGTTTCAGGGGTTCAGGCGGGTCACAACCCACTGATCGGCAAGGGTTTGCCGGCTCCAGCGGAAGCGATCATGAAGGCGAAAAGAACCGTCTGCCCAGAATTCCAACTCCAACGGCTTGATTCTGAACCCTCCCCAAAACGGCGGCCGATCGGGATTCGCGCCGTGGCTCGCGGTCACCTTCGCGACCTCCGCCATCAAGGCGCTGCGCGAACTCAGTGGCTCACTTTGCCGTGAGGCCCAGGCGCCGAGACGCGATTTCAGCGAGCGCGACTTGTAGTAGGCATCAGCCTGCGGCCCCTCCTCGCGCTCAACCATACCGCGAACCCGAATCTGCCGGCGCAGCGATTTCCAATGCATCACGAAGGCGGCCTTTCCGGCGCTTTCGATCTCCTGCGCCTTCACCGATCCGTAGTTGGTGTAGAAGACGAAAGCCCCGCCGGAGGGCATGTCGCGCCCCTCGATTTCCTTGAGAAGAACCATGCGCGCATTGGGCAACCCGTCCGGATCGACCGTCGCCAGGGCAATCGCATTGGGATCGTTGATCTCGGTGTCCGCGGCCTCATCCAGCCATGTCTGCGCGATGGCAAAAGGATCGTCGCCTGCGAAAATTCCGGTTCTGTCACTCATACTCGCCTCCAGTCTCGCCGCCGCTTCGCACATCAGGCGCAACGCCCCGATCTGCAACACGATCCACACGATCATGCTTGACCGGAGGTCAGTAGCCTTGATGCGTCTCCACCTTTCGCCTAAAGCATTCGGACTTACCAGAGCGAAGCGGGGGAAAACCTGACATGTCAAACAACCTGATGGCAGGCAAACGCGGGCTGATTATGGGCCTTGCGAATGACAAATCCATCGCCTGGGGCATCGCCAAAGCCCTCGCGGATGCCGGTGCGGAGCTGGCCTTCTCGTTCCAGGGCGAGGCGCTGAAGAAGCGTGTGGGCCCGCTGGCCGAACAGCTCGGCTCCGATATCCTCGTGGAATGCGACGTCGCCAGCGGCGACTCGATCCAGACGCTCTTCGAGACGCTGCGCACCCATTGGGACAGTATCGATTTCGTCGTCCACGCGATCGGCTTCTCCGACAAGTCGGAGCTGCGCGGACGCTACGTCGACACTTCGCGCGACAATTTCAAAACCACGATGGACATCTCGGTCTATTCCTTCACCGCCGTGTGCAAAGAAGCCGCCGCGATGATGAACGAGGGCGGTTCGCTGCTCACGCTCACCTATTACGGTGCCGAGCAGGTCATGCCGCATTACAACGTGATGGGCGTGGCGAAAGCGGCGCTGGAAGCCAGCGTGATGTATATCGCCGAGGATCTGGGCAAGGACGGCATCCGCTGCAACGCGATCTCCGCCGGCCCGATCAAGACGCTCGCCGCGAGCGGGATCGGTGATTTCCGCTACATCATGAAGTGGAACGAGCTGAACTCGCCGCTGCGCCGCAACGTGACTCAGGAAGAGGTCGGCAAGGCCGCACTCTACCTGCTCTCCGATCTCGGTTCCGGCACCACCGGCGAGACGCTGCATGTCGACGCTGGCTATCACGTGGTGGGCATGAAAGCGGTCGACGCGCCCGATATCGACGTGGTCACCAAGCGGAAGGAATGAGATGACCCTCGCGGCCCTCACCGCGATCTATTTCGTGCATCTGGCCGCGGCGATGTCGCCGGGGCCAGCGGTGCTTCTGGCTGCGCGCACGGGTCTGCGCGAAGGTTTCGGGCGCGGCATCTGGCTCGCGCTCGGCATCGGCCTGGGCGCGGTGATCTGGGCGGCGGCGGCGCTGTTCGGCCTCGCCCTCGTCTTCAAGGTCGCCCCTGCCCTGCTGACCACGCTCAAGATCGCGGGCGCGGCCTATCTGCTCTGGCTCGCCTATAAGATGTGGCGCCATGCGGGCGATCCGATGGATGAAGCGATCCCCGACCTGCCGCGCACCCGCTCGGCGCCGCGGCTGATCTGGCTCGGCATCTCGACCCAGCTCGCCAACCCCAAACCCGCCGTGTTCTTCGGCACTGTCTTCCTGACCTTCATCCCGCCGTCGGCGCCCGCCTGGGCCTATGTCGCGATCCTCGGCATCGTGATGTTCAACGATGCGGGATGGAACGTCATCGTCGCGCGGATCTTCTCGCTCGAGAAGACGCGCGCGGCCTATCTGAACCTGAAAACCGTGATCGAGCGCTGCTTTGGCGGCCTGCTGGCGCTGCTCGGTCTGAAACTCGCTCTGAGCTGAGGAGACCCCCGATGTCCGACCGTCTGCCGCATGAAAAAGGCTTCCATGTCAGCTGGGACCAAATCCACCGCGATGCGCGCGCGCTGGCATGGCGCCTCGACGGCAAGGGCCCGGGCGACGGCAGCTGGCGCGCAGTGGTGGGCATCACCCGTGGCGGGCTCGTTCCGGCGGCGATCGTCGCGCGCGAGCTGGACATCCGCACGGTCGATACGATCTCGGTCAAAAGCTACAACCATCAGGAACAGCGCGAAGCGCAGGTCATCAAGCCGACGCAAGAGAGCCTGATGGAAAACGGCGGCGAAGGCGTGCTGATCGTCGACGACCTCGTCGATACCGGCAACACGCTGAAGCTGGTGCGCGACCTCTTCCCGAAGGCGCAATTCGCCACCGTCTACGCCAAACCGATGGGCGCGCCGCTGGTCGACACCTTCATCACCGAGGTCAGCCAGGACACCTGGATCTTCTTCCCCTGGGACATGGCGCTGCAATATGTGCAGCCGTATCGCGGCACGGACTGATCGGTGAAATTCGGCGCCCCCGGAACCCCTCTGGGTCGGTTCCTGCACTGGCTCTTCGAGGTCAGCCTGATCATCAAGGCAATCTTCGAGATTGCGGAAACGCTGTCTGGCCTCGCGCTGCTCGGCCTGCCGAAGAATGCGCTGTTCGATGCGGCGCATTGGCTGACCGCGCGCGAGCTGCGCGAGGATCCCAATGACCGGATCGCCAACGCATTCCTGAACGCGGCCCATCACTTCTCGATCCAGACGCAGGATTTCTACGGCTTCTATTTCACCAGCCACGGCTTGCTGAAACTTGTCGTAGTGCTGCTGCTGATCCGCGGGCTGATCTGGGCTTATCCGATGGCGATCGTGATGATGACGGGCTTCGTGGCCTACCAGATGTATCTCTACAGCCTGAACCATGGCGCAGGCATGCTGGCGCTGACGGTGCTGGATCTCGTGGTGATCGCACTGACCCTGCGCGAATGGTACGTGCGGCACAACTTCGCGTGGCGCAACCACCGTGAGAAACGCAGCTAAGGGGGCGCTGCCTCCCTTCGCCTGCCCCCGGGATATTGCCGCCAAGAGGAAGCGCAAACCCCTTCTTCTCGATCCAAAT
The DNA here is from genome assembly GCF_002020115.1 of Thioclava sp. DLFJ5-1. Taxonomy (NCBI): domain Bacteria; kingdom Pseudomonadati; phylum Pseudomonadota; class Alphaproteobacteria; order Rhodobacterales; family Paracoccaceae; genus Thioclava; species Thioclava sp. DLFJ5-1. The sequence goes on along the minus strand of NZ_MPZU01000008.1, from coordinate 85,369 downwards.
ATCCCCGCCGGAGGCTCCCGCCTCTTGCCAAGCGCGCGGCGCTCTGCTGATCTCGCGCCGATCAGCCAAGAGGACCTTCATGCCCCATCCGCTCAACCCCGCGCTCGCCGCCACCTTCCCGCCCCCGGTCATGGAGGCGCGGCGCTGGCTCGACGGGGTCGAGTTCACCGCCGATCGACCGCTGATCAATGTCTCTCAGGCAGCCCCTGTCGATCCGCCGCCCGAGGCGCTACGTCAGGCTATCGCCGAGGCCGCGCTGAACGATCCGCAGGCGCATCTTTACGGCCCCGTTCTGGGCCTGCCCGATCTGCGTGCCGAACTCGCGCATCAATGGTCGCTGGCCTATGGCGGCGAGATCGCAGCGCGTCAGGTCGCGATCACGCAAGGCTGCAATCAGGCGTTTTGCGCGACGCTGGCCACGCTCGCAGGTCCGGGCGACGAGGTGATCCTGCCGACGCCGTGGTATTTCAATCACAAGATGTGGCTCGACATGGCGGGCGTGCAGACGGTGCCGCTGGCCCCCGGCGCGGGGCTTCTACCCGACCCGGAGGAGGCCGCCGCGAAGATCACCGACAAGACCCGCGCGATCGTGCTGGTCTCGCCCAACAATCCGGGCGGGGCAGAATATCCGGCCGAATTGCTGCGCGCCTTCGCCGATCTGGCCAAGCGGCACAAGCTTGCGCTGATCGTGGACGAGACCTATCGCGATTTCGACTCGCGTTCGGGCGCGCCGCATGATCTGTTCTCGGACCCCGACTGGCCGCGTTATTTCATCCATCTCTACTCGTTCTCGAAGGCCTATCGGCTGACCGGGCATCGCGTCGGCGCAATCGTCGCGGGCGAGGCGCGCCTCGCCGAGGTCGAGAAATTCCTCGACACGGTGGCGATCTGCCCCTCGCAACTCGGCCAGATGGCCGCGCTTTGGGGCATGCTCCACCTGTCGCAATGGGTCGCGGGCGAACGCGCGGAAATCCTGCGCCGGCGCGCGGCGATGGAGGCCGCCTTCGCCGATCTGGAGGGCTGGAAGATGCTCGGCTGCGGGGCGTATTTCGCCTATGTGACGCATCCCGATCCCCGCCCTTCTCCTGATTTCGCAAAGGCTCTGGTGCGCGAAGCCGGGGTGCTGATGCTGCCCGGTACGATGTTCATGCCGCAAGGCGCAAACGGGGCCGCGCAGCAGATGCGGATCGCCTTCGCCAATGTCGATACGGACGGGATCGCGGCCCTTCGCGACCGGCTGGCGGGCCTCGCGCGCGGCTAGCCTTGCAGGCCAGTAATCAAAGCCCTAAACAGCGCCCAACAAACAATGCCCGAGGAGGAACCCCGATGAAGATGCGCAGCCACGGCAAGAGTGTCGTCGTCTGGATCTTGCTGGCCATGCTGATCCTTGGTCTCGGCGGTTTCGGGCTACGCAATTTCTCCGGTTCGGCCAAAGCGGTCGGCGCGGTCGGCAACACCAAAATCACCGTCGACGATTACGCTCGCGCCCTGCGTCAGGAGATGCAGCAACGCAGCCAGCAGCTTGGCCAGCCGGTCACGATGGCGCAGATGCGCTCCTCCGGCGTCGACCAGCAGGTGCTGGGCAAGCTGATCGGTCAGGCCGCGATCGGCGAAGGCGCGCGGCGTCTTGGCGTGTCGGTGGGCGACCAGCAGTTGCAAAAACAGCTCTACGACGTTCAGGCGTTCCAGAACGCCTCGGGCAAGTTCGACCGCGAAACCTATAAATTCGCGCTGCGCCAGCAGGGCTATACCGAGCCGCAATTCGAGGCGCAGCTGCGCGACGATCTCTCGCGCTCGATCATTCAGGGCGCGGTCGCAGGTGGCGTGGATGCGCCCAAGTCGGTGGTCGATGCCTATACGAAATATGTCAGCGAGAAGCGCGGCTTCACCTGGGCCGAGGTGAGCGAGAGCGATCTGACCAAGGCGATCCCGGACCCGACGGACGATCAGCTTCAGACCTATTACAACGACCATATCGATCAGTTCACCGCGCCGCAGACGCGCGACATCACCTATGCGTGGCTGACGCCGGACATGCTGGCCGACAAGGTCAAGATCGACGACGCCACGCTGAAGGCCGAATACGAGCGCCGCGCCGACGAGTTCAAACAGCCCGAGAAACGCCTCGTGGAGCGTCTCGTCTATTCCGACATGGACGCGGCCAAGGCCGCGAAAGCCAAGCTGGATGGCGGCGCAACCTTCGCCGATCTCGCGAAGGATCGCGGCCTGACGCTGGCCGATGCCGATCTGGGCGACGTGACCCGCGACGATCTGGGCAAGGCCGCCGACCCGGTCTTCTCGGCCGAGAACAACAGCGTGGTCGGCCCCGTCGAGACCGATCTGGGCCCGGCCCTGTTCAAGGTGAACGGCATCATCGATGCGCAGGAAACCTCCTTTGCCGAAGCGCGCGACGAACTCGCGGGCGATGCCGAAGCCGAGAAGGCGCGCAACGAGATCGGCAAGATGAGCGAAGATCTGCAGGACCGTCTGGCAGGCGGCGCGACGCTGGAGGAGATGGCCAAGGAAACCGATATGGAGCTTGGCCAGATCGCCTACACCGCCGACAGCACCGACGGCATCGCGGGCTATGACGAATTCCGCAAAGCGGCCGACGAGGCCACGACCGACGCCTATCCCGATCTGCAGACGCTCTCGGATGGCGGCGTCTTCGCGCTGCGCCTAAACAAGATCGTGCCGCCCCAGCCCAAGCCGTTCGCCGATGTGAAGGACGAGGTCGCAGCGGCCTGGCGCGCCGATCAGGTGGTGCAGGCCGAAGAGGACCGCGCCAAGGAGATCGTCTCGGCGGTCGAGGGCGGCAAATCGCTGGGCGAGACCGGCGTGCTGACCACCAAGGTCGCGAGCATCGGCCGGGGCGGCTATTCCGACGAACTGCCGCCGCCGGTGATCTCGAAGGTCTTCAAGACCGAGCCGGGCAAGCCCGCGCAGATCACCGCGAACGGCAAGGTCTATGTCTTCGTCACCGACAAGGTCATTCCGGCGGATATGGAAGATGCCGACACCAAGCTGATCTCGGGTCAGATCGGCACCCAGCTGTCGAACTCGCTGGCCAATGACCTGCTCAATTTCTACGCGACCGCCGTGGAGTCGGAGGCCGGGCTCGATCTCGACAACCAGACCGTGACCGCCGTGCAGTCGCAGATGCAGTAAGGAGGCCCGCCGTGGTCGCTCTCTCCCCCTCTTTCGAGGCGTTCGAGGAACGCTGGGCCAAGGGTGAAAACCAGCTGGTCTACGCGCGGCTCGCGGCCGATTTGGACACGCCCGTCTCGCTGATGCTCAAGCTTGCCGAGGCGCAGCCCAATTCCTTCATGCTGGAATCGGTGACCGGCGGCGAGGTGCGCGGGCGCTACTCGATCGTCGGCATGAAGCCTGACGTGATCTGGGAATGCCGGGGCGAGCAGGCACGGATCAACCGCTCGGCGCGCTTCGACGAGGCGTGGGAAGACCTTCCGGGCCACCCGTTCGACAGCCTCCGGGCGCTGATCGCGGAGAGCCGCATCGAGATGCCCGACGACCTGCCCGCAGCGGCGGCGGGTCTCTTCGGTTATCTCGGCTATGACACGATCCGTCTGGTCGAGAAGCTGCCGAACGTGAACCCCGATCCGCTGGGCGTGCCCGACGCGATGCTGCTGCGCCCGTCGGTCGTGGCCGTACTCGACGGGGTGAAGGGCGACGTGATCATCTGTGCGCCCGCCTTCCAAGCCGAGGGCAAGTCCGCGCGCGCGGCCTATGCGCAGGCCGCCGAGCGTGTCTCGGATGCGCTACGCGATCTCGACCGCACGCCGGTGGAGAGCCGCGATCTGGGCGAGAGCCTGCAGGTCGGCGAGATGCATTCGAACTTCACCAAAGAGGGCTACATGTCCGCCGTGGAGAAGGCGAAGGATTACATCCGCGCGGGCGACATCTTTCAGGTGGTCCCGGCGCAGCGCTGGTCGGCGCATTTCCCGCTGCCGCCCTTCGCGCTTTACCGCAGCTTGCGACGCACCAACCCCTCCCCCTTCATGTTCTTCCTGAACTTCGGGGGCTTCCAGATCGTGGGCGCTTCGCCCGAGATCCTCGTGCGCGTGCGCGAAGGCGAAGTGACGATCCGCCCGATCGCGGGCACCCGTCCGCGCGGGGCGACCCCTGCCGAGGACAAGGCGCTGGAAGAGGACCTGCTGGCCGACAAGAAAGAGCTGGCCGAGCACCTGATGCTGCTCGATCTGGGTCGCAACGATGTGGGGCGTGTCGCCAAGATCGGCTCGGTCCACCCGACCGAGAAATTCATCATCGAGCGTTACAGCCACGTCATGCATATCGTCTCGAACGTCGTGGGCGAGCTGGCCGACGATCAGGACGCGCTCTCGGCGCTGTTGGCCGGTCTGCCCGCAGGCACCGTGTCCGGCGCGCCCAAGGTTCGCGCGATGGAGATCATCGACGAGCTGGAACCGGAGAAACGCGGCATCTATGGCGGCGCCGTGGGCTATTTCGCGGCCAATGGCGAGATGGACATGTGCATCGCGCTGCGCACCGCCGTGGTGAAGGACAAGACGCTCTACATTCAGGCGGGCGGCGGCGTGGTCTATGACAGCGACCCCGAGGCCGAATGGATGGAGACGGTCAACAAGTCGAAGGCGCTGCGCAAAGCCGCCGAGGATGCGGGGCTGTTCGTCGCCACTCGCGGCAACGGCTGAGGCAGTCGCCTTTTCCCAAGCTTTGAGAACGCGGGCTTACTGGCCCGCGTTTTCCATTTTCGGTTCGGTGTCCGGAGTGCCAGCCGCCACGCTATCCAGCGCCAACGCAGAAACCGGGGTCAGCGTCACCTTGCTCTGCGCATCGACATACCAATCCTCGATCCCCTGAACCGATTCCGGCCAGGCCGAGAGCATCACCACGACCGAGCCGTTGCGCTCCGCCTCGAAATCGGCGCGCGCGAGCATCCGCGAGATCACCGCGGCCTTCTCGCGCCCGTCATCGATCACGCGCCAGACCTGTGCGCGCGGCAGATCGGCGGAGGTCGCGATCTGGTTGGCGCTGTCGAAGCCCTTCTTCTGCGTCACAACCCCAAGCCCGCCGCGGCTGAGCGCCGAGATCATCTGGCGCGCAAGCGGGCGGTTGTTCTGGAATTGCGGCTGCGGCGGCTCCACGACGGCGACCGCCTCGGGGATCACGTGACGCCAGGCCTCCAGCGCCACCTCGACATCCTCGGGCGCGGCGTTCGCGGGGAGCCCGGCTGCGAGGATCGCGACCTCGAACCCTGCCGCGCGGAAGGCTTTCGCATCGTCGGCAGCGCCGTCGCGGGTCGGATCGATCGCGATGGTCATCGGCAGATCGCTCGCGGTGATCGTCGCCGGGTCGAGCCCGCCTGCCGCCACGCCCGGATCAATCAGCACAAGCGAGATTTGCGGCTTGTCGCTGATCGGTGCGGGGGCTGCGAATTTCTGGATCGGGTTCAGATCGGCCGCATCGACCGCAGCGACCTCGGGCATGTCCTGCGCGGACTGCGCGTCGGAGCCCTCCTCCGTCGAAGGCGCGGTCGAAGGCGTCACTTGCGGCAGGCGATCCACCACCACGCCGGGCGCGGATTTGAACCCGCCCATCGCTTTGCCCGGCAGCGACGGGGCGTCTTGCAACGAAAAGATGCGCGGCTTGATCGGGGCCGCATCTCCGCCTTGCGGCAGAGCGCGCCCGGCGGGCAGGTGCGGGCTTGCGGTCGGGTCGTTCGATATCTCGGGTTTGTCCGCCTGCGCAGTGTCGATCCCCTCGCCCTCGGGCGGCAACTGATCCGGCGCGGGCATGTCACCGAGCGACGGGGCCGCTTGGGGCGCCGCCTCGGGGGGCGTGATCTCGGCCTCGGGCAGTGCGGGCATCTCATTCGCCGCGACAATCGTGTCGCCCTCCTCCGCAGGCGGCGTCGCTTGCTCGGACGCTTTCGGCGGCTGCAGGGTCACGTCGGGCAGCGCGGGCATCTCGGCTGCTGGCAGAGTTTCAGCGGTCCGCTGCGGCTGCGTTTCGGGCGCGCGCGCAGCGGCAACCTCGGGCGTGGCATCGGGCGCGGGCGCGCCTTGCAAAGAGGCAGGCGGGGCGCTGTCGGGCTGGGCCCCGGCCTCCGGCGCGACCGGCTCGGCGAGCGCGACGGACTCCCCATCCGCGTCGGGACGCGGCTCGGCCATGTCGGTCGCCATTTCCGGGCGCGCGGCGCTTTGGATTTCGTCGGCACTGGGCGGCGCGAGGCTCGGCTGCGGCTCGGACACGCGCGGCGTCTTGGTCGGCGCTGAAATCGGCGCCCCGTCCGGCGTCGGCATCGAGGGCGTGCGATCGGTCGCAGGGCGCGAGAAATCGGAGCCCGCAGGCAGGTCCACATTCGCCGGTTCTTCGGGCGTCGGGCTTCCGGCGAGCTTGATCTCTGCGCCGGGCTCTTTCGGCGCCGGGAAGATCAACGACATCACGCCCGCACCAAGTACCGCGACCAGCAGACCGGCCAGTCCGCCCTTCATCACAGATCGCATCATTGCCTGCCTCCATCTTCACCGCTCTTGATGCGCGGCTTTTCCCGGGGACTGCCCTTGACCCCGACCCTTCGCTGATAGCATCTATAGCCCGACCCGTTCCCCGGTTCACCCCCCTTGATAAGCGCATCGGCGCTTGTGTGCATGGGGGACGCCGGGGGCCAACAAACGAAAGGGCCCGGCCATGCTGCTGCTCATCGATAATTATGACAGCTTCACCTATAATTTGGTGCACTATTTTGGCGAGCTGGGCGCCGATGTGAAGGTCTGGCGTAACGACGCGCTGAACGTGCAGGAGGCGATGGGCATGGGCGCCGAAGCGATCGTGCTGTCGCCCGGGCCTTGCGATCCCGATCAGGCGGGCATCTGCCTGCCGCTGGTGATGGCCGCGGCCGAAGCGAAGCTGCCTCTGTTCGGCGTCTGTCTGGGGCATCAGACCATCGGTCAGGCCTTCGGCGGGAAAGTCGTGCGCGCCTCCGAGATCGTGCATGGCAAGATGGGCGAGATCCGCCACGAGGGCAAAGGCTGCTTCAAGGGCCTGCCCTCTCCGCTGAAAGCGACGCGCTACCACTCGCTGATCGTGGAGCGCGAGAGCCTGCCCGACTGCCTCGAGATCACTGCCGAGCTGGACGACGGCACGATCATGGGCCTGCGTCATCGCGAGCTGCCCATCGAGGGCGTGCAGTTCCACCCGGAATCCATCGCCTCCGAGCATGGCCACGCGATGCTGAAGAATTTCCTGACAGAGGCAGGCGTCAGCCTGAAGGTGCCCGCATGAGCCAACCGATGAGCGAAGCGATGAAGCCGCTGATCTTTGCGGCGTCCGAAGGTCCGCTGAGCCGCGCGCAGGCCGAAATGGCATTCCAGTTGCTGTTCGAGGGCGAGGCCTCGCCCGCACAGGTCGGCGGTTTGCTGATGGCGCTGCGGGCGCGCGGGGAATCCGTGTCGGAATATGCCGCCGCTGCCGCCGCGATGCGTGCGAAATGCGTGCCGGTCAAAGCCCCCGAGGGCGCGATGGATATCGTGGGCACCGGTGGCGACGGGATGCACACGCTCAATATCTCGACGGCTGCGGCCTTCGTCGTGGCGGGCGCGGGCGTGCCGGTCGCCAAACACGGCAACCGCGCGGCCTCGTCGAAATCGGGCACGGCGGATGTGCAATCCGAGCTGGGCATCGACGTGATGGCCGGTCCCGAGGCGACCGAGCGTGGTCTGGCCGAGGCCGGGATCGGCTTCATGATGGCGCAGATCCACCACCCCGCGATGCGCCACGTCATGCCCGTGCGTCAGGAACTGGGCTGCAAGACCATCTTCAACATCCTTGGCCCCCTGACCAACCCCGCGGGCGTAAAGCGGCAGCTGACCGGGGCTTTCGCGCCCGACCTGATCTTCCCGATGGCCGAGACGTTGCAGATGCTCGGCTCCGAGAAGGCATGGTTGGTGCATGGCTCGGACGGGACCGACGAGATCACCATTTGCGGCACGACCGAAGTCGCCGCGCTGGAGAACGGCCGCATCGAGTCGATCCAGATCCACCCCGAGGATGCGGGCCTGCCCGTGCACAAGTTCAAGGATCTGGTCGGCGGCACGGCGGCCGAGAACGCCACCGCCCTGCGCGCGCTGATGGATGGCGAGGCTTCTGCCTATCGCGACGCGGTGATCTTCAACGCGGCTGCCGCGCTCGTCGTGGCAGACAAGGTCGCAGACCTGAAATCCGGGGCGGAAATGGCCGCCGAGAGCATCGATAGCGGAAAGGCGAAGACCGCGCTGGAAACGCTCGCCCGCATCACGCAGGAGGTCGCCGGATGAGCACGATCCTCGACAAGATCAAAGCCTATAAGCTGGAAGAGATCAAAGCGGCCAAAGCCGCGCGCCCGCTGAGCGAAGTTGAGGCTCAGGCCAAGGCGCAGGCACCCACGCGCGGTTTTGCCAACGCCCTGACCGCGAAGGCGGAAACGGGCTACGGGCTGATCGCCGAGATCAAGAAGGCCTCGCCCTCGAAAGGGCTGATCCGCCCCGATTTCGACCCGCCCGCGCTGGCCAAGGCCTATGAAGAGGGCGGCGCGGCTTGCCTGTCGGTGCTGACCGACACGCCCTCGTTTCAGGGCGCGCCGGAATTCCTGTCGGCGGCACGCGCGGCCTGTTCGCTGCCCGCTCTGCGCAAGGATTTCCTCTATGACACCTATCAGGTCGCGGAAGCCCGTGCCTGGGGCGCCGATTGCATCCTGATCATCATGGCCTCGGTCGAGGATGATCTGGCCGCCGAGCTGGAAGACGCAGCCTTCGGTTGGGGCATGGATGTGCTCGTCGAAGTGCATGACATGGAAGAGACCGAGCGCGCCCTCAAACACCTGAAATCGCCGCTTCTGGGCGTGAACAACCGCAACCTGAAGACCTTCGAGGTTACGCTCGACGTGACCCGCGAACTTGCGCCGAGCATCCTCGCCGAAGGCCGCGATCTGGTCTGCGAGAGCGGCATCTTCACCCGCGACGACATGGCCGCGATGGCCGAAGTCGGCGCGCGCCGCTTCCTGATCGGCGAAAGCCTGATGCGGCAGGACGATGTCGCGGGCGCAACCCGGACGCTTCTGGAGGTCGCATGAGCCTGTCGCATTTCGACAAGGACGGTCAGGCCCATATGGTCGACGTCTCCGATAAGGAGGTGACCGACCGCATCGCCGTGGCCGAGGGGCGCGTGGTGATGCTGCCCGAGACGCTGGACTATGTCCTGAAGGGCACCGCGAAGAAGGGCGACGTTCTAGGCATCGCACGGATCGCGGGCATTATGGCCGCGAAGAAGACCTCCGATCTGATCCCGCTCTGTCATCCCCTACCGATCACCAAGGTCACGCTGGACTTGGAACCCGACGAGGCGCTGCCCGGCGTGCGCATCCGTGCCACCGTGAAGACCTCGGGTCAGACTGGCGTGGAGATGGAGGCGCTGACGGCGGTCTCGGCGGCGGCGCTGACGGTCTATGACATGCTCAAGGCGGTCGAGAAATCCATGCAGATCGAAGGTATCCGCGTCGTGCTGAAAGACGGCGGGAAATCCGGGAAATACGAGGCCGAAGGGAGCGCATCATGAGCCTGTTGCCCGTCGAAGAGGCGCTGGAAAAGGTTCTGGCACTGGTCGAGCCGCTGGGCACCGAACGCGTGAGCCTGCGCCACGCCCTTGGCCGCGTGATGGCCGAGCCCGCCACGGCGCAACTGACCCAGCCGCCCTTCTCGGGCTCGGCGATGGATGGCTACTGGATCGACGTGGCCGACCACCTGCCCGGCGCGACGCTCACCGTCGAGGGCGAGGCCGCCGCCGGTCGCGCTTATGACGGCACGCCCACCCCCGGTCAGGCGGTGCGCATCTTCACCGGCGCACCGGTGCCGGGCCCGAATGGCGTGGTCGTTCTGCAGGAGAACGTGACGCGTGAAGGCGACACGATCACCCTGCCGCAAGAGCTTGAAACCCATAACAATATCCGACCCAAGGGCCAGGACTTCGCGCAAGGCGAGAGCTTCTGCCCCGACCGCCCGCTGACCGCGCGCGATCTGGGCCTGCTGGCCGCGATGAACGTGGCCGCCGTCACGGTGCGCCGCCGCCCCATCGTCGCGATCATCGCCACCGGCGACGAGTTGGTGATGCCGGGCGAAGAGCCGGGACCGGACCAGATCATCTGCTCCAACAGCTTCATCGTCGCGGCACTGGCCGAGCGCATGGGCGCCGAGGCTCGCATGCTGCCGATCGCGCGCGACGACCGTGACAGCTTGCGTACCGTGTTCGACCTTGCGAAAGGCGCCGATCTGGTGGTGACCTCGGGCGGCGCCTCGGTCGGTGCGCATGATCTGGTGGGCGAGGTCGCTGCGGAACTGGGGCTCGACCGCAGCTTCTGGAAGATCGCGATGCGCCCCGGCAAGCCCTTGATGGCGGGCCAGATCGGCGAGGCCGCGATGCTGGGCCTGCCGGGCAACCCGGTCTCGGCCACCGTCTGCGCCGAGCTGTTCCTGCGCCCGATGCTGCGCAAGCTCGCGGGTCTGCCGACCGAAAGCCGCGTGCAACAGGCGATCCTCGCGACCGATACCGGCCCGACCGGCCCGCGCACCCATTACATGCGCGCCACCCTCGCACCCGGCGATCCCCTGCCCCGCGTCACGCCCTTCGACAATCAGGACTCCGCGATGCTGAGCCTCCTGTCGCAAGCCGATTGCCTTCTGATCCGCCCCTTGGGCGACGGGCCGCGCAAGGCGGGCGAGACGGTCGAGATCCTGCCACTGGACTAAGCCGCGCCCGCCTCGGGCGTTGACAGGCCCCGTGAACAAGGGTAGAACAATCCTTGAACATGTGCCTTGACCGGGGAACGGAGGGTCGCGGATGCTGACGCGCAAGCAGCTGGAATTGCTGGAATTCATTCAAAAACGGATGATGAAGGACGGTGTTCCACCCTCTTTCGACGAGATGAAGGACGCGCTGGACCTGCGCTCGAAATCCGGCATCCACCGTTTGATTACCGCTCTGGAAGAACGTGGCTTCATCCGCCGCCTCGCTCATCGGGCCCGCGCGATCGAGATCGTGAAACTGCCCGATGCACTGGAGAAGAAATTCGGCGCCCCCGCAGGCGACAACGCTGGCAGCTTCGCGCCGCAGGTGATCGAGGGCGACAAGACCGACCCGCCGCGCGGCGCGATGCCGGTCGACGTGATCCACGCGCTGGAACTGCCGGTGATGGGCCGGATCGCCGCCGGTGTCCCGATCGAGGCGATCTCGGAAGTCTCGCATCACGTCGCCGTCCCAGGCTCGATGCTGAGCGGTCGTGGGGAGCATTACGCGCTCGAGGTCAAAGGCGACTCGATGATCGAGGCCGGCATCAACGATGGCGATGTCGTAGTGATCCGCGAACAGGGCACCGCCGACAATGGCGATATCGTGGTCGCGCTGGTCGAGGGGCATGAGGCGACACTGAAGCGCTTCTACCGTCGCAGCGGGATGATTGCGCTGGAAGCCGCGAACCCGGCCTATGAGACGCGGCTGCTGCGCGACGATCAGGTAAAGGTGCAGGGGCGGCTCGTCGGGCTGATCCGCAGCTACTGAGATTTGGTGAATTTTTGGGAAAGAGCGTCCTGCGGGGCGCTCTTTTTCGTATGTCGCGCCGGTGGCGTGGGCGGGAGCCTCCGGCGGGGATATTTGGAAAGAGCGAAGATCAGGGGCGCGTCCAGAGGCGGCGGCCTTTGATTTGCGCGGTCGTTGTGACTTCGCCCGTGGCGCTGATGGCGACAGCGCCAGTCTCCCGCAGGCGCGCGGCGTCCCACAGATCGCAGGGGCCCGTGGGGGCTTCGATCTTGCTGGAGATCACGACGATACCCCCCTTCGCGCAAATCGCAGGCAGGGCCTCTTTTGCCGATTTTCCCGTGAGATGAGCGAGCGGCGCGCGTCGAAACTGCGCAATCCGCGCACCGCGCGGCCCAGAGAAGGCGGAGCGTGCGGCGGCCTCTTCCAGCGACACCGGATCGCAATCCGCCGCTAGCCAGCGTTCGGAGATGAACCCCGCGCCCGGCTTCGACAGCGCCCGGCCCAGCGGCGTCATCAGCCCGACCTGCTGCGCTTCGGGCGCGATCAGGAGTGCCGGACGCTCCGCCTCGGCGCGCAGCCAAAGGGCGCCGCCCAGAAGGATCAGACCGACGCTCGCACTGCGCCCGGCCCCGCGCGTCAGGATCACCCCCAGCGCGCCAAGCGCGATCAAAGGGATCACCCACGGCCCCGGCTGGACGATCGCAAGAACCGAACCGTCGAGGCCGCTCACCCACTCCGCCACGCGCAAGATCCACGCCGTGCCCTGCCCCATCGCCCAAAGCGCGGGCCCGGCGAGGCCGAGGGGCGCGAGCAGTGCTGCGAGCACCCCCATCGGCATGATCACCAGCCCCATTGCAGGCACGGCGAAGAGATTGGCCAGCACCCCGTATTCCGAGAGCCTGTAAAACTGCGCAGCCACGATCGGCGCGGTGGCTGCGCCTGCGATGAGAGAGGTAGCGATCAGCATCAGCACCGGGCGCAGCAGGCGCGGCAGATAACGCGACGCGCGGGTCCACGGCCCCAGCGCCACGATCAGCGCGGTGGTTGCGGCGAAGGACATCTGGAAGCCGGGCTCGGTCAGGCTCTCGGGCTGCCAGATCAGCAACAGCGTGGCGGCGAGCGCAACGGTGCGCAGGCTCAGCGCGCGCCGGTCGAAGAGCACCGCGAGAAGCATGATCGACACCATGATCCACGCGCGCTGGGTCGAGACCGCAGGCCCCGCGAGCCAGAGATAGGCGCTGGCCGCAACCAGCGCCGCGATGGCGGCCAGTTTCTTCGTAGGCCAGATCAGGGCGGGGCGCCCCGCCAGCGCCAGACCGTAGCGCACCAGACCGAAGACGAAGCCCGCGAGCATCCCCATATGCAGCCCGGAAATCGCGATCAGATGGGCGAGGCTGGAGCGGCGCATCACCTCGCGCGTGGCCTCGCTGAGGCCGGAGCGGTCGCCGGTCATCAGTGCCGCTGCGACCGCACCGGGCTGGCCCGCGATCCGCGCCTGGATCGCCGCCGAGAGCCGCATCCGCGCGCGATGCGCCGCCATCGCCCAATCGCCGGGATCGGGCGGCGCGATGCGCAGCACCGGCGCGCGAGTATAGCCGATCGCGCCGAGGCGATCGAACCAGGCGGTGCGGCGAAAGTCGTAATCCCTTGGGGCCGCTGGCGGCGGCGGGGGCGAGAGATTCGCCGTGAGCATGACCTGCGTGCCGGGCTCGGGGCGGAACTGACTTTGATCGCCGTGCAGAGTGACCCGCACCCGTGCCGGGGTCTTGGCGGGAGGAATTCGGTCGATCCGCACTCGGTCCAAGGTCAGCCGGATCAGGTCGGAGCGCGCGCGGTCGATCTTCACGATCCGCCCGCTGACGGGGCCGTAATAGCGATACTGCAGCACCGGGGCGGCGACGAGATGGGCGCGCAGCCCCGCGAGCAACAGCCCCAGAGCCGCGAGGGCGATCAGCGCCGCGGGCAGCCGGAGCCACGCCGCGCCGCGCAGCCAAAGCGTCAGCGAGACCGCGCAGATTACGAGCGTGCTCAGGTAGATAGGCCATCCCGGCTCGACGCCGAGGGAGAAATACGCCCCGACCCCGACACCGAGCGCCACCGGCATCCACAGGAAAAGCTGCGCACGGGCCCGCGCCAGCGCGCCCAGCGGATCGGAGAGCCCGCCGAAGAGCGCCGCGATCAGACGCGGAGCGCGGCCCGCGCCCGTCGCACCCTCCGGCTGCGCCCAGTCGCCGGGTTCGGCATTGATCGCCATGCTTGTCCTCGGCCCCGTCCCTGCTTATGCATCGAGCCGAGAAAGCCTATGCGCTTGATGGTTTCCGATAGGTTAACGCGGGCCGGTAAGAGCCCGCGAAGAAAGGTCCCGACATGTCCGACCAGATTGTCACCCGTTTCGCCCCCTCGCCCACCGGCTATCTGCATATCGGCGGTGCGCGCACGGCCCTGTTCAACTGGCTTTATGCCCGTGGGCGCGGCGGCAAATTCCTGCTCCGTATCGAGGATACCGATCGCGAACGCTCCACCCCCGAGGCGACGGCGGCGATCCTTCAGGGGCTCGAATGGCTGGGGCTCGATTATGACGGTGAGGTGGTAAGCCAGGCTGCGGGCGCGGCCCGCCATGCCGAGGTTGCCCATCAGATGCTCGAGAAGGGCCACGCCTACAAGTGCTTCTCCACGCAGGAAGAGATCGCGGCCTTCCGCGAGGACCCGGCGAACAAGGGGCAGATGTTCCCCTCGCCGTGGCGCGATGCCGATCCCGCGACGCATCCGGATGCGCCCTATGTGATCCGTCTGAAAGCGCCCCGCGAGGGCACGACGGTGATCACCGACGCTGTGCAGGGCGAGGTAACGATCCGCAACGATCAGCTCGATGACATGATTTGTTTACGTTCTGATGGCACACCGACCTACATGCTGGCCGTTGTCGTCGATGACCATGATATGGGCGTGACCCATGTGATCCGCGGGGACGACCATCTCGTCAATGCCGCGCGGCAGATGCTGGTCTATCGCGCGATGGGCTGGGACGTGCCCACCTTCGCGCATATCCCGCTGATCCACGGCCCCGACGGCAAGAAGCTGTCGAAACGCCACGGCGCGGTCGGCCTCGAGCAGTATCAGGCGATGGGCTACCCCGCGACGGGGATGCGCAACTACCTCGCGCGGCTCGGCTGGAGCCATGGCGACGACGAATTCTTCACCGACGATCAGGCGAAGGAATGGTTCGACATCACCGGCATCAACAAGGCGCCGGCGCGGCTCGATTTCAAGAAGCTCGAAAATATCTGCGGCCAGCATATCGCGATCACCGATGAGGCCGAATTGCTGCGCGAAATCGAAGGTTATCTCGCAGCTGCAGAAAAACCGCCGCTGGGTGACGCACAGAAATCTGCGCTTATGCGCACGCTTCCCATCGTGAAGGGCTCGGCGAAGTTGTTGCCGCAACTTCTTGAAAAGGCGCAATTCTCTCTGACTCAGCGCCCGATCGAGATCGAAGAGAAAGCGGCCAAGGCGCTCGATGATGTATCCCGTGGTATACTGAGTGAATTGACCTTTGCGCTGCAACGCGCTAATTGGTCGCGGGAAGACCTGGAAGCCGCCGTCGGACAGGTTGCCGAAGCGCACGGACTGGGCCTTGGGAAGGTCGCTGCTCCGATGCGGGCGGCCTTGGCGGGGCGAGCGGCTACCCCCAGCGTATTCGATATGATGCTCGTTTTGGGCCAAGAGGAAACTCTGGCACGACTCGACGATCAGGCGGCCTGAGGCCTGGCCGCCCTCTCCGGACGCCTGTCCGGACGCGATAGACCGGCGCGGCCCAGCCGGAGGATGAAAGGGAATTTACATGGCAGACAACTCGAAGACCGCCACGCTCTCGCTTGACGGACAAACCTATGAGCTTCCCGTGCTCTCGCCCTCGGCTGGTCCCGACGTGCTCGATATCCGCAAGCTCTACGGTCAAGCCGACGTCTTCACCTACGATCCGGGCTTCACCTCGACCGCAGCCTGCGAGTCCAAGATCACCTTCATCGACGGTGGCAAGGGCGAGCTTCTGTATCGCGGCTACCCGATCGACCAGCTCGCCTCGGAATCGCACTATCTCGAAGTGTGCTACCTGCTTCTCTACGGGGAACTGCCGAGCAAGCAGCAGATGGAAGATTTCGAATATCGCGTGACCCGTCACACGATGATCCACGAGCAGATGAAGCAGTTCTTCCAGGGCTTCCGCCGTGACAGCCACCCGATGGCGACCATGGTAGGCGTCGTGGGCGCGCTCTCGGCCTTCTATCACGACAGCCTCGACATCTCGGACCCGTGGCAGCGCGAGGTCGCTTCGATCCGTCTGATCGCGAAGCTGCCGACGATCGCCGCGATGGCCTATAAGTATTCGATCGGTCAGCCCTTCGTCTATCCGAAGAACGAGCTGAGCTACGCCGAGAACTTCCTGCATATGTGCTTCTCGGTCCCGGCCGAAGACTACAAGATCGAGCCGGCGCTCGCGAAGGCGATGGACCGTATCTTCACGCTCCACGCCGATCACGAGCAGAACGCCTCGACCTCGACCGTGCGTCTGGCAGGCTCTTCGGGCGCGAACCCGTTCGCCTGTATCGCAGCCGGCATCGCCTGTCTCTGGGGCCCGGCCCACGGCGGCGCAAACCAGGCCTGCCTCGAGATGCTGCGCGAAATCGGCACCGTCGATCAGATCCCGGAATACATCAAGCGCGCCAAGGACAAGGACGATCCCTTCCGCCTGATGGGCTTCGGTCACCGCGTCTACAAGAACTTCGACCCGCGTGCGAAGGTCATGAAGGAATCGGCGGACGAGGTGCTCGACCTGCTCGGCATCCACGACAATGAAACCCTTCAGGTCGCCAAGGAACTCGAGAAGATCGCTCTGGAGGACGACTATTTCGTCTCCAAGAAGCTCTATCCGAATGTCGACTTCTACTCGGGCATCATCCTCGAGGCGATGGGCTTCCCGACCTCGATGTTCACCCCGATCTTCGCGCTCTCGCGCACCGTCGGCTGGATCTCGCAGTGGAAAGAGATGATCGAGGATCCGACCGGCAAGATCGGTCGCCCGCGTCAGCTGTATACCGGCGCGACCTATCGCGATTATGTCGATATCGCCAAGCGCTGAGCGTAAGCCACATCATTGCGGGCCGGAGGGGAGACCTTCCGGCCCGTTTTCTATTCTGATACCGGGGACAAGGGGGCGCTGCCCCCTTATGGCTGCGCCATTCATCCCCCGGGATATTTATCCAAGAGCGAAGACATAGCTGACCGTCTGACATATCGCCCGCATCATTTCCTCTGCTCGCTCGGTTTCGAGGGGAAGGGATATTCGGATCGCTTCACCGCGAATATGACCGACATCGTCGAAGGACGGTTGCGGCAACCGGAGGGCGCGGCGGTGGAGATCGAAGTGGTGGACGCGGCGGATGACATCTGCGGCCCCTGCCCGTCGCGGCGCGGATCGGGCTGCACCGCGCAGGCGAAGATCGATCGGCTGGACGCGGCCCATGCCGAGGCGCTGAACATTGCGCCGGGCGATGTGCTGACATGGGGCGAGGCGCTGGAGCGGATGGCCGCCCTGCCCGCCGATGTGCATCAGACGATCTGCGCCGAATGCCAATGGCTGAGCGCGGGCATGTGCGCCGCCGCCCTCGCCCGACTTCAGGACGAGGCTTAACGCCACCCCGGGTCAGGAGGGCAGCACTGTAAAGCCGCCCAATGCGCTCGCCCGCCAGTTTGCAAAACAGCGGGAAACGCGCGGGACGTGCATCTGCACGCTTGCGCGACGGCGGGTGTGGTGGCAAGAAACGCGCCATGAGCACGGATCAGACCCAAGACCCTTCGCAGGGCAAGAAACTGGCGCTTGTCACAGGCGCTTCGCGTGGCCTTGGCGGGGCGATCGCCGAAGCTTTGGCCGCAGACGGCTGGCACGTCATGGCCGTCGCACGGACCACCGGCGCGCTGGAAGAGCTCGACGACCGCATTCAGGCGAAGGGCGGCACCGCTTCGCTCGGTCCGCTCGACGTCACCGAACCCGATCAGATGGCGCATCTCGCGCAGTCGATCGGTGCGCGCTGGGGTGGGCTCGATCTCTGGGTGCACACGGCGATCCATGCTGCACCGCTCTCGCCGACCGGGCATATCGACGGGAAGGAACTGGCCAATTCGGTCAAGGTGAACGTGACCGCGACCGCGCAGCTCATTGGGCTGATGGAGCCGCTGCTGCTCGCGCGCGAAGGCACCGCGCTGGCCTTCGGCGATCCGCGTGCGGGCCAGAAATTCTTCGGCATCTATGGAGCTACGAAAGCCGCGCAGATGGCGATGATGCGCTCGTGGCAGGCCGAGACCGTGAAGATCGGGCCGCGCGTGGTGATTGCGGAGCCTGCACCGATGGCGACCGCGCTGCGCGGACGGTTCTTCCCCGGCGAAGATCGCGAGGCGCTGGCCGATCGCCACGCCGAGGCACGGCGCATCCTCGACACGCTCTGATCGCGACCAAAGCGCCGTCGAAATGGCCTTCGGCTGCGGCGCTTTGGCGACACATCCGCACTGTCGCCCGCCCCCGCTTTACCCTTCATCCGCCGCACGGTAAGCATCGGGTGACGCGACGGCGAACTGGGGGCAACATGCGTATTCTCATCACCAATGACGACGGGATCGACGCACCGGGACTGGCCGTTCTGGGCGAGATCGCCGAAGAACTTGCAGGCCCCGATGGCGAGGTCTGGACGGTCGCGCCGGCCTTCGAGCAATCGGGCGTCGGCCATTGCATCTCCTACACCCGGCCGATGATGATCTCGAAGCTGGCAGAGCGCCGTTTCGCCGCCGAAGGCAGCCCCGCCGATTGCGTGATGGCCGGCCTGTATGACGTGCTGGAGGAGCAGCGACCCGATCTGGTGCTCTCGGGCGTGAACCGGGGCAACAACTCCGCCGATAACGCGCTCTATTCCGGCACGTTGGGCGGCGCGATGGAGGCGGCGCTGCAAGGTGTGCCCGCGATCGCCCTGTCGCAATTCATCGGCCCTGAGGTCTTCAACGCCCCCGACATGTTCGAGGCAGCCCGGGTCCATGGCGCGGCGCTGGTGCGCAAGCTGATCGACCAGGGCATCTGGGACGATGGCGATTACCGGGTCTTCTACAACGTCAACTTCCCGCCGGTGCTGGCCAAGGACGTAAAAGGCCACAAGGTCGCAGCCCAAGGCTTCCGCAAGGATTGCTTCTTCTCGACCGAGGCGCATCACGCGCCCTCGGGGCGACGTTTCCTCTGGATCAAGGGCGGCCCGCAGCACACCCCGACGCAGCCGGGCACCGATGCCGCCGTCAATCTCGACGGCTATATATCGGTCACGCCGATGCGCGCCGATCTGACGGCGCATGACGTGATCGCCGATCTGGAGGCCCGTCTGGGATGAGCGAGGATGCGGAAGAGGATCTGGCCGAGCGCAAGATGCGGTTCCTCTTCGCACTGCGCTCCAAGGGCGTGACCGACGCGCGCACGCTGCACGCGATGGAGGGGATCGACCGCGGCCAGTTCGTGCGCGGCATCTTCGCCGATCGCGCCTATGAGGACATGCCGCTGCCCATCGCCTGCGGGCAGACCATTTCGCAACCCTCGGTCGTGGGGCTGATGACGCAAGCCGCGGATGTGGGTTCGCGCGACACCGTACTCGAGATCGGCACCGGCTCGGGTTACCAGGCCGCGATCCTGAGCCAGCTCGCCCGCCGCGTCTATACCGTGGACCGGCATCGCAGGCTGGTGCGCGAGGCCGAAGGCGTCTTCAACGCGCTGCGGCTCACCAATATCGTCGCGATTTCCGGGGATGGCTCGCACGGGCTGCCCGATCAGGCGCCCTTTGATCGAATCATCGTGACTGCCGCCGCGGAAGACCCTCCCGGGCCGCTCTTGGCCCAGCTGAAGATCGGGGGTATCATGGTTTTACCCGTGGGCCAGTCGGACACGGTGCAAAGCCTGATCCGGGTGCGCCGGCTCGAGACGGGTTTCGATTACGAAGAATTACGTCCGGTGCGCTTTGTTCCCCTCGTAGAGGGCGTGGCAAACGACTAAGTGGCAGGTAAGAACGGACCCCGAAGAGGTCTGAGAGACAGTGAGGACGAGCGGATGGCAACGAAGATTTCCCGGCTGCGGCTGATCCTGGCAGGTGGCGTCGCGCTGACGGCGTTGGCCGCCTGTAACCCGAACGGATTCGATCTGGACATGCGCGGCTACGGCAATGGCGGGCTCGATACGAGCGCCGCGGCCCGGCAGGCGGTGCAGGATCGCCCGCGCCCGAACGCACAGGGCATCATCACCTACCCGAATTATCAGGTCGTCGTGGCGCGCCGCGGCGATACGGTCAATTCGGTCGCGCAGCGGATCGGCACCGATCCCGGCGCGCTGGCTCGCTACAACGCGGTCGCACCCGATGCGGTGCTGAACGCGGGCGAAGTGCTCGCTCTGCCCAACAAGGTCGCGACCACGGGCGGCTCCGCGACGCCGGGCAACTCCAGCGCGCTGACCTCGGAGACGATCGACATCACCTCGCTCGCCTCGAACGCGATCGATAGATCGCAGGCGAACCAACCCGCCAAACCGACCCCGGCCTCGGCCCCGGTCTCCACAAACAGCGCCGAGCCGATCCGCCACAAGGTCGCACGCGGCGAGACCGCCTATTCCATCGCGCGCTACTACTCGGTGCCGGTGAAGGCGCTGGCCGAATGGAACGGGCTGCCGAACGATCTGCGGGTGCGCGAAGGCCAGGTGCTGATCATCCCGGTCGCGTCGAGCCGCCAGCCCGCGAAGGTCGAAACGGCAACGGCCACGACTGCGCCGGGCACCGGTTCGCCGACCCCGGTGCCGCCCTCCGCGGCAGAGCCCCTGCCCCAGAAGACACCGCCGAAAGCGTCCGAGCCGGTCAAGACGAAGACCCCGGACATGAGCACCGATCGCACCAAGGCGTCGGACACGTCGAAGATGGCGATGCCGGTGCCGGGTTCGATCATCCGACCCTACAAGAAGGGCTCGAACGACGGCGTGGATATCTCGGCTTCGGCCGGGACGGCGGTGAAAGCCGCCGAAAGCGGCACCGTGCTGCTGATCAGCCAGGACACCGACGATGTCGCCTTCCTCGCGATCAAGCACCCCGACAATCTGGTGACGGTCTATTACAACGTGACCGGCATCACGGTGAAAAAAGGCGCGAGCGTCAAGCGCGGCCAGACCATCGCGAAGGTCGCGTCCGGCGATCAGGGTTATTTGCATTTCGAGGTCCGCAAGGGGATCGATTCCGTCGATCCGATGCCCTACCTCAACTGATCTTTTGCGGCGGGCCGGAAGTGTTCCGGCCCGCCCGCACGCCCTGCCCGCTCACCCTGCGACAGGCGCAAGCAGCAGACAGCTTTCGCTGTTGAGCACTCCCGGAATTTCCCGAATATCGCGCAAGGCCCGGTCGAATTCGCCCAGGGTCTCGGCCCGGATTTCCGCCACCAGATCCCAGTTGCCATTGGTCGCGAAGACCGTCGTCACCTCCGGGATACGGTGCAGTGCCCGGATCACCGCACGCGACATCTTGCCCTGCAACTCCACGAGCGTGATCGCGCGCACCTGCCCCTCGACATCCGTCTCGGTCTCGATGGTGAAGCGCCGTATCTGCCCCGAGGCGACCAGCGCCTCCAGCCGGGCCCGCGCGGTCGTGCGCGACACGCCCACCTGCAGCGCCAGATCGGTCATCGAGAGCCGCGCATCCGCGCGCAGCGCGGCCATGATCGCGCGGTCCGTATCGTCGAGCTGCATTACCCCTCCGTTTTGATCAACTGACTTATCAAATTGATCAAATTTAGTTCCGTTTTGCGCAAATTGACAAGCGAAACCTCTGCGCCATTTCGTCAGACTAAGACCAACAAGGGAGATTTCGATGACACGCACAGTTTCGATTCTGGGCGCGCCTATTCAAACTGGCGCTTCGCAACCCGGCTGCATCATGGGTCCGGCCAGTCTGCGCATCGCGGGGCTGGGCGACATCCTGACCGAGCTGGGCTGGGAGGTGGATGATCTGGGCGACCTGTCGATCGCCCCGCAAGAGCCGGTGCCGCACAAGAACCCCGCGATCCACGATCTGGCCGAAACCCGTGCCTGGATCGAGGCACTCTCGCAGGCGGCGTTCGATGCCGCGCAGACCCATGACCGCCCGATCTTCATCGGCGGCGATCACGCGCTGGCCGCGGGCACGCTGAGCGGTCTCGCACGGCACGCGAAGACGCAAGATCGCCCCCTTTTCGTGCTCTGGCTCGACGCGCACCCGGACCTGCACACGCTGGAGACCACGACCAGCGGCAACCTGCATGGCACGCCCGTGGCCTATGTCACCGGGCAACCCGACTTCGAAGCCTTCCCGCCGTTGGAAGCCAGCATCGACCCGAAGAATTTCTGCATGATGGGCATCCGCTCGGTCGATCCGGCGGAGCGCGCGCGCATCAAGCAGATCGGCTTGGAAGTCCATGACATGCGCGCCATCGACGAGACCGGCGTGCTGGCGCCCCTGCGCGCCTTCCTCGACCGCGTGCGCGAAGCCAACGGGCTGCTGCATGTCAGCTTCGACGTCGATTTCCTCGACCCCGGCATCGCGCCCGCCGTGGGCACGACCGTGCCGGGCGGCGCCACGTTCCGCGAGGCGCATCTGATCATGGAAGAGGTCGGCGACAGCGACCTCGTAATCTCGCTCGACATTGTCGAGCTCAACCCCTTCCTCGACGAACGCGGTCGCACGGCGAAACTGCTCTGCGACCTCGCCGCCAGCCTCTTCGGCCGCCGCGTTCTCGACCGCATGACACGGAGCTTTTGATGGATATGTCCCCGCTCGCCCCCTCCAAGCTGGCCTTCGTGCCCTTCGTTTCCGTCGCCAACATGATGAAGCTGGTGAACGAGATCGACCCCGAACAGGTGATGCGCGACCTCGCCGCCTATATCGAAGAAGATTTCCGCCGCTGGCCGGATTTCGACAAGACGCCGCGCGTGGCAAGCCATTCGGCGGAGGGCGTGATCGAGCTGATGCCGACGGCGGATGCCGAGAATTACGGCTTCAAATACGTCAACGGCCACCCCAAGAACGGCCGCACCGGGCACCAGACCGTGACGGCGTTTGGCGTGCTGTCTTCGGTCGCGACGGGCTATCCGCTGCTGATGACCGAGATGACGATGCTGACCGCGCTGCGCACCGCCGCCACCTCGGCGCTGGTGGGCAAATACCTCGCCCCGAAAGGCGCGACGGTGATGGGCATGATCGGCAATGGCGCGCAATGCGAGTTTCAGGCACTGGCCTTCCGCGCGATCTGCGGCATCGACACGCTGCGCCTTTACGACATCGACCCGACGGCGACCGAGAAGGCTGCGAAGAACCTGATCGCGCAAGGGTTCAACGTCACCAAGTGCCGCTCGGCCGAGGAAGCCGTCGAAGGCGCGCAGGTCATCACCACCTGCACCGCCGACAAGCAATATGCGACGATCCTGACCGACAACATGGTTGGCTCCGGCATCCATATCAACGCGATCGGCGGCGACTGCCCCGGCAAGACCGAGTTGCATCGCGACATCCTCACCCGCTCGGAGATCTTCGTCGAATACCCGCCGCAGACCCGCATCGAGGGCGAGATCCAGGCGCTCGACGAAGACCATCCGGTAACCGAGCTGTGGAAGGTCATGCGCGGCGAGGCCGAGGGCCGACGCGACGCGAAACAGATCACGCTGTTCGATAGCGTCGGCTTCGCAATCGAGGATTTCAGCGCGCTGCGCTACATCCACGACCGTGTGAAGGGGGGCGACTACGCGCAGATGCTCGATCTTATGGCAGACCCCGACGATCCGCGCGATTTGTTCGGGATGCTGACGCGGGCGGGCTGAGCCCGCTTGCGCTTAGCGCGCGCGCGTGGCACCGAAAGCCAAACGCCCCTTTCAGACGAGTGCGCGACATGACCCATCAGACCCACCCCTATGCGGGCGACGGCAGCCATACCGGCAGCTACTATGCGGCTTCGGCCAACCCGGCGCCCTTGCGCGCGGAACTCGTGGGCGAACAGGAGGCCGATATCTGCGTCGTCGGCGCGGGCTTCTCGGGTCTCTCGACCGCGCTTCATCTGGCTGAAAAGGGCTATAGCGTCACCGTCGTCGAGGGCGCACGCATCGGCTGGGGCGCATCGGGCCGCAATGGCGGTCAGGTCGTGAACGGGCTGAACGCCAGCCTCGACGTGATCGAGAGCCGCTACGGGCAGGACACCGCGAATTTCGTGGCCAGCCTCGTGATGGAAGGCGGCGACATCATCCGCGAGCGCGTCGCGACCTATGACATCCAATGCGACCTGAAGCCCGGCAATGTCTTCGCGGGGCTGACGGCCAAGCACATGCAGGAACTGGAAGCGCGCTGGAAGCTCTGGCGCAGCTACGGCATCGAAAGCCAGGAGATGCTAAGCCGCGAGCAGATGCGCGAGCACGCGAATTCCGACCTCTATGCAGGCGGCATGATCGACCATAAGGGCGGCCATCTGCATCCCCTCAACCTCGCGCTTGGCGAGGCGGCGGCAGTCGAGAAACTCGGCGGCACGATCTACGAGATGTCGCCCGTCACGTCCGTCGACACCGAGGCCGCGCGCCCGGTCATCAAGACCGCGAAGGGCCAGATCACCGCGAAGACGCTGATGCTGTGTGGCAATGCCTATCTCGGCCATGTGGTGCCCACGCTGGAGCGCCGCGTGATGCCTGTCTCGACGCAGGTGATGGCGACCGAGCCGCTGGGCGAAGCGCAGGCGCGTGCGCTGATGCCGTCCGACGTCTGCATCGAGGACGTGCGCTACATCCTCGACTATTATCGCATGTCTGCCGACAACCGCCTGCTGTTTGGCGGCGGCACGGTCTATGGCGGCGCCGACCCGAAGGACATCAAGGCGAAGCTCTGGAAGAACCTCGAGAAGGTCTTCCCGCAGCTGAAGGGCACGAAGATCGACTACGCATGGTCGGGCAATTTCGCGCTGTCCTTTAGCCGCGTGCCGCAGATGGGCCGGATCGGGCAGAACACCTATTTCGCGCATGGCTACTCGGGCCACGGCGTGACCGGGTCGCACACCTTCGGACGCATCCTGTCGGAGGCGATCAACGGCGATCTGACCCGGTTCGATACGTTTGCGAAACTGCCGTGGATCCCATTCCCCGGCGGGCGCACCTTCCGGGTGCCCTATTCGGTCGCAGGGTCGTGGTGGTATGCGCTGCGCGATCGGCTGGGGGTGTAAGCCCCCTCCCCGCGCCTTAGACGATGCGGCGAGGCGCGCTTACAGCGCGACGCCGCGCCGCCCGGCCAGATCGGTGAAATACTGCCATGCCACGCGGCCCGAACGCGCCCCGCGCGTCGCCTGCCATTCGATGGCCTCGGCGCGCAGTTCCTCGTCGGAAATTTCCACGCCATAGCTGTCGCAATAGCCGCGGATCATCGTGAGATATTCGTCTTGCGAACAGGGGTGGAAGCCCAGCCACAGGCCGAAACGATCCGACAGCGAGACTTTCTCCTCCACCGCCTCGGACGGGCTGATGGCGGTCGAGCGTTCGTTCTCGATCATGTCGCGCGGCATCAGGTGGCGGCGGTTCGACGTGGCATAGAGGATCACGTTCACGGGCCGCCCCTCGATCCCGCCATCCAGCACCGCTTTCAGCGATTTGTAATGCTGATCGTCATGGCTGAACGAGAGGTCATCGCAGAACAGGATGAAGCGCATCTCGGGCGCGTCGCGCAGATGCGCGAGCAGACGGCCGACGGAGGGAAGATCCTCGCGCGCAAGCTCCACCAGTTTCAGCGGCAGCCCCTCGGCCACCGCCGCCGCGTGGGCGGCTTTCACGAGCGAGGATTTCCCCATCCCGCGCGCGCCCCAGAGAAGCGCATTGTTCGCCGCCGCCCCGCGCGCGAATTGCAGCGTGTTGGCCAGCAGCGTGTCGCGCGAGCGGTCGATGCCGTGCAGCAGGCTCAGGTCGACCCGGTTCACCTGCGCCACGGGCTCCAGCCGATCCGGCGCGGTGTGCCAGATGAAGGCGTCGGCAGAGGCGAAGTCCGGCGCGGGCTGCGGCGCGGGCGAGAGCCGCTCCAGCGCCGAGGCGATGCGGGTCAGCGCCGCGTCACTCATGCCTTGCCGTCCTTCTCGTCCTCTTCGTCCTCGTCATCGTCCCACTCGTCGGGGTCGATCCAGGTGCCTTCAGCGCGCATCCGGGCTTCGCGGGTCTTCTCGATCCGTTTCACGAGCTGGATGGAAATCTCGTAGAGACCGTACACCACCGTGAACAGGATGACCTGAGAGATCACATCCGGGGGCGTGGCGATCGCCGCCACCACGAGGATCGCGACCACGGCATATTTGCGCATGTTGCCGAGACCTTCGGAGGACACCAGCCCCGCCTTGCCCATCAGCGACAGCAGCACGGGCAGCTGGAAACAGATCCCGAAGGCCATGACGAACTTGATCGTCAGGTTGAGATATTCCTGCACCGAGCCCTGGAAGCCGATCGCGGCCATCTCGTTCGCGCCCGAAGTCGCGCCGATCTCGCCCTGCTGGAAGCCGAGGAAGAAGTTAAAGGCCAGCGGCAGGATGATGTAATAGGCAAACGCCGCGCCAAGGAAGAACATCACCGGCGAGGCGACCAGGAAGGGCAGGAACGCGTTCTTCTCGTTGCGATAGAGGCCCGGCGCCACGAACCGCCACATCTGATAGGCGATGATCGGGAAAGCCAGGGCAAAACCGCCGAGGAAAGAGATGTTGATCGCGACGAAGAAGCCTTCCTGCAGCTTGATCAGGTAGAGGCCACATTGCTCGCCGCGCGATTCCAGTGCCGAGCAGACCGGACGGGTCAGGAAGTTGAAGATCGGGTTCCAGACCGTATAGCAGACCACCATCGCGACGATGAAGGCCCCCAGCGAATAGAGGATGCGCGTGCGCAGTTCGGCAAGGTGCTCGATCAGCGGGGCCGAGCTTTCCTCGATCTCGTTATTGTCGCTCATGCGTCACCCTTCTTCGCGGCGGGTTTCTTCGCCGCCGTCTTCTTGGCCGCCGGTTTGGCACCGGTTTTCGCGGCGGGTTTACTGCTCGATTTGGTTGCCGGCTTGGCGCTGGATTTCGCTGCGGTCGAAGTGCCCGTCTTGGTGCCAGTCGTCTTGGCGCCAGTCTTGGCTGCGGTCTTCGGCGCGGCTTTCTTCGCAGCGGGCTTGGCCGCCGGCTTGCTTGCCGTCTTGGATGCCTCGGGTTTGGCCGTCTCGGCCGGGCTCGCCTCGGGGTGGGCAGCCTCGGGCTTGGGCGGCGCCGCCTCGGGATCGGGCTTGAGCGAGGTCTTCCCGCTCTCGGACCGGCCCGGCTCCCATTTCTCGAACGCATCGGTCGCTTTTTCCAGCGCGTCGAGCCCGAGCGATTTCTTGGACGCCAGCGATTTCAGATCGCGCACGGAGCCCGCGGCTTCATCGAGCCCGGTATCCTTCGCCGCATCTTCCATCGCCCGCGAAAACTCGCGCCCCATCGCCTTGGCCTTCGCAGTGATGCGGCCAAGCTGGTGGAACATCTTGGGCAGATCCTTCGGCCCCACGACGATCAGCGCCACGACGCCGATCAGCAGAAGCTCGCTCCAACCGATGTCTAACATGAGTGCTCAGGCCTCCGGCCGATTGAGGACGCAAAGGCAAACGGGCAATCGCCCGCAACCCCCGAATGCGATCAGGCTCAGGCCTTGTCTTTTTCTTTCTGGACTTCGTCAGCCGGGGTCACGTCACGTGCCTCGTCGACGGTGCCGTCCTCGATTTCTTTCGAGCCGTCGCTCACGCCTTTCTTGAAGGCGGTGATGCCTTTGCCGACTTCACCCATGAGCGAGGAAATCTTGCCGCGGCCAAAAAGAACCAGAACCACGACGGCGATCAGAAGAAGGCCGGGAAGGCCGATATTGTTGAGCATTGTTGTCTCTCCTCTGGTCACGGGCCCGCCGCCCGCGCCTTATGTCGGTCCCGAGTTTTAGGATCATGCGGGTCTCAATCCTAGACCGATTCCGCCCAAACGGCGCTGTGAGGCGCAGATTACTGACAGTTCATTGTCAGTTGCCCTCCCTCGCGTTACCCTTCTCGCGACCCTATCGGAGAGCCCCATGACCCGCGACGAGCGGCTGCAACAGATCATCGCCATCCTGCGCGACGGCAAGATGCATCGTGCCAGCGATCTGGCCGAGCGGCTGGGCGTTTCGGTCCGCACGATCTGGCGCGACATGGCTGAAATCTCGGCCTACGGGGTACCGGTCGAGGGCGAGCGCGGCGTGGGCTACATCCTGCGCCGGGCCGTGGGCCTGCCGCCTCTGGTGCTGACCCGCGAGGAGCTGGCGGCGCTCGATCACCTGCTCGATCTGGCCGAGGCGGTGGACGATCCGCGCCTTGCCGGAGGGGCCGCGAGCTTGGCCGCGAAGATCCGCGCCGCCCTGCCCTCTGCGCCTGCCGAAGCGCCCACCGAAGCCTCTCCCGAAGACGCCGGGGAAGGGCTGGCGGGGGACCCGGGTTCACGCTAGGCTCGCCCGCGAAACTTGGAAGGAATGCCCCTACGTGATCGGTGCGGAATACATCACTGCTTTCGTGACGCTTTTCGTCATCATCGACCCGATCGGGCTCGCCCCGGTCTTCATCGCGCTGACGCTGGGCGAAAGCCACCGCGCGCGTCTGCGCATCGCCTTCCGCTCGCTCATCATCGCCGCCGTGCTGCTGACGCTGTTCGGCATCTTCGGGGACAAGATCCTTGCAGGTATCGGCATCTCCATGCCCGCATTCCGCATCGCGGGCGGGGTGCTTTTGTTCCTTACCGCGCTCGACATGCTGTTCGAACGCCGCACCAAACGCCGCGAGGCGCAGGGCGAAGAGCACGAGGCCGACCCCGAGACCGATCCGTCCGTCTTCCCGCTGGCGACGCCGCTGCTGGCCGGCCCCGGCGCGATGGCCACGATGATCCTGCTGGCGGGGCGCGAGGGCGGCGACTGGCTGCATGTCGTGGCGATCATCGCCATGATGCTTCTGGTGCTGGGCTGTGTCCTCGTGATGTTCCTGCTCGCCACCCCGATCGAGCGCGCGCTGGGGCGCACCGGCACGATGGTCGTCACCCGGCTTCTGGGGATGCTGCTGGCCGCGCTGGCGATCCAGTTCATCCTCGACGGGCTGCACGGTGCGGGGCTGATGGGCGGCGTCCCGACAAGCTGAGGCAATCCGCCCTCTGGGAAAGTCACCTGCGCGGACCTATCTGAAAGAGATCGGTAGGGGTAACGAGGATCATGGTGGAGACGATCATCAGCGAAAACTGGGGACGGCTGGTCTATCTGAGCCTCCTGCTCCTCGCCGTGGGCGGGTATTTCGTGCTCGAGATCCGCCGCCGTCCCGGTCGCACCATGCAACAGGCCGCGATCTGGGGGCTGATCTTTCTCGGCACGCTCGCCGCGGTCGGGCTTTGGACCGATATCCAGCGGCAAGTCTCGATCCCCGATCAGGCGGTGATGCGCGATGGCCGGATCGAGGTGCCGCAAGCGCCTGATGGCCACTACTACCTGACAGCCGAGGTCAACGGCACGCCGATCCGCTTTGTCGTCGATACCGGCGCAAGCCAGATCGTGCTGACCCAGCGCGCCGCCGAGCGCGCGG
Source organism: Thioclava sp. DLFJ5-1 (assembly GCF_002020115.1). Classification (NCBI taxonomy): domain Bacteria; kingdom Pseudomonadati; phylum Pseudomonadota; class Alphaproteobacteria; order Rhodobacterales; family Paracoccaceae; genus Thioclava; species Thioclava sp. DLFJ5-1. The sequence continues at coordinate 56,120 of NZ_MPZU01000008.1, read as the reverse complement.
GCATCAACACTTCCGATCTCGCCTATATCGGGCAGGCGCGCACCGCCAATGGCATCGTCGCGACCGCGCCGGTGCGGCTGGAGCGCTTCGATCTGGGGCCGATCCACGACAGCAACCTGCGCGCCGTGGTCAATCGCGGATCGATGGATACCTCGCTTCTGGGCATGACCTATCTCACCCGCTTCGCGAAGGTGGAATTCGCGCGGGGCACACTGATCCTCGAACGCTGAGGGGGCACGGCCCGCAATCGTCGTGATCCTGCCTTTTTTGCGCCTCAATCTTTGCCGAGGCTCCGAGGGCGCCCGCCGCTCAGGCCGCGCCACTCAGGCTTCGTTACGAGGAAAACACGCATGGTTGCTTTCGACACCCTCGCTCTCGCGATCATCACCGTCGTCGCCATTCGCGAAGCCTACCTCCGCCTGCGCCCGCTGATGCGCTCTGCCGAAGCAGAGCGCGGCTAAGCTAGCCTTTCACCAAAACCGCGAGATCGGCCACATTCGTGCCGGTCGCCCCCGTCATCAGCAGCGCATCCGCCGCCTGCAGGACGTGATAGCTGTCATTGCGCGCAAGCGCCGCATCGCAATCGACGCCAGCCGCCCGAGCCGCCGCGCAGGTCTGCGGCCCCACCAGACCGCCCGCTGCGTCCGTCGGCCCGTCACGGCCATCTGTGCCGCCCGAGAGGAAGCGCCACGCGCCCTCGATCCCGGCCGCTTCCGCCCCGCAGGCCACGCGCAGCGCCAGCTCCTGATTGCGGCCGCCGCGCCCGTCGCCCTTGATCGTCACGGTGGTCTCCCCGCCCATGACCAAAGCGCCTGCGGGCATATCGCGCAGCAGAGCCACGATCTGCGGCGCAAGATCGGCCACGTCCCCGTCAAGCGCGAAGGGCGCCGCCTCGGCGCCTGCCGAGACCATCGCCGCGACCGACAGCCCGTTCGCCCCGATCAGACGATTGCGGGCAGCGGGCAAAGCGGCCTCCGTGCCCGAGGCCTCAAGATGCCCCTGCACAGGGGCGGGCAAAGCCTCCCAGATCCCGAGATCACGACAAAGCTGCGCCGCCTCAGCCCGCGTACCGATCGGCTCGACCGTCGGCCCCGAGGCAATCACGCGCAGATCGTCGCCCGGCACATCGGACAGGATCAGCCCGGTCACGGGGGCCCCGCTGGCAAGCAGCCAACCGCCACCCTTGAGCTGGGAAAGCTGCTGGCGGATCAGGTTCATCTGCGTGATATCCGCCCCGCAGCCGAGCAGCAGGCGGCTGACTTCGGCTTTGTCCGACAGGCTCAGCCCCTCGGCGGGGGCGACGGCCAGCGCGGAGCCGCCGCCGGAGATCAGCGCCAGAACCCGATCCTCCGGCCCACAGCCCTGCAAGCACTCCAGAATCGCGCGCCCTGCCCGCTCGCTGCCCTCCCCCGGCACGGGGTGGTCGCCCGCAATCAGCGTGACGCCCGCGCGCGGGGTAGCCGCTTCGGCATTCTCGGGATTGGTGACGACCAGCGCCTGCGCCTCCGCTGGCAGCGCGTCCAGCGCCGCGGCAGTCATCGCCAGCGCCGCCTTGCCGAGCGCGATCACCTGCCAGCGCCCGCCCGGCCCCGGCGGGTTCTCCATCGCCCATCCCATCGCGCGGGTCACCCCCGCTGCCGGGTCGGCCGTCTTCACCCCGATGTCGAACAATTCGCGCGCGCGTGCTTCCAGATCCATTCCTGCCCCCTTGGTTTGGCTCAAGTATCCCCGGGGAGCGGCGGGCTGCAACCCCGCCGGGGGAAGACAAGCCAAAGGCAGGACCAAATGAAAAGACGCCCGCGGGGAGCGCGGGCGTCGAAACACGATCAGGCGGAAGGCCCCTGTCGGTTTAGGTGAGCGGGGACCGAAGCCCCCGCCCGGGGAGGGTGTTAGCCACCTTGGCTCTCGATGTAGGCGAGCACCGCCTTGACGTCTTCGGGGTCTTTCAGACCGGCGAAGGACATCCGGTTCTTCGGAATGTAGCCCTTCGGATCGGCGAGATATTCCTCGACGGTTTGCTCGGTCCAGACCAGACCGTCCTCGCCGTGCTGGGTCATCGCGCTCGAGTATTTGAAGCCGTCAACCGTCCCGGCCTGGCGCCCGATCAGCCCGTTGAGCACGGGACCGACACGGTTCTTCGCGCCGTCGCCGACCTGGTGGCAGGCCTTACACTTCTTGAAGACCTTCTCGCCAGCCGCGACCAGCTCCGGGTCAGCCGAGAGGCTTTCCGCCGGTGCGGCCTCTGCCTTGGCTTCCTCCGCAGCCGCCGGAGCGTCCTGCGCCGGAGCTTCGGCAGTGTCGGTTTGGGCCGTATCGCTTTGGGCCGTGTCGGTTTCCGCCGCAGTATCGGCAGCCGCCGTATCTTCGCCGTTGCCCTCATCGGGGGTCACGTCGAGAATGGTCGCCTTTTTGGTGATCTGCACGTCGGTCTTACAGTCGCTCATGCAAGCGGCTTCCGAGAACTTCGGCACTTCGACCTCATCGCGGTTATCCACGATGAACCCATCGGCGTTCGGCATCTCCACGTCGAGGAAATTATCCTTCGTGAGGACGAAATCGTCTTCCACGAGATAGTTCGAGTAGAGGATGTAGGCGACGATGGCATAGGTTTCGTCGACGGTCAGCGTCTGCGCGTTGCCGAACGGCATCGAGCGGTGCGCATAATCCCAGACGGTCGACAGGTAGGGCCAGTAGGAACCGACGGTTTTCACCGGGTCCTTGTTGGCCAGCGTCCCGTCGCCCCCGGCCAGTTTCGGCCAGTTGTCGACGCCCTCGGCGAAGTCGCCGTGACACGCCGCGCAGTTGTCGGCGAAGATTTTCTCGCCATCGGCAACCGAACCCGAACCTTCGGGAAGGTTCTTGCCATCGGGGAAGACCTCGACGGTCCAGGCGTTGATTTCCTCGGGCAGCGCTTCGCGCCCCAGACCGTATTTCTCGGCCAGAGCGGGCGTCGCGACGAGCGGAGCGGCCAGAAGCGTGGCCAGCAGCAGATTACGACGACACTTCGACATTCTCGGACTCCCCGTTTTCCTTGACCCACCAGGTCTGGATACCGTTGTTGTGATAGACCGAATTCTCGCCACGGATCGCGCGCAGCGCGTCCTTGGTCGGCTGAACGTAGCCGGTGGAATCGGTTGCGCGGGACTGAAGGAGCATCTCCGAACCGTCCCAGTCGATCTCGAGGTAGAAGCGCGAGACCGCCTTGTCGACGCCCGGCTCGGCCAGACGGGCTTCCTGCCAGTTCGCGCCGCCATCGATCGACACGTCGACCTTGGTGATGTGACCGCGACCCGACCAGGCCATGCCGGTGATGACCAGCGGGCCCTTGCCGTGCTTGATCGGCATCTGCGGGCTGGGCGAGGTGACGACCGATTTGGCGTCCATGACCCAGGTCCACTTGCGCGACGTGCCATCGGCGAGCGTGTCGGTGTATTTCGAGGTTTCTTCGCGCGACTGCACGGCCTCGTCGGTGACTTCGAGGCGACGCAGCCACTTCACCCACATGTTGCCTTCCCAGCCCGGAACCACGAGGCGCACCGGATAGCCGTGCTCCTTGCGCAGCGCCTCGCCGTTGGCCTTGATGGCCACGAGACAGTCGTCGAGGGCTTTCTCCAGCGGGATCGAGCGGCCGTTCGAGGACGCATCGGCGCCTTCGGCATAGACCCACTTGTCCTTGATCTGGTCGCCGAGATTGGTGATCCCCGCTTCTTCGAGCAGCGTCCGCAGCGGGATGCCCGAATATTGCATGTTGTGGATCATGCCCTGGGTGAACTGCGCACCGTTGAGCTGTGCACCAGCCCATTCCATGCCCGAGTTCGCGGCGCATTCGAGGAAGTAGGTGCGGTTCTCACGCGGGAAACGCTCCAGATCCTCGTAGGTGAAGACCAGCGGCTTATCGACGAGGCCGTTGATCATCAGGCGATAGTCTTCCTTCTTCAGCTCGATCGCGCCCGAGTGGTGACGCTCGAAAGCGCAGCCGGTGGGGGTGATCGTGCCGTCGAGGGCGTGGATCGGCGTGAAGTTGATCGACGAAATCGTGTCCGCCGTCAGCCAGCCGACATTACGGCGGATGACGTCATCTTCGAATTCGATCGGCAGGCCGTAGGGGGTTGCATCGACCCCGTCGCCCCAGCCCGAAGCCCAAGGCTGAACTTCGGTGATCAACGGATCGGGTTGGGTTTGCGCGCGTGCGGCACCAGCACCTGCGGCCATCGCACCAACCGCAGCCCCTGCGCGGAGGAACCCGCGGCGGCTGAGGGCGGCATTGGTGGCCGGGTTGCCCTGGCGTTCCTTGTCGTCCATGTGTTTTCCTCCAGTCTCTAACCCCCTGCGGGGCGCAATCATCGACGGGCGGGACCGGCTTAAACGCCAGTCACGACCACCGAGTCATTCGGTTTCAAGTCAACGGTTTTGATCTTGCGCAGGTGATCGGCGATCACGTCCCAGATCTGCGGCCCTTCGGTGCCTTCGTTGACCGAGGCCCAGCCCGTCACGACGTAGTTGCGTGCCGGGTCGATATCGGAGCCGTCCTTCAGGAGCGTCATGTTGGAAATCCGCTCGCCGATCGGCTTCGAAACGTCGATGTGGTAGCCCATGCCACCCACACGAACCATGTCCCCGCCCTGCTGGTAGTAGGGGTCGGTGTTGAAGATGTTGTCGGCCACGTCTTCGAGAATGGTCTTGATCAGCTCGCCCGTCATCTCGGTGCGATAGTTCTCGCCATAGGTCATCGAAGTGGCGTTGAGCACGTCTTCCATGGTGATTTTCTGCCCCGGGATCAGCGACGGCCCCCAGCGCACGCCCGGGCTCATCGCGATCTCGGCGTCCTGCTCGGACAGCATCGCCTCGCAGATCAGGTCGTCCCAGGTGCCGTTGAAGTTGCCGCGGCGATAGAGCAGCGAGTTGGTCTCGCCCACGACTTCCTCGAGCTCGGCCTTGTAGGGCTCACGATGGCCCATGATGACGTCGGTCATCTCTTTGTCGGGCTCGATCACGTCGGAGAAGATCGGGATCAGTTTGTGGCGGAAGCCCATCATCTTGCCGTCGCGCACGTCGAGATCGACGCGGGAGACGAATTTGCCGTTCGAACCCGAGGCGATCAGGATCGTCTCGCCCACGAGGACCGGCTCCGGAATGGCGTCATGGGTGTGACCGGTGAGGATCACGTCGATGCCCTTCACGCGGCTCGCCATCTTGTGGTCCACGTCGAAGCCGTTATGCGACAGGCAAACGACCAGATCGACGCCCTTCGCACGAACCTCGTCGACCACCGCCTGCATACGCTCTTCGCGGATGCCGAAGGAATAGTCGGGGAACATCCAGCCGGGGTTGGCGATCGGCATGTAGGGGAAGGCCTGACCGATGACCGCGATCTGCGTGCCGTTACGCTCGAAGATCTTGTAGGGCTCGTAGGCAGGCTCGTCCCATTCGGCGTCAAAGATGTTCGCGCCGAGGAAGGGGAAGGGAAGGCCGTCGACGATCTCGTTCACGCGGTCCTGACCATAGGTCCATTCCCAGTGCGAAGTCATCGCCTCAACGCCGAGCGTGTTCATGACGTCGACCATGTTCTGGCCCTTGGTCTTCAGCGCGACCATCGAGCCATGCCAGGTGTCGCCGCCATCGAGCAGCAGCGCCTCGGGACGCTCGGCCTTGATCGCTTTGACGATCGTCGCCACGCGGTCCATGCCGCCCATCTTGCCGTAGGACTTCGCGAGATCGGTGAAGTTCTCGTAGGTCAGCGCGTAGGCGTCAGGGGTGTTCGGCTCGATGTTGAACATCTTGAGGAAGTCCGCGCCGGTGACATGCGGCGGACGGCCCTTGGCCTCACCCACGCCGAGGTTGATTTCCGGCTCGCGGAAATAGATCGGCATCGCTTGCGCGTGGATGTCGGTGATGTGGATCAGCGTCACGTTGCCCAGCGGCTCGAACTGCAGGAGCTGGTCCTGAGTCAGCGACTGCTGCGCCATGGCGCGCGACCAGCGCGACAGGCCCGAAGCACCGAGGATAGTCGAGGCGGCCAAGCTCGCCTGAAGAAATTCCCGCCGGGAAATCATGCGATGTGTCTCCTTCTTCTCACCGGGCCCGTGCGCCCGGCGGTCGTTTCATTCGGGTAAATTGACAAACGAATTCAGACAGATATTAAAAATTGAATATGTTGAAACGAAACGCGCGGGACAGGGAGGCCCCTGCCCCGCGCATCAAGTCAAAGGTCAGGGACGGACGCCGCCGCCTTCGATGTCGAGACCCAAGCCGCGCGAGGCGACGTAGAGCTCAAGATTGCGGAACTCGTCCGAACCGGGGCTGTAGGTTTCCGCGCGCGTGTCGCGGATACAGCCTTTGAAGCGGTTGTGGATCGACACCACGCCCGCGTTCTTCAGACGGTAGACCGGGAAGCCCTGAATCTGGCCCTGGCTGAGGTGGTCAGCGCGGATGTAGTTGCCGTAGTTCTCTTCGTGGCACGACGCGCAGGACAGTTCGAGCTGGCCATAGCGGGTGTAGTACATCTCCTTGCCCTTCTCCCAGAAAGGCTGGGCGTCGCCGTCGATCTTGACGCTGACGGGCATGCCACGCGACTCGACCGCGATTGCGGTGGTCATGTTGTGCATCGGAGCGCTGTCCCAACCCCAGGCTTCGGCGCCCATGCGGTTGGTGCGGCAATCGTTGATGTAATCTTCCATCGACCACAGCTTGCCGGCTTCGTTCACCTTCGGCATCGAGGCGCGGACGCCTTTCATGCCTTCACTGATGTCGCCGTGGCAATCCGCGCAGGACTTGCCCTCGGAGCCGTCAGCGGTCGACCAGGTTTCCTGGCCTTGCTCGGCGAAGATCATGATCGGGTTGTCGAAGTCGTCCTGTTCCATCGCGCGGGTCTCGTCCGTGCGGAAGAGCCAGCCGGAATAGACCTCGTCGAGGTGCCCTTCGAGGTGATCGGCGGCGGGCGCCTTCACCGTGATCGGGGTGTCGCCGTTGATGACGAGTTCGTCGTCAGCCATTTCGGCGTGCAGCGCCGCGGTGCTGAGCGCGAAGGCTGCAGTGGCGGCTAGGATGGTGCGGCTGGTGCGCAACGTCATATTCTGTGTCCTCCCTGGGTGTGCCCCGCGCCCATCGATCTCCCCAAACAGGCGCGGTTCTCTGTTCTTGGTGAGGCGGCGCGCTCCCTCACGCGCCGCTAGCCATTCGGCCGATCAGCTCACTTCGATCTTCTGGCTGTCTTCGTAGGTCGAGCCGTCATCATCGTACCAGGTGAACTTGAACTCACCCGATTTCGGGACTTTCGCCTCGAATTCGATGTAGGGGTTCGTCGAGATCGCCGGCTCGAGGGTCACGTCGACGACGTTCTCACCGTTGAAGTCGCAGGTGAAGCGATTGATGATCTCGCGCGGGATGACGTTGCCGTCCTTGTCCTTGCGCTGCCCCGATTCCATCGGGTGCGAGATCAGGGTCTTGATGGTGATCGTGTCACCGGCCGAAGCTTTTTTCGGCACTTTTACGCGGGGTCTCACGCCTTTCATGGTCTTGTCTCCTCAGATACCGAAAAATTAGCCGCCGCAGCCGCCGATGGTGACCTTCACGGTCGATTTCGCCTGGACGTAGCTACCGTCGGCCATCTTGGCGACAGCGATGACGTCCTGGGTCTTCGAGAGGCGAATCCGGGTCGAAGCCATCTGCGAGCCGGCCAACGGACCGAACTTGAAGGTCACGACGTCGGGCGTCGGGTTGCCGGTAGCGAAGACCGCGATCTCGGTTGCGCCGGGCGCATCCACGGAGATCGGAACGGTGTTCCCGTTCTCGGCGATTTCCGGCGCGGTCAGGGTGACGCCGTCACCCATTGCGGCATCGGCGCCGCCGGTGAACTTGGCGATGGCGTCGGCACCGGCATCGGCCAGCGCGGGCAGCGGCAGCATGGAAGCGGCAACGCCGCCCATCGCCAGCGCCAGCGCGTCACGTCTGGTCATGGTCATGTTGTATCTTCTCCTCTCGGGTTTGTCGTTCAGAGGGTCACTCTTCCTTGAGGGTCATCAAGAAAGCGACCACATCCTCAACCTGTTGTGCATTCAAAATCGGCGGCAGATCGGCAGGCGCAGCCTTGCCGGTGTACCCGTCGCCGGGGCGAATGAAGGGGCCGGTCTTATACATCGCCGGCATTACCGTGCCTTCGAACGTGTGCTTGGCATCGACGACGATGCCGCGCAGCTGCGACTCGTCCCAGCGGTCGGCGGCGCCGTTCAGCTCCGGGCCGACATTGCCTTGGAACGACGCGTCGAGCGCCGAGACCTTATGGCAGGCCACGCAGTTGCCCAGCGACTTGGTCGCCGCGACTTCTGCGCCTTTAGCTGCATCGCCCGGCTGGCCGGTCAGCGACTCGGCCACCGCGCCCACATCGGTGAATTTGACATCCATCGGCGCGGTTTCTGCGATCGCGGCGCTGGCTGCGAAGGTGACGGCCATTGCGGCCCACGCAACGTGGCGTTTCATAGAAGTCCTCCCAAATTCTCTCCCTGACTCACTTTTAAGCGAGCGCGCTACAGTGGTGCAATGGATAAATTCAAAAAACCGCATATTTTCCAATATGTTCACTCGGATATATCGAAGCATACAGCCGTATACCCAAGATTTTTTTAGCAAAATCAGAAACATTCGCGGGTGCAGCACGAATGCTGCACTGGCAAGCAAGCGATCACGACTCTGTCAGAATCGCCAAGAGAGCGCTCACTTCGCCATAACTTTCTCGGCAACGTACTTCTGAAAGTTCTGTCCGCTCTCATAGCCGTGAGTCTTTACCCACTCGAACAGAGCCATCGTCGTGCCTTTCCCGAAAGCCCCCGGCATCTGCGCCACGGCCTGCTTGTTGGCGGGCTGGTCGGTAGCCTCTTCAGGGAAGAACATCATGGTCGGCGTGAACATCACGCCCCACTTCATCGCCATCTCTTTTTCGGGCAAAGCCTCGCCGTCGAAATCGGTCACTTCGACATCGCCGAAGAGGTTCATCTGCACGACGTAGTAGTTGTCGGTGATGTATTGCGCGATCTCGGGGTCGGAGAAGACCTCCTCATGCATCTTCTTGCAGTAGATGCAGCCGCGCTGCTCCCAGATGACCATGAAGCGCTTGCCCTCGTCATTGGCCGTCGCGAGGTCGTCCGACATGTCCTTGAACGTGTCGTGGAACCACGGCTCCTTGTGCAGCCCGTCATCGCCCAGCTCGGCCGCATGGACCGGCAAGGCCAGCATCGCGGCGGTGAAAGCGGCAGTCAGAAAATGACGCATGATCGTTCTCCCTTGTCACAGACTGTCAGCCGAGACTCCCACTCGGCATGACGTCGATCAGAAACTCCCCAATGTAGCGCAGCCCTCCGGTCACGATGAGAACCGCGAACAGGATCAGCATAACCCCCATCGCCTTCTCGACATAGCCAAGCTTCGCGCGGTGCTTCGCCATGAAGGCGAGGAAAGGCCGCGTGAAGAAGGCCGCGATGATGAAGGGCAAGGTCATCCCGATCCCGTAGGCAAAGAGCAGCAACCCGCCCTTCGAGATATCGCCCATGCCCGACGCCACCATCAGGATCGCCGCGAGCGCGGGGCCGACGCAGGGCGTCCAGCCGAAGCCGAACGCGAGCCCCATCACATAGGCACCGAGGAAGGTCGTGGGATCGGTCTTCGCCTCCATCCGCGCCTCGCGATAGAGGAACGGGATGCGGATCACGCCGAGGAAATGCAGACCGAAGACCAGCAGAATCGCTGCGGCCACCCAGCTCAGCGGCCCCATCCATTCGCGGAATGCAGCCCCCAGCGCGGTCGCCCCCATCCCCATCAGCACGAAGATCGTGGTCACGCCCAGCGCGAAGGCCACCGAAGAGGCCACCATGCGCGCCTGCGCGCCCGGCGCGATCTTGCCGTCGCCACGCAACTCCGACATCGACAGCCCGGCCATGTAGGACAGATAGAACGGCACCATCGGCAGAATGCACGGCGTCAGAAAAGACAGCAGGCCAGCAAAAAACGCCCCGCCATAGGTAATATCGATCGGCACTGTTTCCTCCCTCGTGACGCGCCCTAGCCTATATGGCCTCGGTCTCCCAACCGTCCTTGAAGGGGCCCGTCAAACACATTACGATCTTTATATGTAAAAAGGGGTCCGTCAATGTTCCGCATTGTGTGGCATACGATTTCCATGGCCGCGGCGCTGGCAGTCACGCTGGGCGCGACGGGCGATGTCGCGCGCGCCGATACAGCCTCGCAAGCCGCCGACACGACGGTCGCCGCCACATCCGAGGCCGAGACCAGCGAGGCGATAGCCGAAAGCGAATTCCGGCTCCTGATGGTCGAGCAGGTCGGCTGCATCTATTGCCGGATGTGGAACAACGACCTTGCGCCGATCTACCCGAAGACGCCCGAGGGCAAGACAGCCCCTCTGCAGCGAGTCGATCTGCACAAACCCTTCCCCGAGGACATCACCATCACCGGGGGCAAACCGCTTTTCACACCGACCTTCATCCTGCTGCAGGACGGGGTCGAAGTCGCCCGCATCGAAGGCTATGCGAGCGAAGATTTCTTCTGGGGCCTGCTCGATCAGGCCCTAAAAAAGAATGGCGCGACGTATCAGACCCCATCGAACTGAGGTTTGACCTGCGCGCTTTTGTCTCGCTTTTGGCGGGTTTTTGCGCTCTCGGGCTTTGTTCCAGCGAATCGACATGCTAAAGCCTGAGTCATTCGATCAATACGGTCGCACTCTGTGCGGCTTCCAAGGAAGGACGATGCGGTGCGGCATCTGGTGCCTGACGGTCATGCCGAAAAGCTTGCCTCTGCCACGGCCGAGTCGAGATGTTCCCGCATGGATGCAGAAGAGCTACTCGATCGCGCGCAAGACGCCTCCAACCTCATGAAGGCGCTCGCCCATGAGGGGCGGCTGATGATTCTGTGCCATCTGAGTTCGGGCGAGAAATCGGTGACCGAGCTGGAAAACCTGCTGGAATCGCGCCAAGCCGCGGTGAGCCAGCAATTGGCACGGCTGCGTCTCGAGGGGCTCGTCAGCGCACGCCGCGAAGGCAAGGCGATCTACTACACGCTCTCGGATCCGCGTGCGCGTCGCCTCGTCGAGACGATTTACGACATGTTCTGCGCCACCGACTGACGCCGGTGAGCCATGAGACCGGACACTGGGTGATCCGGGAGGGAGAAGGGCAATGGAACAGATTCCGATGGGTGCCTTGGCAGCCATGGTCGGGGCGATCGGCGGCATCATTCTCGGCCTCGCCGCACGCCTTGGCGATTTCTGCACCCTCGGCGCGCTGGAAAGCGCGGCCTATGGCGACGACCAGAGGCGCCTGCGTCTCTGGGGGATCGTGCTGGGCGTGGCGATCACCGGCGCCTTCGTGGCAGAGGCCCTGGGCTATGCCGACATCACCCGCAGCTTCTATCACACGATCAAATGGTCGCCGCTCGCCTCTATCGTCGGCGGGCTCGTCTTCGGCTATGGCATGGCACTCGCCGGCAATTGCGGCTTCGGAGCGCTGGTGCGCTTCGGCGGCGGCGATCTGCGCGCGATGGTCGTGGTCGTGGTGATGGGCATCTTCGCCTTCGTGACGCTGTCCGGGCCCCTCGCCCATCTGCGCCTTCTGATCTTCGACCAGCAGGCCGCCGACACCCCGCAAGGCATCGCGCATTGGCTCTCGGCGCGGACCGGGCTTCCGCCCCTGGTCTTCGCCCTGCCCGTCGCCGCCGGCTTCCTTGCCTGGGCGCTGAGCTATCAGCCGCTGCGCGCCGACAAACGCCGCCTCGCCTGGGGCGTGGCCGCGGGTCTCGCAGTGGTCTGGTGTTACGTCGGCACCTCCTATCTCTTCAACCAGAGCATGGGCGCGACCGGCGTCGAGGCGCCGTCCTTCACCGCCCCGCTCGGGCGCACGATCCTCTATTTCATGACCTCCACGGCGGGCGGGCTCACCTTCTCCGTGGGGCTCGTCGCGGGCGTGCTGGGCGGAGCCTTCCTCGGTTCGGCCATTCGCGGCCTCTTCAAATGGGAAGCCTGCGAAGACCCGCGCGAACTGGGCCGTCAGGTCAGCGGCGCGGCCCTGATGGGGATCGGCGGCACGATCGCGGTCGGCTGTTCGATCGGCCAAGGGGTGAGCGCGATGGCTGTGCTCTCCTTCTCCGCACCGGTCACGCTGGCCTCTATCGTGATCGGCGGGCTGATCGGCCTGCGCCAACTGATCCACGGCTTCCAACCCGAGTAAGTCCCGGCCGCGCAAATCGGCCCATTTTCGGCTTGGCTGAAATATCCCGGGGGTGAGGCGCGGACGCGCCGAGGGGGCAGCGCCCCCTCTCCCCCGAACTCTTCCCGCACAACGCTTGCGAATCTGATCCGGGTTTCCTATATCGCCCCTCGAGAGGTTGGCGCGGGCGAGCGCCTCGCCAACCCGGTCAGGTCCGGAAGGAAGCAGCCGCAACGAGCCCCGCTTGGGTCGCTGTCCAGCCTCTCACCCTACCCCCCTACAAGCGCCCTTTGCTTTGCCGCCGCGTCACCATGCCCGATTGTGCGATGACGTCGCCAAGCTAAACTTCCCGCCAAAGGGGAGGTTTCACCATGTTTCGTTTCGCTCTGGCCGCTCTGGCCATTCTACCTGTGCCGCTCTTCGCGGGCACGCTCAAAACCGTCGAAGTCGCACCGAACACCTATGCAATCGAGGGCCCCTTCGGACAGCGCGATGCCGAGAACCTCGGCAACAACGCGACCTTCGGGCTGATCGTCACCGATGAGGGCGCGGTGCTGGTGGATGCGGGCGGCACCTACAAGGGGGCGGCGGCGCTCGACGAAGTGATCGGCACGCTGACCGATCAGCCGGTGAAATACGTGATCGACACCGGCGGGCAGGATCACCGCTGGCTCGGCAATGGCTACTGGAAAGAGCATGGCGCAGAGATCATCACCTCCGAGGATGCGCTCGCCGACCAGAAGGCCCGCGCGTCGCTGGAGCTGACGATGCTGGATGCGCTGGTGGGCAACGAGGCGCTCGCAGGCACGGACCCCGTCTATGCCGATACGACCTTCGACGAAAGCTACACGCTCACCCTCGGCGGGCGCGAGATCGAGATCACCCATCCCGGCCCCGCCCACACGCCCGGCGACAGCTTCGTCTGGTTGCCTGCAGAGAAGGTGATGTTCACCGGCGATATCGTCTTCGTGGGCCGCATCCTCGGCGTGCTCGACATGTCCTCCTCGATCGGCTGGGTCGAGGCCTTCGAGGCGATGGCCGCCTATGAGCCCGCCCATGTCGTTCCGGGCCACGGCCCCGCCACCGATCTCGCGACCGCGACGAAGGACACCTATGATTACCTGACCAATCTGCGCAGCCAGATGGCGGATTATATCGACGAGGGCGGCGACATCATCGGTTCGGTCAATGTCGACCAGTCGCAGTTCGAATATCTCGAGGATTTCGACACGCTCGCCAAACGCAACGCGCAGGCGGTGTTCAGCCAGATGGAATGGGAATGAGCCGGGTGGACGCCGACGCCCCGGGGGCCTAGTCTGACGGCTGCCTATGACACCGGAGCTTCGATGACCGACACCCAATATCAGGTTCTCGCCCGCAAGTACCGTCCCGAGACCTTCGCCGACCTGATCGGACAGGCGCCGATGGTGCGCACCCTCAAGAACGCCTTCGCGGCCGACCGGATCGCGCAGGCTTTCATCATGACGGGGATTCGCGGTACCGGGAAAACCACCACGGCGCGGATCATCGCCAAGGGCCTCAACTGTATCGGCCCCGACGGCAATGGCACCCCCACGACCGACCCCTGCGGCGTGTGCGAACATTGTCGCGCGATCATGGAAGGCCGCCATGTCGACGTAATGGAGATGGACGCCGCCTCGCGCACCGGTGTGGGCGACATCCGCGAGATCATCGAGAGCGTGCATTACCGGGCGGCCTCGGCGCGCTACAAGGTCTACATCATCGATGAGGTTCACATGCTGTCCACGAGCGCGTTCAACGCGCTCCTGAAGACGCTCGAGGAACCGCCCGCCCATGTGAAGTTCATCTTCGCCACCACCGAGATCCGCAAGGTGCCCGTCACCGTGCTCTCGCGTTGCCAGCGCTTCGACCTGCGCCGGATCGAGCCCGAGGAAATGATCGCGCTGCTGCGCCGGATCGCCGATGCGGAAGGCGCAGAGATCGCCGATGACGCGCTCGCGCTGATCACCCGCGCCGCCGAAGGGTCCGCCCGGGATGCGACCTCGCTGCTCGATCAGGCGATCGCGCATGGCGCAGGCGAGACCACCGCGGAACAGGTCCGCGCGATGCTGGGTCTGGCCGACCGCGCCCGCGTGCTCGATCTCTTCGACATGATCCTGCACGGTCAGGCCGCCGAGGCTTTGACCGAACTTGCCGCGCAATATGCCGATGGCGCCGATCCGATGGCGATCATGCGCGATCTGGCCGAGATCACCCATTGGGTCTCCGTCATCAAGGTCACGCCCGAAGCCGCCGAAGACCCGACCGTGCCGCCCGAGGAGCGCAATCGCGGTCAGGAAATGGCGGCTGCCCTGCCGATGCGGGTGCTCTCGCGGCTCTGGCAGATGCTGCTCAAAGCGCTCGAAGAAGTCGCGAGCGCGCCCAATGCGATGATGGCGACCGAGATGGCCGTGATCCGCATGACCCATGTGGCCGACCTGCCCGACCCGGAAACGCTGATCAAGAAAATCCAGCAGGGCAACACCCAGACTCAGGCCGCAGGCCGGGGTCCCGCGCCCTCGACCGGACCCGTCCACGGCGCGACGCTGCGCGCCCGGCGCGCAGGTGGCGGCGCCGTGGCTGCTGCGGCCCCTGCCCCGCAGCACGATCCGATGGCCGACGCACTCGCCCGTTTCGCGAGCTTCGACGACGTGGTCGACCTGATCGCCCGGATGCGCGACATGACCCTGCTGCTGGAGGTCGAGAGCAATCTGCGTCTCGTGAATTACCGCCCCGGCCGGATCGAGTTCGAACCGACCCCGCAGGCCTCGCGCGATCTCGCGGCGACGCTTTCGGCACGACTGCAAGGCTGGACCGGCGCACGCTGGGGCGTCTCGGTCGTCTCCGAAGGCGGCGCGCCCACGATTGCCGAGGTGAAGGCCGAGGAAATGGCGAAGGCCGAAGCCGAGGCGATGAAGAACCCGCTGGTGGCGGAGATTTTCGCCCGCTTCCCCGGCGCGAAGATCGAAATCCTGCCCGAGGAAGATACCGCCGCGATCGAGGCCGAGGCTCTGGCCGAGGTCGAAGACGAATGGGACCCCTTCGAGGAAGGCTGAGCCACACCAAGGGCGGCCCCGCGCAATCGCACGCGCCGCCCTGTCGCGCCGTTTTCCCGCCTTGTCCCTTGTCCCTTCGCGCAGCGATGCGTATCTCTCACTCAAGCCAAACGTGACGGAGAAAGCGATGTTCAAGGGATTGGGCGCCATGGGCGACATGGCCAAGATGATGAAGGCCGCCAAGGAAATGCAGGAGAAGATGGGCGAGCTCCAGGAAGAGCTCAAATCCATCGTCGTCACCGGCGAGGCCGGGGCCGGTCTCGTGCAGGCCCGCGCCACCGCGAAGGGCGAATTGACCGGGCTCTCCATCGATCCCTCGATCCTGCAGGCCTCCGAGAAGGAAGTCGTCGAAGACCTGATCCTCGCCGCGATCAAGGACACGCAGGAAAAGGCCAAGTTCCGCGAACAGGAAGAGCAGAAACGCCTTCTGCGCGAGCTGGGCCTGCCCGAGAACATGGACCTGCCGGTCTGATCCGATGAGCGGCGCGCGCGACGAGATAGAGGCGCTGATCGCCCTGATGGCGCGACTGCCGGGGCTTGGTCCCCGCTCCGCCCGGCGCGCGGTGCTGCATCTGATCTCGAAACGCGCGCAGCTGATGGGCCCCTTGGCCGAGGCGATGGCGCAAGTGGCCCGCACCGCGCGCGAATGTGAGCGCTGCGGCAATATCTCCACCGCGCCGGTATGCGACATCTGCGAAGACCCCAAACGCGCCACCGGCGAGATCTGCGTGATCGAGGATGTGGCCGACCTCTGGGCGATGGAGCGCGGTCACGCCTTCAAGGGCCGCTACCACGTCCTTGGCGGTACGCTGTCTGCGCTCGATGCAATCGGCCCGGAGGACCTCCGCATCCCCGACCTGCTCGAACGCGCCACCGAGGAAGGCATCACCGAGGTGATCCTCGCCCTCAACGCCACCGTCGAAGGCCAGACCACCGCGCATTACATCGCCGAGGCGCTCGAAGGGCGCGGCATCGCAGTGACCAGCCTCGCCCAAGGCGTGCCGATCGGCGGCGAGCTGGATTATCTCGACGACGGCACGATCCAGGCGGCGCTGCGCGCCCGCAAAAGCTTCTGATGGGCACCCGGCCCGAGACGGAGGCGCTGCTGCGCGACTGTCTCGGCGACCGGATCGCGACCCGGCCGATGTTCGGCGAATACGCGGTCTATATGGGCGGCAAGACGGTGGCGCTTCTGTGCGACGACACGCTGTTCGTGCGCCAATTGCCCGAGGCCACGCGCTACCTTGAAGACAGCGGCCACGCGCCCGTCGCAGGCAAACCCTATCCGCGCGCCAAGTATCACTGGCAGATCGACCCGGACCTCTGGGAAGACACGGAGTGGCTCTTAGGCCTTCTGAGCGTGATCGAGGCCGCCCTGCCCGCCCCCAAACCAAAACGCAAACCCAAGCCGAAAGCCTAGTCCCCGCACCCTTTCGGCTTGGCAAAAATATCCCCGCCGGAGGCATCCGACCCGTGCCCCCCGCGCCACCTTCCGGCAAGGGAACGCCATCGGCGGGATGGTCGCCATTGAACCCGCCCGCGCCCGCCGTTATCAGTTCTCCAAATCCCCAACGAGAATTGCGAGCGTCGCCCCGATGATCCGCCTCTACCATGTCGCCCTCTCCCCGTTCTGCCGCAAGGTCCGCCTCACGCTGGCCGAGAAGAAACTCGAGGTCGAACTCGTCGAGGAACGCTACTGGGAACAGCAGCCCGATTTCCTGCGCCGCAACCCGGCGGGCAAGGTCCCGGTTCTCAAGATGGACGGCATGATGATGGCCGAGAGCCAGGCGATCTGCGAATATATCGACGAGACCCATACCGACGCGCCGCTGATGCCGCGCGATCCGGCCGCGCGCTACGAGGTGCGCCGCCTGTGTGCGTGGTTCGACGATAAGTTCAACGCCGAGGTCACCGCGCGGATCATGGGCGAGCGGGTCTGGAAGAAGGTCCGCAAGGAAGGTTATCCGGACAGCAAGACGGTGAAGGCGGGCCTTACGGCGATCAAGTATCACCTCGATTACATGGGCTGGCTGCTGGAGCAGCGCCGCTGGCTTGCGGGCGACGTGATGACGCTTGCGGATTTCTCGGCGGCCGCGCATCTGAGCTGCCTTGATTACATCTCCGACGTCGACTGGAACCGGCAGGAAGCCGTGAAGGACTGGTATGCGAAGATCAAGTCGCGCCCTGCCTTCCGCTCGCTTCTGGCCGATCAGCTGCCCGGCATGCCGCCCGCGTCGCAATATGCGGAGCTGGATTTCTAAGCGCCGCGCGCGTCCTACCCAACATCGCCATACTTTCACTGCGCCGTCCGACCATCTCGGGCGGCGCAGTCATTTTGCGCGGCACGGTGCTGGCTCACGCAAAGGTGCGCGCCTCACGAAATTCAAACAATTGATTTAATCACTCGCTTCGCTACCTCAGGGACAGGCCCAAGCCGATCCAGAGCTTGGCCCGGACTGCAAAGCGAGGACTGCCATGCCCCACCCTGTGCTGATCGTGGGGGCCGGCCCGACCGGTCTCACCGCCGCTTACGAACTGGCCCGCCAGGGCGTGCCCGTCCGTCTGATCGAGAAATCCGCAAGCCCCGCCACCACCTCGCGCGCGATCGCGGTTCAGGCCCGCACGCTGGAGATGCTGGCGCAGCGCGGTCTGGCGGACACCCTTGTGGCGCGCGGCGTGCAGACCCGGATCGCACAGTTCTATGGTGAGGGCGCCCCGCTCTTCCGGCTCGACTTCGCCCATCTCGAGAGCCGCTTCCCCTATATCCTCTTCGTCTCACAGGTCGAAACCGAGACCGTGCTGCGCGAGGCCTG
Source organism: Thioclava sp. DLFJ5-1 (assembly GCF_002020115.1). Taxonomy (NCBI): domain Bacteria; kingdom Pseudomonadati; phylum Pseudomonadota; class Alphaproteobacteria; order Rhodobacterales; family Paracoccaceae; genus Thioclava; species Thioclava sp. DLFJ5-1. The sequence continues at coordinate 38,024 of NZ_MPZU01000008.1, read as the reverse complement.
CGCGGCCCTTGGCGTCGAGACGGAGTGGAACACCGAACTCGTCGCGATCGCCCGCGAGGGCCATGATGCGCAGGCGGGCCCCATAGCGGTGCTGCGCGGCCCCGGCGGCACGCTCGAAGAGCTGCGCCCCGATTGGGTGATCGCCAGCGGCGGGGCGCATAGCCTGATCCGCCGCACGCTCAATCTGCCCTTCGAGGGAAAATCCGTGGGTCAGGGTTTCGTACTCGGCGACCAGATGGTCAGCGGCGCGATGGCCCCCGAGGAACTGCATATCTTTTCCTCCGGCGAGGGCTTTCTGGGCATGTTCCCCTTAGGTGGCAGACGTTTCCGTCTGATCGCCTCGGATGTTGCGGACAGCGAACAGCCCGACCTTGAAACGCTGCAGCAGGTCTTCGACGCCCGCGCCCATCTGCCTGCGACGCTGCATGACCTGACGTGGTCTTCGCGCTTCGCGATCAACAGCCGGATGGTCGGGACGCTGCGCGTGGGGCGCTTCCTGCTGGGCGGCGATGCCGCGCATATCCACTCGCCCGCAGGTGGTCAGGGAATGAACACCGGCATGCAGGACATGATGAACCTCGGCTGGAAACTCGCGCGGGTGATCGAGGGCACGGCACCCGAAAACCTGCTCGACAGCTACGAGGCCGAGCGCCTGCCGGTGATACGCGACCTGTTGCACGGGACCGAGGCGCTGACCGCCAATATGGCTTCGACCTCGCCGGTGCGCCGGATGCTGATCGACCATATCAGCCCCTATCTCGGCAGCCGCGACCTCGTGCAGGAGAAAGTCGCGGCCCGGATGGGCCAGATCGCGATCGGCTATGAGGGCGGACCGCTCGCCGACGGCCCGCATGCGCGCGGCACCATCGCACCGGGTGCGCGGCTTCCCGACCCGCTCTTGGAGGTGGCGCGCGATGGGGCATGGCATCCGGCCCACGCGCAGGATCTGGTCGATCCGTCGGGCTTCGTCCTGCTGTGCGCGGGGGATGGCCCCGCCCCGGAAAGCCCATTTGCCAAGAGCCTGAAACTGCGTCCTGCCCCCGATCACGCGGAGGCGTTTGCGCAGGTCTTCGGTCGCGAGGGCACGGCGGTGTTGGTGCGGCCCGACGGCTACGTGGCACTGAGCGCGCCGCTTGCCGACGCAGCCCGCGCGGTGGCGGCTTACGCGGAAGCTCATTTCGCCAGCTGACGCGCGCAGCCCCGCCCCTTGTCTTGCCCGCCCGGCTCCGAAAGGATACGGCGACGGTGCGATGCGGGCCGCATCCGTCACGCGCCGAGGGGGCTCTGCCCCCGCCGGCCTGCGGCGCGGCCCCCCGGGATATTTGGACCAAGGCGAAGCCATGAGTGCGGAGTTGAAAGCGCGGTTGATCGAGACGGCCCTTGCCGAGGGTTTCTCGAAGGCGCGCATCACCACGCCCGACGCGATCCCGCAGGCCGCCGAGCGGCTGGCCGCCTTCGTGGGCGCGGGCATGCATGGCCAGATGGGCTGGATGGAAGAGCGCATGGGCTGGCGCGGAGATCCCACGGCGCTGTGGTCCGAGGCGCGCTCGGTGGTGATGCTGGCCGAGACCTACACGCCCGATTACGACCCTTTGGATCTGCTGAAAGCGCGCGATCACGGGGTAATCTCGGCCTATGCGCAGGGCAAGGATTACCATGATCTGGTGAAGAAGCGGCTCAAGCGCGTCGGGCGCTGGTTGCTCGATCAGGCGCCCGATGACGCGGAGATCAAGGTCTTCGTCGACACCGCCCCGGTGATGGAAAAGCCCTTGGGCGAGGCCTCGGGTCTGGGCTGGCAGGGTAAGCACACGAACCTTCTGGCGCGCGATCTGGGCAGCTGGTTCTTCCTCGGCGCGATCTTCAGCACGGTGGAGCTACCACCCGACGCGCCGGAGGTCAGCCATTGCGGCTCGTGCACGGCCTGCCTCGACATCTGCCCGACCGAGGCCTTTCCGGCGCCCTACCAACTCGATGCGCGGCGCTGCATTTCTTATCTGACGATCGAGCACAAGGGGCCGATCGACGAAGAGCTGCGCGCCAAGATGGGCAACCGCATCTATGGCTGCGACGATTGTCTGGCCGTCTGCCCGTGGAACAAGTTCGCCGCAGAGGCGCGGGAGGCGCGCTATCACGGCGGCGTCGGCGCGCCGCCTCTGGCGGAATTGGCCGCACTCGACGATGCCGGGTTCCGGGCGCGGTTCTCGGGCTCGCCAATCAAGCGGATCGGGCGCAACCGCTTCCTGCGCAACGTCCTTTATGCGATCGGAAATTCCGAGGATCCGAAACTGGCCGAGGCCGCGCGCCCGCATCTGGACGATCCCGATCCAGTGGTGGCCGAGGCTGCGCGATGGGCGCTCGACCAGCTCGGGCAGGTATCGCGATGAAAGCGATTGCCGCGCCCCGCGCATGGCCTATCTGATCGCGGCCATGCAACCAGTTACCACCCAGACCCCTCGCCCACTCCTTGGGATCGCGCTGAAGCTCGGCACGGTCACGGGCTTCGTCATCATGCAGGCGCTGATCAAATCGGTCTCCGACCGGGTGCCGCCGGGCGAAGCGGTGTTCTTCCGGTCTTTCTTCGGCATCGTGCCGATTATCCTGTGGCTGCTGTGGCGCGGTGAGTTGCAGGGCGGGTTGCGGGTGGAGAAACCAATCAACCACGTTATGCGCGGCGTCGTGGGAACCACCGCGATGGCGCTGAGTTTCGCCGCCCTCGCCTTCCTGCCGCTGCCCGAGGCGACCGCTCTGGGCTATGCGGCGCCCCTTCTGACGGTCGTCTTCGCGGCACTTTTGCTGGGCGAGACGGTTCGGATCTTCCGCTTCTCGGCGGTCGGGCTGGGCATGGTGGGCGTTCTGATCGTGCTCTGGCCCCGTCTGGGCGGCAGCGGGCCGGAAGGCGGGGCGGAGGCGCTTGGCGCGGGGCTGGCGCTGGCGGGCGCAACCTGCGCGGCGCTGGCGCAGATCCAGATCCGCCGCATGGTCGGGACGGAGCGCACATCGGCGATCGTCTTCTGGTTCTCCTGCACCGCCTCGGTGCTCTCGCTGGCCTCCCTGCCCTTCGGCTGGGTCGTGCCGACCGCGTGGGAGGCGACGCTCCTGATCCTCGCAGGGCTGATCGGCGGCACCGGGCAGATCATGCTCACCTCGGCCTATCGCTTCGCCGACGCCTCGCTGGTGGCCCCTTTCGATTACGCCTCGATGCTGCTGGCATTGGTGATCGGCTATACCATTTTCGCGGAAGTGCCGACCCATGCAACCCTCGCCGGGGCCGCGCTCATCATCGCGGCCGGTATCGCGATCATCCTGCGCGAGCATTGGCTGGGGCTGGAGCGCAAGCGCGCGCGCAAAGCCGCTACGCCCCAGGGCTGAGCGCCGATCCGCCTGCGACAATAAACCTGCCTGCCCCTGCGTCACAACTCGGTCGAATCGTGCTATGGTGTGACTATCAGAGGCGATGACGAGAGGAGGAAGATATGTCCCGTCACATCATCGACCGCGCCGAACTCAAGGCAGAAGGGCCGCGCGTGAAGCGGTTTCTCGAATTGCAACGGCGCGAAGGCATCCACCCGGTGATCAAGGAGCTCAGCAAACGCGGGCGGCCCGAGCACGGCGCGCGGATGAAACAGTTCCTGCGGATCGAGCGGGCCGAAGCCACCTGACCACCTGACTTAGGCTTGAGAGCTATACAAACGCGAAAGGGCGTGCCGGGGGGCACGCCCTTCTGTTTTCTCGACCGAAGCGCGGATCAGGCGCGCACGAGTTTCTCGTAGGTCTCGGCGATATCGCGGGTTAGCGCGCCGACCTCGAAGTTGAAGTCGCGGATCTGGCTGACGGGCGTCACTTCGGCTGCGGTACCGGTGAGCCAGCACTGCTCGAACTCAGCCAGTTCGGTCGGCTCGATCAGGCGCTCGTGGACGGTGATGCCCTTTTCCTTCAGCAGGCCGATCACGGTCTGACGGGTGATCCCGTTGAGGAACACGTCGGCCTTGGGCGTGTGAACCTCACCGTCTTTAACGAAGAAGATGTTCGCACCGGTCGCCTCGGCCACGTAGCCGCGCCAGTCCATGAACAGCGCGTCCGAATAGCCGCGATCTTCGGCGGCGTGCTTGGACATGGTGCAGATCATGTAGAGACCGGCGGCCTTCGCCTCAGCCGGGATCGTGCGCGGATCGGGACGACGCCATTTCGCGATGTCGAGCTTGGCGCCCTGCATCTTCGCATCGCCGTAGTAATTGCCCCATTCCCAGCCAGCGACGGCCAGACGCACGGGGTTCTTGCGCGCCGAGACACCCATATCCTCGCCCGCGCCACGCCAGGCCACCGCGCGCACATAGGCGTCGGTCCAGCCATTGGCCTTGAGCATGTCGTATTTGGCCTTTTCGATCTCTTCGACCGAATAGGGGATTTCCATGTCGAGCAGTTGCGCCGATCTGCGCAGGCGGGCGGAATGCTCTTCGCCTTTGAAAATCTTGCCGTTGTAACAACGCTCGCCTTCGAAGACGGAGGACGCGTAATGCAGCGCGTGAGTCAGGATGTGGACATTGGCGTCGCGCCACTCCACAAGCTGTCCATCCATCCAGATCTTGCCGTCACGATCGTCATACGAGCCCGACATCTTACTCTCCTTGCAGTCACGCCATTTTACGAATATTGCGCAACTTGCGTCCGAAGTGGACACTTTGTTGCGTCAAAACTGCTCTGCGGTAGCAGTTGAGTCTTGGATAGTCAACAAGGCTGACATAAAGTCACGCAAAAGAGAGGGACGATATGGCAGATAGCGGAAGCCCCGGGGGCGAGACACTTCTTTTTCTGACTGACGAGCAATTGCGCAAAGGCATCGAGGCGATGTTCTTCGCCTATCGCGCCTTTACCGCCGATCCTGACCGTCTGCTCGAAGAATACGGCTACGGGCGGGCGCATCACCGCGCGCTGCATTTCATCAACCGCCAGCCGGGGCTGACGGTGACGACGCTGCTCGCGGTTCTGGGCGTGACCAAGCAATCGCTCAACCGGGTGCTGCGCACGCTGATCGAGGACGGGTTGGTGGAAAGCCGCGTCGGCACCCGCGACAAGCGCGAGCGGCGGTTGCATCTGACCGCTGAAGGGGAAACGCTGGAACGTGCGCTGTCAGAAGCCCAGCGCGGGCGAATGCGCTCTGCCTATCGCGCGGCGGGGCCGCAGGCGGTGGCGGGCTTCCGGCAGGTTCTCGAGGCGATGATGGGCCCCGACTTGCACAAGCTCTATCAAATGATGAAAGACGACTGATGCCCTACTCGGCCGACCCTCATCTCCTTATCGTCGACGATGACGAGCGCATCCGGACGCTGCTCAAGAGCTTTCTGCAGCGCAACGGTTTTCTCGTCACCGCAGCGCGCGACGCGGCCCATGCGCGGTCGCTGCTGTCGGGGCTGGAATTCAGCCTGATCGTGATGGATGTGATGATGCCGGGCGAGGACGGGCTGTCGCTGACCCGCGATCTGCGCGCCAGATCGATCGCCACGCCGATCCTGCTGCTGACGGCGCGCGGCGAAACACGCGAGCGGATTGAGGGGCTGGAAGCGGGCGCCGACGACTATCTCGCGAAACCGTTCGAGCCGAAGGAATTGCTGCTGCGGATCAACGCGATCCTGCGCAGGGTGCCGCAGGAGACCGAGAGCGGTCCGAAATACCTCTCGCTGGGGCCGCTGAAATACGATCAGGAGCGGGGCGAGCTGTGGGATGGCGACGCGCTGGTGAAGCTGACCGCGACCGAGGTGCAGCTGATGCGCATCTTCGCGACTCATGCGGGCGACGTGGTCAGCCGCACGGAACTGATCGAGGAATTGGGCCGCGAGCGCGGCAGTGGCGAGGAAGGCGGCGGCGATCGGGCGGTCGATGTTCAGATCACGCGCCTGCGCCGCAAGATCGAGCGCGACCCCCGCGAGCCGCGCTATCTGCAGACGGTCCGCGGTCTGGGCTACCTGCTCGCGCCCGACTGAATGGAAGGACGGCGGATACTACATATTGAGGGGCCACCATAGGGGTGCGATAGGCGCCGCGTGGGGCTCGCTCATCTTCAAAAATGCGAATTTGTTATATGTTTTTAAGGTCACGAATCGCTTTTCCCCAATAGGGAGCAGTATTTGTGCGTCGAGCTTCCCGCGCGGCCCCCTTCGCCGATGCGCATGGCCATTGACCTTGGGTGATCTGTTGCAAGAGCGACATTTAACTGCCCCTCAACACAAATTCAGGCGAATGTGTTCTGGACTGACAAATTCGTGATTGGTATGAGAGCGGCCATGTTTGGCGGCACCTCGCGACGTGCCCCGGCACGTCACTATCGGCCCCCTCGCGGGCCCGGGAAGGAGAGACAACGTGTCCCACGCAGATAATAACGCAGGCACCCGGAGGGATTTCCTCTACTACGCCACCGCCGGTACCGGCGCGGTGGTGACCGGCGCAGCCGTCTGGCCGCTGGTGAACCAGATGAATGCCTCGGCCGACGTCAAGGCGCTCTCGTCGATCTATGTCGACATCTCGGGCGTCGAGACCGGCACGCAGCTCACGGTGAAATGGCGCGGCAAGCCGGTCTTCATCCGCCGCCGCACCGAGGAAGAGATCGAACTGGGGCGTGAAGTGCCGCTCTCCGATCTGGTCGACACCTCCGCCGAGAACGCGAACAAGCCGGGCGCCGAAGCGACCGACGAGAACCGCACCCTCGACGAGGCGGGCGAGTGGCTGGTGATGATCGGCGTGTGCACCCACTTGGGCTGCGTGCCGATCGGCAACGGCTCCGGGGACTACCACGGCTGGTTCTGCCCCTGCCACGGGTCGCATTACGACACCGCCGGCCGGATCCGCAAAGGCCCCGCACCGCGCAATCTCGATATCCCGGTGGCCCAGTTCACCGATGAAACAACCATCAAGCTGGGCTGAGGAGGCATTTAAATGTCGGGCATTCCCCACGACCATTACGAGCCCAAGACGGGCTTCGAGAAATGGACGCATAAGCGTCTTCCGATCATCGGGCTGATCTACGACACGATCATGATCCCCACCCCCAAGAACCTGAACTGGTGGTGGATCTGGGGCATCGTGCTGGCCTTCTGCCTCGTGCTGCAGATCGTCACCGGCATCGTTCTGGTGATGCATTACACTCCTCATGTCGATCTGGCTTTCGCCTCGGTCGAGCACATCATGCGTGACGTGAATGGCGGCTACATGCTGCGCTACATCCACGCGAACGGCGCCTCGCTGTTCTTCCTCGCCGTCTATATCCACATCTTCCGCGGCCTCTATTACGGCTCCTACAAGGCGCCCCGCGAGATCACCTGGATCATCGGCATGATCATCTACCTGTGCATGATGGGCACGGCGTTCATGGGCTACGTTCTGCCCTGGGGTCAGATGTCCTTCTGGGGCGCGACCGTGATCACCGGCCTGTTCGGCGCGATCCCGGGCATCGGCGAGTCGATCCAGGCCTGGCTGCTCGGCGGCCCGGCGGTGGACAACGCGACGCTGAACCGTTTCTTCTCGCTGCACTACCTGCTGCCCTTCGTGATCGCGGCGCTCGTCGTCGTTCACATCTGGGCCTTCCACACCACGGGCAACAACAACCCGACGGGCGTTCCGGTCCGCACCGGCTCGAAAGCGGAAGCCGAGAAGGACACCCTGCCCTTCTGGCCCTATTTCGTGATCAAGGACCTGTTCGCGCTCGCCGTGATCCTGCTGGTCTTCGCAGCGGTCGTGGGCTTCATGCCGAACTATCTCGGCCACCCCGACAACTACATCGAGGCGAACCCGCTGGCGACGCCCGCACACATCGTGCCCGAATGGTACTTCCTGCCGTTCTACGCGATCCTGCGCGCCTTCACCTCGGACGTCTGGGCCGTGATGTTCGTCAACTGGATCACCTTCGGCATCGTCGACGCGAAGTTCTTCGGCGTGCTCGCGATGTTCGGCGCGATCCTCGTGATGGCGCTGGCCCCGTGGCTCGACACCTCGAAAGTGCGCTCGGGCGCCTACCGCCCGATGTTCAAATGGTGGTTCTGGCTGCTGGCGATCGACTTCATGGTGCTGATGTGGGTGGGCGCGATGCCGACCGACGGGATCTATCCCTACATCTCGCTGATCGGCGCGACCTACTGGTTCGTCTATTTCCTCGTGATCCTGCCGCTGCTTGGCCTGATCGAGAAGCCGCAACCGCTGCCGGCGACGATCGAGGAAGACTTCAACCACCACTACGACATCAAATCGGCTGAATGAGTAAGGAAGAGGGACACCAAATGAAACATCTTCTGATCTCTGCCCTGTCGGCGCTGGTGATCGGGGCAAGCGCCCTGACCTCCCCGGCGATGGCGGCCGAAAGCGGCGAAAGCCATGTCGAGGATATCGACTTCTCCTTCGAGGGCCCCTTCGGGACCTTCGACCAACAGCAGCTGCGCCGCGGCTTCCAGGTCTACCGGGAGGTCTGCTCGGCCTGCCACGGCCTGCGCTATGTCGCCTTCCGCACGCTCGCTGATCAGGGCGGCCCGATGATGGACCCGGCCTGGGTGCGCGCCTATGCCGCCGAGTTCACCGTGATGGACAAGGAAACCGGCGAAGAGCGCCCCGGCAAGGAGACCGACCACTTCCCGTTCATCTCCGGCATGGGCATGGGTCCGGACCTGTCGCTGATGGCGAAAGCGCGCGCGGGCTTCCACGGCCCCTACGGCCTCGGCATCAACCAGTTCTTCCGCGGCATCGGCGGCCCCGAGTATATCTACTCGGTCCTGACCGGTTACACCGGCGAAGAGAAGGAAGAGGCGGGCTCGTATTTCTACGGCAACCACACCTTCCCGGGTGGTTGGATCGCCATGCCTCCGCCGCTCTCGGAAGACCTCATCGAATATGAGGACGGCACGCCCGCTACCGTCGAACAGATGGCCCAGGACGTGTCCGCCTTCCTGATGTGGACCGCCGAGCCGAAGCTGGAATCGCGCAAGCGCTGGGGCTTCGTCGCGGTGCTGATGCTGGCGGTGCTGAGCACGCTGCTGTACCTGACCAACAAGAAGCTCTGGGCGCCGCATAAGGGCAAGAAGTTCGACCTGTAAGCCCGGGCTCGACCTGCTAGACTGATGAACGCCCCCTCGCCCGCGAGGGGGCGTTTTCCGTTCTCTGGAGCTGCCCGATGTCCACCCCGCCCCCCGGCTTCGCGCCCCTGCCCGACCCGCCCTATTACGCGGTAATCTTCGCCTCCCTGCCCGGGGCGAACGATGAGGGCTATGGCGCGATGGCCGAACAGATGGCCGCGCTCGCCGCTCAGCAGCCCGGCTATATCGGGATGGAGAGCGCACGTGACGCGACGGGCTTCGGACTGACCGTCAGCTACTGGGCCGACGAGGCGGCCCTGATCGCGTGGAAGGCGGTGGCGAAACACCAGCTCGCGCAGCAACTCGGCAAGGATCGCTGGTATCGCCATTACGCGCTGCGTGTCGCCAAGGTCGAACGCCAGTATGACGGCCCCGAGGGGCGCTGAAATTCTCCCTCCGCTGACGCGGCGCAAAGCGTCCGCGCTCTTGGATGTCGCGGGCAAGAGGGCTATCTGGGAAGGGACAACAGGAGTAACAATGCCCGACATTTCCGACCTGCCCCATATCAGCCCCGCCTCCCGCGCCCCGCGCCTGTGCGTGCTGATCGACGCCGATAACGTCCCCGCCGGATATGCCGAAGCGATCTTCGAAGAGATCGCCTCGCTGGGCGAAGCCTCGGTGCGCCGCATCTACGGCGACTGGTCGGCGCAGCGCCTCGCGGGCTGGGCCAAGCGCGTGGCCGAACTGGGCCTCGTCGCGGATCAGCAATTCGCCAATACGAAGGGCAAGAACGCCTCCGATATCGGCCTCGTCATCGCGGCGATGGATTTCCTGCATTCGGATCTGTTCGACGGCTTCGTGCTGGTCTCCTCGGACAGCGACTTCACCCGCCTCGCCGCCCGCATCCGCGAGCAGGGGCTGGACGTCTATGGCATCGGCGAACAGAAGACGCCCGAGGCCTTCCGCAAGGCCTGCAAACGCTTCATCTATGTCGAGAACCTCGGCAATGGCGACAGCACCACCGACACCACCGCCAAGCCGACTTCGGACAAGACCAGCAGCACCAGCGCCCCGAAATCTTCGGGCGGCAAGCAGGAGCCCAAAGCCGCGATCCCGATCATCGTCAACGCGATGAAAGCGATCGGTCTCGAAGAGGAATGGTATTCGCTGGGCCAGCTCGGCCAGTTCATCACGCAGGCCAACCCGGATTTCGACACCCGCACCTATGGCAGCGCGAAGCTCTCGGACCTGCTGATCAAGACGGGCCGTTTCCAGTTGCAGCGCGGTGAAGGCAATCAGTGGATGGTGCGCGATCTGGCCTGATCAGGCCTTCGCCGCGTAGCGCGCGAGGAACATCGCGACTGCGCCCCGGATCACGCGCTCCTTCTGCTCGCCGCTGAAGCTGTCGCAAATCCCGAACAGAAGCTTCGGGTGCAGTTCCGACTTGCACAGTTCGATGAAGAGGTAGGCGGCAAGGTCGATATCGTCGATCACCAGTTCGCCCCTATCCGCAGCACAGCGCAGATAGTTCATCAGCAACTCATGCACGAGTTCCGGACCCGCCGCGTAGAAGGCGCGGCCCAGTTCGGGAAACCGCTCGGATTCGGCGACGCAGAGCCGGTAGAGCCCCTGGTTCAGCTTGCAGCTCATCGAGTCGACGATCTGCGCGGCTGCAAGCGACAGCACCACCTCGGGCGCCGCACCGAAATCGATCGTGGCGACCGCGCTGTCGGTCTGCTCTTTCAGTTGCGAGCGCACGACCTCGACGAACATCAGCCGCTTATCGGGGAAATAGCTGTAAAGCGTGGCTTTCGACACGCCCGCTTCCTTGGCGATGTCATCGACCGAGGCCCCGTCGAACCCGTCACGCAGAAAGATCGTCCGCGCGCCTTCGAGCACCTGATCGAACTTGCGCCCGCGATTGATCTGATCTGTCTGTGACATCTGCCCTCCGGTTCCGGGAAACGCCCCCCGGGGCTCGCAGAATAAACCGGGCGGTTCACATCCCGCAAGGTCGCACACGTGACGTCATGGCGCTCTGCACCGGTGATCCGGCAGACTGCGGCCTATCTTCGGCTTGGCGAAAATATCCTGGGGGGCTCCGAAGGAGCGGGGGCAGAGCCCCCTCTTGCCTCGATAATGTCGCCCTACGGCGACGGGGGCAGCGCCCCCTCAGCCGATCGTGCCGCGCACACCGCCGGTCTGCGCCCGGTCCATCAGGAACTGATCAAGGATCACACAGGCCATCATCGCCTCGGCCACCGGCACCGCGCGGATGCCGACACAAGGGTCATGACGGCCCTTGGTGATCACCTCCACCTCTTCCCCCGCGACATTGACCGAGCGGCGCGGCGTCAGGATCGACGAGGTCGGCTTCACCGCAAAGCGCACCGTGATCGGCTGGCCGGTAGTGATCCCGCCAAGGATGCCGCCTGCGTGGTTCGACAGATATTCGACGCCATCGGGCCCCATCACCATCTCGTCGGCATTCTCCACGCCGGTCAGGGCTGCCGAGGCCATGCCCTCGCCGATCTCGACGCCTTTCACAGCGTTGATCGACATCATCGCAGCGGCCAGTTCGGTATCCATCTTGGCGTAGATCGGCGCGCCGAGACCTGCCGGGCAGCCCTCGGCCACCACCTCGATCGCGGCGCCCACCGAGTTCTGGCCCTTGCGGATCGCGGCGAGGTAATCGGCCCATTCATCCGCTGCCTCGGCATCGGGCAGGAAGAACGGGTTTTGCAGGATCGCATCGCGGTCGAACTTCGCGCGGTCCAGATGTTTCGCGCCCATCTGCACCATGTAGCCATAGATCTGCAGATCGGGGACCAACTGGCGTAGCGCGGCCTGCGCCACGCCCCCGGCGGCCACACGCGCCGCCGTCTCGCGCGCGCTGGAGCGCCCGCCGCCGCGATAGTCGCGAACACCGTATTTCTGGTGATAGGTGATATCGGCATGACCGGGGCGGAACTGTCGCGCGATCTCGCCGTAATCCTTCGAGCGTTGATCGGTATTCTCGATCATCAGCTGAATCGTCGTCCCGGTCGTCTTTCCCTCGAAGACACCCGACAGGATGCGCACCGCGTCGGGCTCCTTGCGCTGGGTCGTCTCCTTCGACTGGCCCGGACGGCGACGGTCGAGGAATTGCTGGATGAACGCCTCGTCGATCTCGATGCCGGGCGGGCAGCCATCCACCGTCGCGCCAAGCGCAGGCCCGTGGCTTTCGCCCCAGGTGGTGACGCGGAACTGGTGACCGAAAGTGTTGAACGACATGGGACGCGCGCCTCGCAGGTTTCCTTCGGCGCTGGCTTAGCAAGTCAGGGGCTGCGAGGCAACGCGCATGGCATTGGGCGCGGCAGCTTAGAAAGACCTTGGTTGCGCGCGGGACGCGCTCACTCCACCGCACGGATCAGCTTGCGCTCGAGCACCCGCAGCACCTGGCGCAGATCGTGGCCGCGCCGCAGCACCTGCCCCTGCTGCCCGATCACCGCATATTGCCCCTGTTTCGAGCGTAGCGCGGGCCGTTTCTCGATCCGGTAAATCGGCACTTCGGCGGCGCGGCGAAAGATCGAGAAGACCGCGACATCGCGCAGGAAACTCATCCCGTAATCACGCCACTCACCGGCGGCGACCGCGCGCCCGTAAAGCGACAGGATCACGCCAAGCTCGGAGCGATCGAACGCGATCCGCTCCGGCACGCCGGAAGGGTTCGGATGGGGGGAAGGCGTTTGAACCGTCATTTACAAAGGGTACATCGCGCGTGGCGCAAATCAAGCCCACCCGCGCTAAGGTTGCATACGCCTTTGCCGCGCCGGAATAAGACCGCGAAAATGCCTGATTTCCTGCGCCTTCCTGCCGGGTTTCCACGCCATCTTCAAATCAGCGGAAAACGCTAAAGCCCGACGGTGCGGTAAACAGCCCCCACCCAGTTCGTATCGTCGGGCGCTTTTCCCTCCTGCAGAAAAGCCCCGTGTCCTGGTCAGACACGGGGCTTTTCCTTTTCCCGATCCGCAGCACTCTCTGCCCTAGTAGCAGCGCACCGCCGCGATCGTGCCGCTCTCGTCGATCTCGAAATTCACCCGATCCGGGGCGTAATCCATCGTCACCGCATCGCCCGGATGAATGATGCGATGGGGCCGCGCGAGGGTAAGCCCCGCCAGCACTGATTCAGGCCGCCCTTCCAGCGCCGCGAGCCCCGGCGGCGGACAGGTGCCGGCCGCGGGCGGACCCGAACGCGGTGGCATGCGGTGCGGCTGGCACGCAGCGCCCCCGAAAGCCGCTATCCCCAATGTGACGATCAGACCGATCCGCGCCCTGCTCCGTTCCATCAAGCTCACCCGCAATCGATATTGTAGACATTCCCGCGCGAGTCGAGCCGGAACACGACGCGCTGCGGGTTGTAGACCTGATCCTCGACGCCGCGCCATTCCACGATGCGATAGGGTTTGGTGATCCCCAGCGTCTGAATCTGTGCCGCCGGCTGGCCGAGGACCGAGGTGTAGTTCACCGCGCCGCAAGTGTCCGGCTCACGCTCCTGCAGGCCGCCTTTGGTGAGGGTGACAGGCGGGGTGACATAGGGCGCGGGCGCTTCGGCCTGAGGCGCGGGAGCTGCGCTATCCGAGGGGGTCTCGCTCATCGGACCCGCGGGATCGCAGGCCGCAAGCGCCAGCATCGAACCCGTGACGAAAAATCGTTTCAACATGTCGCACCCTTCATTGCATTGGCCGCGCCGATAACGCAGGCTATTGCGGAATTTATACAAGGAGTATGCGCCCATGAGAACCCGTGCCGCAGTCGCGCTAGAGGCGGGAAAACCGCTCGAAATCATGGAAGTGGAGCTGGAAGGCCCGAAAGCGGGCGAAGTGCTCGTCGAGATCAAGGCCACCGGCATCTGTCACACCGACGAATTCACCCGCTCGGGCGCTGACCCCGAGGGCATCTTCCCGACCATCCTCGGCCATGAGGGTGCGGGCGTCGTGCTCGAGGTTGGCGAAGGCGTCACCACGCTGAAGCCGGGCGATCACGTGATCCCGCTCTACACGCCGGAATGCCGCGAATGCCCGTCCTGCCTGTCGGGCAAGACGAACCTCTGCACCGCGATCCGCAACACCCAAGGTCAGGGCCTGATGCCGGACGGGACCACGCGCTTCAAGATGCTCGATGGCACGCCGATCTATCACTACATGGGCTGCTCGACCTTCGCGAACCACACGGTGATGCCCGAGATCGCGCTCGCCAAGGTCCGCGACGACGCGCCGTTCGAGAAGATCTGCTATATCGGCTGCGGCGTCACCACCGGTATCGGCGCGGTGATCAACACTGCTGGCGTCGAGATCGGCTCGACCGCCGCCGTGTTCGGCCTCGGCGGCATCGGTCTGAACGTGATTCAGGGCCTGCGCATGGCGGGTGCCGACATGATCATCGGCGTGGACCTGAACGACGGCAAAGAGGAAATGGCGCGCAAGTTCGGCATGACCCATTTCGTGAATCCGTCGAAATCGGACGTTCCGGTGGTGCAGCAGATCGTCAACCTGACCAAGACCGAGCGCGATCAGATCGGCGGCGTGGACTATTCCTTCGACGCCACGGGCAATGTGCAGGTCATGCGCGACGCGCTGGAATGCTCGCATCGTGGCTGGGGCGTGTCGGTCATCATCGGCGTCGCACCCGCGGGGGCCGAGATCGGCACCCGCCCGTTCCAGCTCGTCACGGGCCGGACGTGGAAAGGCACCGCATTCGGCGGCGCCAAGGGCCGCACCGATGTGCCGAAATTCGTCGAGTGGTACATGAACGACAAGATCGAGATCGACTCGATGATCACCCACACCATGCCGCTCGAAGACATCAACAAGGCGTTTGATCTGATGCATGCGGGCGAGTCGATCCGCTCGGTCGTGATCTACTAAGCCCAAGTCCGGGGGCGCTGCCCCCGGACCCCCGGGATATTTGGGCCAAGGCGAAGCCAAGGGAGCGATCTCCCCTTCGCTCTTGGTCAAATATCCCCGGGTGAATTCGCGCCAGCGAAGAGGGGCAGCGCCCCTAACTCCCCAGATAATCCCGCAGCGCAGGCGGCGGATCGTCGAGAAGCGGTCCGGTCTCTTGCGGCGCATGGGCGTGGCCCTCGGCCACCAGAACCGTCTGCGGGCAAAGCGCGCGCGCATCCTCGGGATCGTGGCTGACCATCAGCACCGTCGTGCCCTGTTCGCGGGCGATCTCGGCCACCAAAGCCAGCATCTCGGATTTCAGCGCGGGCCCGAGCGCCGCGAAGGGCTCGTCGAGCAGCAGGATCGGGCGGCCGCGGAGCAACGTCCGCGCGAGCCCCGCACGGCTTTGCTGCCCGCCCGACAGCGCGCCGGGTTTGCGCCTCTCCATCCCCTCGAGGCCCACACGCGCCAGCGCGGTCTCGATCCGGGCGCGGTCGGTGGCGTCGATCTTGCCCTCCGGGTTCAGGCCGAGCGCGAGATTGGTCTCGAGCCGAAGATGCGGGAAGAGGTTCTGATCCTGAAACAGGATCGAGAGCGGGCGCTCCCCCGGCGGCATCGCGGTGATGTCTTCGCCCTGCCAGAGGATGCGGCCACTTGCGGGCGGCAAGAAGCCGGCGATGGCCGAAAGCAGCGTCGATTTCCCCGCGCCGGACGGGCCGATCAGCGCGACGCGCGCGCCGGTCTGGATCGTGAGGTCGGCATCGAGGCGGAAATCGCCCTGTGTGAGGGTCAGTCTATCGAGGGTCAGCATAATACCCCGCGCGGTCGAGCGCCCAGAAAAGCGCGAAGGTGAGGATCAGGAGCAGGCTCGCAGCGCCTGCCGCCTGATCCATGCGATAAGAGCCCATGAGCTGGAAAAGCGCCAGCGGCAGGGTACGGGTCTGGCCATCGGAGAATAGCGTGATGACGCCCAGATCGCCCATCGAGAAGGCCGCGGCCAGCCCCGCCGAGAAGCCCAGCGGCCGGGCCAGACGCGGGAGCGTCAGCAGGCGCAGCCGGGCAAAGCCGCGCAGCCCGAGCGAGGCGGCGAGCCGGTCGTAATCGGCCTGCAAAGTGCGAATCTCGGGCATCAGGATGCGAGTCGCAAAAGGCACCGACAGCGCGGCATTGGTCAGCAGAACCATCGGCAGGGCGAGGTCCGTGGGGTTCACGAAGGGCCGCGCGATCAGGAAAGCGCCGGTCCCCATCACGAGGCTCGACGCTGTCATTGGCAGCATCGCCGCGATCTCCGCCCAGCGTTGCCGCGTGGCCACCAGCGCGAGCGGCAGGGCGATGGCAAGAGTGATCACCGTCGAGGCCAGCGCGATCACCAGCGATGTCAGCGTGGCGGGCCAGATCATCTCGGGCAGCTCGGCCAGCGCAGGCAGCCCACGGGCGAAGACCGCCCCGATCGGCAGCAGCAGGAAGACGGCTGCCAGAAGGATCGCGAGCGTATCGAAGGCCACGCGCTCTGCCCCGCCGGACAATTGCGGGATCGGCGTGGCGCGGCGGTCATGCCCCGCGCCGAAGCTCGACGGCAGGGTCGCGCGCGCGGCGATCAGCAGGGCTGCGACCGAGATCGCGACCTGCACCAGCGCAAGGCTCGCCGCGCGACCCATGTCGAAATCGAAGCGGAAGGCTTGGTAGATCGCCAGCTCCACCGTGGTCGCGCGCGGGCCTCCGCCCAAGGTCAGCGCGACCGCGAAGGAGGTCAGGCAGACGAGGAAGATCGCGAGAAACGCGCCGGGCAGGACGCTGCGCAGCATCGGGCGTTCGAGGTGGCGGGTGACCTCTGCCGGGCCGAAGCCCAGCGTGGCGGCAAGGCGGAACCGCTCGGTCGGGATCGCCTCCCATCCGTGCAGGATCATCCGCGTGGCCAGCGGCAGGTTGAAGAAGACATGCGCGATTATGACGCCCTGCGCGCCATAGATCGAGATCGGATCGATGCCGAAGGGCGCAAGTGCCGCATTGACCAACCCGCGCCGTCCGAAGACCGCGATCAGCCCGAAGACGGCGACGATCACCGGCAGGATGAAGGGCGCGCCCAGCAGCGAGATCAGCAGCCCCCGCCCCGCAAAGCGGCGCCGGTGCAGCGCCCGTGCGACCGGGACCGCCAGCGCGCAGGAGATCAGCGCCGAGGCCGCCGCCTGCCACAGCGTGAAGCGGATCGCGGCGAGATCGGTCTCGCGCAGCCCCGTGAGCCCGCCCGCGCGGAGCGACACCGCCGCCAATGTACCAAGGACGAGCGCGGCCAAAGCCGCACCCGCCAGCACCGCCCAGAGGGGCGCGCGTTTTATTTGGAGAAGGCGCGTTGCCATTCGTCCAGCGCCGAACCGCGCAGTTTCTCGGCCTCGGCCTCACCCAGATAGAGCGTCTTGTCGGGCATCGGCAGGTTGCGGAACACCTCCGGCAGTTGGTCATGCGGCAGTTTCGCCGGGAAGGACCAGTTCGCCGTCGCGATCATGCCCTGAAAATCGGGGCTGAGCACGTAATCGAGGAATTTCTGCGCCAGCTCGGGATGTTTCGAGGTCTTGAGCTGCGCGACCAGTTCGGGGGTGAAGTAATGCCCCTCGGGGAAGATCGCGGCGACCTTGCTGTCATCCTCCTCGGCCATGATGTGATAGGCGGGCGAGGTGACGTAGCTGAGCACCATATCCGCCTCGCCATCGGTGAACATCCCGTAGGCCTCGGACCAGCCCGGCGTCACGGTCAGCACCTTGGGCGCGAGCTTCGTCCAGGCCTCTTCGGCCTTGTCGCCGTAGATGTCCTTCACCCATAGCAGAAGCGACAGACCCGCGACCGAACTGCGCGGATCCTCGATGACGATCTTGTAGGCGTCATCGGGCGCATCGAGCAGCTCCTGGAAGCTCGCGGGCGGGTTCTTCAGCTTGGTCTTGTCGTAGACGAAGGCCAGCTCCGACCAGTCGAAGGGCAGAAAGATCGGATCGTCCCATTTGACCGGCATGGTCAGATCGGAGGTGTCCTCGTTATGCGGGGCGAACAGGCCCGTGGCGCGCGCCTTCGCGGTCACGTCGGTGTTCAGGCCGATCGCGATATCGGCGGAGGTCTTGTCGCCTTCTAGCAGGATGCGCGGCAGCACATCGCCCGCCACGAATTTCAGATCGCAATCGCAACTCGCCTCGAACCCCTTCTCGATCGCGGGGCCGGGGCCCCATTCGCTCGTGAAATAATCGGGCGCATAGACGGTGAGTACGGGCTTGTCCTCGGCCGCCGCCATCGTGGCGATCAGGCTCAGGGCTCCCGCAAGCATCAGGTGGGTTTTCATGCCTCACTCCTTGGGCTTGCCGGGCGGAGTGGGGCCGGGAGAACCGGCTACCTTCCCTCCGCCGGTCTTAACCGGTTCAGGTTCAACGGGTTCGCGTGGATCGCATCTCAGCCAGCCTTGCGCTGGCACCCCGAGGTAGGGCGCAACGTAAGCGCGCGCGGCTGCGGACGCAAGGGCAAGCAGGCACAGCGTCCCCGCCCCGCGCCCCGGACCCTCTGGCGAGTTCCCGCCAGTGGCGACCCGCGCCGGATTTCAATGGCTTGCAACTGCGCGCGGCGCGACGCAGGCTCAATCTGGAACGGATTTGGGAGGAACCGATGCGCATTACCCTCACGGCGGCCCTGCTGGTCGCGACCGCCCTGCCCGCCTTGGCCGACACGATCGAGGCACCGGGCAAGATCACGGCCGTGACGCTCTTTCCGCAAGGCGCGCAGGTGGTGCGGCAGGTGACGCTCGACGCCCCCGAGGGCAGCCATGACCTGCTGGTGCCGGGCTTTCCCGAGGGCACCGACATCTCGACGCTGCGGGTTTCGGGCGACGGTGTGCAGATCGGCGCGGTGAGCCTGCTCTCCGGGCGCGCGCCCGCGATCAGCGGGCAGGACAGCGCCGCAGTGAAATCTGCGCGCGATCGGTTGGCCTCGGCGCAAGAGGCGCTTGCGGAACAGGAAGACGCCGTGGCCGTGATCCGCGCGAAGGCGCAGGCCGCGCGCGACCAGATCACCTATCTCAAGAACACCGACTCGCAGGTAACCGCGCCTGAACAGCTCCGCGCGCTGGCGCAGATGGTGGAGGACCAGATCCTCTCCGCCACCGAACGCGCGATTGCCGCCGAGGCGGAAGCCCGCCGCGCCGAAGCCGCGCTCGACCCCGCGAAAGAGGCGGTGAAGCAGGCGCAGGCGGCGCTCGATGCGCTACTGAACCCGGCAGAGGATCACGACGTGCTGAGCGCCAAGGTGCAGGGCTCGGGAACGCTGACGATCACCTCCTACGTCAAGAACGCGGGCTGGCAGCCCTCCTATGATCTGCGGCTCGATCGCGACAAGGAAGCGGTGGACATGGAGCGGTTCGTCTCGGTCCATCAGGCCACCGGCGAGGATTGGCGCGGCGTCGATCTGACCCTCTCAACGGCACGTCCCGGCGGGCGGGCGGAGCCGGGCGAGGTCTATCCGCGGCTGGCCAGGATCGGTGATCCCGATGCGCCGCCCACGCCGGTGCCGATGAAGCGTTCCCTCGCCGCGTCCGATGGCGCTGCCTCTGCCCCGATGATGGAGGCCGCGATCAGCGACCGCGCCGATCTGCAGATGCAAGGCGAGACGGTGACCTATCATTACCCGAGCGCGGTGGACCTGCGCGACGGGGTGGACGATCTGCGCCTGAGCCTCGATTCCAAGACCCTGCCGATGGAGGTCTTCGCCGAAGCTGCCCCGTTGACCGATCCGCAGGCCTATCGCGTGGCCGAGGGCAAGAACGACACCGGCGAAATCCTGTTGCCCGGCCCCGCGAACCTCTATGCCGATGGCGCGCTCGTGGGTCAGTCGCACCTGCCGATGGTCGCGGCGGGCGACGATCTGACGCTTGGCTTCGGGCCGATCGAAGGCATCCGCGTGGACCGCCGCATGCCCGACACGATGGAAGGCGATAGCGGCTTCATCTCGAAATCGAACGAGCGCCGCGAGGTGGTCGAGATCGAGGTGAAGAACCTCACCGACAAAGGCTGGCCGATGCGGGTGATCGACCGGGTACCCTATTCCGAACAGGAAGACCTGAAGATCACGACCAAGGCGACCCCGCCTGCGAGCGAGACCGACTACGACCATCGCCGTGGCGTGCTCGCATGGCGCTTCGATCTGGGCGCGGGCGAGACCAAGACGATCCGCACCGAGACCACGCTCAGCTGGCCGACGGATCAGGTTCTACGCTAAGGCAAGGCTGCGCGTGCGGCCCCGCGCGCGGCGAAGGCCAGCGTGATCAGGCTGCGTTTCGCGGATCGGCCGCAGCGCGCAGTTTCGCGAGCAGTGCCGGTGACAGGCGCAAAAACCCGCGCGCGGGAGGTTCGGCCTTCGCTGCCTCGGGGGGCTGTGCCTCTGCATCGCCAGTCTTCTCTGTCGCCTCGGGCGCCCCGTCCTCCGGCGCGGCTTGCGGGCCCACCGCCTGCGCGGCCTGCGCTGCCGCATATTCGGCGGCAGCGGCCCGTGCCGACGCGCCCTCCGCCACGGTCGCGCCCTGCCCCGCCGTTGCACCTACGATCTTGGTGCGCCCGCCATCGTCACCCGGAAACGGCGCGCCGAAGCGCAGCACAAGCTCCGTCAGGCTCGGCCCGATTTCGTCGAGCAGCATCAGGAAGCGGTTGGTGGGCCATGCGTGCAGCCCCAAGGCCCCGCCGCCTGCAAGCCGCAGCACGAAACCCTCCCCCCGCAGCCGATGTTGCAGATCGAACCAGTCGCGCGCCTGATCCAGCGCCTCCTGCACCGCGTGCATCTCCGGCAGCGGCGCTTTCGCACCGGATGCTTCGAGCACTGCCTCCTCCGCCAGACCGTCCTGCAACACGCGCCGGATCAGTTCTGCCGGGGGCAGACCGAACGCACGCGCTTCCGCCGCGATGCGGTCGATCAGATCGAGCGGCAGGCGCAGAGAGACAAGGCGGTGCTGAGAATGGGAGCGGGATGCAGATTGTGGCATGGCGGGTCGAAGCTCGTTCGCATTGGCGGGGTTCCCCCAGCCTCGCGCATCAAGCTTAACAGCCCGTGAACACCAGTCGGATTTCCGCCGCAGCGGCGCCGTCGGCCCCGCGCCGGGGCCAACGGAAAGGACAAAGCCTCAGAACGTCTCGAACCGATCCGTGTCGGCGTTATACTGTTCGAGCACGCCTTCGCCGATGTCATGGCGCAGCCCGTGCAGCGTCATCCGGTCCGCATCGAGCGCCTCGCGCACGAAGGGGAAGGTCATCAGGTTCTCGAGGCTGACTTTCACCGCCTCACGCTCGAGCGCCAGCACCTGCTGATCCTCGGGCAGGTCGGTCACGCGCTCGTAGCCCGGGCGCAGCAGGTTCAGCCAGGTGCCGACGAAGGAGCTTTTCTCCTCCAGCTCCGGCGCATGGCCCGAGCACATCGCATGGCAGCCCGCGACACCGCCGCAATTGGAGTGGCCGAGCACGATCAGATGCGCGACCTTCAGGCTGGTCACCGCATATTCGACCGCCGCCGAGGTGCCGTGGTGGTCACCATCGGGCGTGAATTCCGGCACGAGGTTCGCGATGTTGCGGTGGATAAAGAACTCGCCCTGATCGGCGCCGAACATCGAGGTGACATGCACGCGGCTGTCACAGCAGGCGATGATCATCGAACGCGGGCGCTGCCCTTCGGAGGCGAGGCGGCGATACCAGGCGCGGTTCTCGTCATAGGCGGTGGCGTGCCATCCTTGATAACGGCTCACAAGGTAGCTGGGCAGCGGTTTCACATGCTCTCTCATCGATCCCTCGTCTGGTGTCTGGCGTCTTATCGCTGCGTCAAATAGCGCGTTGCGCGCCGGGTTTCGAGAAGATTTTCCGTATCGCTCAACGAAATCTTGAGACCTCTCGATCACGTTACCGCCCGGGCGATGGTGAAATCAAAGGGGGTGTCGGGGTGACACAAGTGTCTCGCTTGCGCTGCAAGGAAAAGATGTCGTTGGATACGGCGCGGCTGGTGGTGCTCTATGCGGAGCTGGGACAGGACGGGGCGGAGCGGGTGATCTGCGCCACGGTCGAAGATCTCGCCTTCCATCTCAGCGCGTTGGAAGAGGCCACGAAATCGGGCCAATGCGGCAAGCTGCGCCGCGCAATCGTCGAAGTGATGGAGCTTGCCGAACAGGTCGGGCTGGTGTCGATGGTCAGCACGGCGCGCGACCTTCTGGAGTGCATCTCGGGTGGCGATGCGGTGGCGCAGGCGGCGGTGATGGCGCGGCTGGGCCGGATCGCGGAACGCTCGCTCACCGAGGTCTGGGATATCGGCAACCTGTCTTCCTGAGGCGTGATCGATCGGCCCTTGCGGGCAGGCGCGGCAACGCTAGGCTCTGGGACGAAAGCAACCACCAGAGCCAAGGAGCCGCCCCCCATGAGCGCAGACAAGACCGCAAACGTGCCCGCCGAGTTTTCCTTTCTCGCCCCGCGCCCCGCGATGCGCTTCGCCGAGGCGGACGCGCCCGCGCGCGCGCTGATCGCCGTTGCGCCCGAAGGATTGGAGCAGGCTCTGGCCGATCTGCCTCCCGCGCAGCGCGCCTTCGTCGAAGCGACGGGCTTCAAGGCGAGCGCAGGTCAGGTCGCGCTTCTACCCGGGCCGGACGGTGCGGAGGCGGCGCTTCTGGGCCTCGGGACTGACGCGGCACGGGCGCGCGAGCGGTTCTCTCTGACGCGCGCGGCCTCGGCGCTGCCCGAAGGTGCATGGCGGATCGAGGGAGATTTGTCTGAAGAGTTGAAGGCGGAAACGGCGCTTGGCTGGTTGCTCGCGGGCTATCGGTTCGGCCGCTATGCCGAAGCCACGCCGCCGAAAGCGCGGCTGGTCTGCCCGGAGGGCTTGGACGCGGCGCAGATCGAAGCCGTGGCCGAGGGCGAGGCCTTCACCCGTGACCTGATCAACACCCCCGCCTCTGACATGGGCCCGGACGAGCTGGAGGCCGCCGCGCGCCTTCTGGCCGAGCGTCACGGCGCAGAGGCCAATGTGATCAAGGGCGACGACCTTCTGACTCAGAACTTCCCGATGATCCACGCGGTGGGCCGCGCCTCCCCGCGCACGCCGCGGCTGATCGAGCTGAGCTGGGGCCGCGAAGGGCCGGCGCTGACGCTCGTCGGCAAGGGCGTCTGTTTCGACACGGGCGGGCTGAACCTCAAGCCCGGCGCTTCGATTGGGCTGATGAAGAAGGATATGGGCGGCTCGGCCACCGTTCTGGGCCTGGCCCATATGATCATGGCGACCGGCGCGAAGCTGCGCCTGCGCGTGCTGGTCCCGGCGGTGGAGAACTCGGTCGGCGGCGACAGTTTCCGCCCCGGCGACATCCTGACCAGCCGCAAGGGGCTGACCGTCGAGATCAACAATACCGATGCCGAGGGGCGGCTGGTGCTGGCCGACGCGCTGGCCTATGCCGATGAAACCCCGCCCGACCTGATGATCTGCATGGCGACGCTGACGGGGGCGGCGCGGGTCGCTCTGGGGCCGGACATCCACCCGTTCTACACCGATGACGAGGGCGTCGCGCAGGCTTTGGCGACGGCCTCGGGCGCGGTGGCCGATCCGCTCTGGCGGATGCCGTTCTGGACGCCCTACGAGGCGAAGATCGAACCCGGCATCGCCGATCTCGATAACGCGCCCTCGGGCGGTATGGCGGGCTCGATCACCGCGGCGCTGTTCCTGCGCCGCTTCGTGACCGAGACAAAGCGTTTTGCCCATTTCGATATCTACGGCTGGCAACCCGCCGCCGCCCCCGCCCGACCGAAAGGCGGGGTCGGGCAAGGCGCGCGGGCGATCTTTGCCGCTCTGCCTGAGGTGCTGAAATGACCGACCGTCGCCGCCTGCCCTATTCGGGCGCGTTCGCGCTCGAGGCCCTGCGAGGACAGGTCGAGGCGGAAGGCTTCACCCATGGCATGCCCGCGCGGATCGTCGTGCCCGTGACCGATCTTTGCCCCGAGCCCGGAAGCTTGCGTGACCGGCAGCTTCTTTTTGGCGCCGCGGTGACTGTGATTGACCAGCGCGACGGCCTCGCCTTCGTGCAGGCCGCATGGGATGGCTATTGTGGCTGGATCGCCGCCGATACCTTCGGCACGCCCGAACCTTCCACCCATGTCGTGACCGCGCCCGCCACGCATGTCTATCGCGAGGCGGCGATCAAGCGCGGCGAAGTCATGCAGATCTCGATGGGCGCGCATCTGTCAGTGACCGGGGACGACGGAATGTTCGCCGTGACCGCCGAGGGCTTCGTGCCGCGCCAGCATCTGCGCGCGCTCGATCGGCCCGAGGACGATCCCGTCGCGGCGGCCGAGCGGCTGCTGGGCACGCCCTATCTGTGGGGCGGCAACAGCCGTGCGGGGATCGACTGCTCGGGTCTGGTGCAGATCGGTTTCGCGCTGTGCGGGCAATCCGTGCCGGGCGACAGCGACCTGCAATGGGCGGAGATGGGCGAGGTGGTGCCGGAGGGCGCGCCGCTGCAGCGTGGCGACCTGCTGTTCTGGAAAGGCCATGTCGCGCTCGCCTGCGATCGCGAGAAGATGATCCATGCCAACGGTCATACGATGAGCGTGGCCTATGAGGGCATCGAGGCCGCCAAGGCGCGGATCGCGGCGGCGGGCGAAGGGCTGTATCTGGGGGTGAAGCGGGTCACGCGGTAAGGGACGCGCCCGAGCCTTGGGTGGGCGCTTCGATCCGCCTGTGGCCAGGCGCTTTATCTCGCAAGCCCGAGTGACGGTTATGCGCGCGATGACCTCGCCAATGCGCCCTCCCGGGGGGAGGGTCGGGCGCGGCCCGGGCTGGTCGCCCGGGCGGCCCCTCGTCTCCGAGAACACCGCCAAAAGAAAAACGCCCGATCTTCCGACCGGGCGCTTCCAAATCCAAAAAGGCCGAACCCTCAGCCCTTCTTGAGCACGCGGTTGCCCAGCGTCTCGGCGATCTGCACCGCGTTCAGGGCCGCGCCCTTGCGCAGGTTGTCCGACACGCACCAGAGGTTCAGGCCGTTCTCGATGGTCGAGTCCTGACGGATGCGCGAGATGAAGGTGGCGAAATCGCCGACGCATTCGACCGGGGTGATGTAGCCGCCATCTTCGCGCTTATCGACGACCATGATACCGGGCGCTTCACGCAGGATGTCGCGCGCTTCGTCTTCGTCGAGGAAGTCCTCAAACTCGATATTTATCGCTTCGGCATGGCCCACGAAGACCGGAACGCGCACGCAGGTCGCGGTCAGCTTGATCTTCGGATCGACGATCTTCTTCGTCTCGGCGACCATCTTCCACTCTTCCTTGGTGGAGCCGTCGTCGAGGAACACGTCGATATGCGGGATCACGTTGAACGCAATCTGCTTCGGATAGACCTTCGGTTCCACTTCCTGACCGGGGACATACATGCCCTTGGTCTGGTCCCAAAGCTCGTCGATCGCGGCTTTGCCCGAACCCGACACCGACTGGTAGGTCGAGACCACGACGCGCTTGATCTTGGCGCGGTCATGCAGCGGCTTGAGCGCAACGACCATCTGCGCGGTCGAGCAGTTCGGGTTCGCGATGATGTTTTTCTTCGCGTAACCGTCGACGGCTTCCGGGTTCACCTCCGGAACGACCAGCGGCACGTCCGGGTCATAGCGATAGAGCGACGAGTTATCGATCACCACGCAGCCCTGCTTGGCGGCAATAGGCGCGTATTTCTTCGTGGCGTCCGAGCCGATCGCAAACAGCGCGATGTCATAGCCGGTGAAATCGAAACCCTCGATATCTCTAGTCTTCAGGGTCTGATCGCCAAAGCTGACCTCTGTGCCGAGGCTCCGGCGCGACGCGAGCGGCACCAGTTCATCGACCGGGAACTGGCGCTCGGCCAGGATGTTCAGCATTTCGCGGCCCACGTTCCCCGTGGCGCCCGCAACGACGACTTTATAGCCCATGAGGACCTCCTTGCTCGAATAGAACGCGGCTTCCTACCGCTTTACGTCAGGAAATGAAAGAGGCTCGACGCGCAGTCAGTTCCGAATGATGCGCGGATCGGAGGCGAGAAACCCACCAACCATCTCCGCTTCCGCGGCGAAATCATGCGGCACCTTGTCGGCCGAGCGCCGCCCCGACAGCGAGAGCGAGGCGAAGAAATCGAAGCCATAGAGGTCGAGCCGCGCCAGATCCGAGCGCAGGAGCATCTCGATCAGCATCGCCCCGGTGGTGGGCTGCGCGCCGAGCTTGAGCTTCAGCCCCTCGTAGTCGTCCAGCGGATGCAGGTAGAAACCGGGGCTCGTGGCGGTCTGCCAATCGAGCCGCTTGCGCTTATGGCTCATCCACAGGATGCGCGAAGGGGCGATGCGGGCGCGCTCGGCCTCGGGTAGCGAGGTCGCAAGCGCCAGCCAGTCGGTGCGCGTGCCGTGGCTCGTCGCCGAGGGCATCGGCGCGCGGTTGATCCGGATCACCACGTCATGCGCGTCGATCTCTGCCCCCGCCTGCCCTTCGGCAAGTGCGCGGGCATTGCCGACCAGCGCCACGGATTTGTTCGCGAGATCGCCCAGCAACGCCTTTTGCGAAACGGAGAGCGCGGCCAGCGGGGCCTCGCGCCGCAGCGTACGATTGATCAGAAATCCGAGCCGGGTCATGCGATGGGTTTAGCTCATGCCATCGCCGCTGTCGCGGGCGAAAACGTAGAAAACCAACCCGATCATCAGCGGCGCAAGGAAGAACGCAAAGAGCAGCCCATAGGCCACCGCGGGCGTATGCCCCACCGAGACCGCGTCGAACACGGGCCGAGAGGCGAATTGCATCGCGGCCACGCCCATGATCGAGAACATGTTGTGCAGCGTCACGCCCCGGCCCGTCAGATGCGGCGGGTAGAAGGTGCGGCCATGCGCCATGATCACCGGGAAGGACGCGCCGAAGAAGCCGATCGCCGCCAGAAGCACCGTCGCCAACCACAGCGACTGCCCCGGCAGCACGAAGAGCACCGCCAAGGCCACGGCCAGCACCGCATTGCCGTAAAGCGCGACCCGCTTGTGGCTGCCGAAAATCTTGTCCGCCGGGCCATAGGCGAAATTGCCCGCGATCATCGCGAGGCCCATCACCAGCGTCACCTTGCCGATCAGTTGCGCATCGGCTCCGAAGACATCGGCCAGATAGGAGCCCGCCCAGACGCCGCGGATCCCGGCAGCGGCGGTGTAATTCGCGACCGTCAGCGGTAGCAGCACCCAGAAACCCGGCAGGCGCAGCACGTCGAGCGCGGTGCCGCGGCGGCCTGAAGGCTGCTCCACCCGCTCGGGATCGCGCGCAAGCCACAGGATCAGCGCCGCCACCAGCAGCGTCAGCGCCGAGAGCGCCCAAAGCGTCTGACGCCAGCCGAAAGCCTCGATGGAAGCCGCAAGCGGGGCCGCGCCCGCGAGGTTGCCAAGGCTCCCCGCCCCGATCATCGAGGCCGCGAGCGTGCCGAATAGCGCCGGCTTGAAGCTGCGCGCGAAGATGAAATAGCTGCCCACCAGAACCGGCGCGCAGCCCGCCCCGATCAGGATCATCGCGATGTGGATACCCATCGGCCCCTGCGCCATCGCGAAGACGGCAGCGCCGCCGCCCCCGCCAAGCGCCATCAGCACGCCCACGGTGCGGCGCGGCCCGATCCGGTCCAGCGCCTCGCCGATCGGGATCTGGATCAGCGCAAACGCCCCGTACCAAAGCCCCAGAGACACGGCGAGATCGCCCGGCGTCACGCCGATTTCCTTGCCCAGAACGGGTGTCAGAACGGCCAGACAGGTGCGGTAGAACTGGCTCAGAAGATAGGCGCCCACAAGCGAGGCGATCGAGATATACATGCGGGGGCTCCTTCCTTCGCGCGCACGCTCGCCCAAGGCGCGGGCAATGGCAAGAGCACACGAGCCCTGTCTCGTTAACCCCCGCCCCCTTGTCTTGGCCCTTGCACAGGATCAGGATAAGGGACGCATGACGTGACGAGCGCGAGGGATGCCCGAATGGAACTGACCCGCCTGATGATGCGCCTCTATTTCGACAAGGCGATGCTGGGCCCCGGCAAGGTGCGGCTGCTCGAGGAAATCGCCGAGCACGGCTCGATCTCTGCGGCGGGGCGCGCGATGAAGATGAGCTACAAACGTGCGTGGTCGCTGGTCGAAGAGATGAATGCGGGTTTCAAGGAACCGCTGGTGGACCGCGCGCGGGGCGGGGCGAAGGGCGGCGGCGCGTCGCTGACGCCCGAGGGCGAAGCAGTCCTCGCAGCCTATCGGCGGCTGGAGGAGAAAGCCCGCGAGGCAGGCACCGAAGAGATCGCCCTGATCGGCGCGATGGTCGCTGACTGAGGTCCCCAAGGTCCTTGCGCCGGATCAATGCGCATCGAGCTAAGGTTCGCGCATCCTGCTGGCAGTCGCCAGTAACGGACCAAGACCATGTTCGATCTTTCGAAGAAGATTGCCGCGCGCGTCGCGACCCTCGGGCTCGCAGCCGCGCTTGCAGCCTGTATGCCGAGCGGCACCTCCGGCGCGCAGACGCTTGCCGCCAAGGTGGAAACCCTGCGCGCCTATGACCTCGCGACGGTGGACGGCAAGGCGCCCGCGCGGGCGATCCGCTTCTATATCGGAGAGAATTCGCGCTTCGCCGTCTGCGGGCATTGCCTCTGCGTGACCGGGGTGATGTTCGCCCCCTACCCCGCGCTTGGCATCCGGCCGACCTCGGCCTCGCCCACGTTCGCCTGCGAGCAGGAGACGCCGGAGTTCAAGGCCGATGCGGGCCTCGCGCAGCTCTTCTTCGACATGAAGCAGGCGCAGGTCGAAGGCACGGCTGTCACCTTCACCGGCAGCGGCGACCATGTGATGGTGTTCCAGCGCGGCGGCACCGATCTCACGCCGCCCTGACCTGCCCCCAGACAGCAAAAAGCGCGGGAGTTACCCCCCGCGCCCGTCATTTTTCACCGATCGTAGATGCCTCAGGCGTCGACCGTCTCGACCTGCTTGGCCTCCGACCTGGTCGGGCCTGCAATCTCGATCCGGCGCGGCTTCAGCGCCTCGGGCACTTCGCGGACGAGATCGAGATGGAGCATCCCGTCTTCATGGGTGGCCCCGGTGACCTTCACATGATCGGCCAGCGCGAAGCGGCGCTCGAAGGCGCGGGTCGCGATGCCACGATGCAGGTAGGTGCGGCCGGAATCGTCCTCGGCCTTGCGACCGGTCACGATCAGCGCGCCGTCCTTCATCTCGACGGTCAGCTCGTCCGATCCGAAGCCCGCGACGGCGATCGAGATGCGATAGGCATTCTCGTCGGTCTTCTCGATATTGTAGGGCGGATAGGTCGGCTGCGCGAGATCGCTGGTCAGCGCACGGTCCATCAGATCAGCCACGCGGTCGAAGCCCACGGTGGCGCGGTAAAGGGGCGAAAGATCAAAGCTTCGCATATCATCATCCTCTCTTGAGCGATGGTTATGAAACCCGCCCCGTGCGGGGCCGGGCAGTTGGGCGCCAGAACCCTCATCAGGCATTCCGGCACTCATAAATTTGGGAAATCTCTCGCGACGTTTCAAGAGGTACGCCGCTTCGGGCCAAGCCCTTAGGGACGAACGAATTTCGCCCCGGTTGAGCCCCCGCCGGACAGGATACGCGGCTGGCCCTGCGCGGGCTCCGTGCGCCGGATCTGCGGCGCGGCGGAGGCGCTGGGGCCGGCGCTGGGGGATACGGCGCGGATCAGGCCCCGCCCGCTGCGCAGAGCGGATTTCAGCTGCGCGACGATCGCGGGCAATTCCATCCCGTAGGCGCGCGAGACGCCATTCTTGCGCGAGCCCGAGGAAACCAACGACACGATCTGCGCCCGCCCGCCTGCGGCGAGCCCCGAGCGGTCGAAGACCGGCGCCCCCGAGGAGCCGTGATTGACATCGCAGTCGAAGCCGATCAGCCCCTTGGCCTGCCCGAACACGCGGCACGCCTTTTGCCAGGACAGCGCATCGGCCCGGCCCTGCGCGTAAGACACGACCGACACTTCCGCCCCCGCGGCAGGCACCGCGCCCACGCGGAAGGGCGCTGCGACCGAGGTCGGGATCGGCGTAGACAGCTGCAGAAGGGCGACGTCGTGACGCACGGTGTCCACCGAGAGCGGCACAAACGGGTTATAGTCGGGATCGGCGACCATTGCGGCGACCGGGCGCGCGGCGACCTCCGCCCCGTCGGTTTGGGCTGCGGCAAAACCAAGGGTCGCCGGGTCTCGCGGCCCTTTGGCGCGCCGGTCGTAGATACAATGGCCCGCCGTCAGCACCAGATCGGGCGCGATCAGAACGCCGGTGCAGTAGCCGTCAGCGCCGATGGTGACCTTGCCCACGGCCTCCCAGCCGAAGAGATCGGCGCGTTGCGACAGCCGGTCGAGCGCGGAATTGCGCGCCTCCTGCGCCTCGCCCATGCCACCCAGCAGAGCCAGAGCCACCACGCCGAAGATGATCCGCTTAACACCCATCGCGCTTATTTCGCCTTGATGAATTTTGCCCCGCCCGCGCGAATTTCGCGGGTGGTGGCGACGTTGTCGCGGCTCTCGATGGCCTGCCGCAGATCGGCGACCCCACTGGCCAGCGCCCCGATAGAGACCGGGCGCGCGCCCATCTCGGCCTTGGCGGAGACCACCGAGACGATCTCGGGGCGGCCATTGGCGAAGCTGAAAACCGGCGAGCCGGAGGCCCCGAAATCGGCCGAGCAGCTCATCACCACCGTCGCGCCCGCACGTTCCAGCACCGAACAATTGCGTTGCAGCGACGGCGCCTCCGAGCGGCCCTGCGCATAGGACAGAACGCCCACTTCCTCGCCGCGATAGGGCGCGCTGCGCGACACCTTAAAGGGCTGAAGCTGCGGCAGGCGGATCGGCTGGGCGAGCTTGATCAGCGCCAGATCGAATTCCGAACGCTTCACGCCCACCGGCCCGCCATAGTGATAAGAGGGGTGCAGCACCGCGCGCGACACTTTTCGATAAGCCTCGGCACGGCCATTGCGCCAGCCTGCGCGAAACTCGATCTCGCGTGCGTCGATCAGCGCGCCGCTGCGCTTGTCATAGAGGCAATGCCCCGCCGTCAGCACCAGATCGGGCGCGATCAGCGTGCCGGTGCAAAAGCTGCCATGCCCCAGATCGAGCCGCCCCACCGCCTCCCAGCCGCGCGTGTCGTCGCCGGTCTCCAGCGCGCGCAAGGGCGTCGCGTGGGTGATCGTCTCGGCCCGCGCCAGCACAGGCAGGGCAGTCAGGCAGGCAAGAGCGAGAGCAAGAAGGCGCATCGGGGCTCCGAAGATTGCGGGGCGTTTCGCCTTTCGTAGCGCCCCGATGCGGCCAGATTGTGGCGTGGATCAGGCCTGTGCAAGCGCCGGTGGCTTCGGCCCGCCCGTCGCCCAGTCCAAAAGTTCGACAGTGTGGACGACGGGCACCTCGGTGCCGCCGCCGATCTGCACCATGCAGCCGATATTGCCCGCCGCGATCACTTCCGGTTCCTTCGCCTCGAGCGTCGCCACCTTGCGCTTTTTCAACTCGTCGGAAATCTCCGGCTGCAGCAGGTTATAGGTGCCCGCCGAGCCGCAGCACAGATGGCTGTCGGCAGGCTCGACCACCTCGAAGCCTGCCTGTTTCAACAGGTCCTTCGGCGCGGATTTGATCTGCTGGCCATGCTGGAGCGAACAGGCCGCGTGATAGGCGACCCGCATCCCGCCCTTGCCCTCCGGCAGGCCGATTTTCACGAGGAATTCCGACACATCACAGGCCAGACCCGCGACCTTCGCCGCCTCCTCGGCCATCGGATCGTTGCGGAACATATGGCCGTAATCCTTCACCGTCGTGCCGCAGCCCGAGGTATTGATGATCACCGCATCCAGATCGCCCTCGCTCAGATAGGCACGGATGTTGCGCGCCGCCTGCGAATGGCTCTCGTCCTCGCGGCCCATGTGATGCGAAAGCGCCCCGCAACAGCCGAGATTCTTCGGGATCACCACCTCGCAGCCCAGCCGCCGCAGCAGCCGGATTGTCGCATCGTTGATATCGGTGTTGAGCGCCCGCTGCGCGCAGCCGATCTGCAGCGCCACGCGGTATTTCTTCTCGCCCATCGGGGCGAAGACCTGTGCATCGTCATTGCGGCTGACCGGCGGGATGGTCTTGGGCGCCATGCCCACCATCGCGCGTAAACGCTTGTCCGGCAGCAGCCCCGCGAAGGGTTTCGCCAGTTTCGCCCCGCCCATCGCCAGACGGAAGCGGCCCGGATAGGGCACGATCTTCGCCAGCGTCCAGCGCAGCAACCGATCCATCATCGGGCGCTTGTAGGTTTTCTCGACATGGGCGCGGGCATGGTCGATCAGATGCATGTAATGTACGCCCGAGGGGCAGGTCGTCATGCACGCCAGACAGCTCAGACAACGATCGAGATGCTTGACCGTCTTCTCATCCGCGGGCCGGTCGTTCTCCAGCATATCCTTGATCAGGTAGATGCGCCCGCGCGGGCTGTCCAACTCGTCGCCCAGCACCTGATAGGAGGGGCAGGTCGCGGTGCAGAACCCGCAATGGACGCAGGCGCGCAGGATCTCGTTGGAGCGCGCGACGCCGGGATCTTTCAGCTGTTCGGGCGAAAAATTCGTCTGCATCAGCCCATCCTTCCGGGGTTCAGAATACCTTTGGGGTCGAATTGCGCACGCAGCGCGGTGGTCAGCGTGGCGATCGGCGCGGGTTCGGGCTCGAAGGTCACGCCCGCCGCGCCGCGCATGCAGGTCGCGTGGCCGGTATAGAGCGAGGCCAACGCACGGGCGTCGCTGCCTTCGGGCAGAAGCGCCCAGATCAGCCCGCCACCCCAGTCGAGCAGCACCTCGCCACCCAGACGCGCGACGATCTCGGAGGCCTCCGACGGCTTCACCGAAAGCCGCCACAGATCGCCGTCCTTGCCGATAAACGGCTCCAGATCGCGCAGGCTTTGCCAGATCGCGGCCGAGCCCTCTTCCTCGACCCGCACCGGGCCGAAAGGCTCCATCAGTTTGCGCAACTGCTCCGCCCGGTAGGCGACGGATTCGGCCAGCCCCTCGACCCGCACCACCGCACCGTGACCGGGCAGCCAGCCCGCACCGGACACGTCGTAGGGCGAGCCCAAAGCCGCCGCCAGAGCCACCTGCGCGGCCCCTGCGGGCAAGTCGATCACAACCGTCGCCTGAGACGGGGCTGCTGGCAGCAGCTTGAAGGCCACCTCGCTCATCACCCCGAGCGTGCCCCAGCTTCCGGCCATCAGCTTAACCAGATCGTAGCCGGTGACGTTCTTCATCACCCGGCCACCGTTCTTCACGATCTGCCCGCGCCCATCGACGAACCGCGTCCCGATCAGGCTGTCGCGACAGGCCCCCGCCTGCACACGCCGCGGCCCCGAGACGTTCGCCGCCACGACACCGCCCACGGTGCTCGTACCCGGCACACCCAGAACCGGCCCCCAATTCGCGGGCTCGAAGGGCAGGCGCTGGCCCTCGGCAGCAATCGCCGCCTCGACTTCGGCCAAGGGCGTCCCCGCGCCCACGACCAGCGTCAGCGCGCCCGGCTCATAGAGCGTGATCCCAGAAATCCCGACTTCCAGCGGCTCACCCAGACACCGGCCCACAGGTCGCGTGCCGCCTCCGCGCACGGCCAGCGCGCCACCCGCATCCCGGACGGCCTCGGCCAGCTGCGCCTCGCTCTCAACTCTCATGAAATCTGCCTTCCTCTTGGCAAAAATATCCCGGGGGCTCGCGTCAGCGAGCGGGGCAGCGCCCCTCCCGGCCGTCAGCTCGCACGGCGGCTCGCGCTCGCGCCCAGCGGGAACACCTTCGCCGGGTTCAAAAGCCATTTCGGATCGAACACGTCCTTCACCCGCATCTGCGCTTCCAGATCGGCGGGCTCGAACTGCACATCCATCAGGTCGCGCTTCTCGATGCCCACGCCATGCTCGCCGGTCAGACAGCCGCCCGCCTCTACGCAGAGCTTCAGGATCTCCGCGCCCAGCTTTTCGCATTGCTCCTGCTGACCCGGCTCGTTGGCGTTATACAGGATCAGCGGGTGCATATTGCCGTCGCCCGCGTGGAAGACATTGGCCACGTCGAGCCCGTAATCTTTCGACAGCTCGCCGATCCGGCGCAGTACGAAGGGCAGCTCCGAGACCGGGATCGTCCCGTCGAGACACATGTAATCGTTGATCTGCCCCATCGCGCCGAAAGCGGATTTCCGGCCCAGCCAGATCCGCGCGGCCTCGTCGGCCGATTGCGCCTCGCGGAACTCGACCGGCTCGTGACGGGTCGCGATCTGGCGGATCATGCCGATCTGCTCGTCGATCTCGGCCGGGCTACCTTCGCATTCGACGATCAGCAGCGCCTCGCAATCGGGATAGCCCGCGTGGCAGAAGGCCTCGGTCGCCACGATACAGGGACGGTCCATGAACTCGATCGCGACCGGCAGGATACCCGCCTTGATGATATCGGCGACGCAGGCGCCCGCGACTTCGTTCGAGTTGAAGCCGATCAGCACGGGCCGCGCGCCTTCGGGCTTGGGCAGGATCTTCAGCGTGGCCTCGGTCACGACGCCCAATTGCCCCTCCGAGCCGCAGATCAGCCCCAGAAGATCGAGCCCGCCCGCGTCCAGATACGGCCCGCCGATCTCGACCACCTCGCCCTCCATCGTGACCAGCGTCACGCCAAGGAGGTTATTCGTGGTCACCCCGTATTTCAGGCAATGCGCGCCGCCGGAATTCATCGCGATATTGCCCGAGATCGCGCAGGCGAGCTGCGACGAGGGATCGGGCGCATAGAACCAGCCGTCGCTTTCCACTGCGCCGGTCACGGAGAGGTTCGTGCGCCCCGCCTCGACCCGGATGAAGCGGTTCGTGTAATCGGTCTCGAGCACGGCATTCATCCGCGCGAGGCCCAGCACCACCGAATCCTCCTGCGGCATCGACCCGCCCGCAAGCGAGGTGCCCGCGCCGCGCGGCACCACCGGCACGCCCAGCTCGTGGCAGGCCTTCAGCGCCGCCGCGACCTCCGCCGTCGACCGCGGCAGCACCACACCCAAAGGCTGGCAGCGATAGGCCGAAAGCGCATCGCACTCATAAGCACGCGTCTCGCTGGGGTCGTCGATAACCGCATCCGCAGGCAGAACCTCGCGCAGGCGGGCGATGATCTGCGGCTTGCGCGCCAGCAGATCCTCCTTCGGCTTGGGCATTTCCATGGCAAACTCCTCCCGGTTGGTCAGAAAATATAACCAATAAGCCCCGGTGACAAGAGAAGCTGCATCGCGCTAACTGTCGATATGATGACGACGTTTCATATCGGCCCGCTGGGGCCACTCGACCTCGCGGCGCTCGCCCTTCTGGTCGCCTGCTGGATGGTGATCGGCTGGACGACCGAACATCCGAGTGCCGCCCGCCCTTCGATGGGCAAGTTGATGGAGAGTTATCGTCGCGAATGGATGCGCCAGCTTGTGACGCGCCAGCCGCGGATCTTCGATTCGGCGATGGTGGATGGGCTGCGGCAATCGACGACCTTCTTCGCCTCGTCTTCGCTGATCGCCATCGGTGCCGGGCTGGCGCTGATCGCGAATCCGCAGCCGCTCGCGAATCTCGCCGATGATTTCGACATCGCGCGCGGCCCCGATCTGCTCTGGGAGGCGCGCATCCTCACCGCCGTTCTGTTCGGCGCGAATGCGTTTTTGAAATTCGTCTGGTCGCACCGGCTGTTTTCCTATGCCGCGATCGCAATGGCGGCGGTGCCCAACGAGCCCGAGGACCCGCTCGCCTATCCGCGCGCCGAGCAGGCGGCGCAGGTGAACATCAACGCCGCGAAAAGCTTCAATCGCGGGCTGCGCTCGGTCTATTTCGCGCTCGCGACGCTGGCGTGGCTGCTGGGACCCTATGCGCTCATTGCGGCGACGCTGTTCACGACGGGGATGCTATGGCGGCGTGAATTCGCCTCGGACTCGCGCCAAGCGCTGCTGCAAGACATCCCTGAGTGAGGGCCCGAATGACGGCCCGAGCGAGCTCCGCTTCATAGTGGCTGGCAGGGCTCGCATGATTTGGCTACACCCGAAGGCATGAGCAGTTTCCTTTCCGTCGAGCAATCCCTGACAGGCCGCCGCTGGATCGGCCCCACCCCCGAGGCCGACCGGCTGGCCGAGGCGATGGCGCAACAGACGCGCCTGCCCCTGCCGCTCGCCCGCATCCTCGTCGCGCGCGGCGTGACGCCGGAGGAGAGCGAGGGCTTCCTCGAACCCACGATCCGCGACCTGCTCCCCGATCCGCGCAGCTTACGTGACATGGAGCAGGCAGCCGCGCGGTTCCTGAAAGCGGTGAAGTCCGGCGAGAAGATCGCGGTCTTCGCGGATTACGACGTCGATGGCGGTTCCTCGGCGGCGCTGCTGATCAATTGGCTGCGCGCGATGGGGCGCGAGGCGACGCTCTATATCCCCGACCGGATCGACGAGGGCTACGGGCCGAACGTGCCCGCAATGGAGAGCCTCGGCGCCGAGCATCCGCTGATCGTCTGCGTCGATTGCGGCACGCTGAGCCATGAACCTGTGGCCGCCGCGAAACCCGCCGATGTCGTCATTCTCGACCACCACCTAGGCGGCGAGACCCTGCCGCCTGCGCTGGCCGTGGTGAACCCGAACCGGCAGGACGAGACCGGCGAGCTGGGCCATCTCTGCGCCGCCTCGGTCGTCTTCCTGATGCTGGTCGAGGCGAACCGGCAGCTTCGCGACGAAGGCGTACAAGGTCCGCCGCTGATGACGCTTCTCGATCTCGTGGCACTGGCGACGGTGGCCGATGTCGCGCCGCTCACGGGCTGCAACCGGGCGCTGGTGCGTCAGGGCCTCAAGATCATGGCCCGGCGCGAGCGGCCCGGCCTCGTGGCGCTGTCGGATGTGGCGCGGCTCGACCGCGCGCCCGCCGCCTATCATCTGGGCTTCGTGCTCGGCCCTCGGATCAATGCGGGCGGACGGATCGGGGCGGCCGATCTGGGCGCGCGCCTGCTGTCGACAACCGACCCGCATGAGGCGCAATCCATCGCGGAGCGGCTCGACCAGCTCAACACCGAGCGCCGAGAGGTCGAGAACGCCGTGCGGGAAGCCGCACTGACACAAGCCGAGGAACGCGGGCTGAATGCGCCGCTGGTCTGGGCGGCGGGAGCGGGCTGGCATCCGGGTGTCGTGGGCATCGTGGCCGCGCGGCTGAAAGAGGCGACGAACCGCCCCTCCGTCGTGATCGGCGTGGATGACGGGATCGGCAAAGGCTCGGCCCGTTCGGTCGCGGGCGTCGATATCGGGGCCGCGATCCAACGCGTCGCTGCCGAGGGACTGCTGCTGAAAGGCGGCGGGCACAAGATGGCCGCGGGCCTCACGGTCGAGGAAGACAAGCTGGAGCCCGCGATGGCGCGCCTGTCGGAGCTTCTGGCCAAACAGGGCGCGGGCGAAATCGGACCGCGCGACCTGCGCCTCGACGGGATGCTGATGCCGGGCGCCGCGACGCCGCAGCTGATCGAAGAACTCGACCGCGCAGGCCCCTTCGGCCAGGGCGCCCCCGCCCCGCGTTTCGCCTTCGCCGATATGGAAATCATGGGGCCGCGCCGGATCGGGGAAAGCCATCTTCGCTTTCTCTTCGGCGACGGTATGGGCGGTCGGATCGAGGCGATCTGCTTCGGCGCCTTCGACGGCCCGCTCGGCCCCGCGCTGAGCCAGCCGGGCGCGCAGCGCTTCCACCTCGCCGGGCGGCTGGAGATCAACACATGGGGCGGGCGCAACAAGGTGCAGCTGCGCCTCGAAGACGCCGCCGAAGCGTAACCGCTACCCCGCCACCGCACGCGGAAAAGGACTGTAATTCCAAGGCTTCCAACCTGCCGTAACGGAGGGGCAAAAACTTTCCGAAAATCCGCAATTACCCTCTTGCGAGTCACGGTTCTCTGGCCTAAACACCGCTCCACCTTAGGCAGGTATGCCCGGAAGGTTCAGAGTGGTCCGTTCGTCTATCGGTTAGGACGCCAGGTTTTCAACCTGGAAAGAGGGGTTCGATTCCCCTACGGACTGCCACT
>NZ_MPZU01000007.1:0-196177 GCF_002020115.1 Thioclava sp. DLFJ5-1 | reverse complement strand
GATATGCTCCGGTCCGCATCGATCATCGACCAAACCGCCCGCATATCTCTTCAGATATCTATCAATGTCAAAGAGCGTGAGGCCAAAAAGAACCGGAAGCGCTTACTTTGTAGCGCAGCCCGCCCTCAAACCTCAGTAGTGTTCGTTGCCGTCCGTGTCAGCGTTGCTGGCCCTTCCGGCGCCCCGTTGCGGTGTGTGCCGCTTCGGTGAGAGGCGTTCTACGCATAGCGACCGTGGTCCGCAACAGGTTTTTTCATCTGATCGTCACTTTTTTCTCGAAGCCCTTATTTTGTTGGTCAAAAAAACGGCGAAAAGCAAAGGCGATGGGCTTGGGGCCGAAAGGCCGACAAGGAATCGCCCTATACTGCCCCGGGGTCACCCGACTCTGCTACGCGCAAATCACCCGGATTCACATTGATCACCGGGTGAATCGCGCCCGCCTCTCAGGTGAATCGCCCCCGCCCTGCCCCACGCCCCCCTGAATCGCGAACGCCGCCCCCGGAGGAGCGGCGCTCGATGAATCTCAGAGAGCTCGGGGCCTCAAACGATTGGCCGATCACGCGCGCAGAATTCTCCCGCGCGCTTTCCAGATCGCGGGGATCAGCATCGCCGCGTAGATCGCAGCCAGGATCACCATCAGCAGCCAGATCCGCGTGAAGACCATCCCCACCGCGATGACCGTGCCGATCAGCAGCACACCCACCGCGCGGCGAGGAATGCGCATCGCTTTGGGCGAGAAGGTCTTAATCCGCGAGATCATCAGCAGACCGACGAAGCCCAGCCAGACCGCCACGACCACCGGCACCGCGCGCGCATCGCCGAGATCGGCGAAACTGACGAACATCGGCAATAGGGCGAGCCCTGCCCCTGCGGG
Source organism: Thioclava sp. DLFJ5-1 (assembly GCF_002020115.1). Classification (NCBI taxonomy): domain Bacteria; kingdom Pseudomonadati; phylum Pseudomonadota; class Alphaproteobacteria; order Rhodobacterales; family Paracoccaceae; genus Thioclava; species Thioclava sp. DLFJ5-1. Next base: position 195,303 of record NZ_MPZU01000007.1, on the reverse strand, counting down.
TGCGGGCACCCCCGTGAAGTGGCGCATCGACTCGGGCTCGGCGCGCATCACGTTGAACCGTGCGAGGCGCAGGCAGGCCGCCCCGGTATAGACCAGCACGAAGACCCAGCCGAAGGCGTGCGTCTCCCCCAGGGCGAAGCGGTAGAGCAGAAGACCGGGCGCCACGCCGAAGCAGAGGAAGTCGGATAGGCTGTCGAGCTCCGCTCCGAAATCCGAGGACGCATTGAGTCGTCGCGCGAGCAACCCGTCCATCCCGTCGATCAGCGCCGCGAGCAGGATCAGCACCACCGCGCTCTCGAACCGGTCATCCATCGCGAAACGGATCGAGGTCAGCCCCAGCCCCATCCCGGCAATCGTGACGAGGTTCGGCACCAGTTGCAGAAACGGCAACCGGTCCTTTTCATGCGGGTCGAGTTCGTGGTCTTTCATCGCGCCCTCCTCGAGCCTCTCTTACCGAATGCCGCCGGAGCGCGCTTGTTCCGTGCTTTCGAGATCGGCGATCACGGTTTCGCCCGCGACCATGTTCTGGCCGATGCAGACGAGCGGGTTCACCCCTTCGGGCAGGTAGATGTCTAGACGCGAGCCAAACCGGATCAGGCCGAAGCGCTCGCCGGTCATCAGGCTCTGGCCTTCTTTCGACCAGCACAGGATGCGCCGCGCGACGAGGCCTGCGATCTGCACGACCCCGTATTGGCGCCCGTCGGGCAGCGTCACGGCAAGCCCGTTGCGCTCATTGTCCGAGCTTGCCTTGTCGAGCGAGGCATTGAGGAATTTCCCCGGGCGATAGGCGACCTTCGAAACCCGCCCCGCGCAGGGCAGCCGGTTCACGTGGCAGTTGAAGACCGACATGAAGACCGAGACGCGGGTCATCGGCTTGTCGCCGAGGCCCAGCTCCGCCGGCGGCACGGCCGGTTCCAGCAGCGAGACCACGCCATCGGCGGGCGAGACCATAAGCCCCTCGCGGGTGGGCGTCACCCGCGGCGGATCGCGGAAGAAGTAATAGCACCAGACGGTCAGCCCGACCCCGATCCAGCCCAGAGGCTCCCAGATCAGGAAAAGGATGAACGTGATGCCCGCGAAGATGGCGACGAACTTGCGCCCTTCGGGATGCATCGGTTTGACGAAGGTGGAGAGCATGGAGACGGACATACGGGCCTCTTGAACTGTTTGCCCGTGCTTACCCCAGTTGCGCGGCGATGGAAACGGGGCGGGGAATTGGCACCGGAGGCAGCTTTATGCCCGACTCTTTCTGTCGGATTGACATTTCCGACAAAACTACTCACCTATGGGCGGACAGGAATCCCCCTCCTCGGAAACAGGGCACACGACCATGATCATCTGCCATTGTCAGGCTATCAGCGATCGCGACATCCATGCCGCCATCGACTGGATGCGCAAATCGGACCCGAGCACGATCATCACCCCGGGCAAGATCTATCACGCGCTCGGGAAGCGGGCCGACTGCGGTGGATGCATGCCGCTCTTTCTTTCCACGATGCGCAAGAATACCAATTTGAAAGTGCCGGTCGAACTGACCGGGCTGAGACAGGCACCAATGGAAGGAAGACGACATGAAGGGCGACGCTAAGGTCATCGACTATCTCAACGCAGCTCTGCGCAGCGAATTGACGGCCGTTTCGCAATACTGGCTGCACTTCCGAATGCAGGAGGACTGGGGCCTTGCCGCGATGGCGAAGAAATCGCGCGAGGAATCCATCGAGGAGATGCATCACGCCGACAAGCTGATCGCGCGCATCCTGTTCCTCGAAGGCCATCCCAACCTGCAAAAACTCGACCCGCTGCGCATCGGCGAAGGCCCGCGCGAAACGCTCGAATGCGACCTCGCAGGAGAGCATGACGCGCTGACCCTCTATCGCGAGGCGCGCGACCATTGCGAAAGCGTACGCGATTACGTCTCGAAGGATCTGTTCGAGGAACTGATCGCGGATGAGGAAGGCCATGTCGATTTCCTCGAGACGCAGCTCGATCTCTACGACCGCGTGGGCGCGCAGAACTACGCCCTGCTCAACGCCGCGAAGATGGACGAGGCGGAGTAAGCCCCCGCCCCTCGCAGGTCAGACAGGCCCGAAGGCGCTCCGAACGGGGCGCCTTCTTCTTTTTTGCGGGCAAAAGATCGGGGGCGCCGCCCCCGCTTCGACTTCGCCGAATTCACCCCCGGGATATTTGACGCAGTTGGAAATCAGAGCCCGCGCGGCCCTTCCAACTGCCCGAAATATCCCGGGGGAGGCGCGGCACGCGCCGGGGGCGGAGCCCCAAACGAAAAGCGGCCCCCGAATGGGAGCCGCTTTCCAAGTCGTATTCGCGAAGTTTAGCGCTTCGAGAACTGGAAGCTACGACGGGCTTTCGCACGGCCGTATTTCTTACGTTCCACAACGCGCGAGTCGCGGGTCAGGAAGCCTGCGGCTTTCAGAGCCGGACGCAGCGAGGGATCGTAGAGCTGCAGCGCTTTCGAGATGCCGTGCTTGACTGCACCGGCCTGGCCCGAGAGGCCGCCGCCTGCGACGGTCGCGTAGACGTCGAACTGGCCGTCCACATTCGCCACGCCGAAGGGCTGGTTCACGATCAGCTGAAGCACGGGACGCGCGAAGTACTTGTCCATAGCCTTGCCGTTCACTTCGACCTTGCCGGTGCCCGGCTTGACCCAGACGCGGGCGACCGCGTCTTTACGCTTGCCGGTGGCATAGGAGCGGCCTTGCGCGTCGCGCACGGGCTCACGGGGCGTGGAGGTTTCGGTTTCGGTGGCGCCAGCGTTGTCCGAGCCGGTCACGACCGATTTCAGATCGTCGAGGGTCTTGATATCGTCGGCCATGATCAGCTCCGGGTGTTCTTCTTGTTCATCGACTTGACGTCGAGAACTTCAGGCTGTTGCGCTTCGTGCGGATGCTCGGCACCAGCGTAGACACGCAGGTTCGCCATCTGCGCACGACCCAGACGGTTGCGCGAGATCATGCGCTCGACCGCCTTCATAACCACGCGCTCGGGATGCGCGCCCTCGAGGATCTGACGCGCGGTGCGCGACTTGATCCCACCGGGGTGGTTGGTGTGCCAGTAGTAGGTCTTGTCGTCACGCTTCTTGCCGGTCATCTGCACCTTGTCGGCGTTGATGACGATGACGTTGTCGCCCATGTCCATGTGCGGCGTGAAGGTGGCCTTGTGCTTGCCACGCAGACGCATTGCGACGATCGACGCGAGACGGCCCAGCACGACGCCTTCAGCGTCGATGATGACCCATTTCTTCTCGATCTCCGCGGGTTTTGCGGTGTAGGTTTTCATCTGTGATCTGCCCTTGTGGGGTATTTCGAATTCTGATGCGGGCTTTTGCGCGATTCCGGACGCGTTTTCAAGTGGGTTGCGACGGAATTTATTTAGCAAAAACAATGCGATAAAAATTAGGTATCAAAATACCCCACATCTCGACGCGATGTTGGGCCGGGTTAGAGGCTCTGCCTACGGCGCATCCGCGCCTCCCCCGGGATATTTGCGCCAAGGCGAAGAGGCAGAGTGCGCAGCGCCCTACCCCATCGCCCGCGGCGGGATCGAATAAGTCATGCTCGCGCGCGCAACGGGTCGATCGTCCCCCTCGGAATAGATCAGCGCATCGCCCACGGCGAGGACGCGGCCCAGCTTGAGTACCCGGATCTTCGCGATCAGGTCGGCCCCTGCGGCGGGCTTGCGCATGAAATCCATGCTCGCATTCGTCGTCACCGCCAGCGCCACGCGCCCGATCCGCGCGAGGATCGCGATATAGATCCCGACATCGGCCAGCGCGAACATGTTCGGCCCCGAGACCGTGCCGCCGGGCCGCAAATGGCGCTCTTCCACCTTCAGGCGCACCACGAGCTCGTCCTCATCGAGTGCCTCGATCGCGAAGTCGCCTTTCACCTGCGGAAACGCCTCGTCGAGAAATTCCGCGAGCTCGTCGCGATCCATTACCAGCGCCATGCGCCCTCCCCTTTTCTTGTCCCTCGCTCGCTCCTAGAGTTTCGCCAAAGAGGAGGAGTTTCAATGACCGATCTGGTGATCCGCGAGGATAATGGCGCGGTGGCGCATCTGACGATGAACAGCCCCGGCAGTCTCAACGCGCTGTCCGATGCGATGCTGGCCGCGCTCAAGGCGCGGTTTTCTGAGCTGGCCGAGGATACAAGCATCAAGGTCGTGGTGCTGCGCGGCGCGGGTAAGGCGTTCTGCGCGGGCCATGACCTCAAGGAGATGCAGCGCGGGCGCGAGGCCGAGGATCAGGGCCGCGCCTATTTCGCCGATCTCTTCTTCCGCTGCGCCGAGGTAATGCAGATGATCCCGGCCCTGCCCCAGCCGGTGATCGCCGAGGCGCATGGCATCGCGACCGCCGCCGGCTGTCAGCTGGTCGCGTCCTGCGATCTGGCCGTGGCGGCCGAAGGCACGCGGTTCGGGGTGAACGGGGTGAATATCGGGCTGTTCTGCTCGACCCCGATGGTGGCGCTCTCGCGCAACGTGCCGCGCAAGGTGGCCTTCGAGATGCTGACCACCGGCGAGTTCATCGATGCCGCCCGCGCCCGCGAGGTCGGGTTGGTCAATCGCATCGCGCCGCATGAGGAGCTTGGCGCCGAGACCGAGAAGCTGGCGCAGACCATCGCAGGCAAGCTGGGCGCCGCCGTGAAGATCGGCAAGCGCGCCTTCTACGACCAGGCCAATATGGACCTCGCGCAGGCCTATGAGCACACGGCTGCGGTGATGGTCGAGAACATGCTCTGGCGTGATACGAAGGAAGGCGTGCAGGCCTTCATCGAGAAGCGCAAGCCGGACTGGGCCGAATGAGGGGGCGGAGTAAACCCGCTCAGCCCACCACCATATCGTCGCGATGGATCAGCGCCGCGCGGCCGGGATAGCCGAGGATCTCCTCGATCTCGCCCGAGCGGTGCCCCGCGATCAGCCGCGCCTCGTCGCCGGTGTAGCGCACGAGCCCCTTGCCCAGCACCGCACGGTCCGGCCCCGCAATCGTGACCGGATCGCCGCGCCCGAAGCGTCCGACGACCTTGGTGACCCCTGCGGGCAGCAGCGACTTGCCAGAGCGCAGCGCATTGGCGGCCCCCTCATCGACGAACAGCTCGCCCCGCGGCTTCATCGCCGCGATCCAGCGTTTGCGCGCCGCCTGCGGATCGCCCTCCGGCAGGAACCAGCTGCAGCGCCCGCCCTGCCCCAATGCGGCCACCGGATGCTCGGCGAAGCCTTCCGCAATCGCCATCGCACAGCCCCCCGCCACCGCGACCTTCGCCGCCAGCAGTTTCGTCTTCATCCCACCCTTCGAGAGGCCTGAGACGGGATCGCCCGCCATCGCCTCGATCTCGGGGGTGATATGTTCGATCACCGGCAGATGCTCGGCGCTCGGGTCGGTCTTGGGGTTCGCGGTGTAAAGCCCGTCGACATCGGACAGCAGGAGCAGCTGATCGGCGCCGATCGTCACAGCGATCTGGGCGGCGAGCCGGTCGTTGTCGCCGAAGCGAATCTCGTCGGTCGCGACCGTGTCGTTCTCGTTCACGATGGGCACGACGCCGAGGCTCAGCAGCGTCTCTAGCGTCGCGCGCGAATTGAGGTAGCGGCGTCGGTCGGCGGTATCTTCGAGCGTCACCAGAACCTGCGCGGTGCTCACGTCATGCGGCCCCAGAACTTCCTCATAGGCCCGCGCGAGGCGGATCTGTCCCACCGCCGCCGCGGCCTGGCTCTGCTCAAGCGGCAGCGTTGCGCCCGCGAGACCGAGCACCCGACGCCCCAAGGCGATGGACCCGGAGGACACGATCACCACGCCAGTTCCGCGTGCCCGCAGCGCAGCGACATCAGCGGCCAGCGAGCGCAGCCAATCCGCGCGCAATCCGCTCTGATCGACGAGCAGCGCCGATCCGATCTTGATCACCAGACGCTTTGCCTGCGCCAGAGCGGGCGCGCTCACGGTTGCCATGCTCCGCCCTCGTCCTCCGGCTTCGGCTTGTCCTTGGCGATCTCCGCCCAGAGCGCGCGCAGCACATCCGGCACGCCCTTCTTCGACACGCCCGACATCAGCATCACGCGCCCACCCGAGGCCTCTTCAAGCTCCGCCTGGCGCTCGGCCAGCGTCTCTTCGTCGATCGCGTCGATCTTGTTGAGCACGGTGACGCGCGGCTTCTCGGCGAGGATTGCCGAATAGGCCTCCAACTCGCCGATGATCGTGCGCCAATCCTCGACCGGATCTTCCGCCGTGCCATCCACCAGATGCAGCAGCACCGAGCAGCGCTCGACATGACCGAGGAACTGATCGCCCAGACCCCGCCCCTCAGAGGCGCCCTCGATCAGCCCCGGAATATCGGCCACGACGAATTCGCGCCCGTCGATACCGACAACGCCCAGATTGGGCACCAGCGTCGTGAAGGGATAATCCGCAATCTTCGGCCGCGCGTTCGAGGTCGCAGCCAGGAAAGTCGACTTGCCCGCATTGGGCAGACCCAGAAGCCCCGCATCCGCGATCAGCTTCAGGCGCAGCCAGATCGTGCGCTCGACGCCTTCCTGACCGGGATTCGCGCGTTGCGGCGCACGGTTCGTGGAAGATTTGAAATGCAGGTTGCCCCAGCCGCCATTGCCGCCCTTGGCGAGCAGCACGCGCTGACCCACCTCGGTCATGTCGGCGATCAGCGTCTCCTGATCCTCATCGAGGATCTCGGTGCCGACCGGCACTTTCAGCACGACGTCATCGCCGTCCTTGCCGGTGCATTGGCTGCCCATGCCGTGCTGGCCGGTTTTTGCGAAAAAATGCTGCTGGTAACGGAAATCGATCAGCGTGTTGAGCCCTTCGACCGCCTCGATCCAGACCGAGCCGCCCTTGCCGCCGTCGCCGCCATCGGGGCCGCCGAATTCGATATATTTCTCGCGCCGGAACGAGACGCAGCCCGCGCCGCCGCCACCCGAGCGGATATAGACCTTGGCGAGATCGAGGAATTTCATGGTCAGACCCCTTTCATCAAGGCGCCGGGATAGCCGTCCGCGCGCGCAGGATCAAGCGCCGCGTGGGGGCGCTGCCCCCACCCCCCCGGGATATTTTCACCAAGAGGAAGGGGAATGCGCATCGCGAGGCGGGGTCTCGCAGATCATGTCGAAGTGCCGGAGCTTTCGCCCCAATGCCCGGTTTTCCTGAAGCGACTCGCCTGTGATGCGGAATCCGAGCTTCTCGAGAACCCTGCGCGAGCGGTGATTGCCCTCGAAATAGCCCGCCGCAAGCGGCTTCGCATCCGCGGTATCGAAATGCACAGCGATGACGGCACGCCCTGCTTCGGTCGCATAACCGTGGCCCCAATGGTCTCGCCCCAACCAATAGCCGAATGCGCCGACCTTTCCGATCACTCCACAAAAATCGCCCTGTCGCGTGATTCCCCAGACTCCCCCGAAATTCTCGCGATTGGCGGCGACGAATGCCTCGGCATCGGTTCTGGTGTAGGGATACGGCATCTTCGCGAGCCAGCGCGCGACTTCGAAATCATTCGCGGCATGCGTGATCGCATCGACATCTTTCGAAGTCAGGGGACGCAAGACAAGGCGCGGCGTTTCGATCCGGTGCATCTTCCTCTTGGCCCAAATATCCCGGGAGGGTTCGGGAGGGCAGCGCCCTCCCGTTCCCGCGCGCGGTCTGCGTTACATTTTGCGCAGATAGGTCCAGGTCGGAACATGGCGACCGCGCGCGAGCGACCAGCTTTCCGCATCGCCCAGATACTCGAAGCCGCAATTGGTCAGGACACGGGCCGAGCCCGGATTGTCCTGAAACACCTCGGCAAAAAGCGTGCGCGCGTCTTGCGGGTTCGCTTCGATGATCGCGGCGACCGCCTCGGAGGCGAGGCCCGTATTCCAGAACCCCGGTCCAACCCAATAGCCGATCTCGGACTGATCGTCGTCGAGACGGGTCAGCGAGACGACACCCAGCAGCTCGCCCATGCCATGGCGCGAGCCATCGATCGCCCAGACGTCTTCGACGCGGTCGTCAGCCTGTGCGCGTGTGATGAAATTCTCGGCCGTGCCGGGCGGCAGCGGATGCGGGATCGCACGAGTGCCTTCGGCGACGCGTTTGTCGCCGGAATACATCTCGATCAGACCGGCATCCGAACGGCGCAGCGGGCGCAGCACGAAGCGCTCCGTTTCGATCACGGGTTGGGTGGAAATCGTCTCCTGGTACATGGGCGCTCCTCCTCGAAACGCGGACGAACCGGCGGCTCCTCCTGCCGCGTGGTCCTAGTAAATAAATAGGACAGTAGGATGACGATACATCCCCCGACCCGGTAAATTTTCTCGCCGCGACTGCAAACATTTGCGTGCTGCAGTGCAAAGAGAAAGGGGACCGGCCTTTCAGCCGATCCCCCGATTTTGTGACACTTTCGTCGGTCGGGTTACTCGGCGGCCTCCGCAGCCGGGAGGACCGATACGAAGGTGCGGCCCTTGAGGCCTTTATGGAAGGTGACGCGGCCTTCAGCCGTTGCAAAGATGGTGTGATCCTTGCCGAGGCCGACGCCCTCACCCGGCCACCACTTGGTGCCGCGCTGACGCACGATGATGTTGCCCGGGATCGCTGCCTGACCGCCGAACAGTTTCACGCCAAGACGACGACCCGCAGAGTCGCGGCCGTTACGGGATGAACCGCCTGCTTTCTTGTGTGCCATGGGTGTCTCTCCTTATTTCGCGAGCTCTTTGGCCTGCTCGACCCAGTCGGGCTTGACCTTGGTAGCTTCAAAGGTTTCGGGATCGACCGAAGCGAGCTGAGCGTAGGTGGTGATGCCAGCTTCGTTCAGCTTCTTCTCGGCCGCCGGGCCGAGACCGGTGATGACCTTCAGATCGTCCGCTTCCGCGACGGCGGCATCAGCCTTCGGCGCGGCTTTCGGAGCAGCAGCGGCCTTGGCGGGCTTGGCCGGAGCGGCTTCGCCTTTGCCACCATGCGCTGCACGACGTGCGATCGCGGTGCCCACGGCTTCCTTCACGCCCGACTTGTCGCCGCCGGTGGCGAGGACGTCGGTGACGCGCAGCAGGGTCAGCTGCTGACGGTGACCACGGGTACGCTGCGACGAGTGCTTACGACGACGCTTGTGGTAGGTGATGACCTTGTCGGCCTTGATGTTGTCGATGACTTCCGCCTGCACGGCCGCACCTTCGACGAGCGGGGTGCCGAACTGGGGCTTGTCGCCGCCGACCATCAGAATCTCGTTGAACTGGACTTTATCGCCAGCTTCGGCTGCGAGCAGTTCTACGCGGAGCAGATCGCCCGCCTGAACCTTGTATTGCTTGCCGCCGGTCTTGAGGACCGCAAACATGGGTCTTTCCTTTTCTTCATCCGCGCCCTGTGGCCCCTGATCGGAGTTCGTTGGACCTGTCGGCCCGCCGTCGGACTGCGCGCTCCTCATGGGAGCGAAGTTGCAAAAACGAGGCCCGGCGGAAAGAAGACTCTCCGCCGGGTCGGGCCGATATCGGGGATCAGCCCCCATCTGTCAAGGAAAAACGAGGTTTTATCCGCATTCGCTCCAGCGGGCGAGCGCCTCCGCCGCAGAGAGCCGCCGCCCCTGCGCGCCCGCCTGCCCCGGCGTCGCCGAGAGCCGTGGCGCGGGGGCAGGCTGGGCGATGCCGTCGAGATCGACATACGCCTCTCTTTCGGCGTTCTGCGGATGCGCGATCGCCTCAGCGATCGACAGCACCGGCGTCGCACAGGCATCGCTGCCCGCGAAGATCCCGGCCCAGTCATCCCGGCTGCGAGTCGCAAAGCGCTCGGCGAAAGTATCCCGCAAGGCCGGCCAGTTCGCACGAGCCTCGCGCGCAGGCAAGTCATGGGGCGCGAATCCCAGCCCCGCGATCAACGCCGCATAGAATTGGGGCTCCAGCGCCCCAACCGCCATATGCCCGCCGCAGGCACATTCATAGACCGTGTAGAATGGCGCGGCGCCATCGAGCAGATTCGCCTGCCGCCGATCCACCCATGCCCGCTGCCCGGCCATCCCGGTGATCATCGCCATCAGATGCGCCACCCCGTCGGTGATCGCGCAATCGACGACCTGCCCCCGCCCGGTCTCGCGCGCGCGCCACAGCGCCGCCAGCATCCCGAATGCCAGATAGATTCCACCACCGCCGAAATCGCCCAGAAGATTGAGCGGGATCGCGGGCGCCTCTCCGCCCATCGCATGCAGCGCCCCGGTCAGAGACAGGTAATTGATGTCATGGCCCGCGGTTTGCGACAGCGGTCCTTGCTGCCCCCAGCCCGTCATCCTTCCATAGACCAGCGCCGGATGATCGGGGAAATCCTCGGGCCCCAGCCCAAGCCGCTCCATCACGCCCGGCCGCATGCCTTCGATCACCCCATCGGCGCGGGCGATCAGAGTGCGCACCGCTTCGCGCCCGGCGTCGGATTTCAGATCCAGTTCGACCACGTCGCGGCCCCGGTCGAGCACGTCGACCTCCAGCCCCAGCACATGATTCTCAGCCCCGCCCGAGCAGGGTCGCGCGATGCGGATCACCTCGGCCCCGAAATCCGCCAGACACATCGCCGCAAACGGCGTCGGCCCCAGTCCGGAAATCTCGACGATGCGCAGCCCGCTGAGCGGTCCCGTCCCCTTGCCCCCGGTTCGCTTGGCCATTCGCCCCTCCTTATCGCCCCGTCAGAGGGGCTCTGCCCCGCTGGCTCCGCCAGCCCCCGGGATATTTCTGCCAATCCGAAAGAGAATGCCCTCCCCTTCGGCTTGGATCAAATATCCCCGCCGGAGGCATCCGACCGAGCCGCGCGCGAAGGGTCTAGGCGTTCTGCGCCTTCTCTTCGAGCTCGAGCCATTCGACCTCGGCCGCGTCGAGCGCCGACTGGCGGTCGCTCAGCATCTCGGTGGCCTTGGCGAATTTCACAGGCTCGCGGGTGAAGAGATCGGGATCGGCGAGCAATTCGTTGATCTTGGAAATCTCGTGTTCGAGCTTTTCGATCACGCCGGGCAGCTCTTCCAGCCGGTGTTTCTCGGTAAAGCTGAGGCCGGATTTCTTCGGCGCAGCTTTCTGGGGCGCGGCGGCCTTAGCCTCTGCCTTGGGGGCGTCCTTCTTCGGCGCGGGTTTGGTCTCCGGTGCGGCCTCGGCCTTCTGCGCCTGATAATCCGACCAGCCGCCCGCATAGACAGTGGCGCGCCCGTCGCCTTCCATCGCGATGGTCGTGCTGGCGACCCGGTCGATGAAATCGCGGTCGTGGCTGACCAACAGCACCGTGCCGTCATATTCGCCCAGCAGATCCTGCAGCAGATCGAGCGTCTCCACGTCGAGATCGTTGGTCGGCTCGTCGAGAATCAGCAGGTTCGAGGGTTTGGCCATGATCCGCGCCAGCAAAAGCCGCGCGCGCTCGCCGCCCGAGAGCGCCCGGATCGGGCCGCGCGCCTGTTGCTCGTCGAAGAGGAAGTCCTTCAGGTAGCCCACGACATGTTTCGGGGTGCCGCGCACCATCACCTGATCGGAGCGCCCCTTCACCGCCATGTCCGGGTCGTTGACCAGCCCGTCCCACAGCGTCTGCTCGGGATTGAGCGTCGCGCGCGCCTGATCGAACACGGCGATCTCGAGATTCGTGCCCAGCCTCACCGCGCCCTCATCGGGTTCAACCTCGCCGGTCAGCATCTTCAGAAGCGTGGTCTTGCCGACACCGTTGGGACCGACGAAAGCCACGCGGTCCCCGCGCAGCACGCGCAGGTCGAAATCCTTCACGATCTGCTTGTCGCCATAGCGCTTGGACAGGCCTGTGGCCTCGATCACCCGCTTCCCCGATTGCTGGCCCGAGTCGAGCTCCATCGCGGCCACGCCCTGCCGCTTGATCTGACCCGCGCGTTCGGCGCGCAGCGCCTGCAGCGCGCGCACCCGGCCCTGATTGCGCTTGCGCCGCGCCGAGATGCCTTCGACCGCCCAACGCGCCTCGGCCTTGATCTTGCGATTGAGCTTGTGACGGGCGTCGTCTTCCTCCGCCCAAGCCTTTTCGCGCCATTCCTCGAAGGTCTCGAAGCCCTCTTCATTGCGGCGCACTTCTCCGCGGTCGATCCAGAGTGTGGCCCGGGTCAGCGCGCGCAGGAAGGCGCGGTCGTGCGAGATCAGCACGAAGGCCTTGCGGGTCTCCTTCAGCTGGTTTTCCAGCCAGGCGATCGCCTCGATATCGAGATGGTTCGTCGGCTCGTCGAGCAGCATCAGCTCCGGCCCCTCGGCCAGAAGCTTCGCCAGCGCCGCGCGGCGACGCTCGCCCCCCGAGGCCGTCTCGACCGGGGTCTCGGGTTTGAACTTCAGCCCCTCGGCGACCATCTCGACCTTATAGGCCTCGGCAGGGTCCAGCTCGGAGGCGGCAAAATCGCCCAAGGTCGCGAAGCCCGACAGATCGGGCTCCTGCTCCATATAGCCCACAGAAATGCCCGGCGGCACGACTCGCGTGCCCGAACCCGGCTCCACCAGCCCGGCCATCACCTTCATCAAGGTGGATTTGCCCGAGCCGTTTCGGCCCACCAGCGCGACTCGGTCGCCTTGCTGAACGGTGAGGGAGAGCCCTTCGAAAACGGGATTGCCGCCGAAGGTGAGCGAGATGTCGGAAAGCTGTAAAAGCGGTGCACGTGCCATGCTCGCGAGCTAAGCGGGCCTTGGCGAAAGGTCAATGGGCCATGCGCGACCCAGCCTTCATGGGCGCCCGCGCCCCTTCCCCTTGGAACAAATATCCCCGCCGGAGGCATCGGCCCTCTCAAGCCGCCCAGCCGCCCGGCTTATAACGCCAGCGCCCGCAAGCTGCGCCGCCGCGCCTCGGGGATCGCGGCGATCTCCAGCGCGGTGAAGACGTGACAGGTGTCGAGGTCGCGGTCGATCACCGCGTGATCAGACACCCAACCGCCCATGCCGAGATAAGAGCGCAGCAGCGGCGGCAGTGCACTGATATCGCCCGCCTCTCCCGCCAGCGCGGCAGGATAGTCCACGCGTTCGGGGGCTTTGGGACGCGGGCGCAACGCGGCGGGGCCAAGCGCGCGGGATGCGAGATGGGCAAGCCCTGCGCGATGCGTCTGCCAGTCGCTTCCCGTGAACGAGGAACATCCGACCATCAACCCGGCCCCGCTTTCCTCCGCAATCCGTGTGATCGCGGCCCAGCCCAGACGCAGCACATCCGGGTCGCGCAGCCCCGGACGGGTGCAGAAGCGGCCTAGCTCGAGGATCGGCCCGGCCCATTGGGCGAGCGGCGCGAGATCGTAGAATTGTGCGCAATAGCCCTCAGACAGCGCCGCCCCGTCCTCCAGCAGCAAAAGCCGCGCGGCAGCGGCGGGTCCGTGATCGTCGCAAATCAGGATGTGACGGCAAAGCGGGTCGAAGCGGTCTGCATCGGAAGCCCCGGCGCGAAACGCATCGGCGCGCAGGCGCAGCACCGCCTCTCGAACATCCGCGCTTGCGGCCTCGCGGACCTGATAGGCGCCTTTTGCGAAACTCAGGGACATACGACCTCGCGGGTCATGGCGGCAGCCGGCTATCGGCCGCCCCGCCGCGATCAGTTGTCGCCGAGAACCTGACCTGCATTGATACGACCGATCGAGCCCATCAGCTGACGCAGGAAGCCGATGCCCTTGACTTTGCTCTCGGTCACGCGGCGCGACAGCGTCACGACCTGACCTTTTTCAAGCCCGAAGCGTTCGACATTGGTGACGACGCCATTGTCGTTGAACGACACGGCGACGACTTCCCGGCTGATTTCCTCAGGGGCGTGCCAGGTCACGGTTTTCCAGCGCGAACCGACGTAATACCAGCCCGAGCCTTCCAGAAGCCCGGTCGAACTGGGACGCCCGATCGCGGCGGCGACATCATCACGCGTGCTCTTGCCGACCTCGATCTGAGCGAGGTCTTGGTCAATCGGCACATAGCCGTGGTTACGGTAAATCGGAGAGCAGGCGCCCGCGAAAAGCACCACGCCGAACGCGATAAACAGCATGGCCTTGCGCATCATAGAACCGATCCCCACCTGCAACCCCCTATTGCCTCTGACACTTCGGGCTTTTAGTGACGCTTACATCATGACTGCGCCGCCCTCAAGCGCTAGAGCGCGCCGATTGGGCACTCGGGCGCATGCAAAGGGTCGCAGGACAACACCGAGCGACCCAAAACAAGGAGCCGGACATGACACAGACCCCCGTCGATCCCGACCTGCCCGCCGCCCCCGAGACGATCTGGAGCGAGCCGATGCGGCTGGCCGATCTGCCCAGCCGCAAACCCACGCGCTTCGACATCGAAGCCAAGGGAGAGCGGCTCAAGGCGATTGCAGACTGGGCAGATATTCGCGGCGTCGAGGCGCTGCGTCTCAAGGGCGAGCTCGCGCCGAAGGGCCGCTCGGACTGGGAATTGCGTGCGACCCTCGAGGCCCGCGTGGTTCAGGATTGTGTGATCACCCTCGCCCCGGTCACGACCGATATTCGCGAAGAGGTGGTGCGGCGTTATCTCGCCGATATGGAGATGCCGACCTCCGAAGAGGTCGAGATGCCCGAGGATGACACCGCCGAACCGTTGCCCACGACGGTGAATCTCGGCGTGGTCGCGCTCGAGGCGATGGAGCTGGCCCTGCCGCTTTATCCGCGTGCAGCAGACGCGGAACTGGAAGGCGCGCAGGTGACCGAGCCGGGCGCCGAGCCGCTCAGCGACGAGCAGATGAAGCCATTTGCCAATCTGCGCGACTTGCTTGCCAAGGGCGAAAACGGTAAGGGCGACGCATAGTGGCAGACGCGGTTTCGCACCGCCCGAAACCGCTTGAAAAAAGGCCGGAAAAAAGGCTTGCACGGAAAAAGAATCCGAGTATGTTCCCGGCCTCATTCGACGTTTGGCTTCGCACCCCGAGAGACGCTTTCGGCCAAGTGACGAAACCACAAGGAAAATCAGGGCTGTAACGCCGCAAACACGGGCTACTGGCCCCCGAAACCCCGAGGTTGAGACATGGCTGTCCCTCAGAATAAAGTCACGCGTTCGCGCCGTAACATGCGCCGCGCCCACGACTCGCTTACCGCTGGCAACCCGGCGGAATGCCCCAGCTGCGGCGAACTCAAGCGCCCGCACCACGTCTGCCCGTCCTGCGGTCACTACGCCGACCGTGAGGTCGTCGCTCTGACCGAAGAGGTCGATCTGGACGACGACGCGGCGTAAGCCCGTCGACCCGCGCCGCACGTCATGCAAGATACGCAGGACCAGCCGCAGACGGGATCGCAGATGAAGGCCGCAGAAATGCGAGCCGCCCAGAAGGGCAAAGCGCCGGCGAATGCCGGCGCTGTCGTTCTGTCCGTCGACGCGATGGGTGGTGATCTTGGCCCCGAGGCCACGATTGCCGGCGTCGCGAAGGCGCATCGCGCTCACCCCGATCTGCATTTCATCATCCACGGCCCGCGCCCGCAGCTCGAACCGCTGATCGCCAAGCACGATCTTGGCGACTGTGTCGATCTGCGCCACGCCGAACGAACCGTCACGATGGAGGACAAGCCCGCGCAGGTTCTGCGCAACGGGCAGGACACCTCCATGTGGTCGGCCATCGAATCGGTGCGCGACAAGGAGGCCGATGTCGCGGTCTCCTGCGGGAATACCGGGGCGCTGATGCTGATCTCGATGATGCGGCTGCGCAAAATGCCGGGCGTGAACCGTCCGGCCATCGCCTCCTTCTGGCCCTCCCGGGGGCCTGCGGGCTGGAACGTCATGCTCGACATGGGCGCCGACGTGAAAGCCGATGCGGAGGATCTTCTGACTTATGCTCTGATGGGCACCTCCTACGCGCGCAACGCGCTGGGACTGGAGCGTCCGCGCATCGGTCTGCTGAATATCGGCACCGAAGAGCACAAGGGCCGCCCCGAACTCAAAGAAGCCTATGAGCTGATCAGCAACGCGCAAGAGGCGGGCCAGTTCGACTTCGCGGGATTCGTCGAGGGCAACGAGCTGGCCGGCGCACGCGCCGACGTAATCGTGACCGACGGCTTCACCGGCAATGTCGCGCTGAAGACCGGCGAGGGCACCGCGAAATTCGTGGCCGAACTCCTGCGCGAGGCGCTGACCTCTTCGGTGATGTCGAAGCTGGGCGCCCTCTTCGCGATGGGCGCGCTCAAGCGCCTGCGTCACCAGACCGATCCGCGCCGCGCCAATGGCGGCGTCTTCCTCGGCCTCAACGGCACGGTCGTGAAATCGCACGGCTCGGCGGATGCCACCAGCTTCGCCGCCGCGATCGAACTGGCCGCCCGTCTGGCACGCTCGGGCTTCGGCGCGAAGCTTGCCGCACGGGTTGCCACCACCCTTCCCTCGGGGCAGGATGAGACCAAATCCGGCGCGCCATCTGCCGCCGAGAAAAGCGAGAGCAGCCAATGACGATCAGATCCGTGGTGCGCGGCGTAGGCCATTACCTGCCCGAGCGCGTCGTCGAGAACGCCGAGTTCGAGAAAACGCTCGATACCACGGATGAATGGATTCGCGGGCGTACCGGGATCGAGCGTCGCCATATCGCCGCCGAAGGAGAATATACCTCTGATCTCGCGATCAAGGCCGCGAAAGCCGCGCTCGAAGATGCGAACATGAGCGTCGACCAGATCGACGCGATCGTCGTCGCGACCTCCACGCCCGACAGCACTTTTCCCTCCGTCGCCACGATGGTTCAGGCGGGCTTGGGCTCGACCACGGGCTTTGCCTATGACGTGCAGGCCGTCTGCGCAGGCTTCATCTTCGCGCTGACCAATGCGAACGGGCTGATCCTGTCGGGGCAGGCAGAGCGGGTGCTGGTCATTGGCGCCGAGACCTTCTCGCGGATCATGGACTGGACCGACCGCGGCACCTGTGTGCTCTTCGGCGACGGCGCGGGCGCGCTGGTCCTCGAGGCCGCCGAAGGCACCGGCACGGCGAACGATCGCGGCATCCTGTCGTCTGATCTTCATTCCGACGGGCGCTACAAGGACCTGCTCTATGTCGATGGTGGCGTCTCCACCACCGGCACGGCGGGCCATCTGCGCATGCAGGGCAACGCGGTCTTCAAACATGCCGTCACCAAACTGGCCGAAACCGCGCACAAGGCGCTCGATAAGGCCGGGCTCACCGGCGAGAACGTCGACTGGATCGTGCCGCATCAGGCGAACCTGCGCATCATCTCGGCCACGGCCGAACGGATGCAGCTGCCGATGGACCGCGTGATCGTCACGGTTCAGGACCACGGCAACACCTCCGCGGCGTCGATCCCGCTGGCCCTCTCGGTCGGCAAGCAACGCGGCCAGATCAAGGAGGGCCAGGTGCTGGTCACCGAGGCGATCGGCGGCGGTCTGGCATGGGGTTCGGTCGTCCTGCGCTGGTAAGCGCGGCCTCCCTGCATTCGTTTTACGCGATTCCCGCGCAAACGCGCGTGAGCCCGCGCATCAATCCCGTCCGCCAAGTGCTTGATATTGACTCGGGAATTACGGTCGGTCACTGTTAGCGAAACTCTTTATCCGGGGGGATAGGATGTCGAAGACCCTGACGCGCATGGATCTGAGCGAAGCGGTGTTCCGCGAAGTCGGATTGTCGCGCAATGAATCGGCGCAGCTCGTCGAAAGCGTGCTACAGCATATGTCCGACGCCCTCGTGGAGGGGGAGACGGTCAAGATCAGCTCTTTCGGCACCTTCTCGGTGCGCGAGAAAGCCAAGCGCATGGGCCGCAATCCCAAGACCGGCGATGAGGTTCCGATCTCTCCGCGTCGCGTGCTGTCCTTCCGTCCCTCGCATCTGATGAAGGACCGCGTGGCGGCGGGCAACTCGAAGTAACCCGATAGCAAATGACAGGTCCTACCGATGGGTAAATCCGCCGACGCGTTTCGGACGATCTCTGAGGTTTCAGACCTTCTCGACACGCCGACCCATGTTCTTCGGTTCTGGGAGAGCAAATTCACGCAAGTGAAACCGGTGAAGCGTGCCGGTGGGCGGCGGTATTACCGGCCTGCCGATGTGGCGCTTCTGGGCGGCATCAAGCATCTGCTGCATGACGAAGGCATGACCATCCGCGGCGTGCAGAAGCTGCTGCGCGAGGAAGGCATCCGCGAAGTGGCTGCGCGTGGCGAGGTCAGCGTCGAGGATGAGCGCGAGGCCGATGAGGCCACGCAGAGCGCCCCAGAGCCGATTGCCCCTGTTGCCGCGCCCCAGCACAGCCCGGCCCCGCAAGAGGAGCCTCACGCGCAGGACGCGCCCCCGAGCGAGCCCGAGTCGACCGAGGCAGCGCCGGAAGAGATCGCTCCGCAGGAGGAAGCCCCGCAAGAGGCGGCCTCTCTCGAGGACAGCGCGCAGGATACAGCTCAAGACGTGTCCCAGACCGAGGCGCTTCCTGAGCGCCCCGAGGAACTGCTCGATCTCAGCCCCACCGAGGACGCCCCCGTCGAGGCCCATCAGGGTGGCTCGGTGACCCCCTTCCCTGCCCCGTCGCAGCCTTCCTTCTTCGACGAGTCGGAGACCGCCTCCAGCGAATCCCCGGAAGAAGACGCGTGGGATGAAGACGCAGAGGCCCCGATGGCGCTCGATGTCGAACCCGAACCGGAGCCGATGGCCCCTGTCGTGGCGATGACGATCGATCGTGGTCCGCAGGAACGCGCCGCGAAAATCGCTGCACGGGCCGATCTCGCACGGCTGTTACATGGGCTGCGCACGCTCGATCCGGCGCGGCTGAGCCCCGCCGATCGCGGCGATCTGCGCATGTTGCGCCTGCGTGCGCAGGCCCTTCAGGTGCGGCTCGCACAGCATGGCTCCGCGCAGGCGGAATGAGTGATCTTAACCCCGGACGAATTGGCGTGAAATTTCTCTCACTAACTGCTTGCACCCGCCGCCCGGTTCGCACTATATCCCCCTCGTCGGGCTGTGGCGCAGCCTGGTTAGCGCGTCCGTCTGGGGGACGGAAGGTCGTGAGTTCGAATCTCGCCAGCCCGACCAATTCGACAAACGCCCACCTCTTCATCGGGGTGGGCGTTCGTGTATCCGGAGGAGGGATCGGATGACCATCGGCGTGCTGCCTGACACGATGCTGCAAGACATGATCACGCGCGGTGAGATCGCCGCCGAGCCAGCCATCATCCCCGAACAGATCCAACCTGCGAGCCTCGACCTGCGGCTTGGCACCGTGGCCTATCGGCTGCGCGCCTCGTTCCTCGCGGGCAAGGGGCAGAAGGTCGCCCACCGCCTGCATGACTTCGAGATGCACCGCATGGCGCTGACCGATGACGGCGTGGTGCTGGAAAAGGGCTGCGTCTATCTCGTGCCGCTGATGGAGACCCTCGCGCTGCCCGAGGGCGTCACGGCGGTCGCCAATGCCAAAAGCTCCACCGGGCGGCTCGATCTGCTCACGCGCCTGATTACCGATGACGGCACCGAGTTCGACCGAATCCCCGAGGGCTATAACGGCCCGCTTTATGCAGAGATCTGCCCGCGCAGCTTCTCGGTGCTGGTGCGGCCGGGAATGCGACTCAACCAGATCCGCTTCCGCGCCGGTCAGGCGGTGCTCAGCGATGCCGAGCTGAAGATCCTGCACCAGCAGGAGCCGCTTGTGGACGGCCCCGCCGTGATCGACGAGGGCCTGGGCTTCTCGGTCGATCTGAAGCCCGCCGAGGGCGATCTGGTGGGCTACCGCGCCAAACCCCATACCGGGGTGATCGACATCGACAAGATCGGCCATTACCCGGCCCGCGATTTCTGGGAAGAGGTCCGCGCCTCAGATGGCCGCATCATCCTCGACCCCGGCGCATTCTATATCCTCGTCAGCCGCGAGGCCGTGACGATCCCGCCCGATCACGCCGCCGAAATGGCGCCCTATCTGGCGATGGTCGGCGAATTCCGCGTCCATTACGCAGGCTTCTTCGATCCCGGCTTCGGACATGGCGCTGCTGGCGGCACCGGCTCGCGCGGGGTGCTGGAGGTGCGCTGCCACGAGGCCCCCTTCGCGCTCGAGCATGGGCAGGTCGTTGGCCGTCTCGTCTACGAGCGCATGGCCGAGGAGCCGCGCCAGCTCTACGGCAAGGACATCGCCTCGAACTATCAGGGACAGGGCCTGAAGCTCGCCAAACATTTCCGGATGGGGTGAGCCGGGACACGCGTACTTACAGTGGAAGGACGCCCCGGCGAACGCCCGAAGCGCAAGCGAAGGGCCGGGGAAAGCTCTGAACTGGCGAGACGTGAGGTCTTTGTTACCGCCCGGGGCGACCAGCCCTGGGCAGCGCCCGACCTCCCCCCGGGAGGGCGCTATTGCACCGCCACTGCGCGCACAGATGTCTCAAGGATACGTCTAGATAAATCACAGACCGCATAAGTTGCTCGCGCCCACCCGAGGTCGGGCGCAGCCCTATGCGCCCTCAGGCGGGCACCACCGCCCTACCCCGCCTGCTGCGTCACATCATACCCGTAGATCCAGTCGAACCGCCCCACCAGCCGCTCCGGCGTGAACCGCGAGGCAGCACGCAATGCGAGATGACCAAAGGTGCGCGGAGCCCCTGACAGGTGATAGTTCCGCGCGTTCTTGTTCGCCGCCGTCACGATCTGATCGCAGCGATCCCAGCGCGCGTTCTGATAGGCGGCGAAGGCCACGTCGTCGGTCTCGTAATTGGCAAGCGCCTCGGCCAGAACCCAGGCATCCTCCATCGCCATCACGGCTCCCTGCGCGAGGAAAGGCAGCGTCGGATGCGCGGCATCACCCAGAATCGCGACACCGGGCGCGAACCAGCGCTCGGCCACCGGATGACGGAACAGCCCCCAGAGGTTCACCTTCTCGACTTGATCGAGCCAACCGCGCACGGTCGGACAAAAATCCTCGAAGGCGGTCCTCAGATTGATCGGATCGTCTTCGAGCGCCCAGCTTTCCTCGACCCAGCGATGCCGCTCCTCGACGGCCACGACATTGCGCAGCCCCCGGCCCAGCGGATAGCTCACCAAATGCTTGCCCGCGCCCATGAAGACCTGTGCGATCTTCGGCTCGGAATCGTCGCACGGCACCAGCGCGCGCCACGCCACCTGATGGGTGAAGAAGGGCGCCACCCGCCCGTTGAGCGCCTCGCGCGTCTTGGAATTGAGCCCGTCCGCGCCGATCAGCAGGTCGGTTTCGATCTCGGCGCCCTGCTTGGTGTGCAGCACCGGATGCGGCCCGGACAGGTCCACCCGCTCGATCTGTTGCAACAGGCGGATTTTTACCCCCGCCTCACGCGCCCCATCGGCCAGCAACTCGATCAGCCGGGCGCGATGGACGAAATGGTAATCCGCATCGGGGCGCAGCCGCGCCATGTCGAGCTTGGCGACCTGGCTCCCGGTCTCTCCATCGACGAGCCGCACCGCCTCGGCGCGCGGCCCGGCAGCCTCCAGCGCCTTACCCAGCCCCAGAGCGCGCAGCACCGCCGCCCCGTTGGGCGAGACCTGCAGCCCGGCGCCGACTTCGCGTATCGCCTCGGCCTGTTCGAGCACCTCGACATCCGCGCCGCGCATCGCCAGAGCCCGCGCCACGGTCAGCCCCGCGATCCCCGCACCCAGAACCGTAACCTTGCGCCCGATCAGCATGGGACCTCCTTCAAATGCGAACACCGGCACCTTGGCGGTGCCGGTGTCGAATTGTTTTGCGCGCCTTCCCGCCCGAAGGCAACGCGCGTTTTGTGCATCACCACACGCAGTGCGCGCGGGCGATCAGTCGTCGCGATGCACCCGTTCGCGGCGCTCGTGCTTTTCCTGCGCTTCCAGCGTCATAGTCGCGATCGGACGCGCATCGAGACGCTTGAGCGAGATCGGCTCCCCGGTCTTCTCGCAATAGCCGTATTCGCCATTGTCGATCCGACGCAGCGCCGAGTCGATCTTGCTGACCAGCTTGCGCTGACGGTCGCGGGTACGCAGTTCCAGCGCACGATCGGTTTCCTCGGAGGCGCGATCGGCGATATCGGGCACGTTGCGCGCGGATTCCGCGAGACCTTCGAGCGTTTCAGCGGATTGTTCGAGAAGTTCGGCCTTCCACGCCAGAAGCTTTCTGCGGAAATACTCCAGCTGCCGGTCATTCATGAAGGGTTCATTCTCGGCCGGACGATAATCATCCGGAAGGAATACTTCAGCTCTCATACCTGCCCTCTCATACGTGCCGGGGGCGTCACCATGATCGTCATTCGCCATCGGCCAACTCTCCTCGGGCGAGGCAATACCCCAAGAACACAGTGTTGTCACGTCCGCATTCGCCCGGACTGCGTGTTTCCTCATCAATTCTTACGCCCGGGTTGCGGCAGCATTTTGGCGCAGATAGGTTGCAAACGATTTGCGCAAGATCATTGCGCAGCGATCTCGAAACCGGAGCGTGTTCCCCGTGCAATTTCAATCGACCGACAGCTATGTCGCCCCGCCCGATCTGACCGTCGCGGTCAACGCCGCCGTGGCGCTGGAGCGCCCTCTTCTGGTGAAGGGCGAGCCGGGCACCGGCAAGACGGAACTGGCGCGGCAGGTGGCGCAGAGCCTCGGGATGGAGATGGTCGAGTGGAACATCAAATCCACCACCAAGGCACAGCAGGGGCTTTACGAATATGACGCCGTCAGCCGGCTGCGCGACAGCCAACTGGGCGACGAGCGCGTCAACGACGTGAAGAACTACATCCGCAAGGGCAAGCTCTGGCAGGCGTTCGAGGCGGGCAAGAAAGTCGTGCTGCTGATCGACGAGGTCGACAAGGCCGATATCGAGTTCCCGAACGACCTCCTGCAGGAACTCGACAAGATGGAGTTCCACGTCTACGAGACCGGCGAGACGATCCGGGCCAAACACCGCCCCGTCGTCATCATCACCTCGAATAACGAGAAGGAACTGCCCGACGCCTTCCTGCGCCGCTGCTTCTTCCACTACATTCGCTTCCCCGAGCCGGAGGTGATGCGCGAAATCGTCGCCGTCCACTTCCCCGACATCAAGGACCGTCTGCTGACCGAGGCGCTGAGCCAGTTCTACGAGATCCGCGAGACCCCGGGCCTGAAGAAGAAACCCTCGACGAGCGAAGTGCTCGACTGGCTGAAACTTCTGCTGGCCGAGGACCTGAACCCCGAAGACCTCAAACGCGAAGGCGCGAGCCTGCTGCCGAAACTGCACGGCGCTCTTCTGAAGAACGAGCAGGATGTGCATTTGTTCGAGCGGCTGGCCTTCATGGCGCGACGTCAGGGGCGGTGAGTCCGGATTGAGCCCCTACCTCCGGGTCTGGACTTTATAGCGTAACAATCATGCATCTCGGGGCCGCGTGGTCGCGCGACCTTGCGTGGCCTATTGCGCTTGATGGGCTTCCCTCTTAAGAAGCCGGTAGGTGCCGGGCACCTGCCGCCTGCGGACGCGAGTCACGGTGAAGCCCGGAACAAGACGACATCTCACCCTCGAAGCATTTCGCAGGTGGGCAATGCAGGCTCCCTCCCGATCCGAAATGCCTCTCCGGAGGAGTGAGCCATGTCCGCTGGACCTGCATCTACTGCAATTGAAAACCGTCTCCTGACACAGCCCGTCGGACGATTGTTCGTGTCGAACGCCCTGCCCATGGCGGTGGTCATGTCGATGGGTGGGCTGCTCAACGTCATAGACGGGATCTTCGTAGGGCGCTTCGTCGGCGCCCAGGCCCTGGCCTCGGTCAGCCTGGCCTTTCCGGTCGTCATGCTGCTCACGGCACTGACGACTTTGGCCGGTGGCGGCATGTCGAGCTTGCTCGCCCGCCATCTGGGCGCAGGTGCCCGCACACAGGCTGGAGCCGTCTTCGCAGGTGCCCACGGGCTGGCCCTCGCCATCAGCGCGGCGCTGATCGCAGGTGCTTTGTCGGTGGGGCCTGTCATCATCTCCGCACTCGCAGCCGGAAACGCGGCGGTCGCAGGTGGGGCGCAGAGCTATCTGTTGATCCTGATCCTGGGCACGCCAATCCAGTTCGCTTTGGGTCTGCACGCCGATGCCCTGCGCAACGAGGGACGTGCAGGGCAGATCGCCATGCTCTCGGTGCTCGTGAATCTCCTGAACATCGGCGCGAACTACATCGCGATCGTGCTGTTTGGATTGGGGGTGGCGGGCTCTGCAATCGGCACCGTGGGCGCGCAGACTCTCGGCCTCGCGCTGTTGCTGATCCTACGGGAACGCGATCGCGGCCTGTTGCCCCTTGGGGCACTCCGCCGCCACAGCTGGCTGTCGGGGTGGCTGCAGATCTTCTCACTCGGGCTCCCTTTGTGCCTGACCTTCATTGGGATGGCCTTGGTTTCAAGCGTGGTTCTCCTCGTCGTCGGCACCACCGCCACGAACCATGCGACCTTTATCGCGGCCTACGGCGTGGTGACACGCATTCTCGGACTGGCCTTCCTGCCACAGATGGCGATCGCGCTGAGCACTCAGAGCATCACCGGCAACAACGCGGGCGCGGGCCGGCTGGATCGGGCGGGCGCAGCCTTGCGGCTTGCCATGGGAAGCGCGTTCCTGTGGTGTCTTGGTGTGACGCTCACCGGAGCCTTTCTGGGCAAGCCTTTGGGCGCGATGTTCTCGAACGACCGGGAGGTCGTCTCGGCAGTTGCCGCAATCCTGAGGCCGATGACGGCCCTCTACGTCGTCAGCGGCCCCATCCTCGTCCTCGCCCTGCATTTTCAAGCGATGGGGTATCCGCTCCGGACCGCGGCACTCACCCTGACCAAGCCGTGGCTGCTGACGCCCGCGCTGCTGCTTGTCCTGAATGCAGTGGCGGGGATCGACGGCCTGTGGTTCGCCTTCCCCATCGCCGATGCCGCGCTCTTTGCGCTGGCCTTGATCCTTGTCGTCCGAAACCGCCTCACTGTGCCCATCTCCGCAACGCCGCACGCGAAGGAAGCCGCATGACAAAAGCATCCCTCGACACCGTCAAGACGCAGGCCAAGACACTGCGTCAGGCCTTGCAGGCCCAGGGTATGACCGTCAGTCATGCCCAGGCTCTCGAACTCGTCGCCCGGCAACATGGGGCGCGGGACTGGAACACGCTTCACGCCCGTCTCAGTCAACGCAATGCACCACCGGAACTTGCCCTGGGCGACCGGGTGACCGGACACTACCTCGGACAAGCCTTTAGCGGAAAGATCGTCGCCCTTTCGGGTCCCGCCGCGCATCGCCGGGTCGAAATCGCGCTGGATGAGCCGATTGACACGGTGCGGTTCGACAGCTTCTCGAATTGGCGGTCCCGCATTCGTGGCACTCTGCGCGAAGATGGGTGCAGCCACAGCAGAACGTCGGATGGCACACCCCATCTTACCTTGGAGAAAGCGCCGTCCTGATCTCACATTTCCTTTGAGCGGTAGCCCTGTGCCGGACCTCTTCGGGAGGTTCGGCTTTCGCGGCGAATGGCTACTTTGTCCGCAAAGCTGCCGCGTCGCGAGCTGCCGGAGCCCCTCACATGCGCCGCGTGATCCGCGCCGCCTTCCTTGCCCGCTTCACCGCGTCGCGCGCGGTCTGGGCCTGCTTGCGCTCCTGCGCCGTCATCGGGCCCTGAGCTTTGCCCTTGCCGTCCCGCTTCGAGGCCATGCCGACGCCCTTGTTGATCCCCCAGTTGATCCCGCGGCGCAGGAACATCCGGATGACCATGTTGATAATCTGGTTGAAGTTCATCGGATATCCCCCTGTCAATCCTCGAACAATTCGGATTGGCCGGTCTGGGCCTCGTCCTCCTCGCCCTCCTCGTCGTCATCCGAACCTGCACCCGGAAGGGGGCGCGAGTCCAGCAGACCGGCGGCGCGCAGCTCCTTGAGGCCCGGCAGGTCGCGGGCGCTCTCGAGGCTGAACTGGTCGAGGAATTCCTGCGTCACGACGAAGGTGACGGGACGGCCCGGCGTCATCCGGCGGCGGCCGAAGCGGATCCATTCCATCTCCAGCAACTGGTCGATCGTGCCGCGCGAGACGGCGACGCCGCGGATCTCTTCGATCTCCGCGCGGGTGACCGGTTGGTGATAGGCGATGATCGCGAGCGTCTCGACGGCGGCGCGGGACAGCTTGCGCTCCTCCACCGTCTCTTTCTGCATCAGGAAGGCGAGATCGGGCGCAGTGCGCACCGCCCAGGCGTCGCCGACCTTCACCACCCGCACGCCACGCCCCTCGTAGCGCTTGCGCAGATGCACGAGCGCCTCGGCGGGGTCGCAGCCATGCGGCATCCGCTCTTCCATCTCGCGGATGCGGACGGGTTCGGCAGAGGCGAAGAGGATCGCTTCGACCATCCGCTCCTGCTCGGCGATAGGTGGCGCCGCGAAAAGGGTTTCTTCTTTTTCTTCAGTCTGTTCCGGTTCGTCGCTCATGTCTTCTTCCGGATCGAAATGGGTTGGAACGTATCGCTCTGGCGCAGCTCGATCTGGCCCTGCTTGGCCATCTCCAGCGAGGCCGCGAAGGTCGCGGCGGTGGCCGAGCGTCGGCGTTTGGGATCGGCGGTCCAGCCGTCGGGGAGGAAGGTGGTCAGCTCCGACCAGCCGCCCGCGAAACCGATCAGCCCGCGCATCCGGTCCAGCGCCTCCTCCATCGTGAAAACATTGGTGCGATCGAACGCGTAGGGGCGGAACTCATCGCGCGTGCGGATGCGCGCATAGGCCTGCATCAGGTCCATCAGCGAGGCCGAATAGGTGACCTTGCGGACGCGCTCGACCTCTTCCGAGATGCCGCGCGCGAAGGTGTCGCGCCCCAGTCGGTCGCGCGCCATCAGCTGCGCCGCCGCCTCGCGCATCGCCTGCAGGCGTTCCAGCTGGAAGGCGAGGTGTTCTGCCAGATCTTCCGCCGAGGGGCCTTCGGCCTCCGGGTCGGGCGGCAGCAGAAGCCGCGATTTCAGGAAGGCGAGCCACGCCGCCATCACGAGGTAATCGGCGGCCAACTCGATACGCAGCGCCTTGGCGCGGTCAACGAAGGCCAGATATTGCTCGGCCAGTTGCAGCACGGAGATCTTGCGCAGATCGACTTTCTGGCTGCGCGAAAGCGTCAGAAGAAGGTCGAGCGGGCCTTCGAACCCGTCGACATCGACGATCAGCGCCTCGGCCTGAAGCCGATCCGCTACCGTTTGCGAGTCGAACAGATTTTCGGTGTCACTCATCCATGCCGCCGCTCAAGAGTGCCTCAAGTTCGGCATCGAGCGCGGCCATGTCAACTGTCTCGGGCGGCAAGCGCCGGTCCAGCGCGGCCTCGGCGCGCGCCTTTGCCGCCTCGCTCATCGCCGGAGCGGCCATCGCCACCTCTTCCATCGCGGGCATGTCGCCCTTGCAATGGAGCACCAGATCGCAGCCCGCCGCCAGCGCGGCAGCTGTGCGTGTCCCGAAGCCACCCGCCAGCGCCTCCATCCCGATATCGTCGCTCATCAGCAGCCCACCGAAGCCGATCTCTTCGCGGATCATCTTGATGATCTTCGCGCTCTGCGTCGCGGGGGCGTCATCGAGCGCGGTGAAACGGATATGCGCAGTCATGCCCAGCGGCAGATCGGAGAGCGCCTTGAAGGGTGCGAAATCGCTCGCGATCAGATCGGCCTTGGAGGCCTCGACCACGGGCAGGTCCTTGTGGCTGTCTGAGATCGCACGGCCGTGGCCCGGAATATGCTTGATGACTGGAAGCACGCCGCCCGCCAGCAGCCCGTCGGCGGTGGCGCGGGCATTGGCGATCACGGTGGCCGCATCCTTGCCCAGACAACGGTTTTGCAGGAACGGATGGGTCAGAAGCCCCGCGATATCGCAGGTGGGCGCGCAGTTCACGTCGATGCCGACCGCACGCAGTTCCTCGGCCATGATCCGCGATCGCAGCCAGAACGAGCGCGGCGCCTGCGCCCCTGCCCGCTTCGCCTGTTCCAGCGGCGGCAGCCATTCGCGCCATTGCGGACCGCGCAGCCGCTGCACCCGTCCGCCTTCCTGATCGATCAGCACCGGCGCATCGCGCCCCACGGCCCCGCGCAGCGCATCGGTCAGCCGTGCGACCTGCTCAGGCGTGTCGATATTGCGCGAGAACAGGATGAAGCCCCACGGGTCGGCCTCGCGGAAGAAATCGCGTTCACGCGCGGAGAGCTCGGTCCCCTCGCAGCCGAAGATCGCGGCGACGCCCATCAGCGCGCCTGCGTCGGGATGCAGTTCTGCCGCTCGGCCACGAGGGCGGCGCAGAACTGGCGCGCTTCGGTCACGTCGTCAAAGCCCGCGACGCGGAGGCGATAGAAATCGCGCCCACCGGAGCTGGCCTTCTGAACCACGCGCTTCTTGCCGGACATCAGCGCGTCGAAGCGCTTGGCGATGCGGTCCCATTCGCCCTTGGCCGCGGCCTCAGTGTCGAAGGCGCCAAGCTGCACGAGGCGCGTGCCTGCGGACAGTTCCGACGGATCGAGATCGACGACACCTTTCTCGGCCTGTCCCGCCGACATCTGCTTCGTCACCGCCTGCTCCAGCGCCGCCGCCAGAAGCTGATCGCGCATCGGCTTGGCCTGCGGGCGCGGCGAGCGCGAGACGCCCGGCACTGAGGCCGGGATCACGCCGCTGACCGCTTCGCTTTCAGGCGCGGCCTCCTGCGCGACCGCGTCGGGGCGCGTCTCGGGCATGGCCGGACTCATCAGCGCGGGCTTGACGGGAATGTCGGGCGCGTCCTTCACCTGAGAGGGATCGGCATTGAGCGCGGCAGGCTCGAGCGCGGCGATCGCGGCCTCTACGGCCGGATTGGACGCAGCGTCGGCCTCAGCGCCTGCCACCTTGGCCTCTGCCGCCAGCTCGCCCATCGGCTTGTCGTCGTCGGTGAAGCCTTCCGGGCTGGGCGCGAGCGTCACTTTCTCGGGCGCAGGCGCCGCCTGCCCCGTGCCAGCGACGTCGTTCACGGCCAGACCGGTATGGCGCGCAAGTTCGCCGCCCGGGTCCTCGGGCGCGATCCGGGCCGGCCCGTCCATCGCGCGGATCACCGGCACGCCGTTGAGGTCGCGCATCGCCAGCTTGTAGCCCCAGACCACCAGACCCGCGATCATCGCGACCGATGTCAGCGCGCCGGCCACATTGACCCAGCGCGACACGACGCGTGGCGCACGTTCAGGAGCGGGATCTTCGGGATGCGCGTAATGGGGCTGCGGGTGTTCATGCCCGTAACCCCCACTCTCGCGGTAGTCGTAGGTCGTCATGCTCGTCGCCTCGCCGCCGGTTGCCCGGCCTTGCCCGGTTGACCCGGAATTTGCCTGTTCCCGGCGGCGTGCGTTTATCGCATCTCTTCAGCCGGGGTCACGCCAAGAATACCAAGACCGGCGGAAATGACAACGGCGCTGGCACGGGCAAGGGCGATTTTCGCCGCCGATGCGGCCTCATTGCCATCCTGCAGGAAGCGCAGGGCCGGCTCGTCATTGCCACGGTTCCACAGGCTGTGCAGGTCCGAGGCAAGATCGTAGAGGTAGAAAGCCACCCGGTGCGGCTCGTTCGCACGCGCCGCGATCTCCAGAAGACGCGGCCATTCGGCGATCTTCTTGACCAGTTCCAGCTCGGACGGATGCCAGTCGCCGGACAGGTCGACCTCGGCCAGACGTGCGTCGGACATGTCCCAGCCAGCCTCCGCCGCCTTGCGCAGCACCGAGCAGACCCGGGCATGGGCATATTGCACGTAGAAGACCGGGTTGTCCTTGGACTGCTCCAGCACCTTGTCGAAATCGAAATCCAGCGGCGCGTCGTTCTTGCGGGTGAGCATGTGGAAACGGGTCACATCGGCGCCCGCCTGCTCCACCACGTCGCGCAGCGTGACAAACGTGCCCGCGCGTTTCGACATCTTGAAGGGCTCGCCATTCTTGAACAGCTTCACCAGCTGGATCAGCTTGATGTCGAGCGTCACCTTGCGATCCGACAGCGCAGCCACGGCCGCCTTCATCCGCTTCACATAGCCGCCATGGTCGGCGCCGAAGACGTCGATCAGCAGGTCGTAACCGCGGTCGATCTTGGTCCAGTGATAGGCGATATCGGGCGCGAAATAAGTCCACGAGCCATCCGACTTCTTCACCGGACGGTCCACGTCATCGCCATATTCGGTCGAGCGGAACAGCGTCTGCTCGCGCTCCTCCCAATCCTCGGGCAGCTTGCCCTTCGGCGGGTCGAGCACGCCCTCGTAGATCAGGCCCAGATCCTCGAGCCGCTTGAGCGCGGCCTCGATCTGGCCGGTGCCGTAGAGCGACTTCTCGGAGGAGAACACATCCATCTTCACGCCGAGACAGGCGAGATCCCCACGGATCATCTCCATCATCTGCTCGGTCGCGAATTCGCGGATATCTTCGAGCCAGTCTTCCTCGGGCTTGTCGAGCAGGCTCTCGCCATACTTCGCCTTGATCGCCTCGCCGACCGGGATCAGGTAATCGCCCGGGTAAAGCCCCTCGCGAATTTCCGGCTCGAGGCCACAGGCTTCGCGATAGCGCTCATAGGCGGAGCGGGCGAGCACATCGACCTGCGCGCCACCATCGTTGATGTAATATTCCCGCGTGACGTCGTAGCCCGCGAAGTCCAGCAGGCTCGCCAGCGCATCGCCGAAGACCGCGCCGCGCGTATGGCCCACATGCATCGGGCCGGTGGGGTTCGCGGAGACATATTCCACGTTGACCTTCACGCCCTTGCCCAGATCGGAACGCCCGTAATCCGCGCCCTCTTTCAGCACGGCGTGGGTCACATCCGCCCAGACCTTGGGATCGAGGCGCAGGTTGATGAAGCCGGGACCGGCCACATCGGCGCTGACGATCCGGTCATCTGCGGCCAGCTTGCCCGCCAGCGTCTCGGCGATGTCGCGCGGCTTCGATTTGGCGGGCTTGGCCAGCACCATCGCGGCGTTGGTCGCCATGTCGCCATGCAGCGGATCGCGCGGCGGCTCCACCGCGACGTTTGCGTAGTCCAGCCCCTCGGGCAGCGCGCCCTCGGAAACCATCTGATCGAGTGCCGCAATCACCGCGGCGCGGATGTCGGAAAACAGGTGCATTCTCATTGTCCTTATTTGCGCTCTCCCCTGCCAGAGCGCGCCGGGCGCGTCAATGGCCCGAGCGGGAGCAGAGACGACGCGGGCGGCCCGGCATCGCCTGCCGGACCGCCCGAAATCGAACCTTGCGAGAGGATCAGTCTTCGGCGGTGAAGCCCGCAGCCTCGATCCCGGCCACGGCCACTTTCGCATCATTGTCCGAGGTGTCGCCGGTGACGCCCATCGCGCCGATCACCGCCCCGCTCTCGTCGCGGATCAGCACGCCGCCGGGCACCGGGCAGGTCTTGCCGTCATAGATGCCGTTCACCGCGGCCATGAAATAGGCCTGCGCCTCAGCCCGCGCCATCTGCGCCTTGCCGCCCATGCCCAGCATCACCGCACCGTAAGCCTTGGCGCGCGCGATCTCGAACCGGCCCGGCGCGGCGCCATCGGCGCGCGCGAAAGCCAGCGGGTGGCCGCCCGCATCCAGCACGATCGCCGAGAGCGGTTTCAGCCCATCTTCCACACCTTGCGCCAGCGCGGTGTCGATCATCTTCTGCGCTTGTTCGAGCGTGATCATGCGCGTTCCTCCTTCACTTGCAGGCGACGCTGATGCAGCACCGGTTCCGTATAACCCGAGGGCTGGACCGTGCCCAGGAAGCACAGATCGCACGCCGCCTGGAAGGCGAATCCGTCATAACCGGGCGCCATCGGGCGGTAGTTCGGGTCGCCCTCGTTCTGGCGGTCGACGACCTTGGCCATCTTGCGCAGCGCCTCCATCACCTGACCCTCGCTGACCAGCCCATGCTCGAGCCAGTTCGCGATCGCCTGGCTGGAAATCCGGCAGGTTGCGCGGTCTTCCATCAGGCCGACGTCGTGGATGTCGGGCACCTTCGAGCAGCCCACCCCCTGATCGACCCAGCGCACGACATAGCCGAGGATGCCTTGCGCGTTGTTCTCGATCTCGGTGCGGATTTCCTCTTCCGAGTAGTTCTTGCCCCGTGCGAGCGGGATCGTCAGCAGATCGTCGAGCCGCGCCGGGCGGTTCATCGCGGCGATCTCCTGCTGGCGGCGCTTCACATCGACCTTGTGGTAATGCGTGGCATGCAGCGTGGCCGCCGTCGGCGACGGCACCCAGGCGCAGTTCGCGCCCGCCAGCGGGTGATTGACCTTGGCCTCGAGCATATCGGCCATCCGGTCGGGCATCGCCCACATGCCTTTGCCGATCTGCGCCTTGCCCGCCAGCCCGCAGGCCAGCCCGATATCGACGTTGCGATCCTCATAGGCTTCGATCCACGGCTGGCCCTTCATCTCGCCCTTGGCGAGCATCGGACCGGCCTGCATCGAGGTGTAGATTTCGTCGCCCGTGCGATCGAGGAAGCCCGTGTTGATGAAGGCCACGCGGTTCTTCGCGGCGCGGATGCATTCCTTGAGATTGACCGAGGTGCGGCGCTCCTCGTCCATGATGCCCAGCTTCACGGTGTAGCGCGGCAGGCCCAGAACCTCTTCGACCTTGTCGAAGATCTCGGTCGCGAAGGCGACCTCTTCGGGGCCGTGCATCTTCGGCTTCACCACATAGACTGAGCCGGTGACCGAGTTGCGCGGGCCTTCGGTCTTCTTGAGGTCATGCATCGCACAAAGCGTGGTGACCATCGCGTCCATCAGCCCCTCGAATGCCTCTTCGCCGTCGCGGGTCAGGATCGCGGGCGTGGTCATCAGGTGGCCGACATTGCGCACCAGCATCAGCGAGCGGCCCTTCAGCGTGATCTTCTCGCCACCGCCGCCGGTGAACTGGTAATCGCCTTCAAGCCGCCGGACCGTCTTCTCGCCGTTCTTCACGACGTTTTCGCGCAGATCGCCTTTCATCAGGCCCAGCCAGTTGCCATAGGCCTGAACCTTGTCCTCGGCATCGACACAGGCGACCGAGTCCTCGCAATCCATGATCGTGCTGATCGCGGCCTCGAGGATGACATCGGCGATATCGGCAGGATCGGCCTGACCGACCTCGGTCGTCGGGTCGATCTCGATCACGAGATGCAGACCGTTATTTTCCAGCAGAACTTCGGACAGCGCGCCCTCGTCGGAGATGTTGAACCCGAGGAACTGCGCCGGATCGGCCAGCCCGGTTTCGCCCACCGCGTTCTCCACGAAGAAGACGCCGTTCTCGACACGCAGCGCGGTCACGCCGGTCCAGCTGCCGCCTGCAAGCGGCACTGCCTCGTCGAGAAATGCCTTCGCACGCTCGATCACGCGGGCGCCACGTTCGGGGTCATAGCCCTTGCGCTGCGGCAGATCGCCAAGCGCATCCGTGCCGTAAAGCGCATCGTAAAGGCTGCCCCAGCGCGCATTCGCCGCGTTGAGCGCATAGCGCGCATTGGTGATCGGCACGACGAGCTGCGGACCGCAGACGGTGGCGAATTCGGGATCGGTTTCCGGCGTCTCGATCTTGAAGTCGTCGCCTTCGGGCAGGAGGTAGCCGATCTCTTTCAGGAAGGATTTATAGTCTTCGAAATCAAAGCCTTCGGCGCGGTGATGCGCGTGCCAGTCGTCGAGCTTGGACTGGATCGCCTCGCGCGTCTCCAGCAGCGCTCGGTTCTTCTGGCCCTGCGTATGCAGCAGGTCCGACAGCCCCTCCCAGAAGCGCTCCGGCGCGACGCCGGTTCCCGGCAAAGCCTGATCCTCGATGAAGGCGGCCAGTTCGACCGCCACCTGCAGTTCGTTACGTGCGACCCGCTGTGCCATTGTGCCCTCCCGGTTTTCTTAGACGCGTACTAGATGAAACCGCTGAGCGTGAATGTCCAGCGGATTGCCTGTCGCGGGCGGGAAGACGCTAAGACGGTGAAAGGGCGTAAAAAGGCCAGCGGCTCACGGAAACGGGAGCGATGCAGCCGCGCGCGACCCGTCCGAGCTCACTGCTGGATCGGGTCGGCCTCCGTCGCGTCGCCATTGCTTTCAACAGTGCCGACGCCGGTCGTCTCGGGCGCTTGCGTGGTCGACAGGCCAGCCCCGTCCAGCGGCTTCGCCGGCGGCTCCGAACGCACGACACCCTCGGTCTCCGGCGCGGGCTGCGTCGTGACCTCGGCCTGACTTGCATCGCTTGCCGCGGGCTCCGAGGTATCTGTGGCCATCGCGATCCAGACCAGGATCACCGCCACGCCCAGCACCGCGACGATCGCGATGCCGATCAGGGCGGGGGCGTGTCTTTTCTTCTGGGTCTTCACATTGGTGTCGGGTGTGGACATCGGATGTCCTCCTTCCATCTTTCCAAATTCCATGTCGGGGCGGTCGCGACCTAGCGCCAAGCCGCCCCGTTCACCTCAGGTAACGCAACCCACCCGCTTCAGGTTCGTCCGGCCTGCCACGCGTCTCTCAGAGCGGTCCGCGAAACCGCTTTGAAAACCCCGAGCGGGCCAGATACTGTTCCGCCAGCTGCGGGACTGCGACGCCAAGACCGGGTCGCGCCCGCCAAACATCAGAGGCGCGGCTCACGCAAAGGCGAACTTGCTTTCGCACGGGCGCGCGCCACCTGAAATAACCCGAAGTTAATTAGGAATATCGTTAGAATGTCCGCTGAACTGACGGCTGCCGACGCCCCTGCCAAGCGCCTGAGCGACTACCGCCCCTACCCCTTCACCCTCGAGACCGTGCGGCTTGATTTCACGCTCGACCCGGACGCGACCGAAGTGCGCGCGGGTCTTTCCTTCTCGCCCCGGCAAGAGGCGGCCGCGCTGGAACTCGATGGCGAAGATCTGGAGCTTGTCTCGGTCGCAGTGGACGGGCGCGCGCTGACGCCTGACGACTACGAACTGACAAAGACGGGCCTGACGATCCCGGCGCATGTTCTGCCGTCTCAGCCCTTCACGCTGGAGACCGTCACCCGGATCGCGCCGTCGAAGAATACCGCGCTGGAAGGGCTGTATATGTCCAACGGCATGTATTGCACGCAATGCGAGGCTGAGGGCTTCCGCAAGATCACATTCTACCCGGACCGCCCCGACGTGATGGCGCGCTTCCACGTCACGATCACCGGCGACCAGCCGGTGCTGCTGGCGAATGGCGATCTCGTCGAGAGCCGCGACGGCTATGCCGAATGGGTCGATCCGTGGCCCAAGCCCGCCTATCTCTTCGCGCTGGTCGCAGGCGATCTGCGCGCGCATTCGGGCACATTCACCACGATGTCCGGCCGCGAGGTCGCGACGAATATCTGGGTCCGTCCGGGCGACGAGGACCGCTGCGACTTCGCGCTGCAGGCGCTCCACCGTTCGATGCGCTGGGATGAAGAGGCTTACGGGCGCGAATACGACTTGGATATTTTCAACATCGTCGCCGTCGATGACTTCAATATGGGCGCGATGGAGAACAAGGGGTTGAACATTTTCAACTCCAAATGGGTTCTCGCCTCGCCCGAGACCGCGACCGATGCCGATTACGAACGCATCGAGGGCATCATCGCGCATGAGTATTTCCACAACTGGACCGGCAACCGGATCACCTGCCGCGACTGGTTCCAGCTGTGCCTGAAAGAGGGGCTGACGGTCTATCGCGACCAACAGTTCACCGGCGACATGCGCGGCCATGCGACGAAGCGGATCGACGACGTCCTCTCGCTGCGCGGGCGGCAATTCCGCGAGGATCGCGGCCCGCTCTCGCACCCGCCGCGCCCCGATCATTACCGCGAGATCAACAACTTCTACACCGCGACCGTCTATGAGAAAGGCGCCGAGATCGTGGGGATGCTGCATCGCTTGCTTGGGCAAGAGGGCTATCGCGCCGCGCTCGACCTCTATTTCGAGCGCCATGACGGGCAGGCCTGCACGATCGAAGACTGGCTGAAGGTCTTCGAGGACAGCTCGGGCCGCGATCTGAGTCAGTTCAAGCGCTGGTATACCGATGCGGGCACGCCGACCCTGCGGGTGCGCGACAGCTTCAAGGACGGCACATATACGCTTGAATTCGAACAGGAAACGCGCCCCACGCCCGGCCAGCCGGAGAAACTTCCCCGCCACATTCCGATCGAGGTCGGCCTTCTGTCCGAGAATGGCGACGAGGTCGTGCCCTCCACTGTTCTGGAGATGACCGAGGCGAAACAGAGCTTCACCTTCGACGGGCTCGCGACGCGCCCGGTGCCCTCGATCCTGCGCGACTTTTCCGCCCCCGTGCGGCTAGAGCGCGACGCCGACACGTCCGAGCTGGCCTTCCTGCTGACCCACGACCGCGACCCGTTCAACCGCTGGGAAGCCGGCCGCGCGCTGGCCCAGAAAGTGCTGATCGGGCGGGTGCTGGGACAGGAAACCGACACGTCCTTCTCCGATGCGATCGGGGCGCTGCTGCGCGACGAGACCGCCGATCCCGCCTTCCGTGCGCTGTGCCTGAACCTGCCCTCCGAGGACAGCATCGCGCAGGCGCTCTACGATCAGGGCGAGACGCCCGATCCGGCGGCGATCTACGCGGCACGCGAAGGGCTCGCCCGCGATCTGGCGACTGCGCATAAGACGCTTCTGGCCGAAATCTTCACCAGCACCGAAGCGACAGGCCCCTATAGCTCCGATCCCGAGCAGGCCGGTCCGCGCGCGCTGCGCCTTGCGGTCCTGCGACTCCTGAACCGCATCGACGGCGGGGCACGGGCGGGGGCGCTTTTCGCCTCGGCGGAGAACATGACCGAAAGCCTCGGCGCGCTCGCAGCTCTGGTGCAGACCGGGCAGGACGCCGCCGCCATGGCCGAATTCCGCGAGCGCTGGCAGGGCGACCGGCTGGTGATGGACAAGTGGTTCCTCGTCCAGCTTGCCAGTTGCCCGCCAGAGACGGCGCTGGAGCGCGCCGAGGCGCTGACCGGCGATCCGCTCTTCACATGGAAGACGCCGAACCGCTTCCGGGCATTGATGGCGGGGCTGTCGGGCAATCACGCGGGCTTCCACCGCGCGGACGGGGCGAGCTATCGCTTCTATGCCGACTGGCTGCTCAAGCTCGATCCGGTCAATCCGCAGGTCGCAGCGCGCATGTCCACCGCTTTCGAGACGTGGACTCGGTATGACGCAGGCCGGCGCGACAAGATGCGCAGCGAGTTGGAACGGATCGACGCCCAGCCAGGCCTCAGCCGCGACTTGTCGGAGATGACGCAGCGTCTGTTGAGCTGATTTCCGCTCAGCGCCCGCAGGCGCGCCCATCTCACCACGGATTGGCCGTATTTTCGGCCCATCCGTGCCGGGTTCGCGAGCTACGAAACGCGGACGCCCGCGCCTTGCGGGCGTTACGCAATTTCGCGGATGGGCTCGACCATGGACGACAATGAATTTGAATACCGACACCAAGCCCGCCGGGCGGGAGGCTATCTCGCCCTCGCCTTCGGGATGGCGCTGCTTTACAGCGCAATGAAACTGACCGCGACGACCTGGATTCACGTCGCTGCGTGGACCTATCTCGCCCTCACTTTGTACAAGCTGATGCGCAACCGCTCGGGGCTGCTGCGGATCACGCCTGCGCGAATGGAGGTCTATCGCAACGGGCGGCAACTGGGCACGTTCCCGCTTGCGCAGATCGACTCGGCGCGGCTGCGGCGGCGCAAGCTTGCGGGCGACGAATGCATGGTCACGCTGCGCGACGGGCGCCGCGCCTACCTGCCACGAGAGGCCACGCCGCCGCTCGACCGGCTCAGCGCGATTTTCGAATCCTATGGGGTGCCGGTGGTCTGATCCCCAATCCGGGGCGGTCGCCCTCTTGCTCCCGCCCCTGCCCTGTCCTAGAAGCTTGCCCAAGCCTTTACTGACAGGATGTGGACATGCTCGACCATCTCGAATTCCAAGCCCCCGAACCCAAGGTCATTGCCGGTGCCAAATCGGATTGGGAGCTGGTGATCGGGCTTGAAGTCCACGCACAGGTGGCCTCGAAAGCCAAGCTGTTCTCGGGCGCCTCGACCAAATTCGGCGCAGAGCCGAACTCGAACGTGGCCTTCGTCGACGCGGCGATGCCCGGCATGCTGCCGGTGATCAACGAGTTCTGCGTGGCGCAAGCCGTGCGCACCGGGCTGGGCCTCAAGGCCGATATCAACCTGCGCTCGGCCTTCGACCGGAAGAACTATTTCTACCCGGACTTGCCGCAGGGCTACCAGATCAGCCAGCTCTACCACCCCATCGTGGGCGAGGGCGAAATCATCGTCGATATGGGCCCGGGCGTCGCCCGCAAGGTCCGGATCGAGCGCATCCACCTCGAGCAGGATGCGGGCAAGTCGATCCACGACATGGATC
Organism: Thioclava sp. DLFJ5-1; assembly: GCF_002020115.1. NCBI lineage: Bacteria > Pseudomonadati > Pseudomonadota > Alphaproteobacteria > Rhodobacterales > Paracoccaceae > Thioclava > Thioclava sp. DLFJ5-1. Next base: position 157,194 of record NZ_MPZU01000007.1, on the reverse strand, counting down.
CGCATATGTCCTTCGTGGACCTCAACCGGACCGGCGTGGCGCTGATGGAAATCGTCTCGCGCCCCGACATCCGCGGCCCCGAAGAGGCGGCCGCCTATGTCGGCAAGCTGCGCCAGATCCTGCGCTATCTGGGCACCTGCGACGGCAACATGCAGAACGGCAACCTGCGCGCGGACGTGAACGTCTCGATCTGCAAACCGGGCGCTTACGAGAAATATCAGGAAACGCAGGATTTCAGCCATCTCGGCACGCGCTGCGAGATCAAGAACATGAACTCGATGCGCTTCATCCAACAGGCCATCGAATACGAGGCCCGTCGCCAGATCGCCATCGTCGAGGACGGCGGCGAAGTGGTGCAGGAAACCCGCCTCTACGATCCGGACAAGGGCGAGACGCGCTCGATGCGTTCGAAGGAAGAGGCGCATGATTACCGCTACTTCCCCTGCCCCGACTTGCTGCCGCTGGAAATCGAGCAGGCATGGGTCGACGATATCGGCGCCTCGATGCCGGAACTGCCCGACGAGAAGAAAGCGCGCTTTGTCAAGGAGCTGGGCCTGTCGGAATATGACGCCTCGGTGCTGACCGCAGAGGTCGAGAACGCGGATTACTTCGAGGCCGTGGTGGCCGAGGCCGGTGACGGCAAGCTCGCCGCGAACTGGGTCATCAACGAGCTGTTCGGTCGCCTGAAGAAGGAAGACCACGACATCACGTCGAGCCCGGTCGATGCCGCTCAGCTTGGCGCGATCATCCGGCTCATCAAGTCGGACAAGATCTCGGGCAAGATCGCGAAGGACCTCTTCGAGATCGTCTATACCGAAGGCGGCGACCCCGAGAAGATCGTGGAAGAGCGCGGCATGATTCAGGTCACCGATACCGGCGCCATCGAGGCCGCCGTGGACGAGGTGATCGCCGCGAACCCCGATCAGGTCGAGAAGGCCAAGGCCAACCCCAAGCTGGCTGGCTGGTTCGTCGGTCAGGTCATCAAGGCCTCGGGCGGCAAGGCCAACCCCAAGGCGGTCAACCAGATCGTCGCGCAGAAGCTGGGGCTGTAAGCCTTTCAAACCAATCCGATCAAGGCGCCTTCGGGCGCCTTTTTCATGTCCGCCCGGAAAGAATTCGGGAACAAGTCTTCGCGCTTGTGGCTTGGGGAGATGCGCCCTAGGCTCACGCGGGCGTGATTAGGAAGGGTTTGCGATGAGTGGCTTGCTGGCATTGCTGGATGACGTGGCGGGGATCGCCAAGGTGGCGGCGACCTCGATCGACGACGCGGCAGGTCAGGCGGCCAAGGCGGGCTCCAAGGCAGCCGGCGCGCTGATCGACGATGCCGCCGTCACGCCGAAATATGTCCACGGCTTCAAGCCCGCCCGCGAATTGCCGATCGTGGGGAAAATCGCGCTCGGCTCGATCAAGAACAAGCTGATCTTCCTGCTGCCAGCGGCGCTGCTGCTCTCTGCCTTCGCGCCATGGCTGATCACACCCTTGCTGATGCTGGGTGGCTCTTACCTGTGTTTCGAGGGCGCGGAGAAGGTCTATCACCTGTTCAAACCGCATGAGCCCGATGCCGAAGGCCATGTCGCGGCGGAGACCGCCGACCATCTCGAGGAAAAGCGCGTCAAAGCCGCGGTGAAGACCGATTTCATCCTCTCCGCCGAGATCATGACCATCGGCCTCGCCGCCCTGCCCTCGGGCCAGCCGATCTGGATGGAGGCGATTGCGCTTGCGATCATCGGGATCGGCGTGACGGTGGTGGTCTATGGCTCGGTCGCGCTGATCGTGAAAGCCGATGATGCGGGGCTCTGGCTGGCCGAGAACGCGAACCTTGCTGCGACCCGAGCCTTCGGGCGCGGCATGGTGAAAGTCATGCCGTGGCTGATGAAGACCCTGATGATCGTCGGCACCGCCGCGATGATCTGGGTCGGCGGCAATATCGTGCTGCACGGTCTGGCAGAGCTTGGCTGGCACGCGCCCTACGACTGGATCCACCATCAGGCCGAGGCCGCAGCCCATGCTGCAGGCACCGCCGAAGGCTTCGTCAGCTGGGCCGTCACCGCGTTCTTCGACGGCATCTTCGGGCTGATCTACGGGCTCGTCCTGATCCCGGTCGTCACCCGGATCATCCAGCCGATCTACCGCGCCGTCACCGGCAAGGAAAAGCCCGCACACTGAGCGCAAGCGGACAGGTTGAGGCCACCCGCGCCGCTCGCTAGGCTGGGCGCGAACAGATTTCACGGAGCGCAGATGACCGAGTATTTCGAGACCCAAGAAGGCCGCCGCATCGCCTATAACCTGACGCCGGGCGAAGGGCCGGGCGTGGTGTTCCTCGGCGGGTTCAAATCCGACATGGAAGGCACGAAAGCGCTGGCGCTCGAGGACTGGGCCAAGCGCGAAGGCCGCGCCTTCCTGCGCTTCGACTATTCCGGCCACGGCGTCTCGGACGGCGCATTCGAGGACGGCGCGATCGGCGACTGGTTCGAGGATGCGCGCGACGTGATCATGGCCAAGACCGAAGGCCCGCAGATCCTCGTGGGCTCCTCGATGGGCGGCTGGATCTCGCTCCTGATGTCTCGCGAACACCCCGAGAAAGTCGCAGGCCTCGTCACCATCGCCGCCGCCCCCGATTTCACCGAGGACGGCTATTGGGCGAGCTTCGACAAGGAAACCCGGCACAAGCTTGAGAGCGAAGGCTCCATCGCGATTCCGTCGGATTACGGCGAGCCCTATGTCATCACGCGCCGCCTGATCAACGAGGGCCGCGAGCGGCTGGTGCTGCGCAGCCCGCTGGCGCTGCCCTTCCCCACGCGCTTCTTGCAAGGCACCGCCGACGAGGCCGTCAGCACCGAGACCGCGATCCGGCTGCTCGAGCATGCCGAGGGCGCGGACATGCGCCTGACCCTGGTGAAGGGCGCCGATCACCGCTTCTCGGACCCGGACTGCCTCGCGCTGATCGAGACCGCGCTGGCGGAGGTGCTGGCCCGGCTGTGATCCGCTGCTTGCGGCATTTCGATTTGCTTGACCTCGGCCCTTGCGGCACACTCGACGCGAGAAGCGCGAAAACGCGCCGCGATTGAGGTTTCGAGCGATGCCAAGCGACCCGCTGGTCTTTCTACCCGGATTCATGTGCGACGCACGGCTGTTCTGGCACCCGCTGCAGGAACTGTCCTCCGAGCGCTCGGTGATGGTGGCGCGGCTGCGTGGCGCGACGATCGAGGAGATGGCGCAGACCGTGCTCGACGAAGCCCCGCCGCAATTCGCGCTGGTCGGGCATTGGCTGGGCGCGGTGGTCGCAATCGAGATCTTGCGCCGCGCGCCCGACCGCGTGAGCCAGGTCGCGCTGCTCGACGTCTCTCCCCTGCCCGAGATGCCGCAGATCGCCGCCGCGCGCGAGACTCGGATCGTGAAGGCGCTCACCGGGCGGCTCGACGAGATGATGCTGGAAGAAATCCCCGCCGAGAGCCTTGCTCCCGGTCCCGGCCGCGCCGAGATTCAGGCGATGATGCTGGAAATGGCGGCAGGCTTGGGCGCCGACAGGTTCGAGGCGCAATCGCGCGCCCTGATGCGCCGCCCCGACCTGCAACGCACGCTGCGCGCCACGAAAACCCGCGCGCTGCTGATGTGCGGCGAATACGACAAGATCTGCCCGCCCCGCCGCCACGAATTCCTCGCCGAGCTGATGCCGCACGCCGAATTCCGCCTGATCCTCGGCGCAGGCCACCTCAGCCCGCTCGAGCAACCCGAGAAGATCACCCAGAACCTGCGCGACTGGCTGGAGGCACCGTTATTGTTGGCGTGAGAACGCAACAACTTTGGACGCTTCGACTTTCCGGGTCCCACGGCATTTCGGGAAATTCGTGCAGCCCAGGAAGACGTCATTCGTTTTCTTGCTACGGCGCTCGACCATCGCGGATCCGCATCGCGGGCACGCATCTGTCGAAGCCTGCGCTTCCACTCGCGTCCTGACGTTCTTGATGTGCTGCTGCGTGGTCCGCAAACCCCGCTCGAACCGCCGGCTTGCCAACGCCTGACATAGCGCATCGACCTCACTCTCGGTGAGTATCACTTGGTGCGGAGACTTCAGAAAGCTGAGCATCGAGTTCCGCCGCCAGTGAACGCTGGAAGGAAACTCGGTTTTCGGCACCGCCCCACCAACGAAGACGATAACCCCCTGAACCTTGCGGCCGTCTACACCAAGACACTCTTCGATCGCTTTGATGTGCTTGTAGTTTTGCCGCAGCGGATTCTGAAACTTGGTCTTTTTCTTATAGAGAACCTGCGTCCATTGAGATTGCCTCTCGGCACCGAATATCCAGCCGCTCATGTTCTTGGTCTCGATCACGAACACGCCGCTCCGCGATATGAGGACATGATCGATCTGCGTTGTCCCGTCCTTCACGGGCAGAGTCACATCATCGAAGAGATGCATGCCCCTCTCTTCAGCTAGTTTCTTAAGTCCTTTGCTGACGTAAACCTCTCCGATGAACCCCTTGAAACGGGGGGATTTTACGATCGCAACTAAGAGGAGGAGAAGCAGCACAACGGGGAAAAACAATGCGTCCATAATCTCGGTCTCAAAAAATCAAAGTGATTTTCCGATCATGCGCCGAAACCCGTCAAAACGATGGCGAAGTCGCGAATAAAAAAGCGCTGCCGAAGCAGCGCTTTTCTGAAACTCTCGCGTGGAGTGAGATCACCCCGCCTCGGCCGTCTTCACCTTCTTCTTGCGGATCGGCGTGACCGTCGCGGGCTTCCCCTTCCCGGGCGCGGGGTTGTCGGCGTTCTCGTCGATGAAATCGAGCACCAGCGGGCGGATATTGTTGCGCCAGTGCGAGCCTGCGAAGATGCCGTAATGGCCTGCGCCGGGCTCGAGGTGCTGTTGTTTCATCGAATCCGGCACGCCCGAGCACAGGTCGAGCGCGGCGACGCATTGGCCGGGGGCGGAGATGTCGTCCTTCTCGCCTTCCACGGTCTTCACCGCGACCTTGGTGATTTTCGAGATATCGACCATCTTGCCGCCGACCTCGAAGCGGTTCTGGGCGATCTCGAGGCCCTTGAAAATGCGCTCCACCGTCGAGAGATAGAATTCCGCCGTCATATCCATCACCGCGAGGTATTCGTCGTAGAAGCGGTAATGCTTGTCATGCTCGGAGCCTTCGCCCTGCGCCTCGCTCCAGATCTTTTCCTGGAAGGCCTGCGCGTGCTTGTCCATGTTCATCGAGATGAACGAGGCGAGCTGCATCAGGCCCGGATAGACCAGACGGCCCGCGCCCTTGTATTTGAAGCCGACGCGCTGGATCACCATCTGCTCGAGCTGGCCCATCGTGACGCGACGCCCGAAATCGGTGACCTCGGTCGCTTTCGCGTCGGGATCGATCGGCCCGCCGATCAGGGTCAGCGTGCGCGGCTGCGCAGCCGGGTCTTCGGCTGCCAGATAGGCAGTGGCGGCCAGCGCGAGCGGTGCGGGCTGACACACGGCGATCACGTTGCAGTCAGGGCCCATCTTCTTCATGAAATCGACAAGATAGAGGGTGTAGTCCTCGATATCGAACTTGCCCTCAGAGACGGGGATGTCGCGCGCATTATGCCAATCGGTCACCCACACGTCCGCATCGGGCAGCAGCGAGGCCACGGTCGAGCGCAGCAGCGTCGCGTAGTGGCCCGACATCGGCGCCACCAGCAGGATGCGCCGCTCCATCGGCTCGCGGCCGTGGACGTTGAAATGCACCAGGCTGCCGAAGGGCTTGTCGAGCACGGTCTCGACCTCGACGAGGTGATCGCGCCCGTCCTCTGCCGCGATCGAATGGATGCCCCAATCGGGCTTGATCACCATCCGTGCGAACGAGCGCTCCGTCACGCGGCCCCAGGCCGACATGATCTTGAACATCGGATGCGGGGCGAGCCCCCAGACCGGGTAGGAAGCCATGGCGCGCGCCGAGGCGCCCATCCACTCGTTCGTGTTCCTGAAGGTCTCCATCAGGTCGTAGGACATGATCGTTTTCATATACAACTCCTCGGGGCGGGCCACGCACTCACTCGGCAATGGAAACGCCGCTTTACCCCAAGACTGCGGCGATATTATGCTGGTGCAGAGGATAGGGAGGAATATCATTTATGACAACCGAGGAGACGGACAAAATTGCTGCATCGCAGAAGATGCAAGACAATCTGGCGCGCATCGAAGAACTGACCGAGCGCATGGTCGATGCGATCGCCCATAAGCGACCGATGAACCCGGCCCTCGAAGGCCCCGGCGCCGATCTCTACATGACGTCCTCTGCCGCCATGATGAACGAGTGGCTCGAAAAGCCCTCGAAAATCCTCGAAGCCCAGGTGAATTACTGGGGTCAGGCGATGAAGCATTACCTCGAAGCGCAGGAGGCGCTCGCCAAGGGAGCGTTCCGCCCACCGGAAGATCCCGGGCCTTCCGACCCGCGCTTCGCCAATCCGCTCTGGGACAGCCACCCCTATTTCAACTACATCAAACAGCAGTATCTGATCGCGGCCAAAGGCGTGAAAGAGGCGGTCGACAAGCTCGACGATCTCGATCCGGTGGACCGTCAGCGACTGAACTACTTCTCGCGCCAGATCATCGACCTGATGGCGCCCACGAATTTCCTCGCCACCAACCCCGACGCGCTGGAGAAGGCGATCGAGACCGAGGGCGAGAGCCTCGTGAAAGGGCTCGAGAACCTCGTGCGCGACATCGAAGCGAACCGCGGCGACCTGCTGGTGACACTGGCCGACAAGGACGCCTTCACCGTGGGCGAGAATATCGGCACCGCCGAGGGCGCGGTGGTCTATCGCAACCGCCTGTTCGAGCTGATCCAGTACACGCCGACCACCGAAAAGGTTCACAAGACCCCGCTGGTGATCTTCCCGCCCTGGATCAACCGTTTCTATATCATGGACCTGAAGCCGCAGAACTCGCTGATCCGCTGGATCGTCGATCAGGGCTTCACCCTCTTCGTGGTCAGTTGGAAGAACCCCGACCAGAGCTATGCCGATGTCGGCATGGATGACTACGTGCAGGAGGGCTACCTGACCGCGATCGACGAGGTGAAGAAGATCACCGGCGAGAAGAAGGTCAACGCGGTGGGCTATTGCATCGCGGGCACCACGCTGTCGCTGACGCTGGGCCTTCTGAACAAGCGCAAGGACAAGTCGATCAACTCGGCCACCTTCTTCACCACACTCACCGATTTCTCGGATCAGGGCGAATTCGCGGTCTTCCTGCAGGACGATTTCGTCGACGGGATCGAGCGGCAATGCAAGGCCGACGGGGTGCTCGACAGCTACTTCATGTCGCGCACCTTCTCCTATCTGCGCTCGAACGACCTGATCTATCGGCCTGCGATCCGCAGCTACATGATGGGGGAATCCCCGCCCGCCTTCGATCTGCTGTTCTGGAACGGCGACTCGACGAACCTGCCGGGCAAGATGGCGGTCGAGTATCTGCGCGGGCTCTGCCAGAAGGACCGCTTCGCGCGCGACGGCTTCGAGGTGCTGGGCGAGACGGTCAAGGTCTCGGACGTGAACGTGCCGCTGATGGCCATCGCCTGCGAGACCGACCATATCGCGCCCTGGGTCGCCTCGTTCAACGGGGTCGCGAAGATGGGATCGAAGGACAAGACCTTCATCCTGTCGCAATCGGGCCATATCGCCGGGATCGTGAACCCGCCCAGCAAGAAGAAATACGGCCATTACACCTCCCCAGCCCCGATCGCGAATCCCGACGAATGGCGCGCGCAGGCGGAGTTCCACGAGGGAAGCTGGTGGCCGCGCTGGGGCGAATGGCTGGCCAAGAAGTCCGGCGCGATGGTGCCCGCACGCCAGCCCGGCGATGCAGACCACCCGGTTTTGGCTGATGCGCCCGGCACTTATGTCAAAGAGATAGTTAAGATATAGCTTTCCCGCTTGGGTTGAAAATTTCTGCGGCGCAGCAATTCTTCTCTTGAAATGCTGCGCCGCAGCATGTATATACGTTGCGTAACCCAAAGGGCCCCGCCAACGTTCCAGACCACGGGCCCCAACCCAACGGAGCACTCACATGGCTAAGACCCAAGACTACACCAAGATCATGCAGGACATGATGGCGTCCTTCCCCGTCGACACCTCGAAATTCCAAGACGCTTTCAAATCGCAAGCGGCTCTGGGCGAGAAGATGTCGCAGGTGGCGCTTGAAGCTGCCGGCAAGTCGACCGAAATCTCGACCAAATGGACCAAGGGCACCATCGACAAGATGGGCGACCTGACCAAAACCAAGGAAGAGCCCGCCGATTACGCCAAGGCGATGAGCGACTTCGCGTCGGCTTCGGCCGAGATGGCTGCCGAAAACATGGCTGCTTTCGCTGAAATCGCGAAAAAGGTTCAGATGGACACCGTCGAGCTGATGATGGCTGCCGGCAAGGACATGTCGGAAGAAGCCTCCGCAAACGTCAAGAAGGCGACCGCCGACATGACCGCTGCGACGAAGAAAGCCACGGCGGCTGCGAAGTAAGAATACACCGCGGGCACCGGCTTCCTCCTCCCAGTCGGCCTCGCGTATCTCGGGCGCGCCCTCGTGGCGCGCCCTTTTTCTTTTATTGCTTTTGGCAGCGCGGCGTCACACAATCGCTGCACAAGCACAATCCGGGGAGGATCGCATCACATGGCCGAAGACGAAAAGCCCTTGCTGATCAAGCGTTACGCCAGCCGCCGTCTCTACAACACCGAGACCAGCGATTACGTGACGCTCGAAGACATCGCGAAATTCATCCGCGACGGACGCGAGGTGCAGATTGTCGATCTGAAATCGGGCGACGACCTGACGCGGCAATATCTGCTGCAGATCGTGGCCGAGCACGAAAGCCGCGGCGAGAATGTCCTTCCGGTCGATGTGCTGACCGATCTGGTGCGCTCCTATACGGGGGCTGCGCAATCGGTGGTGCCGCAATTCCTCGCAGCCAGCTTCGAGATGCTGCGCGAGGGGCACTCGCATATGCTCGAGAACATGAACAAGATGCCGAATCCCATGGCCTCGATGCCGGGCTTCGAGGCGCTGCAGGCGCAGCAACAGGCCTTCTTGCAGAACATGATGGCCGGCTGGGGCACGGCAGGCTCGTCCGGCCCCGCGCCCGATGACGGCGATGATCGCGGCGAGTTGGACTCGATCAAGAAACAGCTCGCCGATCTGCAGAGCAAGCTCAACAAGATGTAAGCGAGAGGCGCCCGCGCGGCGCCTTTTTCTTGGCTCATGGCCATGGGGGCTCTGCCCCCTCGGTGCTGCGCACCTCACCCCCGGGATATTTTTGCCAACACGAACGCGCACAACGCTTTCAGCTTCGGCTTGGCCGAAATATCCCGGGGGAGCGCGTCAGCGCGGGGGCGGAGCCCCCCTGCGACACCTCCCCCAGCCCCAAGCCATTGACAGCCGCGCGCGAGCCGCGCAAAAGGCTCGGGAAGCATATATCCCGCAACCGGGCGTTCCGTGGGCGCCAAACCGACGAGGAGGACGACATGTCCCAGATCTCCCTCACCTTTCCCGATGGCAATTCGCGCGACTACGACGCGGGCGTGACGCCGGCCGAAGTGGCCGCCTCGATCGCACCGTCGCTGGCGAAGAAAGCGATCTCCGCGCAGGTCAATGGCGCGCATTGGGATCTGCAATGGCCGATCCAGGAAGACGCGCAGATCGCCATCAACACGATGCAGGATGACGGCCCCGCGCTGGAGCTGATCCGCCACGACCTCGCCCATATCATGGCCCGCGCCGTGCAGGAGCTCTATCCCGGCGTGAAGGTCACGATCGGCCCGGTCCGCGACAATGGCTGGTTCTACGACTTCGACCGCGAAGAGCCCTTCACGCCCGAAGACCTCGGCGCGATCGAGAAGAAGATGCGCGAGATCATCAACGCGCGCGACGCCATCAAGACCGAGGTCTGGAGCCGCAAACACGCGATCGACCACTATCTGGCGACGGAAGAGCCCTACAAGGTCGAGCTGATCAACCGGATCCCGCAAGGCGAAGACATCCGGATGTATTGGCACGGAAACTGGCAGGATCTCTGCCGTGGTCCGCACCTGCAGCATACCGGTCAGGTTCCCGCGGATGCGTTCAAGCTGACCCATGTCGCGGGTGCCTATTGGCTGGGCGATTCCAGCCGTCCGATGCTGCAGCGCATCTATGGCGTGGCCTTCAAGACCAAGAAGGACCTCAACGCCTGGGTCACGATGATGGAGGAGGCCGCCAAGCGCGACCACCGCAAGCTCGGCCGCGAGATGGACCTGTTCCACATGCAGGAAGAGGCGCCGGGCCAGATCTTCTGGCACCCGAACGGCTGGACCATCTACACCGCGCTGCAGGACTACATGCGCCGCAAGCAGCGCGATGACGGCTATGTCGAGGTGAACACGCCGCAGGTGGTTAACCGCAAGCTCTGGGAGGCCTCGGGCCACTGGGAGAACTATCAGGAGAACATGTTCATCGTCGAAGTCGACGAGGATCATGCGCGCGAAAAGACGGTCAACGCGCTCAAGCCGATGAACTGCCCCTGCCACGTGCAGATCTTCAATCAGGGCGTCAAATCCTATCGCGACCTGCCCCTGCGCATGGCCGAGTTTGGCTCCTGCGCACGCTACGAGCCCTCGGGCGCGCTGCATGGCATCATGCGCGTGCGCGGCTTCACGCAGGACGATGCGCATATCTTCTGCACTGAGGATCAGATCGAGGTGGAAACCGAGAAGTTCATCAAGTTCCTCTCGGGGATCTATGACGATCTCGGCTTCACCGACTGGCGCATCAAGCTGTCGACGCGCCCCGAGAAGCGCATCGGTAGCGATGAGAGCTGGGATTACACCGAAGCCGCGCTCGGCAATGCCTGCAAGGCTGCTGGCTACGACTATGAGATCTTCGAAGGCGAAGGCGCGTTCTACGGGCCGAAGCTGGAATTCGTGCTGACCGACGCGATCGGGCGCGACTGGCAATGCGGCACGCTGCAGGTCGACACCAACCTGCCCGAGCGGCTGGATGCGGAATTCGTGGGCTCGGATGGCGAACGCCACCGCCCCGTGATGCTGCACCGCGCGGTGCTCGGCTCGTTCGAGCGTTTCATCGGCATGCTGATCGAGAACTTCGCGGGCAAGATGCCGCTCTGGCTCGCGCCGCGTCAGGTGGTCGTCGCCTCGATCGTCTCGGATGCCGACGACTACGTGCTGGAAGTGACGTCGAAGCTGCGCGCCGCGGGCATCCGCGCCGAGGCCGACACCCGCAACGAGAAGATCAACTACAAGGTCCGCGAGCACTCGCTCGGCAAGGTCCCCTATATCTTCGCGATCGGGATGAAAGAGGTCGAGGAGCGCACGGTTTCGGTCCGCAAACTCGGCGATACCCGCACCTCCACGGTGGCAATCGACGAGATCGTCGAGCAGTTGATCACCGAATCGACGCCGCCCGATTTGCGCGGATAATTGCCGCAAATTCAGGCCGATCCGGAATTTTCACAGACCTGTGAGGGGCTTGCGCCCCTCACGGAATGTCATTGCATTTTTGCAATTCTCGGAGAGACTTGAATATGCGTGTGTTACAGACTTTCCTACCGCCTCGCTTCTGAAAAAGGCAGCCGGAAGACCCGAAAGAGACTGGCTGCACGGCCCGGACGCAATATCGCGCCGGGAGACTACGAAGGAGAAGACGGTAATGGCCACTGGCACCGTGAAATGGTTCAATTCCACCAAGGGTTACGGCTTCATCGCGCCCGACGAAGGCGGCAAGGACGTGTTCGTGCACATCTCTGCTGTCGAGCGTGCGGGTCTCAAGGGGCTCGATGACAATCAGAAGATCCAATATGAGCTGCAGTCGGGTCGCGACGGCCGCTCCTCGGCATCGGATCTGGTCCTGCTCTGATCTTAGGATCGGACGGTAAGGATTTGAAACGGCGCGCATCGCGGGATGCGCGCCGTTTTTCTGTCTCAGTCTTCGATGAGGGGCTCCCCTCTCAGAGCCACTCGGCCTGCGTGGCCTTCGCCCAGCCCAGCGTCAGCTTGTCGCCCTCGCGGATCACCGGGCGCTTCATCAGCGCGGGGTGTTCGCCGAGCAGATCGGCGACGGGCTTTTCGCGCTCGCCTTCGGGCAGGTTGCGCCACGTCGTGGAGGCGCGGTTGACGATCTTGTCTCCGAAGGCAGCTTCGAACTCCGCGACCTCGGCCCCCGTCAGAGGCTCCGCCCGCACGTCGTGAAACTCCACGTCGCGCCCGGCCGCCTCCAGCGCCTTGCGCGCCTTACGCACCGTGTCGCAGGTCGAAATCCCGTAAACGATCATATCCCCTCCTCCAGCGCGCCGTTATCCAGATGCAACACGCGGTCCATCTTGGCGGCGAGCTCCATGTTATGCGTCGCGATCAGCGCCGACAGACCCGTCTCGCGCACCAGCCCCATCAGCACGTCGAACACGGTATCCGAGGTGGCCGGGTCGAGGTTGCCCGTGGGCTCGTCGGCCAGCAACAGGCTCGGCCCGTTCGCGAGCGCCCGGCAGAACGCCACGCGCTGCTGCTCACCCCCCGACAGCGCCGAGGGGCGGTGATCCATCCGGCCCGCCATGGCGACGCGGCTCAGCAAGTCCTTGGCCCGCTCTTCCGCCGCCTTGCGGCTGACGCCATTGGCCAGCTGCGGCAGCACGATATTCTCGACCGCCGAGAACTCCGGCAGCAGGTGGTGGAACTGGTAGACGAAGCCCAGCTTCTCGCGCCGCGCCGCCGTGCGCTTGCCATCGCGCGCCCCGGTGAGGTCTTCGCCGTCGATCAGAACCCGGCCTGAATCGGGCGTATCCAGCAGCCCCGCGATATGCAGAAGCGTCGATTTCCCCGCCCCCGAGGGCGCGACCAGCGCCACGACCTGCCCTTTCGGAATGGTCAGATCGAGACCTTTGAGCACCGTGATCTCGTTCGGCTTGCCCCGGTTGTAGCACTTTTCCAACTGTTCGCAGATCAGAACGTCATTCATAGCGCAGCGCCTCCACCGGGTTCATGCGCGCAGCACGGCGCGCCGGGAAGATGGTCACGATGAAGCTCAGCGTCAGCGACAGCGCCACCGCCTTGGTCACGTCCCAGGGCTGCAATTTCGCTGGCAGATGATAGATGCCGCGGATCGACGGGTCCCAGGCATCGCCACCATTGAGCCAGTTCACGAAGCCCATGACGTGGTCGATATTCACCGCGAACAGCACCCCGATCGCCAGCCCCGCAAGCGTTCCGATCACCCCGGTGAAGGCCCCGCACAGGAAGAAGACCCGCAGGATTGAGCCCTCGCTAAGCCCCATCGTGCGCAGGATGCCGATATCGCGACCCTTGTTCTTCACCAGCATGATCAGCCCCGAGGTGATATTCATCGAAGCGATCAGCACGAGGATCGAGAGGATGATGAACATCACGTTATCCTCGACCGAGAGCGCGCGCAGGAAGCTCGACGAGGCGTCCTTCCACGTCCACAAAAGCGTGCCCTTGCCGCTCGCATCCATGATCGCGGGCTCCCATTCGGCGATGCCTTCCGGATCGGCCACGTCGACGTCGATCTCATCCACCCCGCCTTCGCGGTTGAAGAAGCTCTGCGCCTCCTTGAACGGCATATAAAGCCGCGTCTGGTCGATGTCATACCGCCCGGCCGAGAACACATACGAGATCTTGTAGGCATTCACCCGCGGGCTCGTGCCGGACGGCGTCTTGGCCCCGTTCGGCGAGATCACCTTGACCGTGTCGCCCACCGTCACGCCCAGATCACGCGCCATCCCGATGCCGATCGCGATGCCTTCACCGTAATTGTCGATATCGCCCTGCGCGTCGTCGGAATGGGCGATATTGGGGATGTTCTTCAGATCCGACAGCGCCAGCCCGTAAACATCCGCCACGTTGGAGCGGTCGCCGAAGCTGACCATCGCCTGACCGCGCACGGCCGGGGCCGCGCTGACCACACCGGGGATCGCCTTGATCCGCTCGGTGCGCGCGGCATAGTCGCGGATCAGCTTGGAATAGACGCCCGAGCCCTCGGCCACTTCCATCGGCGCGGAATAGACCGTGATCTGCGGGTTCGAGCCGACGATAGTCGAGACGAACTCGGCGCGGAAGCCCGCGCGCACGGCAAGCGTCGCGATCAGGGCGGCCACGCCCAGTGCGATGCCGATCAGGGAAATCCATGTCATGACCGAGACGCCACCTTCGGCGCGGCGCGCGCGCAGATAGCGCCATGCGATCATGAACTCGAAACGGGAAAACGGGGCAGTGCGTGCGGCCATCGGCTCCATCCACGAAAATTCGGCGCAAGCTGGCGCGGCGGGGTCGAAAGGTCAAGCCTGCGCCCGGTCATAGCGGCGAGAGCGCGCCTGTTTCGGCTTGGTCGAAATATCCCGGGGGAGCCCGGAACGGGCGGGGGCAGAGCCCCCTATTTGCAGCCCAACGTGCCGGGCACATCCGCCAGAAGCGGCGCCATGCCCTCGGCCAGATCGGCGGGGTAATCGGTCTGGACGGAGGCGAGCACCGCCCCACCCGCGCAATCGAGCCGCTCGGTCTTGCGCAGCGTCACCTTGCCGAACGTGTCCTTGGAGCGGATTGCGAACCCGTCCTCGGTCACATCGTCCGACAGCACGGTATCGCCATCGAGCAGGATCGTGTGCAGCAGTTGATCATGCGCAGCCGCCAGATCAGACCCCTGATCGGCATGGGCGCGCAGCGCGACATGGGCGGTCTTGTGCGGATCGATATCGGGGGCGGAGAACAGGATCCCGCCCCCCGGCATCTCGTCCGACGTCCAGCCCTGCGGCACTTTCGCCGAGATGCCGAGCGCGTCGCTCGACCACGCCACGAGGCCCTGCCGGGCGCCCTGCCCCGAGCCTTCGGCCAAAGCGGGCCCGGCGAGCAGGCCTGCCGCGACCGCAGCAACGATCAGATCAAAGCCCCGCATAGATGCCCACGATCTTCTCGACCGCCTCTTCCGCCGGCATCTCCTCGCTCTCGCCGGTGCGGCGGCAGGTCAGTTCCACCTTGTTGGCCGCGATCCCGCGCGGACCGACGGTGATGCGCCACGGCAGACCGATCAGGTCCATGGTGGCGAATTTCGCGCCTGCGCGCTCTTCGCGGTCGTCATAGAGCGGGTCGAGCCCGTGATCGAGGAACGCCCGGTAGAGCGCTTCGCAGGCGCTGTCGCAGCTGACATCGCCCTGCTTGAGATTGACGATACCGACATGGAACGGCGTCACGCCCTCGGGCCAGATGATACCCTTCTCGTCGTGGTTCGCCTCGATCAGCGCGCCGACGAGGCGGCTCACGCCGATCCCGTGCGAGCCCATATGGACCGGGACTTTCGAGCCGTCCGGGGTCTGGACACTTGCCCCCAGTGCCTCGGAATATTGCGTGCCGAAATAGAAGATCTGACCGACCTCGATGCCGCGCGCGACGCGGCGACGCTCTTCCGGGACCTCGTTGAAGGCCGCCTCGTCATGGGTCTCGTCGGTGCGGGCATAGCGCGAGGTGAATTCCTCCAGCACGCTCTGGCACTGCGCCACGTCGTCGTAATCGATCTCACGGTCGCCGAAGGTCAGATCGGTGATCTCGCTGTCGTAGAACACTTCCGACTCGCCCGTCTCGGCCAGCACGAGGAATTCATGGGTGTAGTCGCCGCCGATCGGGCCGCTATCGGCGCGCATCGGGATCGCCTGCAGGCCCATGCGCTCATAGGTGCGCAGATAGCTGACGAGATGGCGGTTATAGGCGTGCAGCGCGTCTTCCTTCGACAGATCGAAGTTGTAGCCGTCCTTCATCAGGAATTCGCGGCCGCGCATCACGCCGAAGCGCGGGCGGATCTCGTCGCGGAATTTCCACTGGATCTGATAGAGCGTCAGCGGCAGCTGCTTGTAGCTCGACACATGCGCGCGGAAGATGTCGGTGACCATTTCCTCGGCCGTGGGCGAGTAGAGCATATCGCGCCCCTGACGGTCGGTGATGCGCAGCATCTCTTCGCCATAGCCGTCATAGCGGCCCGACTCGCGCCACAGATCTGCCGATTGCAGCGTCGGCATCTGGATCGCGAGATGGCCGGCACGCGCCTGCTCTTCATGCACGATCTGCTCGATCCGGCGCAGCACCTTGAAGCCCATCGGCAGCCAGGAATAGATCCCGGCCTGCTGCTGCTTGATCATACCCGCACGCAGCATCAGCCGATGCGAGGCGATCTGCGCCTCGGCGGGGGTTTCCTTGAGAACGGGAAGAAAATAGCGGGACAGGCGCATGAGCGGTCCTTCGAGGGTTGGTGTCAGACGTTGCGTTTGGCCTAGAGGAAACGGGGGCGTTGGGCAAGATGGTGGCGCAGGTTGCGGGTGTCGCCTATGAGGGGGCTCCGCCCCCGGCGCATCCGCGCCTCCCCCGGGATATTTCCGCCAAGAGGAAGGGGCGCGCGCGATCCTGGCCTTGATTTCCCACCGCATTTCGCCACGTTAGAGCGAACGCATCGCTGAAAAGGACCGCGCATGGCCCTGCCTGCCCGCCAGCAAGTCACCTATTGGTCCGTCGCCGCCTTGGTGCTGGTCCTGTCGCTGTGGTGGCTGGGCAATGTCATCCTGCCCTTCATCATGGGCGGCGCGATCGCCTATTTCCTCGACCCGCTGGCCGACCGGCTGGAGAAGCTGGGGCTGAGCCGCGCGGTCTCAACCGCGATCATCGGGCTGGTGACGGTGCTGATTTTCGTCATCCTCGCGCTCGCCGTGGTGCCGATGCTGGCGCGTCAGCTGGCGCAGTTGGTCGCCCTCGCGCCCGATCTTCTGGCCTCGTTTCAGACTTTCCTGAACGAGCGTTTCCCCAATCTCCTGCACAACTCGGTCGTGAATGACACGCTCAACACCCTCGGCACCGCGATCAAGGCGCGGGGCGGCGAATTGGCGGCGACCCTGCTGAGTTCGGCGATGACGCTGGTGAACGTGGTCGTCTTCATCGTCGTGGTGCCGGTCGTGGCCTTCTACATGCTGCTCGACTGGGACCGGATGGTGGCCAAGATCGACGGCTGGCTGCCGCGCGATCACGTCCACACGATCCGCACCATTGCGACCGATATCGACCGGGTGCTCTCGGGCTTCGTGCGCGGTCAGGTCACGGTCTGCCTCGTGCTGGGCACCTTCTACGCGATCGCGCTGATGGCGGCGGGGCTCGATTTCGGGCTGCTGGTGGGCTCGGTCGCAGGCGCGCTGACCTTCATCCCCTATATCGGCGCGATCATCGGCGGCGCGCTCGCCATCGGCCTCGCGCTGTTCCAGTTCTGGGGCGAGTGGTTCAATATCGGCATCGTCGCGGGCATCTTCGTGCTCGGCCAGTTTCTCGAAGGCAATTTCGTCACCCCGAAACTCGTGGGCGATTCGGTCGGGCTGCATCCGCTCTGGCTGATCTTCGCCCTCTCTGCTTTCGGCACTTTGTTCGGTTTTGTTGGCATGTTGGTCGCCGTTCCCGTCGCTGCGGTGATCGGAGTGGTTGCGCGCTTCTTCATCGACCAATATCTGCAAGGGGCGCTTTACCGAGGGCAAACGGAGCGCGAGCCGACAGCCCATTCGCCGATCTCTCTCATCAACGAGGAGACCGGGGAAGTGACGGGCGCGACCGAGACGACCGAACACGAGAGCTGAGAATGGCCGAGCAGTTGACCTTCCCGCTGCACCTGCGTTCCGCGCAGGGGCGTGAAGACTTCTTCATCTCGCCAGCCAATGCGCTGGCGGTGACGACCCTCGATGCGCCCGAAACATGGCCGCTGGGCCGGATGATCCTGATCGGGCCAGAAGGCGCGGGCAAGACGCATCTCGCGACGATCTGGGCCGATGAACAGGGTGCCGACATCCTGCCCGCGCGCGAGCTGACCGAAGAGATGGCCCCTGCCCTCGTCGCGAAAGGGGCCGCCGTGATCGAACGGGCCGAGAGGATCGGCGCGGATGAGGCGGGTCAGCGCGCGCTGTTTCACCTGCACAATCTGATGCAGGCCGAGGGCGGGCGGCTTCTGCTGACCGCGCGCACGCCGCCGCGCGACTGGGGGATGACCCTGCCCGACCTGATCAGCCGGATGGAGGCGACCGCGACGGTGCGGATCACACCCCCCGATGACGCGCTGCTGGCGGCCGTTC
Source organism: Thioclava sp. DLFJ5-1 (assembly GCF_002020115.1). Lineage (NCBI taxonomy): Bacteria > Pseudomonadati > Pseudomonadota > Alphaproteobacteria > Rhodobacterales > Paracoccaceae > Thioclava > Thioclava sp. DLFJ5-1. The sequence continues at coordinate 139,081 of NZ_MPZU01000007.1, read as the reverse complement.
TGGTGAAGCTGTTCTCGGACCGGCAACTGACCGTTCCGCCCAACCTGATCGGCTGGCTGGTCACGCGGATGGACCGCTCTCTGGCGACTGCGCGCAAACTGGTCGCGGCGCTCGATCGGCAGGCGCTCGCACAACGCCGTGCGATCACCCAAAGACTGGCGGCGGAGGTTCTGGACAGTCTCGACTGAGCCGCGCAAACTGTCACGGAGCCATTACAAAATCCAACGATAAGCGCGCCATGACCCAAGCAGATTTCCTCAAGACCCCCTTCCCCACGCCAATCGCGCTACCCGAGTCGGAGATCAGCGGACCGGGCCGGTTCTTCAACCGCGAACTGAGCTGGCTGGCCTTCAACTGGCGGGTGCTGGAAGAGGCGCGCAATCCGCGTGTGCCGCTCTTGGAACGCGTGCGTTTCCTGTCGATCTCGGCCACCAACCTCGACGAATTCTACACCGTGCGCGTGGCGGGCCTGATGGAGCTCGTGCGCGAGAGCAACGTGAACGCCTCCGATGACGGGCTCACCCCGGCCGAGCAGCTGGAGAAGATCAACGCCAACGCCCGGCGGCTGATGGACACGCAGCAGGCGACGTGGTCGGCGCTCAAGCGCGAGATGGAGCGCGAAGGCATCCATGTCGTGAGCCGCTCGCGGCTGACCAAGCGCGATCTCGACTTCCTCTCGGATCACTTCCTCAACAACGTCTTTCCGGTGCTCTCGCCGCTGGCGATCGACCCGGCGCACCCCTTCCCCTTCATCCCGAATACCGGCTTCTGCCTCGCGCTGGAGCTGGAGCGGGAAAGCGATCAGCGCCGGTTGCAGGCGCTCTTGCCGATCCCGGCGCAGATCGACCGTTTCGTGCGGCTGCCGGGCGAGGCGCGGTTCCTGCCGCTCGAACAACTTCTGATGCTGCATCTGGGCTCGCTCTTCCCGGGCTACAAGGATGTCGGCTCATGCTCGTTCCGGGTGCTGCGCGACAGCGATCTGGAAGTCGAGGACGAGGCCGAAGACCTCGTGCGCGAATTCGAAACCGCGCTGAAACGCCGCCGCCGCGGGCAGGTCATCCGCATGTCGGTCTCGCCCGGCGCGCCTGAAGATCTGCAGGCGCTGGTGATGCGCGAGTTGCATGTCGATCCCGAAGAGGTGGTCGAGGAAAAGGGCCTCGTGGGCATTGCCGATGTGAAGGAACTGATCCTCGGCGAGCGCCCCGATCTGCTCTGGCCGCCCTTCATCCCGCGCGTGCCCGAACGCGTGCAGGACCACGAGGGCGACATGTTCGCCGCGATCAAGCAGAAGGATATCCTACTGCACCACCCCTACGAGACCTTCGATCTGGTGGTGCGCTTCATCGATCAGGCCGCGAACGATCCCAACGTGCTGGCGATCAAGCAGACGCTCTATCGCACGTCGAAGGACAGCCCCGTCGTATCCTCGCTGTGTGAGGCGGCAGAGAACGGCAAATCGGTGACCGCTCTGGTCGAGTTGAAAGCCCGCTTCGACGAGGCCGCCAATATCCGCCAGTCGCGCCGTCTCGAGCGCGCGGGCGCCCATGTCGTCTATGGTTTCATCAACTACAAGACCCACGCCAAGATCTCGACCGTGGTGCGCCGCGAGGGCGATCAACTGGTGACCTACACCCATTACGGCACGGGCAATTACCACCCGATCACCGCGAAGATTTATACCGATCTGAGCTTCTTCACCTGCGACGCGGCACTGGGGCGCGATGCGACGAAGGTCTTCAACTACCTTTCGGGCTATGTGCAACCCGAGGGCCTGGAGAACCTCGCAATCTCGCCGATCACGCTGAAGCCGCGCCTGCTGGACCTGATCGACCGGGAGATCGAACACGCTAAGGCGGGCAAACCGGCGGCGATCTGGGCGAAGATGAATTCGCTGATCGAATCCGACGTGATCGACGCGCTCTACCGGGCGTCGCAGGCGGGGGTGAAAATCTCGCTCGTGATCCGTGGCATCTGCGGCATCCGCCCCGGCATCAAGGGCCTGTCCGAGAATATCCGCGTCAAATCCATCGTCGGACGGTTCTTGGAGCATTCGCGCATCGTGTGCTTCGGCAATGGCCATGCCCTGCCGTCGAACGACGCGCGGGTGTTCTTCTCCTCCGCCGACTGGATGGGGCGCAACCTCAACCGCCGGGTCGAGACGCTGGTGGAGGCCAAGAACCCCACGGTGAAGGCGCAGATCGTCAGCCAGATCATGGCGGCGAACATGGCCGACGAGGCGCAGAGCTGGATTTTGCAGCCCGACGGCAAGTTCATCCGCCACCTGCCCGACGACCGCGAGGACCTGTTCTCCTGCCACCGGTTCTTCATGGAATACCCCTCGCTCTCGGGCCGGGGTTCCGCAGGGGCAAGCGACGTTCCCGAACTTGCCCATAGCTTCGACTAGCCCTAGCTTTGGGTGCGAACGACTCGAACGGACGGGCAGATGAGCAAAGACAAAGCGGCGCCGGCAGTTGATGACAGCGACGATTGGGATCCGTTCGGCCAGCCTCTCTTCGATGACCCATCCGTGCGCGCGCTCTCGCGCGTCGGCGTCGTCGATATCGGCTCCAACTCGATCCGGATGGTGGTCTTCGATGGCGCGGCGCGCAGCCCGGCCTATTTCTTCAACGAGAAGGTCATGGCGGGTCTCGGCCAAGGTCTGGCGGAAACCGGAAAGCTCAATCCCGAGGGGCGCGAACGCGGGCTGACCGCGCTCAAACGCTTCGCCGCGCTCGCCGAGGGGATGGACATCGGCCCGCTCACCTGCGTCGCGACCGCCGCGATGCGCGATGCCGAGGACGGCCCCGAGTTTCACCGCAAGATCGAGAAAGAGACCGGCCTTAAGGTCCATATCGTCGACGGGCTCGAAGAGGCGCGGCTTTCGGCACAAGGGGTGCTTCTGGGCTGGCCCGAGGCCGAGGGCCTCGTCTGCGATATCGGCGGCAACTCGATGGAGCTGGCCGAGATCCGCGGCGGCAAGGTCTGGCGTCGCGCGACCTCGCAGCTCGGCCCTTTCCGCCTGCAGCAGATCCCGGGCGGCAAGAAAGCGATCACCGCCCATATTCAGGCGACGATGCAGGAGCTGGCCGAGAAGGTCGGCACCGAACACGAACGCATCTACCTCGTCGGCGGCTCGTGGCGCGCCATCGCACGTCTCGACATGGAGCGACGCGACTACCCGCTCCTCGTGCAGCACGAATACCGGATGAAGCCCGACGAGCTGGGCGAGACGATCGAGTGGATCGGGAAATCCGACATGGAGAAGCTGCGCGCGAAAACCGGCACCTCCTCGGCGCGGATGGAACTCGTCCCGCTGGCAAGCCAGGTGCTGCGCGAGTTGATCGCCACCTTCGAGCCCAAGGAGATCGACGTCTCTGCCTATGGGATCCGCGAAGGGCTGCTTTACGAACAGATGCCCGAACGGCTGCGCCGCCGCGATCCGCTGGTGGAAGCCGCGCGCCATACCGAGCGCGTGATGAGCCGGATGCCCGGATTCGGCAAGAAGCTCCACGCCTTCATCGAACCGATTTTCGGGCCCCTTCCGCCCGAGAAATTTCGCCTCGTCCGTGCGGCCTGCCTGCTGCATGACACGACGTGGCGCACCCATCCCGATTACCGCGCCGAGGCCTGTTTCGAGAACGTCACCCGCGCGAACTATTCGGCCATGTCCCACCCCGAGCGGATCTGGCTCGGCGTGGCGCTGCTGCACCGCTACAAGAACTCGCGCGGCGGCTCGCGGCTGGAGCCCTTCCTGCCGCTGCTGACGGAAGAGCAGATTCAGGAGGCCGAGGTTCTTGGCAAGGCGATGCGCTTCGGCTCGATGTTCGCGACCCACAGCCCCGCCGATGCGGGCGAGCTGAAATATTCGGCCAAGAAGGGCGAGCTGGAGTTGAAACTGACCAAGCGCGGCAAGGCGCTGATGGGCGAAGTTGCCGAGTCGCGCTTCCGCTCGCTTGCGAATGCGCTGAAGGCCGAGCCGATCATCACGGATTAAAGCTCGATCCCGCCCTCCGGGATCTCGATGGGCCCGCCCTGGTTCGGGCCGTCTTTCTGCGGCGCATCCTCGGGCGGCTCGGTCATCAGGGGCGGCGGCGGCGGCGCGTCCGGGCTCCGCCGCATGATGATATCGCCATTTGGCAACCGCTCGGGCGCGCCGTAATTCGACATGTCGTCGACCAGCGCCAGGAACTGGCGCAGCTTCGGCCCCAACTGGGCCGCAGCCTCCCCCAAGCCTTTCTGCATCTCGTCGAGCTGCGGCTTCATCTCATCCATCAGCCCGCGAAACAGCGACTGCGCGCCCTCCTGCAGCAACGAGAACCCGCGATCGACATCGCCGCCAGCGTCGCCACCCTCCTCCTGCGCGGAGACGGGCGTTGCCAGAAGGGCGAGCGAGAGAGCGATGACGAGCGGCTGTTTCATAGCTCCGATCCTACGCTGAAGCGGCGCGAAAATCACGCCCCCGATCAGTCGATATCGACCGAGACGGGAAAATGATCCGAAGCCTGCAAAAGCGCCTCGCGCAATTCGGGCACGCGGTAGATATGCGGATCGTCGAACGGGTGCCAGATACGCCATTTCTTCGCCCGGGCCGCCAGATCGGGCGAGAGCATCACATAATCCAGCATGGCCGAGAAATACTGCTTCTGATCGACGAGATAGAACCGCGCGGAACTCGGCGCTGCGGCCGTATGATGCGCTTTCGACAGCCGCGCATGGGGATCGTGCAGCCGCTCCGCGTCCGGTCCGCCCTCGCCCGCGACGATCTCCACGCCGGAGCGCCCGAACAGCTTCTCGTATTCATCGAGCCCCGGACCGTCGTTGAAATCCCCCAGCACGATAAGGCTGTCGCCCGCCGCGAGATGTTCCTCCACGCGGCCCCGGATCCAGATCGACTGCGCCAATTGCTTGCGCCGGTTCTCGATCGCCATGCGGGTGGCTGTCTCCAGGCTCGTCGCCCCATGCGGGGCTTTCGATTTCACATGCACGCCGATCAGCCGAAGCACTTCCCCGCTCTGCGTTCCCAGAGCGACCTCGAGCGGCGGCTTGGAAAAGGTGACCACATCCATCCGCGCGTCGATATCGAGGTCTATCCGCAGGCTGCCATCGAAGCGCGGCCACGCCTCCGAACTTTGCGGATCATGCCGCGCCGTTACGACATCGGGGTCGTAGAGCAGCGCCAGCTCCTGCTGGGTATCGTTGGAAAAGCCCAGAAGCGCGCGACGCTGGCGCAGCCCGAACCGCTCCGCAAAGCCTTCAAGCATATCCACCGTCTTGTGGCGATGATTGTCGTCGGGCGCCTCGACCACCAGAAGCACATCGGCCTCCAGCGCGCTCATCACGATCGCGATCGCGCCGGTCTGCTGGCTGCGCGTCACGTTGTAGCGCGCCGACCATTCACTATCGTCGAGAAGCGTCCCGTTGCGCGCGAAAAGGCTGTTGAACCACTCGATATTCCAAGTGGCGATCCGCATCACGCCTCCGCATGGCTGGCGCGGATTTCCTCCCAGGCCTTGTTGAGCGCAATGACCCGCGCCTGAGACAGCTGCACGGCTTCCTCAGGCAGACCACGGGCAATCGCCCGGTCGGGATGAGCCTCGCGCACCTTGTTGCGCCAGACCTTGCGCACCTGATCGAGCGGCGTGCCCGGCTCGACCTCCAGCACGGTCCACGGATCGGGATCGGCATCTTCCACGAAGGCCGAACGCATCGCGCGGAAACAGCATTCCTCCAGCCCGAAAATCCGCGCGACCTCCAGCAGGAAGGCATCCTCGCCCTCGTGGTAATCGCCATCGGCCAGCGCGATAAAGAACAGGCCTTCGAGCACGTCCTTCAGCACATCCGCGCCAGGGCCGAACATGTTGGCGATCTTGCGGGCATAGGCGTCGAAACCCGCCACATCGGTGCGCGCCATGTTGAAGACGCGCGCGGCATTGGCTTCCTCTTCCGGCGGGATCTGGAAGATGCGCCGGAACGCCGCCACCTCGTCGCGCGTGACCTGCCCGTCGGCCTTCGCCATCTTCGCCCCCAGCGCAATCACCGCGATGGTGAAAGCAACCGAGCGTTCCGGCGGCTGGCGCAGGTTGTCGAAGACCGTCGACAGCGCCTCCCCCCGCCCGAGAGCGGAGAGCGCCTGCGCGATACGCGACCAAAGGGAGATGGGCTTGTCCATGGTTCAAGTCTAGCCGCGCTGCGGCGGAAATGCACCCGCGCAAATCCGCCCTGTGATTAAATCGTTGTAATGTTTTGAAATGACTGGCGGCGCGCAGAGTTCCCCCGCGCGCCGCCCAAATTCAAAGCAAAGCCCGAACTTCGCCTTGGTCAAAATATCCCGGGGGGCGCGTCAGCGCGGGGGCAGAGCCCCCTCGCCCGTGCCCCCTCTCCCGTGAGCCCCTCAGGCCCGCGCCTGACGCACGATGTCGAGGATCTCGCGCGCGGCCAGCGGGATGTTGGTCCCCGGCCCGAAGATCGCCTTCACACCGGCCTTCTTGAGGTAGTCGTAATCCTGCTGCGGGATCACGCCGCCGCAGATCACGATGATATCCTCGGCGCCCTTCTCCTTGAGCGCCTCGATCAGCTTCGGTGCCAGCGTCTTGTGACCCGCCGCCTGCGACGAAATCCCGACCACATGGACGTCGTTGTCGATCGCGTCCTGGGCGGCTTCCTCCGGCGTCTGAAACAGCGGGCCCACATCGACGTCGAAGCCGATATCGGCGAAGGCGGTCGCGATCACCTTGGCGCCGCGGTCGTGGCCGTCCTGACCCATCTTCACCACCAGCATCCGCGGGCGGCGGCCCTCTTCCTCGGCGAAGGTCTCGACGTCCTTCTGGATCTGCGCGAAGCCCTCATCGCCGTCATAGGCCGCGCCATAAACACCAGCCAAAGTCTTCACCTCGGCGCGGTGACGTCCGAACACCTTTTCCATCGCCATAGAAATCTCTCCCACAGAGGCCCGGGCGCGTGCAGCTTCCACCGCCGCTTCGAGCAGGTTGCCACCCTCGGAGGCGCGGCGCGTCAGTTCCGTCAGCGCCGCCTCGCAGGCCGCCTCGTCGCGGCTGGCCCGCATCTTCTCGAGCCGCGCGATCTGGTTGTCGCGCACCTTCGCATTGTCGATATCGAGAATATCCAGCTCGTCCTCGGTCTCGCGGCGATACTTGTTCACCCCGACCACGACATCCTCGCCCCGGTCGATCAGCGCCTGACGCCGGGCGGCGGTTTCCTCGATGCGCAGCTTGGGCATGCCCGAGGCCACGGCCTTCGTCATGCCGCCCATCTCCTCGACTTCCTCGATCAGCTCCCAGGCCTTCTCGGCCAGTTCCGCCGTGAGGCTCTCGACGTAGTAGGAGCCCGCGAGCGGATCGACCACGTTGGTGATCCCGGTCTCTTCCTGCAAGATCAGCTGCGTGTTGCGCGCGATCCGGGCCGAGAACTCGGTGGGCAGCGCGATCGCCTCGTCGAGCGCGTTGGTGTGCAGCGATTGCGTGCCGCCAAGCGCGGCCGACATCGCCTCATAGGCCGTGCGGATCACGTTGTTATAGGGATCCTGCTCGGCGAGCGAGACGCCCGAAGTCTGGCAGTGGGTGCGCAGCATCGAGCTTTGCGGCTTCTTCGGCTCGAACTCTTCCATGATCCGGCTCCACAGCAGGCGCGCCGCGCGCAGCTTGGCGGCCTCCATGAAGAAGTTCATCCCGATCGCGAAGAAGAAGCTCAGGCGGCCCGCGAACTTGTCGACATCCATCCCCGCCTTGATCGCGGTGCGCACGTATTCGCGCCCGTCCGCCAGCGTGTAGGCCAGCTCCTGCACGAGGTTCGCGCCGGCCTCCTGCATGTGGTAGCCCGAGATCGAGATCGAGTTGAAGCGCGGCATCTCGTTCGAGGTGTATTCGATGATATCCGCGATGATCCGCATCGAAGGCTCGGGCGGATAGATATAGGTGTTGCGGACCATGAACTCCTTGAGGATGTCGTTCTGGATCGTGCCCGACAGAACGCTGCGGTCATGGCCCTGCTCTTCGCCGGTGACGATGAAGTTGGCGAGGATCGGGATCACCGCGCCGTTCATCGTCATCGAGACCGAAATCTGATCGAGCGGAATGCCGTCGAACAGGATTTTCATGTCCTCGACGCTATCGATCGCCACACCCGCCTTGCCGACATCGCCCTCGACGCGCGGATGGTCACTGTCATAGCCGCGGTGGGTGGCGAGGTCGAAGGCCACCGACACGCCCTGCTGCCCGGCGGCGAGCGCCTTGCGGTAGAAGGCGTTCGACTCCTCGGCGGTCGAGAAACCCGCATATTGCCGGATCGTCCACGGACGGCCCGCATACATCGTAGCCCGCGGCCCGCGCGTGAAGGGCGAAAGGCCCGGCATGGTGCCCAGATGGTCGAGCCCCTCCACGTCCTCTTCGGTGTAAAGCGGCTTGACCGCGATCCCTTCGAGCGTGTTCCAGGTCAGGTCCTCGAACGGCCTGCCACGCAGTTCCTTCTCGGCGAGCTTACGCCAGTCCTCTTTCTTGTCCGTCATGGCCAAATCCTTCTTCCACTGTCGCCGCGGCGGGTGTCTTCCCCGCGTCTTCGGCCGTCATTTCCACGAAATTCAGTCCCGGCGGCGCGTGGCGCAACCAGGTCAGATCCTCCAGATAGCGGGCGGTCATCTGCGCGCGCTGCGCCTGATCGAAAGGCATCCAGCGCCCCGGCCCCGCCGCGACGCGGTGCCCGGCGCGAACCAGCCCCTCGCGCAGCGCCGCGCGCCCCGGGGCCGCGTTACGCCGTTTGCCGGCATCGAACAGCCCGGCAGGCAGGCCGTCGCCCGGCACAAGCGCCTGCAGCTGGGCCTGCGGCTCCGCCCTCAGCGCCTCATGGCTCCAGACCGTGACGGGCGCCTCAAGCGCGGCCTGCGCCTGCGCGATCACCTCCGGCCAGCCGCGCGGATGATCGGCAAGCCGCGCAAGCCCGCGCGCATCGGGCAGGCCAGCGCCCCGCCCCGCCATTACCGACAGCACCGAGGACCACCACATATCATAGCGCCGCATCGACAGCGCCACGCCGCCCAGATGCCCGCCCAGTACCTGCCGCGCACGCTCCAGCCGCCCCGCCGCATCCGGGTAGAGCGTCAGCATGTCCACGCAATGCGGCATCGCGCCCAGCAGGTTCTCCTCCGAGATCACCAAATGGCGCATCCCCTGATCGGCGAGCCGGTCCAGCTCGAACGCCAGCGCGGTTCGCAACCGCGACAGCGCCGCCCCATCCTCGGGCGTCACCAGATCGGGGCGCTTCACCAGCCCCGAGAACAGCCCCGCCCGCGTCCGGTCCGGCCCCCAATAGGCGATCCCGCCCGCCGCCAGCGCGTCGGCGTTTTGCAGCATCCACGCCTGAAACGTCGTCGTCGCGGTGCGATGCGCCCCGATATGAAGAATGACATCCATGCCCGGCCCCCACGGCCCCGGGTCCAAGCGGCACCCCGCCGCAGCCCCGAAAACCCGGCGCCAGTCTGCACCGCGAGTCCTTGCGCGGCGCTTAAAGGCCGCATTTGGCGAAAATTCGCACGGTCCGGCATGGTGCGAGGGGGCTCGCACGCATATATCAGGAACGAGAGAGGAGCCCATGACCCGTCTATTATCCCTTGGACTCGCTGCATTTCTTGCGCTGACGCCCTTTGCGGCCGCAGCCCAGGACAGCACCGTCGATCTCGCCGTGGCAGAGCCCGAGGTCACGCCCCCCTTCGCGCCGGTCGATGGGGCGGATGCGGAGCTGGACGCGTTCGTCTGGCAGAAACGGCCCATCGTCGTCTTCGCCGACAGCCCGCTCGACCCCGCCTTCAAGGAACAGATCCGATATCTTAAGGACCACTGGGCGGAACTGGCCCGGCGCGACGTCGTCGTCATCACCGACACCACGCCCGATCCGGCCAGCGACGTGCGCCGCACGCTGCGCCCGCGCGGGTTTTCCCTCGTCATCATCGCCAAGGACGGCACGGTGAACCTGCGCAAGCCCGCCCCGTGGGACGCGCGCGAGATCGTCCGCTCGATCGACAAGATGCCGATCCGGCGCGACGAGATCCGCGAAGAGCGCGGCTTCTGAGCACATCCCCGCACAGCACCGCGCGCCAATAGATCGCGCCCCGCCATGGCGGGGTGAGCCGGTCGCCCGGCCTCCCTATGCCACGGCGCGGGCGTCACTTATTCGAACTCCATGATGATGTCGTCGACGGCAAGGCTCGCGCCCGCCTCGGCGTTGATCTTCTTCACGGTGCCCTTCTTCTCGGCGCGCAGGATGTTTTCCATCTTCATCGCCTCGACGGTGGCCAGCGGCTGACCTTCCTGCACTTCCGCGCCTTCCTCGACCGAGATCTTCACGACGAGACCCGGCATCGGGCAGAGCAGGAATTTCGAGGTATCAGGCGGCAGTTTCACCGGCATCAGCTGCGCGAGCTCGAACTGGCGCGGCGTGCGGACATGGACCTTCAGATCGGCGCCACGCACGCGGATACGGAAGCCCATCGGGATCTTGCCGACTTTCAGCACCAGCGGCGCCCCGTTCACGGTCAGCTCGGCCAGCGGGTCGCCCGGCGTCCAGTCGCTCTCGACGCGCATCTCCTCGCCATCCTCAAAGAGGATGGTCGAACCGTTGCGATCCGCGTTCACCTTGAGTTTGAAATCTTGATCCTGCAGCGACACGGCCCAATCCTTGCCGACCTTGCGCTCGTGATTGCCGAGCGTGCCGGAGATCTTCGTGCGCCGGATCTCGGCCACGCGCTCCATCGCCGCCGTGGCTGCCGCGACCTTGCGCAGCATTCCCTCGTCCAGCGTCACACCGGCGAAGCCTTCAGGATATTCCTCTTCGATGAAGGCGGTGGTGATGTTGCCGGTCACGAAACGCTCGTGATCCATCACCGCGGCACAGAACGGCAGGTTGTGACCGATGCCCTCGACTTCGAACATATCGAGCGCGAGACGCATCTCTTCGATAGCCTCGCCGCGGCTCGGCGCCCAGGTGCAGAGCTTGGCGATCATCGGGTCGTAGAACATCGAAATCTCGCCGCCCTCGAAGACTCCGGTATCGTTGCGCACGATGCCACCCGTCGCGGTCTTGCCTTCCTCCGGCGGACGGTAGCGGGTCAGACGCCCGATCGAGGGCAGGAAGTTGCGATAGGGGTCTTCGGCATAGAGGCGGCTCTCGATCGCCCAGCCGTTGATGCCGATATCTTCCTGTTTCATCGGAAGTTTCTCGCCATCGGCCACGCGGATCATCTGCTCGACGAGGTCGATGCCGGTGATCAGCTCGGTAACCGGGTGCTCCACCTGAAGACGGGTGTTCATCTCGAGGAAGTAGAAGTTCTTCTCGCCGTCGACGATGAATTCCACCGTGCCCGCGCTGCAGTAATCCACCGCTTTCGACAGGGCCACGGCCTGCTCGCCCATCGCCTTGCGCGTCTCGGGGTCGAGGAAGGGCGACGGCGCCTCTTCGATGACCTTCTGGTTGCGGCGCTGGATCGAGCATTCCCGCTCGTTCAGATAGACGCAGTTGCCGTGCTTGTCGGCGAGTACCTGAATTTCGATGTGGCGCGGTTGCGTCACGAATTTCTCGATGAAGATACGGTCGTCACCGAAGCTGTTCGCCGCCTCGTTCTTGGACGACTGGAAGCCCTCGCGCGCCTCATCGGCATTCCACGCGATGCGCATGCCTTTACCGCCGCCACCGGCAGACGCCTTGATCATCACCGGGTAACCAATCTCGTCGGAGATTTTCACCGCTTCCTCGGCATCCTCGATCAGCCCCATATAGCCGGGCACGGTCGACACGCCCGCCTCTTTCGCGAGCTTCTTCGAGGTGATCTTGTCGCCCATCGCCTCGATCGCGCCGGAGGGCGGACCGATGAAGGCGACGCCCTCTTTCTCCAGCGCCTCGGCGAATTTCTTGTTCTCCGACAGGAAGCCGTAGCCCGGGTGAACCGCCTCGGCGCCGGTCTGGCGGATCGCATCCATGATCTTGTCGATCACGATATAGGATTGGTTCGCCGGCGGCGGGCCGATATGCACCGCCTCGTCGGCCATCTGAACATGCAGCGCCTGCGCATCGGCATCGGAATAGACGGCGACCGTCTTGATCCCCATCTTCTGCGCCGACTTGATGACGCGGCAAGCGATCTCGCCACGGTTGGCGATCAGGATTTTCTTGAACATGTCAGGCCCTTCCCTTCCGGTGCGGGAGGGGCATCCCCCCGCCCCGCGTGTCGTGTTCATGATGTGAGACAAAAGAAAAACCGCCACCGGGGCGTGCAGCCCCGATGGCGGTCGAATAGCGATCAGACGCGACGAAAGCCGCGCGGATGTGCTTAGTAGGAGCGGGTGCAGACGCCCGCGTCGTCGCAATACGTGCCTGCGAGCGCACCGAGAGCCGCGCCGGTGAGCGCGTTGTTGTCGGTCGCATCCGCGATGATCGCGCCGCCGGCCGCACCGGCGAGGGCGCGCTGGCCGTCGGTTTGCATGCAGCCTGCGAGAGCGAGGCCGGCAAGGACAAGAAGGATCGGGGTTTTACGCATGGGAAACTGCCTCCAATAGCGGTTATGATTGGACGCGAGTTTATCGCGGCGCCGTGAAAAGCCAACGGCGAAAACGCGAGCTGAAGCCCCATCGGCGAGCTATCGCCGCTCCCCTTCACATCTTTGCGGTGCCCCCCTTGACCCTGCGAAGAAAAAAGCTGCGGCCCGACCATAAGATCAGGCCGCAGGAATAGGGAAGGGGTAGGGATATTACACAAGCCGCGGGTGTTGGGGACAGTACGGCTTGCCCGCTCAATGTGACCGCGCGCACCGGCGATTGCAAAGGCGAAATCCTTGCAACCATGAGGTTCGGCGGCATGCCGCCATTTCGCGCAGGACATCAGCGAAATCATGCCCAATCCTCATCCTCGTCATCATCGAAGGTGAAGGCATCGGGATCGGCGAAGACCTCCGGGAAGGAGGCTTCCGCGCGTTTCACGTCGATTTTCAGAAGCGCCTCGTAGCTTTCGGGATCGAACGGATCCTCGGCGGCCACCACCTCGCGCCCGAAGAGCCAGCTCAACCGGCCCGCATCGAGATTGCCGCGCTCGAACGGCTCTTCGCCGAACTGCGCCCAGAGCGCGGCCATGAAGCCCGCATCGGCCTTGCGATCGCCATGGCCGCGATCGGCATAGCGTTCACGCCGAATAAGTTTCGTCGCGCCCTTCTTGTTGGCACGGCGAATGGTGAATTGATAATCCGTCGAGGGTAACCGCGACGGGAAACCGCGATGCTTCAGCATGACGCGCCCTCCCCTTTGAAGATGTTGGGACGGCGCGTGCTGAGCGTTAGCGGTGCAACACTGTTACCCGCGCGTCGGGTCGTTCGGAGTTGTCGAGCGAGGCGTTCCCGTCGGCTGACGCATTGATCCGCCGCGCGGCTCGGGCACACATTGTGCCGGTCGCTGCGTTGTTGCCGCCGTGGCAGTCTCGAGCGGTCCGCATTCGAGCGGACAGTCGGGCACGGAAGCCGGATATTGCGAGTCGACAAGCCGTCCAGTCGGTCGGCAGGAGCCGCCACTGGCGACGGGGCCGCCATATTTGCCGGTATAGACCGGCTCAACGGTGACAGGTGCAGGTTCCGGCTTGGGCGCACAGCCCACAAGCAGAGCCGCGCAGGCAACCGCGCCCAGAGAAATTCGGACCATCTCACTCTCCCCCATTCTTTGTTAGAATGGCTAAGAGCATACTCTGGAAGGATAATTGCCGCCAGGTAACCGTATGGCGTATCACACAACGCCACCGCCCCCGCAGGGATCGTGGGGGCAAGGCGATGGCTGCCGCCCCGCCCCGCACGCAGATTATTTGTACTTGCCGGTGTAGGTCGGCTCGGTGGTGACGGCCACCGGCGCAGGCTCGGGCTTGGGCGCGCAGGCTGCGACGAAGGCCACGAGGCCAAGCGCGATGAGAGCTTTCGACATGTCGTTCTCCTGTCCAAGGGGGCGCCCGCCCCGATCTCGGCGAGGTCCGGCACGACCCGTTTCAATGCGGGGACCGAAATTGCTTTCCCCAAGGACAGGTTAGCCCGCAAACCCCGCTCACGAAAGCGCGATTTCGCCGTGAGCGACCGCGCCTGCGCGCGCCCCGGCATCATGCCCTCCAAGCTGTGATCTGCGGTTCCGGCCAAAGCCATCAGAAAAACTCCCAAACGCAGTTTCCGTCCTCGACGGAAAAGCTGTCGAAATATTGCACCACCTCGGGGGCGGCATCGCCGAACGGCACGATCTGGTCCGACAGGCTCACCATCACCTGTGCGGGCTCCGGACCGGGCTGCGGCAGGCGCGGCACCACCCACCCGTTGCACAGCGCCTCGATATCCTGCAGCGCGATATCGGAGGACAGCGGACTGCGCCCTCCGATCTGCGGCGCGAGGAAGCGAAAGCGATAGGTCAGCCCATCCGGCCCGGCCTCGTTATGGATCACGTCGATCCACCAGACCTTCTGCCCGGACGGGACCGGGATCGCATCGCCCTTGGTCCCCTCCGGCCCATCGCCCGGCCCCAGATCCGCCCCCAGATTGCCCGGATGCATCACCGCACCGTAATCGGGCACCGGCGTCACCTCCCGCAGCTCCTGAGCCGATGCGGGCAATGCCAGCACCAGCCCGGCGAGAGCGCCGGGCAAGAGCGTCGTGATCCTCGGCCTGCCCGTCATGCGCCTCCTCAGAGCGGGATGTTGTCGTGCTTCTTCCACGGGTTGGACAGCTTCTTCGAGCGCAGCGCCGCAAAGGCACGGGCCACCCGGCGACGCGTCGAGCGCGGCTGGATCACCTCGTCGATGAAGCCCTTCTCGGCCGCCACGAACGGATTTGCGAACCGGTCCTCGTAATCCGCGGTGCGCTTGGCGATCTTCTCGGGCTCGCCCAGCTCCGAACGGTAGAGAATTTCGACCGCGCCCTTGGCGCCCATCACCGCGATTTCCGCGGTCGGCCAGGCGTAGTTGAAATCGCCGCGCAGGTGCTTGGAGGACATAACGTCATAGGCCCCGCCATAGGCTTTGCGGGTGATGACGGTGACCTTCGGCACGGTCGCCTCGCCATAGGCGAACAGCAGCTTCGCGCCGTGC
Source organism: Thioclava sp. DLFJ5-1 (assembly GCF_002020115.1). NCBI lineage: Bacteria > Pseudomonadati > Pseudomonadota > Alphaproteobacteria > Rhodobacterales > Paracoccaceae > Thioclava > Thioclava sp. DLFJ5-1. Next base: position 123,979 of record NZ_MPZU01000007.1, on the reverse strand, counting down.
TTGATGACGCCGTTATATTCCTGGCTGGTGCCCGGCAGGAAGCCCGGCACGTCGACAAGCGTCAGGATCGGGATTTCGAACGCATCGCAGAAACGCACGAAGCGCGCGGCCTTGCGGCTGGAATCGATGTCCAGACAGCCCGCCAGAACCATCGGCTGGTTCGCGACCACGCCGACCGTCTGACCTTCGAGACGGATGAAACCGGTGATGATATTGCCTGCGAAATCCTTCTGGATCTCGAAGAAATCCCCCTCATCCGCGATTTTCAGGATCAGTTCCTTCATATCGTAGGGGGTGTTCGCGTTCGACGGCACCAGCGTGTCAAGCGACGCCTCGATCCGGTCCACCTCGTCGAAGAAGGGCCGCACCGGGGCCTTCTCGCGGTTCGACAGCGGCAGGAAGTCGATCAGGCGGCGAGTCTCGAACAGCGCCTCGACGTCGTTCTCATAGGCGCCGTCGGCGACCGAGCTTTTCTTGGTGTGGGTGGACGCGCCGCCCAGCTCCTCGGCCGTCACATGCTCGTTGGTAACCGTCTTCACCACGTCGGGGCCGGTGACGAACATGTAGGAGGTGTCCTTCACCATGAAGATGAAGTCCGTCATCGCGGGCGAATAGACCGCACCGCCGGCACAGGGGCCCATGATCAGCGAGATCTGCGGCACCACGCCCGAGGCCATGATGTTACGCTGGAACACGTCCGCATAGCCCGCAAGCGAGGCCACGCCTTCCTGAATCCGCGCACCGCCCGAATCGTTGATGCCGATCACCGGCGCGCCGTTCTGCACCGCCATATCCATGATCTTGCAGATCTTCTCGGCATGGGTTTCCGAAAGCGAGCCGCCGAACACCGTGAAGTCCTGCGAGAACACATAGACCATGCGCCCGTTCACGGTGCCCCAGCCGGTGACGACGCCGTCGCCATAGGGCTTGCTCTCTTCCATCCCGAAATCGGTGCAGCGATGGGTTTTGAACATGTCGAACTCTTCGAAAGAGCCCTCGTCGAGCAGCAATTCGATCCGCTCGCGCGCGGTCAGCTTGCCCTTCTTGTGCTGCGCCTCGATGCGTTTCTCGCCGCCACCAAGGCGGGCTTCGTCGCGCCGATGCTCCAGCTCCTTCAGGATATCTCTCATGAGGGTCCTCCGCATAATTTCCCGGCACACTATTCCGAACGCAACAATCTTACAAAGGGGATTCGAGAAAATTTGCAAATAATTGGCAAGCAACGGATAGCGAATTGCATAACTGCGAAGTTCGTTGCTGATCGAAGCGTATCGCCGATTGACCGCGTGGCGCCGTTTCTGACCCGGGAAAATTTGACGCAGGATTTTTGCAAAGCTACAAATTCATTTGCAAAGGGAGGGGCAGATGGCGACTCAGAAACTCTATGCCGGTGTGAAACTACGCGAAACCCGCACGCGGCTTGGCCTGACCCAGAAAGCCTTCGCCGAGCGGCTCGGCGTGTCGCTGCCCTATCTCAACCAGATGGAGAACAACCACCGCCCGGTCTCGGCGCAGGTCGTGCTGGCGCTGGCGAGCGAATTCGGCCTCGACGTGACCGAACTCTCGGCAGGCGACGCGGAGCGGCTGGTCTCGGACATGCGCGAAGCGCTGGCCGACCCGATCTTCTCCGATGGCGCGCCGCCCTTGGCCGATCTGCGGCTCGCGGCGTCCAACGCACCCGCCCTCGCCCGGTCCTTCCTCGAACTGCACCGCGCCTATCGCCAAACCCATGAACGCCTCGCCTCGCTCGACGAAGCCCTGGGCCGCGAAGGCGCGCAAACGGTGGTATCCCCCTGGGAAGAGGTCCGCGACTTCTTCCACTATTGCGACAATTACATCGACGCCGTCGACCGCGCCGCCGAGCGCTATTCCTGCCGCGATGGCAATCGGTTGGAGCCCATTCCTCATGCGATCGACACCCTCGCGAAACGGGGCATCGAAGTGCAGTTTTCCGACATTTCGCAACTGCGCGAGCGTGACGGCAATCGCCTTCTGATCAACGCCCATGCGGGCCGCCCGACGCAGGCCTTCCAGCTGCTTCATCAAGTGGCGCTGCTGACCCAGAACGACCTCTTGGAGGCCACGCTCGACCTCGCGCGCTTCCAGTCCGACACCGCCCGCGCTATCGCCAAGATCGGTCTGGCCAATTACTTCGCGGGCGCGGCGCTACTGCCCTATCGCCCCTTCCTCGAGGCGGCGCAGGACACGCGCCACGATCTGGAGCGGCTCTGCGATATCTTCACCGCCTCGACCGAGCAGGTCGCCCACCGCCTCTCGACCCTGCAACGGCCCGGCGCGAAGGGCATCCCCTTCTTCTTCGTCCGCGTCGATCAGGCCGGCACGATCACCAAGCGCCACTCCGCGACCCGGCTGCAATTCGCCCGGTTCGGCGGCGCCTGCCCGCTCTGGAACGTCCACCAAGCCTTTGAGACACCGACGAAATTCCTGCGCCAACTCGCCGAGACCCCCGATGGCGTGCGCTATCTCTGCCTCGCGCGCGACGTCTCGAAATCGGGTGGCAGCTTCACCGCGCCGGTGCGGCGCTACGCGATCTGTCTGGGCTGCGAGGTGAGCCACGCGAAGGGGCTCGTTTATGCCGACGATATGGAGCTCGGCAACCCGAAGGCCTACCAGCCGATCGGGATCTCCTGCCGAATCTGCGAGCGCAAGGACTGCCACCAGCGCTCGGTTCCGCCGCTGGAACGCCGGCTGCATGTCGATCCCGACCATCGCGGCCTTCTGCCCTACGACATCGCATAGAAAAACGCCCCGGGGCCGAAGCCCCGAGGCGTCTCACCAAAATCACTCGTTACCCTACAACTCAGGCGTCGGCGGTGCCCAGCATCCGCGCGATCTCGTCCTTCACTGCGGCGCGTTGCTTGCGCAGGTCGGTCTCGGCCAAGCTGTCCATCGGCTCCACATTCGTCTCGGCCCGATGCACGCGATCGTTGAGCGCGTCGTAATCGTCCAACAATTTTGCAAAATGCGCGTTGGAGATTTTCAACTCGTGAATCCGATCGAGTTTCGTCGGGAATTCTTCTTGCAGCGTGTGCGGCGTATTGGCCATGTCGCTCCCTTTCCTTGCTGTCGGGTCGACATTAGGCCAGCGCGACTCGGCCCACCTTGATGCGCATCAAATCAGCCGCCCGCGCGACGCCATCCGGCCGATTTTGCATCGGCTTCCGAACAGAACCACCGCTCGCCCTTGGCCTCGTTGATCCGCGTGGCGGCATAAGAGCGCGTGCCCGGCAGATGATAGAGCCGCCCGCGCCCGGAAATATTGCCCTTGATCGCGCAATTTCCCGGCGGGTTCTGCATCTTGGCGGCTGCACGGACCTCTGCGGGGCGCTCCGCCGCGCCCTGCCAGACGCCGAGCCCCGCGCGCCGCGCCCGGTCCTCCTGCGACACATAATCGCGCGAATATTTCCGATAGGCGAAGGCCGCCCCGCGCGCGACCATCTCGGCATTCAGGTCGCGCCCGCCTGCCCGGCAGACCGCGATCAGCCGCCCGTAGCGATCTTCCTCATCGCCCGAGCAGCGCACCCCCTGCCCCGCAAGCCGCTGCAGCTCCGCCGTGGCCGCCCGACCGCAGGCCCAGCGCATACCCTGCGCCGTCTTGCAGCTTTGCTTCGCCTCCGGCGCGTCGATCCCGAAAAGCCGCACCCGCGTGTTCTGGACCACCAGCGTATCGCCATCGACGACGCGCGGCAGACCGGTCACCGTGGCCGCCGAGAGCTGCGAGGCGGCGGGCACAGCCAGAAGAACGAGGAGTGAACAAATCCTTAACATGCCCCAGATATCGGCGGAACTGATCTCGTACGCAACAGATTTCGTAGCTGAATGGTAAACTCGAAACTTGGGAGCCCCACATGTCCGACGCGCTCAACCTGATCGGCCGCATCCTGATCGCGCTGCTGTTCTTTGGCGGCGCGGTGCAGAAAGTCACCGATCCGCAGATGGTGGAGGAGATGATCGGCTGGCTTGGCCTGCCCGGCTGGCTGGTCTGGCCCGTGGCGCTGTTCAATCTGATCGCGGCGCTCGGCCTGATCTTCGGCCCGAAGGTGCGGGGCTGGGCCCTCATCCTTGCGGGCTATTGCATCTTCACCAGCTGGTTTCACTGGCAGCTGCGCGCCGACCCGTGGCAGGTGACGATCTTCGTGAAGAATTGGGCAATCGCAGGCGGCTTGCTGATCCTCGCAGCGCAGGGGCCGGGACGCTATGCCCTCAGCACCCTGCGCCGCGAGTACCGTTAACTCAGCGCTGCGCCACCTGCCAGTTCGGCGCGACCCACGGTTCGAGGTTCTCGCGCGCGAGAGGAGCGCGGCCCAGCAGGTGATCGGCCATCTTCTCGCCCACCATGATCGAGGGCGCGTTCAGGTTGCCATTGGTGATGCGCGGGAAGACCGAGCTGTCGGCGACCCGCAGCCCCTCCACCCCGATCACGCGGCCTTCCGGGTCGACGACGGCACTCGGATCGTCCGCCGCCCCCATCTTCGCGGTGCCGCAGGGGTGATAGGCGCTCTCGGCGTGCTCGCGGATGAACGCGTCGATCTGCTCATCCGTCTCGACCGCAGCTCCCGGCTGGATCTCGTGCTTCACATGCGCGGCCATCGGCGCTTGGGCAAAGATTTCCCGCGTCAGCCGCACGCATTTGCGGAACTCGGCCCAGTCGTCGGGATGGCTCATGTAATTGAACTTGATCTCCGGCTTGGCCTCGGGATCGCCCGAGCTGAGCCGCACATGCCCACGCGATTTCGAGCGCATCGGCCCAACATGCGCTTGGAAGCCGTGCCCCTCGGCAGCGGCCTTGCCGTCATAGCGCACCGCGATCGGCAGGAAGTGATACTGGATGTCCGGATAGTCGATCCCGGCATCCGAGCGGATGAAAGCGCAGCTCTCGAACTGGTTCGACGCGCCGAGCCCGCCCTTGGTGAACAGCCACTGGGCACCCACCCGCGCCTTGCCGTAGAGGTTCCAGTATTTGAACAGCGTCACCGGCTGTTTCGCGGCAAATTGCATATAGATCTCAAGGTGATCCTGCAGGTTCGCACCCACACCGGGGCGATCCGCCAGCACCTCGACTCCATGTTCGCGCAGATGCTCTGCCGGACCCACGCCCGACAGCATCAACAGCTTCGGCGTGTTGATCGAGCTGGCCGCCAGCACGACCTCCGAGCTCGCCCGGACCACCTCGATCTGCCCCTTGCGCTTGATCTCGACGCCGACAGCCTTCTTGCCGTCGAAGACGACGCGCCGCGCCAGACCGCGCACGATCCGCAGCTTGCCGGTCTTGAGCGCCGGACGCAGATAGGCATTGGCCGCCGACCAACGACGCCCCTTGTAGATCGTGGCCTCCATCGGCCCGAAGCCTTCCTGCTGCTGGCCGTTGTAATCCTCGGTCACCGGGTAGCCCGCCGCCTTGCCCGCCGCGACGAAAGCGTCGAACAGCGGGTTGGCGCGCGGCCCGCGCGTCACATGCAGCGGCCCCGAACGGCCGCGCCATTCGGTCTCTCCGCCGCCATGCCAATGCTCCATCCGCTTGTAATAAGGCAGCACATCGGCATAGCCCCAGCCGGTCGCGCCGCTCTCTTCCCAATGGTCGAAATCGCGCGCGTGGCCCCGGACATAGACCATGCCGTTGATGCTCGACGAGCCGCCCAGCACCTTGCCGCGCGGGGTCGCAAGACGCCGCGCGCCCAGATGCTCTTCGGGTTCCGACTGAAAGCCCCAGTCATAGATCCCCATATTCATCGGATAGCTCAGCGCGCCGGGCATCTGGATGAACGGCCCCGCATCCGAGCCGCCATGCTCGATCACCACGACGTCGCGGCCCGCTTCTACGAGCCGATACGCCAGCGCAGAGCCACCAGAGCCCGCGCCTACGATCACAAATTCTGCCGAAACACTCATATCTTCCCCTTGGCGGAAATATCCCGGGGGTCGCCGGTTGGTGCGCCATCGGCCCAAAGACCAATCGGCGACGGGCAGCGCCCCCAGCCTCCCCAAATTCGAACTCAGTAAGGGCTCTCGACCGGTCCCATGCCGACATAGACGGATTTGAGCTGCGTATAATGCTCCACCGCCGCGCGCGAATTCTCGCGCCCGAAGCCCGATTGCTTCACCGCGCCGAAGGGCATCTCCACCGGCGTCAGGTTATAGGCGTTGATCCAGGTCGTGCCCGCCTGCAGCTGGCTGACCACACGATGGCCGCGCGCCAGATCACCGGTGAACACACCCGCGGCGAGGCCGAACTGCGTGTCATTGGCCCGCGCGATCGCCTCTTCCTCGGTGTCGAAATCCAGCACCGACATGACCGGGCCGAAGATTTCTTCCCGCGCGATGGTCATGTCGTCGGTGACATCGGCGAAGACCGTGGGCTGCACGAAGAGCGGCCCCTCATTGCCCGCAGAGCCGCCGCAGACCAGCCGCGCGCCTTCGGATTTCGCGCTCTCGACATAGGACATCACCTTGTCGAACTGCGCCTTCGAGATCAGCGGACCGAACTGCGTTTCCTCATCCAGCGGATCGCCCGCGACGATGGTCTCCGTGCGCTCTTTCAGACGGGCGAGGAATTTTTCCTTGATGCCCTTCTGCACGAAGACCCGCGTCCCGTTGGAACAGATCTGCCCCGAGGAATAGAAATTCCCCAGCATCGCAGCCCCGATTGCGCTCTCGATATCGGCGTCGTCGAACACGATCATCGGGGATTTCCCCCCAAGCTCCATCGTGACGTGCTTCATGCCTGCCGAGGCCGCCTGATAGACCTTCGTGCCCGTCGGCACCGAGCCCGTCAGCGAGACTTTCGCGATACGCGGATCGGTCGAGAGCGCCGCCCCCACCGGGCCGAAGCCCTGCACCACGTTGAAGATCCCCGCGGGCATCCCGGCTTCGATGAAAATCTCGGCCAGCTTCAGCGCGCCCAGCGGCGTCATCTCGGAAGGCTTGAACACCATCGCGTTGCCGGTCGACAGCGCGGGCGCCGATTTCCAGCAGGCGATCTGGCTGGGATAGTTCCACGCGCCGATACCCGCGCAGACGCCGAGCGGCTCGCGGATCGTATAGGCGAAATCACCGCCCAGTGGCATCGTCTCGCCGGTCAGCGTCGGCGCGAGACCCGCGAAATATTCCAGCGCCTCGGCGCCCGAGGGCCAGTCCGCCTCGCGGGTTTCCTGAATCGGCTTGCCGGTGTCGAGAGTTTCCAGCTGCGCCAGTTCCTCGGCGCGCTCGCGGATGATCGCGACGGCACGGGTCAGGATGCGTCCGCGCTCAACCGGGCGCAGCGCGGCCCAGTCCTTCTGCGCTTTAACCGCCCCCGAAATCGCGGCGTCGATCACCGCAGGCGTCGCCGCATGCAGCTTGGCGATCACCTCGCCGGTGCCGGGATAGGTAACGATCAGCTCGTCGCCATCGGTGTCTTCCATCCAGTCGCCATTGACGAAATGGCTTGCTTTCGGCTGTGCCCTCATTGGTGGACCTCCAATTCTTTTTCCAGATGCGCCAGCACCAGTTCACAGGCGGCCTCGCGGTCAGGTTCGCCCGCGACAAGCGCCGCGCGGATGTAGACGCCGTCGATCATCGCGCCCAAACCCTCGGCCACGGAGCCCGCACGGTCGCCGACCAGCGGACGCAGCCCGTGCATGAGGTTCGAGCGCAGACGGCGCTGATAAATATGCAGCAGGCGCCGGGCTTCGGCGCTCGACTGCGCGAGAACGTAGAAGTTCAGCCACGCGGCGATCGCCTCGTGACGGAACGAGCCAGCCGCGAAAGAGCCCATCACAACTGCGCGAACACGCTCATGCGGGGTCTGCGCCATCGCCATCGCGCCACGGACTTCCGCGCCATAGATCGACAGAATCGACCGCATCGCGGCGAGGAAAATCCGGTCTTTCGACCCGAAATAATGGTGCGCCAGCGCCGAGGACATACCTGCGCGCCGGGCGATCTGCGCGACCGTCACGTCGAGCGATCCCGCCTCGCCCACTGTCTCAATAGTCGCTTTGACCAAGGCAGCGCGCCGTATAGGCTCTGCTCCAAGCTTCGGCATGTTCGGCCTCCTTCCGGGTGGCTTGCTTGCATGTCGAGCTAGAACATGTTTATTGACTCGTCAATCAACAACCGCATCCCGCGGTTTTTCTTAACGCTGCACAGGGAGAAAAAAGCATGAAACTTCGTTCCACGCTCCTCGCAATGGGGGCTGCGCTCTCGCTCGGACTGGCAGGCACCGCGCCCGCACAGGCCGCCGATTGCTCGAAAGTGACCTTCTCCGATGTCGGCTGGACCGACATCACTTCGACCACCGCGGTCGCGACCACGATCCTCGAAGCGCTCGGCTACGAGACCGACACCAAGGTGCTCTCGGTTCCGGTGACCTACGAGGCGCTCTCGAAGGGCGATGTCGACGTGTTCCTCGGCAACTGGATGCCCTCGATGGCCGCCAACGTGGATCCCTACACCAAGGACGGCACGGTCGAGACGCTCGGCACCAACCTGACCGGCGCGAAATACACGCTCGCGACCAACGCCGCCGGTGCCAAGGCCGGCATCAAGGATTTCTCCGACATCGCCAAGCACGCCGACGAGCTGGACAACCAGATCTACGGCATCGAGCCGGGCAATGACGGCAACGCGCTGATCCTCGACATGATCGACAAGGACGCGTTCGGCCTGAAAGATTTCGACCTGAAGGAAAGCTCCGAGCAGGGCATGCTCGCGCAGGTCGCGCGCGCCGACAAAGCCGACAAGCCGATCATCTTCCTCGCGTGGGAGCCCCACCCGATGAACTCCAACTTCGACATCACCTATCTCTCGGGCGGCGATGACTTCTTCGGCCCCGACTACGGCGGCGCGACGGTCATGACCAATGTCCGCGCGGGCTATGTCGACGAATGCCCGAACCCGGGCAAATTCGTCTCCAACCTGAAGTTCACCCTCGCGATGGAAAACGAGATCATGGGCAAGATTCTCGACGATGGCGATGATCCCAAGGACGCCGCGAAGGCTTGGCTCAAAGCCAACCCCGATGCGTGGAAAGCCTGGCTCGACGGTGTGACCACGAAGGACGGCGGCGACGCGCAGGCAGCGGTCGAGAAAGCGCTGAACTCGTGAGCCTTCGGGCAAAATATTCGCGCGGGCGACAGGGCATGCCCCTCCGCCCCCGCTTCCCCTCGGTCCGCGCCCTCACCGGCGCGGCCCTTCTCTTCGCGGCGATGATAGCCGCCCCCCTCGCCCCCGCGCGCGCCGCGGATTGCCCGGACGCCGAGGCCCTGCACGCGGCAGGCGTCACGCTCACCCGCAACAGCCCGAAAATGGCGCAGGCCTATCGCTACGAGAACGGCACGCTGACCTCCTACCGGGTCGACGATCCCGAACTCGGCCGGCCGCCCAAGCGCGAGCGCTACGACCATCCGCTGGCGGTGAGCCTGCAGGAAATGGACGGGCGCAGCTTCGCGCTCATCTATGACGACGACCCCGCGCGGCTCGACCAATTGCCGCAGCTGGGCAACTGGCGCACCCCGGTGAGCCTGAAAGTCGACGGCGAGACCAAGGATCGCGGCATCATCTCCTACGCCTATCGCGGCACCGGCTCGGTGCAGATCGGCGCGTGCCGCTACGATGTCTGGCAGGTCGTCGAACGGATCGCGATGGGCAAGCTGCGCACCGCCTTCCTCAAGGAATTCTCTCCCAAGGCCGGGCTGGTCCTGCGCGTCACCAAGCTCGACCCCGAAACCGGCAAGGCGCAATCGCAAGTCGCCTTCGACCGCATCGAAACGCGCCAGAAATAACAACTCGCAAGGACAGTTATGAACTGGTTGACCGAAACCAAAATCCCCGTGGGCAAGACGGCCAAGATCGTGATCGACTGGCTGCAGGACCACGCCGCACCGCTCTTCGACGCGCTCTCCGTCGCGTTGAAAGCGCTGATCGACGCAACGCTCTGGGTGCTGCAAGGCCCCCCGCCCCTTCTCGTGATCCTCGCCTTCGCGGTGATCGCCTACCTGCTGCAACGTAGCTGGAAGATTTCGCTCCTGGTGATCGTGGGCTTCCTGTTCATCCTCAATCAGGACTACTGGGAGGAAACCACCGAGAGCCTCACCCTCGTGATCGCCGCCTGCGTGGTCTGCATGGGGATCGGCGTGCCGATCGGCATCGCCGCCGCCCACCGCCCGCGCCTCTACGCGGTGCTGCAACCGGTCTTGGACCTGATGCAGACGCTGCCGGCCTTCGTCTACCTGATCCCGGCCATCGTCTTCTTCGGCATCGGCATGGTGCCGGGCCTGATCGCGACCGTGATCTTCGTGCTGCCCGCGCCGATCCGCCTGACCCACCTGGGCGTCTCCTCGACGCCGGACACGCTGACCGAGGCCGCCCAATCCTTCGGCGCGACCAAGAGCCAGCTTCTGTGGAAGGTCGAACTGCCCTACGCCACGCCGCAGATCATGGCGGGGCTGAACCAGACGATCATGCTCTCGCTGTCGATGGTCGTGGTAGCCGCGCTGGTCGGCGCGGACGGGCTTGGCGTGCCGGTCGTGCGCGCGCTCAACACCGTCAACACGGCGCTCGGCTTCGAGTCCGGCTTCGTGATCGTCGTCGTCGCCATCATCCTTGACCGCATGCTGCGCCGCGGAGGTTCGAAATGACCCAGACCAAAGCCAAAACGGCCGTCAAATTCGACAATGTCTCCATCGTCTTCGGCGATCGCCCGCAAGAGGCGCTGCCGATGATGGACGAAGGGCTCTCGCGCCCCGAGATTCAGGAGCGCACCGATCAGGTGCTGGGCGTGCATGACTGCTCGGTCGAGGTGCCCGAAGGCGAGATCCTCGTGCTGATGGGCCTCTCGGGCTCGGGCAAATCGACGCTCCTGCGCGCGGTGAACGGGCTCAACCCGGTGGTGCGCGGGCAGGTCGAGGTGCATGACGGGGAGAGCCTCGTCGACGTCACCCATGCCGACCCCGCCACCCTGCGCCGGATGCGCCTGACCAAGATCGCGATGGTGTTCCAGCAATTCGGCCTGCTGCCCTGGCGGACCGTGCGCGAGAATGTGGGCCTCGGCCTCGAACTCGCGGGCATGAGCAAGGCGGAACGCCGCGAGAAGGTCGACAGGCAGCTGGAACTGGTGGGCCTCTCGGACTGGGCCGACCGTCAGGTGGCGGAGCTGTCGGGCGGCATGCAGCAGCGTGTGGGCCTCGCCCGCGCCTTCGCCACCGACGCGCCGATCCTGCTGATGGACGAGCCCTTCTCCGCGCTCGACCCGCTGATCCGCACCAAGCTGCAGGACGAGTTGCTGGAGCTGCAAACCGAACTCAAGCGCACGATCATCTTCGTCAGCCACGACCTCGACGAGGCCTTCAAGATCGGCAACCGGATCGCGCTGATGGAAGGCGGGCGGATCGTGCAATGCGGCACCGCGCGCGACATCATCGCCAAGCCCGCCAATGGCTATGTGGCCGATTTCGTGGCCCATATGAACCCGCTCGGCGTGCTGACCGCCGAGGACATCGCCGACCCCGTTGGTACGCCCACCGGCGACGCCACCGGCGAGCCGATGCCCGCCGACGCGCCCGTGCGCGACGTGATGGAGCGGCTGCGCTACGAGCCCGCCGTGCCGCTCACCGATGGCCGTGTCGTGACCCGCGAGGGCGTCATCACGCGGCTTATCGACCCCCAGCGCAGCGCCGAGGCGAGCTGAGGGACGCTTCGCAGAGGGTATTTTGACCAAGCCGAAACCAAGGCGCGCGCGCCCCTTCGGCTTGGCTCAAATATCCCCGCCGGAGGCATCCGACATTTGCAGAAAAGCGCCGCGCTGTCAGATCTTGGTGGCGGGCGGAGGCGGCGTCACCCGGCGTTTGAGCTGCGCCTCGCGGAAGGTCATGTAGCTGACCGAGGCGATGATGATAGCACCGCCTAGGATCACGTAAGGGTCCGGGCGCTCGCCGAAAATCGACCAGCCCGCAATCGCCGCCCAGACCAGTTGCAGGAAGATCACCGGCTGCGTCACCGTCACAGGCGCCGCAGCAAACGCCCGCGTCATGCAGTAATGCCCGCCCGTCGCAAACACTGCCACCGCGCCCAGCCAAAGCGTCTCCGACAGCGTGATCGGCTCCCATTTCCAGATCGCCACCGGGGCGAGCGCCACCGTCACCACCAGCGTCATCATCGCGACCACCGTGCCCGCGGGGACGTAATCGGTCAGCCGCTTCGCGGCGAGATAGGCGCCGCCGAAGAACAGCGCCGCGCCAAGCTGGGCGAGATGGCCCGGCTCGATCGCGCGCATCCCCGGGCGCAGGATGATCAGCGCGCCGATCAGCGCGACGACCACCGCCGTCACGCGCCGCCATGCCAGCCCCTCGCCCAGCAGGAGCGCGCCGCCCACCGTCACCACGATCGGGTTGAGGTAGTTGATCGCAGTGACATCGGCGATCGGGATATTGCTCATCGCGAAGAACCAAAGCCCCACCGCCACCGCATGCAGCGCCCCGCGCAGCCCGAACAGCGCCCAGACCTGAGGCGGAAAATTCTGGCGCAGGATGCGGGCCAGCGCGGGCGCGAAGAAGATCAGCCCCCACATGAAGCGCACGAAGGCCGATTGCGCGGCGGGCACCTGATCGCCCAGCCAGTGAACGATGATGTTCACCATCACGAAACAGGCGGTGGTGGCGAGCATCCACAGGATGCCGATCAGCGGTTTGTTGGGTCTGTCTTGCGCGGTCATGACACCTCTTGGACGCTGGTTCGGCACCGCGCGCAAGGGGCGGCTTTGTGTCGGTTATAATGCGCCCGCGGCGAGCTTCCAGGCGATCGAGCCCATCAGCAGCGCGATCAGCGCATCGAGCACGCGCCACGCGCTCTCCTTGGCGAAAAGCGGCGCCAGAAGTCGCGCGCCATAGGCCAGCGCGAAGAAGAAGAGGAAGGAGGCCACGATCGCGCCCGAGGCGAAGCTGATCCGCGCGCCCGCGAACTGCGCCGAGACCGCCCCCAGCAGCACCACCGTATCGAGCCAGACATGCGGGTTCGCCCAGGTGAAGGCGGCCACCGTCACCAGCACGGCGCGCAGGGACGGCGCGCTGCCTGCGCTCGGGTCGAGATGCTCGCCGCCCCGGATCGCCGCCAAAGCGGAGCGGATCGCATACCAGCTGAGAAAGACAACACCGCCCCAGCGCAGCGTCTCCGGCAGCCATGGCAGCGCGGTCGAGGCAGCGGCGAAGCCCGACACGCCAAGCGCGATCAGCACCGCATCGGAAAGCGCGCAGAACAGCGCCACCGCGAAGACATGCTCGCGCCGCAGCCCCTGACGCAGCACGAAAGCGTTTTGCGCGCCGATCGCCACGATCAGCCCGAGCCCCAGCTTCAACCCTGCCCAGAATGCCACCAATTCCATCCGCCTCACCCCCAGTCTTCTCAGAGACGCTTCTCAGTGCCGGGGCGCGCGTATAAGTTCAACTTAATTAATCTGAAGCAGTATAAGTAAAACTTATGTTCGACTATGCCGCGCTGGATGCGCTCGCCACCGTGATCGAGACCGGAAGCTTCGAGGCCGCAAGCGCGCGGCTCGGCGTGTCGCAATCGGCCGTCTCGCAACGCGTCCGCCAGTTGGAGGAACGCATGGGCGCGGTTCTGGTGATCCGCGCCACGCCCTGCCGCGCGACCGAGGACGGGGCGCGGCTGATCGCCCATCTGCGCGAAGTGGCGCTTCTAGAGACCGAGCTTGCGCCCTCCGAGATCCCGCCGGTTCTGCGCATCGCGGTGAATGCGGACAGTCTCGCGACTTGGGTCCTGCCCGCGCTGGCCGAGGTGGAGGGCGTGCGTTTCGATCTGGTGATCGACGATCAGGACCATTCGGCGGGGCTGCTGCGCCGCGGTGAGGTCGCGGGCGCGATCACCGCCGATGAGGGGCCGATTGCGGGCTGCGACAGCGTGAGCCTCGGGCGGCTGCGCTATATCGCGACGGCGAGCCCGGACTTCGTCGCGCGCTATTTCCCGAACCGGATCGACCGGCACTCCTTGCGCGCGGCCCCTGCCCTGCAGTTCAACGCCAAGGATCGGCTGCAGGACCGCTGGGCCTCGATGATCGCGGGCATGCCGATGGGGCTGCGCGCGCATCGTATCGGCTCGACCGAAGGCTTCGTGGAGGCCTGTCTGCGCGGCATGGGCTGGGGGCTAAACCCCGAGGTTCTGGTCCGCGCGCATCTGGAAAGCGGCGCGCTGGAACGGCTGGGCCCCGCGCCGATCGACGTGCCGCTCTACTGGCAAAGCGCAAGGCGGCTGAAAGCCCCGCTCGCGCCGCTGACCAAAGCGCTGCGGCAGGCGGCGAAAGCGGTGTTGTTGTAAGGGGCCGGTAACAGGGCTGATCCGGCAGTCTGAGCGCACGCGTTGCCCGCGGCCTGCGCGGCGCACATAGTGACGCATGTCCCGTAGGCCCGTCAGGAGGAGAGACGCCCATGGAGCTACCCGATTTCATTCAGGCCTTACCCGCCCTCGACCTGCCGTTTCCCGAAGATCAGGTGCGCAGCCACGCGATCCGCTCGGAGGCAGGGCTGGTGGTGTTCCTGCACTTCCTCACCGATTTCGACCTGCCGCCCCATGCGCATAAGGCCCAGTGGGGCACGGTGATCGAAGGCGAGGCGGAGTTGACCATCGCAGGCGAGACCCGGGTCTATCGCCCCGGTGACAGCTACGACATCCCCGCCGGCGCGGAACATTCGGCACGGCTCAAGGCGGGGACGAAGGTGATCGACGCCTTCGAGGAGGCCGATCGCTATCCGCTGAAGCCCTGAGGAAAGGCGCTCAGACCCGGATCACCGAGACGCTCTGGTTGATCAGCATCGCGGGGGCCTGCGATTCCATGAAGGCCACGTCATAGGCATCGCGCCCCACCGCGACCAGCGCCATGTTCTCGGCCCCGCACATGCCGGTCGCATCGACCATATGCCACGCGCCATCGAGCCAGACCTCGGCCACGGCGTGGAAATCCTGCGGCCACACATCCGGCCCGTAGGAGGACGCCATCCGCGCCGGAATCTGCGCCGCGCGCACCATCGCGCAGAATAGATGCGCGTAGTCGCGACAGACCCCTGCCCGGCCCGCGAAGGTCTCGAGCACGTTGGTGTCGCTATCCGACGCGCCGGGCACGTAAGACAGGTTCTTCTCGATCCAGTCTCGGATTGCCGCGACTTTCGCCCCGCCCTGCAGATCGCCGAAGCGCTTGCTCACGAAGGACACGAACTTGTCCGACTGCACATAGCGCGAGGGTCGGATATAGGGCGCGGCCTCGGCGGGCAGCTCGTGGAGCTGTGCCGCCCGCATCTGCGTCAGGTCGATCGCCGGACGCGTGATATCGATCAGCGCCTGATAATGCAGCGTCATCTGCGTGCCGACCTGCGCCCAGATCCGCTCGCCCACGCCGCAATCGCCCGCGATCCGGCCCACGCTCGCATCCCCTAGATTCATCGACGCGTTGACGATCTCCTGCCCCGGAGCCTGCGCCGCTTCGAGCACCAGCGCGACCGTATTCGGCTGCGGGAACTGGTATTGCATCTGCACGTCGACGGAAATGCGCATGGCGGCTCCTTCTCTCGGGATTCAGGTGGTGTCACTGGGATGGAGCGCGCCGCGTAACAGAGACACGTCGGTGGGGAAAGGGGGGCGCAGAGGGTTTGGTTCCCTATCGCACGCCGGAAAGCCGAACCCGCCGGACCGGGCTGGTCGTGCGCCTCGAGACCGTCCATGATACAGGTGCGAAAACGCCCCGGGACTGAAAGGTGAGTAATGGCACCCAACGATAGCTACAGACCGGCTTGCCTGCTCGTCTTCTCCACCCAGAGGACCGGCAGTTCGCTGCTTTGCGACTATCTGCAACGCGCGGGTTTGGGAAAAGCGGGCGAATTTTTCCTGCTTTTGATGCGCAGCAAACCCCGCAATGAGATCACGCCTGCGGATTTCTTCGCCGCGGCTGAAATGGGGCGTGGCGAAAACGGGACCTCGGCGATCAACGTGATGTCGAACCAGCTTGCTCCGATCGCGGAAGCCTTTTTCGGCAAACCGGCCTATGAGGCTTTGGAGCCGGTGGCGGCTCACGCACAGTTCATCGACGCCTATGCAAAAATCTTCGGATCGAGCGCCTATCTGCGCATCTCTCGCAGCGACCGCGTCGCGCAGGCGGTCTCGCGTCTCGTGCATCGAAAGAGCGGCGTTGCCCATGTGAAAGCCGGAGAGGCGCAACGCACGCCGAACCACAAATCCGGCAGCGGCGATCCGGTCGACGAGATCACCGGGGCGGACCTTGCCCACGAAATCTTTCGGATCGATCAGGACGAAGCCCATCTCGATGCGGTTCTCGCGCAACTCGACCAGCCCGTTTGCGACCTCACCTATGAAGACCTGACCGAAGACCCGGAGCGGCAGTTTCAGGCCATCTGGCAGTTTTTCGGTTGGGGTGATTTCGACATGACCCTGCGCACGGACCACACGAAGGTGACCAAGACCGCGGATCTCACCGTTCTGCGGACGAAACTTGCCGCCTATCTGGGGGCCGATCCGGAGAGCAGCGATGCGGACCTGCTCGCGCTGTGCCGGGCCCGCAATGCGCAGGAAGGTCACGGCCCCCGCAGCGCGAAACGAACTGGCGGCCTGAGCAGGCTCCTGCGACGCGGCGCACGCTCGCGTGCATGAAAAAAGGCGCCACGAGGGCGCCTTCTCAAGCTCTGGAAGCAAACGCAGGCTTACGCGTCGATCTTGACGAGTTCCACGTCGAAGGTCAGCGCCTTGCCGGCGAGCGGGTGGTTCGCGTCGAGGACGAGTTCTTTCTCGTTCGCCTCGGCGACGGTCACGTTCACGGTCTGACCGTCCTGGGTCTGAACCTGAAGCTGGGTGCCCGGCTCGGTCGGGATGTCGTCGGGGATGTTCGCGCGATCGACCGACTGCATGCGCTCGGGGTGATGCTCGCCATAGGCCTCTGCGGGCTCGACGCGCACGGTGCGCTTTTCGCCCTCTTCCATGCCGGTCACGCCCTTGTCGAGGCCGGGGATGATCTGGCCGGAGCCGAGCGTGAAGGACAGCGGGTCGCGGCCTTCCGAGCTATCGAAGACGGAGCCGTCGTCCAGCTTGCCGGTGTAATGAAGATGCAGGGTGTCGCCAGCCTTTGCTTGGGTCATGGTGATATCCTTTCGCGGGGAGATGAATTTGCCGAGGCCACGGGGTTACGCGGGTGCTCGGAGCGTCACGCGACAAACTGGGGGTTCTGACCCGGAATGTAAACCGGGGGGCCGGAATTCGGGCGGTTTGAGGCCGTTCGAGACGCAAAAAGCGCCCCGGAGGGCGCTTTTATCAATTTTCGGTGCATATCGCCTTACAGCTGGGCTGCGACCTCTTCGGGCACGTCGAAATTGGCGGTGACGGATTGCACGTCGTCATCGTCTTCGAGCGTGTCGATCAGCTTCATCAGCTTCTGCGCGGTCTCCAGATCGACCTCGGTGCGGTTCTGGGGCTTCCAGATCAGCTTGGCTTCCTCGGCCTCGCCCAGTTCCTTCTCGAGCGCGTCGGAGACATCCGAGAGGTCTTCCATCGCGCAGTAGATCCAGTGGCCTTCATCGTCGCTCTCGACGTCTTCGGCACCCGCCTCAATGGCGGCCATCAGCACGGTCTCGGCATCGCCCACGGAGGCGGGATAGATGATCTCGCCCATTCGGTCGAACATGAAGGACACCGAGCCGGTGGTGCCCAGATTGCCGCCGTTCTTCGTGAAAGTGGAGCGCACGTTCGACGCGGTGCGGTTGAGGTTGTCGGTCATCGCCTCGACGATCACCGCGATGCCCTCGGGGCCGTAGCCCTCGTAGCGGATCTCGGTGTAGTCATCGCCGTCGCCCGCTTGCGATTTCTTGATCGCGCGGTCGATCACGTCTTTCGGCATCGACTGGGACTTGGCCGCTTTCACGGCGAGGCGCAGGCGCGGGTTCTTCTCGGGATCGGGGTCGCCCATCTTGGCGGCGACCGTGATCTCCTTCGAGAGCTTGGAAAACATCTTCGAGCGCGCCGCATCCTGCTTGCCCTTGCGGTGCTGGATGTTGGCCCATTTTGAGTGGCCTGCCATGGGTATCTCCGTTCGGAATAGTCGCGAAATCGACCCCGTATAGTGCGCAACGGGGGGATGATTCAAGATAGATGGGTGGCGGGCGGTGCCGGGCGCCCGCCATTGCCGATCAATGCGGCAGCTTGAGGACCCCGTCGGGCTGGCTGCGCGAGGGGATCGGCTCGGGAGTCTTGAAGCTCCAGCGGCGGCCTTGCGCGTCCTTCAGCGTGACCTCGGCATAGGGCTGGAAGATATTGCCGACCCCGACGCCGCCGAGATAGCTCGGCTCGAACCGGGTCACCTGATAGCGCATCGGATGCGGGCACCCGGCCAGATCGCCGGTATACTGGCCCGAGATATTGGCGCGGCAGACCGTGCCGTCGATGAAGGAGACACGCATCACCGTGCCCTGAAAGGTCACCCGGTCGGGCCAGGAGGGCGCGCGGGTGCCCTGCCCCGGCACACAGGCGGCGAGCGCGAGCGGTGCGAGAAGCGACAGGGCGGCGAGACGGGCGGCAAAGCGCATGTGGGAACCTCCTCAGAAGGGCCAGATCAGCGGGATCAGCAGGCAGGCGGTCAACCCGGTCACGATATCCATCGGGATGCCGACGCGCAGGAAATCGGTGAACTTATAGCCACCGGGGCCATAGATCATCATGTGAGTCTGATACCCGATCGGGGTCGCGAAGGCCACCGAGGCCGAGAACATCACCGCCACCGCGAAGGGCCGCGGATCGAGTCCGAGGGCAGCAGCCAGCGAGATCGCGATCGGGGTGTAGATCACCGCCACCGCGTTGTTCGACAGCAATTCGGTCATGACGAGACCGAGGAAATAGACCACGATCAGCGCGAGTTGCGGCGGCAGCATCTTCAGGAAGGGCGCCACGCCCGAGACGATCAGCTGGACCGCGCCGGAATGCTCCAGCCCCGCGCCGACCACGAGCATCGCAAAGATCAGCGCAAGCAGGCGGCCCTCGATGAAGGTGAAGGCCTCGTCGGTGTCGATGCAGCGGGTCACGAGGATGCCCGCCACCGCCACCATCGCCAGCGCAAGGATCGGGGCCACACCAAGGGCTGCGAAGATTACCACCGCGCCGAGCGCGCCCATGGCAAGCGGCAGATGCGAGCGGCGATAGGCGCGCGCCTGCGGTTTCGAGACGTCCACGAGGTCCATATCGGCGGCCAGACGCGCGATATCCTCGGGCGCGCCTTCGAGCAAAAGCGTATCGCCCACCACCACGATCAGATCGTCGAGCTGGCGACCGATATTCTGGTTCCGGCGGTGCGCGGCGAGCGTGTAGACACCATAGCGGCGGCGCAGGCGCATATCGCCCAGACGCTGCCCGATCATCCGGCAACCGGGCGAGATCAGTACCTCCACCGTCTCGGTCTGCACCGAGGACAGCTTGTCGACCATGCGCAGGTCGCGGTTCTTCTGCATCCCCAGAAGCTCTTCCATCTCGGAGCGCAGAACCACGCGGTCGCCCGCCATCAGCTCGACCGAGGCGAGATCGCGGCGCAGCGACGCATCGCCGCGCAGCACGTCGATCACCCGCACGCCCTCGCGCTTGAACGTATCGGTCTCCAACACCGACTCGCCGATCAGCCCGCTTTCCTCCGGGATCGCGACCTCGGTGAAATATTTCATCTTCGGACGGTCGCCGAGCATGAAGGAGAGCGATTGCCGCTCAGGGATCAGTTTCGGCGCGAAGATCGCGAGGAAGGTCCCGCCGACGAGACAGATCGCGAAGCCCAGAGGCGCGATCTCGAAGATCGTGAAGGGCTCCATCCCCCGCCCCCGCACGACGCCATCGACGAGAATGTTGGTCGAGGTACCGATCAGGGTGATCATGCCGCCCATCACCGTGACATAGCTCAGCGGCATCAAGAGCCGCGACGGCGAGAGGTTCAGCTTGCGCGCGACCTGAATGAAGACCGGGATCATCACTGCGACGACCGGCGTGTTGTTCATCACGGCGCTTGCGAACATCGTGACCCCGAACATCAGGAGCACGGTCAGCTTCGGGTTCTGGTCGATCCGCGATTCCGCATAGCGCGTCATCGCGTCGAGCGCGCCGGTGCGCACCAGGGCGCCGACGATCAGGAACATGAAGGCGATGGTCCAGGGCGCCGGATTCGACAGAATCGCGGCCGCGTTCTCGTAGGGCACGAATCCGAAGATCAGCATCAGGGCCGCGCCCGCCATGGCGGTGACCTCTGGCGGCCATGTCTCGCGGACGAACATGACGAACATCCACCCCACGACGAGAAGGGCCGCGACGGCGGTCTCGGTGCCGGTGAAGGGCAGTTGGATCATGTCAGGCTCTCGCGTAAGCGCATCGGCCCGATACTATCGACACGTGTTGCACGAGCAAGCGCGCTCTGCCCGCGGCAGAGGAAATTTCCACGTAACGGCATGAGGTTCGGGCAACTCGGGACGCGAACGACGCTCAGATTGGCACCGATTGTGCGAGCCTGCCGCCGGTGCGCACCGCTTCGCAGCGGGTCGCGCGCCCGGTCTTGTCGTCGGTCTCGACATAAAAACCGCAGAGCGTCACCGGACCGCGGGCGGGCGAGAAGCGTTCCTTCGACATGCCGGTCACGAAACGGCGCATCGGTTCGGCCTTCGCCATGCCGATGACGGAATCGTAATCGCCGCACATGCCCGCATCGCTGAGGTAAGCCGTGCCCTTCTCGAGAATCTGCGCATCGCCGGTGGGCACATGTGTATGGGTGCCCACGACGACACTTGCACGCCCGTCGCACCAATGGCCCATCGCCATCTTCTCCGACGTCGCCTCGCAATGCACATCCACCAGCGCCGCCTGCACCGCCCCGCCCAGCGGGTAGCGTTTCAGTTCCGCCTCGATGGCCGAGAAGGGATCGTCGAAGGCGCGCTTCATGAACACATTGCCCAGCACCTGCGCCACCAGCACCTTGCGCCCGCGCCGGTCCTGAAACACCCGCGCGCCCTTGCCCGGCGCTTCCTTGGCGTAGTTCACGGGGCGGATGATGCGCGGCTCGCTCTCGATGAAGCGCAGCATGTCCTTCTGATCGAAGGCGTGATCGCCCAGCGTCACCACATCCGCGCCCGCATCCAGCAGAAGCTTCGCGTGATCGCCGGTCAGCCCCATGCCGCCCGAGGCGTTCTCGCCATTAACCACGACGAAATCGAGGCGCCACTCCTCGCGAAGTTTCGGCAGGGTTTCGGTGATCGCGGCGCGGCCCGCGCGGCCCATCACATCGCCAAGAAAGAGTATCTTCATGGCCCGATTAGATAGAACGCGGCGCTGGGGAGAGCAATGGGCGGCGCGCACCGCTTGCATGATGATGATGACGATTTCTCATCCACGCGCGTCGGTTGCGGGCTTTGCTCTGCCCGGCTTGGGCCCTAGAACGGGGGCAAGGAAAACGGGAGCGCGATATGGCCGACGACGTGCAGGTGATCTTTACCCCCTCTGGAAAGCGGGGGCGCGTGGCGCGTGGCACGAGGGTGCTCGCGGCGGCGCGCAAGCTGGGGGTCGATCTCGATTCCGTCTGCGGCGGGCGCGGCGTGTGCTCGAAATGCCAATGCACGCCCTCCTTCGGGGATTACCCGAAACTCGGCCTGCATGTGGAGCCGGACGCGGTCAGCCCGCTCAACGCGGTCGAGGAACGCTATGACCGGATTCGCGGGCTGAAACCGGGGCGGCGTCTGGGCTGTCAGGCCGAGATCCTCGACGACGTCGTGATCGACGTGCCGCCCGAAAGTCAGGTCCACAAACAGGTCGTGCGCAAGGCAGCCTCCGAGCGCGTGATGGAGATGGATCCGGCGACGCGGCCCGTCTATGTCGAAGTCGCCGAGCCGGATATGCACCGCCCCGAGGGCGACCTGCAGCAGCTCTCACAGGCGCTGGAAAAGCAATGGCAGATCAAGGGCGTGCGCGCCGATCTTGATGTGCTTCGGATGCTGCAGCCCGCGCTGCGCAAGGCCGATTGGAAAGTTACGGTCGCGATCCACGATGCGGGCGACGGGCCGCGCGTGACCGGCATCTTCCCCGGCGTGCGCGAGGTGCCGCTATATGGGCTGGCGATCGACCTCGGCTCGACCACCATCGCGGGGCATCTGGTCGCGCTCGATGACGGGCGGGTGCTGGCGAGCGCCGGCGTGATGAATCCGCAGATCCGTTTCGGCGAAGACCTGATGAGCCGGGTCTCCTACGTGATGATGAACCCCGGCGGCGATCAGGAAATGACCAATGCCGTGCGTGACGCGATGGGCGATCTGGCGCGGCAGCTGGCGGGCGAGGCGAAGGTCGAGACGGGCGAGATCGTCGAGGCCGTCGTCGTCTGCAACCCGGTGATGCACCACCTGCTGCTGGGGATCGATCCGGTGGAGTTGGGTCAGGCGCCCTTCGCACTGGCGACCTCGGAGAGCCTTGAATTCGCGGCGCGCGAGATCGGCATCGAGGCCAGCGCTGGCGCGCGCGCCTATATCCTGCCGCTCATCGCGGGCCATGTCGGCGCGGATGCGGCGGCGGTGGCGCTGTCGGAGGCTCCGCAGAAGCGCGACGACCTGTCGCTGATCGTCGATGTCGGCACCAATGCCGAGATACTTCTCGGGAATAAACAACGGGTTCTGGCCTGTTCTTCACCCACCGGCCCCGCCTTCGAGGGCGCGCAGATCTCCAGCGGCCAGCGCGCCGCGCCGGGGGCGATTGAGCGGATCGAGATCGACCCCGAGACCAAGGAACCGCGCTTCAAGATCATCGGAAACGACCACTGGTCGACCGATCCCGAATTTGGCACGCCCCGGATCACCGGCATCTGCGGCTCGGGGATCATCGAGGCTGTGGCCGAGATGCGGATGGCCGGTATCGTGGACACGTCAGGGCTGATCGGCTCGGCCGAGCAGGTCGGCACGCCGCGCTGCGAGCCGAACGGGCGCACCCATGAATACGTGATCTATGACGGCGGCGAGGAAGGCCCGCGCATCACCGTCACCCAAGGCGACATCCGCGCGATCCAGCTGGCGAAATCCGCGCTCTATGCGGGCGCGCGCCTCTTGATGGACGAGATGGGGGTGGACACGGTCGACCGCGTGGTGCTCGCGGGCGCGTTCGGCGCGCATATCTCTCCCAAGCACGCGATGGTGCTGGGGATGATCCCGGATGCGCCGCTGGGTCACGTCACCTCGGCGGGCAACGCGGCAGGCACCGGGGCGCATATGGCACTGTGCTCGGTGAAGGCGCGGCGCGAGATCGAGGCGCAGGTGCATCAGATCACCAAGGTCGAGACCGCGATCGAGCCGCGCTTCCAGGAGCATTTCGTGGCCGCGAACGCGCTGCCGCACGCCACCGCCCCCTTCCCCGAGCTGCGCAAGATCGCACCGCTTCCGGAGGTCAGCTTCAACACCGGCGGGTCCGGCGAGGATGGCGGGCGCAGGCGTCGCCGGCGCGGCTGAGGCAGGCCTTCAGGCCTCGCCTCGGGGCGCTGCGAGACCTCCGATTTCAGGCCGGATCAGGCTGCACACGATTTCGTGATGAGACATAAGTGATCGGCGCGCCCCCAGCGCGCCGTAACCCTTGTGCTTTGGCGGGGACAACCGTCGTTTAACAGGGAGGAAAATCCTTATGTCTATGAAATTCCGTGCATTCGCCGCATCGCTCACCGCAGCTGCAACGCTGGGCCTCGCCCTGCCCGCGCTGGCAAACCCGATGGTCGGTGGCGCGAAAATGTATGAGAGCAAGCCGATCGCGGCGAACGCTTCGGCCGCTCCGAACCTCACCACGCTGGTCGCCGCGGTGAAAGCGGCGGGCCTCGTCGACACGCTGGCAGGCCCCGGCCCGTTCACCGTCTTCGCACCGACCAACGCGGCCTTCGACAAGCTGCCCGCGGGCACCGTCGAGACGCTGGTGAAGCCCGAGAACAAGGAAATGCTGACGCATATCCTGACCTGCCACGTCGCCAAGGGCGTGATCACCGCCGAGAACATCATGGCGACCGTTCAGAAGGGCAACGGCATGGCCACGATCAAGACGCTCGGCGGCTGTGATCTGACCGCAATGGTCAAGGACGGCATGGTGATGCTGAAGGACCCGAAAGGCGATGTCGCGACGGTTCAGACCGCCGACGTGAAGCAGAAGAATGGCATGGTCCACGTGATCGACACCGTGCTTCAGCCGAAGATGTAAATCGACCCCGCGCCTCGTCTCCCTAATTTCCGCGCGGCGCCTGGCGTCCGGTGAGGTCCTCCTCGCCGGGCGCTTTTTTGTGAGCGGGCCCGAGGACGGGCGCGATCCCTCTTGACCGTGGCTTTCGGCTGGAATACCTCTGCGCTCGCACCATGCGGGTATGATGTAATGGTAGCCTGTCAGCTTCCCAAGCTGAACGCGCGGGTTCGATTCCCGCTACCCGCTCCAAGCTCCCTCGAAATCGTAAGAGACTGATTTCTGGTGATAATCACACCAGAGACTGAGCATGCCGCCATTTCACTGCGAAACGGGGGAACGGACAGTACGCGGGAGAATGGAGGATCAGCGGCAAGCCGAGTTCGGCATCTCCCTGCTCCCGTCGCCAAGACACTTGGGGACATTTCGCCGAGTCGCCGTCACTCAGAGATCGGGCATTCCCTTCACGCGGCCAAACCGCTTCTGCGCGGCGATCCGGAACGGGGCGTTCGCCGCCCCGAACCCCTCGTAGCCGCCCCGCCTTTCGAGGATTTCGAAGAACATGCCCCCTGCGAAGGGCCGCGAGTAAAGCTGAAGAAAGGCGCCATGCGCATCCTCGTCATAGAGAATGTTGGCCGAACGCAACCGCTCCAGAAATTCCGGCGACAGGTCGAAGCGCGCTTCGAGATCGGCATAGTAGTTGGCCGGCATCGGCAGCGGATCGAAGCCCAGATCGGCCAGCGCGGCGGCGGTCTGCAGCATGTCTTCGGTTCTCAGGGCCACATGCTGCACAGACGCGCCGAAGCCATGCGTCAGGAAATCGCCCGCGAGGGTGCGATGCGTCTCGGCTCCGTTGAGCGTAACCTGCAGGCCCTTTCCATCCGGGCGCGCGCGCGATGCGATGGCTTGGCTGCGAACGAGCCCGTCCGGGTCGATCACGTCGACCATCGGGGCTTTCTGCATGTCGAACAGCGTCGTGTAGAAAAGCGCCCAGCTGAGCATCTCGTCATATTCCATCGTCTGCGCCACATGATCGATGGAGGTCAGGCCAGCGTCTCGGTTCGACATGTCTTCTGCAGGCTCGAACTCGACGTCCCAGACTTCGCTGAGACCGCTCGAGGCATCCACGAAATGCAGCACCGAGCCCCCAAGCCCACGGATCGCGGGGATGTCCAGCTCGCCAGGTCCGACCGGCTGCGAGAAGGTATCGGCGCCGAGCGCTCGCGCACGCGTGACCGTCGAGGCCGCCTCCGCGACTTTGAGGCCGATGTCGCAAACATTGGTGCCGCGCGCGGTCCAAGTCGAGGCAGCAAAGCCCGTGGTCTCGGAATTGATGAGAATGCGGATATCGCCCTGACGCCAGACTTCCAGCATCTTGTTGCGATGCCGCCCCGACATGCGGAAGCCGAGGGTCGTGAGCAACGTCTTCAGCGCCTCCGCCTCCGTGCCCTGCGCCGCGAACTCGATGAACTCGACCCCGTCCACGGCGACGCGCGCAGGAATTTCGTCGATCTTGTCTTCCAGACCGGGCTCGGTGCGGCGAACGTCATCCATCAGCGCCACGAGCGAGCGGTAGCCGTCGCGTGCGATGGTTCGCGTCGGTCCGCCGCGGAACTGGTCGTTGAAAATCTCGAGGCTCGCCGGTCCGTCATAGCCGGTGGCCATCACGGCGCGCATGAAGCCGGTGACGTCCAGATCGCCTTCGCCCGGCATGTTGCGGAAGTGGCGCGACCAGTAGAGCAAGTCCATGTCGATCGCCGGAGCATCGGCAAGCTGGACGTAGAAAATCTTGTCTCCCGGGATCCGCCGTATCGTATTCGGGTCGATCTTGCGGGCGAGCGTATGGAAGCTGTCGAGGATCAGCCCGACATTGGGATGATCGGCCCGGCGCACCACTTCCCACGCATCGCGGTGGTCCCAGACATGGCGCCCCCAAGCGAGCGCCTCGAACCCGACGCGAATGTCGTAGCCTGCGGCAAGCTCGCCCAAGGCGGCGAAATCATCTGCCATCCGATCGATCCCGCCAAGCGCCTCGGCATGAACCGAGGAACAGACCAGCATGTCGCGGGTGCCGAGTTCGCGCATGAGCTCGAATTTGTGCTCGGCGCGTCTCAAAGCGCGGTGGCGTAATGGCTCCGGCAGACCCTCGAAGTCGCGGAAGGGTTGGAAGAGGAAGATCTCCAGCCCGTGATCGCGGACCATCTGGCCGACTTCGCGCGGCCCGCCGTCATGGGCGATGAAATCCTGCTCGAAAATCTCGATCCCGTCGAAGCCCGCAGCAGAGATCGCCTCCAGCTTTTCCTGCAACGTCCCCGAGATCGAGACAGTGGCGATGGCGGTTTTCATGGGAGGCCTCCTTTCAGGATGTGGCCGGGTCGGTTTTCGCGAGATCGCTGCGCAAGCGGGCGACGTCGAGCGGCAGACCCGTGAAGAGCTTCCACGCATCGACGCCCTGCCAGATGAACAGCTCGTAACCCGAGATGACCTGCAGGCCCGCCGCCTGTGCTGTGGTGAGGAACTCGGTCTCGACCGGTGTGTAGACGGCGTCGAAGGCCCATGCGCCGGTGATTGCGGATGCCTCAAGTGGCGAGCCCGGATGGCCGGTCATGCCGACCGGGGTCGCGTTGATGAGACCTTCGGCGCCTTCGGACATTTCGGCGGCGTCTCGCCCCACGGTGACGCGAAGTCCCGGTCTCGCCGCTTCCAGTTCCGACGCGAGAACCTCGGCCTTCTTGATGTCGTGGTCCGCGAGGCGGATTTCTGAGGCGTCGAGCGCAACCAGCGCGAAGGCGATGGCCCGCCCGACGCCACCGGTGCCGATAAGCAGGGTGGCTCCGGGCGGAGTGCTCCCCCGCGCGGCGCGGTAGGCGGAGATGAAGCCGGAGTGATCGGTGTTGTGGCCCTCAGGTCCGCCGGGTTCGAAGAGGACGGTATTCACCGCGCCCAGCCGTCGGACCATCGGGTCGGAGATCCGAACCAGCGCCGCCACCTTCTCCTTGTAGGGATAGGTGATGTTGAGCCCCCGATAGCCCTGTGCGGCGCAGTCGGCGAGGATCGTCGCGTGATCCGTACCAAGCTCGCGCGGGACAAGCCGGTCATAGGTCACCTTCCGTCCGTTCTGCAGCCCTGCCAGCCGGTGCAGGCGCGGGGCCTGCGAGACGGCGATATTGTCGCCGATCAGACCCAGCCGGATGACCGCGTCGTCCGACGCGACCTCGGAAGGGCTTACCGGGGCAGGCATCACTTGGCGCCTTTCACGAGCTGGGCGATCCGGGTGATCGCGAAGCCGTAGCCCGCGATGCCGAAGCCTTCGATCTTCGCCGTCGCCGCTTTCGAGACGTAGGAAGGGTGGCGGAATTCATCGCGCCGGAACAGGGCCGAGACGTGAACCTCGAAGATAGGCCCGTCGAAGATCAGCAGGGAATCGAGGATCGCGATGGAGGTAGAGGTGAAGCCCGCCGGATTGATCAGGATGGCGCAGGCGTTGGTGCGGGCCCATTGGATCCAGTCGACGATTTCGCCCTCGTGGTTGGATTGGCGGAAGTCGATTTCCACCCCCGCCGCAGCGGCCGCATCGCGGCTCAACCGCTCTGCATCCTCAAGCGTGTCGTGCCCGTAGATCTCGGGCTGACGCGTGCCGAGCAGGTTCAGGTTGGGGCCATTGATGACCAGGATCGGAAGGTCTTTCTGGGCCATGTGAGGTCTCCTGATTTGCGGCCTGTCAGCCGCCGTAACCGTAAAGCCGGGGCAGCCACAGCACGGTGCCCGGCACGAAAGTGATGATCGCGAGTCCGACGATCATGATGATGAGGAAGGGAACGAGATGCCGGATCGTCTGGCCGATCGGGGATTTGGTGATCCCGCTGACCACGAAGAGCAGCAACCCGTAGGGCGGCGTTGCGAGCCCGATCATCGTGTTGACCACGACGACCACCCCGAAATGCACCGGGTCCACGCCGAGCGAGACCGCGGTCGGCAGCAGGATCGGCACGATCACGAGGAGGATCGCATTTGCTTCCAGCAGGCATCCGAGCACCAGCAGGAGCACGTTGACCAGAAGCAGGAAGGTGACGCGGTCGAGCTGCATGTCACCCAATGCGCCGCGGATCTCGTTCGGGATCTGCTCGACGGTGACCACGTAGTTGAAAGCCAGCGCCCCTGCGATCAGGATACCCACGCTCGCCGTGGATCGCGCGGATTGGCACACGGTCTCATAGGCCGCGCGCAGGCTGACGGAGCGGTAGAGGAAGGTCGAGATCAGGAAGGCATAGAGCGCGGCGAGCGCGGCCGCCTCGGTGGGCGTGGTGATGCCGCCATAGATGCCAACCAGAAGTATCACCGGCATCAGCAATGCGGGCACGGCGCGCAGCGTGATGCGGGGCATCTCGCGCACCGGCACAGGCACTTCCACCGGGAAGTCGTGACGGCGTGCCTGAATGGCGTTCATTACCATCAGCAGAAGCGCGAGGATCAGACCGGGCCCCACGCCGCCGAGAAAGAGGTATCCGATCGAGGTGTCGGAGACGAGCGCATAGAGCACCATCGGGATCGAGGGCGGAATGATCGGGCCGATAATCGCGGCAGCGGCGGTGATGGCCCCGGCATAGGCGGGCGGATATTTCCCGTCCTTGGTCATCAGCTGGATGATGATCTTGCCGATCCCCACCGCGTCGGCGATGGCCGAGCCCGACATGCCCGAGAAAATCAGCGAGGACACGACGTTGACATGGCCCAGCCCGCCCCGGAAGCGCCCCACCAGTGCGCGGCAGAAATCCAGCAGCCGGTCGGAGAGCGAGCCGATATTCATCAGGTCCGCCGCGAAGATGAACAGCGGGATCGCCAGCAGGACGTAGGAACCGTAGAGCCCGCGCAGGACCTGCTCGGCGGCGATGCTCATGTCTTGTTGTTCGAGCAGAAGATAGAGGATCGAGGCCCCCAGCATGGCATGCCCGATCGGCAGGCCGACGATGGCGGTGGCGACAATGGCCGCCACGGCGAGGGTGAATTCCCAGCTCATTCGGAGAAATCCTTGCGCGCGACATGCGTCAGGTCGGGATTGTCATCTTCGGGGCCCTGACCGCGCAGCTCTTTGATCAGGATCCAGCCGTAGCGCAGGATTGTGACCGCCGTGAAAATTGCGAAAACGGAAAAGACGTAGCTGAAGGGGATCTTCATGTAGGCCGTCTTTTCGATCTTCATGAAGGAGATGTAGCTGAGGACATCCGGCAGTGAGGCCGCATAGATACCGACGATGAAGAGCGAGAACAGAATGCGGAACACGCGGCGCACCTTGGGCCGGACCGCGCCGTAGATGATGTCGAAGCGGATCTCGTCTTCTTCGCGCGCCGAGACGGATTGCCCCCACAGCACGACCCAGAGCCACGCTATGACGCAGAGCTCGACCGTCCAGCCGACGGGGTGGTTCAACACATAGCGCATGAAAACCTGAACGATGAAGGCCAGGAACATGGCGGCCAGAAGCAGCGCCGGAACGGCGTCGGCCAGACGGCGCGCTACGTTCCGCCAGCGGCGGCTCGTGTTTTGCATCGGTTTGCCTTTCGAGGGGCGAAGGGCCGACACGGCCCCTCGCCCTCAGTGTATCCGGGGGTCAGGCCTGGATCGCGTTGATCTGTTCGAGCATCCCCTCGGGCCAGCTCTTGGCGAAGTCGCTGGCGAGATACTTCTTCTGGGCGTAGTCCCGGAAGGCGGCGCGGTCGGGTTCGTAGACCTCGAGGCCCTGTTCCTTGAAGAAGTCCACCAGTTCCTGCTCGCGCTTGAGGTGCTCCTCGGTGCTGGCGGCGATTTCCTTGTCCACGGAGTCCTTGAGCAGCTTTTGCTGATCGGCGCTCATATCGTCCCAGACCTTCTTGGAGATACCAAGCACGTCGAAACCGACGAGGTGGCTGGTCAGCGCGATCTGGCTCGTGACCTCGTAGAACTTCATGTTGTAGTCGTTCGGCAGCGGGTTGTCCTGTCCGTCGATCGCCCCGGTCTGGAGCGCGGTGTAGACCTCCGAATAGGCCAGCGGCGTCGGGCTGGCGCCGATCGCCTCGCCAAGGAACTGCCACGCGTCGCCGCCCGGCATGCGCAGGGTCATCCCCTTCAGATCCTCGGGCGTGTTGATCTTCTTCTCGGGCTTCAGGTTGACCTGACGCGCGCCGAAATAGACCGGCGCGAGGACATGGAGCCCAGCCTGCGCTGCGAGGTCGTTCAGCTGCTTGCCCACGTCGCTGTCGAAGACGGCTTTCATATGGGCCGCATCGCGCAGCACATAGGCGGCGGTCAGGATCGACCATTCCGGCACCTGATCGGCCAGCTTCTGCGGCGCCACGAGACCCATTTCCAGCGTCCCGCGCTGGATCGAGGTCAGTTCACCCCCCTGCGGCACGAGCGTCGACTGGTTATAGACCTGCAGGTCGAAATCCTTGGCGACATCCTCGGAAATGCGGGCGAAGGCCTTGGCGCGAATGTCGTTATTCGACACCACCGAAGACAGGCGGAGCCGTTTGCGATCTTGAGCGAATGCAGTGCCTGCCATCAGGGTCGCGGCTGCACCAGCGGCCCCTGTCGCCAGCACGCTGCGGCGAGTCAATTTGGTCATAGTTCCTCCCTTTCGCCGCATCGAAAGCGGCTCATTCAATTCGGCATCTCAAATTTCATATGTCAACTTTAAAAATATCATACATTTTTATTTTTGACGGACAAAATCACGAGCGGGTGTTCTTCTCCACCCGCTGCCCCACTGTCAGACGCCGTCGTGTGAAGGGTTCAGGGAACGCGACCGGTCGCCAGAATGTGGTCGACGCCGCTTTCGACATGGGAGATCAGCAGCTCTACGGCCGCATCCGCATCGCGGGCCAAGGTCAGGTCGCGCAGGCGAATGTGATCTTCCTTCGCCTTCTCGCCGCGGAATTCCAGAATGATCATGTGATAGCGCATGAAGCGATCGAAGATCGAAGAATGCGTGCGCATCAGGTTCGGCCTGTCACAAGCCGCGATCATCGCGAAGTGGAAGTCCCAGTCGTGACGCACCCAGGGTTGCACCGGCCCGTCGCCGCCCGCGATCAGCTCGCGCTCGATCGTTTCCAGTTTGTAATGCGAAGAGACGACGCCCGCTTCCCACTCGATGTCGCCATTCGCGATGGACTGGCGCAGAGCGTGGGTCTCGAGCAGCAGACGCAGGTCGGCCAGATCGCGCAGGTCGGCCTTGCTGATCGGCGCCACCTCGAAGCCGCGTTGTCCTTCAGCGGTGACGAGCCCTTCGTTCGTCAGGCTGCTGAGCAGTTCGCGCAGCGTCGTCACGCTGATATCGTATTTCTTGCGCAGCAGATCGAGCTTCAGCTTCTGCCCCGGTTTGAACCGCCCATGCACGATGTCGCCGCGCAGGCGCCGATGGGTGATGTCACCGACGGTCTCCCCGGGATGTCCACTGATATCGAACTTATGTATCTTCACGTCGCGCGTCGATCTATTGCCATTTCCTTCCGCTTATCGCCTTGCGCGAGGCATCATCCAAGCAATTTATCCGAATTCAGGCATAATCGGCGGAACTTACCACAACCTTTGCATCCGATCGACAACTGACGACTGCGCAGCCTCATGCAAGCTGCCGAAGGGTTTGCGAGCTGAGCAGACACGTCCCTACTGCGCCAGCCCCCGGTAATGCGCTACAAGTTCGCGCGCGTTGTCGGGGTGATGCCTGCGCCGGCCGGCCTCGATCTCCTTCGCCATCTCCACGACCTTGCGGTTCATCGGCGCCGCCTTGCCACGCGCCTCGAGGAAATCGACCACCAGCCCGTTCACCTCGTCGACCTCGGCGCGACGGCCCTTGCGCCAATCCTGCAGCGAGGTCGTCAGCGTGTCGTCCCTTGAGAAGGTGCGAACGACCTCGTCGAAGATCTCGTCGACATAGCGTTCCGGGTGGTTACTCATCACCGGCGGCATCCCGATGATCGGCATGATGGTGGCGCCGTCAGCGAGTGCTGCCTCCATTGCCTCATAACCGGCGCGCCGCATCACTTCGAGAAACTCGGGGTCGCGGACGCTATCGCGCATCGCGGTGTCGATGATCGCCGTGGGGATCAGTTCGGCTGCATTCACCACCAGTTTCATCCATTTCGCCGAGCGGATATCGTCCACCACCTGAACGGTGCCGGAATGGCGCAGAATATCGGCGACGTCGTGGACCCGCGGCTGTTGCTCGGGATCGAGCGCCCCGAGCGCAAACCAGCTTTCGTCCTTGTCGTTCTGGCGGGTCGTGATCCCCGGCTCCCACATGTTCGACGCGATCTGAATAACCGCGCCGATCGTGCGATGCGCGCCGACGATGTCGGCGATCGCCTCGTGGGTCATGCCGTTCTGCAGCCCCACGACGAAGCCGTCTTCTGCCAGAACCGGCTTGATCATCTCCGCCGCCCAGCGGGTGTCGTAGGCCTTCACCACCATGAAGACGAGATCGAAGGGCTCCTTGATTTCGGCGATCTCGCACAGGTGCAACGCCTTGACCGGCGTGTGTAGCTGGCGGGTCGGCATATTGACCGTCAGGCCGTTCGCCCGCATCGCTTCGACATGGGCGGGCCATTGGTCGATGAAGGTGACGTCGAGCCCCGCCAGCGCGAAATCGGCGGCGACCGATGCGCCCTGCGCGCCGGTCCCGATAAAGGCGATCCGAGGGAAAGGAGTTTGCTTCTTCATCTGGCGTATCTCCTCGGTTGCGGTCATTGCATGATCATCCCGCCGTCGATCTGCAGGCATTGGCCGGTCATGTAGTCGGAATCCGGCGAGAGCAGGAACGCGACCGTTCCTGCGACATCGGCGGGCGTCGATGTGCGGCCGAGCGGGATTCCGGCGGCGAAGTTGCGGAGCGCCTCACCCGGCTCGGAGGAGACGCCCATTTCCATCAAATCCTTGTCGAGCACCGTCCAGAGGTCGGTCTCCACCACGCCCGGCGCGAAGGCATTGGCGGTGATCCCGTGCGGGGCAAGGGTGCGCGCAGCCGCCTGGGTCAGGCTGACGACGGCGGCCTTGCTTGCGCAATATGGGGCGAAATCACCGTAGCCCGCGCGGCCGGCCATCGAGGCGGTGTTGATGATCTTGCCTTTCCGCTTGGCCGCGATCATCGCCTTCGCCGCCTCCTGAATGCCGATCATCACGCCCATTCCGTTGACCGTCATGATCTGGTTCCAGTTCTCCTCGGTCGTCTCGAGGAACGGCTGCGGGCGGTTGAAACCTGCGTTGTTGACGATGGCATGGAGAAAACCGAACTCCGCCTCGCAGGCGACAATGGCCGCGCGGGTGGCAGCCCGGTCGGTCACGTCGGTCTTGCAAAAAATCGCGCGACCGCCCTCGGCAGTCAGGGCCTTCGCTGCCGCCTCGCCTGCCGCGGCATCGAGATCCGCGATCACCACGCCATATCCAGCCGCCGCGGCGCGCCGCGCGATTTCGAGGCCGATGCCCCGTGCGGCCCCCGTGACGACGACGCCTCCCATCTCGTCTTTGTCCGACATGATAGCCTCCCCGCTCACTCGGTCCGATGCAGCACGAAGTCGTAATTGGACTCCCACAGCGTCTCGCCATTCTCGACCGGGGTGAACTCGGCGATCAGGGATTCCTTGACGCCGAACACCGCATCCGAGGTCAGGTATTTGTCGCCCGCAACGAAGGTATGGGTCGTCACCGGATCGAAGCCCTCGGCGCTGACGATGAAATGCATATGCGCCGGGCGATACGGGTGACGCCCGAGCTTGCCCAGCATCTTGCCCACCGGACCGTCATCGGGGATCGGGTAGGAAACCGGCTTGATCCCCTCGAACCAGTAGCGCCCGTCTGGCCCCGTGGTGAACACGCCGCGATTGTTGTTGCGCGGTTGGATGTCGGGCTGCTGGACGTCGTAGAAGCCGTCCTCGCTGTCCGACCAGACGTCGATCCGCGCGCCTTCGACCGGATTGCCGTCGAGATCGGTGACGGTGCCATAGAAGCGGCAGGTCTCGCGCCCGCCAGCCTGGGTAATGTTCGCGCCCATCTCGTATTCCGGCACGCCGTCGACATGGAAGGGGCCGAGCACCGTGTTCTCGGTCGCCCCGGTCGGGCGCCGGTTGTTGATCGCATCGACCAGCATCGAGACGCCCAGCACGTCGGAAAGCAGGATGAACTCCTGCCGGTACTCGTCGCAAATCTGGCCGGTCTTGGTGAGGAAATCGATCGCGATGTCCCACTCGGCTTGGGTCAGCTCGACGTCCTTGACGAAGGCATGCAGGTGACGGACGAGGCTTGCCATCACGGTCTGGAGGCGCGCATCGGTGCTCTCCGAAACCCGGGCGTTGACGGTTTCGACCGAGGCGTCCTCGGTGAAATAGGCGATCTTCGGCTCTTGGGTCATGTCATTCATTCCTATCAGGTCGTGACGGGGCGTTGCCCGGCATGGGCGCGGGTCAGCAGGTCGAGAATGCCGTCGCGCGTGACGTCGCGCGGGTTCTTGTAAGGGTTCTGCACGGCCATATCGGCGGCGCGCGCCAGATCGCTTTCCCTGAGGTCAAAGTCGGCCAGCGCGAGCGGGGCGCCGACGGAGCGCGCGAAGTCGTAGAGTCCGCCGCCCAGATCGCCGCCGAACAGCTCGGTCGCTCGGGCGAGCTGCGCCGACGCGGCCTCGGCGTTATAGGCGGCGGTATGCGGCAGCAGGATCGCGTGGGTCTCCGCGTGGGGCATGTCGAACCCGCCGCCGAGCGTGTGGCAAAGCTTGTGATGCAGCGACATGGCGACCGCGCCCAGCACGGTGCCGCAGAGCCACGACCCGTAGAGCGCATCGGCCCGGGCATCGCGATCCTCCGGCGTCTCGACGATCCGCGGCAGCGCCGATTTCAGCGCACGCAGACCTTCGACCGCCA
Organism: Thioclava sp. DLFJ5-1; assembly: GCF_002020115.1. Taxonomy (NCBI): domain Bacteria; kingdom Pseudomonadati; phylum Pseudomonadota; class Alphaproteobacteria; order Rhodobacterales; family Paracoccaceae; genus Thioclava; species Thioclava sp. DLFJ5-1. The sequence goes on along the minus strand of NZ_MPZU01000007.1, from coordinate 88,886 downwards.
TCAGCGAGGTGACGGGGTTCGCATCGGGCGCGTAGAGCGCCTCGACCGCGTGGGCCATCGCGTTCAACCCGCTCGCAACGCTCATCGCGACCGGCAGGCCCAGCGTCAGATCGGGATCGTAGATCACGGTTTCCGGGCGGATCTTGGGATCACGGACGGTCGTCTTCTGCCCGTTCTCGGTCTGCCCGAGAATATCGGTCACCTCGGAACCGGCATAGGTCGTCGCGATCACCACCTGCGGTGCGTCGTTGCGCCAGGCGATGGCCTTGCCCAGACCGATGGTCGAGCCACCGCCAAGCGCCACGACGCAATCGGCCTTGGTCTGGTTATAGACCTCGAGCGCGGCCTCGGTCACGGCGACCGGCGTGTGCATCGCGGCTTCGGTGAAGGTTCCGGGCGCCATCTCCCCGAGCTTGTTCGCAAGCGCCTCGGCATCGGATTTCTGGAACGGCGTCGACAGGATCAGCGCGCGGGCGCAGCCCAGTCTCTCCACCTCCTCGGCGACTTTCGCCAGGGTCCCGGAGCCAAAGACGATGCGCCCCGGAGTGGATGTGTAGATGAACGCTTCAGGCATGGTTCCTCCCTGCGCCTCGCACAGACGAGGCGTTGAATTGAGCCAGCGTGGGCCGCGAGGTTACTCCTCGCGACGCCGACGCGCGGTCGTGTAGATGAGCGCCGCCACGAGGATCAGCACCCCTTGGAAGCCGTATTGGTAGGCCTGCGACAGACCGAGGAAGGACACGGCGTTAAGCACTTCGGTCAGAAGCACCGCGCCCAGCAGCGAGCCGATGAAGGTGCCGCGCCCGCCGAGAAGGCTGGTGCCGCCCAGCACGACCGCGGTGATGCTGCCCAGTGTGTAGTTCACGCCTTGCGCCGGGTCGCCGACGCCGATCTGTGCCATCAGCATGATCGCCCCAAGCGCGGTCAGCAGCGACACGGCGATGTAGCCGAGCACGAAGGTCCGGTCTGTGCGCACGCCGATGCGCCGCGCGGATTCCTCATGCGAGCCGACTGCGCGAAGCTGCCACCCCGCCCGCTTGCGGCGCAGGCCCAGCTCCATCGCGATGGCGATCGCAATCATCACGACGAAGGCGACCGGCACAGGGCCGAAGCTCCGGGTGAGCGTGTCGATCACGTCGAAGGAGATGTAGCCGCCCGGCCCCTCGCGCAGCACGAAGCTCATGCCCTGCAAGCCGATGAACATCGCCAGTGTGGCTGCGATGGGGGTAAAGTTGGCAAACCGGATCAGCACGCCGTTGATCAATCCGACGACGATCGCCGCGCCGAACATCAGCGCGAAACCGAGCGCCATCGTCGGGGCCGGGCTGCCATCGTTGATGAAGAAAGATCCGATCACCACGAGGAAACCGGCGAGCGGCCCGACCGACAAATCGATCCCCCCCATCAGCAAGGCGATGGTCTGCCCCAAGGCGATGAAGCCGAGCGCGGTCGCGAGGATCAGGATATTCGAGACGTTGAAGGACGACAGGTAATTCTCGTTCTGCGCGCTCACGAACAGCGCGAGCAGCACCGTCACCAGCGCGAGCGGCACGATGGTCGCATTATCAGTCTGCACGAAATGGCGCAGTTTCGCGCCGAAGCCCTCTTTCGCCTGATGCTCTTCATCGACGTGATGCGCATGCGTGTCGGCCTCGACCGCAGCACCGACGATGCGGGCCTCGGTGATGTCGTCACCGCGCAGGGTCTCGACGATACGTCCCCGCGACATGACAAGAACGATGTCGCACAGCCCTTCCAGTTCCGCCGCATCCGAGGAGTTGACGATCACCGGGGTGCCCGCGTCCGAGACTTCCCGCAGGATCCGGTAGATCTCGAAACGCGCGCCGACATCGACGCCCTGCGTGGGTTCGTCGGCCACGATGAAGCCCGGCTCCGACAGAAGCGCGCGGGACATCACGATCTTCTGCTGGTTGCCGCCCGAAAGCTGGGAGACCTTCGCCTCGACGCCTGCGGCCTTCACCGCGAGCGAGGAGAAGACCTCCTGCACCTTCTGCATTTCCTTCTTACGATCCAGCACGCCGCCCGAGGCATATTTGTCGAGCGAGGCGAAGGTCGCGTTTTCGCGGATCGTCAGATCCGCGGCGAGGCCTTCGGTATGGCGATCCGACGGCATGAAGGCCGCCGCGTGTTTCAGCTCTTTCGGCGAGAGGGTGCGACCGTGGAGCTTGATCGCGCCGCGATAGGGCTGAAGGCCGACCAAGGCGCGCATCAGATCGGACTGGCCGTTGCCCTCGACACCGGCGACGCCGATGATCTGGCCGCGCCCGAAGGCGAAGGCCACGTCCGAGAATTTGCGCCCGCTGAGGCCTTCGACCTCGAAATTGATCGGGGGATTGGCGTCGGCGCATTTCGGCGGGAAGGCAGAGGCAAGACGGCGGCCGACGATCAGATCCAGAAGTTGGGAATTGCTGATCTCGCTCGCAGGCGCGCTGCCCCGGTGACGTCCATCGCGCAGCACGGTCACGCGATCCGCGATCTGACGCAACTCGGCCAGACGGTGGGTGATATAGATGACGGCGGTGCCGGAGGCCTTCAGCGCCCGAACCTTCGCGAAAAGCATATCCGTCGCGTCCTGATCGAGCGCGGCCGTCGGTTCATCCAAAATAAGCACACGGGGCTGAACGGCGAGCGCTTTCGCGAGCTCCAGCAGGTGTTTCTGCGCGATGGTCAGCGTATCGACACGCGCGTTCAGCGGCACCTCGAGGCCGACCTCTTCCAGCAGACGCTGGCCGACGCGGTCCTTGCGGTCGCCCTGGAAAACAGAGGCAGGCAGAGAAACCTGCAGGTTCTCGAGCACCGTCATGTCGGGCAGGATCGCCGGGTGCTGATAGGAGATCGCGACGCCAAGCGCCGACGAGCTTTCCGGCGAGAGCGGCATCACGTCCCGCCCGTCGAATTCGATCCGGCCGGTGCTGGGCTGCAGCACGCCTGTGATCAGGTTCATCAGGGTCGATTTCCCGGCCCCGTTCTCGCCTAGGACCGCATGCACTTCGCCCGCGTGAATGTCGACGCTCACGTCGCTCAGGGCGCGGACCGCCCCGAAGGATTTGGACACGCCGCGCAAGCGGATCACGGGGGTGCCCGTTGACGTTTCGCGGAGTCCGTCCGCCTTCTCCATCGGTTCGATTTCAGCCAATGCTATCATCCGTTTAGTTCCGCCGATCTGAGGGGGTTGGCGCGGCAGTCTCCGGGCGGATCGCGCCGCCCGGAGACAGGGGGAGGTTACTGACCGACGGCCTTCGCCTGCTCGTCACCCGAAAGCTGAGCAGAGAGATAGATCGCGCCGGGCAGATCCGAGCGACACTGGACGGGGTTCGGATCCCCATCGGTCGAGTCCTCGAAGTTCGGAGCCTTGAAGATTTCCTCCGACGGCGGGGTGCCACCGGTCGCTTCCGCGATCGCCCATTGCACGGCGAGACGAACGTTGTCGTTGCCGGTCGCGACCGTGAAGAGCTTGAAATCGGGGTTGTCCGCGTGGGCCTTCTCCCAGAAGCAGCCGAGCGAGTTGCCGTCCGAGGTCGCGAGCGCCGGGATCGAGCGATCGAAGTTCGCAAACACCGGCAGAGCGCCCACGAGCGACGGCCCGAAGTCGGAGACGATGACGTCGATATTGTCATGCTGCGCGATGGCGGCCGACAGCACCTGCTGCGTCAGCGACGGATCCCAGTTGGTCACCGCGAAGGGGTCCGGGTTCAGGAACTTGTAGCTGTCGTCGAGGATGTTCTTCATCCCCTTGAGCTCGTCCAGACCCTGGCTGTTGCCCGCCGGGCCCGACAGGAACAGGATGTTCGCGCCGTCCGGAAAGTTCTCCTTGATCCACTTGCCCCAGCTTTCGCCGTCATAGACGAAGTCGGCACCGACGAAGCGGGTGTAGTTCTTGCCGGCTTCCCCGCCAACATTCACGCGGTAGGGCACGACGACCGCGCCGGAGCGATAGGCTTTGGTCAACGCGGGCAGGATCGCGGGGCCCGCATCGCCGAAGACGACCATCGCATCGACACCGCGCGCCGCCATCGAGTTGATGTCGGAGATCGCCTTCTGCGTATCGCCCTGACCGTCGGCATAGTAGTAGTCGGTGATGCTCGGACACTTCGCGGCTTCCTCCTTGCCCGAAGCGGTCGTCACCAGACGCCAGCTATTGCCCCCGAAACCGTCGAGCAGCGCCAGCGAGGCTTTGTTCGGGCCGCACCAGGAGGGTGCGTCCTCTGCGCTGGCTGCCGAGGCCGAAAGGGCAATTCCAAGCCCCAGCGCCATATAGGCAGCGCATCCTTTCAGGTTAGACAGTTTCATGGTTCTCCTCCTCTGTAGAACTTGTCTGTTCTTTCTTGAAACGGTTCGTCCATTCGATCGAGTAGACCCCGATGCCGAATACAAGAGCGAGCGCCTGCACGATGGTCTGCGCCGAGTAAGGCACACCGATCGACAGAGCGAATTGGCTGAGCTGATTGAGAAAGAAGGCGGCGATCACGACCGAGATCGGAAAGCCGCGCCCTCCCAGAAGCGAGGTCCCTGCCAGCACCACGACGGCGACCGAGGGCAGAAGCAGGCTGTTGCCTTGAAATGCCGTGGGTTCGCGGGTGATGCCTGCGATCAGGATGCCCGCGGTGCAGTAAAGGATCTGCGCCGCCACATAGGCCATCGCCTGATAGGGTTTGACGCTGAGCCCCGCCGCGCGGGCCGCCTTCGGGTTGGCCCCGATCGCCTCGAAGCGACGGCCAGCTACCGTCTTTTTCAGGCCGAAGGACACGAGGGCCAGAATGGCGAGGGCGAACAGCACCGAATGGGGAATCCCCAGGGTCTGACCGCCCGCGATATGGGCCAGAAGGTTCGTCGTGATCCGCGGCACGCCGCCCGAGATCGCGAAGACCGCCGAGAACAGAAGCGCGTTCATCCCGATGGTCGCGACGATCGCGTTCAGGCGGAAATAGGCGACCATGATACCGTTGAGCACCCCCGCGGCGAGCGCGAAGCCGACCGCGATGACCAGGGCGGGCAGAAGCCCCGCATCCTGACCGTTGGGCATGTGGGTCGCGATCACCACCGCGAGAGATACCGAGCCCGGCACCGACAGATCGAAGCCGCCCTGCTGCACCACCAGCATCTGGCCGAGCCCGACGATGCCAAGCACCGCCGCGAAAGGCAGGCTGCCCATCAGCGACCCGGCGGTGACCGCCGAGGGTGCGAAGATGATGCAAAGGAGGATGAGCGCCAGCGTCGAGGCGACGATGGTCACGAAGCCCTTCGACAGGGACATCGAAGAAAGTCCCATCGAACCTCCGAAGCTATGCGGCGTCGTCTCAGCCATGTTTTCTCCTCCTCCCTCGCGTCGCGTCTCAGCTGATTTCCAAGGTGACCTTGACCGCCTTGTCGGGCGACTTGCCAAGCTCCAGCGCGGTCATCGCGTCATCGATGTTGTAGCTGTGGGTCTGGATCGGCGAGAGATCGAGCCCGGTGCGCTCGAGGAACCGGATCGCCGCCGGCCAGACGCCGGGCGAGCCAATGCAACCGCGCACGTTGAGGTTCTTGATCTGGATCTTGCCCAGCTCGACCGGGAATTTCTGGCCGATATTGATGCCGACCATCGAGACATCCCCGTCGTCGCGGGCATAGTCGAACACGTTCGCCAGCGAGGCCGGATGGCCCGCGCATTCGACGACCAGATCAGCGCCGCCCTTGGTCATCTCCTGCACCGCTTCGATCGGATCGCCATCGGTCGGGTCGATCGTCGCATCCGCACCGAGCTTCATCGCGATCTCGCGGCGCAGCGGCACCGGATCGACCACGATGACACGGGCGCCCATGCCGATCGCGGCAGCAGCCGAGACGAGGCCGATCGTGCCGCCGCCCGAGACGACGACCGTATCCGCCGCGCAGACGCCACCATGGCGCAGCACCGCGTAATAACCGCAGGTGAAGGGTTCGATCAGCGCGCCTTTTGCGTCATCGACCGCGTCGGGCAGCTTGTGCAGCCATTCGGGACGCGCGGCGAAGAATTCGCGATCCGCACCATCCATCGAGAAGCCGAAGTGGTGGATGCGCTCGGGCGTGTTGATCACGCATTCCCCGACTACACGATCCCCGGGCTTGAGCCCGTCGACATTTTTCCCGACTTCGACGACTTCGCCGACCCATTCGTGGCCCGGAACGACCGGGTAGGAAATCGGGATAATGTATTGACCGGCCAGCAGCTCGTAATCGGAATGGCAAATCCCGACGCGGCGCGACTGGATCAGCACCTCGTTGTCGGTGATGCCGGGCGTCTGCACCTGCGTCACGATGGGCTTGTTCGGTTCGTCGAAGATCAGGGCTTTCATGTCAGGCTCCAACTTTCGCTGCGGCGGGTTGCGCCACGCGTTCGATTTGACCGCTGCGGGAGGAGGCGAAGACCGCCTCGAGCAGCGCGATATTGTCGACCAGATGATCGGCGGTGATCGGGTAGGTTTCCTGTCCGCGCACGGCGCGGGCGAAACTCACCAGGTTGTCCTTCACGGGCTCGGCCTTTCCGATCTCCACGGTTTCGATCGGGCCGCCAGCCATGGCCGAGGTCACGATCCAGCCGTCGGGCGCCTCGACATGCGCCTTGTCGCGGATGTCGATCCAGCCTTTCGAGCCGTAGACTGTGAAGCGGGACATGAACGGGTTCGACAGAGAAGCCGACACGTAGGAGGTCCCTCCCCCGGCGAATTTCACATAGGCCGCGACCGTGTCGCCCTGCGGCAGTTCCGAAGACAGCTGCTCGCAGATGCACAGCACGCTTTCCGCGCGGCCCAGCAGGCGGACCGACAGATCGAGCAGGTGGATGCCCGTCGCGGTCATGCCGCCTGCCGGCGCCTCGCTCGCCTGAACGCGCCAGTTGTTCGGGTCCATGCCAACGAACTTGTCGTGGCTGAAATTGGCCTCGATCTGCTGGATACGGCCCAGCTCGCCCGCATCGGCCTTCGCCAGCATCTCGGCGATCGGCGGCTCCCAGCGGCGCTCATGGCCCATGCCCAGAACCAGTCCGGCCTCGGCGCAAAGCGCGACCGAACGGGCGGCTTCTTCAGCGGTGAGTGCGAGCGGCTTTTCGCAGAAGACGTGCTTGCCTGCCGCGACGGCCTTGGCGATCTGATCCGTGTGCAGCGAGTGCGGCGTCGCCAGCACGACAGCCTCGACCTCGGGATCGTTCAGCGCATCGGCGTAATCCGCGCTGAGCGTCACGCTCTTCTCGGCGCAGAGATCGCGCACCGCGTCCATGTTCGGCTCCACCGCGCGGACGACCGTGATGTCATCAGGGGCGCTCGACAGAACGGCGAGCATCTTCTGCCCCCACCAACCCAGCCCGACGAGGGCGATTTTGACCGGCCCCGACATCAGCGATTATCCACACGCTTGGAGAACGGACGGATCGAGACCGACTTCCACAGACCGACCTTCGCGAAGGGGTCGTTGCGGTTGAACTCTTCGACCTCTGCGAGGCTGTCGGCCTCCAGCACGAAGCAGCTGCCGATCATGGTTTCCTCGTCATCTGCGAGCAGCGGGCCCGAGATCACCGTCTTCACCGGCGCCTGAGCCAGATAGGCCTTGTGGTCCTCGTAATTGGCCAGCCGCTTGTCGACGGCACCGTCATGGTCGAGGCAATGGATCACGTAATGCATCTCAGTCTCCTCACTTCGCCGGAATGATCTTGCGCTCGCGCAGCTCTTCGAAGACGTCGAAGAAGCTGTCGGGCGTGCTCTGATAGGCGTCGAAACCCAGCTTCCGGCTGTTGGTCATGTCGGTGAAGCATTCCAGCTCGCGGCCCAGGTCGGCGTCACTGTGCCACCACGAGGCCAGCTTGGTCACAGGGATGTCCTGAAGCCCGTATTGGGCCACCATCTCGGACCAGATCGCGGGCGCATCCGCCATCTGCTCTTCGAGCGGCGTCGTGTGACCGGGGTATTCCGCGACCTCGAGGCCGAAATACTCGGCGATCCGCGTCCAGAGCCAAGTCCAGCGGAAGACATCGCCATTTGCGGTATTGAAGGGCGTGTTCGCAGCTTCCGGCGTCGTCGCGGCCCAGTAGAACTGTTTGGCGAGGATGCGCGCGTCGGTCACATCGGTGACCGCGTTATATTGCTCGGGCGAACCGGGATAGAGGAACGGCTTACCGGTGTGTTTGCAGATCGAGGCATAGACCGCGAGCGTCACTGCCATGTTCATGTAGTTGCCGACGGTAAAGCCGATCATCGTGTGCGGGCGGTGGACCGACCAGGTGAAGCCGTATTTCTCGGCCATCTCCAGCAGCACATCTTCCTGCGCGTAGTAGAAGTTCGGCCCCGGCAGACGCGGGCTCGATTCGAGGAAGGGCGTGTAGGGCGTGACCTTGGCGTAATCGTCGAACGAACCGAGGTAATGCTTGAGCCCCGTGACCAGCGCCCCGTGCTTGATCGGCGCGCCTGCGATCCCCTCGAAGAGGTTGCGCACCATCATTCCGTTCACGCGGACGTTCTCTTCCTCGTTGGCCTGACGCGACCAGGTGCAATAGAACACATGCGTCACGTCCTTGGCCGCAGCCAGCGCGGCCTTGCTGCCCTCTGCATCGGTCAGGTCTGCGGCAATGTGCCGGTCGGACCACTCGAGATCGACATCGCTGCGCGACACCGTCACGACCGTCCAGCCGTGAGATTTCAATTCGCGCGCGGTGTAGCTGCCCGAGAGGCCGGTCGCCCCGACAATCAACGCAATATTCTGTTCAGCCATGGGTCTTCGCCCCTTTCTTGCAGTTCCGTTTCGTCAGGTGGTGACGAGAATTTTCAGATGTTCCCCGGCAGGATCGAGAAGCGCCTCGAAGCCCTTGTCGACGACATCTTCCGCCGCGATCCGCGAGGTGATGACTTTCTCGATCGGGAAATTGCCCGAGGCGACCATGCGGCCGATCCGGGGCCAGATTTGCGTCGGGTAGCACCAGGTCGCTTCGACCGAGATGTCCTTGAGCGCCCAGAGCATCGCATCGATGCTGGCGGGTTTCATGTGCAGGCCCACCTGCACGACCTTGCCCTGGCGGCGCACCGCTTCGGCGCAGGCGTTGAGCGAGGTTTCGAGCCCGACACATTCGAGCGCGACGTCGACGCCGACGCCCTCTTCGGTCAGATCGCCGACGACGTTCGGCAGCTCGCCGCTGCGCGGATCGACGACATGCGCATAGGGCGCGATTTCCGAGATGATCCGGCGACGGTTCGGGTTCGGCTCCGACACGATGATCGTGCTCGCACCCGCCGCACGGGCCGACAGCACCGTCAGCGCGCCGATCGGACCGGCACCCGAGACCAGAACGGTCGAACCCGCCTCGACGCCGCCGCGATCCACGCCGTAAAGCGCGACCGCAGCCGGCTCGATCATCGCAGCCTGATCATCCGTCAGCCCCTCGGGCACGGATTGCGCGTTGTAATCCTTGATGACGGCTTTCTCGCCCATGCCGCCCCAGGCCCAGCTCAGACCGATGCAGCCCAATTGCGGCGAGAGGTGATAGAGACCGCGCTTGCCGTAGTAGTCATTGCGCGGCGCCACGAGCGGCTGGACCGAAATGCGCTCGCCGACCGAGACGTTGCTGACCTCGTCGCCCACTGCGAGAACCTTGGCGGAGAATTCATGGCCAAGAATCTGCGGGTTGGACGCGCCGGTATAGATATGCGGTTCGGATGGGGTGACGATCGGCCCCGCGATATATTCGTGAAGATCTGTGCCACAGATGCCGGTCACGATCGGCGCGACCAGAACGTCATCCGGCGCCAGTTTGCTCGACGGTTCTTCGACATCCTCGACGCGGATGTCCTTCGCTCCGTGAAAACGAACAGCTTTCAAAGCTTTTCCTCCCTTTCCAAGTCTCGCGATCCTCTGGGTCTGCCGGGATCACCCCGACATCGAGATCGCCATTTGGCTGCGACGATTCGTAACAAACCAATCCGGCCATCACTGCAGAAAAATTTCCGCTTCGGATAAATTACATCCATCACCACCGTTTTGGCGACGTAATGTCGGCCCAACACATAAGTGGGAGATATAAGCATGAGCCAGACCCAGGTGGCAGACACTGATCAGATCGATACGCAGCTGACGCTTGGCTGGATCGGCGTGGGCAAAATGGGCGGCCCCATGGCGCGCAACCTCGTAGCGAGTGGCGCGAAACTTCTTGTCTCCGATCCGGCGAAGGACAGCCGCGATCGGCTGACCGCATTGGGCGCGTCCGAGGCCGCGTCGATCTCGGATTTCGCGGGCGCAGGTATCGTCTTCTCGACACTGCCGAACGATCAGGCTTTGCTGGATGTCGTCGGCAATGGAGATGACGCAGGCCTCGCGACCACCCTGCCCGCGGGCGCGACGCTGGTCGAGATGAGCACGGTCTCCCCCGAATGCTCCGAAAGCGTTGCGAAGGTTCTCGCAGCCAAGAAAATAAACTATGTCAGAGCGCCGCTTTCCGGCAGCACAGACATGGCGGCGAGTGCCGCGCTCACCGTGCTCGCCTCGGGAGACCGCGCGGGCTGGGACGAAGCGCTCCCCTACATCCGCAAACTCTCCGCGCGACAGTTTTTCCTCGGAAACGGAGAAGAAGCGCGCTACATGAAGCTCGTTTTGAACACTCTGGTCGGCGCCTCTTCCGCGGTGCTCTCCGAAGCCTTGGCGATCGGCGCCAGCGGCGGCCTGACCCGAGCCGATATGATGGATGTAATTTGCGAAAGCGCAGTGGCCTCGCCCCTGTTCAAATATAAGCAGAAGCCGGTCGTCGAAGATGACTTCACGCCCGCTTTCACAGTGTCTCAGATGATCAAGGATTTCACGCTCATCAGCGAAGCCGCCCGACGCAACAGCGTGCCGCTGATGACAACCGGCCTGATCCTCGAGCTTTATAGAAGCGCCTCGAACGCGGGCATGCAGGACGAAGATTTCTTCGCATTGGTGAAATGGCAGGAAAAGTTGTCGACAAGATGAAATTGGCGGAGCAGCATTCGGAGGCCATGCAACCTCAGGATGCTGAACTCACGAGTCACGAGTTGTCCCGGATCGTCGATTTCCTCCGGCAGCTTCGTGCGCCCTTCGACGCGAACATGCCCGGCGGCAAGCCGGACGTGTATTTCAACATCACGCTCGAACTGGTCGACGCGCATCTGCGTGTGAGCCCGATCGACAAGTCGGGCCTGATCAGCCTCGCCGATGTGCCCTACAGCACCGGCAACCGCATGATCCTGAAGATGATCGAGGACGGTCTGATCCGGCAGGTGCCGCGCGGCAACGGGCTGAAGACACATTTCCTCGAACCCTCCGACACCCTGCTCAACACCTTCATGGACTACGCCACTTACGTGAAGGGGCATCTGGCGAAAACCTTCGGCTTGCGGCGCGGGATGGAGACCAGCGAATACTATTTCGGCGGCAGCTATTTCGCCTCGCAGATCATCTCTCCCGTGCGCGGGGAGGACATCTCCTCGATCAACCTTGGCGATATCAAATTCCTTCTGAACGACGACAACTACTTCATCGCCATGCGCAACATGTGGTCCGACTTCCGCAACGATTTCGGCAAACGCAGCAGCTTCGATCTTCAGCGACTGCCCGACCTCTACGCCAATACGCGACGCACCCTTTCGGAGATGTCGCCGCGCTATGATGTCGTCGCGATGAACATGCCGTGGCTCGGGGAATTCGCCGAGCGTGGGGAGCTCGCCCCGCTGGACGATCTCATCTCGGATGCCGCGATCAACGCGCTGGATTTCCATCCCTCCGTCTGGGGGACCGGCAACTGGAAAGGGACGCAATACGGCATCCCGCTCTATTGCACGATCGAGATTCTCGCCGCCCGCAAGGACCTGTTCGAGAGCCGCGGCCTCGCCTATCCGAAGACCTTCGACGAGACGATCGCCGCCGCGCGGGAATTCCATAACCCGCAGGACGACTTCTACGGCATCGCGTGGAACGGGCAGCGCGGCATGCCCATCGCGAACTCCTTCATGTTCTTCCTCGCAGCCTGCCGGACTACGGTCATCGATATGCCGCTGCGCAATCAGGAGAGCTGGAGCTTCGACACGTTCGAGAAGCTGAAGCTTCAGATCGACACCGAAGACGCGCTCGAAGTGATCGAATACATGAAGCAGCTCGTCGAAGTTTCGCCGCCCGACATCGCGACGATGGATTGGGAGCGGCGAATCCACTACTTCATGTCGGGTCAGACCGCGCTCGCCTATTGCTGGACGATGCGCGCGGCGCGCTTCGAGCATGAGCTGAGCTCCCGCGTTGCCCGGCGTGTGGCCTACTTGCCGCCCCCGTCGCGCCGGATGCGTCGCGTGTCGGCCCCGATCGGCGGCTTCCTTCTGACGATCCCCGCCTATGTCGAACCCGCGCGCCAGAAGCAGATCATCGACGCGATTGCGTGGATGGTCTCGCCCGAAGCGATGAAGGAGCACGTGAAGAACGGCTTCCCCGTGGCTCCGCGCTTCTCGGTCTGCGCCGACCCGGAGGCGTTGGCCTCCTCACCCATCGTCAGCATGGTCGACCGCATGGCGCGCAAGAACGAGCTGGTGACCTGGGCGCGCCCGCCGGTGCCGGAATTCAACCTGATCGAACGCACCCTCGGGGAAGAAATCCACGACATCGTTTTCAACGGAAAATCGCCGCAACGCGGCCTGAGAGACGCGGAGAACCGCATTCTCGACGCCGTCCGATCCGCGGGCTGAGACTGCTTCCCGCTGGCTGCCCCCTCGCGCTCGGGAGTAACGCTTGGCCGAGCAGCTCCGGGTCATCCAACCGGCCGAGACGGTCGCCCGGGTAGCGTTCATGCCGAGGGTTGCAGGTTGAAGCAATCGCCCAACATGCGGCATCGAGACGCCGATCCTGATGCTCTTCCCGGAATTTCTGACGGTGCTCCTCTCCCTCGTGGAGCGCGAGCCTGCGCTTCGTCACGTCGATTATTGGGTTTCTACCTCGACCTGGCTGACTGCAGCGGAGAAAGCGCGGGACCACATGCTCGATCTGCAGATGGCCATTCTCGACGAACGTTGTGGATCTAACTTTTGGATGGCAGGTCGACACGTCATCCACTTCGGGATGCCCCAAAGCCCCTAGACGGACCCTCCGTAGATAAGTGACGGGGGCACGGGTGGTGATGCGCGCGACCCATGCCGCATGAGCGGACGGATCGGCCGGTTTCCGAATATCGTCAGGCGAGCTCGGCAGCAGGCGGCGGCGCGGTCTCGGGGGCGGAGACGGCCTCATGGCCCAGATTGCTCTGAACCTCGCGCTCATATTCCCCGACGCGCTGCACGTTATGTATGATCCGCGTGAACCAGCGCATCGCATCGGTCGCCTGAAACGTCTCCTGCATCGTATAAAGCCCGACATGCTCGCCCAGCAGCAGCCCGCGCCGGTGCCGCGCGAAGCGATGGGCGACCGGCGCGGCCATCAGCGCCATGCGCGCCCCGATCTGCGGCAGATCGAGCGGGCGTTCGGGCGACAGGCAGGCGGCGAACCATTGCGCGGGCCTCGGCGTGATCTTGCCGCGCAGAAGGATCGCGATGTAGCCGCGATGTTCGGCTTGCTCCACCAGCCGCATCAGATGGTCGGCCTGATGCATCAGGGCTGCGAAGGCGGCGGCCTCGGTGGGCTTGTCGCGCGGAACCGAAATCTGCGCCATGTAATCCTTCAGCTCATCGAGCGCGATCCCGACCCGCGGGCCCAGTGCCGACATCCGCCGCAGATCGCGCGCGGGGCCGATGGCCAGCGAATAGGCCGAGAAGACCTCTCGCGCGGCCCAGACCACCATCGCATGCGCCGATTGCATCGCCGCGCCCTCGTCGCTCAGCAGGCGGCGGTCGAGTTCGGGCGGTGCGCGCCCGCCCAGATCGGGGCGCAGCCTTGCGACGAGCGTGGCGAATTGGCGTGTGACGGGCAGAAAGACCAGCGTCCCCAGCAGGTTGAAGCCGGTGTGAAACAGCACCAGCGCGGTATCCACTCCGGTCCGCGCGGCCAGCGCCTCCAGCGGGCCCGCGATCAGCTGTAGCAGCGGGAAGGCGATCACCATCGTCCCGCAATTGAAAAGCAGGTTCGCGATTGCGGTCTGCTGCATCGCCCGCGATCCCCCGAAAGCGGCGATCAGCGCAGTGAAGGTGGTGCCGAGGTTCATCCCGATCACCGCCGCCGCCGCCTGAATGAGCGGCAGCGCGCCGTTGCTGACCAGCACCAGCACCACCGCGATGGCCGCCGAGGAGGATTGCATCACCACCGTGACCGCCAGCCCCAGCGCCGCCATCGCGAGCAGGCCGCCCACCCCGGTTCCGGGCGTGCGCTCGACCGTGATCCAGTCCGCCGCGCCGGACATGCCCTGCTGCATCATGTCGAGGCCGATGAAGAGCAGGCAGAAGCCCGCAAGCACGCGCCCGATGCGCGCCGCGCGGCCATGCGAGAGAAACAGTGTCAGGCTCGCGAAGAACAAAAGCCCCATCGCCACCGCGCCCAGCTTCAGCTTAAAGCCGACCAGCGACACGATCCAGCCGGTGACGGTGGTGCCAATATTGGCGCCGTAGATCACACCGAGCGCCTGCGTGAAGCTCAGAAGCCCCGCGCCGACGAAGCCGACCGTCATCACCGTGGTCGCCGAAGACGACTGGATCACTGCCGTCGTGACCAAGCCGCTCGCCACGCCCTTGAGCGGCGTGGTGGTGAACCGTGCCAGCAGGCGGCGCAGGTTCGCGCCTGCCGCTTCGCGCAGCGCCTCGGTCATTATCTTCATGCCGAGCAGGAACAACCCGATTCCGCCCAGTGCCGACAGTGTCTCGGACATGGCTTTCCACCCTTTGCCGTCGAGAATGCGACCGCGCGAAACGGAATTCAAGCGCTGGCAAGAACGCCGTGCAAAGCTCTGTTTTACCGGATGAATCCGGTTTTGTCTGATCTGAGCGAGTTGCCCTCCGGGTCGTTTGAGGGTCGCGGCCTTAACCGCGGGCGATAAATTCGAAGGAGAACTTCATTCCCGGCTTCGGAGGCGGCGGGAACGGCGCGGCCCGGCGGACGTGGTCGAGCGCTGCCGCATCGAGGCCCGAGGAGCCGGAGCCGCGCAGGATGCGTACCGTGCTCAGCCGCCCGTTCGCGGAGATCACGAAACCGACCACGGCGCGCCCGCGGCCCTGCCCGCGTCGCTTCGGCGTGGACTGGATCTTGCGGATGACCGAGGCCGCGTATTGCCGGGGCGATTGGCCGGAGCGCGCGGCGCTGGGGGCCTTGGCGGGCTGGCCTTTATCGGCGGTGTTGCGCGCCTTGGCCGCGCCTTGCGAGGAGCCGCGCCGGGCATCGCGGGCGGCATTTCCCGCGTTGCTGGGCTGTGTGGGCCTCGCTTCGCTTTGCGCCTGTTTTCTGAGCTTGGTGGCCTTCTGCGGCGCGGGGCGTTTGGGGCGCGCTTCGGGGCGCTGGCTTTGCTGCGGGGCGAGCGTGCTCTGGGCGCGCAGAGTCTCGGGCGTGGGGGTGACGGCGGCGAGGCGGTCCGGCGCTGCGGGCGCGGACGGGCTTGTGGCCTTGGGCATTGCGGGCGTCTCCGGCTGCACCGGGCGCGTGACCTCTCGAGCAATTGGTTCGGCGCGCTCCGGCACGACCGGCGTCGCGCGTCCTGCCGCGAGATCGGCGAAATCATTGCCCAGAAGCGGGGCCTCCTGCGCGGCCTGCCCGCCTGCGGGTGGAAGATTCGGCGCAGCGACAGGCGTCTGCGCCAGCCCCAGCGCGTGCAGCCCGGCGGAAACCGCAAGCGCCGCGATGGCGATGAACGCGCCCCGGTTCATGGTGTCTCTCCCCGCTCGGCCACGAGGCGGATGCCCTGCGCCCCGGCCGCGCTGAGATCGCGGGCCAGCGCCACGAGCGCGGGGGCGGGGGCGGCGCGATCGGGCAGGATACGAGCCACGCCGCCTGCCTCGGGCGGAAGCTGCGCGATGAAGGCGGACGCATCCGCGACGCCCTCGGGCCAGAGAATCTCGCCCTGCGCAGTCAGCGCCACCCGGCCCGACTCGGGCGCGCGAGCGCCTTCCGGCAATGCGACCAGTTGCAGATCGGCGGGCGGGCGGGCGGCGAGCGTGCCGGCCACGAGGAAGAAGGCCAGCAGCAGGAAGACCACGTTGATCAGGGTCAGGATCGGATCGCTCCGGCGGCGGGTGAAGCGTGTGCTCATCCCAGCACCTCCGCTTCTAGCCCCGGCACCGCGCGCAGCCGCACCAGCAGATCGGCGAGCCGCTGGCTCGAGGTGTCAGGCTCGAGGCTGACCAGCAGGCGCGGCGGGACCTGTCCGAAATCGTCCCGCAAGGCCGCCTCCAGCGCGTCCAACTCCACCGCCTCGCCGTTCAGGCTGAGCCGCTCGGGGCCGAGCTGCAGGAAGGCCAGCTTGCTCTCGGGCGCAGCCGCGCCCCCTGCCCCGCGCGCCGCGATCGGCAGTTCGGTCATGCGCGAAAAGCTCGAGGCCAGCATGAAGAACATCAGCAGCAGGAAGATCACGTCGATCAGCGAGGTCATCGACAGGCTGCGGCGGCGAAGCGGCTTGCGCATGTCATTCCCCAGCGGTTTGCACAGCGCGATTGAGCTCGGCCCGTGCAGGTGCGCTCTCGGGCAGCGCCGGACCGCAAAGCGCCTCGATCATCAGCACCGCGCTCTGGCTTTCGCGGGCGATGCGGCTCTCGACGAAGGACAGAAACAGCGAGACCGGCATCGCGATCCCGAGGCCGAGCGCGGTGGTCAGAAGCGCCACCCAGATGCCGCCCGCAAGCTGCGCCGGATCGACCGAGGAGCCTGCGCTCTGCAGCGTCTGGAAGGCTTCGATCATCCCCAGAACCGTGCCGAACAGGCCCAGCAGCGGCGCGGTCTGCGCGATGGCGTCCAGCAGCCGCATCCCGGCCTCGCTGCGGGCGGCTTGGATTTCGGTCTCGGTCTGCAGACGCGAGCGCAGCGCCTGCGGCTCGGGGGCCGCCATCGCGCGGCGGGTCAGTTCGGCCAGAGGGCCACGGGCGGACGTGAGGCTCTGGCGCGCGGCCCCGCGCTGGCCCGCCTGCCACAGATCGAGCGCGGCCTCCAACCGCGCGTGAGCCCCGATCCGCAGGTTTGCGAGATGCCAGAGTTTCCACAGCACCGCCGCCCCGGCGATCACCGAGACACATAGCAGCAGCGCCACGACCCAGCCGCCCAGCGCGACGAAATCGTTCAAACCCTGTTGGATTGCCGCAAGAGAGATCATCCCGTCACCTCCGTTCCGTCGACGCGCGAGCCGGTTTCCAGAGCGTCCGCGCAGGCCGCTTCGTCCCCGCCCTCGCAGCTCTCGACGCCATTGATCAGGATCTGGCCAAGCGCCGCGCAGCGCAGCCCGGCCAGATCGAATTGCCGCACGCGGGGCTTGCCCGCGGGCAAGTCGCGGAAATCGAGGAGCAACAACCGCTCGACCGCGCCCGCGCGGGTGAAGATCACCGCCTCCACCACCAGCGCGCCGAGATCGCTCCCCAGCCCGTTCTCGGCGAGAAAACTCAACCGGCAAGCGTCCTCGGCCTCGGTTGCCCCGGCCAGCGTCAAGCTTAGCCGGTGCGCGCCCTGCGCGGAGATGCCATGAGGGAGGCACGCGCAAAGCAGTGTCAGAAGCGCCGCCCTCACCATGTGAAGGCCTTGGCGACAGCGAGTTTCACGTTCCGGCCCGGCGCGTTGTCGAGCGAGAGGTTGTTGCGATACTCGCGGTCGAAGACGTTCTCGACCGTCAGGTTTACCTCGATCCCGGCGAGCCGTTCGGGTTTCCAGCTGACGAAGAGATCATGCGTGGCGTAGCCCGGCGCGGAGGTCGAGGCGGACGCCGTCTCGATCCCGCTGAAGCCCTGCACGCGCCAGCCCGCGCGCACACCCTGATCGGGGAATTTCGCCCCCAGCGTCAGCGCGATATTCTCGGCGGGCGTGTCGGTCAGGGTTTGGCCCGTCGCCTCGTCTTTCGACTTCACCTTGGAATAGGCGAGCTGACCGAACCAGCGATCGGCCTCGTAGGACGCCTCGATCTCGCCGCCCCAGATTTTCGCGGAATCGACATTGCGGAAATAGGGCACGCCGACCGAGCCGGAGGGGTTGGCCGCGATCAGATCGGTCAGATCGTTGTGGAACAGCGTGGCTTTCGCGGAAAGGCTGTCGCCCTCCGAGATGAGGCCCGAGGTCTGATAGGTCACGCCCAGCTCGACCGTGGTGGCTTTCTCCTTGTCGAGATTGAGGCTCGCGGTGCGGCCCGCCGCCCCGATCCCGTCGGTCTGATAGAGCTCGTCCAGCGTCGGCATCCGCTCGGTCCGCGCGAGCGAGCCAAAGACGCCCCAGGTGTCGTTGAACTGATAAAGCGCTGCGATCTTCGGCGAGACCGCCGTGCCGTCCTGATCGGTGCCGCCTTGGGCCGCCGCCGCCGCATCGGGCGAGAGCCACGCCCGGTCCACGCGCAGGCCCGGCGTGATCGTCAGCTTGTCGTTCCAGACGAATTCGCCCTGCACATAGAGGCCCAGCTTGTCTTCGGTGCCACCGGGGTGGAAGGCGGGTTCGCCCACCGAGGAATTCGCGTAGCGGTTCTGATGCGAAAGCTGCGTGCCGAAGGTGAGGTAATTCTCCCACGCGCCGCGCGACATCTCGACGGTGTTCTCGAGCTTGAGCGCGGTGGTCTCGTAGCTTGCCGTATTCGGGCAGAGCACCGAGAAACGGCCCGCCGAACACATCATCCCGAGCGAGAAATTGTCGCGCTCCGTCGAGGTTTTCGAGTAGCTCAGCTGCGCTTCGAGATCGAGCCACGGGTTGCCCACGCCCTCATTGGCGTAGGTCAGGCTGAGCGTGTCGTCGATCGCATGCAGATCCGAGGTACCGAAAGCCGAGGCCAGCGACCCACCGGTCTGCGCGACGGCCGCATCCTTCAGGTCGCTATCGGTGCGCGACGCCGAAAAGGTCAGTCGCTGATCACGGTTCTCGCCGAAATAGTAGTTCGACTTCAACAGCGCCGACCAGCGGTCGCCAGCGGTGGCCGGGATCGTCTCGCCCGCGCCGTCTTCCATGTCGTCGGACGCGCCCTGCGAGTAGCTGAACAGCATATCCGCATCCTCGCCCAGCTTCTGGGCATAGGTCAGCGTGCCGATCTTGCCGTCGCCATTGCTGTCATACGCGCCCTTGAGCCGCACCGCGCCGGTCTGCCCCTCGGGGATGAAATCGGTGGCGTCCTTGGTGGTGAAATTCACCACGCCGCCGATCGCGCCCGAGCCATACATCGTGGACGAGGCCGGGCCGCGCAGCACTTCGACGCGCTTGTAAAGCTCGGGATCGCCGAAGAAGGAGCCGGTGCGATACTGCTCGAAGAATTTCACCGCGCCGTCGACGGTGATGATGATGCGGTTCTGGCTGCCGGTCTGCTCGGCATTGCCGATGCCGCGGATATTGAAGGCCTGCCCCAGCATCCGCGCCGAGGCGCCCGCCGCCTGCACGCCCGGCACATCGGCAAACAGATCGCCCATCGTGCGGGGCTGTTCCTCGTCGAGGTCCTGCTGGTCGATCACCGTCACCGCCTGCGGCGTATCGATCGCCACTTTCGGCGTGCCCCAGCCATAGATCAGGCGGCCCAGCATCGTGTAGCCGTCATCGGTCCCGCTCTGCTGTGCGAGTGCCGGACCTGCGGCGGCGATCAGCGCGAGGCTGGTAACTGTCGTGAAAAGCCGCATCCGCGCGGCGCGAGGCGTCGTAGCCATGGTTGTCCCCTTCGTGGTCTGCATGGGGCTGGCGTGACGCTGGCAGCGCAGAAACTGTCTTGATTTCGATGATTTGACCAGCTAGAGAATCCGACAAAACTAGTCAAGTATATTCCTGAGATATATTTGATCCCATCCGCGCCCAGCTCGAGGCTTCGCCCTCTCGCCAGATTCGCGCCCCTTGCGAAAACGACGAGAGGACTCCCCATGCCCGCAGACGGCACCCTGCCCCAACAGCTTTCCCCCGAAGGTATCCGCGCGCTCCGCGCCGAGCGCCCCGAGATGCGCGCGCGCGATTTCGCCACTCAGCATGGCATCGCGGAGGCCGAACTGGTCGCGGCCCAGATCGGCACGACCGCCACCGCGATCGAAGCCCATCCCGATGCGATCATGCCGCGCCTGACCGCGCTTGGAGACGTGATGGCGCTGACCCGCAACGAGAGCTGCGTAATCGAACGGCGCGGCACTTACGAAGAGTATCACTCGGGCGCGCATGCGCAGATGGCGCTCGGCAAGGAGATTGACCTGCGTCTCTTCGCGCAGCACTGGGCCCATGCTTTCGCGCTGGAGGATGGCGAGAAACGCTCGATCCAGGTGTTCGACCGGGCGGGCGATGCGATCCACAAGGTGCATCTGAAACCCGAGAGCGACGTGGCGGCCTTCCACGCGCTCGTCGCGGAACTGCGCCTGCCCGAACAGTCGGATCAGCTCGACCTTGCGCCGCGCGCGCCGGTCGAGGCGGCGAAATCGCTGCCCGAGAAGGCAGAGACCCTGCGCGCGGAATGGGACAAGCTGACCGACACGCATCAGTTCCTGCGGCTGGTCTCGAAGCTGAAGATGAACCGGCTCGGGGCCTATCGCATCGCGGGCACGCCCTATGCGACCGAGATGTCTCCCGGCGCGGTCGAGGCGTTGCTGACCCGCTGCGCTACTGATCAGACGCCGCTGATGATCTTCGTCGGCAATGCGGGCTGCATCGAGATCCACGGCGGTACGATCGAGACGGTGAAGCCGATGGGCCCCTGGATCAACGTGCTCGACCCGCGCTTCAACCTGCATCTGCGCGGCGACCACATCGCCGAGGTCTGGCTGGTCGACAAGCCGACGAAGAACGGCCCCGCGCTCAGTCTCGAGGCCTTCGACAAGCAAGGCGCGCTGATCACGCAGATCTTCGCCTCGCGCAAGGATGGCGGCGTCGAGGCGTTCAACGCGACGATCCGCGCATTGCCGCATCTGGAGGGTCAGGCATGAAGCGTCTTGCCCTGATCGCCGCCCTTCTCATCGCGGGCCCAGCACTGGCGGAACCTGCCCGTGTGATCTCGCTCGGCGGGGCGGTGACCGAGATCGTCGTGGCGCTTGGCGCGGAGGACCGGCTCGTCGCGCGCGACACCACCTCGGAATATCCCGAGCGCATCACCGAGTTGCCCGATGTGGGCTATGTCCGCGCGCTCTCGGCGGAAGGTGTGCTGGCGCTCGCTCCCGACCTGATCCTCGCCGAAGCCACGGCAGGCCCGCCCGAGGCGGTGGAGACGCTGAAGGCGGCGGGCGTCGATTTCGTCGCGCTGCCGGGCGATCCGAGCGTGCAAGGCGTGCGCGAGAAGATCGCGGTCGTGGGCGCCGCGCTTGATCGCGAAGAGGCGGCCGAACGGCTCACCGCCAGTTTCGACGCCGAGATGGACGCGGTGCGCAAATCGGCGGGCGCTGTCGCCACGCCCAAGCGGGTTCTTTTCGTGCTGTCTTTGCAGAATGGCCGCGTGATGGCGGGGGGCGAAGGCTCCTCGGCAGAGGCAATCATCGAGCTTGCGGGCGGGGTGAATGCCGCGACGGGCTTCGCGGGCTACAAGCCTGTCACCGACGAGGCGATCCTTGCTGCCGATCCGGATGTGATCCTGACGATGGATCGCGAGGGCGAGATGGCGGTGACCGAGCGCGACATCCTCGCCCATCCCGCGCTGGGGCAGACCCGCGCGGCCAGAAAGGGCGCGCTGGTCGCGATGGACGGGATGCTGCTTCTGGGCTTCGGGCCACGCACCCCGCAGGCGGCGCAAGCTCTGCATGCGGCGCTTTATCCCGAGGCGGAGGGCTGAGGCGATGGCGATGACCTCCCTCGCCCTGCCCGGTGCCGTGCGCAGCCCCTGCGCGCCGCTGCGGCTCGGTTTGATCGCGCTGCTGGTGATCGCGGCGGCCCTGTCGCTCGGGACCGGCGCGGCGGGGGTCTCGCTGCCGCAGGTTCTGGGCCAGTGGCTGACGGGCGAAGAAATCTCGACCCGCGACCGCGTCGTGCTGCTCGATATCCGGCTGCCGCGGCTGGTCATGGGGCTGATGGTTGGCGCGGCGCTCGCGGTGGCGGGCGCGGTGATGCAGGGGCTGTTTCGCAACCCGCTCGCCGATCCCGGCATCATCGGCGTGGGCGCAGGCGCGGGACTTGGCGCCGTCGCGATGATCGTGCTGAGCGGCTTCCTCCCCGCCGCCATCGCCGCCTTTTTCGGCACATGGCTGGTGCCGGTCGCGGCCTTCGGCGGGGCGTGGACGGCCACGCTGCTGCTCTATCGGGTTGCCAGCCGGGGCGGTCAGGTCTCCATCGCGACGCTGCTTCTGGCGGGGATCGCGCTGGCCGCGCTGGCGGGGGCGCTAACCGGCATCCTGACCTACCTCGCCGATGACACGCAGCTGCGCGATCTGACCTTCTGGGGCATGGGGTCGCTGGCTGGCGCGAGCGACATGAAGCTGCTCGTGGGCGGGCTTCTGATCGGGCCTGCGCTGATCCTGACCCCGCGGCTTGCGCGCGGGCTGAACGCGCTGGCACTGGGCGAGGCGACGGCGGCGCATATGGGCCACGATATCGAGCGGCTCAAGCATCGCGCGGTGATCGGCGTCGCGGCGCTGGCGGGGGCGGCTGTCGCGATGGCGGGCGGGATCGGCTTCGTGGGCATCGTGGTGCCGCATCTGCTGCGCATCGCGGGCGGGCCGGATCACAAGACGCTGCTGGTGGATGCGGCCCTCCTCGGCGCGGCGCTTCTCGTGCTGGCCGATCTGATCGCGCGGCTGGTGGTCGCGCCTGCGGAACTGCCCATCGGGATCGTCACCGCCATTCTGGGCGCGCCGGTCTTCCTGTGGATACTGATCCGCCGTCAGGGATTGGGAGGGGTCTGAACATGCTGGAGATTTCCGACCTGCATGTCGCGCGGGGGCGTAGCGACGTGTTGCAGGGCCTCTCGCTGACCGCCCAACCGGGCGCGGTGACGGTGATCCTCGGCCCGAATGGCTCGGGCAAGTCGACGTTGGTGCAAGCGGCCTCCGGGGCGCTGCCCTATCGCGGGCGGATCATCCTGCAAGGCCATGAGATCGCGAAGACGCCCGCCTGGCGGCTGGCCGCGCTGCGCGCCGTGCTGGAGCAATCGAACAGCGTCGCCTTTCCCTTCACCGTGGCCGAGGTCGTGGGGATGGGGCTGCATGCCGGGATCGAGGCGGATCACCCCGAAATCGTGTCCGCCGCTTTAGCCGAGGTCGGGCTGAGCGATCTGGCCCATCGCCCGATCCAGTCGCTTTCGGGCGGTCAGCAGGCCCGCGCCCATCTGGCGCGGGTGCGGGCGCAGGTCTGGCAGCCGCTCAGCCACGCGGGGCCGCGCTGGCTCCTGGTCGACGAGCCGGTGGCGAGCCTCGATATCGCGCATCAGCTCGAGGTGATGGCGATCCTGCGCCGCTTCGCCGATGCGGGCGGCGGCGTGGTCGCGGTGATGCATGACCTCAACCTCTCGGCGCAGCTGGCCGACGAGATGGTGCTGATGCGCGAAGGCCGGATCGAGGCGCATGGGCCGCCCGAGACGGTGATGCGCGGACCGATCCTCAGTCGCACCTATGGATGCGAGTTGCAGGTGGGCGCGGCGGCCTCGGACGGTCTTTGGGTGCTGCCGCAATTCGCGCGACCGGCCTGAGCCCGCGCGCAATCTTTCACAGGTTTCGCACAGAAGTCTGAGTGTTCGCATCGCCACAAGCGCGCTATGCTCGCGGCAGTGCCGCACTTCTCGCGGCGCCGGAACAGGCAGGACCGTCGCATGACCCAATCCTTGAACCGCCTCGTCGAGCGGCAAATCCAGAAGGCCCTCGCGGAGGGGCAGTTGAGCGGGCTTTCCGGCGAGGGCAAACCGCTCCCGGATCGCTCGGGCGAGGCGTTCACCGATATGGCGACGGCGGTGGCGTCGCGCATCATGGCCGAAGCCGGCGCGCTGCCCGAGGAGTTCAAGCTCAAGAAGCTGCTGGAGGCCGCCAAAGAGAGCTACCGGGAGGCCGAGGGCGACGATGCCAAGCGCGTCGCGATGGCGCTGATCGCCGATCTGGAGCAGCGCTACAGTATCGCGGTGGAAGCGCGGCGGCGCTTCATGGCCCCTTAGACTGTCGCGGACGTTCGAGGGTTGATCCAGTTGACCCAGAACAAGGAAATCCGCGCGGAAAACGGCGACGGTGACGCGCTTCCTGACGTCATGCTCCAAGGCCGCCCCAATGTCTGTCGCTCGCGAACACCCGACCCCGTCATCCACGGCGCGCGCGCTGCTCGCCTTTCTCGCGCTGACCTTCGCGATCACCTGGGGCGTGATCGGCAGCTACATCTTCTGGCCTGACGCCATGGCCGCGCGGTTCGGCCAGATCAGCGGTTCTCACCCGCTCTTCTTTCTGGCCACCTGGGCCCCGGCCATCGCGGCCTTCACGCTGGTCGTGGCCTCCGCCGGACTAGGCGGCTTGCGCGGGTTTCTGTTGCGGCTTCTGATCTGGCGCTGCCCCGCGCCGTGGTGGGGCTTCATCCTGCTCGTGATCCCGCTGGTCTTCATGGTGGGCTCGATCATCAAGGGCGGGCCCCTGCTTGCGCCGATGCCGCCCGAGGGCGTGGGCGCGATGGTCAGCGTGATGTTCATGATGCTGCTTCTCGGCCCGATCGAGGAGTTCGGCTGGCGCGGCGTCGCGCAACCGCTGTTGCAGCGCCATGTCGCCCCGTTTTGGGCCGGCGTGCTGATCGGCGCGATCTGGGGCGTCTGGCACCTGCCCGCCTTCTACCTCGCCGGGGTGGTCTTCGCCGAGTGGAGCTTCCTGCCCTTCTTCATCGGTAACATCACCCTCGCGGTTCTGGTCACGCCGATCTTCAACGCAGCGCGGGGCAGCCTGCTGTTGCCGATGCTGTTCCACTGGCAGCTCATCAACCCGTTCTGGCCGGATGCGCAGCCTTGGGACACGTGGATTCTGGTGGGCGTCGCCGCGATCGTCGTCTGGTGGAAGCGCGACATGATGTTCACGCGCGAAGGCACCGTGACCGAAGTGATCCCCGGTGAGGCGCGGCCCTGAGGCACGGGGTGGGCGCAGTCACCTGGGAAAGCGAATGTCGGTGACATCGGCGATGTAGAACGGGAAATAGGCCTCACTCTCGAAGTCGTTCCCCGCCTCCACATGGGTCGGCAAGCGGAAGCCCTCGACCTCGCGAAACTCCGAGAGGTAGCCGCCGAAGGGCTGAAGCCGGTGGCGCTTTTGCGGGTTCGCATTGCTCCAACGCTGGAAGCGGACCTGCACGGGGCGGCCATCTGCGGCGACGGTGAGGTCGACCGCCTGCTCCAACCCGTCATGGCGCATCGTCATCCGGGCAATGTTCGTCGAGACCGGCTCCCACGTCACCTTCGGGCCCGGCAGCACTGCGGCGGGCGTCCAGAACACCGCCTCGGCCACGTAGCGCCCGAAGGCGGAGCGTTTGTGATCCGGGCTGCCACCGAACCGGGCCACGGGGGCGAGCCCCGCGATCCAGAACCGGGTCCATTTCGCGCTGTCGGAGCCGCTGAGACGCATCCCGCCAGTCCCGCCCGACATCGCCCAGACGAAGCCATGCGGCGCGGCGAGCACCTGCGTGGCGCGCATCGGCATGTAGCCGGGGGCGGATTTGCCCCCCATGCCGAACTGCCCCTGCATCTTCAGCCGGGCGACGGTGTAGAGCGGCGTTCCTTCCGCAATGGCGAAGGTGAAAAATCGGCGCGCGGGCTCGGGGAGATCGGCGACCATATCGGCGGAGAAGCGCGGCGGATCGGTGGGCTGAAATGCACTCAGGCGCGCCATCTCGGCACGGTCTGCCCGCAGCTCGAGACGCCGCCTTGCGAACAGACCGAAAAGCCCGATGGCGACAATGGCCAGAACCCAAAGAGCCATGCAGCGTCTCTCCCTTTCCATGTCCGATCCGCGAGGCGCCAATTGCGCGCCGTCCCGAACTTGAGGATAGCACAAAGACTTAGCGCGCTTCGATCCGTTCGGAGCCCCCGCCTCCCAAGAACTGACCGCCACCGCTCAGATCACATAGTCGCAGTCACGCGCCCGTGAAATTGCAGTTCCGGCCCCCTGCCCCTATCGTGCCGCGGCAAAAGGTGTGCGGGCGCGCGGGACTGGCCCCATGGGAAATCCCCGACTGGCCCTGTCGCACCGGCAGACCAGAGAGACAGACTGGCCGCAATCGCCGCGCCGAGATGCGCGGCCTGACAGGCAGCAAGACAGGAAGGCCCCTTCATGACCAAAACCGCCCTCATCACCGGAGCCACCGCAGGGTTCGGCGACGCCATCGCCCGCCGTTTTGCCCATGAGGGCTGGAAGGTCATCGTGACCGGGCGGCGTCAGGAACGGCTCGACGCGCTGGTCGAGGCACTCGGCGGACCGGAGGTCGCGCATCCCCTTTGCTTCGACATTCGCGACGAAGCGGCGACGCGCGCGGCGCTCGACAGCCTGCCCGAAGGCTTCGCGCAGATCGACGCGCTGATCAACAATGCGGGCCTCGCGCGCGGCACCGCGCCTGCGCAGGACTGTGATCTGGATGACTGGCGCGCGATGATCGACACCAATATCACCGGACTCGCGGTGATGACGCGGCTCACGCTGGATCGGCTGATCGCGCGCCGGGGGCTGATCGTGAACCTCGCCTCGATCGCGGCGAACTGGCCCTATCCGGGCGGCAATGTCTATGGCGGCACGAAAGCTTTCGTGCAGCAGTTCTCGCTCGGGCTGCGCTCGGACCTGTCGGGCACCGGCGTGCGCGTGACCTCGATCGAGCCGGGCCTCTCGGAGAGCGAATTCACGCTGGTGCGCACCGGTGGCGACAAGGCGGCCTATGACAAGCTCTATGCCGGGGCCAATCCGCTGCAGCCCGAGGATATCGCCGAGAGCATCTACTGGGTGGCTGCGCTTCCGCCGCATGTGAATATCAACTCGATCGAGATCATGCCGGTGAGCCAGAGCTGGGCGCCGTTCCAGATCCACCGCGACTGAAGTTACGCGGGGCCGATCACAGATAGACCGAGAGGCCCCGCCACCCTGCCAGCACCGCCGAGATCGCCATCACCCCGATCGCGATCTTGCGGTATTGCGCATGATCGAGCCGCGCGAAAGCCGCCGTGCCCGCCCAGGTGCCCAGCGCCATCGGCGGCACGGAAATCGCGGTGAGCCAGAGCACCTCTCCGTCAATCGCACCTGCGAGCCACAGCCCCGGCACCGCGATCACCGAAGCCACGAAGAAGAACAGCAGCAATGAGGCCCGCGTTTGCGCAGGCGGCGTGCCTGCGCCGAGGTAATAGACCACAGCGGGCGGCCCGGGCATCGCGGCCAGACCTGAGAACGCGCCCGAGGCCACACCCGCCAGCAGCGCCAGCCCCGAATGCGGCTGCGGCGCGGCGGGCTTGTAGCGCAACAGCATCGCGAGCCCTCCCAGCACCAGCACCGCAATCGCCATCCGCGCGGCATCGGGGCTGAGCGCGCTGAGCGCCCAGATCCCCAGCGGCGTGCCGATCAGAGAGCCCGCGCAGAGCCGCAGCAGCGAAGGCCGATGCACCGCGCCGCGCAGCTTGACCAGATCGTGCAGACCCACGACCACCTGCAACAGCACCGCCATCGCGACCGCCTCCAGAGGCGGGATGAACAGCGACAGGATCGGCACGGCGGCGATCGCAAAGCCGAACCCCGCCATGCCGCGCAGCACCGCCGCATAGGCTACGGCGAGGATCACATAGAGGGTCGTGGCGTCGAACATCATCGGCTCCGTCAGGGTCTTTCCCTCGCCCTAGCTCGCCACCTGCGCGCCCGATTGGTCCAGAGCGGCATTTTCGTTGGGGCCAGAGGTGCCCTCTTGCGCCAGCCGCGCCGCGATCTCGCCCAAGAGGCGCATCCCCGGCACGATGGCCTCGGTCTGGATCAGTGACAGGCCGAGCCGGATGAAGCGCCCCGCCTGTTCGGGGGCCACGAAAGGATCGCCGTTTTCCAGCAAAATACCCTCCGCCCCTGCCGCCGCGATCAATTCGCGCCCGTCAACGCCCTCGGGCAGCTCCAGCCAGACCGAAGAGCCGCCATGACAGGGATCGGGCGCGCGGAAGCCGGGCAGCAGATCGGGCAGATGTTCCATCACCCGGTACCAGCGGTCGGCATGGGCCGCGCGCAGCTTGCGCAGCAGCGACAGGTAATGCCCCTCGGCCAGAAAGATCGCCGCCGTGCGCTGGTTGTTCAGCGGGACCGAGCGATGCACCAGCCGCCGCAGCCAGCGCGCCTCTTTCACCAGCGGCTCGGGCGCCACCAGAAAGCCCAGGCGCACCCCCGGCGCGAGCGTCTTCGACAGCGTGCCGAGATAGATCACCCGCCCGTCGCGGTCGCGGGATTTCAGCGCCGGTTCGCGGGCGAAGGCGACCTCGCCCTCATAGTCGTCCTCGATGATCAGGAAATCGTCCTGCGAGGCCCGCGCGAGGATCTCGTCGCGGCGCGGCCCGGGCATCATCACCATCGAGGGGCAATGCGCGCCCGGTGTCAGCAGCGCCAGATCGAGCCCCTGCCCCGAAGCGATCCGCGCGCCTTTCTCGTCGATCGGCAGCGGCACGCTCTGCGCGCCGGACATCTCGAAGATGAAGCGCGAATCCGGGTAGCCCGGCATCTCGCAGCCCACGCGCTTGCCCGCCCCCGCCAGAAGCTGCGCGAGCAGGTAGAACCCCTCCTGCGCACCGAGCGTGATCAGGATCTCCTCGGGCCGCGCATAGATGCCGCGCTCGGGCAGGATGCGGGTCCGGATCTGTTCGATCAGCATCGGATCGTCATCGACCGCGCGATCCGCCGCCCACCAGTCGAGCGAGGCCCGCCCCAATGTATCGCGCGAGGAATTGCGCCACGCGTTGAGCGGGAACAGCCGCGGATCGACCTGCCCGAAGATGAACGGATAGGGATAGTCCTGCCAGTTCAGCGGCTTGCGGATATGGTTGAGTTTCGACGGGGTGACCCCGATGCGGGCCTGCCAATCGACGACGGAGGCCCCCGCGACGCTCTGCCCTTTCCCCTGCCCGCGGGTGGCGACGAACAGCCCGCGGCGCGGCTGCGCCTCGAGATAGCCGCGCGCGACCAGCTCGTCATAGACGGCGGTGGCGGTGTTGCGCGCGATGCCCAGCTTCTCGGCCAGCGCGCGCGAGGACAGCACCTTCTGCCCCGGCGCCATCTTGCCCGCATGAATCGCCGCGATCAGCGCCTGACGCAGCTGGCTTTGCAGCGGCTCGGGGCTGTTACGGTCGATGGAGACGGGCAAGCGATCCATGATCTGGCTCCTTTGAATTGCCCTCGCATCTGCGCTCTGGCCCCATGGAAGAGCAAGGTCGAGCGGGCCAGATACCGCCCGATCTTCGGCAATCGCCCAATTTCCGGTCATTTGCCCAGCTCAGGGCTTAAAACCTCTGCCCGAAATACATCGATGCCGAAATCTGGCCCCATCGGAATTGGCGCTCTGGCCCTCACATGCTGCACCGCGGAAAGGCTTGATGGGCGCCGAACCCAAAGGAAAGGGAAACCCCGATGGACGGTCAGTTCAACGATATCAGCGCCACGGTCGAAGCCGACCGCGCCCATGTCTGGCACCACCTGTTCCAGCACGCCGCACTGGACCACCGCGATCCGCGCATCCTTGTCGAGGGCAAGGGCATGACGGTCTGGGATCAGAATGGCCGCGACTATCTCGATGCGGTCTCGGGCGGCGTCTGGACGGTCAATGTCGGCTATGGCCGCGAGAGCATCGCCAATGCCGTGCGCGACCAGCTTCTGAAGATGAACTATTTCGCAGGCTCGGCGGGCACGATCCCGGCGGCGCAATTCGCCGCCCGTCTGGTCGAAAAGACGCCGGGCCTGAGCCGCGTCTTCTTCGCCAACTCGGGCTCGGAGGCGAATGAGAAGGCCTTCAAGATGGTGCGCCAGATCGCGCATAAGCATCATGGCGGCAAGAAGTGGAAGATTCTCTACCGCGAGCGCGACTACCACGGCACTTCGCTGGGCGCGATGGCGGCCTGCGGTCAGGAACAGCGCCGCGACCAATATGGCCCCTTCCCCGACGGGTTCGTCGCCGTGCCGCATTGCCTCGAATATCGCGCGCAATGGGATGACGAAGATTACGGCCTCCGTGCCGCGAACGCGATCGAAGAGGTCATCCTGCGCGAAGGCCCCGACACCGTGGGCGCGATCTGCCTCGAGCCGATCACCGCAGGCGGCGGCGTCATCACCCCACCCGCTGGCTATTGGGAGCGCGTGCAGGAGATCTGCACCAAATACGACATCCTGATCCACATGGACGAGGTCGTCTGCGGCATGGGCCGCACCGGCGAATGGTTCGGCTACCAGCATTACGGCATCAAGCCCGATTTCGTGACCACCGCGAAGGGGCTGGCCTCGGGCTATGCCGCGATTTCGTGCCTGATCACCACCGAGGACGTGTTCGAGAAATTCCGCTCCGATCCCGACGATCCGATGAGCTATTTCCGCGACATCTCCACCTTCGGGGGCTGCACGGCAGGCCCGGCGGCGGCGCTGGAGAACATGCGCATCATCGAGGACGAGAACCTGCTCGCGAACACCAACGCGATGGGCGATCTGCTGATGGACCGCCTAATGGAGCTGAAGGACAAGCACGCCGTCGTGGGCGACGTGCGCGGCAAGGGCCTGTTCTGCGGGCTGGAACTCGTCGCGGATCGCGCCACGAAAGAGCCGCTCGACGAGAAGCTCGTCGAAGGTGTGGTCGGTGCCTGCGACGCGGAAGGCGTGATCATCGGCAAGACCTCGCGCTCGTTCAAAGGCTTCAACAACACGCTGTGTCTGAGCCCCGCGCTGATCGTCGGCCCCTCCGAGATCACCCGGATCACCGAGACGATCGACCGCGCGCTGGCCAAGCTCAGCGCCTGACACGGATCAACACTGGCCCGGGCGGGCAACCGCCCCGGCCCCTCCCCGAAAGAGGCCGCAAACGGCCCGCTCAACCAACAGACGAGGATAGACATGTTCAAGAAAACCGCCCGTTACGCGACGCTCGCGCTGATCGGCCTGCTGCCGATGGCCACGGTGGCCTCGGCCGAAACGCTGATCATCGGCAATTTCGGGACGCCGATCCCGATGATGACCAAGGTCAACACCGAGGAATACGCGAAGGCGATGGGCTACGATGTCGAGTGGCGCAAATTCGCCTCGGGCACCGACGTGATCGCGGCGATGGCCTCGGGCGACGTGAAGCTCGCTGCGCTCGGCTCCTCGCCCTTCGCGATCGCCGCCAGCCAAGGCGTGCCGATCAAGCTCTTCATGATCGGTGACGTGATCGGTCAGGCCGAGAGCCTGATCGCGCATGACGGCTCGGGGATTTCGTCGCTGGCCGACCTCAAGGGCAAGCGCGTGGCCGTGCCGGTCGGCTCGACCGCGCATTTCTCGCTGACCGGCGCGCTCAAGCATGAGGGCATCTCGGAAAGCGACCTGACCATCCTGTCGATGTCGCCCGATCAGATCGCCGCCGCGTGGGAACAGAACGCCATCGACGCCGCCTGGATCTGGGATCCGGTTCAGTCGCAGCTGCTGAAATCGGGCACCCGCATCATGGGCGCGGACGAGACCGCGAAATGGGGCTACCCGACCTTTGACGGCTGGGTCGTCAACAGCCAGTGGGCCGAGGAAAACCCCGAAGCCGTCGCAGGCTTCGTGAAGGTCACCGCCGACGCCGACGCCGCCTATATCGACAACAAGGACGCCTGGACCGCCGATAGCGACGAGGTGAAAGAGATCGCCACGAATACCGGCGCGGACGCCGCGCAGGTGCCGGGCATCCTCGGGGGCTACACCTTCCTCAAGCCCGCCGATCAGGTCAGCGCAGACTGGCTGGGTGGCGCGATGGCCCCCGCGATCAAATCGACCGCCGAATTCCTGAAGGAAGCGGGCCGGATCGACTCGGTGGCCGATGACTACTCGCAGTTCATCACGCTCAAGCCGCTGCAAGACGCAATGGGCGAATAAAGACACGCCCCAGCGCCCGGCCGGACCTCTGGCCGGGCGTTTCCCATTCCCCAGCTCCGCCCCGGAAAGGAAGCCCAGATGCTTGAAATCCGCCGCGCCTCCGTACTCTACCCCGCCCGTGACAAATCCGAGCCGGTCGAAGCGCTTCGCAATGTCGAACTGACCATCGAGCCGGGCGAATTCGTGGTCGCCCTCGGTGCCTCGGGTTGCGGGAAATCGACGCTCCTGAACCTGATCGCGGGGTTCCTCGCGCCCAGTTCAGGCCAGATCAAACTCGACGGCGCCCCCGTGACCGGCCCCGGTCAGGACCGCGCCGTGGTGTTCCAAAAACACGCGCTGATGCCGTGGATGAACGTGCTCGACAACCTCGCCTTCGGCCTGAAGCTGCAGGGCGTCTCCAAGGAGAAACGCTACAAGGTCGCCCGCGAATTCCTGACCGTGCTGGGCCTTGAGGGGTTCGAGGACAGCCCCGTCTACATGCTCTCGGGCGGGATGCAGCAACGCGTAGGCATCGGCCGGGCGCTGACCGCCGATCCGCGCATCCTGCTGATGGACGAACCGCTCGGCGCGCTCGATGCGCTGACCCGCGAACGCGCGCAGGAACTGATCCTGAAAATCTGGGAAGCGCAGGGCAAGTCGGTGTTCCTGATCACCCACTCGGTCGAAGAGGCGCTCTTCATGGGCTCCAAGCTGATCGTGATGTCGCCCCGTCCGGGCCGGATCACGCATCGCTTCGACCTGCCCTTCTCGCGCCGGTTCCTCGCAGGCGAGAGCGCCCGCGAGGTGAAGGCATCCCCCGAATTCATCGCGATGCGCGAGACCATTCTCGGCATCATCTTCGCAGACGAGGAGAAGGCCGCATGACCATGGATATCCAAGATGACAGCCGCCCCGCCCCGATGATCAAACGCATCTTCCGCCAAGCCCCCACCAAACCCGGCCAGACCTATGGCGTGCCGGGCGAAGGCAACACGATCAAGATCTCGGTCGTGGCCGTTCTGGTGGTGCTGGGCCTGTGGCAGATCGTGACGGCCTCCGGGTTGATCGCGCCGCTGTTCCTGCCCTCGCCCGTCGCGGTCGTGCAGAAGCTCTTCGGCCTGATCTCGACCGGCTTCACCGGCGTGCCGCTGTGGGAGCATATCCTCGTCTCCGCAGGCCGCGTCTTCGCCGCCTTCGCGCTGGCCTGTATCATCGGAATTCCGCTTGGCCTCGCGATGGGGATGAGCCCGGTTATGCGCGGGCTATTCGATCCCTTCCTCGAGTTCTACCGCCCGATCCCGCCGCTGGCCTATCTGCCGCTGATGATCATCTGGTTCGGCATCGGCGAGACTTCGAAAGTGCTGCTGATCTTCCTCTCGGTGCTGGCGCCGGTCGCGCTCGGTGCGCGCGCAGGCGTCCGCTCGGTCGCGATCGAGCAGATCCATGCCGCCTATTCGCTGGGCGCGAGCCGCGCGCAGGTGCTGCGCGAAGTGGTGCTGCCCTCGGCGCTGCCGGAAATCCTGACCGCCATGCGCATCGGGGTGGGCTTCGGCTGGACGACGCTGGTCGCCGCCGAGATGGTCGCGGCGACGATGGGGCTTGGCTACATGGTCCTCTCGGCCAGCCAGTTCCTGCAGACCTCGACCGTGCTGGTGGGCATCTTCCTGATCGGCGGCATCGCATGGTGCTTCGATCTGGCGATGCGCTGGGTGGAGAAGAAGGTCGTGCCGTGGAAGGGCCGGATGTAAGCCCGCAACGCGAAAGGCCGGGCATGATCCGCCCGGCCTTTGTCCAAGGCGGCGGCGCTGCGCTGAGAGGCGCGCGCCGCCGTTTTCATTTACGCACTCGGGAAGATCACTTCGGCACCAACTGATAGAGCGCGCCGTCGCCCGCATCCTCGATGATCCAGACCTCGCCCTTGGGGCCCACGGCCACGTCGCGTACCCGCATCTGCAAATCCCAGCGCGCGATCTGATCCGAGCCGTCGCCCGCGATCAGCGCGAGCCCATTGCCCGCAAGCCCGCCGATCAGCATATCGCCCTGCCAGTCGGGAAAGTCTCGCCCCTCATAGACGGCGAGACCCGCTGGCGCGATCACCGGCGTCCACCACAGTTTCGGCGGTTCGAATTCGGGCCGCGTGTCGTGATCGGGGATCGGCTGACCGGAATAGTGGCGCCCGTTCGACACTTCGTTCCAGCCGTAATTCTTGCCCTTCTCGATCAGGTTCAGTTCGTCGCCACCGCGCGGACCCATCTCATGCTCCCAGAGCTTGCCGTCGGGCGTGAAGGCGAGGCCGTATTGGTTGCGGTGCCCCTCGGTCCAGGTCTCGGCACGCACGCCCCCCGCCCCCTCATGGGGATTGCCGGGGGCGGGCTGGCCGTCGCGGGTCAGGCGCAGGATCTTGCCGCGTGGATTGTCGGGATCCTGCGCGGTGTCGGGCTGCATCCGGTCGCCCACGGTGAGGTAGAGCAGACCGTCCGGCCCGAACGCCACGATCCCACCGGGCTGGCCACGCCCGCCCGGCGTCTGCTGCCAGATCGTCTTTAGCTGCGTGAGCTTGCTGCCGTCCAGCACCCCGCGCGCCAGATGCAGCGCGTTATCCGGCGCGACATAAGTGATATAGACCGCGCGCGTGTCCGAGAAATCGGGCGGGACAGCGACGTCGAGTAGCCCGTTCTGGCCGCTATATTGCACCTCCGGCAGCCCGCTGATCGCCTGCGCCCCGCCGCCCGTGACATGCCACATCTTGCCCGACTTGCCGGTCACCAGAACCGAGCTGTCGGGCAAGGGCGCGATGGCCCAGGGGTTTTCCAGCTGCGCGATCGGCTTGAGCACGAAAGGCAGATCGCGGCTCGCGGGTTTCTCGCCCACGTTCTGCGCGGCGGCTGGCGTGGCGAGCGGCGCGAGGCCGAGGCTCGAGAGAACGGGGATCGTCAGGGCGAGCGCCAATGCGGCGCGCAGGCTCGGAAACGGGATCATGAAGCACCTCCTCCCCTAGAGATGGGGCGGGGGCGCGAAAGTGGAAGGGGTCTAAGGGGCGCTGCCCCTCTGCCTGCGGCATTCACCCCGGGATATTTCAAAAGAGCGAAGACATGTAAAAAGGCGTCTTCGCTCTTGCGAAAATATTCCGGGGGACGCGCGTTAGCGCGGGGGGCAGAGCCCCCGCTT
Source organism: Thioclava sp. DLFJ5-1 (assembly GCF_002020115.1). Lineage (NCBI taxonomy): Bacteria > Pseudomonadati > Pseudomonadota > Alphaproteobacteria > Rhodobacterales > Paracoccaceae > Thioclava > Thioclava sp. DLFJ5-1. The sequence goes on along the minus strand of NZ_MPZU01000007.1, from coordinate 53,709 downwards.
GCCTGAGACTTGTCGCCCTCCGGAGACGGGGGGCGGAGCCCACTGCCGTCACTTGAAGTTGCGGCTGTCTTTCAGCTGGTCCCAGGCCCAGACGACCTCTTGCAGCATCTCTTCCTGAGAGCGGTCGCCGCCGTTCATATCCGGGTGCAGCACCTTGATCAGCGCCTTGTAGCACTTGCGGACCTCGGCCTTGGTCATCGAGTCCTTCGCCTCGAGAATATCGAGCGCGCGACGTTCGGTCGGCGGCAGCTTGCGGCCCATCGTCCGGCCGGGGTTCTTCGTGGCGTTGTCGCCGAGAATCTCATGCGGGTCCGAGATGCCGTGACGCGCCCAGCCGGCTTCTTCCTTGGCCTTGCTGAAGGGCTTGGTGGGGCGCTCCCAGACGGTCGCATTGTCGAGGAAGGCCTGGAATTCCTCCTCGGACTGACCCTGGAAGTAATTCCAGTTCAGATTGTACTCGCGGACGTGGTCCTTGCAGAACCAATAGTAGTCATCGAGGATTTTCGGGCTTTTCGGCGCACGGTACTTGCCCGGCTCGTTGCAGCCTTCCTTGTCGCAGATCCGGGTCGAGGTCTCGAAAGCCCCCGACATGCCGCGCCTGCCACGCGAGCGGCGTTTCTTGTCCGCCGCGGCCGAAATGTTGAAGCCGAAAGGATCGCTGTTGCTCATGCTTGCCTCTTGCCTGCTGCCCGAATGCCACTTCGGGGCGGCGTTTGAGGCCTGCCTCCGAGTCGGGTCACGCAGTCTACTGGAAATGACAGATGTTGAAAGGGGGTCGGGCGGAAATGGGGCCGCTATCTGCTCGGATCAAGGGTCGGTGCGGGGCGCCCCGACGGCAACGCAACCGGCGCGCCGAGATGGGGCGCGCACGGCAGGTCTTGGGACTGGCGGCTCAGGACGCGCGGCACCCGCTTTCGGGACGCCGCCTTCGCAACGCCCCTGCCCCGCGTCAGTCTTCGTCTTTGGAAGTCCCGTCGCGGTTGGCGCGCAGTTTCGGCGCGCGCCCCTCGGGCGCATCGGCGAGAAGCGCGCGGCGCTTGGCCTCGGGCGCGTCCTCGTCATTGGCCGCATCCTCGGGATCGGGATGTGCGCCGACCGCGCGCGCCGGATCGGCACTGGTGGGACGGCGGAAGACTAGCAGGTTGTGATAGACCGTCGATTTGCCGGTGAGGCCGGTACGCTCTTCCGCGGGCAGGGTCTCTGCGCGCAGGTATTCCCAGCCGCGCGTGGCCATCTCGTTCATCACGCCCGAGAGCGCATGGGCGAAGCGGTCCGCGCCGGATTTCAGGCCGCGCTCCTTGTCGCCGCGCGCGGGCGCCGGGATGACCTTGTATTCGTAATGCTGCATGATGCACCTCAAGCTTTGCGGCCTTTCTAGCGGATGGCGGGTCCGGGTCAACTCAAACCAAGCCACGCTGGCGGGAACGGGCCGATAGCAGCCTCGCGCATCACGCGTCATCGCCCCCTTGCACGCCTGCGCGCGATGGTTCACAAATCGACCCAACCACGAAAGGACGTCCGCGATGCTCGACCAGACCGCCAAGCCCACTGAAGAAATCGACCTGCGCGAGGTGTTCGGCCTCGATTCCGACATGAAGGTCAAAGGGTTTGCAGAGCGCACCGACCGCGTGCCGGAGATCGACTCCACCTACAAGTTCGACCCCGACACCACGATGGCGATCCTCGCGGGCTTTGCCTACAATCGCCGCGTGATGATCCAAGGCTATCACGGCACCGGCAAATCGACCCATATCGAGCAAGTCGCCGCCCGCCTGAACTGGCCCTGTGTGCGCGTCAATCTCGACAGCCACGTGAGCCGGATCGACCTGATCGGCAAGGACGCGATCAAGCTGGTCGACGGCAAGCAGGTCACCGTGTTCCACGAGGGCATCCTGCCCTGGGCGCTGCGCAACCCGACCGCCATCGTCTTCGACGAATACGATGCGGGCCGCGCCGACGTGATGTTCGTGATCCAGCGCGTGCTGGAGGCCGACGGCAAGCTGACGCTGCTCGACCAGAACGAAGTGATCACGCCGAACCCCTATTTCCGCCTGTTCGCGACCTCGAACACGGTGGGTCTGGGCGACACGACCGGCCTCTATCACGGCACCCAGCAGATCAACCAAGGTCAGATGGACCGCTGGTCGCTGGTCTCGACGCTGAACTATCTCAGCCATGACGCCGAGGTCGCGATCGTTCTGTCGAAGAACCCGCAATACAACACCGAGGCCGGGCGCAAGACGATCAGCCAGATGGTGACCGTGGCCGACCTCAGCCGGACCGCCTTCATGAATGGCGATCTCTCGACGGTGATGTCGCCGCGCACGGTGATCGCCTGGGCGCAGAACGCGCGCATCTTCGGCAATATCGGCTATGCGTTCCGCCTGAGCTTCCTCAACAAATGCGACGAACTGGAGCGTCAGACCGTGGCCGAGTTCTACCAGCGCCTCTTCGACGAAGAGCTGCCGGAATCGGCGGCGGCCATCGCTTCGTGATCCCGCGCCTCGCGATCCGGGGCGCGCTCTTCGCGGCGCTGCTGCCCTTCGCGGCGGCAGCTCAGGAGGCGCCCACGGATGGCGAGATTTTTGCGGCCCTCACCGGGGACTGGAACGGCGACGGCACGCAGGATGCGGCGATGCTGGTGCAGAACGGCGCGGATGCGGCCGATCTGGTGATCTATCTCGGCGATCCGACCTTCGGGCTGAAACGCGAGATGACGGTCAAACGGGTGGTCTTTTCGGGCCAGATGGGCGGGCAGACGCCCACGCTCAAGCCGCTTTCCGACAGCGCGTTCAAGCTGCATTCCGAACAGATCGGGATCGGGCGCACCCCGTGGGAAAGCGCCTATTCCATCGCGTGGCGCAACGGCGGTTTCGTCGTCTCGGGCTACAGCTACCGCTATTACGACCGGATCGATCCCGAGGATACCGGCACCTGCGACGTAAACCTGCTCAATGGCGATTACGTCATGACGCGGCGCGGGCAGACCGCGAAGGGCTCGCAGGATCGCCGGGCCTTCCCGCTGAGCACGTTGCACGCGGACTGGATGCCGATGATCTGCACCGGGCTTTTCCAGTAAATTCGGTCGCGCTAAGCCGCGCATAAAAACGCCCGGCGCGGAGGCCGGGCAAACTCGTTACTCTACTACTACGTGTGGCAGATCCGTTTGGATCACGCGGCTTGACGATTTTCTGTCTCGCCCTTGGCCAGCTTCGCGGCCTGACCCCAGAACGCCATATCGTCGAGCAGCGTCTTCGCCGGACCGTCCAGATGGTCGCCCAACTCCGCGATCGGCGTGCCTTGTGAGGCCTTCACGAAATCCGCACCGCCGATGCTGACTGCGCCTGCGACGGGGACCATGCCGAAATTGATCGCGACGAGCCGCAGATGCTCGACCGCGCGGGCAGCGCCCACGCCACCATAGCCCACGGTGCCCAGCGGCTTGCGACGCCAGCCCTCGAACGCATAGTCGAAGGCGTTCTTGATCGTGGCGGGAATCGAGTGGTTATACTCCGCCGTCACCACGATGAACCCGTCGAATTCCTTGAGCTTTTCGCCCCAAGCCTGCGCCTTCTCGCTGGTCACGGGCTTCGCTGCAGGCGGAGCCGCCTCGTCGAAGAAGGGCAGCGCGGCTTCGCGCAGATCCAGAACCTCGTAGCGCATGTCGTCGCGCGCATCGATCTTGGTCTCGAACCATTCGAGTGCGCGGTCAGCGAAGCGCCCTTCGCGCGTCGTGCCGACGATCAGGCCGATGTTCAAAGTCTCGCTCATGTCGAACTCCTTTCCGGTATGTCGTCCGGTGTGTCGCACGGGGCCCTCGATTGGGGAAGTCGGACCAGCGGGGGAGGCGTGCGTCTCGTGTTCAACTCTACGTAAGCCCTGTTTGAGCCCATCCAACCCGCCCGTTATGTGCACAGGTGAACGGATGCCGCGCGCCAGCAGCGGGAACTTTCCCGCCCTCGCCGCCCCGCGCAAACCGGGCCGATCTGCCGCGCGCTCCTCACGCGATCGGCTCTTGCGGGCGGACGCGCGCGATGCTTTATCTGAGGCTATGAGCAAGCCTTCCGACAACCCCGCGGATCCCTTCAAAAAGGCGCTGGCCGAGGCCACCAAGACGATGGCCGACGCGCCCGATATGACGGTGAGCTATTCGGTCGACCCTTCGGGTATGACCGCCGACACGATGCGCCTGCCGCAGGTCTCGCGCCGGATGACGCGTGACGAGGTTCTGCTGGCGCGTGGCACGGCCGATGCGATGGCGATGCGCCGCCGCCACCACGATGCCGCGATCGACAGCCGCTATGCGCCCTCGGGCGATCTGGCGAGCGCGATCTACGAGGCGATGGAGACCGCGCGCTGCGAAGCCTTGGGCGCGCGCGACATGCCCGGCACGCTCAGCAATATCGACGCCAAGATCGCCCATGAGGCCGAACGCAAGGGCTATGCCCAGATCCGCGCCCCCGAAGAGGCCCCGCTCTCGGTCGCCGCGGGGTATTTCGTGCGCGAACTGGCGACGGGCCGGAAACTGCCGCCCGGCGCGGATAACGTGCTCGACCTGTGGCGCCCCTTCATCGAGCAATCGGCGGGCGACGATCTGGAGAACGTTAACCACGTCCTCGCGGATCAGGCCGCTTTTGCGCGCCTCACCCGCAAGGTGATCGCCGATCTCGGCTATGCCGATCAGTTGGGCGACGATCCCGACGAGGATATGGGCGACGAGGCCGAGGACGAGCAGGAAGAGAACGCCGACGAGGAACAGGGCGAAAATCAGGCCCGCGACGAGCAGGAGGACGACGAGGCCGAGGCCACGCCGGAATCCAGCCAGGAAGCGCAGGACGACCAGACCCAGACCCAGACCTCCGTCAGCTCCGACGATCTCGCCGATCAGGAAATGAGCGACGAGATGGACATGCCGCAGGCTGATGCGCCGCTGGAGCCGCCGCCGCCCCCGCCGCATTCGCAGGCCGATCCGAATTACGCCGTCTACACGACCGAATTCGACGAGGAGATCGCCGCCGAGGACTTGGCCGAACCGGCCGAGCTGGAGCGTCTGCGCCTCTATCTCGATCAGCAGCTCGACCCGCTGAAAGGCGCGGTCTCGCGGCTCGCCAACAAGCTGCAGCGCCGCCTGCAGGCACAGCAGAACCGGTCGTGGGAATTCGACCGCGAGGAAGGGATGCTCGATGCGGGCCGCCTCGCCCGCGTTGTCGCGAACCCGACGACGCCGCTCAGCTTCAAGGTCGAGAAGGATACCGAGTTCCGCGACACGGTGGTGACGCTGCTGCTGGACAATTCCGGCTCGATGCGGGGCCGCCCGATCTCGATCGCGGCGATCTGCGCCGACGTGCTCGCCCGCACGCTGGAGCGCTGCGACGTGAAGGTCGAGATCCTCGGCTTCACCACCCGCGCCTGGAAAGGCGGGCAATCGCGCGAGAAATGGCTCGCCGATGGCCGCCCGCAAAGCCCCGGTCGCCTCAACGATCTGCGCCACATCATCTACAAGCGTGCCGACGCGCCGATGCGCCGGACGCGGGCCAATCTGGGCCTGATGATGAAGGAAGGTCTGCTGAAGGAGAACATCGACGGCGAGGCGCTGGAATGGGCGCATCGCCGGATGCTCGCCCGCACCGAGCAGCGCAAGATCCTGATGGTGATCTCGGACGGCGCGCCGGTGGACGACTCGACGCTGTCGGTGAACCCCGCGATCTATCTGGAGAAACACCTGCGCGACGTGATCGCGATGGTGGAACGCCGCCGCGCGGTGGAGCTGATCGCGATCGGCATCGGCCATGACGTGACGCGCTATTACCAGCACGCGGTGACGATCACCGATGTGGAGCAACTGGCGGGCGCCATGACCGAACAGCTCGCCTCCCTCTTCGACAGCGATCCGCGGGCGCGTGCCCGCTTCCTCGGGATCAAGAAGGCTATCTGATGTTTCAGGATTTCTCGGTGCAATCGCGCCCCGAACTGGGCCCGCCCCGGCTGGCGGCGCTGCGCGAAGCCATGTCTGCCGCCGGGCTCGACGGCTTCATCATCCCGCGCGCCGATGCGCATCAGGGCGAGTATGTCGCGCCCTGCGATGCGCGGCTGGGCTGGCTGACGGGCTTCACCGGATCGGCAGGCTTCTGCATCGCCCTGCCCGAGATCGCGGGCGTCTTCGTCGATGGCCGCTACCGGGTCCAGGTGCGCGCCGAGGTCTCGCTCGACCATTTCACCCCGGTGAACTGGCCCGAGGTGAAACCGGCTGACTGGCTGAAGGAAAACGCCCACGCAGGCGCCAAGATCGGCTTCGATCCGTGGCTGCATACCAAATCCGAGATCGCGAAAATCCGCGAGGGGCTGGAAGGCACCGGCATCGCGCTGATCGAGAGCGAGAATCTCGTGGACCGCGTCTGGAACGACCGCCCTGCCCCGCCCGCGGAACCGGCCCGCATTCACCCGCCGGAATTTGCGGGCGAAACGGCAGCGGAGAAACGCGCCCGTCTGGCCGAAGCGCTGCGCGACGACGATATCGCCGCCGCCGTGCTCACCCTGCCGGATTCGATCTGCTGGCTTCTCAACATTCGCGGCTCCGACATTCCCCGCAACCCGGTGGTTCAGTCCTTCGCGGTGCTCTTCGACGACGGCGCGGTGAAGCTCTTTGCCGACGACGCGAAATTCGACGCCGACCTGTGCGCCCATCTAGGCGACGGGATCTCGATCCTGCCGCCCGACAGCCTGACCGCCGCGCTAGAGGCGATCGAAGGCCCGGTGCTGGTCGACCCCGACAGCGCGCCGCTCGCCGTCTCGCTGCTGCTGGCCGATCACGACACCAAGATCCATGAGGCGCGCGATCCCTGCATCCTGCCGAAAGCGCGCAAGAACGCCGCCGAAGTCGCAGGCATGGAGGTGGCGCATCTGCGCGACGCCACCGCTATGGTCGAATTCCTCAGCTGGCTCGATACGGAGGCCCCGAAAGGCAAGCTGACCGAGATCGACGTGGTCACTGCGCTCGAAGGCTTCCGCCGCGACACCAACGCGCTGCTCGACATCTCCTTCGAGACGATCTGCGGCGCGGGCGGCAATGGCGCGATCGTCCATTACCGCGTGAACGAAGACACCAACCGCCCCGTGAAACCGGGTGAATTGCTACTGGTGGATTCGGGCGGACAATATGTCGACGGCACGACCGACATCACCCGCACCGTCGCCGTGGGCGATGTGCCGGAAGATGCGAAACGCCCCTTCACCCGCGTGTTGCAGGGCATGATCGCGCTGTCGCGCACGCGCTTCCCGCGCAGCGTGGCAGGCGCGCATCTCGATGCGCTCGCCCGTGCGCCCCTCTGGGCCGAGGGCTGGGATTACGATCACGGCACCGGCCATGGCGTCGGTGCAGCGCTCTGCGTGCATGAAGGCCCCGCGCGGATTTCCCGTGTCTCGACCCTGCCGCTCGAACCAGGGATGATCCTGTCGAACGAGCCGGGCTATTACCGCGAGGGCGCATTCGGCATCCGGATCGAGAACCTGATCCTCACCGAAGAGGCCGAGGCCAAGGGCGACAATCGCGACCAGCTCTCCTTCTCGACGCTGACTTGGGTGCCGATCGACCGCCGCCTGATCGACGTCGATCTGCTTGGCCCCGAGGAGCGCGACTGGCTCAACGCCTATCACGCCGAGGTGCTGGAGAGGATCGCGCCGAAGGTCAGCGAGGGCGCGAAGGCCTGGCTGCAAGCCGCCTGCGCTCCGCTCTGAGGCGGCGCGCGCGGCAAGCCGGGAATGCCTCCGGCGGGGATATTTCTGCCAAGCCGAAAACAGGGCGCCCTCTTTCGTATTGGCGTAAATATCCCCCGCGGAGCGTCCCGCAGGAGCCGCATGCGCCGGCGTTTACAGGTCGAGCACGGCCTTTGCCGCCCGCGCGATGACGATTTCCTCATTGGTCGGGATCACGAGCACCCGAACCGCGCCCGCCCCGATCTCGCGCGCATTCTCAGTATTGGCCTCGGCGTCAACTTCGATCCCGAGGAAGCCCAGACCGTCGCAGGCCTGCGCGCGCACGCGGGCCGAGTTCTCTCCGATCCCGCCGGTGAAGACGATCCCGTCCAAGCCGCCCATCGCCGCCGCCATCGCGCCGATCTGGCGTTTGATGCGGAAGCAGAAATAGTCGATCGCTTCTTTCGCTTTGGGGTCGCTTGATCCTTCCAGCGTGCGCATATCGTTGGAGATGCCGGACATGCCCAGAAGCCCGGATTCCTTGTAGAGCAGCGTCGAGATTTCGGACGCGCTCATCCCCTCCTGATCCATCATGTAGAGCAGGATGCCGGGATCGAGCTCGCCCGGACGCGTGCCCATCGGCAGCCCTTCGAGCGCGGAGAACCCCATCGTCGAGGTGACCGACTGGCCATTCTCGATCGCGCACATCGACGCGCCCGAGCCTAAATGCGCGACGATCATCCGGCCCTTATGCAAGTCGGGCTCGGTGCGGGTCAGCTCGCCATTGATGAAATCATAGCTCAGCCCATGAAAGCCGTAGCGGCGCACGCCCTTCTCGTAATAGCGGCGCGGCAGGGCGAAGGTGTCGCTGACGAAGGGATGGCCGCGATGAAAGGCCGTGTCGTAGCAGGCGACCTGCGGCGTGCCGGGGAAGGTATCGACCGCCGCGCGGACACCGGCGAGGTTATGCGGCTGGTGCAGCGGCGCGAAGGGAGCGAGCTTGGCCAGCTCCTTCATCAGCGGTTCGGACAGGGGCTCGGGGGCGGCATGGTCGATCCCGCCATGCACGATCCGGTGGCCGACCGCGATCACTTCCAGCCCCGGAAAGGCGGCCTGAAAGGCCGCAAGCGCGGTGTGGAGCGCCGCCGCATTGGTCGCGAAATCGTCCGGGGCGGAGGCGGGCAGCGGTAGCGGCGCGCCATCGGGGCCGCTGAGTTTCATCGCTGCCTCGCGCCGCCCGATCCGGTCGACATGTCCAAGTGCGAGCGTCTCGAGATCTTCCGAAAACAGCCCAAGTTTCAGCGAGGACGAGCCGGAATTCAGCGTCAGGATCGCGCGGGTGCTCATGCGCGCTCTCCGAGGGTGCGGTGGTAGTGGATCGAGGCCACGGCGGCCGAGGCCAGCCGTGCCATCCCGCTATCGGAGCGCGAGTTCAGGATCACCGGCACTTTCGCGCCCAGCATCAGCCCCGCCCCTTCCGCGTGGGAGATATAGGCGAGCTGCTTGGCGAGCATATTCGCGGAATCGATGCCGGGTGCTACCAGCACCTCGGCCCGGCCCGCGACCGCCGAACGGATACCCTTGGTCCGCGCGGCAGCCAGATCGACGGCATTGTCCATCGCCAGCGGCCCATCGACCTCGCCCCCGGTGATCTGCCCGCGCTCTGCCATCTTCGACAACAGCGCCGCATCGAGGGACGACGGGATCGCGGGCGTCACGGTCTCGACCGCCGACAGCACGCCGACTTTCGGCACCTCGATCCCGATCGAGATCGCCACGTCGATCGCGTTTTGCACGATATGCACCTTGGTCTCGAGATCGGGCGCGATGTTGATCGCGGCGTCCGTCACGATCAGCGGATGCACGACGCCGGGCACATCCATCACGAAGACATGGGTGAAGCGTTTGCCGACCCGCAGCCCCGTCGCCTTGTCGAGCATCGGCTTCAAGAGCGCATCGGTATGTAGGTGGCCCTTCATCACTGCGCCGGCGCGCCCCTCATTGACCAGTTGCACCGCCATGCGCGCGGCATCGCGGGCGGTCTCGGCGGGCAGAATCTCGAACTTGGTCACGTCGCGGCCGAGCTCCTTCGCGACCGACATGATCTTTTCGGGATGGCCGATCAGCAGCGGCTCGATCAGGTGATGTTCGGCGGCGAGGAGCGCACCGTCGAGCGACACCGGCTCTTCGGGGCAGACGACGGCAGTGACCAGATCGGGCAGCGGCTCGGCCTTCTCCAGCAGTTTCTCGAAATGGCGGTGGCGCTGCGAGATTAGGCCCGGCACTTCGAGCGCATCGAATTTCAGATGTTTCTGCGGAGCGTGAACCTCGGCCTCGCCCTCGACGATCAGCGCGTCATCGCCCACGCGGCGCACTTCCGTCTTCATCCGCAGAAGATCGCCGGGCAGCTTCTCGAGCACCTCGACGCGGGCGCAGAGCTCCTGCCCGGCAGCCGCGAGATCGTGGAAACGCAGGCTTTGCGAGCGATAGAGCGTCCCCGGACCCGGCAGCAGATTGCCCAGCACGGCGGTGATCAGAGAGGCCACGAACATGCCCGGCGCGTAGGCCTCCTTCTGGCCGTCGCCATCGCCGTCCTCGGCCTCCAGATGAACCGGGTTGTGATTGCCCGAGGCCGCCGCGAAGACGTAGAAATCATCGGCCGTGCACAGCCGCTTCAACTCCGCCGATTGACCGACCTCGATCTCGTCCCATTTCCGGCTCTCGAACATCATGGCGCGCTCCTTCTTTTTGCCTGCTACGCAAGTCTGCCGGACCTGCGCGCTGCTAGCTAGGCAGAGATTCGCGACAAATCCTTGATCCGAGACAAAAACCGCCGACAAACCGCAGGAACCCTTTCACTCGCGCGCGGCTGAGCCTAAAGCTTGGGCAGCAAAAATGGGAGGCGTGCATGGCATTGGCAGAGGCGCTGGCGGAACTCGAAACTTTGCTGGGCGACCGGCTCGACACCTCAAAAGGCGCGCGCGACCAGCATGGCCGCAACGAGACCTGGTTCGCTTTCGCGCCGCCCGATGCGGTGGCCTATCCGATCAGCGCCGAGGAAGTCAGCGCGATCGTGAAAATCTGCGCCGCCCAAGACGTGCCGATCACGCCTTACGGCACGGGCACCTCGCTGGAGGGCCATGCCGTGCCGGTGCGCGGCGGGATCAGCCTCGATCTGATGAAGATGGACCGCGTGGTCGACGTTCTGGCCGAGGACATGCAGGTGCGCGTCCAGCCCGGCGTGACCCGCGAGGCGCTCAACGAAGACCTGCGCGCGACGGGGCTGTTCTTCCCGGTCGATCCGGGCGCGAATGCCTCGCTGGGCGGGATGGCCGCGACCCGGGCCTCGGGCACGACGACGGTCGGCTATGGCTCGATGCGCGACAATGTGGCGGCGCTGGAAGTGGTACTGGCCGACGGTCGCATCATCCGCACCGGAAGCCGCGCGAAGAAATCCTCGGCAGGCTACGATCTGACCGCGCTGATGGTCGGCTCGGAAGGCACGCTCGGGATCATCACCGAACTGACGCTGCGCCTCCATGGCCAGCCCGAGGCAATCTCGTCGGCGGTCTGTGCTTTCGATACGCTGGAAGCAGCGGTCGAGACGGTGCAGATGACGATCCAGATGGGCATCCCGATGGCCCGCATCGAATTCGTCGACGACCTTACCGCGCAGATCTTCAACGAGGCCAACGGCACCAACTTCCCCGCGAAACCGCATCTGATGATCGAGTTTCACGGCTCGGAAAGCGGCGTGGCCGAAGCCTCCGAGCGGTTCGGCGAAGTCGTGGCCGAGATGGGCGGCGCCGATTTCCAATGGGCGACGACGACCGAGGACCGCAACAAGCTGTGGAAGATGCGCCACGGCGCCTACCCCGCCACGATCGCGCATCGCCCCGGCTGCATGGGGCTGGTGACCGATATATGCGTGCCGATCTCGCGACTGGCCGAGGCCGTGGCCGCGACGAAGCATGACATCCTCGAAGCCGGGCTGATCGGCCCCGTTGTGGGCCATGTCGGCGACGGGAATTTCCACTCGGTCCTGCTGCTCGATCCCGAGGATAAAGAGGAGTTCAAGCGCGCCAAGCAGGTGGCCGCGAAGATGGCCGAACGCGCGCTGGAGATGCAGGGCACCGTCACTGGCGAACACGGCATCGGCATGGGCAAGATGGGCTATATGCGTGGCGAGCATGGCGCGGGCTGGGACGTGATGGGCCAGATCAAGCGCGCGCTCGACCCGCAGAACATTCTCAATCCCGGCAAACTGGTGGAGCAGGACGAATGAGCTTCGAAACCCCGGACGCGCTGCCGCGCGCCTTTGCGAAAGCCTGGGGCGCGCGCGATGCGCAGGCGCTTGCGGGCTTCTTCGCGGAAGATGCCGATTTCATCTCGCTCACCGGCGGGATTGCCTCGGGCCGCACCCAAATTGCGGAACTGTTCGCAGGCGAACTCGCCGGCGCCTTCTCGCGCGCGCGGCTGGTGACCGGCAAGGCCAAATCGCGCGCCGTCGGCGCCGAGGCCGCGGTCGTCCTCCAACGCTTCGTCCTGACCGGGATCATCACCGAAAACGGCGCGGATGCGGGCCGGATCGGCTGCACGCTGGCCGCAACGCTCGGGCTGACGCCAGCGGGCTGGGAAATCGTCGCCGCGCAATTCGTGGTGGAGGCGGGGTAAGACGCCGTATGGCGGCTCCCAGCCGCTTAACCTATGGTTGCGACATGGGAGAAATCAGACCAAGAATCGTCTTCGTTTGCAGCGACCGGCACCTCTCGCTGGGCAGCACCTTCATGCGCGCCCATCAGCTGATTGAACTGATTTCGCCCGAGCTTGGCGACGAGATCGATCTCTCCATTTCCCTCGCGCCGCGCAAGTCGAAGCTTTGGGGCAAGATCGCGCGCCGTCTCTGGGCTGCACGCCAACCTGAAGACGCGATCTTCTTCGTCACGAAAAGCGCCCTGCCCGTGCTGCGCCCCGAGGTCGCCGCGAGCCTGAAGAAACGCGGCGGGACGATTTGCGCCGACTATGTCGATGGCGATCTCGACCGACTTCTGTCGCCCGCAGCCGATCTGCATATCGCAAGCTCGTACCAATCCGAGCGTCAGCTGCACGACCTTATCGCTGAGCGGAACGCCGGCGGTCCCCGCTTTTCGTCCAAAGTCCACACAATCCTGCATGGCCCAGACATCCGCCTTGCCAATCAGGCTGTGTGCGCGCAGCAGGACACATTCCGCATGGTCTATTTCGGCGACCCGCTGAACTGCCAAATGAGCGAGGCGCTGCGAGACAAGATCGACGTGCTCAACGCGGCCCATGCCGAAGATTTCGTCGCCACATTCGAAGCGCTTGGAGATTACAGCGCGCATTACTGCGTCCGCCCCGACGCGCAAGGCGGCCGCGTGACGAAACCATTCACCAAGGGGATGATCACCGCCGCCTGCGGAGCCGTTCCGCTGGTGAACCGCTCGGTGCCCGACGCGGAAGCGCTGCTTGGCGCGGACTATCCCTATTTCACCGAAGACGACAGCGACACGGCGGTAGAAGCCGCGTTCGAGAAGATGACAACGGAATTCGGCGGGCCAGCTTGGACACAGGCCCTGAGCGCAACACAGACGATGGCCGCGCGTGTTTCCGCCCCCGCCATTGCTGAAAGATTCAGAGAACTCGTGAAAATCGCGCGCGGGAGCGTGTTTTCACTTTGAGCCGAGTGGCGCTATGGATAAGGGGAATGACATCATGACCCCCAGTTCATCCTCTTCAGATCGGCCAAGGGTTGTCGTCTATACAGCCATAATCGACGATTACGACTTACCCCTGCCTCCGCGCCAGTCCGATCCGGACGTCGACTATATTCTGCTGTCCAACACCCCCATGCCCAAGGCGCGTGGCTGGACCGTCCGATCGCTTCCCGAACCGGCCCGTGACCTGCCCTCGGGCGATGCGAACCGCTGGTGCAAGATGTTCGCGCATGAGATTTTCCCCGACCACGACTATTCAGTCTATCTCGACGGGAACATTCGGATCATCGGCAACCTCAAGGCCTTGCGCGACGAATTCATCGCCTCGCATGCCGCGATCGGGCTGTTCAAACACCCGACGCGGTCCACCATTGACGAGGAATGCACCGAACTGTGCGACTCCCCCCGCTTCTCGCCCGAGGAAAAGGCTGCGATGCTTGCGCAGCTAAACCGGTATCGCGGGGAAATGCCGACCGGGTGCGGCGTGCCGCTCTCCGAAAACAGCATCATCTTCCGCAACCATCGCGCCACCAATCTCGCGCCGGCGATGCAACTCTGGTGGGAGGAATATCGTCACAACTCGAAGCGCGATCAGCTGGCCTTGCCGTGGGTACTGCAAAAGGTCGATCTATCGGTCCACCGGTGGGATTGGTCCTTCCGTCACCCGAACCCGCATTTCATCCGGATGCCGCATTTCAGCGGCCGCTCCGGCGGGGCGCTTTCGGTCGCGCGTTACTATCTCTCGATGCATCGCAAGACACTGCGCAATCAGCTACAATGCTGTCAGTCCAAACGCCGCAGAGCGCGCACGGGCAAGGCTTAACCCTTCAGCAAATCCAGTGCCGCCGCCTTCGCGGCTTCGGTGACTTCGGCGCCTGCGATCATGCGGGCGATTTCGTCGGTGCGCTCGGCTTCGGCCAGCGCGCGGACTTCGGAAGTGGTCATGTCGTTGTTGACCGATTTGGCGACGCGGAAATGGGTGGCGCCGCGGGCGGCGACCTGCGGGGAATGGGTGACGACGAGGACCTGCGCGCCCTCGGCCAGTTTCGCCAGACGGCGCCCCACGGCATCGGCGGTGGCCCCGCCCACGCCGCGGTCGATTTCGTCGAAGATCAGCGTCAGCGTATCGGCGCCGCGCGCGAGCACGACTTTCAGCGCGAGCAGGAAGCGTGACAGCTCGCCGCCCGACGCGATCTTGTTGAGCGGCCCTGCCGGTGCACCGGGGTTGGTGGCGACGGTGAAGCGCACGGTATCGGTGCCCTCGGCACCGGGCTCGCCCTCCGACAGCCGCGTCTCGAACACGGCGCGATCCATCTTCAAAGGCGCCAATTCGCCCGCCATCGCGGCGTCGAGCTGCCCTGCGGCCTCGGCACGCGCCCTCGAAAGCGCAGTAGCCGCCTTGTCATAGGTCGCGCCTGCTTTCGCGAGATCAGCCTCGAGCGCGCCGATCCCTTCCTCGCCCGCATCCAAGGCAGCCAGCTTCTCGCGCAGACCTTCGGCGAAATCGGCCAGTTCATCGGCGAGCACACCATGTTTGCGCGCAAGGCCACGGATCGCGAACAGACGCTCCTCGCAGGCCTCCAAAGCATGGGGATCGAAATCGAGCGCATCCAGCGCGGTCTCGACGCCCTGCGCGGCCTCACCCAGTTCGAGGAAGGCGCGTTCCAAGGCCTCCAGCGGCGCATCGAGCCGTCCCTCGGCCCGGTCCGCAGCACCTTGCAGCCAGCGATCGGCGTCACGCATCATCCCCTCCGCCCCTTCCGGGCCGAGGGCGGCAAAGGCGCGCGACACATCTTCGCGGATTTTCGCGGCGCCCTGCATAAGGCGGCGCTGGCTGTCGAGCTCGGCTTCCTCGCCGGGTTTCGGATCGAGCGTGTCGAATTCCTTGACCGCATAGCGCAGGAATTCCTCTTCCTCCTTCACCGCAGCGAGAGAACTCCGCGCCGCCTCCAGCTTGCGCGCCGCCGCCGCGCGGGCTTTCCACGCCGTGCGGGTGGCCTCCAGCAGATCGGAATGGCCCGCGAAGGCATCGAGCAGCGCCCGGTGACCGCGTTCGTTGAGCAGACCGCCATCGTCGGATTGACCGTGCAGCTCCACCAGCGAGGCGGAGACCTGCCGCAGCACGTCACCGGACGCCCGGCGGTCGTTGATCCACGCGGTCTTGCGGCCGTCGCGCGCATTCACCCGGCGCAGGATCAACTCGTCCGAGACAGGGATGCCCGCTTCGGCCAGTACCTCGCGCGCGGGGTGATCGGAGGGCAGCTCGAACACCGCCGTCACCTCGCCCTGATCGGCGCCCTGACGCACAAGCTCCGCGCGCCCACGCCAGCCCAGCACGAAGCCCAGACAGTCGAGCAGAATCGACTTGCCCGCCCCCGTCTCGCCGGTCAGCACATTGAGGCCGGGGCCGAAGTCCAGCTCCAGCCTCTCGATAATCAGAATGTCGCGGATATCCAGCGAATGTAGCATTTCAGACCATGAGGGCCCCGATCAGAGCCACTTGCCCTGAACCACCTGACGATACACGCTGGACAGCCATCCGTTGCCCTTCGCCTCGGGCTTCAACCCACGCTTTTGCAGCAGGTTGTAAGCGTCTTGATAGAAGGGCGAGGACTGGAAGTTGTGGCCGAGGATCGCGCCTGCGGTCTGCGCCTGATCGGTGATGCCGAGTGCCAGATAGGCCTCCACCAGACGTTCCAGCGCCTCGGGCGTGTGGCTCGTCGTTTGGAATTGCTCCACCACCACGCGGAAGCGGTTGATCGCCGCGGTGTAGTTGCCGCGCTTGAGGTAGTAACGCCCGATCTCCATCTCCTTGCCCGCGAGGTGGTCGAAGGCGAGGTCGAATTTCAGGATCGCCGACTGGGCGTATTCCGAATCCGGGTATTTCTCGATCACGTCGCGCAGCGCCTGCAGCGCTTGGAAGGTCAGGCCCTGATCGCGGCCGACCTCGTCGATCTGATCGTAATAGCTGAGCGCCAGAAGATATTGCGCATAGGCCGCGTCTTCGTCGCCGGGATAGGTGTCGAGGAATCGCTGCGCCGAGGCGCGGGCTTCTTCGTAATTCTTCGCCTTATGCTGGGCATAGGCTTCCATGATCAACGCGCGCTTGGCCCATTGCGAATAGGGGTAAAGCCGCTCGACCTCGGAGAAATACTTCAGCGCGGTATTGGGGCGGCGCGGATTGCCGACCTCAAGCTCGTACTCGCCACGCTCGTAGATTTGCTTGGCCGTGAAGTTTTCGAGGTTCGGTGCTTTGTTCGGATCAGGACCGCAGGCGGAAAGCGCCAGAACAACACCAAGAGCCCCGAGTTTCGCTGCCGCCAGTTTGCCGCGCGCCATGCCCTGCCCCATCCCTCTTTCGTTGCCGGAGAAAGGCCCCGGACCCGTCAATCACTACCCCGTTTCGGAGGCCGTTCGGCATGTCCTAGCATAGAAAAATCCGGGGCGCAAAATGCCTTTGCGGGTTTTAACGCCCCTTTTCCCGATGCCCGCGAACCCGTGACCGGGCCGCGATGCGTTCAGGCCGATGCCAGTGCCGCTGCCGAACATACACCAGCGCCGGGCAAGCTGTAAGCCTGCGCGGGCGAACAGGTTTCCCAGCACCACGCATCGGGGCGCTCGAACAACGCCCGCAAAAGCTGGTTGGTCATCGCATGACCCGCGCGGTTGCCGCGATAGCGACCGAGGATCGGCGCGCCCGCAAGCGCGAGGTCGCCAAGCGCATCGAGCATCTTGTGGCGCACGGGTTCGTCCGCGTGACGCAGACCGCCGGGACTGAGAACTTTGTCGCCATCGACGACGACGGCATTCTCGAAAGTACCGCCGAGGCTGAGCCCCTTCTCGCGCATCGCGTCGACATCCGCGAGGCGGCAGAAGGTGCGGCTGTCCATCAGCTCGCGCACGAAGGCGCCATTGGCCATCTTGAGGCGCTTGCTCTGACGGCCGATCGCGGCGTCGGTGAAGTCGATCGCGAAATCGATCTCGAGGCTGGCTGCAGGCTCGAGCCGCGCAACGGCCTTACCGTTGCGTACTTCGACCGGTTTGAGGATACGGATCGCGCGCAACTCGGCAGCGAGGTGACGCAGACCGGTTGCGCAGAAGGCGGCGACGAACTGGGCCGAAGACCCGTCGAGGATCGGCACTTCCGGCCCGTCGAGCGAGATCAGCGCATTGTGGATGCCCGAGCCCACGAGAGCCGCCATCAGGTGCTCGATCGTGGAGACCTGAACGCCGTCCTCGTTTTCGATCAGCGTGCAGAGCGTCGCGCTCGGCACGTTGCTCCACAAAGCGGGCACACGCGGGTTCACGCCGGACACATCGGTGCGACGGAACACGATCCCATGGCCCGCAGGCGCCGGATGCACATGCATCTCGACCGGGGCGCCCGAATGGAGCCCAACGCCGGAAAAGGCCACGGATTTGGCAAGCGTCGTCTGCACGATAACCTCACAACTTTTTTCTCTGGCGATCCACGAACACACGGGTCCGAGAGCCGCAGCATCAGTTAGTCAGAGAAGGCGGGGTTAACAATTCACTCTTTGTAACGGCCTGAAACATTGCGACCGTGATCTGGCGGAAGGCCGCGCAGAAGCACACAAAGCCCTGATATAGAATGAAAAAAGGCCCGCTCTCGCGGACCTTTTTCGGCGTTTCGTGAAGCCTTTGTGACCGATTAATTCGCCTGACGGCGCAGGAAGGCCGGGATCTCGATGCGATCCTGATCCTCGGATTGCTCGTCATCATAGGCCTCGGCGCGCGGCTGAGCGGTCTGCGGACGCGGCTGTTGGGGCTGCGGCGCGGGCTGCTGCGGAGCGTGCTGCTGGGGCGCGTGGCCCTGCTCGGCATGGCCGTGGCCGGTCATGCGATTGATCAGCGAATTGATGCCAAAGCGCGGACGCTCTGCCTGCGGCTGCGGTTGCGGCTGCTGCGGTGCGGCCGGGCGAGTCGCCGCCATCGGACGCTGCGCGGGCGCGCTCGACGGAGCCTTGTTCACCGCCGCCTCGAGACGACGCAGGGCTTCCGGCGAAGGGGTGCCGGGCTGACGCGGACGCGGTGCGACATAGTCATGCGCGCCGTCTTCGACATGCAGATCCTGCGCGGGCGCAGGCTGCGGACGATAGGCCGGCGGCGGCAGGTCGTCAGCGGCTTCCTGGCGCGGTTGCTCCATCGTGGCGCGGGCTGCGGGCGCGTCGAACAGGGTCCGCTCTTGTGCGGTCTGCTGCGGCTGCGGCGCGGGCTGCGGGGCAGCCTGAGCGGCCGGCGCCTGTTGCGGCGCGGGCTGCGGAGCCGGTGCGGGCTGCGGCGCCGGAGCGGGCGCATGCTCGATGGTAGCTTCGGCAGCGGTTTCCGCGGGCTTCAGCGGCTCGGCGAGCGAGCGGCGCGGCACCGGGACTTCCGCCGGGGTGGCCAGCGCATCTATACCGGTCGCGACCACGGAGACGCGCATCGCGCCTTCCATGTCGGGGTCCAGCGTCGAGCCGACGATGATGTTGGCATCCGCATCGACCTCTTCGCGAATGCGGTTGGCCGCTTCGTCGAGCTCGAACAGCGTCAGGTCGTAGCCGCCGGTGATGTTGATCAGCACGCCCTTGGCGCCTGCCAGCGAGATCTCGTCGAGGAGCGGGTTCGCGATGGCCTTCTCGGCGGCCTGAACCGCGCGATCTTCGCCCGTCGCCTCGCCGGTGCCCATCATCGCCTTGCCCATCTCGTCCATCACCGCGCGCACGTCGGCGAAGTCGAGGTTGATCAGGCCAGGACGGACCATCAGGTCGGTCACGCCCTTCACGCCCTGATACAGAACGTCATCCGCCATCGAGAAGGCTTCGGTGAAGGTGGTCTTCTCGTTGGCCAGACGGAACAGGTTCTGGTTCGGAATGATGATCAGCGTGTCGACGACCTTCTGGAGCTCTTCGAGGCCCTGCTCGGCCTGACGCATCCGCTTGGAGCCTTCGAACTGGAAGGGCTTGGTCACGACGCCGACGGTCAGCACGCCCAGCTCACGCGCGGCCTGCGCGATGATCGGGGCCGCGCCGGTGCCGGTGCCGCCGCCCATGCCGGCGGTGATGAAGCACATATGCGCGCCAGCGAGGTGATCGACGATCGCCTCGATGCTTTCTTCAGCGGCCGCGGCACCCACGGTGGGACGGGCGCCTGCGCCCAGACCTTCGGTGACCTTGGTGCCCATCTGGACCCGGGCCTGCGACTTGGACTGCTGCAGCGCCTGCGCGTCGGTATTCGCGACCACGAATTCCACGCCCTCAAGCTGCTGCTCGATCATGTTGTTGACCGCGTTCCCGCCCGCGCCCCCGACGCCGAATACGGTGATCCGGGGCTTCAGGTCCTCGTGCTCTGACATCATCAAATTCAACGCCATGTGGTATGTCCGCCTGTTGTTGCTGCCCGACCCTGTCCCAGGCCGATTTCAATGGAAATTAGACCGATTTTAGCGATGAATCGCCGCAGCGTCACGTAAAAAACCGCTTCGGACCACAAAATCTGGAGCTCCAGATTCCGTGACCAGCGGTATTTCGCGCAGACGTCAGCATATTGTGTGGATGATGCGGCCAGACCGCCGCCGCTACGCGAACTTGAACTTCGCGCGACAGGCGTCTGAGATCAGTCGATTTTCACTTTTGCAACATTTCACCAATTATCCCGGAACCAGCGGATGGCCCGGCGCAGCGAGCGCCCGCCCAGCGTTTCGGGGGGCATCTCGAAATCCCACCACTCGTCTTGCGGATGCGCCGCGAAAAGCGACAGCCCCACCACGGAAGAGAAGCCCGAGCCGGTCGCGGCCTGCGGCAGACCCTGCACCCGCATCGGCCGTCCGAGCCGCACATTCTGGCCGAGGATTCGCGCGGCCAGCCCGTCGAGACCGGGGATCTGGCTCGCCCCGCCCGTCAGCACGATCTGCTTCGAGGGCAGATGCTCGAAGCCTGCGGCATCGAGGATCGCGCGCACGTCTTCGAGGATTTCCTCGACGCGCGGGCGCATTATTCCGATCAGTTCGGCGCGGCTCACCTGACGGCGGTCTTTCTCCCAGTCGCCGGAGTCGCCGCCCAGCTCGATCATCTCGCGATCGTCCATGCCGGTGGCGACAACCCCGCCGTGGAAGGTCTTGATCCGCTCGGCCACCGACATCGGCACCCGCAGCCCCGCCGCGATGTCGCGGGTGACATGCTCGCCGCCCAGCCGCACCGCGTCGGCATAGATCATGTGTTTCTTCATGAAGATCGACACGCCGGTCGCGCCGCCGCCCATGTCAATGCAGGCCGCGCCCAGCTCCTGCTCGTCCTCGACAAGGCTGGAGACGCCCGAGACATAGGCCGAGCTGGCGATACCCGCGAGTTCGAGATCGCAGCGCCGGATGCAATAGATCAGGTTCTGGATCGCGGTGTCGGAGACGGTCAGCAGATGCATGTCGACCGCGAGGCGTTGCCCCGCATGGCCCCGCGGATCGGCCAGACCCGAGCGGTGATCGAGTGCGAAGTTCACCGGCTGCGCATGAAGCACCTCGCGCCCTGCCCCGAGCGGCGGGATATCGCAGGAGGCCAGCACGCGGCTCACATCGACCTCGGTGACCTGATCGCCCTGCACCTCGATCTCGCCCGCCAGCCCATAGGAGCGCGGCTCGGCGCCCGCGAAACAGGCGATGACGTGATCGACGCGCGTATTGGCCATCTTCTGTGCGGCCTGCACGGCGGTGCGGATCGCGCGTTCGGTCTCTGCCATCGCGTCGATCTCGCCGAAGCGCACCCCGCGCGAACGCGTCGTCGCGGCCCCGATCACCCGAACCGAGGCGTGACCGGCCAGCGAGTCTTCGTCTTCGGATCCGTTGGGATTGTCGAATTTCAGAACGAGGCAGGCGATCTTGGAACTGCCGATATCGAGAAGCGCGATCACACCCCGTTGCATCGCTGCCTTACGCATGTTGCGCATTGCGCGCTGGAACTCGTAGAGATCGGTCATTGCGTGGCCCTCGCTTTGAGAATGTCAGACTGCACCCGGCGGAATTCGGCGAGCGCGTTATCGCTGAGCCGGATCGTCGGACGGTCCTTGTTTCGAAAATCAATCACGGTGAAATCGCGGGCGAGCAGATCCTCGGCGGTATTAAGCGCGAGGATGCGGTCGAGTGCGGCGACGGGATCTGTCTCGGGCAGCATGATGCGCTGATCGTGATCCAGCACGAGATCCCAGCGCCGCTCGCCCAGTCGCTCCAGCCCGCGCAGACGCGGCAGAAGCGGACCGGCATCGGCAATGATTTCCAGCGCCTCGGGCACCGCCTTATCCGCGCCCATGCCGGAAATCACCGGCAGATCGGGACGCGCTTCGCGCGAAATCAGCGTAGCCACCCGGTGGCCCGACGCGTCGAGCATCTCGAGACCGCCCGGCTGGCGCCAGAGAATCGCGGGGACGCGCTCGGTCACGTCGGCTTCGAGCACACCGCCCGGACGGATCACCAGCCGCGCGTCCGCCACCGCATCGAGGCGGCGGATCGTGTCGCGATAGGCGTCGAGGTCGATGTCGAAGCTCGACGCGGGCAGCCCCACCGGCAGCATCGCGCGCACGGCATGGGCGACCTCGGGGCTCGCGCCTTCGATCTTGAGCAGCTTGACCATGAATTCGGGGCGATGCTCGATCGCGTCCTTCACATCCTGCACCTGCGCGACCAGCTCGGCGCGGCGGCCCGGATCGCCCAGCCACAGGCCGAGACCTGCGACGATCAGAACAATCGGCACGCCGATCCGGGTGAAGGCGCGCACGGCGGGCGTGAGCCACAGCCGTTCGAGTTTGAAAGCAAGCCGCGACGGCGCGGGATCGCGGCGGGCGGGACGTTTGGAGCGTTGGTAAACGCGAGGGGCCATGCCACCCGAAGGGCCTTGGCGATGCCCGGGGGCTTCGCGCGGCGGGGCACCGTTCAGCGGCCGCATGAGGCGTCCTCCACCAACCAGGCGCAGAGCTCCGGGAAGTCGATGCCGCAATGCGCGGCCTGTTCGGGCGACAGCGAGGTGGGCGTCATGCCGGGCTGAGTGTTGGTTTCCAGCAGCACCAGACCAGCGAGCCCCCTGCCCTCGTCCCAGCGGAAATCGGTGCGCGAGAGCCCCCGGCAGCCCAGAACCTGATGCGCGCGGACCGCGTAATCGAGGCAGGCTTCGGTGATCTCGACGGGGATTTCGGCGGGCAGAACGTGGCGCGAGCCGCCGGGGCGGTATTTCGCGTCATAGTCGTACCAGCCCTCGGTTATGATCTCGGTCACGCAAAGCGCGCGCTCGCCCATCACGGAGACGGTCAATTCACGGCCCGGGGCGTAGGTCTCGACCATCACCTCTTCGGGCATCTCGGCCGACAGCTGCGGCGGGGAGTTCGCGCCGTCCATCACCAGATAGACGCCGACCGACGAGCCCTCGTTGTTCGGCTTCACGACGTAGGGCGCGGGCAGCACATGCCGCGCCATCACGTCGTCCTTGGTCGCGATCACGGATTGCACGATGGGCAGGTTCGCCGCGGCATAGACCTGCTTGGCGCGGGCCTTGTCCATAGCGAGCGCCGAGGCCAGCACACCGGAGTGCGTATAAGGAATACGGAGCCATTCGAGCATGCCCTGAACGCAGCCATCCTCGCCCCAGCGACCATGCAAAGCATTGAAAACGCAATCGGGCGCGGCATCACTCAGCCGTTGCGGAAGATCCTCTCCCGCGTCGATCTCGATCACTTCGAAACCCGCCGTGCGCAACGCCTTGGCGCATTCGCGCCCCGAGGACAGAGACACCTCCCGCTCAGCAGAAGGGCCGCCCAGAAGAACCGCCACACGGTGGGATGCCCTGCTCGACATACCCGCTACTTTCGCCTCATGCGGGGGTTGACCCCCGTCCGGTAATTGCGTTGCAGGGTGGAGGTCTTACGCCTCGAATTCTCCTACACGCATGATTTCCCACTCTAGCGAAATTCCGCTCGATTGCACAACCTTTTTGCGCACCTCTTCCCCGAGATTTTCGAGATCGGCCGCGGTCGCCCCGCCAGTGTTGATCATAAAGTTGCTGTGTTTTTCCGACATTTGCGCGCCGCCGATGCGCGCGCCGCGCATTCCGGCGTCGTCGATGACCTTCCACGCCTTCAATTCATGCGTGTCATCGGCCCGGCCCGTCGAGGAAAAGCCCGCCGGGTTGCGGAAGGTCGATCCGGCGGTGCGTTCCTTGGTGGGCTGGGTCGCGTCGCGCTTGGCCAGTTGCTCGGCCATATGCGTCTCGAGCGCCTCCGGGTCGCCGGGTTGCGCCCGGAAGGTGGCGCCGGTCAGCACCCAGCCTTCGGGCAAATCGCTCTGACGGTAGGCGAAGTTCAAATCCTCGGGCGTGAGCATGACCCGCTCCCCTGCCCGCGTGATCGCGCGCGCCTCGATCAGGTGATCGGCAACATAGCTGCCATAGCAGCCCGCATTCATCCGCACCGCCCCGCCGATCGCGCCGGGGATCGTGCGCAGGAAAGTCAGGTCGAGCCCCGCCTGCGCGGCCTTGCGCGCGACATGGGCATCCAGCGCCGCAGCGCCCGCGGTGACCGTGTCGCCCTCGCAGGCGATGCCGTTGAAGCCCCGCCCCATGCGGATCACCACCGCGCGCAGACCACCGTCGCGCACGATCAGGTTTGAACCTACGCCCATCGGGAAGACCGCGATCTCCTCGGGCAGCCCTTTCAGGAACTCTGCAAGGTCTTCCTCGTCGGCAGGCTGGAACAGCCAGTCTGCCGGGCCGCCCACGCGCAGCCAGGTCAGAGAGTCGAGCGGACGGTTCGGCGTCAGCGCGCCGCGCGGGGTATAGGTCGAAGGACAATCAGTCATGGCGCATCTCGTAGCCGCGCGCGCAGGGCGAGGCAAGCGATCCCGATCTCATTCAGCGGGGTCACGCGTACCCCGCAGCGCACGGACAAGGAAAATGACCGGCCAGCGCAGCACTGACATGCCGCCCGCCAGCACCAGCAGCCCCATGATCGGGCCGTTCTGATAAGTCACCCAGCCCACCAGCGGCACGCCCACCGCGATCAGCCCCCACGCGCCCGGCCAGTGGAACCGCCTCGGTCCCATCGCGATCAGCGTGGCAATGAGCGCCCAGACACAGGCAAGAACGATCGAGACGGTCATGAGAAACCTCCCAGGGCTGCGATCAGGGCCGCTCCGGCGACCAATGCGCCCACGACCGGAACGGCCATAGGCACCTTGAACGGCGCATAGTCGGACCGGCTTTTCAGCGCGACGAGCGACAGGTTAACGAGAAGGAAGACGCCAAGGAGCACCTTCGAAGTGATACCGGCCAATTGCTCGACCGGGGCAGCGAGCGCAAGCGCAATCATCGCCACACCGCAAAGAAGAGTCGCGAGGACCGGCGTGCCAAAGCGCGGATGCGCCTGATGAAAAACGGACAGCGCGGGGCTGCGGCGACCCAGACCGAACAGCACGCGCGCCGCCATCACCACCTGCGCGAGCACCCCGTTCAGCGCCGCCGCCACCGCGATCGCAGCGAGGATACCGGGCGCATGTCCCGCCGATTGCCAGACCAGCGCCAGCGGCTGCTCGGAGCGGGCGAGATCGGCCAGCGGCACCGCGCGCACGGCAGCGTAGCTTACGGTCAGATAGAGGATCGCGGTGATCCCGAGCGCGGCGAGGATCGCACGCGGCATGTCGCGGATCGGGTCGCGCATCTCCTCGGACATGTTCACCATATCCTCGAAACCGATGAAGGCGAAGAAAGCGAGCGATGCGGCCGCCGCGATCCCGGCCCAATGCGGCGCGGGCACCGGCGTGAGATCGGGGCTCGGATCGGCAGAGACCCCCGCCCAGATCACCAGCGCGAGCCCGACCACCTCGACCAGCGTCAGCGCCACGGCGAGGCCCACGGATTCCAGAACGCCGAGGCAGGCGACGCCGATTAGCACCAGCCCAAAGGCGATCATCACGCCCTCGACTGGTAACGGCACCAGCAGTGTCAGATAGCCAGCTCCGCCGCGGAGCACCGCCGCCGCCGACACCGTGCCTGCGACCACGATCCCAAGTCCCACGATCAGCGCCAGCGCATGGCTGCGCAGGCCTTCCTCGACATAGGCCGCCTCTCCGGCAGCTTCGGGGATGCGCGAGGACAGTTCGGCATAGGAGAGCGCGGAGGGCGCCGCGATCAGCCCCGCCAGCACGAAGGCCAGCGGCGCCCAGATGCCAGCCTGCGCGGCAACCGCGCCGACCAGCACATAGATGCCCGCACCGACCATGACGCCGACCCCGTAGCCGGTCATCAGCCACGGACCCAATCGGCGTTTCAGATGCGTCTCGTCACGCATGACGCGGCCCTTCTTGCCCACATAAGACGACGTGGCAGCGCCGCAAACCTTCTTGATGTCGTGCCGGGTCGCCCCGGCGCCTGCTCAGCCCCCCAGCTTCGCAGGCAGGTTGTTCGCCCAGGTCGAGATCGTCCCCGCCCCGAGGCAGACGACGATATCGCCGGGACGCGCCTGTTCACGCACCAGCCGAGCCAGATCATCTTCCGACAAAATGGCACGAGCATGACGGTGACCATGCGCGATCAGCCCGGCGACCAGATCGTCGCGCGTGGCGCCCTCGATCGGCTCCTCGCCCGCCGAGAAGACCTCGGCGATGGCGACCACATCGGCCTCGTTGAAACAGGTGCAGAAATCGTCGAACAGCGAATGCAGGCGCGAATAGCGGTGCGGCTGGTGGACCGCGATCACACGCGCACCGGGCTTCACCGCCTGACGCGCGGCTTTCAGCACGGCGGCGATCTCGACGGGATGGTGGCCGTAATCGTCGATGATCGTGACCCCGCCCAGCACGTCGCCGACCTTGGTGAAGCGCCGGTTGACGCCGCCGAAGCTCGCCAGAGCTTCCTTGATCTCGCCCATCTTCATCCCGAGGTGGCGCGCCACCGCGACGGCGGCCAGCGCGTTCGAGACGTTATGATCGCCCGGCATCGGCAGGGTGCAGCCCTCGATCACCGGCTTGCCCTCTTCGCCCTGCAGCGCGATGTCGAAATGCGCAACGCCCGCATCGTAATGCAGGTTGATCGCACGGATATCGGCCTGCGCGTTGAAGCCGAAAGTCACGACGCGGCGGTCGTTGAGCTTGCCGACCAGCGTCTGCACCTCCGGGTGATCGGTGCAGCAGACAGCCAACCCGTAGAACGGGATGTTCGAGACGAAATCGTAAAACCCTTTGCGCAGCGCGTCGAAAGAGCCCCAATGCTCCATATGCTCAGGGTCGATATTGGTCACGATGGCGATCGTCGCGGGCAGACGATTGAAGGAGCCGTCGCTCTCGTCGGCCTCCACCACCATCCACTCGCCCGCGCCTGCGCGCGCGTTCGAGCCATAGGCGTGGATGATCCCGCCATTGATCACGGTTGGGTCGAAATTGCCCTTGTCGAGTAGCGTCGCGACCATCGTCGTGGTCGTGGTCTTGCCGTGGGTGCCGCCGATCGCGATGTTCGATTTCAGGCGCATCAGCTCGGCCAGCATCTCGGCGCGGCGCACGACCGGAAGACCGCGACGGCGTGCTTCTTCCAGCTCGGGATTGCCCGGTTTGATCGCGGTGGAGATCACCACGACGCCCGCTTCACCGATATTCTCGGCGCGCTGGCCCTCGAAAATGGTCGCGCCCAGCGTGGCCAGACGGTCGGTTATCTTGGAGGATTTCGCATCCGAGCCCTGAACCGTGAACCCTTGGGTCATCAGCACTTCGGCGATGCCGGACATGCCGATGCCGCCGATACCGACGAAATGGATGGGGCCGAGTTCTCCGGGCAGTTTGGTCGCGTTCATTGAGTCTTTCCTGCTAGGTCTTCGACGAGGGCGACGAGCCGCTCGGTGGCGTCCGGCACCCCGTAGGAGAGAGCCGCGCGCGACATCTGCAGCGCGCCCTCGGGGTTGTCCAGCACCAGTGAAATTTGATCCGCGAGGCTCTCTGCCGAGAGCTGGCTTTCGGGGATGGTGATCGCGCCGCCGGTCTTTGCAAGACCGCGCGCATTGGCCGCTTGGTGATCGCCAGCGGCGGCGGCATAGGGGATCAGGATCGCGGGCCGTCCGATGACGGAGATATCCGCGACCGAGGACGCACCAGCGCGCGAGATTACCAGCTGACATTCGCTGAGACGGCGCGGCACATCGTTGAAGAAGGGTTCGACCTCGGCGCTGATGCCTGCGGCGTCATAGGCGGCCACGACCCGGTCGAGGTCTTCGGGGCGCGCCTGATGGGAGACGCGCAGATTGGCACGGGCGGCTTCGGGAAGGCTCGCCACTGCCGCCGGAACCGTGTCCGACAGGATGCGCGCGCCCTGCGAGCCGCCGATCACGAGGACCGACATCGGGTAGTCGCCCGGCGGGATATAGGCCGCGCCCGCACGCTCAAGCACCGAGGCGCGCACCGGGTTACCCGTATGCTCGCCCTGCACGCCCTCGGGCAGATCGGTCGGCCATGTGCCGCAGGCGAAGCGGTTCACCTTCTTGGCGAAGACGCGGTTCACCTTGCCCATGATGCCGTTCTGTTCGTGAATGGCGCGGGGGATGCCCAGGAACACCGCCGAGGACAGCGCCGGGATCGTCGGATAGCCGCCGAAACCCACCACCACCGTCGGCTTGTCCGACAGGTTCTTGCGGATCGCCGAAGCCACGCCGCCCGCGATCTTGAAGGGCACGCCCAGCTTGCCCAGCGCGCCACCGCGCGCGAATGTCGCCGAGGCGATCTGCTCCACCGTCACCGTATGGGGAAAGCCGCCCGCGTAGCGCGCCCCGCGCGCATCCGTGGACAGCTTCACGCGCCAGCCCCGGCGCACCATCGCCTCGGCCAGCGCCTGCGCGGGGAACATATGCCCGCCGGTGCCGCCAGCGGCGATCAGCAGTAGCGGGGTCGTGTCCTTGGCCATGTCCCCCTCCTGAGGGTTTTAGCGACCGCGTCGGGCGAGAATATCCGAAATCTGTCCCTGCGGCCGGGTCCGAGTCAGCGCGAGCAACATACCCACCGCAATCCCCGAAGCAATGACCGAAGAGCCCCCGTAGCTGACGAACGGCAAAGTCATGCCTTTCGCGGGCAGAAGACGCACCGCGACGCCCATATTGATGATCGCCTGAACGCCGAAGGCGCAGGCCAGACCGGAGCCCGCGAGCCGGGTGAAGGGATCGCGCTCGCGCATCAGGCGCAGCAGCGACCGGATCACCACGGTCGCATAAAGCGCGATGATCACGAGGACGAGGATCAGGCCGTATTCTTCGGCCGCGACGGCGATGATGAAGTCGGTATGCGCATCGGGCAGCGACCATTTGACAGAGCCCTGCCCCACGCCCACGCCGAAGAACCCGCCCTCTTGGATGGCGTTGGTCGCGTAGCCGATCTGGGTGCGCGGATCGACATCCGTCGAGAGGAAGCCGTTGATCCGGCGCGCGAAGTGTTCCGAGAAGTTATAGGCGAAGAAGCCCCCCGCGACGGTCAGCGCCCCGATCCCTGTCAGCAGCGCAATCGGCGCGCCCGAGATGAAATACATCACCGACCAGGCGAACAGCACCAGCGAGGCCTGCCCGAAATCGGGTTGCAGCGCGAGCGCCACCACGATGATGACCATCAGCAGGAAGGAATAGAGCCGCCCCTTGGGGCCCCCGACGTCATGGGCTGCGGCCATGAACCAGCCGGAGATGACAACGAAACCGGGCTTTAGGAATTCGGACGGCTGGATCGATGCGAAACCGAAGGAATACCACCGCACCGCGCCCTTGCCGAAATCGGTGCCCAGCACCGGCAGCAGCATCACCGCGACGAAGGCGCCGACGAAGCCGATCACGCCCAGCCTGCGCACCTGCTTCGGGTCGAGCATCGAGATGCCCAGCATCACGCCCAGCGCCACCACCCCGAAGAAGGCCTGTCGTTTGACGTAATAGAAAGGCTCAAGGCCGTTGCGCTCTGCCAGCGGTACCGAGGCGGCGAGCCCCAGCAACATGCCAAGGCCGAACAACGCCAAAACGGCGCCGAGCGCCCATTTGTCGATCGTGCGCCACCATTTCGGTAAGACGGGTTCACCGGCCCGCACTGGGACGGTGCCGAATGCCATTTCTGTCATGGGCTATACTGCCGTTACTGCCTCGAATACGCCCGTTTTCCGGGTCTGATCGGAATCGTAGCCCAAAAGCTTTGAGATGACTAGGAAAATTCCGAAGAGGCGCGATCACTCGGCGATGATCGGCAAGGGCGCGCGCAATTCCCCCTGCCGTCAGGCCAGGCCAAGCTCTGCAAGGATTTGAGGGAGCTTCTTTTTGACCTTGAAGAACCCGGCCGCGGCATGGGGCCAGATCACGCGATCCCACTCGCGCGTCAGCTCGCACAGCGCGATGTCATGCTCGCCCAGCGCCGCCTCCGCACTCTCGCGCCAATCGCCGAGCGGCCCGGTCGGAATATAAGGCGTCACGATCTGCTGCGCGCCGAGACTTTGCGCCCAATCTAGCAGCGCGGACGGGTCGCCGGCCTTCAGGCGCTGAACCTCCGGCACCCCGGCGCGCTCAGCCGCATCGGCAAGCGCGTCGCACTCGAACCGCGCGACATGCGGCGCCACCTTGCGCGGCGAGCGCAGGTGGCTGGCGCTGAGGGTCGCGGCCCCGCGCAGATCGAACGCGCTCAGATCGAAATCCTCGACGCGGCAATCTTCCTCAGTGATCAGCAGCGCCGTGGGCAGCCCCGGCTGCGCGGCGCGCGGCCTACGCAGCGCCGCGACCGGGGGCAGCCCCTCGGGTTCTTCCGCCTCCAACCCCGCGCTCACCTCCGCCAATTGCGCGGGATCGGGCGCGAACCGCCCGCCGGTATAGCGCGCGATATTTGCGGCCTCGGCGGCGTAGAACTTGCCCCGCGTATGCAGCCCCGCCACCCAGCGCCAGCTGAGCGTGTTCGAGGCCGGATCACCGTCGAGCAGATGGCGATAGAAGAAATCCGCGCCGATCCGCCACGGCAGCCGCAAGGTGAAAATCCAGATCGAGGCGAACCACATCCGGGCGTGATTGTGCAGATAGCCGGTCTCGCGCAGCTCACGCGCCCACGCATCGAAACAGGCGATCCCGCTGCGGCCCGCCTCGGCCTCGGCCACGCGCGCGGCCAGATCGGGGGCACCCTCCAGCGCGGCGAGGTCTTGTACCAAGCCATCGCGATAGCGCGCCCAGACCTCAGGTCGGTGCTCCAGCCAGCCCTTGAAATAGCCCCGCCAGAGCACCTCCTGCACGAATTTCTCCGCAGCCTCTGCGCCATGCGCGTCAAGCGCCCGCGCCACCGCCTCACGCTCGAGCACAAGACGCCGCCGAAGATAGGGCGACAGTTGCGAGACATCCCTGTGCCGCCCCGCCCCGTGATCGAAATTGCGCCCCTGCGCGTAATCCGCGCCCATCTTCGGGACGAACCGCGTCAGACGGTCCTCACCAGCCGCGCGGGTGGCGGCAGGCAATGGCAAAGGCGCGGCTGCGGTCACGGCATCTCCTTCCGGGTCGGGTTACCGGACTACGCCGCGCGGAAGATATGCGATCACTCCGCCCGCTCAAACCGAACCGTCGGATTGCTCATCAGCGCCTCGAGCGACCCGTCGAACGCGCCCAGGCGCACGAGGCCCGGCGAGTTGGCAAAGGGTTTGTAGAAGATCGCAAGATTGCCCCAAGGCGCATAGAGCGTGATGTCGCCCGTCTTCGGCTCGTAGGCGCGCGGTGCGCCGGTCGTGTCGAGCTTGCGCGGCAGATCGGCGATCTTCTCGATGCCGTGGTAGTCGCGCAGGGTCAGCTCCAACGGCATGAGCGCCGCAAAATCGCGCCCGGCGGGGGTGTCGTCGAGCTTAGCGGTCAGAACCGTCTCGCCCGCGGTCACGGTGATCGGGATCATGCTGTCTCCTTTCGTCTCCTGAGCGCAGGCCATGCTGGCGGCGATGCATAGCGCCGCGACGGGTGTCAGAAACTTCGTGAAGCTCATGGCCGATGCCCTCCTGCTGCTAGAGACAAATCTAGGCGCGATTGCGCGGGAGGATTACCCCCCGCGCAATACTGCCACAGATGAGCGGCGCTCATCAGTCTTCGCCTCAGGCCTTGGTCATGTCGATC
Source organism: Thioclava sp. DLFJ5-1 (assembly GCF_002020115.1). NCBI lineage: Bacteria > Pseudomonadati > Pseudomonadota > Alphaproteobacteria > Rhodobacterales > Paracoccaceae > Thioclava > Thioclava sp. DLFJ5-1. The sequence continues at coordinate 22,180 of NZ_MPZU01000007.1, read as the reverse complement.
ACATAGCGATAGCGCGCCTGCTTGTTCACGACCTTCTCGCAGGCGTCGCCGATCTGATCGGGGGTGATCATCTCGTAGGTGGCCGCGACCCCGTGATGTGCGGCGAAGTCGATCACGCGCTGGGTTTCGGCAATGCCGCCCGTCATCGAGCCCGCGAGGCTCTGACGCCCGAAGCCCATCATCATCCCATGCGCCCCCTCGATCGGGAACAGCGCGCCGACATTGACCAGCGTTTTGTCGAGCTTGAGCAGGTTCAGGAATTGCTGCATCGGATAGGCGACCGGAACCGTCGAGAGCATCAGATCGAAGCTGCCCATCTGACTCCGCATCGCGGCCTCGTCGGACCAGAGATAGGCCTCGGCGGCACCGAAAGCCTTGGCATCGGCGATCTTGTCCTCGGAGGTGGTGAAGACGACGACCTCGGCCCCTTTCGCCGCCGCCAGCTTCACCGCGAGATGGCCCAGACCGCCCATGCCGATCACGCCGTAACGCTGGCCGGGCTGCAGATCCCAGTGATTGATCGGCGAGAAGGTGGTGATCCCCGCGCACAGAAGCGGCGCGAACCCGGCGAGATCGACCCCCGGCGGGATGCGCAGCGCGAAGTCTTCCTTGACGACGATCTTCTTGGAGTACCCACCATAGGTCACCCCGCCCGAGATCTTGTCCTCGGAATTATAGGTGAAGGTCGTGCCGTTGAGGCAGTTCTGCTCGCGGTCGGCCAGGCAATTGGCGCAGGTGCCGCAGCTGTCGACCATCGTGCCGACCCCGGCGATATCGCCCTCGCGGAACTTGGTGACTTCCGCCCCGATGCCGACGACCCGACCGACCATCTCGTGACCGGGAACGAGCGGGAACTGCGGCATCCCCCAATCGCCCTTGTAGGTGTGGATGTCCGAGTGGCAGATCGAGCTATACATGATCTCGACCACGACATCCTTCGGGCCAGCCGCACGGCGCGGGATCGTATGGGGCGCGAAACTGCCATCCGTGTCGAAGGCCGCCCAAGCCTGCACCTCGGAAGCTTCGAGCGATGCGCCGGCCTCTTGCGCGGCCGCTTGCGTGGCGAGGCCCGCGGCGAGGGGCGCTGCGGCCAGCGCGGCGCCGCTGCGCAGGAAATTGCGGCGGCTTTCGCCATCGCGGGTCAGGGTTTGGAACGTGTCATTGCAGGATTGGCACATCTCGGGCCTCCTTTTTCGGGAACTGACGAAGAGCGCCGGAACAGGGGTGGCGCCTGTCTTCCAACATGCAGCGAAACGCGCCGCAGATAATCACCGCATTGCGCACAGCATCCATGAATCCTGCTCATGAGGCTTTCCGGCTTTTGCGGCATTAACCCCGCGACGGCGGTCCTTACCTCAATGAAAGCGAGGCCAGGGAGATCACGGCCTCGCCATTGAAACGCAATCCAAGGGAGATCTCTGATGATCCGCACCTTCACGACGCTCGCCGTCCTTCTCGCCGCCCCTGCCGCCGTCGCGCAGTCGATGGAACTGACCCCGGCAGAGAGCCGCGCGGCCACGATCGGCAGCTCTGACACCTTCACCGGCACCGCCCTCGTCGCCCCCGTCTTCGGCCCCGACATGGGCGATGTGAGCGCGGGCGAAGTCACCTTTCTTCCCGGCGCGCGCTCGGCCTGGCACACCCATCCGGCGGGGCAGAAACTCGTCGTGACGGCAGGCTCCGGCTGGGTACAGGAACGCGGCCAGCCCAAGCAACTGATGCAGGCAGGCGACGTGATCTGGTGCCCGCCCGGCATCGAGCATTGGCATGGCGCGACCGACACGACCCATGTGACGCATTTCGCGATTCAGCAGGTGGTGGATGGCTCCGCCGTGACCTGGGGCGAGAAGGTGAGCGACGCGGAATATCTGGAGTGACGCCGCCTGATCCACGGCTGAATAATCCGTGGACGTCATGAACCACGCGCATATATCGTGAGGGAGACCCGCCCGATGGCGACACCAACATTCAGCGAGGCCTCCCTCATGCTGCGCGAGAATATCAACGATCTGATCGCCTTGGCCGCCGTCGCCGAAGAGCGCAGCTTCACCAAGGCTGCGGCGCGGCTCAACGTGTCGCAGTCGGCGCTGAGCCATACGATCAAGGCGCTGGAGCAGCGGCTGGGGCTACGGCTGCTGACGCGCACCACGCGATCCGTTGCGCCGACGCTCGAGGGCGAGGATCTTCTGGCCACGCTCAACCCCTGTTTCGAGATGATCGAGGCACGGCTGCGCGCGCTTGATGACGCGCAGGACCAGCCCACGGGCACCGTGCGCATCGTCTCTACCGATTACGCGATCGAGACGGTGCTTTGGCCGAAGCTCTCGCCGCTGCTCAAGCAATACCCGTCGATCAATGTCGAACTGGTGATGGATTACGGCTTCACCGATCTGGCCTCGGCGCAATGCGATGCCGGGGTGCGCTATGGCGACAGCGTGAGCGAGGGGATGATCGCCACCCGGATCGGCCCGGACGAACGGATGCTCTGCGTCGGCGCGCCGTCCTATTTCGAAGCGGCTGGCGTGCCGCAGACCCCGCATGATCTGAGCGAGCATAACTGCATCAACCTGCGGCTGGCGACGCATGGCGCGCTCTATGCCTGGGAATTCGAGGATGCCGAGGGCCATGAAATCCGGGTGAAGGTCTCCGGTCAGGCCTGCTTCAACACGATCGGGTTGGTGCAGCACGCGGCGCTGGACGGGCACGGGCTGGCGCTGGTGCCGGATCGGCTCGCCGCGCCCCATCTGGAAAGTGGCGCGCTGCAATCCTGTCTCGAAGAATATTGCCCCTATTTCCCGGGATTTTACCTCTATTACCCCAGCCGTCAGCGCCCTTCTTCGGCCTTCGGCGCGGTACTGGAAGCCCTGCGCGAGCGGGGTTGAGCGGTTCCCTATTATCACGCCCGGGTGAATGAACGTGCGCATTCATGTGCGTCATTCATGGGTGCTATAAAAATTCCGCCGATTATCCTGTGGCGCATCTCGCCCTAGATTGCAGGACATGAACCGAAGCCGTGCTCTTGAAAAATGAGGGGCGCGGCGCACTCCAATGCAAGGAGCCAGACATGATCCTGAACGAAACCCTTACCCTCCCCAACGGCGTCGAGATCCCGAAACTGGGCCTTGGCACCTGGATGATCGACGATGACAAGGTGGCCGATGCGGTGAAGGCCGCCGTCGAGATGGGCTATCGCCACATCGACACCGCGCAGGCCTATGGCAACGAGCGCGGCGTCGGCGAAGGCATCCGCAATTGCGGTGTTCCGCGCGACGAGATCTTCGTGACCACGAAGCTCGACGCGGGCATCAAGAACTACGCCGATGCGAAAGCCGCCATCGACGGCTCGCTCGAGACGCTCGGGCTCGACAAGATCGACCTGATGATCATCCACAGCCCGAAGCCCTGGACCGAGTTCCACGGTGACGATGGCTACTTCGAAGGCAACCTCGAGGCGTGGCGCGCGCTGGAAGAGGCCTATGAAGCGGGCAAACTGCGCGCGATCGGCGTGTCGAACTTCGAGAAGGCGGATCTCGATAACCTGCTCGACAATGCGAAGGTCAAGCCGATGATCGACCAGATCCTCGCGCACGTGTCGAACACGCCCTTCGAGCTGATCGACTATATCCAGAGCCGCGGAATGGTGGCCGAGGCCTATTCGCCGATCGGTCACGGCCAGATCCTCGACAATGCCGAGATCAAGGCGATGGCCGAGAAATACGACGTCAGCGTCCCGCAGCTCTCGATCCGCTACGTGCTGCAACTGGGCATGGTCGCGCTGCCGAAGACCGCCAATCCCGATCACATGCGCTCCAATGCGGCGCTCGATTTCGAGATTTCCGACGCCGATATGGAGGCGCTGAAATCGGTCGAGGAGATCAAGGATTACGGCGAGGCGAGCATGTTCCCCGTCTATGGCGGTCAGCTTTAAGCCAGACCATCGCACCGCCGGGCCTGTCCCGGCGGTGCCTTTCAAGCCTTTCGATGAATCTCGCTCATGAGTGACTTGGCTTGATGCGGCATTAACCTGAATGCCGCCTACCCCATCTCTGAAGGACAAGATCAACCCGACAGGAGAGATGATATGAAAACCCGTTTTGCAGCTTCCGCCTTTGCTCTGATCGCGTCCTCGGCCTCCGGCGAGGCGCTCGATCGCACCATCCCCGACGCCGTTGGCCGCGCGGCCCCCGCGCTCGAGGCCTATTCCAGCAATGACCTTCTCGGCTCGGTCTGGACCGGCGAGCAGCTGTCCATGCGGGACCGTTCGCTCGTGACCTTCGCAGCGCTTATGACCCGCCACGAGACCGGAAACCTCCAGCGTTTCGTCGAACTCGCGCTCGATAGCGGCGTGACGCCGGCCGAACTGTCGGAAACCGTCACCCATCTCGCCTTCTACACCGGCTGGGGCAACGCCACCGCCGCCGCAGAAGCTATGGCCCCGGTCTACGAGGCGCGCGGGATCGCCGCGGACAGCCTTCCCGGCGCAGAGGTCGACCTGCTGCCGCTCGATGAAGAGGCCGAAGAATCGCGCGAGAGTTTCGTGCGCGGCACCTATGGCGACGTCTCGATGGGCGTGGTCGACAACACGCGCGAGCTTCTGTTCCGCGACCTCTGGCTGCGCCCCGACCTCGCGCCGCGCGACCGCTCGATGGTCACCGTCGCGGCCCTGATCGCGGCAGGCCAGCCCGAGCAGATGACCTTCCACCTCAACCGTGCGATGGACAATGGGCTGACGCAGGAGGAAGCGGGTGCGATGCTCTCGCATCTGGCCTTCTACGCGGGCTGGCCCAAGGTCTTCTCCGCCCTGCCGGTGGCCAAGGACGTCTTCGAGAAACGCGCCGAATAAAGGACCCTGCCATGAAGATCGCCATTCTCGGATCTGGACTGATGGGCGCGAAGCTCGGACGGATCTGGGCGCAATGCGGCCACGAGCTGCGCTTCGCCTATTCGCGCAGCCAGGCCAAGCTGGAGCGGCTCGCCACCGAGACCGGCGGCCGCGCGACCTCCGTCTCCGAGGCGGTCGCGGGCGCGGATGCGATCCTGCTCGCCGTGCATTGGAGCCGGATCGAGGATGTGCTGTCTCAGGCCGGCGACATGGCAGGTCAGGTGGTGCTCAACTGCTGTGTTCCGCTCGATACGAGCAATAGCGATCTCGTGCTCGGCCCCAAGACCTCCGGGGCCGAGCAACTCGCCGCCATGCGCCCCGATGCGCGCTGGGTGGCCACATTCAACACCTCTCCCTCCGAGAGCTTCGCCCCGGTCTTCGCCCGCAAGGGACAGGCCGACCCGCCACAGCTTTTGATCTACGGCAATGATGAGAGCGCGAAATCCGTCGCCCGCGGGCTGATCGAAGATATCGGCTTTACGCCGGTTGATGCGGGCGGATTGCGCACCGGGCGTTTCGTCGAGCCCTTTGCAATGGTCACCGCCGAGCTAGCCTATGGGCAACCCGGCGGTCCCGCCCTGACCTATCGTTTCGAAAAACTGCGCGGCTAAGCCCGCGCGCCCCTACCCCAAGAAAGGAGTTTCCCCATGAAAATCATTCGTTCCGGCGCCAACGCCTCAATGCAGGGCCCCGAAGACTGGTTCACCGGCACCGTCCGCGTCGACCCGCTGTTTCAGGCCGAAGAGCCCGGCCGCACCTCGGGCAGCCATGTCACCTTCGAGCCCGGCGCGCGCACCGCATGGCACACCCACCCGGCGGGCCAGACCCTGATCGTCACCTTCGGGCGCGGCCGCGTCCAGCGCGAAGGCGGCCCCGTCGAAGAGATCAGCCAAGGCGATGTCGTCTGGTTCCCGGCAGGCGAGAAGCACTGGCACGGCGCCTCGTCCGAGACCGCGATGAGCCATATCGCGGTGCAGGAAAGCATCGACGGCTCGCCCGTCACCTGGCTCGAAAAAGTCGCCGACGAAGACTATAACGGCTGACCTTGAGGGCCGGGCCCGCGCGGCTCGGCCTTCTCTTTCTTCTTCCCAATAATTTTCAAAGCACGAGGCCCCGCAATGCCCCGGCCGCACATCACTTGCCATATGATCACCACGCTCGACGGACGGTTGAAGACCGAAGGCTGGCCCTATTCCGAAGACGAATTGCTGACGATCTACGATGCGGTCGGTGCGCGTCTGGAGGGGCAAGGCTGGATCATCGGGCGCGCCTCGCTCGAAGGCTGGGTGCCGCATGTCGAACCGATGCTCGACCCCGCGCCCACCGCACGGCCCGATCGACTGGCGGATCTGGCGGGACGCACCCTCGGCGTCGTGTTCGACCGCAAGGGGCGGCTCTTGCCGGATACAGATGAACTCGAGGGCGACCATCTGGCGATCGTGCTCTCCGAGCGCGTCGCGCAGGCGCATGTCGAGCGGCTGATAGACCGCGGCATCTCGGTCGTGTTCGGCGGCCCCGACGGTGACGATATCGAAGGCGCGCTGAGCCGCATCGCCGAGGAGTTCGGGATCGACCGGCTGCTGCTGGAAGGCGGCGGCACGCTGAACGGCACCTTCCTCGCCAAAGGTTTGATCGACGCGACCAGCACCCTGATCCTGCCCCTGATCGACGGCAATAGCGGCGCGCCCGCGATCTACGAACAAGGCACCGGCCCCGCGCAATCGCTGGAGCTGGTGCAGGCCGAGACGCTGGAGAACGGTGTCGTCTGGCTCCGCCACCGCGTGAGCAAGGAAAGCTGAGACAGGCTTGCCCCAAAGCCCCGCGCGCCATCGTGGCGCTCGAGCTCGTGGCGGCGCAACTCTGAGCGAAGCATGGCGCAACGGTGCCTGCTCGCCTTGAGCGATTTTTCCCTCAACTTCCGCGAAAGACAAACCGCGTCGGGCCTACCCCCCTCGCCTTTTTCCTGAAGTTGTCAGAAGACATACGGCACTGAGTCAAAATTCTTGCTACTGACTGACCGGTCAGTTATTTTCTGCCCATGACAGATCCCGACTCGCCCGAGCCCAAATTTCGACGTCGCGCAGAGGCGCGGCCTGACGAGGTGCTCGATGCGGCGCTCTCGCTCTTCGATGAAAAGGGTTACGCCCATACGTCGGTGGCGCAGATCGCCAAGACGGCGGGTCTCTCCAAGGGGGCCGTCTATCTCTATTTCCCGTCAAAACAGGCGATCCTCGAAGGCCTAGTGCGCCGGGCGGTGTCTCCGATCGCCACGCGGGCGCAAGCGCTTGTCGAACCGACCCCCGATGATGCGCGCGCCACGCTGCGCGCGCTGTTCTCTCTGATCGCGACCTCGCTGGGGGACCCGAAAGTGCTGGCGGTCCCGAAGGTCGTGATCCGCGAAGCCGTCGTCGCGCCCGAGATCGCCGCGATGTATCGGCGCGAGGTGTTCGACCACGTCCTGCCCGCGGCGACCGAAATCATCCGACAGGGCATCGCATCGGGCCAGTTGCGCCCGGTCGATCCCGAACTGACCCTGCGCTCGATCATCGGCCCGATCGTCGTCCATCTCCTGCTCGCGGAGATCTTCGACGTCGTGCCGGAGGACGGGCTGTCGCTCAATCAGCTGATCGAGAACCACCTCGACATTCTATTCCACGGCGTTTTCCTGTCACCGGAGGGTTCGACCGATGCTTGATACCATTGTTGCGTGGATCAGCGCCCTGCTCACCGCGATCATTCCCGGCTATGGGGACGCCCCGGTGCCGCATTACTCCGGCTATGTGGAGGGCGAATACGTCTATGTCGCCCCTTCGGTCACCGGGCGCATCAAGACGCTGGCGGCGATCGAAGGCGACAGCGTGAAGGCAGATCAATTCCTGTTTGATATGGATTCGACGAAACAGCAGGCGGCAGTACGCGCCGCCGAGGCCAAGATCGGGACCGCGAGCGCCAATCTGAACAACCTCGAAACCGGCTCGCGCGACCCCGAGATCGAGGTGATCAAGGCCTCGCTGGAGCAAGCCATCGCGCATCGCAATCTCGCGGAATCCGCGCTGAAACGCACCGAGGATCTGTTCGCCCGCGAGATCGTCGCGCAGGCCAAGGTGGATGTCGACCGCGCCGCCCTGGAAGAGGCCGAGGCGCAGGTGGCCCAGCTCAAGGCTCAGCTCGAAGTGGCGGCGCTGCCCGCGCGCAGCGCGCAGGTTCTGGCCGCCCAGAAAACGCTCGAGGCGGCACAGGCCGATGCCGATCTCGCGCGGTCTCAGCTCGATGACATGACGGTCACCGCCCCCGTGGCCGGTCGGATCGAGACGGTCTATTACAAGGCCGGTGAAGTGGCCGCTGCCGGGTCGCCCGTGCTGTCTATCCTGCCGCCGAATGCGCTCAAGGTCCTGTTCTTCCTGCCCGAGGCCGAGCGCGCGGATTTCGCCATTGGCGATCAGCTGGAGATGGAATGCGACGGCTGTGACCCCGACATCAAGGTGACGATCAGCAAGATGGCCTCCGAGCCGCAATACACGCCGCCGATCATCTATTCGCGCGAAGAACGCTCGCGGCTCGTGTTCCGAGCCGAGGCGCGCATTCCGGCGGGCGCGTCGCTCCTGCCGGGCCAACCGGTCAGCCTGAGGCGGGTGAAATGAGCACGACAGCCGCCGACAGCGTGAGCGACCGGAGCGAGCCCGCGATCGTCGTGAAAGGGCTCACGAAGATCTTCAACGGCAAGAAGGTGGTGAACGCGGTCGATATGTCAGTGCCCAAAGGCGCGATCTACGGCTTCATCGGCCCCAACGGCTCGGGCAAGACCACCACGATCCGGATGATGTGCGCCCTGCTCACCCCCGATGGCGGCGAAGGTCACACGCTCGGCTACGACATCCACAAGGACGCGCGTGCGATCAAGGAAAACGTCGGCTACATGACGCAGAAATTCTCGCTCTATGGCGATCTGACGATCCGCGAGAACCTCGACTTCATGGCGCGGATGTATCGGGTGAAGAACCGCAAGAAGGTGGTGAACGAAACCCTGCGAACCCTTGGCCTCGAAGGGCGCGGCAAGCAGTTGGCGGGCACTCTGTCGGGGGGCTGGAAACAGCGTCTGGCGCTGGCCGCCTGCATGCAGCACAAGCCCGCGCTGCTGCTTCTCGACGAACCCACCGCCGGGGTCGACCCGAAGGCGCGGCGCGACTTCTGGGACGAAATCCGCCAGCTCAGCAAACAGGGCGTCACGGTGCTGGTCTCGACGCATTACATGGATGAGGCCGTGCAATGCGATTACATCGCCTATATCGCCTATGGGAAGAAGCTGATCGACGGCCCCGCGACCGAGATCCCGCATCAGGTCGGCCTGACCACATGGCGGGTCTCCGGCCCCGACTTGATCCAGTTGGAGGAAGAGCTGCGCGCCGATCCGCGGGTCGAGCAGGTCGCGCGCTTCGGCGCCCAGCTTCATGTCTCCTCGACCGACAGCGCCGGGCTCGACGCGGTCGTCGCTGAAAAGAGCGCGGAGACCGACGCGCGCAAATGGGAGAAGAAAGAGGCCGAGCTTGAGGAGGTCTTCATCTATCTGATGGCGACCGCAGCCGACAATTTCGGTGTCAACGGAGGCCCCTCCCCATGAGCTGGTTCTCTCTGTCGCGTTTCGGAGCGGTGCTCTACAAGGAATTCATCCAGATGCGGCGCGACCGGATGACCTTCGCGATGATGATCGGCATCCCGATCCTGCAGCTGGTCATGTTCGGCTACATCATCAATTCCGACCCGCATCACCTGCCGACCCTGATCGAGATGGCCGATGAAAGCCCGGTGGCGCGTGCGGTGCTGTCGGGCATGGAGACCTCGGATTATTTCAAATTCGAGGGCATCGTGACCAGCGCCGAAGAGGGTGACCGCGCCCTTCGCGACGGCACGGCGAATTTCGTCGTGGTCATTCCGCCCAATTTCGAGCGCGACATCGTGCGGGGCCTGTCGCCGAAGCTGCTCGTCAGCGCCGACGCGTCCGACCCGACGGCAGTGGGCACCGCTGTCGGCGCGCTGTCGGGGATCATCGACACTGCGGTGAAGCAGACCTTCCAGGGCCCCCTCGCCCCGGTCGCAGGCCAGCCCCCGCCCTTCTCGGTCGTGGTGCACAAGCAATTCAACCCGGCGAGCAAGACCTCGCTGAACATCGTGCCCGGCCTGATCGCCGTGATCCTCGCGATGACGATGGTGCTGATCACCGCAATCGCGATCGTGCGCGAGACAGAGCGCGGTACGATGGAAACCCTGATCGCCACGCCGGTCCGGCCGCTCGAGGTGATGCTGGGCAAGATCCTGCCCTATGTCGTGATCGGCTACATCCAGACCGTCGTGTTCCTGATCGCCGGGAAGCTTCTGTTCGGGGTGCCGTTCCTCGGATCGGGGCTGGCCTTCTTCATCGGCTTCAACCTCTACATCGTGGTGAACCTCGCCCTCGGCTTCCTGATCTCGACTCTCGTGCGCACCCAGATGCAGGCGATGCAGGCGAGCTTCATGACGATCCTGCCCACCATCCTGCTCTCGGGTTTCATGTTCCCCTACGCAGGTATGCCCGGCTGGGCGCAGGTGATCGGCTCGGCGATCCCCGCCACACATTTCCTGCGCATCGTGCGCAAGGTGATGCTCAAAGGCGCCCACCTGGCCGACATCACCGGCGACTTGCGGGCGATCTTCATCATCGGCGTGGTGATCATGCTGATCTCGATGCTGCGCTATCGACAGACGCTTGATTGAGCCGCTTCGGCTCCTGAAATCAGGTCGAAGCTCGTAACCCGCTGAAAAAGAAAAGCCCCTGACCAAGAGGTCAGGGGCAGGTCTATTTATTGTCCGGGCGCGGTAAGTTTGACCTTTTCCGGACCCTCCCCTCATTGATTTAATTGCATATTTTTCAAATCCGAGCTCACCTCCCTGCCTTTTTGACCCGTTAAGATCACCCTTCAAAAAATCGTTCTCAGGCATGAAAAAAGCCGCCCCGAAGGGCGGCCAGGAACTTGAATTCTGCTGTTTTCAGATTTGCGCGCGTCGATAGTAGGATCTGCCCAGCTTGCTGATCGGAAGAATTGGTTCGATCCCTCGATTTCGCAATCCGTTTGATGCCTTGCGCACGGAGACGCCCATTTCAGATGCCATGTTTGAGAGTTCCACATGGCGGCTCATGAAGGCTTTCACCGCATCGGGCTCGAAGAACTGCTCGTCTTTACCCCGACCATTCCGCACGAGCACCGGCTCGAGATAGAGGTTTCCTGTGTCATCTCTCTCCCTCGCCAACAAGCTTACGCCATAAAGGGAAGCACCGAGCCTCGTCGCAACCGCCTGCTTCGACATGAGATGCTCCGGTGGCTTGACTGCAAGTTTTCCCCGAATTTCTTCCGGGTCCACAAAAATTGAACGAAAGCGTTTTCCTGCGTCGATCAGCTCGATGTTCTTGAGTTCGCGTCGCAGCACCATCCGGACAATCTTGACGACAGAAAAACGCACGGCTTGCGCCGCATCGATCATGTCCAGCATCCCATCGCCAGGCAACTCTACGACCCGTCCATATGAGCGAAGCTTCTTCAGGAATGTTTCGACCTCGTCGAGATCAATACGCGTCGTCCGGATGCCACCCGCTCCATTCATCACTGATGGGATCACTCCCTCCCTTGCAAGCACCTCAGCCTGTGTGCGGTTGCAGTTGAGGGCCTCCGGCAGCTGATTGATCGGGATCGCTCTCAAAAAGCTCTCTGCCAGCCTTTCGCCGGCCTCAGCCTCGAATACCAGACGGGCATCAAGTAGCCCCACATCTCCTTCCTCGATCAGGCCGGCGCCGACCACCAGTCGATTGATCGTCCGAGGATGGATCCCGGATTTCGCGGCCAATGAGGCGACAGAATGAACCTTTGAGCGGTCGACCCGCTGCCCCAAGAGGATCGTGCCCTCTGCGACATGCATACGATCCAACACGAACTCGCGAACCACTTCCTGGATCGGCCCGACCGATTTCTTGTGCTGTCCGTATTGGAGCCATTTGTAGAGCTTTCCGAATACTTTCTGAGGCCCGCCTTTGACATCTCGGTCCTTCTGTTCGCGCTTGAGCACATCGGCCAGGCACTCGTGAATTCCCTCGCTCCCACGCTTGGCAAATTGGTAGCCAACATGGCCTGCCCGATCCCAGTCATCGACTGTCAGCTTTTTCAGGTCCGCGTTCGGGTCGAACAAGTGAACGAAGCCCAGCATTTCACACGCGCGGGCCGCTTGGTCGACTTGCTGGCTATCAAGCCATGTCGCCCCCCTGCCCCCGTTAAAGCGAGCGTCGACATATGACTGGAGGTCCGAGACCTCCCGAGGCGAACAGCGCCCCAACTCCTTCATGAGTTGGTCAGTGCTCGGGGCAACGAAATTCATGTCCTGCGCACCCTCGGCGTGGCTTTGATTGTGACGCCGGATCAGCGGAATTCGATGGCGTTGACATGTTCTGACCGGAGTGAACATCCAATCCACCAGTCCCACCCGCTGCGAGCCACCGATGCCTTCACCATTGTCTGCCTCCAACAGGCAGGCCGGACAGTAGGTCGTGTGCCGCCCTGCGATAAGCTCGCTGTGAAACCGCTCGCCGCGATGCTCGTGGAGCCGCACACCAAGAGAGGACCAAGTCGAATCCAGCAGCCTCTCGAGGGTATTCCCGGTCATCGACGCGAGCCGGATCAAGGCCCCAGGGTCAGCACACAGCACCGAATGTCGGCTCATCTCGATCACGTTGAGAAAGTCGAACGTGCTCGTGTTGCCATGATAGCGAGCGATGCGCGAAATATACGAGATCAGGCTTTCCCGCGGCAGGATGGGGAGATGTGGGAGCAGTGCCATCGTGGTCATCCTTTCCGCCGGGAGCGTTCGCGACCATTGCCGGAGCGGAGTGCGGAGGGATCGTCTTCAAGCGGATCCAGATCGAGTTTCTGCCAGTGGTGCGCCACGAAGACATTTTCCGACCAGGCACAGCTCTCGCCCATGCCCCAGGCCTCGGCGAAATCGTCGGGCGTCAACGTCTCGGCTCCCCTCTCGAGCGCGACCTCAATCGCATTGATCGATGTTTCGATCGCGCGCCCGAAACGGTTCCGGCTGCCGTAGATAAGCCGGTGAACCAGGTCCCGTTCCTGTCGGAAAGCCAAACCGGCCACCTCGCAGTAAGCTGCGATCATCTTCCCGAGGCTGTCGGTATGAGCCCCTGGCTCGAGCGACGACGGAATGATCTTCACGAAGCGCCGACTGACCTGGGGATCCACGGAAGTCATCTGGCCCAAGCGCTCCGTGCCACTCAGAAGCACGATCACTGCAGTCTCGCCTTGCATGAGGCTCTTGAGCATCTTGAGCATCCGGTCGACTTCGCGGTCGCTGCCTTTGCCAAACAGGTCATGCGCCTCGTCGATCCAGAGCACGATGATGCCGTTGAGCGCCAGCCTGTGGCGCACCATGTCCCAGATTTCCCAAACCTTGGCGCGCTCGGAGATCCTGTCGATACCGAGTTCGCGCAAGATCGCGATGCCGAGACTTTTCTGGGTTGCAGGGCTCTCGACCTGCGCATGAAGATAGCGCGGTCTTCCGGTCTCGGGATTGTCCTGCAGTGCCGGATACGAAGCCAAGACATTCTGGACTGCCGTGGTCTTGCCGCCGCCCGCAGGCTCAATCATCGCGATCCCACGCGTTTCCAGCCCGCCCGCGAAGCGCACCGGATGCACAGTCATCGCACCGTCATTGCGGACATCGAGGAGGCGATCCAATTGCCGACGTAACTCGACATCGCGTTCAGTCTCGATATGAATGGCGCGAAGTTCCGCGAGGACGGATTTCGTCTCGAATGCACTGGTTGTCATGATTTTTCTTTCGATTTTCCTGTGGAGCACGGGGATCACGCCGTCCGTGCAACTTGCCAGTAAGGAGAAAAGCGACCGGGCACCTGGGTGGCGCCCAGCCTCAATGGCTCGACAGATCATTTGTCCCGGGAGGGGAACTTGAACTCGGAAGAAGACCGGCGGCTTCGCGGCCGCGTTTCCGCGCTTTGCTCGGACGCGTCGTCCTGCGTCTGCGGCTCCTCTTCGGAGACACTCGGCTCAGGAGCACCCTCAAGGTCCTGTCCCGGCCGCTGGGGCAGAATTACCTGACCACGTCCGCCATCCGGCTGTCCAAGGGCCGGCACCGCTTGCGACATACTGAACCCTTGGAACTCTTCGAGTTCGAAGCTCGTCAAACGGTCTTTCGACCAATTCCGATCAAGGATCTGGAACGCCAGGCCTTTGCGCCGGTTCAGCGAAAGGATGTCATCGAGAGCCGCCATCACCACGTCGTCGGTCCACTTTTGCCGTTGCGGCGAGCGCGTCCTCAGCGCTTTGCGGGTTTCGATCCAGTCTTCCGCACAGACGCAGCCATTGTGGAATGCGGGCTTGAGAGCCTCAACCTCGATCCAGCCACCGAGATTTACCTCGATGACGCGGATGTCGTCAGGATCCCAACGGATCTCGAGCATCTGTCCGCGTTTGTCGAGATAGGCCTTTTCGAGAAGCGGATGCTGATACTGAACCCCCAGAACGGTCAAACCGCCCTTGTGCAGCTTGCGGAACACGGCAAGCCCGAAAGCCATACGCTTCTTTCGTTTATCCGGTGCCCCCGTCAACGTGGAATTTCCAGCGGTCATGTCCGCCTCCCACTGCTCGAGCGGGGTGCGTCCGCCGAGGGCTTCGTGGGGCGTGTTATGATACATGTCGATCACCCAGCGCAGGAAGATCCTCGCCACATCCTCGACACTCAGGCACGCCCTCTCCATCGACGGATAGCCATCCTTTGCGATGACGTCCTCGAACGTGCGCCCGTGAAGCTCACGCAGAACACCCCGAGCAGCGGAGCCAAAGCATCTCTCGATCGCAGCGCGCATCGTGGCCGCACCGGCCTTCGCGACTACCTTCGTGATCCCGAGTGCTTCGCAGGCTCGCACAAACACGATTGACGTGTAGGCTGCCCCGGCATCCGTCACGAGTTCTTCCCACGTCGCACATTGATCCCAAGGCGCCTTGGCACCTACCGCCCGGGCCAAATATCCGCGATCCGACACCGACATCCTCAGACTCTTCAGGGCTGCGCTACCACGCGGCGATCGCGTCAGCGTCGCGCCTACGATCAACTTGGTGCGGTGATCAATGATCGCACTCAGCCACCAGCGCCCGACATTCCCGGACTCGAAGCCGACCTCTTTGTAGATCTTCTCCCCGAAGATCTCCCGGAAGGCATCAGGGTCGAGATGCGAGAAGAGATCGATCTTCCATTCATCGGCCTCACCGCGCTCGAAGGGGCGCGATGTCTCCACACCAGCGCCGATCGTGCGCAATCGGTTCATGGCCTCATCTTTACCGAAATGAGCGACCAAAACTTCGACATGTGGGATCGCGTCGATCTCGCGGCTGACCGCACGTTTACCCGGGACCCGAAGAAGCGAGCGTCCCTCCGCCTCACGTTCCTCATTGGCCTTGCGAAACGCGAGGCGGACTGTGTTCTGAACATGCGTCTTCGTCGCGCCACCAAGCACGAGGTATTTTTCGCGAACCGTTTGGGTCAGAAGGAAGCGTTCATCCGACGTGAAATACGAATTGTTGTTGCCGCACTTGGCATATTCGTCGCACAGGCCAGCGAGACCATATTTCTTGTAGTCACGCACCCAGCCCAGAAGCGTGCGGGCGGCAGGAGCGCTCAACCTCGTTTCCTGCCGACCACCGCGTTTTCTACGCGTCTTGAGAGCCTCACCAGCGGCCTCCGCGTCAGCTTGTGCCGCCTCTCGCTCCATCTGCGCGCCGGTCGGAAGCTCTTGCAGAAAATACCGCTCTGCGAGTTGTTCAAGCGCCAGAAGGCTCGCGCCGATCGACAGCTCAGTTTTCTTGATCTGCTTGCGATCATAGAGATGATCGAAAGCGCGGACGAAAGCCAGCTTCACCCACAGACGCTGCCATCCCTCAAGCGAGAGTGACGATGAGAATTCGCGAAAGCTCTGATGGCGTTGCGCGATGCGTTGATCTTCGGGCAGAAAATACCCCGGAATATGCTCGATTTCGCCAGCCGCGTTGAGACGACGGAGCATGCCGAAATCAAAAGCCTCGCGAAGTCCATTCCGGTCGACCGGCGCGAGGATAAGCTCGCCGCCACGGACGCTTTCCGGGCGCCACGCCTGCCCTTGGATACGCAGAAGATCAGATTCACCTGCGGTGAAGGGCATGTAGGACGTTTGATTGTGTTGGTTCATTTGCCTTGCTCCTTGCGGCGAACATTCGATTGAGGGGTGATCCGCTCTCGGTGGGTAAGTTGGAGTTCATTCCGGGCGAGCAGATGCAGGAGCGCCCTGTAGCCAGGAGCGCCGAGCGCGATTTCGTTCACCAAATCGCGCAAGCTGACGCTCCCCGACAGCTGCGACACCACAATCCGCGCCTGGGCGAGCGCCGCAGCCTCGACGAGGCGCACGCCAGCGAGAACGCGTCCGTTGTGCAGATCGATGGGATCGATGTCCGCTTCGGTGATCAGCCGCACCTCGTCGGCGAAACCAAATTCGCGCACCCACCAGGCGATTTCAGCCATTTCCCGCAGGAACACGCCTGACCTTAGCCTCGCTCGCGGCTTGACGGTCTCCGCGATGATGCGGCCGTCCAGCATGGTCTTCAGGACATCGAAATAGTGTCGATGCTCCCGATTTAGGCCGTAGAGGAACTCGGCCTGAACACGAAAATCCGCCACCTCCGGGTCCGCATTCACGATCAGGAGGTTTTTGTATTCCGTATAGGACTCCCCCTCCGTGACCTGTCCGTGTCCGCGTCCAAGGACGGCGTTGACGACGCAGTGGCCTTTCGACCGGATGGGGATGGAGCGGTTTGCGCGCGAGGGAGCGGGCAAGTGCGATTTCCACTCGTCGATTTCGAGCCGTTCGTGGGTCGTAGCGTAGGGTTTGGACATAGGTCCTCCGTTCCCGGAAATCCGGGTTCTTTCATTTCGAATGGACCGAGGAACGGAGTTGCGCCTGCCCGTATTCGGGTCTATGAACGCAATTGAATACGCGGCCGTTCTCGGTCGTTACTTTTGGCGTGCCGCTCTCGGCGCGCCTTTTTCTTTTCAATGTGTCGCTTCTTGGGTCGTCCCCTCTCTTAGGTTTCGGCAGTTGATCGCCATCAGCCAAATCACTGATTTAAAAGCGCCTTTCAAACCTTGATCTGAACTGAATCGAGCTACTTACCCCATAACGGAACTTGGACCCGTGCGAAAAACGTTCGGGAGCTCTTAGGCCGCACGATTTTTGCCTCCGCCGTTTTCTATCTCCTCTTCAAGCCAGCTTGGACTTGGTTCGCCTTGACGAGCTGAAAGCTCGATTTTTTCGCATGGACCTCTCAAGGAGCGCCTGCTGAAACATGTGTCGAAACCCAATCGAACTGACCTCTCGCGGAGACCCCAGGCAGAACTTTTTCAGCAGTCCGATCACCAATTCGAAGCGAATCGGCGTCGGAAGCTCGCGATCAAAAGCCATTGACAGGCCGCAATGCGGACCTGAACAAGGCTGTCACGCAGGTCTGTTAGTGGGAGAGAGTGAGAACGACCGGACCGCTTCGCTTGCTTCGAAATAGCGAGCGCGCAGAGAACCGTTCAGCGCACGCGATCCAAGAGGATCAGCGTATCAGCTGCGGGGCTATCAGATTGATATGCAAGGTCGTTTTCATGCTGAGACAATAGCAGGATGGAAGAATTTCCGGAACCGGAAAAAAGCGCGGATCCAACAGAAAACCAAAGAAGTCGCGCAACCCATTGTAAATTATACGTATTTTTTCAACGTTGAAACGATCTCCCGACCTCAGCCTCCGTTCCGCACCCGATTGCCCCAGCTAAGTGAGGAAGAGCGCGGCAAAAAAGGTGGCCTCAAGCATGCCTGAATTTCTTCAACTGGCTCCGTTCATTGCAGGTTTTCAAGGCCCCTTCCCCATGGCTTACCGAGGTTACCCTCAGGATCGAGCCTGCCACTGCATCCATCGCCATCCCGACGCAAGCACGCATGTAACCTGTTGACCGAAGTCGATCGCGCGACAAGAATGGGAACATATTAAGAACTTTCGCGAGCATCATATGCCGAAGAATATTCTCATCTTTTCCGACGGCACCGGTCAAATCGGTGGGATGCGACCGGATCAGCGCCTATCCAACATCTACAAGATGTATCGCGCCATGCGCCCGGGTCCGGATTCCCCTATTAGCCCAAAGGACCAAGTCGCCTTTTACGACCCCGGTCTCGGAACGGGCGAAAGTGGCGGACTCTTCGGACGTATCAAGCCGATCTTGGAAAGCGCGGTCGGAACCGGCATCGACCATAACATCATCGATTGCTACGAACAGATCGTTGCCCATTACGAGCCGGGCGACCGAGTTCTTCTGTTTGGATTTTCACGGGGTGCATACACGGTGAGAGCACTCGCCAATGTCATGAACCTATGCGGTGTGCCAACGCAGATGCCCGACGGTTCGCCGGTTCCGCGTCATGGTCCCGGCCTGCGCAAGATCGCTAAGGATGCAGTGAAATTCGTTTACAATCATGGCGCAGGGAAGCCGCGGGCACGGAATTCGTATTCTGCGAACCGTGAGGAGCTCGGCAGACGGTTTCGCAAGAAGTATTCGAGCTTTCCCCTCGAGGGAGAAGACAATCAAGGCAACGTCCAGCCAACTTTTATTGGCGTTTTTGACACGGTAGCATCACTGCGGACCGCCGTCGTTCGCACCCTTGTATGGGGTGGCACTTGTGCCGTCGGCGCAGCATTTGTCGCCAGCTTAGCGCTTGGGTGGTCGTGGTTCTTAGTTATTCCACTTGCCGCACTCCTAGTTGCGCTTCTCTGGCAACTCGGCTCGCTACTCCTCGACAACTTTAAATATTTTTCGGACGATCTAGGCCATAAACTGAGGCTCTGGCGCCCAGCGGATTGGCCACAGATTTTCAAGACAGGGCATTTCGCCGCCTGGAACAAGCGCAACTACGATATGTGGCTGGATCCCGACGTCCAACACGCCCGCCATGCAATGGCAATAGACGAAGACCGGGCTGATTTTCCTAGAGTCGGGTGGGCGTCCAGAGATGCAGCGCTCGAGACGAAAGACCGTGATCCGGCGTGGCTCAAGCAAGTCTGGTTTCCAGGCTGCCACAGCGACATCGGCGGCAGCTATTCTGAAGCGGAGTCCCGCCTCAGCGACATCGCTCTAGACTGGATGGTAGATGAGTTGAGGGATTGTATTCCGTCGATCCAGATTAACGAAAATTTCCTGCATCGCGCACCTGACCCTGGCGGCCTTCAGCACCGCGAAGATGCAATGGTGGCAATCGGACCGATTAGAATTCGCTGGAAGAAGGGAATTCGTGAGGTTGGCGACGACTTTCCTCTTCACCCCTCGGTGGAGCAACGTATGCGAGCGGAAGCCGTAGCGCAGTGCGGTGAGGTGAAGCCTTATCGGCCAACGCAATTAAGCGGGCGGCGTGACTTGAAGCGCTACTACGAGGAGTAGGGAAAGCTGTGGTCAAAACTTCAGTCCTACCGCTCAGGTGATGGCTGCCCAAAGCGGTCACTCAATAGACATTCGGGAACGTGGCGCAGTGCGGCAAAAAACACTAACTAGCCACCCACTTCTTTAAGCCTCGGGATGCTATCGCAATAGCGGGCGAAATATAAAAGCTGGATTAGGAAGATAAAGACCATGCCTATTAGCCACGCAGTCTGGACGGTTTCGTCCTCCCCCACTGAAATCCCCCAAGGCATTCTTCCCTCAGAGCAAATGCTGGAAGACATGATTGTCGCCCAGCCCCGGATACTTTCTTCGGAATGGATGCTGATCGGCCGCCAAGTCGACACCGGCTTCGGCGGTCGGATCGATCTGTTAGCAATCGCGCCAGACGGAACGCTGGTTCTTGTCGAACTAAAGCGAGACCGCACGCCGAGGGAAGTTGTGGCCCAAGCGCTCGACTACGCCTCTTGGGTGGAGCGGCTCGATGCGGATGATGTCGCCGGTATCTACAGCCGGTTTCAGCCCAATCGAAGTCTCGCAGAAGATTTCCACGCGAACTTCGGGCAGATGCTCGACGAAGATAGTATCAATGAAAGCCATCAGGTCGTGATCGTTGCCGCCTCGCTCGACGCAAGCAGCGAGCGTATTGTGAACTATCTGAACGATCGCGGCCTCGCTATTAACGTGCTCTTCTTTCAAGTATTCGATCACGATGGCCAGCAACTCTTAAGCCGCGCGTGGCTAATAGATCCTGGCGAGGTCCAAGTCCAAGCGGCCAGCGGCGCCAAGCGCGGCGAAAAAGAACCGTGGAACGGAGAGTTCTATGTGAGCTTCGGGGCGGACAATACGCGTCGATGGGATGAAGCGGTTCAACACGGGTTCATCTCCGGCGGAGGTGGCAGTTGGTATAGCAATTCGCTCCGTATGTTGTCCGAGGGGGACCGCGTTTGGGTCAAAATCCCGGGGAAAGGCTTCGTTGGCGTCGGCCGTGTGACTGGACCGCGCGTCACCGCAGCCGAATTCGAGATTGATGGCCGCCCGGCGCTCGAAATTCTTGAGGCGGATTACCACAGAGCACATCTAGAAGACCCCGAGAAAGCGGAATATTTCGTCCCGGTCGAGTGGATCAAAACTGTAAACGAGGAACACGGCGTTCAAGAGGTCGGCATGTTCGGCAACCAGAACACTGTCTGTAAACCGGTGACTCCGAAGTGGCGCTCAACAGTGGAAGCGTTGAAAGTGCGATTTGGCGTTTCGTAAACTCTCGAAACCGAGATCAGACAGAAAACTTTCAGCAATTTCCCGATGGCTACCCTTGCTGTCGCGCGCAGAAGTTGGCTTCTCACCCAATATGGCTAAGCGGCCTGTAATGGTTGGCCCGCGGGCCGAAGCTCAAGAAAGTAGACGGTTTGATTTCGAGTTGTTAGCCTTCGAGTGTATTTCTCGGGGAGCTGATAATGAAAGAATTGCCTGATTTCCTTTTTAGTGGTGATGAAGCACGGCTATTCCCCGTCCTTGCCGAAACGAGCAAGGAGAAGCGTGTGGCCTCGATTTTCCTTGCTGTGATGACGCAAATACCTGCTCTCGCGCAAGAAGTCCTAGCATCGACCGGCGTGCGCGTCGGAAAGCGCACCAAAGTTCAAGCCTTTACGGAAGTTGTCTTTCGGGAGAAGGCTTTCGCAAATTGCCGACCCGACGGGTTGATCGTAATCGACACGGGGCGCACGCGATGGTCTGCGTTGATCGAAGCGAAAATCGGTAAGAACGATCTCGATGCGGAGCAGGTGCAACGTTACGTCGAGATTGCGCGCGCCCAAGGGATCGATGCGGTCATTACAATCTCAAACCAGTTTGTATCTCGCGCGGATCATTCTCCCGTAAATCTACCCAAAACGCTTCTCCGCAAGGTTTCACTTTATCACTGGTCTTGGACCTGGCTCGCCACGATTTGCGAAATTCTCGGCTATCAGAACGCAGTAGAGGATGCTGAACAGTCCTATCTCTTGGCGCAACTCAACGACTTCTTGGCTCATCCGGCAACGGGAGTTGAACGTTTCACACAAATGGCAGCGCAATGGAAAGAGATCGTCCAATCGGTCGCGAACGACGAGAAACTGAAGAAATCATCTTCTGAGGTCGAAGCGGCTGCGGCGAGTTGGATCGCCGAGGAGCGCGACCTTTGCCTACACATGTCGAGCCATGTGGGGACACGCGTAGAGAGCATAATCGAACGCAAGCTCCAGGAAGATCCTGCAGCAAGACTGAAGGAGCAAATAAGCTCGATTGTCGAAACACACATGCTGACCTCGAAGCTCCGGGTTCCAGATTGCGCATCTGATATCGATCTCTGTGCGGACATTGCGCGCAAGACCGTTTCAGTATCGATGACGGTCAAAGCCCCAACTGACCGCAAATCAACAAAGGCGCGGCTAAATTGGTTGTTGAGGATGCTTCCGAATAATGACGAGCGGATCTTCGTTCGCGCACTTTGGCCGGGCCGATGCCCTCCAACCATGAAATCTATCTCGCTCCTTCGAGATGAACCGGACCTAATTCAGACCGATAATTCAAGCCTCGTTCCCCACGGGTTTGAGATATTGATGGTGGAAGGCCTCGGAAAGCGTTTCGGAGGTCGACGGACGGTGATCGAAGACATTGAGCGTATAGTTCCGGAGGGTCGTGTCGCGAATGCTGTGGAAATTCCGTGGCGGCGTGCTCCGGGCATGTGAAGGTGCGTCCGATCAGGCGGCG
>NZ_MPZU01000006.1:0-247801 GCF_002020115.1 Thioclava sp. DLFJ5-1 | reverse complement strand
GTCTTGCCGTGGTCAACGTGGCCAATCGTGCCGATGTTGACGTGCGGTTTGTTACGTTCAAACTTTTCCTTTGCCATCTCGCGGGGCGCCTCTGGTTAGGGGGCCGCTAGCAGCGAGCCCGAGTCAATATCGCGCGCTACCTATTGCGCTGGCGGGGAAAAATCAAGCCCGGAATGCAGGGTTTCCCCCGTCTGTGTTCGTGTCTGTGTTCGCGGTTTCCCTTGGGCAGCGACCGGCACCGCACTACCATCTGCTCATGGATTACGCTGCGACAGACGACACCCACCGCCTTCCGGCCCGTGCGCCCCTTGCCGAGCATCCGCTGGGCATCTTCGCGAGCTTCCGCGCCGCGCGGCGCAACCTGTTGGAAATCATACCGGAACTGGCGACCCATGCGCCGATCATCTCGGGCAATACCGGGGCGCGCTGGCATATGGTGATGGACCCCGACAGCCTGCGCCACATCCTCAAGACGCGCGTCGAGGATTATCCGAAATCGGTGGTGACCAAGCTCATTCTCGGCCCTGCCGTAGGGGAAGGACTGTTCGTCGCCGAAGGGGCCGAATGGCGCTGGCAGCGCCGCGCCGCCTCTCCGGTCTTCGCCGCGCGCAACATGGAGGCGCTCGCCCCCGTCATGGGCGCCGCAGCGGAGGCCTCCGCCGCGCGCATCAGCACCGCCGCCGATACCGGCCGCGCGGTGGACCTGCATCAGGAAATGGTGGCCGCGACCTTCGAGGTGATTTCGGACGTGACCTTCTCGGGCGACGAGGGGTTCGACCGCGCCGCGATCCACCGGGCGATCGACGCCTATATCGCGCAGACGGCGAAGGTGTCGCTTCTGGATCTCTTCGCCCTGCCCGCCTGGGTGCCGCGCCCGCATCGGGTGATCTCCTCGGGCGTCGTGCGCGACCTCAAGCGCCATGCCGACCGCGCGATCGAGGCCCGGCGCGCGGGCGAGGCGAAGGCGGTGCCCGACCTTTTGGACCTGCTCGACGGCGCGCAGGACCCCGAAACCGGCCGCGAGATGAGCCCGGCCGAGCTGCGCGACAACCTGCTGACCTTCATCGTCGCAGGCCACGAGACGACCGCGCTGACGCTCGCCTGGGCGCTCTACCTCTGCGCTTTCGACCCCGAGGTTCAGGACGCCGCCCGCAGCGAGGCGCAGGCGGCGCTCGGCGCGCACGCGGCGACCGTCGATGACCTGCCAAAGATGCCCCTCGTCGCGCAGATCGTGAACGAAAGCCTGCGCCTCTACCCGCCTGCGGGCTTCCTGTCGCGCACGGCGCGCAAACCCGACACGCTTCTGGGGCGCGAAGTGCGCGCAGGCGACACGGTGATGCTGCCGATCTACGCGCTCCACCGTCACCATGCGCTGTGGGAGAACCCGCATGCCTTCCGCCCGGACCGCTTCGCCGATCCGACACATGACCGCTTCGCCTTCCTGCCCTTCGGGGCCGGGCCGCGGATCTGCATCGGCGCGGGCTTCGCGATGCAGGAGGCGCAGATCATCCTCGCCACGCTCCTCGCCCGGTTCCGCTTCACCGCCGTGCCGGGGCGCGAGCCTGTGCCGGAGATGATCCTGACCACACGCCCAAAGGGCGGCATCTGGCTGACAGTCGAGCGCGGGTGACGGGCGCGCGCAAACACGCGCCCTTCGCCTTGGTGAAAATATCCCGGGGGTGAATTGCCCGGCAGGGCAAGAGGGGGCAGCGCCCCCTGCCGGATCGCCCGGGCCTGCCCGGACGATCCCTCAGGCAAAGCCTCAGGTGAACCTGTTGTCCCGCGGGAAGCCACGCGGCGCCATGCGGCCCGCCGAGGCCCGCTTGCCGGTCCATTCGGCGAGATCGGTCTCGGTCCGGGTGCGGCCCGCCGGGTCCTTCCAGCTCAGACCATCGGCCAGGGTGAAGGTCTTCGCGTCGCTCAGACCCCCGTCCTTGTATTTCTGCAGCCGGACGCCTTTGCCGCGCGCCATCTCTGGCAGCTCTTCCAGCGGGAAGACCAACAGCTTTCGGTTCTGACCGACGCAGGCGACCGTATCGCCGTCGATCTTCGAGCAGACGGTGGTTTTCGCCGCGCCCTTCATGTTCAGAACCTGCTTGCCCGATTTGGTCTGCGCCACGAGCTCCTCGCCCGGACAGACAAACCCGTCGCCATCCGAGGAGGCCAGAAGGTATTTCTCGCCCGCCTTCGGCAACAGCAAATGTGTCACCTCCGCCTCGTTGGGCAGGTCGACCATCAGCCGCAGCGGCTCGCCCATGCCGCGCCCGCCGGGCAGATTCGCCCCCAGCACGGTATAGGCGCGCCCGTTCGAACCCATTGCGACGATCCGGTCCGTGGTCTCGGCATGCATGGCGAACATCGGCCCGTCGCCATCCTTGAACTTCACCTCGGCATCGAGCGCGTTATGGCCCTTCATCGCCCGGATCCAGCCCATCTTCGACAGGATCACGGTGATCGGTTCACGCTCGATCATCGCCTCGATCGGCACTTCCTCGACCTCGCCGGCCTCGGCGAAGCCGGTGCGCCGTGCGCCGCCCTCGGCATTGCGGCCGAATTTCTTGTCGATGTCTTTCAGCTCACCGCCGATCGTCTTCCATTGCAGCTTTTCGGAGGCGAGCAGGTCTTCCAGCCCCGAGCGCTCTTCGATCAGCGCATCGCGCTCGCGCTTGAGCTCCATTTCCTCGAGCTTGCGCAGACTGCGCAGGCGCATGTTGAGGATCGCTTCGGCCTGCACGTCGGACAGCTCGAACTCGGCCATCAGCATCGCCTTGGGCTCGTCCTCGTAGCGGATGATCTCGATCACCCGGTCGAGGTTCAGGAAGGCGATGATATAGCCTTCGAGCACTTCCAGCCGCGCATCGATCTTGTCCATCCGGTGCTGCGAGCGGCGCAGCAGCACTTCGCGGCGGTGATCGAGGAAGGCGCGCAGCACCTCCTTGAGCGAGCAGACCTTCGGCACCCGCCCGTCGATCAGCACGTTCATGTTGAGCGAGAACCGGACCTCCAGATCGGAGTTCTTGAACAGCATCCCCATCAGCATTTCGGGCTCGACGGTGCGCGATTTCGGCTCGAGCACGATGCGGATATCGTCGGCGCTCTCGTCGCGCACATCGGCCAGCGCGGGCACTTTGCGGGTCTGGATGACCTCGGCCAGACGCTCGATCAGCTTCGATTTCTGCACCTGATAGGGGATCTCGGTGACGACGATCTGCCATTGACCGCGGCCGAGTTCCTCTTTCTCCCATCTTGCGCGCAGGCGGAACGCACCGCGGCCCGTGCGATAGGCGTCGCGGATATTGTCGGGCGGCTCGACCAGCACGCCGCCGGTCGGGAAATCGGGGCCGGGGATATGCTCGACCAGCTCGTCATCGGTGATTCCGGGGCGCTTGATCATCTCCAAAAGCGCCTCGACCAGCTCGCCGAGATTGTGCGGCGGGATGTTCGTCGCCATGCCGACCGCGATGCCGCTCGCGCCATTCGCCAGCAGATTCGGGAAGGCGGCTGGCAACACGACCGGCTCGGTCAGCGTGCCGTCGTAGTTCGGACGGAAATCGACCGCGTCCTCGGCCAGCCCTTGCAGAAGCGACTCGGACGGGGAGGCCAGACGCGCCTCGGTGTAACGCGAGGCTGCCGGGTTATCGCCGTCGATATTGCCGAAATTGCCCTGCCCGTCGACGAGCTTGTAGCGCATCGCGAAATCCTGCGCGAGACGCGCCATCGCGTCGTAGATCGCGGCATCGCCGTGGGGGTGGTAGTTCCCCATCACGTCGCCCGAGATTTTCGCGGATTTCCGGAAGCCGCCGGTGGGCGACAGCTTCAGCTCGCGCATCGCGAAGAGGATGCGCCGATGCACCGGCTTCAACCCGTCGCGCGCGTCGGGCAAGGCCCGGTGCATGATCGTCGAGAGCGCATAGGTCAGATAGCGCTCGCCGATCGCACGGCTCAGCGGTTCGGAACTGGTGGAGAGGGGATTTTCTTCGTCACTGCTCATGCGGATTTACTAAAGCCGCGCCCGATCCCGGTCCAGCGGGAAAAGCAGGAATAGGAATTTCCATGGAACTTTTCCCCCGTCGGCGGAATTTCACCGACCTAGAGCAGAGAGAATCGTGTTAATATTTTCACGCTTCCCCAGCTGCCAATCGGAATCAGGGGGTTGATCATGGGCAAGTTGTTGCTGACCACTTTGGCGGGTATTTACGCCGTTATGGCCATCGCCGGACGCGACGTTCCCGGGAACGTCGAACAGGCCTCTGCGGCCACGTCGAATGACACCGTACAGGTCTCACGCGCCGCGAGCGATAATCAAGAGCTTTCGGCCAGCGAAGCGCCTCAAATTGTCGCGAAGGCCGCCGCCGCATCGCAAGCCAATACGCCGAAAATCGAGAAAGCCTCGTTGATCACCCGCGTCACGCCGAACGCGCGGATGCCGGGCCCCGAGCTCAAACCGTCGCCGGAATATCGCGACACCTCGGCGCCGAAAGTCGAGGGCGGCACGCTCTGGAGCGTGTCTGCCAATGCGCTCAACGTGCGCTCCGGCCCGTCCACCAGCGACAGCGTGATCGACCGCGTCCGCAAGAACGACGAAGTGCTCGTCGTGGCCGAGATCGGCGGCTGGGCGAATGTGAAGATCGAGGGCGACGGCACCGAAGGCTGGGTCTCCAAGAAGTACCTGCGCCCGGCAAATTGACCTAAACCGGCCTGCCAGCCGCTAAAATCTTGCCTTTTCAAATGGCTCGAAATACCCCCGTCGGAGGCAAATCTCCGGCGGGTTTTTCTTTGCGTCGCCGGACCACTGGGAAGGCGCGCGCATGGCCAAGACGATCCTGATCACCGGATGCTCCTCGGGCATCGGCTACGACGCGGCCCACGGGCTGAAAGCCGCGGGCTGGAAAGTCTTCGCCACCTGCCGCCGCGAAGAGGATTGCGAGCGCCTGCGCTCCGAAGGGCTGATCTCCTTCCAGCTCGACGTGGCCGATCCCGAAAGCATCGAGGCGGGCTTCAACGAGGCGCTGGCGCGCGGGCACGGTCGGCTCGACGCGCTCTACAACAACGCCGCTTTCGCCTGCCCCGGCGCCGCGGAGGACATCCCCCCCGGCGCACTGCGCGAGATCTTCGAGACCAACCTGTTCGGCCTTCACGACCTGACGACCCGCGCGATCAAGGTGATGCGCGCGCAGGGCGACAATGGCGAGGGGCGCATCCTGCAATGCTCCTCGGTGCTGGGCTTCGTCGGACTGAAATGGCGCGCCGCCTATGCCTCGACGAAATTCGCCCTCGAAGGCCTGACCGATGTGATGCGGCTCGAAATGGCCGATACGGATATCAAGATCGTGCTGATCCAGCCCGGCCCGATCACCTCGAAAATCCGGGTCAACTCGATCCCGCCCTTCGAGAAATGGGTGGATTGGGAGAATTCCGCCCGCCGCGCGCAATACGAGGGCAGTCTGCTCAAGCGCCTCTACCAAAGCCGCGGCAAGCCCGACACGTTCGAACTGCCCCCCTCCGAGGTGACCAAGGCGATCCTCAAGGCGCTCGAGGCCCCGAACCCGAAGCCGCGCTACAAGATCACTACGCCGACCAAGGCAATCAGCGTCGTGCGCCGCTTCCTGCCGGATCGGATGCTCGACTGGGTGCTGGACAAGGGCTGAAAATCCTTTCGCATTTTCGTGATCTCCAGCTATGTCTTGAGCCCAGAGGGAGAGAGACTACATGCGCAACGACCCGTTATTTTATGTCGTCGCTCTGGCGAGTTTGGCGGTTCTGGTGATCTTGATGATCGGCATCGCGGGCTTCGGACGCGGGGGCGATTTCAACAAGAAACATGCCAACAAGCTGATGCGGTTGCGCATTGCCGCCCAGGCGGTCGCAATCGCGCTGATCCTGTTGTTCGTTTATCTCAGAAGGGGTGGCTGATGGTCGTTCTCAATCGCATCTACACGCGCACCGGCGATGCCGGGGAAACCGCGCTCTCGAACGGAGTGCGCGTCGCCAAACATTCCGCGCGCGTGACCGCCTATGGCACCGTGGACGAGCTGAATGCGACCGTGGGCATTGCGCGCCTGCATGCGGATGAGGCGCTGCAAAAGCAGCTCTCCGTGATCCAGAACGACCTCTTCGATCTTGGCGCCGATCTGGCGCGCCCCGATATGGAGCATGACGACGAGGCGGGCTACCCGGTCCTGCGCATGGTCGAGTCTCAGGTGACCCGGCTCGAGACCGAGATCGACGCGATGAACAAGAAGCTGGAGCCGCTGCGCAGCTTCATCCTGCCGGGAGGCACGCCGCTTGCCGCGCATCTGCATATGTCGCGCACCGTGGCACGGCGTGCCGAGCGTGAAACCGTGTCGCTGGCCGCGATCGAGGGCGTCAACGAATGGGCGGTGAAATATCTCAACCGCCTGTCCGACTGGTTCTTCGTCGCAGCCCGGATCGCGAATGACGACGGCAAGGACGATGTGTTGTGGGTTCCCGGAGCGAACCGCTGACGAAGTCAGTGGCGGGGCTTCCGGTGGAAGCACCGGCGAAGGGAAGGGGAAGTCGCTAAGTGCCCCCTACAGGAAGCTCTGCGGATCGATATCGACCGCGAGCCGCGCATTGGTCGGCAGCTTCAGCCCCTTGAGCCAAGCCTTGAGCGCGCCCTGTAGCGGCGCGCTTTTCTCTGCCTTCACGAGCATCCGCACCCGGTGCCGCCCGCGCACCCGTGCGATCGGTGCAGGCGCGGGCCCGAAGACCTGCGCCCCGATCCGGCGAAGCGCGGCATCGTTGCGCGCGAGGTGGTTGCCCACCTCAAACAGCGGCTGCAAATCCGGCCCCGACAGGATGATCCCAGCCATCCGCCCGTAAGGCGGCACGCCCTGCGCCTGCCGAGCGGCGGCTTCCTGCGCCCAGAACGCCTCCTCGTCGCCACCCAGAATGGCGCGGATCACCGGATGCTCAGGCTGATAAGTCTGCAACAGCGCCGCGCCCTTCTCCTCGGCGCGGCCCGCCCGGCCCGCCACCTGCCGCATCAGCTGGAACGTCTTCTCCGCCGCGCGCAGGTCCGAGCCCTGCAGCCCCAGATCGGCATCGATCACCCCCACCAGCGTCAACCGCGGGAAGTTATGCCCTTTCGCCACGATCTGCGTGCCGATAATGATATCCGCCTCGCCCTGTGCGATCTCGGCGATCTTCTCCTTCAGCGCGCGGGCCGAGCCGAACAGGTCCGAAGACAGCACCGCCAGACGCGCCTCGGGGAAGCGCTCCGCGACCTCCTCGGCCAGCCGCTCCACCCCCGGCCCGACAGGCGCGAGCTTCCCCTCCACCTCACAGCTCGGACATTTCACCGGGATCGGCTTGGTCTCGCCGCATTGGTGGCAGACGAGCCGCTTGAGGAAACGGTGCTCCACCATCCGCGCGTCGCAATGATCGCAGCCGATCTGATGCCCGCAGGCCCGGCAGATCGTGACCGGCGCATAGCCACGACGGTTGAGAAACAGCATCGCCTGCTGCCCCTCGGCCACCCGCGCGAGAACCTCCTTCACCAGCGTCGGCCCGATCCAACGCGCGCTCTCGATCGCTTCGTCGCGCATGTCGATCGTGCCCATCTCGGGCAGTTCCGCCGTGCCGAACCGCGCGCCCAGATCGAGCCGCTGATACTTCCCGGCCTCCGCGTTTGCCCATGTCTCCAGGCTGGGCGTCGCCGAAGCCAGCACCACCTGCGCCGAACAGCCCGAGGCACGCAGCACCGCCATGTCGCGGGCGTTATAGAGAACGCCCTCCTCCTGTTTGTAGGAGCTGTCATGCTCCTCATCGACCACGATCAGCCCCAGATCGCGGAACGGCAGGAACAGGGCCGAGCGCGCGCCGACGACAAGCTGAACCTCGCCCGCCCCGCAGGCCTTCCACAGCCTGCGCCGCTCGCTTTGCGTGACCCCGGAATGCCATTCGCCGGGGCGCGCGCCAAACCGCGCCTCGACCCGCGAGAGAAATTCCGAACTCAGCGCGATCTCGGGCAGCAGCACCAAAGCCTGCCGCCCCTTGCGCAGACATTCCGCGACCGCCTCCAGATAGACCTCCGTCTTGCCCGATCCGGTCACGCCCTTCAGAAGCGTCGTCGAATAGGCCCCGGAGCCCGCGCGCAAAGCCTCCGCCGCAGCAGTCTGCGCCTCCGACAGCGCCTTGCCGGGCCGCGCCGGGTCGAGCCGCGGGAAGGGCTGGTCGCGCGGCACCTCCGCCTCGATCAGCGCGCCGGTCTTCACCAGCCCCTTCACGACCTGCGTCGTCACCCCGGCCAGATGCGCCAGCTCGCTCAGGTAAAATCCCGCGCCGCCATGCTCTTCCAGCACCTCGAGCACCCGCGCCCGCGCATCGGTCATCCGCGACGGCTCCCGGTCGCCCAGCCGGTAAATCTTGCGCATCCCCGGCGGATCGCCCAAGCCCGGCGCGCGCGTCGCGAGCCGCAGCACCTGCGGGAGCGGCGTCATCGTGTACTCCGCCATCCGCTCGAGGAAGACGCGCAGCTCGTCGCGCATCGGCGGCACGTCGAAGACCCGGTTCACCGCGCGCAGCTTGGCAGCGTCGAAACCGCCCTCGCCCGGTCCCCAGACCACGCCCAGCACCTTGCGCGGCCCCAGCGGCACCTCGACGAAAGCCCCGCTGAAACAACCGCCCTCCGGCGCGCGATAATCGAGCGGGCGCCCGATCGGCTCCGCCGTCAGCACCGCGACCCGCGCGCCCTCTTCGAACCAACCGGGTTCAGACATCGCCATGCCTTCCAACTGCACTAAATATCCCGGGGAGCGGCGAAGCCGCGGGGCGGAGCCCCCGTCCTGCTGCGACCTCTTTCGCCGTCGCCACTTTTGCGCTAACACGCTCGCGACTGCTGCCAAGGAGAGCTGCCATGAAATTCTTCGTCGATACCGCCGACACCGCCGCGATCAAGGAACTCAACGATCTGGGCATGGTCGATGGCGTGACCACCAACCCGTCGCTGATCCTGAAATCGGGCCGCGACATTCTCGAAGTCACCAAAGAAATCTGCGACATGGTCCACGGGCCGGTCTCGGCCGAAGTCGTGGCCACCGAAGCCAAGGACATGATCGAAGAAGGTATGAAGCTCGCCAAGATCGCCCCCAATATCGCGATCAAGGTTCCGCTGACCTGGGACGGCCTGACCGCTTGCAAGGCTTTCGCATCCGAAGGCCACATGGTCAATGTCACGCTGTGCTTCTCGACCGCGCAGGCGATCCTCGCCGCGAAGGCGGGCGCGACCTTCATCTCGCCCTTCATCGGCCGTCTCGACGACATCAACCTCGACGGGATGAACCTGATCGAGGACATCCGCACGGTCTATGACAACTACGACTTCACGACCCAGATCCTCGCCGCGTCGATCCGCTCGGTGAACCACATCAGCGACGCTGCGCGCATCGGCGCCGACGTGATCACCGCACCGCCGGCGGTTATCAAGTCGATGGTCAACCACCCGCTGACCGACAAGGGTCTGGCCCAATTCCTCAAGGACTGGGAAGCGACCGGCCAGAAGATCTGATCTTCTCGCGTGAGTCCGATACAACAAAGGCCCGCCTCTCCGGCGGGCCTTTTTCGTCGCACGAGCTGTTTTTTGGACTGCGTCGCGGGGCGCATCGTGTATGCTTGGAAAAAATGATGCATCGACCAGCGACGAGACAGGCATGACCGAACCGGCCCTCGTGGAGCAACTCCGCGACAAGATCATTTCCGACCCTGACGTGATTCTCGAGGACCGCGACCTGATGCGGGCGCTGATCGCTGCGAACGAGGCCGCGATGGGCGGCAATATCGTCGACCTGCGCGGCGCGGCCATGTCCCGGCTCGAGGCGCGGCTCGACCGGCTCGAAGATACCCACCGGTCTGTCATCGCCGCGGCCTATGAGAACCTCGCAGGCACGAACCAGATTCACCGCGCGGTGCTCCGGATGCTCGACCCGCATGACTTCCAGTCCTTCCTGTCCAACCTCGCGACCGAAGTTGCCGAGATTCTGCGCGTCGACGCGGTGCGCCTCGTGCTGGAAAGCCACCAGAACGAGAACGACCCGGCGCTGCGCCAGCTGGGCGAGGTGCTCTGCGTGGCCGAACCCGGCTTCATCACCGAATACATGCGCGGCGGGCGTGGCGGGCAGCCGCGACAGGTCGTGCTGCGCCAGACCGTGCCGGGCTCCGAGGCGATCTTCGGCGAGGCGGCGAACTGGGTGCGCTCCGAGGCGCTGATGCAGCTCGATCTGGGCGAGGGCCGCCTGCCCGGCATGCTGGTCATGGCCGCCGAGGACCCGCATCAGTTCAAACCGTCGCAAGGCACCGACCTTCTGGCCTTCTTCGCGGGCGTATTCGAACGCACGATGCGCCGCTGGCTGGATTGATGGCGGAGCCGTCCGCAGGGCTGCAAGACGCGCTCGCCGAATGGTTGAGCCATTTGCGCGGGCTGCGCGACGCTTCCGACCACACGATCACCGCCTACCGGCATGACGTGGCGAGCTTCCTTGGCTTTCTGCAAACCCATCATGGCGAGAGCCTGGGCACCGCCCGGATCGCACAGCTGGGCCCCTCCGATATGCGAGCCTGGATGGCGCATGAACGCTCTCGCGAGGTCTCGTCACGTTCGCTCGCCCGCGCGCTTTCTTCGGTAAAAAGCTTCATCCGTTGGCTCGCCGATCGCGACGGGTTCGATGCGAGCCATATCCTCTCGACCCGCAGCCCGAAATATCAGCGCAAACTGCCGCGCCCGCTGAACGAGGACGCTGCCGCCGGGATGATCGAACAGGTGGACACGCAGGCGATGGAGCCGTGGATCGCCGCGCGCGACGCCGCGGTGCTGACGCTGCTCTACGGCTGCGGACTGCGAATCTCCGAAGCGCTCGCCCTGCGTGCCGAAGCTCATCCCCTGCCCGAGGTGCTGCGCATCCGCGGCAAGGGCGACAAGGAGCGGCTGGTGCCGGTCGTGCCCGCCGCCCGCGATGCCGTCGCGGAGTACATGCGCCTGTGCCCCTACCCCGCCGAGCCGGATGCGCCCTTGTTCTATGGCGCACGCGGAAAGCCGCTCAATCCGCGCATGATCTCCAAGGCGATGGAGCGGGCGCGCATGTCGCTCGGCCTGCCCTCGACCGCGACACCGCACGCGATGCGCCACAGCTTCGCGACCCATCTGCTGGCCGCCGGCGGCGACCTGCGCGCCATTCAGGAACTGCTGGGCCATGCGAGCCTCGGAACGACCCAAATCTACACCGCCGTCGATGCCGCGCGGCTGATGGAAATCTACGACAAGAGCCATCCGCGCGCCTGAAGTTCGCTTGCCCCTGCGTCGCAAATCCGGCATCACGGGCAGATGGATATCCGCATCAAAGCCCTGTTCGTTCACCTCCTGACCGCCACCGGCGCCGTGCTGTCGATGCTCGCGCTTCTCGCGGCTGCGGAGGGCGAATGGTCGCTGATGTTCCTCTGGCTCGTCGCGGCGTTCTTCGTCGACGGGATCGATGGTCCGCTCGCGCGGCGCTACGATGTGAAGGCGAATTTCCCGCTCTATGACGGCGTCCTGATGGACCTGATCATCGACTATCTGACGTATGTCTTCATCCCCGCCTTCGCGCTGTTCCAGTCGAGCCTGCTGCCGGGATGGACGGGCTGGCTCGCGATCATCGCGATCACCTATGGCAGCGTCGTCTACTTCTCCGACACCCGGATGAAGACGAAGGACAACTCGTTCCAGGGCTTCCCGGGGGCGTGGAACATGCTGGTACTGGTGCTGTTCGCGCTCAAGCCCGGCTATTGGACGATCCTGCTCGTCGTCGTGGCGCTCGCCATCGCGATGTTCCTGCCGCTCAAGTTCATCCACCCAGTGCGCACGAAGCGCTGGCGCGCGGTCTCCTTGCCGATGGCGCTTTTGTGGACCTTCTTCGCGGGCTGGGCCGCATGGGTCGACTTCGATCCGGCAAGCTGGGCGCATTGGGGGCTGGTCGTCACGTCCATCTACCTGCTGCTCGTCGGCATCGTGCAACAAATCGTTCCCGAAAGACGTTGATCCTGCGGTGGCCACACCGGCTACCCGCACCAACATCTTTCAGGAGGCCACATGCGTCGTACTCTCGCGCTCCTCGTTCTCGCCCTCTCCGGGCACGCGGCTATCGCCGCGCCGGACTACCTCGACGACCGCTCGACTCCCGCGGCGCTGGTCCGCTCGCTCTACAATGCGATTTCGCTGCAACAATATGCCCGCGCCTGGAGCTATTTCGCCGATGCCGAAAAGGAACGCGATTACGCGGATTTCGCGAAAGGCTATGCCGATACCGCGGCGGCCTCGGTCACGGTCGGCCCGGTGACATCGGAAGGCGCGGCAGGCTCGATCTACACTACGCTCGGGGTGACGGTGACTGCGTGGACCACCGATGGCAGTACCGAAAGCTTCGGCGGTTGCTACGTCGTCCGCCAGATCCAGCCTGCGATCCAAGAGCCACCTTTCACGCCCCTTCAGATCGAAGACGGGCATCTCGTGCCGCGGCCCGCGGACGACGCCATGCCGAGCAGCTGAGACGCGCAAGGCAAGCCGCAATTCTGAGCGCTCAGACCCGCGTCAGCACCACGCCCGACACGATCAACAGAGCCGCCAGCGCTTTCGTCATCCGCATTTTCTCGCCGAAGACGAGCCAGCCGATCAACACCGCGAACAGGATCGAGGTCTCGCGCAGGGTCGCGACCAGCGCGATCGGCGCGCGGGTCATTGCCCAGATAGAGATCGCATAAGCCCCGTAGGACGCCGCCGCGCCGAGCGTCGCGATCCCCCATTCGCGCGGCGCGGTGCGCAGCATCGCGGTCCCGCGCAGCCCGACCATGCCCGTCGCGAAGAACACGCCGCCCAGCACCATGATCCATCCGACATAGCCCACGGGCTCGCCTGAGATGCGCGCGCCCATCCCATCGACCAGCGTATAGCTCGCGGTCGCCAGTGCCGAGCCCAGCGCATAGGGCAGCAGACGACGGCTCTCGCCATCGGTGAACACGCCACGCGCCATCAGGGCGATCCCGAGTCCCAGCACCGCGATCCCCGCATATTCAATCCCACTGATCGCATCGATCGCAAGCGCAGCGGAGACCACCGCCACCATCATCGGCGCGGTTCCGCGCGCGATCGGATAGACCCGGCTTAGATCGCCCTGCTCATAGGCATGGGCGAGGAAGAACTTGTAGCCGAAATGGATCACCCCCGCGGCGAGGATCCAGCCCAGCGCGGCGCTGTCCGGCAAGGGGCGCGACAAAGCGACGACAAGCCCGATCACGGCCTCGGCAATGGACAGCATCACCATGGCACGGATTTTCGAGCCACCCAAACGGATCAGCGCATTCCACAGGGCATGCAGGAAGGCCGCGCCCAGCACCGCCGCCATGATCGTCAAACTCATATCCACGCCCTTCTCTGCCCGACCGGCAATCGGTAGCTCCGGGTCATGACGAGGGCAAGCCGCCCCGTGCAGGGGTCCGCAATCGCGGCGCACGGCCGGGAGGGGATTGCGAAACGGGGCGCGCTCGGGCTATGGCCGCTCCATGCCGAGATACGCGTTCAAAATCGAATATGACGGGGGGCCCTTTGCCGGGTGGCAACGTCAGGCCGACCAGCCTTCGGTGCAGGGCGCGGTCGAGGCGGCTTTGGCGAAGCTCGAACCCGGCCCCCACACGATCGCGGCGGCGGGGCGCACCGATGCGGGTGTTCACGCGACGGGGCAGGTCGCCCATGCCGATCTGACGAAGAATTGGGACCCGTTCCGACTGTCGGAAGCGCTGAATTATCACCTGCGTCCCGCGCCGGTCGCGATCCTCGCCTGTGCCCGGGTCGAGGAAGAGTTCCACTCCCGGTTCTCCGCGCAAGAGCGGCGCTACCTGTTCCGGCTCGTGCAACGCCGCGCGCCGGTGACCCATGACCGCGGGCTGGTCTGGCAGGTGCTCAACCCGCTCGATATCGAGGCGATGCGCGAAGGGGCCGCGCATCTGATCGGGCATCATGACTTCACCACCTTCCGCTCGACCATGTGCCAGTCGAACTCGCCGGTCAAAACGCTCGACGAGATCCGGATCGAGGCGCTCGACATCCCGCATGGGCGCGAGGTCCGGTTTCACCTGCGCGCGCGCAGCTTCCTGCACAATCAGGTCCGCTCGATCGTCGGCACGCTGGAGCGCGTCGGCGCAGGATCCTGGCCGCCCGAGCGCGTAGCCGAAGCGCTCGCCGCGCGCGACCGCGCCGTTTGCGGACCGGTCTGCCCGCCGCAGGGCCTCTATCTAAGCGCGGTCGGATATCCCCACGATCCTTTCGCCTGACGCGCCCCGCGCGCCGGGTGGGGCGGGACGCATTGGTGTTGGCAGGACGATGCCGCGCGTGTCCGCAGGGACGAAAGCTGCTCCCCCCTTCGCGGCACATGCCACTTCGCTTCCGGGCGTTCCGTTTTGCCAGCGCCGACCCTTCTCGGAGACATCGAGTTCCCGCGCGCCTGCGCTTTGTCGACGCGAGGCTTCGTCCAACACGAGCGGCGCTAGGGAATCGCCCTCCATTCGCCGCAGCGTCGATATGAGTTCCTCAAGCCGCTCCCGGGAGCGCTGCGCCAGAGCCGCATCGAGGTCGCGCAGAAGCAGAGCAGTCTCACGTTCCGAGAGGTGGGCGACTGGCGCATGCCTGATCATCGGATGCGCGGTCGCGCGGCTATGCGCGCCGGTCACGGGGGCCTCGTGCAACTTCTCCCCCCTCCGCAAACCGATCCGCAACAGCTCGATCTCGCCGTCGGGGCAGTCGGGCCCGCGCAGCCGTAACCCGCGCGCCTCGACCATCTGCCGGGCGAGATCGCCGATCCGGATCGGTGCGCCCATATCGAGCGCATAGACCCGCCCCGAAACCTCCCAGCGACCCGCGATTAGCACGAGCCGCGCCGCTTCGGCGATGGTCATGAAATAACGTGTGGCGTCAGGATCGGTGAGCGTGATCGGCCCGCCTTGCGCGATCTGCCGCTCGAAAATCGGCACGACCGATCCCGACGAGCCGATCACATTGCCGAAGCGCACGATCGAGAAAACCGTCGCGCCCGCGCGGGTCGCAAGATCCTGCACCACCAGCTCCGCCATCCGTTTCGACGCGCCCATGGCCGAGCGCGGTGCAATCGCCTTATCGCTGGAAATCAGCACGAACCGCGCAACTTTCGCGGCCCGCGCAGCCCTTGCGAGGCAGACCGTGGTGGTGACGTTATTCGCGAATCCGGAAAGCGGGTTTTCCTCCACCAGCGCGACGTGCTTGTAGGCGGCGGCGTGGAACACCGCGTCGATCGCCTCGCGTGCGAAGATCTCCCGCACCAGCGCCGCGTCCCCGGCGGAGCCGAGCCGGGTGACGAGGTCGACACCCGCACGGGCGGCGCGCGGCGTCAGGTCGGATAGGAGGGAGAAAAGAGCGGGCTCCGAGAGCTCGAGCAGAACGAGTTTCGCCGGGCCACAGGCGAGAATCTGACGACAAAGCTCTGCCCCGATGGAGCCGCCCGCCCCTGAGATGAGCACGGATTTTCCACAGTAGAACTCTGACTCGGGCGGGTCGCCTCCGGTGATCTCGCAGCGGCCCAGCCAACGCTCGGGGCGCACCGGTTCGAGCCGCGCGGCAAGATCCGCGCCGCCGACCAGCAGGGCGAAATCCGGCAGCGCCTCGCAGCGCAATCCAAGGTGCGCAAGGTCACGCGCCAGCGCGGCCTTGCGCGGCTCGGGCAGGCGCGGGTCAGCGAGGACGACGCGATCGACATTGAACTTGCGGATCAGCGCCTTGCGCGCCGCAGGACCAAGAACCGGCACCCCGTCCAACGTCGCGCCGCGCAGAACCGGGCTGTCGTCGAGATAGGCGCAGGTCAAGAACCCGGACCGGTCGCGCAACGCCCGTGCCAGCGCGATCCCCTCCGGCGTCGCGCCGTAGATCGCGATGCGCGAGACGACGTTCGAGCGTCGATAGAGCCATCCCGTCAGCGCCAGAAGCGCCCAGCGCTGGACCACGATGCCCGATAGAAACGCGCAACCAAAGAAGAGCGCAGTGCCGCCACCCTGCCATCCGAGGCCGACCCAGAGGGCGAGTGCAAGGAGGCAGGAGAGGACGACCGCCTTTCCCGCCCCCAGCATGGCGAAGTCCTTCAGGGGCAGGCGCGCCAAGCCGGTGCCAAGGCTTGCCACTGCGGCGAGACCACTCCCGGTCAGGACCAGGAGCCAGGCATTCCCCCCGAGCCCACCGCGGCTCAAAGCAGGCGCGAGTTGCAACACCAGCACAAGGCACACCATCGCGAGCAGCGCATCGAGGGTTGCAATGACAGCCGCCTTGCGCGGACGCGACAACGCGAT
The DNA here is from genome assembly GCF_002020115.1 of Thioclava sp. DLFJ5-1. Taxonomy (NCBI): domain Bacteria; kingdom Pseudomonadati; phylum Pseudomonadota; class Alphaproteobacteria; order Rhodobacterales; family Paracoccaceae; genus Thioclava; species Thioclava sp. DLFJ5-1. The sequence continues at coordinate 231,448 of NZ_MPZU01000006.1, read as the reverse complement.
CAGGCGCGTCGCGATCTTGTCGGTTAGCGCTTCCCTCACGCGATCCCTCCGCGCAAGGTTTGCCAGATCAGCGCCAGATCGAGCCGCCACGAGGCCTGTCTTTGGTAAAGCAGATCGAGCCGTGCTTTCTCGGGGACGCAAGCCTGATCGTAGATCCGCCGCGCCTCCTCCGCCGTCCGACATCGCGCCAGCAGACGCGCCTCTTTTTGTGCGAACTGCACGCTCGCGAGCCCGGTGATCCCCGGGGGGCTTGCAAGCACCTGCGCGTAGAGCTGCGGGAAACGCGCCACCACCTCGCGCAGCGGAGGGCGCGGTCCGACGAAGCTCATATCGCCGCGCAGGACGTTCCAGATTTGCGGCAACTCATCCGCGTGGCACCGCCGCAGGATCTGCCCGATCGGGGTGATCCGTGCACGCTTATGCCCGGCGGTGATGCCGTGATCGCCCGCCTCCGCCTCCATCGTGCGGAACTTCCACATCCGGAAGCTGCGCTTGGGACTATGCATCCGCTCGCCGCCGTAAAACCACGGTCGCCCCTGCACCAGCGCGACAGCCAGCCAGACCAGCGCGATCAGCGGCAAGACCACGGGCAGCGCCAGAAGTGCCAGCGTCAGATCGAAGAGACGTTTGCGCCTGCGCCGGGCCGGGGTCATACCAAATCTCCTGCTGCTGCGCCGCCGCCGAGTAGGCGACAGTTTCGCAAGCCTAGGCAGGTCGCGGTTGCCATGCGGTTAACGCTCGACCGCAACGAGACGCGACCTCACGACACCTGACACCGATACAATCGGTCGTATGGACTTCGCGGGGCGCGAGTGGTTGGATCGCGCCCGATACGAAGGAGGCACCGATGGCATTCGGCAAAAACATCCGCACTTGGTTCGAAGGCGCATGGCACGAGGGCGATATCGCCGTCATGCGCGCCGCCGATCACGGGCTTTGGCAAGGCAGCTCCGTCTTTGACGGGGCGCGGCTTTTCGACGGGGTCGTCCCCGATCTCGACGCGCATTGCGCGCGCACCAACCGCTCCGCCGAGGCGTTGATGATCACGCCGACCATCGCGCCCGAGGACATGGTCGAGATCGCGCGCGAGGGCCTGCGCAAATACGATACGGGCGCCGCTGTTTACGTGCGCCCGATGTACTGGGCGATCGCCGGGTCCGATCTGGGCGTCGCACCGAAGCCCGGCGAGACCGGCTTCGCGCTCTGCCTCGAAGAAGTGGCGATGCCCGATCCGAGTAAGGCGACGACGCTGACCACCACGCAATTCCGCCGTCCCGTTCTGGCCGATAACGTCACGGATGCGAAGGCGGGCTGCCTCTATCCGAACAACGCCCGGATGCTGGTCGAGGCGCAGCGCAAGGGCTTCGGCAACGCGCTCGTGCAGGATGCGATGGGCAATGTCGCCGAAAGCGCGACCGCGAATGTCTGGATGGTGAAGGATGGCGAGTATTTCACGCCCATGCCGAACGGCACCTTCCTTGCAGGCCTCACGCGCAAGCGGATCATGGGCCTGCTGCGCGAGGGCGGCGAGACGGTGCATGAAGCGGTGCTGACGCTCGATGATTTCCGCAATGCCGACGAGGTCTTCCTGACCGGCAACTTCGCCAAGGTCACCCCGGTCGCGGGTTTCGACGATGTCAGCTACACGCCCGGCAAGGGCACCCAGCGGGCGCGCGAGGCCTATATGGACTGGGCACAAGGTTCGCCGCTTTGAGCCTCGACACCCCCGCGGTTGCCAAAGACCTCGCGCCGGGCGATGATCCGCAGACACCCCGTCCCGGAGGAGCCATGCGCAAGTTTCTGGTTGTGCTCGACGATACCCGCGAATGCCTCAACGCGATGCGGTTCGCGGCGATGCGCGCGAACCATACCGGCGGCGGCGTGATCATCCTCTCGGTGATCCCGCCCGACGAATACCAGCACTGGATCGGCGTGGCCGAGATCATGCGCGAAGAAGCCCGCGAGCGGATCGAGGCGCATTTCGAGGTTTTCGCGAAATGGATGCGCGACCGTCAGGGCGTGGAGCCGGAACTGGTGATCCGCGAGGGCGAACCCGTGCCCGAGATCATCGCCGTGATGGACGAACACCCCGAGATCGGCGTGCTGGTCCTCGGCGCAGGCTCCGGCAAGGGCGGTGCGGGGCCGCTGGTCAGCCAGATGGTCAAGCAGGCCGGAACGCTGCCCTGCCCGCTGACGATCGTGCCGGGCGAGATGTCGAAGGAAAAGCTCGAACAGATCACCTGACCGATGCCGATGCCCTGGACCTATCGCCATGCGCAGAAGGAGTTCGCCTCTTTCCTCGCCGATGCGCGCGATCGGATGGGCCTCGACTCCGACAATATGACCTACACGGCGATCGAGGGCGTCTTCGTCACCTTCCGTGCGCGGCTGCGCCCTGTCGAGGCCATCGCCTTCGCCGATTGCCTGCCAGCGGTGTTGCGCGCGATCTTCCTGTATCACTGGGATGTGATGGCGACGCCGCGCCCTTTCGGCAGCCGGACCGAGATGACCCGCGACGCGCAGGCGTTGCGCCCGCATCACAACCTGACCCCCGATAACGCCATCGAGGCCACGGCCTTTGCGCTCTGGCGCCATGTCAATCATCGTGACTTCGAGGCCGCTCTTGCGCGGATCGGACCGGACGCGGAGGCGTTCTGGCGCCCAGAGGTGGCCGATCCCGCCCAGATCGCGCCGCGCATCATCTAGCGCATAGCCGCGATTACTTGATTATTTCTGTCGGAAGGCGCATATGAGCGGCAAGCCAAGGAGGCACGCGATGTTTATTCAGACCGAGACGACCCCGAACCCCGCGACGCTGAAATTCCTGCCCGGCCAGACCGTGCTGGAGACCGGCACCGCTGATTTCCCCTCCGCCGAGGCGGCGGCCAAATCGCCGCTGGCCAAGCGCGTTTTCGCAGTGCCCGGCGTGTCCGGCGTGTTCTTCGGCTCGGATTTCGTGACCGTGACGAAGGATGACGCGACCAGCTGGGATCACGCGAAACCGGCGATCCTCGGCGCGATCATGGAGCATTTCCAGTCCGGCGCCCCGGTGATCGAAGGCGAAGCCGCGCCCTCGGGCCATGCCGAGCATGACGGCGAAGACGGCGCGATCGTCTCGCAGATCAAGGAGTTGCTCGACACCCGCGTGCGCCCGGCCGTGGCGCAGGACGGTGGTGACATCACTTTCCACGGGTTCGAGCGTGGCGTGGTCTACCTGCACATGCAGGGCGCTTGCGCCGGTTGTCCCTCGTCGACGCTGACGCTCAAGATGGGGATCGAGAACCTGCTCAGACACTACATCCCCGAGGTTTCAGAGGTGCGTCCGGTCAATGCCTGATCTGACGCTAGGCTTCGACACATCGGCCGCGCATTGCGCGGCCGCTTTGCTGTCGGGTGATGACTGCCTCGTCGCGCGCCACGAAGAGATGGGGCGCGGGCAGGCCGAGCGGCTGATGCCGCTTCTGGAAGAGGTGCTCGCCGAGGCGGGCGTTGGCTGGCGAGACCTGACGCGGATCGGCGTCGGGATCGGACCGGGGAATTTCACCGGTGTCCGCATTGCCGTCTCTGCCGCGCGCGGGCTGTCGCTGAGCCTGCGGGCCCCGGCGCTCGGCGTCTCGATCACCGACGCGGCGCAATTCGGCAGCGAAGGTCCGGTGCTTGCAGCCGTCGCCGCACCGCGGGAACGGGCCTATCTCGAGGGCTTCCGCACCGCACAGGCCATCCCGCTCGATCTGCATGAGCTCGACGCGCTGCCCGAGGGCTTGGCCGAACCCGGCCTGACCTGCATCGGCTCTGCCGCCGAGGAGGTCGCCACACGGATCGGCGCTGCTGCCGCGCCCGCGGCTTTCGCGCCTGCCGAAGCCATCGCACGGATCGCGGCCTCTCGCGAATTCATCCCCGGAGAGCGACCCGCGCCGCTTTATCTGCGTGCCGCTGACGCAGCCCCGCCCTCCGATCCGCCGCCAAGGATCCTCGACTGATGCGCGCCGAAGCCCTCGCCGAGCTGCATGCCGCCTGCTTCACCACACCACGCCCGTGGAACGAGGCCGAATTCCGGGATCTGATGCGCGGCCCCGGCACCTTTCTGTTGAACGAAAATCGAGGCTTCCTGCTGGGACGCGTCATCGCCGGCGAAGCCGAGCTTCTGACCCTCGCCGTCGACCCGAAAGCGCGGCGCAACGGCACCGGCCGCGCGCTGGTGGAGCGGTTCGCGCAGGAAGCCGAGGCACTGGGGGCCGAAAGCGCCTTCCTCGAAGTCTCCGCCGAGAATGACGCCGCACGCGCGCTTTATGCCGCGACCGGCTGGAAGGAATCGGGGCGTCGCAAGGGCTATTACCGCAGCCCGGAGGGCGATCGCATCGACGCGCTGGTTCTCACTTTGCCGCTCGCTAGAGCGACAAGCTGACCGTTCAATCAAATTTGTCTTGCGACCCCGCGTCATCCACAACTTGACGCTTGACCCCCTTGGCAAGCTCTGCCCAAATCGCCGGGTCCGCGCGCTGAACCGAGCGCGCCAACAGGCTTATCCAACAGGGCCATAACGTTCGGGAGTAATCCATGACCTATTTCACCAAGTTCCTCGGCGCCGCGACCGCGCTCGCGCTCAGCGCCGGGGCCGCGCTGGCCGATCCCGCGATCATTTACGATCTGGGCGGCAAATTCGACAAGAGCTTCAACGAAGCCGCCTTCAACGGCGCCAAGCGTTGGGCCGAAGAGACCGGCGGCTCCTACAAGGAACTGGAAATGCAGTCGGAAGCTCAGCGTGAGCAGGCCCTGCGCAAACTCGCCGAGTCGGGCGCCAACCCGATCGTGATGACCGGCTTCGCCTTCGGCGACACGCTCAACACCGTCGCTCCCGACTACCCCGACACCAAGTTCGCGATCGTCGACATGGTCGTCGACCAGCCCAACGTCGAGTCGATCGTCTTCAAGGAAGAGCAAGGCTCCTACCTCGTCGGCATGATGGCCGCGATGGCGTCGAAAACCGGCACCGTCGGCTTTGTCGGCGGCATGGACATCCCGCTGATCCGCAAATTCGCCTGCGGTTACGTTCAGGGCGTGAAAGCCGTGAACCCCGACGCGAAAGTCATCCAGAACATGACCGGCACGACCCCGGCGGCGTGGAACGACCCGGTGAAGGGCGGCGAGATCGCCAAGGCCCAAATCAGCCAGGGCGCGGACGTGATCTACGCAGCCGCTGGCGGCACCGGCATCGGCGTTCTGCAGGCAGCCGCGGATGGCGACGTCCTGTCGATCGGCGTGGACAGCAACCAGAACTACCTGCACCCGGGCAAGGTCCTGACCTCGATGCTCAAGCGTGTCGACAACGCCGTCTATGACGCGTTCTCGGCGGGCCCCGATCTGAAGCCGGGCATCAAGGTGATGGGTCTGGCCCAGAACGGCGTCGGCGTCGCGATGGACGACAACAACAAGTCGCTCGTCACGCCCGAGATGGAAAAAGCGGTGGAGCAGGCGAAAGCCGACATCGCGTCGGGCAAGATCGAAGTGCATGACTACATGTCGGACGACAGCTGCCCGGTCGAGTGATGAGCACAACAGAGTCGAACAACGCGGGGCGGCAGGCAACTGCCGCCCTTGCCACTGAAAACGCCAGCGATGCGGCCGAAGCGGCCCACGCTGCCGCCACGCCCACGGGCGCGCCCGCGATCGAGCTGAAAGGCATCTCGAAAGCCTTCGGCACGGTGCAGGCCAACAAGGACATTTCGATCCGGGTCATGCCCGGCACGATCCACGGTATCATCGGCGAGAACGGCGCGGGGAAATCCACGCTGATGTCGATCCTGTACGGCTTCTACAAGGCGGATGCGGGCGAGATCTGGATCAAGGGCAAGCACACCCATATCCCCGACAGCCAGGCCGCGATCAGCGCCGGCATCGGCATGGTCTTCCAGCATTTCAAGCTGGTGCAGAATTTCACCGTGCTCGAGAACATCATCCTTGGTGCCGAGGATGGCGCGCTGCTGCGCCCCTCGCTCTCCAAGGCCCGCAAGGAACTCAAGCGCCTCGCCGAGGAATACGAGCTCAACGTCGATCCCGACGAGAAGATCGAAGAGCTCTCCGTCGGCCACCAGCAGCGCGTGGAAATCCTCAAGGCGCTGTATCGTCAGGCGGATATCCTGATCCTCGACGAGCCGACCGGGGTGCTGACGCCCGCCGAGGCCGATCACCTGTTCCGCATCCTCGATTTCCTCCGCAAGGAAGGAAAGACGATCATCCTGATCACCCATAAGCTGCGTGAGATCATGGAGATCACCGACACGGTTTCGGTGATGCGTCGCGGCGAGATGACCGCGACGGTGAAGACCGCCGAGACCTCGCCCGAGCAGCTGGCCGAGTTGATGGTCGGCCGCAAGGTTCTGCTCAACGTCGACAAGACGCCTGCGCAGCCCGGCAAGACCGTGCTGGAGGTCGAGAACCTCCGCGTGAAGGACGAAGACGGGATCGAGCGCCTCAAGGGCATCAATCTCGAGATCCGTGCGGGAGAGATCCTCGGCATCGCGGGCGTGGCGGGCAACGGCCAGTCCGAACTGCTGGAAATCCTCGGCGGGTTCGCCAAGGGCACCGGCAACATCCGCATCAACGGCGAAGAGATCGACCTCACCGGCAAGCATAGCGACGGCCAGTCGCGGCGCCGCCGGGGCATCTCGCACGTTCCTGAGGACCGCCACAGTCTCGGGCTGATCCTCGATTTCGCCGCGTGGGAGAACATGGTCTTCGGCTATCACTCCGATCCGGCCTATCAGAAGAACCGCTTCGTCATGGACAATGCGGGGATCGTCGCCCACACGGCCGAGGCGATGGAACGCTTCGACGTGCGCCCGCCGATCCCGACCCTGCCCGCGAAGAGCTTCTCGGGCGGCAACCAGCAAAAGATCGTGCTGGCGCGTGAGATCGAACGAAGCCCGGCGCTGCTGCTGGTGGGCCAACCCACCCGCGGCGTCGATATCGGCGCAATCGAATTCATCCACAAACGCATCATCGAACTACGCGACCAAGGCGCCGCGATCCTGTTGGTCTCGGTCGAGCTTGACGAGATCCGGGCGCTCTCGGACCGGGTCGCGGTCATGTTCGACGGGCAGATCATGGGCATCGGCCCCGTCGAGACCGCCACCCAGACCGGCATGGGCTGCCTGATGGCGGGCATGGGCGGCGAGGACGTGCGCGGCATGGACGGCTGGACGATCGCCGCGCCCGAGGAGAGCCAATAATGGAAAAGACACCGAAATGGGTCGACGTGGCCCTGATCCCGCTCCTCAACCTGCTGATCGCTTTCGTGATCTCGGGGATCGTGGTGCTGCTGATCGGCGAAGACCCGATCAAGGCGATCAAGGTCATGGTCTCGGGCGCGCTCGGCTCGCCCTATGGCTGGGGCTACACGCTCTATTACGCGACCAACTTCATCTTCACCGGCCTCGCGGTCGCGGTCGCCTATCACGCCAGCCAGTTCAACATCGGCGGCGAGGGTCAGGCGACGCTCGGCGGGCTTGGCGTGGCGCTGGTGCTGCTGGCCTTCCCGTGGCCGCATTGGACCATCGCGCTGATCGCCGCGATGGCGGGCGGCGCGATCTTCGGCGCGGCCTGGGCGGCGATCCCGGCCTATCTGCAGGCCAAGCGCGGCAGCCACATCGTGATCACCACGATCATGTTCAACTTCATCGGTGCGGCGGTCCTGAACTACATGCTGGTCAACGTGCTGCGTCCGCGCGGTTCGATGGACCCGGCCACCGCGCGCTTCGGACCTGCGACGCATCTGCCGACCTTCCATGACTTCCCGCTGATCGGTCCGTTCTTCTCGAAATCGGTCCCGGCGAACGTGTCGTTCTTCGTGGCGATCCTCGCCTGCTACCTCGTCTGGGTGCTGATCTGGCGCACCAAGCTGGGCTTCGAGATCCGCGCTTTCGGGCGGTCGGAGTCGGCAGCGCGCTATGCCGGCATCTCGCCGGTGAAGATCGTCATGGCGGCGATGCTGATCTCGGGCGGCCTCGCCGGTCTGATGGCTATCAACAACGTGATGGGCGAGGCGCACCGTCTCGTGCTCAACTCGGTCGAGGGCGCGGGCTTCATCGGGATCGCGGTCGCCCTGATGGGCCGCAACCACCCGTTCGGCGTGTTCCTCGCCGCGCTTCTCTTCGGCTTCCTCTACCAGGGCGGCGGCGAGCTGGCTCTGGAAACCACGATCCCGCGCGAGCTGATCACCGTGATCCAGGCGCTCGTGATCCTGTTCACCGGGGCCTTCGACAACATGCTGCGCGCACCGATCGAGAGCTTCTTCGTCGCGCGCGCCAACGCCCGGAAGGAGGCCTGAGATGGATTTCGGAACGATCATCGAAATTCTCGATAGCGCCGTTCGCCTCGGCACGCCGCTGCTGCTCGCCTGCCTCGCGGGCCTGTTCTCGGAACGCGCGGGCATCTTCGACATCGGCCTCGAGGGCAAGATGCTGATGGCCGCCTTCTTCTCCGGCGCGGTCGCGGCGGTGACGGGCAATGCGTGGCTCGGGCTGCTGGCGGGCGTCGGAGGCTCGATGAGCCTCGCCTTCGTGCACGGCCTCGCCTCGATCACCTTCCGCGGCAATCAGCTGATTTCCGGCGTCGCGGTAAACTTCCTTGCCTCGGGCTTTACCGTTCTGATCGCGCAAAGCTGGTTCCATCAGGGCGGTCGCACGCCGCAACTCTCGGGCAACGGGCGCTTCGATCCGATCACCCTGCCCGGCGCCGAGGCGGTGAAGGATGTGCCCTTCCTCGGTCCGATCTACTCGAACCTGATCTCGGGCCACTCGATCCTCGTCTATGTCGCCTTTGCGATGGTGCCGATCACCTGGTGGGTGCTGTTCCGCACCCGCTTCGGCCTGCGCCTACGCGCGGTGGGCGAGAACCCGGAATCCGTCGACACCGCGGGCATCTCGGTGATCCGGATGCGCTACACCGCCGTCGCCATCACTGGCGTTCTTGCAGGTCTGGGCGGCGTCTATCTGGCAACCGGCCTCGCGGCTGGCTTCGTGAAGGAAATGACCGCCGGCCGAGGCTATATCGCTCTCGCGGCTCTGATTTTCGCGAAATGGCGGCCTGTTCCGGCACTTGGGGCGACGATGCTCTTCGGCCTGCTGGAAGCGATCTCGAACCGCTATCCGAATATCGATCTGGGCGTCATCACCCTGCCGATCCAGTTCATGCAGGCCGTGCCCTACATCCTCACCGTGATCATCCTCGCGGGCTTCATCGGCAAGGCGATCCCGCCGCGTGCAGGGGGGCAGCCCTATGTCAAAGAGCGCTGAACTCGCGCAACTGATCCGCGAACGCGCAGGCGACGAGGCCCCACGCCTCGGCCTGATCCTCGGCTCCGGCCTCGGCCATCTGGCCGAGGAGGTCGAGGGCGTGGCGATCCCCTATTCGGAACTGCCGGGTTTTCCCCATGCAGGCGTCTCGGGCCACAATCCGAAGCTGGTGATCGGCACGTTCGAAGGCGTCCGCGTCGCGGTTTTCGGCGGTCGGGTTCACTATTATGAACACGGCAACCCCGCCGAGATGCGCCTGCCGCTGGAGATCCTCAAGGAACTCGGCTGCGAGAGCCTGCTGCTGACCAATGCGGCTGGCAGCCTGCGCGAGGACATCCAGCCCGGCGGGCTGATGATGCTGAACGATCACATCAACTTCTCGGGCAACAATCCCCTGATCGGCGAGCCCTCGGATGCGCGTTTCGTGCCGCTGACCGAGGCGCATGATCCGGAAATCCGCGCCGGGCTCAAAGCCGCAGCCCAGGCCGAAGGGATCGAACTGCCCGAAGGCGTCTATTGCTGGTTCTCCGGCCCGACCTTCGAGACCCCCGCCGAAATCCGCGCCGCGAAAGTCTTCGGCGCCGATGCGGTCGGCATGTCGACCGTGCCGGAAGTGATCCTTGCGCGCTTCCTCGGCCTTCGCGTCGCCGCCGTTTCCGTCATCACCAATATGGGGGCGGGCATGGCGCAGGAAAATATCAGCCACGAGCAGACCAAGGCGATCGCGCCCATGGGCGCGGCCAAGCTCGAACAGGTTTTGCGACGATATCTGCAACAGTTGTAACCCCGCGGCACGGCGGGGTTTGACTTCGCCTGCCCTTCGGGGACACTAACGATGCAACCTCCTCAGCGGGTGCAGCTCATGCAGATCTACCTGCCCATCGCCGAAGTCTCGGTCAATATCTTCACCCTGCTGGGGCTCGGCGGCATCGTGGGGCTGCTCTCGGGCCTGTTCGGCGTGGGCGGCGGCTTCCTGATCACCCCGCTTCTGTTCTTCATCGGCATCCCGCCTTCCGTCGCCGTGGCGACCGGCGCGAACCAGGTTGTCGCCTCGTCCGTGTCGGGCGTCCTGGCACAGCTCAAGCGCAAGGCGGTCGACATCCCGATGGGGCTCGTGCTGCTGGTGGGCGGCCTGCTCGGCTCGGCCAGCGGCATCTACGTCTTCAACCTGCTGACCGAGCTGGGCCAGATCGACCTCGCGGTGCAGCTTTGCTACGTCGTCTTCCTCGGCCTGATCGGCCTTCTGATGCTGCAAGAGGGCATCCGCACCATCCAAAAGCAGCGCAAGGGCGGTGGCGTGCGCAAGAAACGCGTGCAGCACACTTGGGTCCACAAGCTGCCCTTCAAGTTCAAGTTCCGGGCCTCGGGCCTCTATATCTCGGTGATCCCGCCGCTGCTGGTCGGGGTCGCGGTCGGTATCCTCGCGGCGATCATGGGCGTCGGCGGCGGCTTCATCATGGTCCCGGCGATGATCTATCTGCTGAACATGCCGACCAAGGTCGTGATCGGCACCTCACTGTTCCAGATCCTGTTCGTCTCGGCCTTCACCACCCTGATGCACGCAATTACCAACCAGACGGTCGACGTGATGCTGGCGCTCCTGCTGATCGTCGGCGGCGTGATCGGCGCGCAGATCGGCTCGCGTCTCGGCGCGCGCCTCAAGGCAGAACAGCTGCGCATTCTGCTGGCGCTGCTGGTGATCCTCGTCGCGGGCAAGCTCGGCCTCGACCTCGTGCTGCATCCGAGCAACCTCTACTCCATCGCGACGGGAGGCGAATGATGATCCGTGCAGCCCTCCTCGCCATCGGCCTCTGTGCTGTCGCCCTGCCCGCTCTGGCACAGGACCAACAGGTTCTGCCCGCGCGTCCGGGCATGCCGATCACCAATCGCCCCGAACCAGACGAGCAGATCGTGGCCGGTCTCAGCCGCGACAATATCGGGATCACGACCTCCTTCGACGGGTCGCAAATCCTGATCTATGGCGCGATCAAACGCGAGAAGCCGGAGCCCGAAGGGCAGAAACTCGCGGTGATCGTGACGCTCGAAGGGCCGCTCGGCCCGGTCACCATCCGCAAGAAATCGCGCGAGTTCGGGATCTGGGTGAACACGGCTTCAGTCGGCGTGGCCGCCGCGCCCAGCTATTACGCCGTCGCCACGTCCGGCCCGCTCGACGATATCCTCACGCGGCGCACCGACACCCAGCAGCGGATCTCGATTCCGCTCGCGATGCGCGCCTTTTCCGGTCCGATCACCGTCGACGACTCGATCCCCTTCACCGAAGCGCTGGTCGATATCCGAAAGGAGCAGGGGCTCTACAAACTCGAGACGGGCGGCGTGCATATCGTGGACAACACGCTGTTCCGCGCCGATTTCGCGCTGCCGGCGAACCTTACCGAGGGCGATTACAAGACCCGTATCTTCCTGCTGCGCGACGGCAAGCTGGTGGACAAATACCAATCCGCGATCGAGGTGCGCAAAGTCGGGCTGGAGCGCTGGCTCTACACGCTCGCGCATGAGAACGCGGCGCTTTACGGGCTCTTGTCGCTGGCGCTTGCGGTCTTCGCAGGCTGGGCCGCCGCCGCGATCTTCCGCTTCGTGCGTTAACCGCGCCCGACGAAGGGCATCGCGCTCGCCATCACCGTCATGTTGAGCACATTCGCCTCAAGCGGCAGCCCGGCCATGTGCAGCACCGAGCGCGCGACATTGGCCACGTCCATCGTGGGTTCCGCCGTCTTGGTCGCCGCCGAATCCATGTTCGCCAGAAGCCCCGTGCGCGCGTTGCCGACGTCGATCTGCCCGCAGGCGATGTCGAAATCGCGCCCGTCCAGCGCGATCTGCTTCGTCATGCCGTTGATCGCGTGTTTGGTGGTCGTATAGGCGAGCGATTTCGCGCGCGGCACCTGCCCCGAGATCGAGCCGTTATTGATGATCCGCCCGCCGCGCGACGCCTGCCCTCGCATTTGCGCGAAAGCGGCGCGGGCACACAGGAACATCCCCGTCAGATTCACCGCAATACAGGCATCCCAATCCTCCAGCGTAACCTCGTCGGGCAAGGCCGCAGGCGGGAACATCCCGGCATTGTTGAACAGCACGTCGATCCGGCCGAACCTGGCGACCACCTCGGCGAAGGCGCGCTCCACCGCTTGCGCATCGCTCACGTCGCAGGCCACGGCCAGCCCGTCGCCTTGCGCGGTGACCTCCGCCAGCTTGTCCTCCGAGCGCGCCAGACAGGCGACCTGCCAGCCTTCGGCCAGCGCGGCCTCTGCCACTGCGCGCCCGATCCCGGCGCTCGCCCCGGTCACCACCATCACGCCCATCTCGCCCCTCCTTCGCCTTGGCTCAAATATCCCCGCCGGAGGCTCCTGCCCTATCCGTCCTGCGGTTCGGCTTTCAGTTCCAGCTTACCGCCGCCTTTCGGCAGGTCGTCAATGGTCAGCGGCGCCGAGGGCCGCGCCAGCCGGGCCCGCACCACCCACAAGAGCCGATGCTGCGCCCGGGTGATCGCTACATAGGCGAGGCGCTTCCACAGCGGGATGCCCGCCTCGACGCGCCCTGCCCTGTAGGCCGCATAGATATCCGGCGCGAAGACCTGCACGTCTTCCCATTGGGACCCTTGCGCCTTGTGGATCGTCACCGCCGCGCCATGCAGGAAGGTCGCGCCCATCCGGGCCGCGAAAGGAATGAACGGCTCCTCCTCGTCGGGCATCTCGATCTTCACGATCGAGGCCGCCGAGAGCCGCGGGTCCTCCGCCCCCATCACATGCAGCCGCGAGAAGCCGGGCTTCTTGCCGGGGCCGAGATAGATCACCTGCGCGCCCTTGATCAGGCCGCGCGCCTCCAGATCGATCCGCTTCTTGCGGTGCTTCACCGGCAGTTCGATCCCGTCGCAGATCAAGGGCTCGCCCGGCAGCATCATGTCGGCCGGCGCGGAATGGGCGGCGCGGAACGCATGGATCAGCCGGATGCGCGTGGCGTTACGCCAGACCAGCACCGGCGAGCGCGCCATCAGATCGCTCTCCACCCGCTCGGCCCAGACGACGCGGTCATCCTTGGCAGCGGCCTTTTCGATCTCGCGCTCGAACTGCTCGAAGGTGAGGTTCTCATCCCCCAGCATATGCGCCAGATCGAGGATCGGGTTATCCTCGGCCTGCCGGTGGATGCGGTGCAGGATGTGTTTTCGCTCGTCGGGCAGACGCTCGAAGACCATCTCGCCCGACTGGTTCACCGGCGCCAGCTGCGCCGGATCGCCGAACAGCACAAGCGTCGGGAAAATTTCGCGCAGATCGGCGAACTGACGCTCATCCAGCATCGAGGCCTCATCGACAAACCCGATATCGAGCGGGTCTTCGCGACGCTTCCAGCCATTGATGAAATCCGAACCGCGCAGCCCCGCCGAGGCCAGTGCCGCCGGGATCGATTTGTGCAGCTCGTAGAAGGCTTTCGCCCGGTCGAGCGTCGCTTCGGTCAGGCCCATCTCGATCAGCAATTCGGGCTTGGGCCGCTCGCCCTGCCCGGTCAGCCATTCCGCGATCCGCTCGTATTCCGGGTCGTAGACGGGGGTGTAGAGAATGCGGTGGATCGTCGTCGCGGGCACGCCGCGCGACCGCAGCACGCTCGCCGCCTTGTTCGTGGGCGCGAGGATTGCCAGCGTGCGCTTTTCGCGGCGCCGTTTGCCCTCGAAATCGCCCGAGACCAGATCGACGCCTGCCGCCTCCAAAGCCTTATAAAGCTCCGCCAGAAGCAGCGTCTTGCCCGAGCCCGCCTTGCCGATCACCGAAAGCACGCGCTTGCTGCCGCTTTCCGGTGTCATCGCGCCTTCGAGAATATCCACCCCCGCCGCCTCGAGCGCGGAAGCAACGGCATCCCAAGCCTCGGCCTGGTCCTCGGAAAATTGGATCATGGGGGTCGTCATGGCGCGACCTTACCTGCGCGCCTTGGCGGGCGGAAGGGCGAAAGGGCGCGGTTTTCGCGGGGTCCGACGGCGGGAGCCTCCGGCGGGGATTTTGGGTCGAGAAGAAGACGCCTGCTCCTCCCCGATCCCAAACCGGCTGCCCGTTTAGGCGGCTTTTTCCGCCGGGGTCGCGAGCGTCACGATATCCATCATGATCCGGTTCAGCTCGAAATCCTTGGGCGTGTAGACGCGCGCGACGCCGAAGCTCAGAAGCTTCTTCGCGTCTTCCTCGGGGATGATCCCACCGACGACGACCGGCACGTGATCGAGGCCAGCGGCGCGCATCCGCTCCATCAACTCCTCGATCAGGGGCATATGCGAGCCCGACAGGATCGACAGCCCCACCACATGCGCCTCGTCCTCGATGGCTTTGGCGACGATCTGTTCCGGCGTCAGGCGAATGCCGTCATAGGTGATGTCCATGCCGCAATCGCGGGCGCGGAAGGCGATCTGCTCGGCGCCGTTCGAGTGGCCGTCGAGGCCCGGCTTGCCGACGAGGAATTTCAGACGACGGCCCAGCTGCGAGCTCACCGCATCCACGGCCTCGCGGATATCGTCGAGCCCTTCGGTCTGGTTCGAGGGCGAGCGCGAGACCCCCGTGGGGCCGCGATACTCGCCATGAACGGCGCGCATCACGCCTGCCCATTCGCCGGTGGTCGCGCCCGCTTTCGCGGCAGCGATCGAAGCTTCCATGATGTTCTTGCCGGCCTTCGCGTCCGCCTTGAGCTGCGCCAGCGCCGCCTGCACCGCGGCCTCGTCACGCTCGGCGCGCCAGGCATTCAGACGGTCGATCTGCTCCTGCTCCACCGCCGGGTCGACGACCATGATGCCGCCATCGCCTGCGGTCAGCGGCGAGGGCTCGCCTTGCTGCCAGCGGTTCACGCCGACGACGATGGTTTCCTCGGCTTCGATCCGGTTGATCCGGGCAGCGTTCGATTCCACCAGACGCGATTTCATGTAGTCGATCGCGGCAATCGCCCCGCCCATCCCGTCGAGCGTCTCCAACTCGGCGCGCGCGCCGTCCTTCAGCACCTCGACCTTGGCACTCACCGCCGGATTGCCGTCGAAGAGATCGCCATATTCCAGAAGGTCGGTCTCATAGGCCATGATCTGCTGCATCCTGAGCGACCATTGCTGATCCCAAGGGCGCGGCAGGCCGAGCGCTTCGTTCCACGCGGGCAGCTGCACCGCGCGGGCGCGCGCGTTCTTCGACAGCGTCACGGCCAGCATCTCGATCAGGATGCGATAGACGTTGTTCTCGGGCTGCTGCTCGGTCAGGCCGAGCGAGTTCACCTGCACGCCATAGCGGAAACGGCGGAATTTCTCGTCCTCGACGCCGTAGCGATCACGGCAGATCTCGTCCCACAGCTCGGTGAAGGCGCGCATCTTGCACATCTCGGTCACAAAGCGGATGCCCGCATTCACGAAGAAGGAGATCCGCCCGACCATCGCGGGGAAAGCCTCTTCCGGCACCTTGGTTTTCAGATCGTCCAGCACGGCGATGGCGGTCGCGAGCGCGAAGGCCAGTTCCTGCTGCGGCGTCGCCCCGGCTTCCTGCAGGTGATAGGAACACACGTTCATCGGGTTCCATTTCGGCAGGTGCTCGCGGGTATAGGCCGCGACATCGGTGATCATCGCGAGCGAGGGCTTCGGCGGGCAGATATAGGTGCCGCGCGAGAGGTATTCTTTCACCAGATCGTTCTGCACCGTGCCCTGCAGCTTCGACACATCCGCGCCCTGCTCCTCGGCCACAGCGATATAGAGCGACAAAAGCCACGGCGCCGTCGCGTTGATCGTCATCGAGGTGTTCATCTGCTCGAGCGGGATGTCATCGAACAGCGCGCGCATGTCGCCCAGATGGCAGACCGGCACACCGACTTTGCCCACCTCGCCGCGCGACAGGACATGGTCGCTGTCATAGCCGGTCTGGGTCGGCAGGTCGAAAGCCACGGAGAGGCCCGTCTGCCCCTTGGCGAGGTTGTTGCGATAGAGCGCATTCGAGGCGGCAGCCGTGGAATGGCCCGCATAGGTGCGAAACAGCCAGGGGCGGTCTTTGGCGGGCATCGTGTGGGTCATGGCGGCCTCCATCGGAATACGAATCTTCGCTGCGCAATATTGTTGCGCGTTGAGATGGTTTAAATTGAATTTTGTGATCCTGTCAATTCGCTGCAACGCGGCGTGACTGGTTTCACGCAGCGTCCGCGACGCGAAGCTTTATAAATAGGGGTTTGCTCGCAGCTCGAAAATCGCGAGGGACATAAAATTACAAAAACGGAACGTCAGGGATTGAAAAGTTGCGCAGCCATGCGTATCCCTCTGAACGAACACCGCCCGATTCTGCGGCGCGGCAAGGACAGACAGGAGAAAGCCATGGCCCTTGATCAGGAAACCGGTATCGCGCCCTACGATGCGCCGGAGAAGGACCTTTACGAGATCGGCGAGATGCCGCCCCTCGGCTACGTCCCCCCGAAAATGTACGCTTGGGCGATCCGTCGCGAACGTCATGGCGAGCCCGAGCAGTCGTTCCAGCAGGAAGTCGTCGACACTTGGGAGATCGACAGCCACGAAGTGCTCGTTCTCGTGATGGCCGCGGGCGTGAACTATAACGGCGTCTGGGCCGGTCTCGGCGTGCCGATCTCGCCCTTCGACGGCCACAAGCAGCCCTATCACATCGCGGGCTCGGACGCGTCCGGCATTGTCTGGAAGGTGGGCGACAAGGTCAAACGCTGGAAAGTCGGCGACGAGGTGGTGATCCACTGCAACCAGGACGACGGCGACGACGAGGAATGCAACGGCGGCGACCCGATGTTCTCTCCCTCCCAGCGGATCTGGGGCTACGAGACGCATGACGGCTCGTTCTCGCAATTCACCCGCGTGCAGGCGCAGCAGCTGATGCCGCGCCCGAAGCACCTGACCTGGGAAGAGGCCGCCTGCTACACGCTGACGCTGGCCACTGCCTACCGGATGCTGTTCGGTCACCACCCGCATGAGCTCAAGCCGGGCCAGAACGTGCTGGTCTGGGGCGCCTCGGGCGGTCTGGGTTCCTACGCGATCCAGCTTGCGAATACCGCAGGCGCGAACGCGATCGGCGTGATCTCGGACGAGAGCAAGCGTCAGTTCGTGATGGATCAGGGCGCCAAGGGCGTGATCAACCGCAAGGACTTCAAGTGCTGGGGCCAGCTGCCCACGGTCAACACGCCGGAATATAACGAGTGGCTGAAAGAGGCCCGCAAGTTCGGCAAGGCGATCTGGGACATCACCGGCAAGGGCGTGAACGTGGACATGGTCTTCGAACACCCCGGCGAGGCGACTTTCCCGGTCTCGACCCTGATCGTGAAGAAGGGCGGCATGGTCGTGATCTGCGCCGGCACCTCGGGCTTCAACTGCACCTTCGACGTGCGCTACATGTGGATGCACCAGAAGCGCCTGCAGGGTTCGCACTTCGCCAACCTCAAGCAGGCGGCCTCGGCCAACAAGCTGATGGTGGAGCGGCGTCTGGACCCCTGCATGTCCGAGGTCTTCCCGTGGGATCAGATCCCGCAGGCCCACACCAAGATGCTGCGCAACGAGCACAAGCCGGGCAACATGGCCGTGCTGGTTCAGGCCCCGAAGACCGGGCTGCGCACCTTCGAAGACGCGCTGGAAGCGGGCCGCCGCAACTGACGACCCGTTGTTGTTTCACGGGAAACCCGCGCTCGGGAGGGCGCGGGTTTTCTTGTTTGGGGTTGAGGGGGGCGTTTATGGCGCGGGGCGACCAGCCCCGGGCCGCGCCCGACCCTCCCCCCGGGAGGGCGCATTGGCGACGTCATCGCGGGCACAAATGACTTACGGGCTTGCGAGATAAAGCGCGCAGCCACGCGCCGATCAAAGCGCCCACCCAAGGCTCGGGCGCGCCCCTCACTCCCCAAACGAAAAACGCCCGGCCGATCCGACCGGGCGCTTCCTGTTCTTTCGCCTGCTCTCAAGCGGCTTCGTTAACGTCGTCGGGCTGCTTCGCGCCGGTCATGTAGGCCACCGCATCCGACATCGAATGGTTCTTCGGATCGATCACGCAAAGCCGCTTGCCCAGCCGGTGGACGTGGACCCGATCTGCCACCTCGAACACATGCGGCATGTTGTGCGAGATCAGAATGATCGGCAGACCTTTTGCCTTGAGATCAAGGATCAGGTTGAGCACCTGACGGCTCTCCTTCACGCCGAGCGCCGCCGTCGGCTCGTCCATGATGATCACTTTCGACCCGAAAGCCGCCGCGCGAGCCACGGCCACGCCCTGACGCTGACCACCCGACAGCGTCTCGACCGCCTGATCGATATCCTGAATGGTCGCCAGCCCCAGATCGTTGAGCTTCTCTCGGGCGAAGGCGCGCATCGCGGGCTTGTCGAGCATCCGCAGCCATTTGCCCATCGGACCGGCGCGGCGCAACTCGCGCCCGACGAACATGTTGTCCACGATCGACAGCGCGGGAGAGAGCGCCAGCGTCTGATAGACCGTCGCGATCCCGGCATCCTGCGCCTCGAGCGGGCTCTTGAAGGAGATCGGTTTGCCTTCGAGTTTGATCTCGCCCTCGTCGGCCGTAACGGCCCCGGAAATCGCCTTGATGAGCGAGGATTTCCCGGCCCCATTATCGCCGATCACGGCCAGGATTTCGCCCGGGTAGAGATCGAAGTCGCATTCGTCGAGGGCGGTGACGCGGCCATAGCGTTTGACCAGACCGCGTGCGGTGAGAATGGGTTCTTGCGTCATGCCGAAACCTTTCTGATCCATTGGTCGATAGCGACCGCGATGATGATGAGCCACCCGATGGCGAAGACCTGCCAGAGCACGTCCACATTCGCGAGCCGCAGCCCCGACTGGAACACGCCCACGATCAGCGCCCCGAACAATGCGCCGAGGATCGAGCCGCGTCCGCCGAAGAGCGAAATGCCCCCGATCACGACGGCGGTGATGGAATGCAGGTTCGCCTCGTAGAAGGCCTGCGGCGAGATCGAGCCCACGCGGCCGATCGATGCCCAGGCTGCAATCGCGCAGACGAGCCCGGCCAGACCGTAGACCGACAGCAGCGTGCGGTCGGTACGGATGCCCGCGAGTTCCGCCGCCTCCTTATCGTCGCCCACGGCATAGACGTGGCGACCCCAGGCGGTCTTGTTCAGCAGATACCAGAGCACGAGGAACACCACGACCATCAGGACCGAACCGTAGGTCAGCCGCGCATTGCCGACGGTGATCGTGTTGCCGAAGAATTTCAGAAGGGGCGCGAACTTGTCGATATCCTGCGAGCGGATCGACTGCGCGCCCGAAAGCCACAGGTTCAGCGCGTAGAAGATCGACCAGGTGCCGAGCGTAGTAATGAAGGGCGGCAGTTTCACCTTGGTGACGAGGAAGCCGTTCAGCAAACCGGCGCCGGTGCCGCCTGCGAAGGAAATCAGCAGCGCGATCGGTGCGGGCACGCCCATGTAGACGGCAAGGTTGCCGGCAATCACCGACATCAGCACCATGATCGCCGCCACCGACAGGTCGATACCTGCGGTCAGGATGATCAGCGATTGCGCCGCAGCCAGCATCCCGATGATCGAGACCTGCTGCATGATCAGGGTCAGGTTGAAGGCGGAAAAGAACTTGCCCCCTGCGACCAGGCCGAAGACGGCAATGGACAACAGCAGCACGATCACCGGCACCATCGTCGGGTTGCCGTGCAGCCCGTGCTGGATCGTGCCGAAAAGCCCGCGTTTCTTAGTCTTGAAGGCCGCGACGGTCTTGTCGCTTTGGTCGAGGCCGTGCTCGAAGGACTGGCCGCGAGGCGGAACGGTCTGGGTCATGTCCGTCATCCTCTTTGTGCAATGTGGGGTGAAGGGCCGTCACCCGGCCCAAAGGAAAGGGCCACCGCGCGGGCGGCCCCTCCGAACTTTCAGGTGGGGATCAGCCCCAGCACTGCTTCAGGCCTTCTTCCGACGAGATCGAGTCGATGCCATCGACCGGCTGGTCGGTGATCAGCGTCACGCCGGTGTTGTAGAAGTCGAGACCTTCGGAGTTCTGCGGCTTGGTGCCGTCCTTGGCGAAGGCCGCGATCGCTTCGATACCCATCGAAGCCATCTTCAGCGGGAACTGCATCGAGGTCGCGCCGATGATGCCTTCCTTGACGTTCTGCACGCCCGGGCAACCGCCATCGACCGAGACGATCAGCGCCTGATCCTGCAGGCCGACCGACTTCAGCGCCTCGTAGGCACCGGCAGCGGCGGGCTCGTTGATCGTGTAGACGACATTGATGCCCGGATCTTTCTGGAGAAGGTTCTCCATGGCGGTGCGGCCGCCCTGCTCGTTGCCATTGGTCACGTCATGGCCGACGATGCGCGGATCGTCTTCGTCGCCGATCTTCTTGGGGTCTTTGACGTCGATGCCGAAGCCTTTCATGAAGCCCTGATCGCGCAGGTAATCGACCGAGACCTGGCTCGGGTTGAGGTCGAGGAAGGCGATCTTCGCATCCGCGGCCTTGTCGCCCATTTTCGCGTTGGCCCACTGACCGATCAGCTCGCCTGCCTTGAAGTTGTCGGTGGCGAAGGTCGCATCGGCGGTGTCGGCGGGCTCGAACGGGGTGTCGAGCGCGATCACCAGCGCACCGGCGTCACGCGCCTTCGTGACCGCAGGCGCAAGGGCGCGGCTGTCGGACGGGGTGATCAGGATACCCTTGGCGCCTGCCGCGATGCAGCTCTCGACCGCCGCGACCTGGCTTTCCACGTCGCCGTCGATCTTGCCCGCATAGGTGTTGAGCGTGATGCCCATCTCTTTGGCCTTGGCCGTCGCACCCTCTTTCATCTTCACGAAGAAGGGGTTGGTGTCGGTCTTGGTGATCAGGCAGGCGGTGGTTTCCGCCCAAGCGCCCGTCGCCATCAGGCCAAGCGCGGTTGCACCGAGAATTGCGGTTTTCTTCATCATGTCAGGTCTCCTCCCAGAAACGAATTGAGCCGTCCCTCCGATCGGCTTCGAAGCAGATCATGTGCGAAACCAGGCCGACTCGTCAATAGATAAATCACGTGGATTTATTAATTGACAGAACACCCTCTGGAAGCCGATAAATACTCAGCGTAACTTAAGCGCGAGCAGCCTCGGAGAATGAACTGTGCCCCAGCGCGTGATGGAAATGATCAAGACCGCCCCGGTGAAAATTGGCACGGATCATTCCTCAATGCGCAACCGCAACGAACGGCTGGTGATGTCACTGATTCGCCGCCGCGGCGCCCTCGCGAAATCCGAAATTGCGCGGATGACGGGCCTCTCGGCGCAGACCGTTTCCGTCATCATGCGCGCGCTCGAAGATGAAGGCTTCCTGCTGCGCTGCGACCCGGTGCGCGGCAAGGTCGGCCAGCCCACGGTGCCGATGCGCCTGAACCCGGAAGGCGCCTATTTTCTGGGCCTGAAGGTCGGACGCCGCCGCAGCGAGGTGATCCTGATCGACATGATGGGCACGCCGATCTCGCGCAGCGTCTCGCGCCACGACTACCCCACCGCCGCCGATACCATCGCCTTCGCCATCGACGCGATCGCGCGGATGGTGACGGAATTGCCCGCCTCGAAACGCGAACGCATCTCGGGCCTCGGCATCGGCGCGCCGTTCCGGATGTGGGACTGGGGCGTCGCGCTCGGGCTGGAAGAAAGCGCGATGGCCGATTGGCGCGAACGCGACATCCGCGCCGAGCTGGAGGCGATCTACCCGTTCCCCGTGGTGCTGGAAAACGACGCCTCCGCCGCCTGTTCGGCAGAGCTGTTGCTGGGCGACCAGACCCTGCCGGACGATTTCCTCTATGCGTTCGTGGGCTTCTTCGTGGGCGGCGGGCTGGTGATGAACGGCTCGCTTGTGACCGGTCCCAACAACAATGCGGGCGCGCTTGCGTCGATGCCGGTGCCCGACGGTCACGGCGGCCAGTGCCAATTGCTCGACGTGGCCTCGCTCTCAGCCATCGAAGCGGCGATGGCGGAGCGTGGCCTCGATGCGAGCTTCCTCTGGGAGCGGCGCGATGTGTGGGACCTTCCCGAAGACATCGTCGAGGACTGGCTCGCGAAAGCGGCGCGCGGCCTCGCGACTGTCGCCGCCTCGTCGGCAGCGCTGTGCGACCTCGATGCGATCGTAATCGATGGCTGGATGCCTGACGATTTGCGCGCGCGGCTCGTCGCCGCAACCGAAGCGGAACTCGCGAAAATCAACCTCTCGGGCGCGGGCGTTCCGATCGTGCGCGAGGGGCAGGTGGGCCCCGATGCGCGCGCGCTGGGGGCCGCGACCCTGCCGCTGAGCCTGCGTTTCCTGACCGAGATCGACCTGCCCGATCAGACCGACTGACCCGGCGCGGCGAAGCGCAGCGACACGATCAGGCCGGGGCGATTGTCGGACAGCTCCAGCTCCGCCTCGTGCAGCCCCGCCACCGCATGAACCAGCGCAAGCCCCAGCCCGTTGCCCGGCGTCGTGCGCGAGCGTTCCAGCCGATAAAGCCTGCGCAGAACCTTCTCGCGCTCGGCCTCGGGAATGCCGGGGCCATGATCCGCCACGCTGAGAATGATCGCGCCGCGTTCGCGCGACAGACTCACCGCGATCTTCGGCGCGGGGCCACCGTGACGGATCGCATTCTCGATCAGGTTCGACAGCATCTGCCCCAGCAGCCCCCGGTCGCCATGCACCATCAGCGGCGCATCGGGCCGTTGCAGGGTCAGCGCCCCGCCCGCCTCTTCGGCGCTCGCCTCGTAAAGCTCGGTGATATCGGCTGCGAGCGCGCCCAGATCGACCCGCGCGAAGCGTGCCTTGGGGCTGCCGCCCTCGATCTGCGCGATCCGCAGGAGCGAGTGGAACACGGCCACCGCGCGTTCGGCCTCGGTGCCTGCCTGCTCGGCCAGCGCCCGGGGCGGCGTGTCCTCGGGCAAAGCCTCTTGGAGCTCCGACAGCAGCACGGAAATTCGCTGCATCGGCGTCTTCAGATCATGGGCGATATCGGCGGAGACCTGACGGAGTGCCGCCACCGTCGCCTCCTGCGTTTCGGCCATCACGTTCAGCCGCGCCCCGATCCGCGCGAGGTCGTCGCCCTTCCGGGCCTTCACCTCGTCGCGCGGCACGCGCGCCTCCAGCCGCCCCTCGGTCAGATCGTCGAGCGTCTCTTCGATCGCGCTCACCCGCTTGCGCGCCCGCATCCCGACCCAAGCGCCATAGGCCGCAGAGACCAGCAGCGACGGGACGAAGGAGAAAACGAGGATCGCAAGGAAGGTCGAGGTCAGTTCCGCAATCGGCGCGCGGCTCTCCCCGATCACCAGCAAGCCACCCGCAAGCGGCATGGTCAGCGTGAAATAGCCATGTTTCGAGAGCGGCGCATATTCGGGATGCCGCGAGATGACCCAGCGGTCGCCCTGATGCGTGACCCGCACATTGCCGACCTGCCGCCCGTCCGACATGACGAAGGCGATCGCCCGCTCGGACGGGTCCGAGGCCCGCGCCTCCGCGGAGACGATCACCGAAAGCGTCTCGGGATTGGCGGCCACCTGAAACACCGCCGTCTGCTGTTTCAAATCGGCGCGGATCGAATCCTCGGTCGAGGAGCGCAGCGCGACATAGGCAAAGCCCAGCGTCACCAGAAGGATCGCGAAGACGATCCCCATCAGCCCCAGCGCCTGCCGCAGCGGCGTCGAGGCAAGGATTTCCGCGCGGTTCAGACGTGCCTTCATCAGCCCTCGATCCGGTAGCCCGCGCCGCGCACGGTGTGGATGAGGTCACGGTCGAACGGCTTGTCGACCTTGTTCCGGAGCCGCGAGATATGGGTTTCCACGACATTGGTCTGCGGATCGAAATTCAGATCCCACACGCCCTCCAGCAACATCGTCCGGGTCTGCACCCGGCCCTTGCGGCGCAGCAGAAATTCCAGAAGCGAGAACTCCCGCGGCAGAAGGTCGATCTCCTGCCCGCTGCGCGTCACCTTGCGCGCAATCAGATCCATCTTCAGATCGCCCGCCTCCAGCATCACCTGCTCCGACTGCGCCTGCGGACGGCGCGCCAATGCAGCGAGCCGCGCCGACAGTTCGCCGAAGGCGAAGGGTTTCACGAGGTAATCGTCCGCGCCTGCGTTGAGCCCCTCGATCCGGTCATCCACCCCACCGATCGCGGTCAGGAAGATGATCGGCGTCGTGACCTTCGCCGCCCGGATCGCGCGGGTAATCGAGAGACCGTCCAGTTCGGGCAGCATCCGGTCGATGATCATCACGTCATAGGTGCCGCCCAGCGCCTGGGTCAGCCCGTCGCGGCCATTCGCGAGATGGTCGACCGTGTGGCCCTCTTCGCGCAGGCCCCGCAGCACGTAATCGGCGGTGGTCGCGTCGTCTTCGATCAACAGCAGTTTCATCGCACTCGCTTTCTCGGTTCGCGACATATGTGGCCGATGCCACCGCACAAGTCACGCACCCCTCCCCGAAAGGTGAAAAGGATAACAGCTCTGCAATCTTCCCGCAGAGTCCCTGACAGGCTAGGCCCTCACATAGGGTGCATACCTGTCAACAAGGAGAGAAACATGCAGGACATTCGCAAAGCTCCCCTGCTGCGCACCCTCGCGACCACCGCCATGCTCGGCGCAGGCGCCGTGGCAACGAGCGGTCTGGCCCTGGTCCCGAACGTGGCCGCCGCCGAAACCTTCACCAACACCGTCGATCTGGTGAAGAAGGTGATGCCCGCCGTGGTCACCATCGAGATCAAGAAGCAGGCCAACGATCAGGAAATGGCCCAGATGGGGATGCCGCAGGATTTCCCCTTCGAGTTCTTCCAGCGTCGTTTCGGCATGCCCGACATGGGGCCCAACGGTCAGGGCCAGCCGATGCAACGTCCTGAGATCACCGGCCTCGGCACTGGCTTCATCATCCAGAAAGACGGCCATATCGTCACCAACGCGCATGTCGTCGACGGCGCCGAGAGCGTGAAGGTCACCTTCTCCGACGGCTCGACCGCGGATGCGAAAGTGATCGGCGAAGACAAGGCCACCGATATCGCCGTGGTCAAGGTCAATACCGACAAGGACCTGCCGACCGTGGGCTTCGGCGACAGCCAGACCGCACAGGTCGGCGAGCCCGTCGTGGCAATCGGCAACCCGTTCGGCCTTGGCACCTCCGTGTCGACCGGCATCGTCTCGGCCAAGGGTCGCGACTTGAAATCGGGCCCGTTCGATAACTACATCCAGACCGATGCCGCCATCAACAAAGGCAACTCGGGTGGCCCGCTCTTTGACGCCCAAGGCGAAGTGATCGGCATGAACACCGCGATCCTGTCGCCCACCGGCGGTTCCGTCGGGATCGGTTTCTCGGTGCCCTCCGACACGATCAAGGGCGTCGTCGCCGATCTGCAGAATGACGGCACCGTCAAGCGCGGCTTCCTCGGCGTGCAGATTCAGCCGGTCAGCGAGGACATCGCGGCGGCGCTGGGTCTCGACCAGCCCGAAGGCGTGCTCGTGGCCGATGTGTCGCCCGATACGCCCGCGAAGAAAGCCGGCCTGAAGCGCGGCGACATCATCGTCGGTGTCGATGGCAAACCGATGAAAGCCCCCCGCGATCTGACCCGTGCCATCGGCTCGGACGCGCCGGGCACCGAAGTGCAGCTCTCGCTGCTGCGCGCGAACAAGCCGCTCACGCTCTCCGTCACTCTTGATGAGCGGCCCACCGAGAAGACCAAGTCGTAATACTTGACGTCTATCGGTTAGAAGTCACGCCCGGAGCATCTGCTTCGGGCGTGACTTTTATTTTGAAGGGTCAGTTTGCGCTGTCGGGCGCGGAGGCCGCGTCGGAGGCAGGCGGCGCGATTTCACCCGCCACCTGATACAGCCGCCAGTCATCCTGCCGGAAATGCCGCTCCGCGATCTGGCTGAGACCGTCGGCGCCCTCGATCGGCTTCGCCGCAAGGACCAGACCGCCGGGATGATCCGCCATCCAGCGCCCCAGATCGGCGCTGTTGCCAAGCACCGTCACAGGTGTCTCAAGCCGCGCAACGAACGAGAACTGCCCCGCATAGCCGCGATCAGTGGTCGCCACGCCATTCTCGGAATGCGCGGCGATCAGGCTCGCGATCGGGGCCGGATCGTAGACTTTCCAAAGGATCGGCCAGACCATGATCTGAATGGCGATCAGCACGAGCGGTGCGACGAAGGCTTCGGCAAACCAACCCTGCCGCGCCTTCAGCACGATCAGCGCGCCGCCCACGAGCAGCGCCACACCCGCGATCACGAAGAGCCACGAGCCGGTGCCCTCGGGCAGTTCCGGGAACGCCCCGAAATGCACCGATGCCGCAGCAATCGCCGTCGCCACCCCGGGCAGAAGCCACAGCAGGCGCAGCCAGCGCATCCGGCGCTCCGCCGTGGGCAGCAGTCCCGACAGGATCAGCGCCAGCGCAGGCAGTTCCGGCACGAGGTAATGCGCCTGCTTGCCCGAGATCAGCGAGAAGGCGACAAATGCGGTGGCGAACCAGACCGCCACCATGCGCGTACCCGCATCCTCCCACAGCCGCGAGGGGTTGAAGGTGGCCAGCCCCGCGCGGCTCCAGCCCCACGGCCAGAGGAAGAAGGGCAGCAGCGCCACGAAGAACCAGACGGGACGACCATGGGCGAAG
Source organism: Thioclava sp. DLFJ5-1 (assembly GCF_002020115.1). NCBI lineage: Bacteria > Pseudomonadati > Pseudomonadota > Alphaproteobacteria > Rhodobacterales > Paracoccaceae > Thioclava > Thioclava sp. DLFJ5-1. The sequence goes on along the minus strand of NZ_MPZU01000006.1, from coordinate 204,593 downwards.
CTTTCGACCATCCGTCCGGCGCTTTGCTTCCACAGGATCTGCTCGCGATACTCCGCCCCGCCGAAGATGATCGCGGGGCCGAGCCACAGCAGCACGATGCCGAAACCGATCAGAAAACCGATCCCGATCCGCGCATACCACTGCTTGAGCGCGGGCCGCTCTGCCCCTGTCGCCCAAAGCGGCATCAGAAGCGCAGTCGGCAGCACATGCACCAGGATCACCGGCCCCTTGGCGAAGACGCCGAAAGCCAGCGCGATGCCAAGCCCGATCACCGGGGCGAAGCGATCCGTGTCGCGCATCGCCCAGACCGCGAGCATCCCCAGCAGCGTCGCCGCCGTCAGCATAGTGTCGAACATCGTCGTGGAGCCGAACAGCAGGAACACCCCGCTCGTCCCGAGGATCAGCGCGGCGAGCCCGGCGCGCTCGGGCTCTTCCGGCCAGAGCCTGCGCGCGAGCATCGCGACCAGCCCGACCGACAGCAGCCCGAAGGCGGGCGCGACCAGCCGCGCCGCCCATTCGCTGGGCCCCGTGACGCTCCAGACGATATTGATGAGCCAGAACAGAAGCGGCGGCTTGTCGGAATAGATCGCCCCGTTGAGATGCGGCACCAGCTTGGAGCCGCCCTGCCACATCTCCCAGGCGACGGTGACATAGCGCGTCTCGTCGATCGCCATCAGCGGGCGCATGACCATCAACACCACCGCGCTCAGCGCGAAAAGGAAAAGCGCCCCGATCAGGGGAACGCGCCAAGCGGTCGAACTCATAGGCGTGTCTTTCTGTCGTCTGTGTCGAAGGGTTCCATATTGCTTGACCCCCGAATGCCCCCGCATGTCAAGCCACACGACCATCACGGCTGCAGGATGGGCGCTCAAAATGAATTAAGAAAAACTTGGAACTGCCCGGAGCGGGGCAACGTTGGATGTCCGAAGATACAGAAGGGAGACACGTACCATGAAGAAGATGTTCCTCATCCTGCCGCTCAGCGCCACCGTTGCTGTTGCAGGCTGCCAGATGTCGCAACAAGACCGCGCTGCCGCGACCGGCGGTGTTGCCGGTGCCGCGATTGGCGCTGCTGTTTCGGATGACGGCGACCGCGTCCAGAACGCCGCGATCGGCGGCGCAGTCGGCACCGTTGCCGGCGCTCTGATCGGCAAAGCCAACCAGCCGGGTCAGTGCCGCTATCGCGACTCCTATGGCCGCGAGTACATCGCGCCCTGCTAAGGCCCCGCCACAGGTAACCTCGAAAACCGTTCGGACCCTCATCCGAACGGTTTTTTCATGCGCGCATGGCGGGATGTCCCGCAGACGTGACAAGCGCGGATTGTCGCACGCCATTGCCGCAGACCCTCTGCCCGGCTATCTCCACAGCCAAGCGCGACAGAGAAAAAGACCCCACAATCCCTATGACAGACGCCACGACCGAAGCGCCGAAGCCGAAAGCCGTTCTGGCCCGTATCGCTCAGCCGGTGGCGGGGAAGTTGAAGCTCGCCGGGTGGCTCGGCGTGGCCTCGGCGCTGATCTGGCCCGCGCAGGCCGCTCTGATCGGCTTGGTCCTTGGCAATCTGGTCGCGCCCGGAGTAAGCCCCGCGCTTTCGCCGCTTGCCGGGGCCGCGGGTTTCGTGGCGCTGGCGCTCGTGCGGATCGTGCTCGACTGGGTTTCGCAGAAGCTTTCCGCCGATGCCGCCGAGGTCGTGCTGCGCGAGAGCCGCGAGACACTGATCCGAAAGGCGCTGCGTCAGGCCAGCGGGGCCGCCGCGTTGTCGCCTGCGGAACTGGCCTCGCTCTCGGCGGAGAAGCTCGGCGCACTCGGGCCTTGGGCCACGCGCTACCAGCCCGCCTTCCTACGCGCCCGGATCATACCCCTCGCCTTCATCCTGCTCGCCGCCACGCAAAGCTGGGCGGTCGCGGGCATCTTGCTGATTGCGGGGCCGCTGATCCCGCTGTTCATGGCGCTTGTTGGCATGGCCGCGCAGGACGCCTCGGAAAAGCAAATGGTCGAGATCGGCTCTCTGAACCGCCTGCTGATCGACCGGATCGCCGCGATCACCGATCTGCGGCTCTTGGGCGCGGAGGCCCGCTCGCGCGCCGATCTGGAGACCAAATCCGAAGACCTGCGCGTCCGCACGATGGCGGTTCTGCGGGTGGCCTTCCTCTCCTCGACGCTTCTGGAACTGTTCGCCGCAATCGGCGTGGCGCTGGTCGCGGTCTATGTCGGCTTCTCGCTGATCGGCTGGATGAATTTCGGCACATGGGGCAGCAAGATGACCCCGGCCGAGGGGATTTTCCTGCTGATGATCGCGCCCGAATTCTTCCAGCCGCTGCGCGATCTGGCTGCCGCATGGCATGACCGGGCCGCCGCTCTCGCCGTCGCCTCCGAGCTGGAGACGACCGAGACCGAAATCGCCAAGGCCAACACGCTGATGGGCACCGGCGGCGAAGGAACGGCGCCTACGCTTGGCCCCCTGCACTGGCACGGTCTGCAAATCCGCCCCGGCGAGGCCGCCGATCCGATCCCCCTGCCCGATGGCGACATCGCGCCGGGCGAGGCCGTGGCGATCACCGGGCCGTCGGGCGCAGGCAAGACGACGCTTCTGACCGCGCTGGTCGGGTTGATCCATCCCGAGGCCGGGGAGATCACGCTGGGCGAGACCACGCTGACAGAGCAAAACGCCGATGACTGGCGCGCGGCTTTCGGCTGGATTCCGCAAAGCCCGCGCTTCGCCGATGCGAGCCTGCGCGAGCTGATCACGCTGAACCGTCCCGGCGATCTCGATGCGGCGCTGGACGCCGCGCAGGCGACCGAGGTCGTCGCGGGCCTCCCCGGCGGGCTCGACGCCCGGCTGGGCGATATGGGCGGCGGCGTCTCGGGCGGCGAGGCGCGGCGCCTGCTGATCGCGCGGGCCCATTACGCGGGCCGCCCGATCGTGCTGGCCGACGAACCGACCGCCGATCTCGATGCCGAGACGGGCGCCAAGGTGATCGCGGCGCTGCTGGCGCTGCGCGCAAACGGCACGACCTTGATCGTCGCGAGCCACGACCCCGCCCTCGTTGCCGCGATGGACCGCCAGATCGACTTGGAGGGCGCAGCATGAAAACGCTTCTGACCCTCACCGCCCGCCTGATCGCCGATCAGAAATGGGCCTTCAGCCGGGGCCTCGCGCTGTCCTTCCTCGTGCTCGCGATGGGGGCGGCGCTGCTGGGCCTGTCGGGCTGGTTCATCACCGCCTCGGCCTTGGCCGGGATCACGGGGCTGGGCCTCAACTTCAATTTCTTCACCCCTTCGGCAGGCGTGCGCGGCCTCGCGCTCGGTCGCGCGGTCTCGCGCTATGGCGAGCGGCTGCTGACCCATGACGCCACGCTGCGCGCGCTGGCCAAGCTGCGCATCGACCTGATGGATGGCGTCTCGCGCCGCCCGCATGAGGAACAGGCGCGGCTGCGCGGTGCGCAGGCGCTGAACCGGATCACCTCGGACGTGGACGCGCTGGACGGCGTGCTGCTGCGGCTGGTGCTCCCCTTCCTTGCAGGCGGCATGGTGCAGATCGCGGCGCTTCTTATGCTGTGGTGGCTCGAAGGGCTGCCGATCGGGCTGGCGGTCTTCCTGATCTACCTGCTGGGCGGCGGGCTCGGGCTGATCTGGGTGGCCCGTGCCGCCCGCCACGATGCCCGCGCCGCCGAGACCGCGCTGCAAAATATCCGCCGCCGCGCGTTGGAAACGATGCGCGCCCGCGCAGATCTGGCCGTGGCCGGACAGTTGGAGGCCGCCACCGCGCAGACCTTGACCGAGGTCGAAGCCGAGGCGCTGGCGCGGCGCAATCTCGAAGCGCTCGACCGGCGCGTGGGGGCCGTGATCTCGGCCACCACCGCGCTAGCCGGAGCCGCCGCCCTGGCTATCGCCGGGCAGATGGCGCTGGCCGGGCAGATCACGCCCGCCCGCGCCGCGATGGGCCTTTTCGTCGCGCTGGCGCTGGCCGAGTCGCTGATGCTGCTCCGTCGCGGCATGGCAGAAATCGGGCGGATGCAGGAGGCGGGCGCGCGGGTCATGGACCTGACCGATACGCCCGAGCGCCCCCAGCCCGACGGCCACGCCCCCACCGATACGGACGACCCGCTGATCGAGTCGCGCAACGTGGCCTTCACCCGCAGCAATAGCGCCGCGCCGCTCTTTTCGGATCTGACCTTCAGCCTCGCGCGTGGCGAGACGGTGATGCTTGCCGGGCCTTCGGGCGCGGGGAAATCCACCGCGCTCGCCGTGCTGTCCGGCCTTCTCAAGCCGTCCGGCGGCGAGATCACGGTGAAGGGCCGCGCGCTGCCCGACTGGCCGGAAGGCGACCTGCGCGATGTGCTCACCATGGTTCCGCAGCGCAGCCAGCTGATCGGCGGCACCATCGCCGAGAACCTCGCGCTCGCTCTGCCGCCCGAGGCGCAGCTCGATGAAGACGCGGCCTGGGCCGCGCTGCGCGCCGTCGCGCTCGATGAGGTGATCGCCGCGCGCGGTGGCCTCGAGGCACGGCTTGGCGAAGGCGGCACCGGTCTTTCGGGCGGTCAGACGAAACGTCTGGCGCTGGCCCGTGCGGCTTTGCGCCAGCCCGACATCCTGCTGCTGGACGAGCCCACCGAAGGGCTCGACGCGACGACAGCCGCCGCGACTCTCTCCGGATTGCGTGCCCTTTTGCCCGACGCAGGCTTCCTTCTGGTGTCTCACAGACAGCCCGATCAGAGCGCCGCCACGGGCACCATCGCGCTGAAATGACGCATAACCTGCGACAATAAGTCCTTAATTTCATGTGACATATTGTCGTTCACAGCTCTTCACACCTCCGTGCGACACATCGTCAATTTGATTTGGCTCAATGTCAGGCGCAGACCGCCCGCCCATAAGCTGCATCCAGGAATAATATTTCCGAGAAACTCGGCTTTTGGCGAGGTCGGGTGCAAGTAGGGAAACGGAGAACGAGAATGGATTTCGGGATCGTCGAGCTGTCACGGCTGCAATTTGCCATGACCGCCATGTATCACTTCCTCTTCGTGCCGCTGACGCTTGGTCTGTCGATCATCGTGGCGATCATGGAGACGGTCTATGTGATGACCAACCGCCCCATCTGGCGGCAAATGACCAAGTTCTGGGCCACGCTGTTCGGCATCAATTTCGTGCTGGGCGTGGCCACGGGCCTCACGATGGAATTCCAGTTCGGCATGAACTGGAGCTACTATTCGCATTACGTCGGCGACATCTTCGGCGCACCGCTCGCGATTGAGGGCCTGATGGCCTTCTTCATGGAAGCGACCTTCGTCGGGTTGATGTTCTTCGGCTGGGAGAAGCTCTCGCCGGTCAAGCACATGGTCGTCACTTGGCTCGTCGCCATCGGGTCGAACTTCTCGGCGCTCTGGATCCTCATCGCCAATGGCTGGATGCAGAACCCCGTCGGGGCGCATTTCAACCCGCTGACGATGCGGATGGAGATGACCTCCTTCTTCGACGTCGTGTTCAACCCCGTTGCCCAGGCCAAGTTCGTGCACACGGTGTCGGCAGGCTATGTCACGGCGGCTGTCTTCGTGATGGGCGTGTCGAGCTGGTACATGCTCAAGGGCCGTCACTTCGAACTCGCCCGCCGCTCGATCGCGGTTGCGGCCGCCTTCGGTCTCGCCTCGGCCCTGTCGGTCGTCATCCTCGGCGACGAGTCGGGCTACGAGACGACTCACAACCAGAAAATGAAGCTCGCCGCGATGGAAGCGATGTGGGAGACCGAACCGGCGCCCGCCTCCTTCACCCTCTTCGGCATTCCCGATCAGCAAGATCGCGAGACCAAATACGCGATCCATATCCCGTGGGTGATGGGCCTGATCGGCACCCGCTCGCTGACCGAGCAGATCACCGGGATCGACGAGCTCGTGAAAGGCTCGGAAGAGCGGATTCGCAACGGTATCGTCGCCTATGACGACCTGCTGAAAATCCGCGAAGCCAAGGGCGACGTTTCCGCCGATGTCGAGAAGCAGTTCAACGAGAATGTCGGCGATCTGGGCTATGCCTATCTGCTCAAACGCTACGTGGACGATCCGCGTCAGGCGACCGATGCGCAGATCAAGATGGCCGCGGATGACACCGTGCCGACGGTCTGGCCGATCTTCTGGTCTTTCCGCCTGATGGTGGCGCTTGGCTTCTCCTTCATCGCGCTGATGGTCTACTTCTTCGTCGTCTCGAACTGGAAGGGCATGCAATATCCGCGTTGGGCGCTGCGTCTGGCCGTGATCGTCATCCCCGCCCCGTGGATCGCCGCGGAACTGGGCTGGTTCACCGCCGAGTTCGGACGCCAACCCTGGACGGTGGACGGCGTGTTGCCGACGGCACTTTCGGTCAGTCACCTGTCGGTGGGCGACCTGCTGTTCACGCTGCTGGGCTTCGTGGCCTTCTACACCGTGCTCTTCGTCATCGAGATGGGCCTGATGATCAAATACATCAAAAAAGGCCCGTATCAGGATGTCGAGGTCACTCAAGAGTGGCTGCAGCGCCATGACGACCGCCTGTCCGGTCGCGATGGCAACGCCCCTGTCACCATGCTTGCGGAGTAAGGAACATGATCCTCTTTGAACTTATCCCCCTCGACGTTCTTCGCGTCATCTGGTGGCTGCTGCTGGGCGTCCTGCTGATCGGTTTCGCTCTCACCGACGGCTTCGATATGGGCGTGGGTGCCCTTCTGCCCTTCGTCGGCAAGACCGATAGCGAGCGCCGCGTGGCGATCAACACTGTCGGCCCGGTCTGGGAAGGCAACCAGGTCTGGTTCATCCTTGGCGGGGGCGCGATCTTCGCGGCCTGGCCACCCCTCTATGCGGTGAGCTTCTCGGGGTTCTACCTCGCGATGTTCCTCGTGCTCGCGGCGTTGATCCTGCGCCCCGTCGGCTTCAAGTATCGCTCGAAGCGCGACTCGGCGGCTTGGCGCAACGGCTGGGACTGGGCGCTCTTCGTGGGCGGCGCGGTGCCGGCACTGATCTTCGGCGTCGCCATGGGCAACGTCCTGCAAGGCGTGCCCTTCGAGCTCAACGACATGCTGATGCCGCTCTATCCGGGCAACTTCATCATGAAGCTGCTGGGCCTTCTGAACCCCTATGCGCTGCTGGCTGGCGTGGTGTCGCTGTCGATGCTGATGATGCATGGCGCGGCGTGGCTCTCGGTGAAGACCGAAGGCGCGGTGAAGGTTCGCGCGACCGAGATCGGCTCCGTTGCAGGCATGGTGGCCTTCGTGGCCTATATCCTCGCGGGGATCTGGCTCGCCTTCGGGATCACGGGCTACCACATCACCTCGGTCGTGCCGGACAACGGCCCCTCCAACCCGCTCTTCTCGACGGTCGAGCATAGCGGGAGCTGGATGCAGGCCTATGCGGACCGCCCCTGGATCGCGATTGCGCCGATCCTCGGCCTCGCGGGTATCGCAATGGCGGTACGGGGGCTGCGCGCCGGGCGCGAAGTCTCGACGCTGCTCTGGTCGAAACTGGGCATCTTCGGCGTGATCTCCTCGGTCGGCCTGACGATGTTCCCCTTCATCCTGCCGAGCTCGAAAATGCCCGACGCTTCGCTGACGGTCTGGGACGCGTCGTCCTCGCACCAGACGCTGTTCATCATGCTCGTCTGCGCGCTCATCTTCATGCCGCTCATCCTCGCCTATACCGCATGGGTCTATAAGGTCCTGTGGGGCAAGGTGACGGTCGAAGATGTCGAGCGCGACAGCCATACCGTTTACTAAGGAGACAGACAGATGTGGTATTTCGCATGGATCCTCGGGCTTCCGCTGGCCGCACTGGTCGCCGTCGCCAACGCGATGTGGCTCGAGATGCAGAACGACTGCAAGATCGCCGGTGAGTGCAAGGACGACTGACCTTGCCCGGCAGACAAACGCAAAAGGCCGCCTTCGGGCGGCCTTTTTCATGGGCGGATCGCGGACACAGCGCGACGCTAGGGCAATCCACACCCGCCGCTAGCGCAAACAGTCGAAAAGACGTGACGTTTCAGGGCCAAAACGAGGCGTTTTCCCCCTGTCCCTTCGCCCTTTGCTCTTGTAACAAAATTGCCGAATGAATCCGTTCGCCGCAATTTGGCGGACTACACAAGGGAGACACGCCATGAAGGTTCTCGTGCCTGTGAAGCGCGTGATCGACTATAACGTGAAAGCTCGCGTGAAAGCGGACGGAAGCGGTGTCGATCTCGCCAATGTCAAAATGTCGATGAACCCGTTCGACGAAATCGCTGTCGAAGAGGCGATCCGTCTGAAGGAGAAGGGCGCCGTCGAAGAGATCATCGCGGTCTCCATCGGCGTGAAGCAGGCGCAGGAAACCCTGCGCACCGCGCTCGCGATGGGTGCGGACCGTGCGATTCTCGTGGTCGCCGCCGATGACGTGCAGACCGATATCGAGCCGCTGGCCGTTGCCAAGATCCTCGCCAAGGTCGTCGAGGAAGAGCAGCCCGGCATGGTGATCCTCGGCAAGCAGGCGATCGACAACGACATGAACGCGACCGGCCAGATGCTGGCGGCGCTTCTGGGCTGGGGTCAGGCGACCTTTGCCTCGGAAGTCGTGGTCGAGGGCGAGGCCGCGAAGGTCACCCGCGAAGTCGACGGCGGGTTGCAGACCATCGAGGTCAAGCTGCCCGCTATCGTCACCACCGACCTTCGTCTGAACGAGCCGCGCTACGCCTCGCTGCCGAACATCATGAAGGCGAAGAAGAAGCCGCTCGACGAGAAAACCGCCGACGACTACGGCGTCGACGTCTCGCCGCGCCTCGAAGTGGTGAAAACCACCGAGCCCGAAGCGCGTCAGGCTGGCGAAATGGTGCCGGATGTCGACACGCTGGTTGCGAAACTCAAAGAGAAGGGGGTCGTGTGATGGCCGTTCTGCTGCTGGGTGAAGTGAATGATGGCGAACTGTCGGTCGACGCGACCGCCAAGGCCGTTTCCGCTGCAAAATCGCTGGGCGATGTGACCGTGCTCTGCGCGGGCGCGTCTGCCGCCGCCGCGGGTGAAGCCGCCGCCAAGATCGACGGTGTCGCGAAGGTTCTCGTGGCCGAGGATCCCTCGCTGAGCCACCGTCTGGCGGAGCCGACCGCCGCGCTGATCGTGTCGCTCGCAGGCGACTATTCGCATATCGTGGCGCCTGCCACGACCGATGCGAAGAACGTGATGCCGCGCGTGGCAGCCCTTCTCGACGTGATGGTGATCTCGGATGTCTCCGGCGTCGTCGATGCCGACACGTTCGAGCGCCCGATCTACGCGGGCAACGCGATCCAGACCGTGAAATCGAAGGACGAGAAGAAGGTCATCACCTTCCGCACCTCGACCTTCGACGCCGCCGGCGAAGGCGGTTCGGCTTCGGTCGAGACCGTCGCCATGTCGGACGCGCCCGCTCTGTCGAGCTGGATCGAAGACAAGGTCGCCGAGAGCGATCGTCCGGAGCTGACCTCGGCGAAGATCGTTGTGTCGGGCGGCCGTGGCGTCGGCTCGGAAGAGGACTTCAAGGTGATCGAAGCGCTGGCCGACAAGCTTGGCGCGGCTGTGGGTGCCTCGCGCGCCGCCGTCGACTCGGGCTTCGCGCCGAACGACTGGCAGGTCGGTCAGACCGGCAAGGTCGTGGCCCCCGAGCTCTACATCGCCTGCGGCATCTCCGGGGCTATCCAGCACCTCGCCGGCATGAAGGACTCGAAGATCATCGTCGCGATCAACAAGGACGAAGAAGCGCCGATCTTCCAGGTCGCCGATTACGGCCTGGTCGCGGACCTCTTCGACGCTGTTCCGGCGCTGACCGAAAAGCTCTGATCCTCGGAAGGGGCACTGCCCCCCGGGAGAGTTGAACCAAGTCGAAAGGGCGGGGAATTTCCCCGCCCTTTCCTGTTAGAGAAATGACTGCAGCGCAGGCGCGAGCGCCGCTGCGATCTCCTCATGCACCAGAGGCCCCGGCACCATTTCCGCCGCAGGCTCTTCCAGCGCGGAGAAATGCATCCCCGTCGTGCCCGCGCTGCGCGCCGTCACCGACGGCTCGACCCGCACGGTATCGGCCACGAGCGGTCGCAGCGTCTCCACCATCGCCTCCGTCACCATCAGAGGCTCGTGCCCGAGCGTGTCGCTATGGGCCGGATCGTGGAATTCGCCCAGCCAAAGCAGCAGCTTGCGCCCCTTGATCTTGGCCAGAAGCGCGGTCATCCGCTGCTGCCATGCCTCCTGCAACTCGACTTCGAGCAGTGCGAATTTCTCGGGCTCGCGTTCTTTCAATGCGCTCAGCATGTGACGCGTGAAGTTGAACTCGGTGAAATCCACGCCGCGGAAGATCGAGCGCATCAGGCTCGACGCGCGCAGGAAGCGGTCATTGCGGCGCGGATGCACCGCATAGAAGCGGTTCGACATGTTCTGCGCGCCGAGCAACTGGATCACCGTGACCTTCGCGGCCTCTGACGCCGCAGCCAGTTGCGGCTCGTGCAGGAACACGTCGATCCCGGCATTCAGATAGCCGAAATTCACCACCGGCATCTCCAGCCGCGCCTCGAGCAGCGCGGGCCAGGGATGCTCCACGAATTTACCATAGGTCTCCGTCCCGCCCATCGCGGCGATGAAATCCCCCTGCAGCGCACGACGCGGCCCGCGGAACAGCAGTTTGGATTTCCCGTATCTGCACGGAAAGTAATCGAGGGCGCCATCGCCCGTATATTCGAAAGCCATTTTCCCACCTCAGTCTGAGTTCGACTCACCCGAGGCCAGATTGCGCCCAAAATCTTGCCAAACGGCTAATGTTAAAATGATCTCAGCCCTGCGTTTCGCTTGCATGGACCGAGCGGAGAACTATGGTCAGGGCGCAAAGCGTGAGAGGGAAAATTATGGCGATCGAGAAAGTGGGCATCGTGGGTGCAGGGCAGATGGGCAACGGTATCGCCCATGTCTTCGCGCTGGCCGGATATGACGTTCTGCTGAACGACATCAGCGAGGACGCGCTGACGAAAGCGCTCTCCACGGTCACCAAGAACCTCGATCGGCAGGTGTCGCGCGGCAAGATCTCGGAGGACGAGAAGAACACCGCGCTGAAGAAGATCACTACGACCACGAAACTGAGCGATCTGGGCCCGACCGATCTGGTGATCGAGGCCGCGACCGAGCGCGAGACGGTCAAGCAGGCGATCTTCGAAGACCTGCTTCCGCATCTCAAGCCGACGACGATCCTGACCTCGAATACCTCGTCGATCTCGATCACGCGGCTCGCCTCGCGCACCGACCGGCCCGAGAAGTTCATGGGCTTCCACTTCATGAACCCGGTGCCGGTGATGCAGCTGGTCGAACTGATCCGTGGCATCGCGACCGATCAGGAGACCTACAAGGCGCTGCACGAAGTGGTGGAAAAGCTCGGCAAGACCGCGGCTTCGGCCGAAGATTTCCCGGCCTTCATCGTGAACCGCATCCTGATGCCGATGATCAACGAGGCGGTCTACACGCTCTATGAAGGCGTGGGCAATGTGCGCTCGATCGACGAGTCGATGAAGCTCGGCGCGAACCATCCGATGGGACCACTGGAGCTGGCCGATTTCATCGGGCTCGACACCTGCCTCGCGATCATGAACGTGCTGCACGACGGTCTGGCCGACACCAAGTACCGCCCCTGCCCGCTTCTGACGAAATATGTCGAAGCCGGCTGGCTCGGCCGCAAAACGGGCCGCGGCTTCTACGACTATCGTGGCGAAGAGCCGGTGCCGACGCGCTGAGGCGACGGGGTAGAGGGGCTCTGCCCCTCGCGCTTTGCGCTCACCCCGGGATATTTTCCAAGAGCGAAGACTGGGGTCGACACCCGGCCCGAGCCGCGATTGCGGAGAACCGGGTGCCTTCGCTCTTACGGCCATCGGCGTCCCCGCCTGTACCGCGAATGCAGACTGCCCCGCGTTCCGTTAAGATCGCGTAAGCGACTTCGCTCTTTCAAAATATCCCGGGGGGCGGCGGAGCCGCGGGGGTAGAGCCCCCTCCACCAGTCGCCTTACAGCGCCAGCGTTTCCGCCCGCAGGTCCGCGAGGAACTTGCGCGGGTTCTGCAGCGCCTCGGCGATCTCGTCTGCGCTCTTCGCCGGACCAATCGCGGGGCTCTGCGGCTTGTTCAGCGCGCGTTTGATCTCATAGAGCAGCAGCCCCTGCCGCACCGTCGCGCTAAGTTTGTTGGCGATCTGATAGGCGCGCGAATTCTGCCCCGGGAAATGGATCGGCAGCACGGAGGCGTTCGACCGGGCGAGCATTTTCGCGGTGAACGGGTTCCATTCCTGCTCGATCACCGGGCCCATCAGCGTCTCGGAATGCGCCACCTGCCCCGCCGGGAACAGCACCACCACGCCGCCACGCTTGAGCTGCGCCATGCAGGCGGCGCGCATCTTGAGGCTGTCTTCGCGGGCGTTCGGCTCATGCGGGAAGGGCACGGGCAGCATGTATTGCTCGACCTCGGGAATGCCGGTCAGCAGCGAGCGGGTGAGGATCAGGAAATCGTCGCGCACCTGGCCGATCAGGTAGGCCAGCACCATGCCGTCCACCAGCCCGTGCGGGTGGTTCGCGACGACCACCAGCGGGCCCTCTTTCGGGATATGGGCGATCTGCTCGGGGGGCGTCGTGACATCGATCCCCATCACATCGAGCGCCTGCGGCCAGAACTCGGCCCCGACCGGCGCGCCGCGCTTCTCGAACTTGCGGATCAGATGCAGAAGCTGCGCCTTTGCGGTCAGCCATTCCAAAGTGCGGATCGTACCGACCTTGAACGGGTTGGAAAACGTCCCCGCATAGGACAGGCGACGCTTGTCATAGGGTCGCGATACGGCTTGCGCGGCTTCGATTGCGATCTCGCTCTCTTGGTTCATTGGGCGAACCCCCTCGCTGGGTGCGGAGCGCGTCACATACCTTCGCCGAATTTATCGGCCACCAATGCCTGAAGCGCATCGGCGAGCTTCTCTGCCTCGGCCCCGCTTGTCGTCACTTCAATAGTGGTTCCACGCGAAGCTGCCAACATCAAAAGCCCCATGATCGAGTCGCCAGAGACCGACTGGCCATCCTTCGCCACCGTCGCACGGGCGTCATGATCCTCCACGACCTCGACGAAACGGGCAGAGGCGCGCGCATGCAGGCCCTTCTCGTTCACGATCTCCAACTCGCGGGTCACGGACATTTCACCACTCCCGCTTGGGCATTGTAACTATTGATATATTTTCGCCCCGCATCGAGCGCGGCCTCGACCGCGGCATGGACCGCGAGGCTGCGCGATTTCGCCAGCTTGATCAGCAGCGGCAGGTTCGCACCGTAGATGATTTCGCGGTCCCGCGCCTCGCAGGCCATCAGCGACAGGTTGGACGGAGAGCCACCGAACATGTCGGTCACAACCACGACACCGGTGCCGTCATCGACCGCATCGGCGGCGGCGCGAATCTCCGCCTGCTTGCCCGCGCGGTCGTAATCGTCCTCGATCGTGATGGCACGAATGCCGCGCTGCGGGCCCACGACATGCTCTATAGCGGCGAGATATTCGCGCGCCAGACCACCATGTGCCACGATCACGATACCGATCACGCGCCCGACCTCACCTTCGTTTCTTCGTTCTCGGCATGGCCGAGACGCTCCAATTCCCTATGACGTTTAGACACGCGCCACCCTGCTTCCGCAAGCGCTTTGGCGATGCTCTCGGTCATTGCAACCGAGCGGTGTTGCCCCCCGGTACACCCGAAGCCGACCGAGAGGTAAGCCTTGCCCTCCGCCACATAGGCGGGAAGCAGGAACAACAGCAGATCGAGCACGCGCTGGTGGAACTCCGCAAAGCGCGGATCGGCGGCGACGTAATCCGCGACCGCCGCGTCACGCCCGTCAAGCGCGCGCAGCTCGGGCTCCCAATGGGGGTTGGCGAGGAAGCGGCAATCGAACATCAGATCGAGCCCGCGCTGTACCCCGCGCTTGTAGCTGAAAGAATTCACCGTGACCGAGAGCGCCTCGGTGCGGCCCGTGTCGAAGAAGCGCCCAACCTCGGCGCGCAGATCATGCGGGCTCATCTCGGAGCTGTCGATCAGGACATCGGCGCGCATGCGGATCGGCGAGAGCAGGTCCATCTCCTGCGCGATGCCTGCGCCGGGGTCTTCCTCGGGCGACAGCGGATGGCGGCGACGGGTCTCGGAATAGCGCCGTTCGAGCACTTCGGGACGTGCATCCAGATAGAGCAGGTCGAGATGCAGATCCGGGCGCTTGGTCAACATATCGACCAGTTCGATCAGCGCCGCGGCCGAGAAATCGCGCCCGCGGACATCGACGCCAAGCGCGACCGGGCCGGTCAGATGGCCCTTGAGAAGGCGCGGCACGAGACTCAGCGGCAGGTTGACGATCGGCTCGTAGCCCAGATCCTCCAAAGCGCCAATGGCAGTCGTGCGGCCCGCACCTGACGGGCCGGTCACCAGCACGACGCGCTGGCCAGCCTGTGCCCATACCGGATCGGATCGGGTCACGCCCATCGGCCCCCTTTCAGCCATTGCAAGATTGCCACATCAAGATGACCATGCTGCACGCGCAGCACAAGGGGCAGATTGACCCCCAACACCCTGTCTTTTCGACAGGTTGGCAAGCGTTCTACCTCTTCCCGGTCGAGATCGACCAGCAAAGTGATGCGGGCTTGCGACAGGTGATCGGCGCGCAGGATACCCACGCCGCGCGCCTCGATCCGGCCCGCGATCGTCTCCGGTGCGCTTGCGATCAGCGCTCCATCTTCGACCCGCAAGTCGACCCGGTCATCGGCCACTAGCGACGCCCCCAGCGCCATCAACCGCAACGCGAGAAGGGATTTACCGCTGCCTGAGGCGCCACGAATGAGAACGCCGCGCTCGGGGTCGAGCGCGACGGCACTGGCATGGAGATTGGTCGAGAGGTCGTCCGACCCGGTCATTCAGCTTACCGGCAGGCCCACGACGAAACGCGCGCCCAGAGGATCGGAGGTCCGGTCGGCATCGGTGGGGCGGATATTCTCGGCCCAGATCACGCCGCCATGGGCTTCGACGATCTGCTTGGAAATCGCGAGGCCAAGACCCGAGTGATCGCCAAACTGCCCCTCGGGACGCTCCGAATAGAACCGCTTGAAGACCTTGGTCAGCGCCTCTTCGGGAATGCCCGGCCCGGTATCCTCGACCACGACCAGCACACGATTGTCGCGCTGGCGTGCCCAGACCCGCACCGCGTCGCCCTCTTCGCAGAACGAGGTCGCATTGGTGATGAGGTTCACGAAGACCTGCGCCAGACGCGCTTCCAGCCCCGAGATGACCACAGATTGCGACGGCAGGTCGGTAATGAAATCGACGCCCTTCTCGCGCGCCTGCTGCCCGAGGAATTCGCTGAGATTCGACACCATCTTGATCAGGTCGAACCGCTCTTCCTCTTCTTTCACCAGCTCGGAATCGAGCCGCGATGCATTGGAAATGTCACTCACAAGACGATCCAGTCTGCGCACGTCGTGATCGATGACTTCCAGAAGGCGGGTGCGCTGCTCCTCCTTCTTGACCATATGCAGCGAGGCCACGGCAGAGCGCAGACTGGCCAGCGGGTTCTTGATCTCGTGGGCGACGTCGGCGGCGAACTGTTCGTTCGCATCGATGCGTTCGTAAAGCGCGCCGACCATGCCGCGCATTGCGCCCGATAGCCGCCCGATCTCGTCAGGTCGCGCGGTCAGGTCGGGGATGCGCACCCGGGCGGGCGCCATCTTGCGCGCATTCTTGTCGCGCCCGATTTCGGCGGCCGCGGCGAGGTCGGAGAGCGGATTGGCGATGGTCGAGGCCAGCACCAGCGAAAGCCCGATCGAGACGATGATCGCGATCACGAACATCTGCAGCACCTGCTCGCGCTCGACGCGGACCAGCGCGTCGATCTGCCCCGCAACGGAGATCAGCCCGACCACGCCCACGACGCGATCGCCCTGCCGGATCGGCGTGGCGACGGCGAAGATGGTCTCTCCGGCGGCATTCTTCTGCGAGGCGATCTTGGTGCGGCCATCCAGCGCCGAGGGCACCAGATCGCGCACCATGTCGAGCGCGCTATCGGCGGCGGTGCCGCCACCGCGCTCGAACAGACCCGCGATCGAGTCCCAGATCTGACCGAGAAAATCGCTGAGCACGGTGGAGCGCTTGTCGAAATTGAGCCCATCGACCTCTTCGACCGGCGCGCGGTCGCCCGTGGTCGTCGTGCCAAGCAGCGCCGCACTTGGATCGAACAGGTAGAGATCGGCGCCCTCGGGCAGCTCCATCCCGCGGATCGTCGCGAGCGGGTCGAGCCCGTCTCCCGCCGCCAGATTGACCGGAGCCCCCGCCGGAAGCTGCGCCTCGAACACGTCGGCGGCCAGTTGCGCCTCGTTCACCAGCCCGCTCTCGCGCTGCAGCACGAGGCTGTCGCGAAACGGGTTGAGGTAGAGCACGCCGGTCACCAGCACGATCATCGCCAACAGGTTGAAGGTGATGATCTTGCGCGCCAGTGGCGAACGGTTGAGCGAGAACATCGACCGCCGCGCCCGACCCTTGCGCAGGTCGTCGTCGACGATATCGGCCGGGCCGACCCAATCCTCACCGAGCACGACTTCCGTTTCCGGCGCGTGACGGGCGAAGTTTGAGGAGCGCTTTCGAGCCAATCCGATCTTCCCGGCAATACTCATCTACGTAGCATCACTCTTCGTTATACCGGTATCCGATGCCGTAGAGAGTCTCGATCGCCGTGAATTCATCATCGACGCTGCGCATCTTCTTGCGTAGGCGCTTGATGTGGCTGTCGATCGTGCGGTCGTCCACATAGACCTGATCGTCGTAAGCCACGTCCATCAGCTGATCGCGGGATTTCACGAAACCGGGCCGCTGAGCGAGCGCCTGAAGCAGCAGGAATTCGGTCACGGTCAGCGTGACGTCCTTGCTCTTCCACGTCACCGCGTGGCGCAGCGGATCCATCTCGAGCGAGCCGCGCACCATGACCTTGGTGTCTTCGGTCGAGGCGACCTCGCCGGTCGAGATCGCTTCCTGCCGGCGCAGCAGCGCGCGGATGCGTTCGACCAGAAGACGCTGCGAGAACGGCTTCTTGACGTAGTCGTCCGCGCCCATGCGCAGACCCAGAACCTCGTCGATTTCGTCGTCTTTGGAGGTCAGGAAGATCACCGGCATCGCGGTCTTCTGGCGAAGCCGCTGCAGCAGCTCCATGCCGTCCATTCGCGGCATCTTTATATCCAGAACCGCCATGTCCGGGAGACGCTTGGTGAACGCGTCGAATGCAGCCTGTCCATCGTTATACGTTTCGACATCGTAACCTTCGGCCTCGAGCGTCATCGAGACAGAGGTCAGAATATTGCGGTCGTCGTCGACCAGCGCGATTCTCGACATGTCGGAATATCCCTTCACTGCTACTTTATAGTTATTACACGCATATTCCGCGTTCGTTGCCTTCAAATCAACAAAAAGCTGCGAATCACCAAGGTTTCGCGAATCATCAGAGCCAGAATTTCCGAACCTTTGACTAATTTGCCTCACCTTTCCGCGACATTTCGCCGTGATTGCGCTAAACCTAGAAATGGTTGCGCTAACTCCCCCTATCCATTCTGTTCCTTCGCAAAATTGTCATGCTATAGGCGATCCATCCGGGTAACATTGTTGCTCGGATCGGCGCTTCGAGGCCCCGACGCGCCGGGAATAACCCTGTGAACGCCGCGCGACGGCATCGGGAGCATCAGATGGACATTGGACGCGTTAACCCCGCGAAACGGCTGGAAGATCAAGGCATCGAAGGTCTCGGGAATGTCTATTATAACCTGCTGGAACCGGCGCTGATCCAAGAAGCGATCAAGCGCGACGAAGGTACGCTCGGCAAGGGTGGCGCCTTCTACTGCACCACCGGGAAACACACGGGCCGGTCGCCCAAAGACAAGTTCGTCGTGCGCACCGCCTCGGTCGAAGACAGCATCTGGTGGGAGAACAATTCCCCGATGGAGCCCGAAGCCTTCGACCGCCTCCATGCCGACATGCTGGAGCATATGAAAGGCAAGGATTACTTCGTCGAGGACCTCTTCGGCGGCGCCGATCCCGAGCATCGGCTCGACGTGCGCCTCGTGGCGGAAATGGCCTGGCACGGGCTGTTCCTGCGCACCATGCTGCGCCGCCCCGAGCGTGAGGAGCTCGACGCGTTCAACCCGGAATGGACGATCATCAACTGCCCGAGCTTCAAGGCCGATCCCGAGAAGCACGGCTGCCGCTCGGAGACCGTGATCGCGCTGAACTTCGAGAAGAAGACGATCCTGATCGGCAACACCGCCTATGCGGGTGAGAACAAGAAGGGCGTTTTCACCCTTCTCAACTACATCCTGCCTGGCGAAGGCATCATGGCGATGCACTGCTCGGCCAACCACGCGATCGACGATCCCGATGACGCGGCGGTCTTCTTCGGGCTTTCGGGCACCGGCAAGACGACGCTCTCGGCCGATCCTTCGCGCATCCTCGTGGGCGATGATGAGCATGGCTGGTCGCATAACGGCATCTTCAACTTCGAAGGCGGCTGCTACGCCAAGACGATCAACCTCTCGAAAGAAGCCGAGCCGGAGATCTACAACACCTGCTCCATGTTCGGCACCGTGGTCGAGAACATGGTGTTCGACGAGGAGACGCTGGAGCTGGACTTCAACGACAACTCGATCACCGACAACATGCGCTGCGCCTATCCGCTGCATTACATTCCGAACGCCTCGGATACCGCGATGGCGGGCCAGCCCAAGAACGTGATCATGCTGACCTGCGATGCCTTCGGTGTCCTGCCGCCCATCGCGCGGCTGACCCCGGCGCAGGCGATGTACCACTTCCTGTCGGGCTTCACCTCGAAGACCCCGGGCACCGAGGTCGGCGTGGTCGAGCCGCTCCCGACCTTCTCGACCTGCTTCGGCGCGCCCTTCATGCCGCGTCGCCCCGAGGTCTACGGCAAGCTGCTGCAAGAGAAGATCCGCAACACCGGCGCGTCGTGCTGGCTGGTGAATACCGGCTGGACTGGCGGCGCGTTCGGCACCGGCTCGCGGATGCCGATCCGGGCGACCCGTGCGCTGCTGAAAGCCGCGCTCGACGGCTCGCTGCATGACGTGCAGTTCCGCAAGGACCCCAACTTCGGCTTCGAAGTTCCGGTCTCGGTCCCGAACGTCTCGGACGTGCTTCTGGACCCGCGCCGCACCTGGGACGACGCGGCGGCCTATGATGCGCAGGCGCAGAAGCTGGTGGAGATGTTCTCGGACAACTTCGCGCAATACGTGCCCTATATCGACGACGACGTGAAAGCCGCCGCGATCGGCTGATCCGCTGAACCCGGAACACGAGATTTTTAAGAAGGCCGGCGATCACGTCGGCCTTTTTCATGCGCGAAGCCCACTTTCCTAAACCCTTGAACCGCCTACATGATGCCAGCCATGAAACTGGAACTGCTTCATATTCTGGGCTTCGCCCTGATCGCTGGCCTCATCGCGCTGGCCGGTGTGACGCTGATCGTCGCACGGCTGTCGCATCGGCGTCCGAAAGGCCCGTTCCCCAAGTCCCATATGCAACTCGCCCCCGAAACCGGGCGCTTCGCGATGGCGTTGCAGAACCGGCTCGCTGGAATTGAGACAAAGAGCGCGGTCCAGCTGCTCGCAGATCCGCTCGACGCGCTGGCGGCGCGGCTGGAACTGATCGACGCGGCGGAGGTCTCGCTCGATCTGCAATACTACATCTGGCAGAACGACACCGCGGGCGCGATCATGCTCGGCGCGCTGCGCAAGGCCGCCAAGCGCGGGGTCCATATCCGTCTGCTGATCGACGACAACGGCACGGCGGGGATGGACCGCACGCTGGCAGCCCTCGACCAGTTGCCCAATGTCGACGTGCGCCTCTTCAACCCCTTCCCGATCCGGACCGC
This sequence comes from Thioclava sp. DLFJ5-1, assembly GCF_002020115.1. Lineage (NCBI taxonomy): Bacteria > Pseudomonadati > Pseudomonadota > Alphaproteobacteria > Rhodobacterales > Paracoccaceae > Thioclava > Thioclava sp. DLFJ5-1. The sequence goes on along the minus strand of NZ_MPZU01000006.1, from coordinate 184,681 downwards.
GCGCTTCTTGGGCTACCTGTCCGATTTCCGCCGCCTGAACCGCCGGATGCACAACAAGGCGATGATCGCGGATGGGCGGATGGCGATCCTCGGCGGGCGCAATATCGGCGACGACTATTTCAACAGCCTCTCCGAAAGCGGCCTCTACATGGATCTCGACGTCGCCGTCGCGGGTCCGGTTCTGGCGCAGATCGGCAAGCAGTTCGACCTCTATTGGAACGCGCCCCCCGCGATCCCGGCGGAAAAGATGCTGGGCGGCTGCGAGGCGAAAGAGGCCGAGACCATCATCAAGACCGAAGAGGTCCGCCTCTCGGAGCCCGAGGCGAAGCGTTATGCGGACGACCTACAGCATCCAGACCGGACGTCGCGGCTGCTGTCAGGCAAGGCGCGGGTGATCTTCGCCGAGGCGCAGTTGATCTACGACCACCCGTCGAAAATCCACGGACTTCTGCAGGGGCGCAAACTGCTCTGGCAATATCTGGTGCGCGCCCTGGGGCAACCGCTGGAGGAACTGGTTCTCGTCACGCCCTACCTCGTCCCGACGCGGACGGGGGTGCGCTATCTCAAGCGGATCGCGCAATCGGGGGCGACCATCAAGGTGCTGACGAATTCCTATGCCGCGACCGATGTGGCGCTGGTCCATTCCGGCTATGCACATCGCCGCAAGGGGCTGTTGCGCGCAGGCATCGAGCTTTACGAATACGCCGCCGATGCCGAAGACCGCCGCCCGAGCGAGCGCAACCGGCGCGAGCGGCTGCTTGGCTCCGACATTCGCGGCACCTCGCCCTTCTCGCGCAACAAGCTGCACGCCAAGGTTTTCGCGGTGGATCGCGCGCGGGTCTTCATCGGCTCGTTCAACTTCGATCCGCGCTCGATGCGCCTGAATACCGAGCTCGGCATCGTGATCAACGCGCCCGAGATCGCCACGGAAATCTCCGAGACCTTCAAGGAATTCATCCCCGCCCGCGCATGGCGTCTGCGCCTCACCCGTGCGCAGCAATTGCGCTGGTCGCGCCCCGGACATGGCGTGCGCAAGCGCGAGCCGGGCGTACCCTTCTCGCACCGCATCTTCCTTTGGATCGCGCAGCGCCTGCCTATCGAGTGGATGCTGTAAGCCTCAGCTCTTGCGCGTGCGCTTCACCTTGCGCGCGACCGCCTTCTTCTTGGCAGCGTCGCGGGCCGGTTTGCGCGGGCCCTTGCCGGGACCTTTGCGCGGCGGACGCGTGCCGGGACGGCGGCCCTTGCGGCGCTTGCCGTCGCCAGAGGGCATCCCCTGTCCTTCGACTTCCAGCAGCTCCAGCATCAGCCCGCCGGTGATCGGCACGGCCTCGGACAGCCGCACCCTGACGCGCTGCCCGATGGTGATGACCATCCCGGTATCCGAGCCCACCAGCTCCTGCGCCTCGCGGTCGAAATGGAAGAACTCGCGCCCGATCTCACGGATCGGGATCAGCCCGTCCGCGCCGGTCTCGTCGAGCTTCACGAAGGCGCCGAATTTCTGCACGCCCGAGATGCGGCCAGTGAACTCGCTGCCCACGCGATCCGACAGGTAAGCCGCCAGATAGCGGTCGGTCGTGTCGCGCTCGGCCACCATCGAGCGGCGCTCGGTATCGGAAATCTGCTTCGCGGTGTCCTCGAGATTCTCGATATCCCACGCGCTCAACCCGTCCTTGCCCCAGCCATGGCCCAGGATCAGCGCGCGGTGCACGATCAGGTCCGAATAGCGCCGGATCGGCGAGGTGAAATGCGCGTAGGAGCGCAGCGCGAGGCCGAAATGGCCGTAATTCGTCGGCGCGTAGTAGGCCTGCGTCATCGAGCGCAGCGTCGAGATATTGATCAGCTCGTCGAACTCGGACCCCTCGGACTGGCTGAGCAGATTGTTCAGATGCGCGGTCTGCAGCACCTGCCCCTTCGCCAGCGTGAAGCCCGACGCCTGCGCAACCTCGCGCAGGCTCTCGATCTTGTCGAGGCTGGGTTCTTCGTGAACACGATACAGCAGCGGACGGCGCAGCTTTTCCAGTTCCTCGGCGGCGGCCACATTGGCCAGCACCATGAACTCCTCGATCAGCTTATGCGCGTCGAGCCGCTCCTTGAACCGGATCGAGGCGACATGGCCATCGTCGTCGATCACGATCTGCCGCTCGGGCAGGTCCAGCTCCAGCGGCTGACGGATCGCGCGGGCATGTTTGAGCGCCTCGTAAGCCTCGTAGATCGGGTCGATGATCTCCTCGACCATATCTTCGGTCTTCTCGTCCGGATTGCCGTCGCGCGCCGACTGCACCTGCCCGTATTCCAGCGAGCCGACCGAACGGATCATCCCGCGCGTGAAGCGATGCGAGACCTTGCGCCCCTGCGCGTCGATCTTCATCCGCACCGCCAGCACCGCACGGTCCACGTTCTCGTGCAGAGAGCACAGATCGCCCGAGAGGCTATCGGGCAGCATCGGCACGACGCGGTCGGGGAAATAGGTGGAGTTGCCGCGCTTGCGGGCCTCGCGGTCCAGCTCGGAGCCCGGGGTCACGTAATGCGCCACATCGGCGATCGCGACCCAGATCAGGAAGCCGCCCTCGTTCTTCGGATCGTCATCGCGGATCACCAGCACCGCATCGTCGCGGTCGCGCGCATCCGCCGGGTCGATCGTGACGAAAGACAGCTTGCGGAGGTCTTCGCGATCCCCCAAAGGCGCGGGCTCTGCGGCATCGGCCTCGGCCACGACCGCATCGGGGAAATCGTCGGGGATGCCATGCTGATGGATCGCGATCAGCGACACGGCCTTCGGCGCGGACGGATCGCCCAGCACCTCGATCACGCGCGCCTTGGGCAGGCCCATGCGCCCGCGCGGCCCGGTCTGTTCCGCCTCGACCAGCTCGCCATCCTTTGCGCCCTGCGTGACCGCCGCCGGCACTTGCCATTCATTGCCGACACCCTTGTCGATCGGCATGATCCGCCCGCCCTCGGCATTCTTGCGGAAGATGCCGACGATGCGATGCGAGGCCTGCCCGATCTTGCGGATAAGCCGCGCCTCGTAGCCGTAATCCTCATCCTCGACCGGGGTCAGGCGGCCGAGGATACGGTCGCCCTCGGCCAGCGTGGGATCGCCGTCCTTCGGAACGAAGAGCACAAGCGGCGCAGGCCCGTCGCCAGTCCATTCCGCAGGCTCGGCCCATTGGTCGCCTTGGCTGTCCTCGCGCATCACGCGCAGCACGGACACCGGCGGCAGCACGTTGGGATCGCGGAAATTGCGGCGGCGCTTCTCGATCAGGCCTTCCTCGGCCATGTCCTTGAGAATGCGCTTCAGCTCGATCTTCGCCTGCCCCTTCACACCGAAGGCCCGCGCGATATCGCTCTTGGCCCCTTGGTCGGGGTTGTCGTTCAGCCAGTCGAGAATTTGCTGGCGCGAGGGGATGGGGGCGGGTTTGCTCATGGGTTTGCCTAACATGGGGCGTGAGGGGCGTCACTCAAAGAGTGTGGCGCTAATTCTGGGTGTCGAGGGGGCGCTGCCCTCGCGTGCGCAGGCGTGCATGGCTTAGGCGGAGGGGGCTCTGCCCCCGCGCTGACGCGCCCCCCGGGATATTTTCGCCAAGAGGAAGCTAAAGCGGCTTTTCCATATCGCGATGCGGGATGCCCGCGTCGTCGTAATCTTCGCCGTAGGGCACGAAGCCGAGCTTTTCGTAGAACGGGATCGCGTAGCTCTGGGCCGAGAGATGGGCGCGGGTGCAGCCCATCTCCGCGAACCGTTCGCAGGCGTCGCGCACCAGCGCCGCGCCAAGCCCGGTGCCACGCGCGGATTTCGCCACGCAGATGCGACCGATCTTGCCGGTCTCCTCCTTGCGGAAAAGCCGTGCGGTGCCGAGCGGCGTGCCCTCCTCGCTGGCAAGCAGATGGATCGCCTGATCGTCGAGATCGTCCCATTCCTCGGGCTCCGGGATGCCCTGTTCTTCGATGAACACCGCCCGGCGCAGCGCGTGGCAGGGGGTGTAATCGGTGACCGGCTCGATCTTGATCATGCGAAATAGTCTCTCAATATGCGGGCATAGACGCGCGTGAGGGCTTCGATCTGATCGAGCGGCACACGTTCGTCCACCTGATGCATCGTCGCGCCGACGAGGCCGAATTCCACGACAGGGCAGTGATCCTTCACGAAGCGCGCATCCGAGGTGCCGCCCGAGGTGGACAGTTCCGGTGCGCGGCCCGTTTCCGCCTCGACCGATTTCGCGACGAGATCGACGAAGGGACCGGGCGGCGTGACGAAGCTCTCCCCCGAGATATCGGGGTTGAGCGCGATACGGATACCGGTCTCGGCGGCGATCTCGGAGGCCATCGCCTCGGCCCAGGCGATCAGCCCCTCGCCGGTATGGGCGTCGTTGAAGCGGATATTCACGGTCGCGCGGGCCTTGGCCGGGATCACGTTATTGGCCGGGTTGCCGCAATCGATGGTGGTGATCTGCAGGCTCGACGGCTGGAAATGATCGGTGCCGTGATCGAGCGGCTCTGCGGTCATCCGGCCCAGCAGATCGACCAGCGCATGCAGCGGGTTCTTCGCGCGATGCGGATAGGCGGCATGGCCCTGCACGCCCTCGGCCTCGATATAGAAGCTGAGCGAGCCGCGCCGCCCGATCTTCATCATCTCGCCCATCTCATTGGGGCAGGTCGGCTCGCCGACGAGGCAGACCGACATCGCCTCGCCCTCGGCGGTCATCCAATCCAGAAGCGCCCGCGTGCCGTCACGGCCCGGGCCCTCCTCGTCGCCGGTGATGGCGAGGATCACCGCGCCGTCGGGCGGCGTCTCGGTCACGAAATCCACCGCCGCCGCGGCAAAGGCCGCCACGGCGGTCTTCATGTCGGTCGCCCCGCGCCCCCACATTACGCCGTCGACGATCTCGGCGCCGAAGGGATCATGCGTCCAGGCCGCGGCATCGCCCACCGGCACGACATCCGTGTGCCCGTTGAAGCCGAAACTTTTCGCCGCCCCCTTCGCGCCCCAGCGCGCGTAGAGGTTCGGCGTGCCGTTGCGATCGACGCGGGTGCAGGTGAAGCCCGCCCCGCTCAGCAGGCCTTCCAGCAAGACCAGCGCGCCACCCTCCTCCGGGGTCACCGAGGGGCAGCGGATCAGATCGGCGCTCAGGCGGATGGGATCGGTCGTCATGGGCACTCCTTTTCAGCGCTACAGGCTTAGAGCGCCGAAGCCCTCGGGGCAATGGCTGTTGCAGGCTCGACACCGGGCGCATGTGACGCAGAGACAGGGGCTACCCAAAGGCAGGTCGCGGTGCCATGATATGTCAAAAGCAAAAGCCCGGAATCGGGCATATCGAGCAGGGCGAAGCCCGGAACACGACATGGCAGAGAGCCGCGCAGATTTTTCGCGCGGCGTGATCGGCATTTGTCGGCTTCCCCGGGCGCGGAGACAGGCATGGGATCAAGGCAGCATTCGGAGCGTCGCGGATGAGGGCGCAGCAGGGCTGGATCGGTGCGCAGATCGCACATCGCGGCGCGGTCAGGTTCGACGAGCGCAGACTGCCGGAGCTGCTCGCACGCGGCAGCCTGATGCTGGAATTCACCCTGATGCGCGGCGAGCAATCGCCCCTGCCATTGATCCATCTGCATCAGCGCGAAGGCTGGCGGAATTTCCTCTCGCTCAATCTCGATGTCGACGGGCGCATCGTGCTGGCGCAGCGGCGCGGCTCGGCGGTCCATGCGATCTCGATCGACGCCACACAGGAGCGGCTGACCGGTGGGCGGATGCGGCTCACATGGCGCTGGGACGGGCCGGGGCGCGAAAGCCTGCTGACGCTGGAGGCGCTCGACCAGCGCACGATCCGGCAGCAGGCGGGCGTGGCGCCGCTGCCGCTGACCCGTGACGAGGCCGCGGCCCTGATCGATCCGGCGGGGCCCGCGCGGATCGGGCCGCGCGTCGACTGGCTGGCGCTTGGCGATCATCTGCAACCCTTGGGACCAGCGGGCTGTTTCGCCCCCGCGACCCCGATTCAGACGCCGGAGGGCGTGGTGCCTGCCGCGCGGCTGCGCGCGGGCGATCTGGTCGAGACCGTCGATGCCGGACCGCAGCCGGTCCTGTGGTCGGGGCGGGTCAGCCTGCCTGCGATCGGGCATCTGCGTCCGGTGAAACTCTGTGCGCCGGTCTTCTCGGCGCGGCAGGATCTGTGGGTCATGCCGCAGCACCGCGTGGCGCTGAGCGGGCCGTCGGTGGATTTCATCTTCGGCGAGGACGAGGTGCTCATCGAGGCGCGCTCGCTGGCCGATGGCTGCGCTGCGCTGCAACCCGATTGCCCGGGCGTTCTGGAATGGCACGGGCTGCTCCTGGGCGGCCATCACCTGCTGATGGCGGATGGCTGCAAGCTGGAGAGCCTGCATATCGGGCGGCTCGCCCGGCAACCGCTTCTGGCGGCGACGACGGCCTTTGCGGGGCTGGTGCGCGAAGGCGGGGTACCGCTTCATCGCAAGCCGGTGCGAAAGATCGTCTCGGGCTATGAGGCGAAGACGCTGGCCTCCGCCCGCCGTCAGGGGCTGCGCCCCTTCGTGGCTTAACCCATCAGCGCACGGCGCAGAAGGTTCAGCCCGGCCACGCTCAGCAGGATCAGTGTCCACCACCGGAAGCGCACCGGATCGAGCCGGTCCTGCGCCTTGAAGCCCAGCTTCATCCCCGCCAGCGCGGGCAGGATCATCAGAAGCGACAGCGGGATCGTCTGCGCGTTCAGCACGCCCGAGACCAGATGCGAGCCGGTGAGGATGATCGCCCCGGTGAGGAAGACGACGCCAAGGATGCGCACGGCCTCCTGTTTCGGCGCGTCGATCGAGATCAGGTAGATGATCAGCGGCGGCCCCCAGATCCCGGAAATCCCGCCATAGAGCCCCGCGACGATGCCCAGCCCCGTCTCGGTCACCGCACGGTGGCGGCTCGGCATCGGGATCTGACGTCCCGAGATCTGCCAGATCGAGAAGGCGAGGATCGGTCCGCCCAAAAGCGCGTACATCACCGGCTGCGGGATCACGTCGACGAGGGTCGCGCTGATTGGGATGAAGACGATGATCATCGCGATGAACAGCCGGTAATTCTTGATCGACCCCACCGCCGCGCCGACCCCTTGACGGAAGGCCTGCATCACGTTGGTCACCAGCGTCGGCAGGATCAAAAGCGCCAGCGCCTGATGCGGCGGCAGGAAGGACGCGAAGCTCGACAGCATGATCATCGGCATCGCGAAACCGACCGCGCCTTTCACGAAACCTGCGAAAAGCGTGACGCCAAGCGCCGCGAATATTTGCCAAACTTCCATCCCGAACATGCGCGTTCCCTTCTGTGTCCCGCGTCGCTTCTACCGGGTTACGCGGCGGGATACAGCCGTGAAGCGACGTGAAATCAGGCGGATACCCGACCGCGCTGACAACCTCCGCGACATTATCCGTCGCAATCGTCGCCACTGGCGAATTTTTATTGCGCTGCGGTTGCGAAGTAACTAGACAGGCTGCAACTGCAGAATAAGGAGCCGACTCATGGCACATGACGGGGCCGATATGCCGACGACGATCATTCTGGACGACCTGATGGGCCTTGCGGAGGCGAGTCTGCCCGAACTGGAGGCGCTGGTCTCCGACGCGACCGCGAGCCTGCGCGCCGCAACCGAGAAAGACGGCCGCATTTCCGGCGCCGCGCTCGAGGCGAACCAATACCGCGCCCATGGCCTTGCTTGGCTGACCACCTACCAGCAGTCGCTCAAGCAGCTGCACGGCTGGGCCGCACGTCTGGACGAGGAAGGCAAACTGGGCGAGATGGAGAAGCTGATCGTGCAGATCGGCTTCGGCGAATATCTCGCGCAGATCGTGGGCGGCATCCAGATGAACCAGGGCGAGATGGTGCGCCTTGCCGATATGGGCGTCAGCTGGACCCCGTCCGAGGCCGCCGCGAAACTGATCGCGCAAGGCAATTCCAACGCCGCCCGGATGCGTCTGGTCGAGCTGATGCGCGACGTTCAGGGCCGCTCGATCTTCGGGCAGTCGGGTCTCGACGAAGACCTCGAAATGATCCGCGAGCAGTTCTACCGCTACGCGGAGGACCGCGTGAAGCCGAACGCGCATGAATGGCACCTCAAGGACGAGCTGATCCCGATGGAGATCATCGAGGAACTGGCCGAACTGGGCGTCTTCGGCCTGACCATTCCGGAAGAATATGGCGGGCTCGGCCTGTCGAAAGCCTCGATGGTCGTCGTGACCGAGGAACTCTCGCGCGGCTATATCGGTGTGGGCTCGCTCGGCACCCGGTCCGAGATCGCGGCCGAACTGATCATCTGCGGCGGCACCGAGGAGCAGAAGCAGAAATGGCTTCCGGGGCTGTCCACCGGTGAGATCCTCTCGACCGCCGTGTTCACCGAACCGAATACCGGCTCGGATCTGGGCTCCTTGCGCACCCGCGCGGTCAAGGATGGCGACGACTGGCTGGTGACCGGCAACAAGACGTGGATCACCCATGCGCAGCGCACCCATGTGATGACGCTGCTCGCGCGCACCGATCCCGCCACCGACAATTACAAAGGTCTGTCGATGTTCCTGGCCGAGAAGACGCCGGGCACCGATGACAACCCCTTCCCCACCGAGGGCATGACCGGCGGCGAGATCGAAGTGCTCGGCTATCGCGGCATGAAGGAATACGAGCTCGGCTTCGACAATTTCCGCGTGAAGGGCGAGAACCTTCTGGGCGGCGAAGAGGGCAAGGGCTTCAAGCAGCTCATGGAGACGTTCGAATCCGCCCGCATCCAGACCGCCGCCCGCGCCGTGGGTGTGGCGCAATCGGCGCTGGAGATCGGGATGCAATACGCGATCGACCGCAAGCAATTCGGCAAGTCTCTGATCGAATTCCCGCGCGTGTCGTCGAAGCTCGCGATGATGGCGGTGGAGACGATGATCGCCCGCCAGTTGACCTATTTCTCGGCCTGGGAAAAGGATCACGGCCATCGCTGCGATCTGGAAGCTGGCATGGCGAAACTGCTGGGCGCGCGGGTGGCGTGGTCGGCAGCGGACAACGCGCTGCAGATCCATGGCGGCAACGGCTTCGCGTTGGAATACCAGATCAGCCGTATCCTCTGCGATGCGCGCATCCTGAACATCTTCGAGGGTGCCGCCGAGATTCAGGCGCAGGTGATCGCGCGCAGACTGCTGGGCTGAACCAGAACAACTCTTTCCAACGGGGCGATACGGGCAAATCTCGTATCGCCCCGTTCTGATTTGACACCCGCCCAACGCCCCCGCAAGCTGAACGACGAGGTTCAGCACAATGGAGGGCGCATGGCTCGCACAATTCTGGTCACAGGCATCACCGGCTTCATCGCCAAACGCATTGCCTATGACCTTCTGGCGCAGGGCGAGATCGTGCGCGGCACGCTGCGCAAGGCCAGCCGCGGCGAAGAGGTGAAAGCCGCCTTGAGCGACCTTGGCCCCGAAGCGCTGGAACGGCTGAGCTTCGTCGAGGCCGATCTGATGGCGGACAAGGGCTGGGACGCGGCGATGGCGGGGGTCGACGCCGTGATCCACACCGCCTCCCCCTTCCCGCTCAGCAAACCTAAGAACGAGGCCGAGGTGATCCAGCCTGCGGTCGAGGGCACCAAGCGGGTGCTGGCTGCGGCGCAGGCCGCCGGTGTGACCCGCGTGATCCAGACGTCTTCGATGGAGGCGGTGATGCATGGCGTGACCTCCGACCCGATCACCGAGCGCGATTGGTCGAACCCGCGCGCGCCGACCTGCAGCCCTTATACGCGCTCGAAGATTTTCGCCGAGGAAGCGGCGTGGGAATTCATCGAAGATCATCACGAGATGCGTCTGACGGTGATCAATCCCGGCCTCGTCTGCGGCACGCCGATGGATCGCCATACCGGCTCGTCCGTCGCGGTGATCGAGCGGCTGATGGCGGGCAAGGACCCGATGGCGCCGGAATTCGATATTCCGGTGGTCGATGTCGCCGATGTCTCCGCCTGCCATGTCGCCGCGCTCGACCGAACCGAGAGCATCGGCCGCCGCTATGTCTGCGCGGAAAGCTTCATGTCCTTCCTCGAGATGGCGAAGGTGCTGAAGGCCGAGTTCCCCGAGCGCAAGATCCCGACGCGGAAGGCGCCGAACTGGATCGTCTCGATCCTCGCGCTGTTCGACGAGCAGATCGCGCTGATCAAGCCGATGCTGGGGATGAAGATGCACCTCAGCCACGAGGCCGCGACCCGCGATCTTGGGGTAGAGTTCGTGTCCGCCGCCGAGGCCGTGCGCCGCACCGGACATTTCATCGTGCAGAAATAGCGTTGCGCTCGCCCGGTTTCGCGGCCAAATCTGGCGCGAGGAACTGGAGGGGCGCAGATGATCCGCGACGCAAGACCGCAAGACGCAGAGGCGATCACCGAGATTTACAATGACGCGGTGCGCAACACGACCGCGATCTGGAACGAGATCGAGGTCGGCCCCGAGAACCGCCGCGCCTATATCGCGGATCGGCAGGCGGCGGGTTATCCGGTGCTGGTCTGGGAGGAAGACGGGCGTGCCGTGGGCTATGCGAGCTTCGGCCCGTTCCGCCCCCATGACGGCTATCACCTGAGCGTCGAGCATTCCGTCTATGTCCACCGCGACCACCGCGCGGGCGGCAAAGGCGCGAAGCTGATGGAAGCGCTGATCGCGCGTGCCAAAGAGGGCGGATTTCACGTCATGGTCGGCGCGATCGACGCTGCGAATGAGGGCTCGATCCGGCTACACGAGCGGCTGGGCTTCACGCAGGTCGGCTTGATGCCACAGGTCGGCAAGAAGTTCGGGCGCTGGCTCGATCTGGCGCTGCTGACGCTGCTGCTGGACGATCGCGAGCGGCCTTGAGCTTAAGGTGAGGGCTGCGCCCGACCCTTGGGTGGGCGCTGTACTCCGCCCGTGGCTTGGCGCTTTATCTCGCAAGCCAGTACGCGTTACGTGCCCGTGATGACATCGCCAATGCGCCCTCCCGGGGGGAGGGTCGGGCGCGGCCCGGGGCTAGTCGCCCCGCGCCAGGCTTTATGAGCTACCGCGCACTTCGCCCCAGCAAATCCACGAAACGCTGCCGCGCCTCGGGCAAGGGGCGATCCCCCAGATCGGGCGCCATCCGTTCGCCAAGGAAAAACCCGGTCAGCCGCAGCCCCTGCACGATCTCGCCAAGGCTCGCGGGCCCCTGCCCCAACAGGCACAGCGGCAGCGGCAACAGTCTCGGCGCCCATTCCCCGGCCCCTTGCCGGCTGACGGCACGGCCCGAGCGCGGGCTGACATAGGCCAGATCGTCGCGCGATCCGGTCACCGCGCAGCGCGACAGGTCGAGCCCGTAGCCCATCTCTTCCAGCAGCCCCAACTCCCAGCGCAGATAGGTCGGCACCCAGTCGCCGCCCTCGGCCATCGCGTCGAACAGCGCCTCGGAGGCCATGAACAACGCGTCATGCGACTCACGTTCGGGTAGCGTGAACCGCAGAAGCGCCGTCACCGCATTCAGCCCGGCCAGCGCCTGCCGGTCCGACAGGATCACCGCGCGGCTCTGCAAAGGCTCGATCGTGTAGCTGCCGAGGTGATCTTCCAGCCGGGCGCGCCACGTCGCCGTGACCCGGTTTCCCGGCTGCAAGATCCCCGTCATCTTGCGCGACGCTCCACCGCGCACGACGCCCGCATGTCGCCCATGCGCCGAGGTGAACAGCTCGACGATCATCGAGCTTTCGCCATGCGGTCGTGCCGAGAGGATCGTGCCGAGGTCTTGCCAGTCCATGCGAGGGACTATCCTTTCCGTGACGTTGCGGCGCAAGCGGCTTCGTGAATTGCGCAGACGTCGCGCGCCGCACTAGCTTCACACCCATGAAACGCGCCTCAATCCTTTTCGCCGCCCTGATCGCCCTCGTCGAATTGGCGGCGTTTGGCGCGAGCTTCGTCAACAACATGGCCGAACACCCCCACGCTGCCGTGCCGCTGGGCATCCTGTGGCTGATGTTTCGCTACTTCACGATCTGGACGAATACGCTGGTGGGCCTCGCCTTCGGCTGGATGGCATGGCGCAAACGGGCACTGGCGAAGCCGTTCCTCGCGGCGCTAGTGCTGTGGATCCTGATCGTCGGCGTGGTCTACCACCTGCTGCTGGCTGGCGACGCGCCGCTGCACGGGCTCGATTACGTCTCGAACCTACTGTATCACACGGTCGCCCCGATCCTCGTGCCGGTCTGGTGGCTGGCTTTCGCGCCAAAAGGCGGGCTGACGAGTCATCACGCCGTGATCTGGCTGGCCTGGCCGCTGGTCTATCTCGTCTATGCGGTGATCCGGGGGCTGGAGACCGGGTTCTACCCGTATTTCTTCCTCAACCTCGACAGGCTCGGATGGGGCGGGCTGGGCCTGTGGTGCGTGAAGTTCCTCGTGGCCTTCTGGATCGGCGGGCTGGTGATCGTGACCTTGGGCCGCGGTCTCAACCGTCTCGGGATCAGCCGCTGAGGCCGTCCTCGTCCAGCATCGTGCGCCCGTCGCGGCTCTCGATTTCGATCACCCAGAGGTCCGGGTCGAAGCCGCGTTGCTTGCGGATGCTGGCATCGACTTCGGCCTCGGGCCCGTCATGCAACAGCATCCACGCGCTTTTGCCCGTCATCAGATCCGCGCGCCGCTCGTAGCTTTGCGCGGTCCCGTCGAGCCGCGCGCATTTCACCAGCACGGCCCCAGAAGACGCCTGCCCATGCGCGGTGACATAGGCCGGGATATTCGCCAGCTCCAGCCGCTTGAGATAGGCGCGGACCCAGAAATCCGTGGTCAGACGCCCCTCGCTCATCACTTCGAGTCCTTGAAGTCGAGACCCATCTCGGAATAGCGCTCGGCCTCTTCCAGCCAGTTCGGGCGCACCTTCACCTGCAGGAAGAGATGCACGGGCCGATCGAGAAATTCGATCAGCTCCTCGCGCGCGGCTTTCGAGATCGCCTTGATCGTCTCGCCGCCCTTGCCGAGGATGATCCCCTTGTGACCGTCGCGCGCGACATAGATCACCTGATCGATCCGCGCAGAGCCGTCCTTGCGCTCTTCCCAGCTCTCGGTCTCGACGGTCAGCTGGTAGGGCAGTTCTTCATGCAGACGCAGCGTCAGCTTCTCGCGGGTGATCTCCGACGCGATCATGCGCATCGGCAGGTCGGCGATCTGGTCTTCGGGATAAAGCCACGGCCCCTCGGGCATCTCATCCGCAAGCCATTCCTTGAGGTCCTGCACGCCGTAGCCACGCTCGGCGGAGATCATGAAGGTCTTGGTGAACTGATACGCCTCGTTGAGCTTCGCGGTCAGGCCCAGAAGCTCCTCGGATTTCACCTTGTCGATCTTGTTGATCGCAAGCGCCACCGGCTGCGAGCCGTCACGTTCGCGAAGGGCTTCGAGGATGCTTTCAACGCCGGGGGTGAGGCCACGATGCGCCTCGACCAGCAGCACGATCATGTCGGCATCGGCCGCCCCGCCCCAAGCCGCGTTGACCATTGCGCGGTCCAGACGACGGCGCGGACGGAAGATGCCGGGCGTGTCGACGAAGACGATCTGGCTCTGGCCTTCCATCGCGACGCCACGGATGCGGGCGCGGGTGGTCTGCACCTTATGGGTGACGATCGAGACCTTCGCGCCAACCATCGCGTTGAGCAGCGTGGATTTGCCCGCATTGGGCTCTCCGATCAGGGCGACGAAACCGGCGCGTGTGGTCATGGGTGTTCCTTTTTGGCGATACGCGAAAGCGATACGGGGCGCGGGGTAGCTTATAACGGCGCGCGTTGCCAGTCATCTTGTCATGTGGCGGAGAGTAGCGGCTGACCGCCGGGTGGGCGGGATACCTGTGTGGTCTGCGCTTAATCGGGCAAAATCCGCAAGAGCTGTCCGCGCGCGATAGTGTCGAAAGCGCCCGCCCGAGGGGGCGGTCGGGCGCTGCCCGGGCCGCTTCGCGGCTGATCCGGGCCGTGGCTTAGCCCTCGGCGCCGTCTTCCAGACGTTTCAGCAGCGTCTTCGCCGCCGTCATCTCGCCCTGACGTTTCGAGCCGGCCTTCGCCGTTTCGCGCGCACCGTTCTCCAACGTCACCTGCACGGTAAAATTGGGGGCGTGGTCGGGACCGTCGCGATGGATGATCTCGTAGCGCGGCGGCGGCAGACCGCGTGCCTGCGCCCATTCCTGCAGCGCGGTTTTCGGGTCGCGCGCGTCTTCCTCGACACTGTCGAGCCGGTCTTCCCAAAGCCGCAGGATCAGCACCTTCGCCGCCTCGAACCCGCCATCGAGATAGACGGCGGCGATCACCGCCTCCATCGCGTCGCCCAGCAACGCCAACTTGCGCCGCCCGCCGGTCATCATCTCGGACCGGCCCAACTTCAGCACCGCGCCAAGGTCGATCTTGCGGGCGATATCGGCGCAGGCTTCCTTGCGCACGAGCGCGTTGAAGCGCGGCGCCATCTGGCCCTCGGAAGCGGCACGATCGCCCAGGAACAAAGCCTCGGCCATCACGAGGCCCAAAACGCGGTCGCCCAGAAATTCCAGCCGCTGGTTGTCGGGCCGGGTCGGCGTGGAGATCGAACTATGCGTCAGCGCGCGCGCGAGCAGCTCGGGCCGTTTGAACTTGTGCCCGAGGCGCTGCTCGAATGCCTTGATCTCCGCGCTTAGCTTCAATTGATCGCCTTGAAGAACCGATCCGGACGCCAGGTCCAGAAGTAGAACAGCGAGCGACCCGCCGAGGAGAACATCACCCGGTCGGCCCGGCCGATCAGGTTCTCTTTCGGGACGAAGCCGAGACCGCCCACCGATTGCGGGAAGCGGCTGTCTTCGGAGTTGTCGCGGTTGTCGCCCATGAAGAAATACATGCCCTCGGGCACCGTGTAGACGGGCGTGTTGTCCACGGGGCCGTCATTGTTGATCTGCAGAATGTCATGCGTGACGCCATTGGGCAGCGTCTCGGCATAGCGTTTCTTGATGCAGGTATCGCCCATGCCCACCGGCGCGTTCGAGCAGCGCGGCAGCAGCCCCTGCGGGCCCTGCGGCTGCATGACTTCCTCGAAATCGGGCTCGGGCTTCATCTCGACCGCCTTGCCGTTGATCTGCAGCACGCCGTTGATCATCTGGATCTTGTCGCCCGGCAGGCCGATCAGACGCTTGATGAAATCGACGTTCTTGGTCGGGTGACGGAACACCACGACGTCGCCGCGTTCGGGGTCGCTGGCCAGCAGGCGCCCGTCGAAGGGGCAGGCCGAGAACGGGCAGGAATAGCGCGAATAGCCATAGGCCATCTTGTTCACGAAGAGGAAGTCGCCGATCAGCAGCGTGTCCTTCATCGAGCCGGAGGGAATCCAGAAGGGCTGGAAGAACAGCGTGCGGAACACCCCCGCGATCACCAGTGCCCAGACAATCGTCTTGATCGTGTCGAGGATACCGCCCTCGGCCTTGTTCTTCGCCATTATCTCTTACCCTGCCTCAAAATTCCTTGGCCTCAATACGCGGCCTCGCGCCCGAGTCAAGAAAGCTTGCGGGCCTCGATCACGACGAAGGCCTGCGCCCAGGGGTGGTCATCGGTCAGCGTCACATGGATGACGGCCTCGTAACCCTCTGGTGTCATTTCCTTAAGCCGGTCCGCCGCCCAGCCCGTGACCTGCATCACGGGCTGTCCCGTTGGCAGATTCGTGACCGCCATATCCTTCCAAGCGATGCCCATGCGCAACCCGGTTCCAAGCGCTTTGGAACAGGCCTCTTTCGCCGCCCAGCGCTTGGCATAGGTGCCCGCCACATCCTTCCGACGCTCGGCCTTGCGCTGCTCGGTCTCGGTGAAGACGCGATTGCGGAAGCGGTCGCCGAAGCGTTCGAGCGTGCGCTCGATCCGCTCGATATTCGCGAGATCGGTGCCGATGCCGAGGATCATGCCGCCTCAGCCCCGCGCCGCATCCATCAGCTTGCGCATATGCACGATCGCGGGGCCGAGCCCGACGAAGATCGCCTCGGATATCAGGAAATGGCCGATGTTCAACTCGCGGATCTGCTTCATCTCGGCGATCGGCTCGACCGTTTCATAGGTGAGACCGTGGCCCGCATGAACCTCCAGACCGAGGCTGTCGGCATAGGCCGCCCCTGCTTTCAGCGCCTCCAGCTCGGCGTCGCGCGCGGCGAAATCGCCCGTGTAATGCATGTCGCAGAAATGGCCCGTATGCAGTTCGATCACCTGCGCGCCGATCTTGGCGGAGGCTTCGATCTGCGCCGGGTCGTGGCCGATGAACATCGACACGCGGATGCCCGCCTCGACGAGCGGCCCCACGTAATCGGTCAGCCGCGACAGATCGCCCGCGACGTCGAGGCCGCCTTCGGTCGTCACCTCTTCGCGCTTTTCCGGCACGATGCAGCAGGCATGGGGCAAATGACGCAGCGCGATCTCCTGCATCTCGGGAGTCGCGGCCATCTCGAAATTCAGCGGGATGTCGATCCCGCCGCGCAGCGCATCGATATCGGCGTCACGGATATGGCGGCGGTCTTCGCGCAGATGCGCTGTGATTCCGTCGGCCCCGGCCTGCTCGGCCAGACGCGCGGCGCGCAGCGGGTCGGGATAGGCCGCGCCGCGGGCATTCCGCACGGTGGCCACGTGATCGATATTCACACCAAGGCGCAAAGGTTTGGGCATCGGGCTCTCCGCAATAAGTCTCGCAGGAGTATGCCTGCGCGCGCGGGCGGGGAAAAGACCTGCGATTGTATCGGTTTCAGAACGGAACGGGCGCGGTGAAAGTCATATGCATCCCGCCATCGGGATGCCGAAAGCGCAGCGTCTCGGCATGGAGCATCAGACGCTCGAACGCCTGCGCGGGCCCTTCGGCATAAAGCGGATCGCCGAGGATCGGATGGCCAAGCTCGGCCATATGCACCCGCAGCTGGTGGCTACGCCCGGTGATCGGCATCAGCCGCACCCGCGTCGTGCCATCCTCATGGCGCATCACCCGCCAGTCGGTCTGGGCGGGGCGGCCGTTCTCGTGATCGACATGCTGGCGCGGACGGTTCGGCCAGTCGACACAAAGCGGCAGATCGACCCGCCCCTCCTTCTCGGCCAGCTCAC
The DNA here is from genome assembly GCF_002020115.1 of Thioclava sp. DLFJ5-1. Taxonomy (NCBI): domain Bacteria; kingdom Pseudomonadati; phylum Pseudomonadota; class Alphaproteobacteria; order Rhodobacterales; family Paracoccaceae; genus Thioclava; species Thioclava sp. DLFJ5-1. The sequence goes on along the minus strand of NZ_MPZU01000006.1, from coordinate 167,621 downwards.
CCCAGAGCCGCGCCTGATAGGCTTTCTTCGTCTGGCGTTTCTCGAATTGCAGGCCAAGGTGGCGCTGCGCGTGGGGCGTCAGCGCGAAGACCATCACGCCCGAGGTATCGGTATCGAGCCGATGAACAAGCAGCACCTCGGGGTAAATCCCCCGCAGCCGCGCAATCAGGCAGTCGGCCTTGTCCGGCCCTTTGCCCGGCACGGACAGCAACCCCGCCTGTTTGTCGACCACGAGGATTTCGTGATCGGCATGAAGGATGCGCGGGGCCTCCTGCGGCGGGTCATAGACGTAACTCATGCGCTGCGAGATGCACCGCGCCGCCTGTCGGGTCAAGCCTCAGGGCGATTGCGGCGGCCCCGGCTCGATTTCGTAGTAATCGCCCTTATCGGCCACGAAGATATGCTCCGCCATCGAAAGCCCCGTCGGCAGGTTGAGCGTGCCCGCCGCGATCGAGATGCGCCCCTCCCCGTCCAGCCGCCAGAACACGGAGCTGCCGCAGACCGCGCAAAAGCCCCGCTCCGCCGTCTCTGACGAACGATACCAGCGCAGCCCGTCGCGGTTGATCAGCACAAGCTGATGGTCATCGATCTGCGAGGAGGCCCAGATATGGCCGGAGGTCTTGCGGCACTGGGAGCAATGGCAGGCCACCACAGGCCGCATGTCGCCCTCGATCTCGTAGCTGACCGCCCCGCACAGGCACGCGCCGGTATGTTTCATCGCTTCCTCACAAATGGCCGAACACGTCTTTCAGAATCGCTTCCAGCGCCGTTGCATCCACTTCGGTAAAGGCGTCGGGCTGGTCGCTGTCGATATCGAGCACCGCGATGAGGCCCCGCTGCGCATAGACCGGGATCACCAGTTCCGAGCGGGTGGAGCTGGCGCAGGCGATATGACCGGGGAAGGCCTCGACGTCGGGCACGAGCTGCGTGCGCCCTTCGCGCGCCGCCGCCCCGCAGACCCCGCGCGAAAACGGGATCACGAGGCAGCCATGCCCGCCCTGATAGGGGCCGATCTTCAGCAATTCCGGCTCGGTGACCCGGTAGAACCCGGTCCAGTCGAAACGGTCATCCGCATGATGGATTTCGCAGGCCAGCGTCGCCATCAGCGCGACCTCGTCGGTTTCACCCTCGGTCAGCGCAGCGATGCGTTTTGCCAGATCGTCGTAATCCACACTCATACCCGTTCGATCGCGATGGCCGTGCCCTCGCCCCCACCGATGCAGATCGCGGCCACGCCGCGCTTCAGGTCGGCCTTTTCCAGCGCGTTGAGCAGCGTCACGATGATCCGCGCACCCGACGCGCCGATCGGATGGCCAAGCGCACAGGCGCCGCCATTCACATTCACCTTGTCATGCGAGATGCCAAGCTTGTGCATGAAGGCCATCGGCACAACCGCGAAGGCCTCGTTGACCTCCCACAGATCGACGTCATCGACCGTCCAGCCGAGCTTTTTCAGGAGTTTCTCCGCCGCCGGCACCGGCGCCGTCGGAAAATCGGCCGGCGCCTGCGCATGGCTCGCATGGCCCAGAATGCGGGCGCGGATCGGCAGGCCCTCGGCCTTCGCCGCAGCCTCCGAAGCCAGCACCAGCGCCGCCGCCCCGTCCGAGATCGAGGACGAATTCGCAGCCGTCACCGTGCCGTCCTTGCGGAAGGCGGGCTTGAGATGGGGGATCTTGTCGGGGCGCGCATTGCCCGGCTGCTCGTCGATGGAAACCACCGTCTCGCCCTTGCGGGTCTTCACCGTCACCGGCGCGATCTCACCCGCGAAGGCCCCGGATTTATCCGCGGCAACGGCACGGTTCAGCGAGGCCACCGCGTAATCGTCCTGCGCCTCACGCGTGAACTGGAACGCCTGCGCACAATCCTCCGCGAAGGTGCCCATCAGACGCCCCTTGTCATAAGCATCCTCCAGCCCGTCGAGGAACATGTGATCGAGCGCCTGAGCATGCCCGAGCCGCGCCCCTGCGCGCATCTTCGGCAGCATGTAAGGCGCGTTGGTCATGCTCTCCATGCCGCCCGCGACCATCACCCCGGTCTGGCCGAGCGCGATCTGGTCATAGGCCACCATCGCCGCTTTCATGCCCGAGCCGCACATCTTGTTCAGCGTCGTCGCGGGCACCTCTTCGCCAAGGCCCGCCGCGAAGCCTGCCTGCCGTGCGGGTGCCTGCCCCTGACCTGCGGGCAGCACGCAGCCCATCAGCACTTCCTCGATCCGCGCAGGCGCGACGCCCGCACCGTCCATCGCCGCCTTGATGGCGGTCCCACCCAGTTCCGACGCAGGCACACCTGCAAACACGCCCTGCATTCCGCCCATGGGCGTGCGCGAGGCTCCGATGATCACCACGTTTTCCATGATACCCTCCAAAATTCTGTCCCACGGATACCGAATGGTAAGCATTGCCGTCTAGCCTTCCCGTCAGATCAACCGTGGGAGTCGGATATGAACCTCACTGCCGAAGCGCTGGAAGGCGCGCTCGTCGTCCATCTGGCCGAGGCGCGGCTGGATGCTGCCATCGCGATCCGGTTCAAGGAAAGAATGCGCGATGTGACCGTGCAACCGGCGGCGCGGGTGCTGCTGGACCTCTCGAAAGTGGAGTTTCTCGACAGTTCGGGCCTCGGCGCGGTGGTGGCGGTGATGAAGTCGCTCGCGCCGGGGCGGCAGCTGGAGCTTTGCGGGCTCACGCCGAATGTTGCGAAGGTTTTTCGCCTGACCCGGATGGATTCGGTGCTGCCGATCCACGCCGACCTCGAAGCCGCGCTGGGGGAGGGCCGGAAATATGCGTGAGCGTGTAAGACCGAAATCACCCCCCAGCACCGCGCGCCCAAGCCCGCACCCGCAGCAGGCCGAAATGCGGGTCTTCAACCTCAGCTTCGCGGCGACACCGATCGCGGTGCGCGACGCGCTGCGGGCCGCCGTGGCGCGTTTCATCCGTCTGATGACCGAGGAAGAGGCCGGGACGCTCGAATTGATTCTCGCGGAGATCCTCAACAACATCGTCGAGCATGGCTATGGCGATAGCGGCAAAGGCACGATCTCGCTCTCCATCGCGCGCGACGGTAAGGGGCTCACCTGCTCGGTCAGCGACGACGGGGCCGCGCTGCCTCCGGCCTGCCTCGATCTGGAAGACCGCGACCCGGAGCGGCCCGACCCGACCAGCCTGCCCGAAGGTGGTTTCGGCTGGTTCCTGATCCGCGATCTTGCGACCGATCTGGGCTATCACCGCGAGGAGGGGCGCAATCTGCTCGCCTTCCGCATGCCGCTAGACCCGATCGAGATGCGACAGGCGGGATAAGCCCCCTGCCCGACCCGCAGCCTTGCACCGTGGGCGGCGCGGTTCAGTTCAGTTCAGTTGGAATTGCAGCTGATAAGACCCGTTACCGAATTCGCCGAAGAGGTCCTCGAGATCGGGATGGCTCACCGGTTCGCCGGAGAAATCCGCAACGAGGTTCTGCTCGGACACATAGGCCACGTAATAGCTCTCGTCGTTCTCTGCGAGCAGATGGTAATAGGGCTGATCCTTGGACGGGCGCGACTCCTCGGGAATCGCGTCATACCATTCCTGCGAGTTGGAGAAGATCGCATCGACATCGAACACCACCCCGCGGAACGGGTGGTTGCGATGTCGCACCACTTGGCCGATGTGATATTTCGCGTGCGTGGTATGCATATCTATCCTCATACCTCAATTCTAAATCGTGAAACCGCTCAGGTCCACGTTTTCGCCTCATTTCCGCCGGAAACAGATTGTCCGATTCGTCGCGACAGTCCGCTGATCCTGTGCGTTTCCCGGTTTTCGAACGGGCCAATTACGCATAGACTGACAAAAAACAAGGCCGTCAGAGCAAAGAAGAGCAGCTATGAAGAAATACCTCGCCCTCGGCGTAGTGCTTGCGGTGGCCGCCTGCGGAGGCGGACCGTCCAAGCCCCCGCGCAATCTTGATGACGCCTGCGCGATCATCAAAGAACGCCCGCAATACTTCAACGCCATGCGCCGGACGGAGGCACGCTGGGGCGTGCCGGTCGCCGTGCAGATGGCCACGATCCACCAGGAAAGCAAGTTCGACGGCAATGCGAAGACGCCGCAGCGCTTCGCGCTCGGGATCATCCCGCTGGGCCGCCAGAGCTCCGCCTATGGCTACAGCCAAGCGCTGGACGGCACCTGGGACGAGTATCGCGAAGATACCCATCGCTTCGGTGCAAGGCGCAACCGCATCTCGGATGCCACCGACTTCATGGGCTGGTACATGGACGGCACGCAGAAGAAGCTCGGCATCTCCAAGGCCGACGCGCGCAACCAGTATCTGGCCTATCACGAAGGGCGCGGTGGCTACTCGCGCGGGTCACACCGGTCGAAATCCTGGCTTCTCGCCGTGGCCGACCGCGTCGCATCCCGCGCGCAGATGTACGAAATCCAACTGCAATCCTGCCGGCGCTGAGAAATCAGCGCCGCTGGGCCAACGCCTGATCGATGGAGAACATCGACGTGGCGAAGTTGCCGCCCTTTTGCAGGTTGTTCAGGATCGTCGTGGTCTTCTCGCCCGACTGGTTGGTGATCACCCATTGGCGCAGCTCGACCGGCCCGTCGGTGAAGACCAGCTGAATATTCCCGTATTCGGGATGCTGCGGATCCTGTGCGGTCACGATCGTCTTCGGCCCGTCCGTCGTGTAGCCCACGACCATACCGTTGCGGTTCAGGTCGATATTGCGCCCGAGGATCAGGTTCAGCGGCGTCTTCACCAGCGGATATTGCTCCGGCGGCTGGTTCGATTTCGGATCGAACACCGCGACCCGGTTGGCCGAGGCCAGCACCAGCGTCTTGTCGTTATTGTACTGGAAGCGCGCCCGACCAGGCCGCTTGATGAACAGCTTGCCGGTCGAGATAGACCCGTCCGAATTGACCTGCGTGAAATCCGCCGAAGCGGAGGTCAGCGAGTTCAGATAGGACGATATCTGATTCAGCGAGACTTTCCCGGCCGAGGCCGGAAGGGCGAGCGCCAGCGTGAAGATCGCGGCGAGCAGGATGCGGATCTGTTTCATGACCATAGATTTAGGCACTCCTTGCGAAAGCGGAAGTCCCGCCGTAACGCGCCAATCGCGCTGCGGGTCCGTCTTGAGCGCATTTGCGCCTAACAGGGGATGTCATTCAATAACAGCGCCCCCGTATCCGATCACTGCGCCCGGCGGTCGTCCCGAGTAAGGGGCCCCTGAAACGCAAAGCGCCCCGAGGTCTCCCCCGGGGCGCGTCGAATTTCTGACTGTGACCGGCTTACTGCTGCTCGGGCACGAGGATTTCGCGCTTCCCGACATGGTTGGCCGAGGACACGATGCCCTGATCCTCCATCTGCTCCACGAGACGCGCGGCCTTGTTATAGCCGATGCCCAGCTTGCGCTGGATGTAGGAGGTCGAGCATTTGCGATCCTTTATCACGATGCCCACCGCCTGATCGTAGAGCGCATCCTCGCCGCCGGTATTGCCGCCGGTGTTGAGGCCGAGCACCGCGTCGATATCGCTCGCCGTGTCGTCATCGGGACCTTCGACCACGCCCGACATGTATTCCGGCGGACCGAAGCTCTTGAGGTGGTTGACGATTTCCTCGACTTCCTCGTCGGACACGAACGGCCCGTGGCAACGGGTGATCTTGCCGCCGCCCGCCATGTAGAGCATGTCGCCCATGCCCAGAAGCTGCTCGGCGCCCTGCTCGCCCAGAATGGTGCGGCTGTCGATCTTCGACGTCACCTGGAAGGAGATCCGGGTCGGGAAGTTCGCCTTGATCGTGCCGGTGATGACATCGACCGAGGGGCGCTGCGTGGCCATGATCAGGTGGATGCCCGAGGCCCGCGCCATCTGCGCCAGACGCTGGATGCAGGCCTCGATCTCTTTCCCTGCGACCATCATCAGGTCGGCCATCTCGTCGACGATGACGACGATATAGGGGAAGGGCTCGGGCTGGAATTCATCCGTCTCGAAGATCGGCTCGCCGGTCTCCTCGTCGAAGCCGGTCTGCACGGTGCGCTTGAACATCTCGCCTTTCTCAAGGCTTTCCTTCACGCGGCCGTTATAGCCTTCGATGTTGCGCACGCCCATCTTGGACATCTTGCGATAGCGCTCTTCCATCTCCGAGACGACCCATTTCAGCGCGACGACCGCTTTCTTCGGATCGGTCACAACCGGCGACAGAAGATGCGGGATGCCGTCATAGACGGAGAGCTCGAGCATCTTCGGGTCGATCATGATCAGGCGGCACTCTTCCGGCGTCAGACGGTAGAGCAGCGACAGGATCATCGTGTTGATCGCCACCGATTTACCCGAGCCGGTCGTCCCCGCGATCAGCAGGTGGGGCATCTTGGCGAGGTTGGTCACGATCGGCTCGCCGCCGATCGTCTTGCCCAGAGCCAGCGGCAGCTTGATGTTCTTGTCGTCGAAATCGCGCGCCGAGAGGATCTCGCGCAGCACGACCTTCTCGCGGTGGTCGTTCGGCAGTTCGATACCGATCACCGAGCGGCCCGGCACGGTCGAGACACGTGCCGACAGCGCCGACATCGAGCGGGCGATATCGTCGGCCAGACCGATCACGCGGCTGGCTTTCAGACCCGGCGCGGGCTCAAGCTCATACATGGTGACGACGGGGCCGGGGCGGACCGAGACGATCTCGCCCTTCACGCCGTAATCGTCGAGCACGGTTTCGAGCATCCGCGCGTTCTCTTCCAGCGCCTCATCCGAGAGCTGGTGACGCTGGATCGTCGTGGGGTTGGTCAGCAGCGACAGCGGCGGCATCTCGAAGGGCGCCGTTTTCGGCTTCTCGAAGGCCATCTTCGGCTGCGCCTCTTCGATCGCGCGACGCGAGGGGGCTGCGGGTTTCGCCGCAGGCTGCACGACGCGCTTCGGCTCGGGCTGCTTGATCACCTGACGGTCGAGACCACGCGCGGAGGCCGGAATCTCCGGCACCACGTCTTCCTCGATCCATTGCGCAGCGCCTGTCTCGTCGAAGGAGTGCGGCTCGCCTGCGTAGAAATGCTCGGTGCGCATGTCGCGGGGATCGGCCTCGAAGCCTTCGTAATCCGGATGGGTCCAGTCGCGGCTGTCATCATCCGCGTAGTCATAGTCCTGCGCGACCTGCTCCGCCGCCGTCATATGCGGCTCGTCGGCACCGGCATAGGCCATTTCGGGGGTATGCTCGGGGGCAGCAGCGGCCGGCGCGCCGAAGCCCGGCATGAAGCGCGGCTTGGCCTTGAGCGGCGGCTCGGCGCGCAGTTGCGGCTCGGCCCGCAGCGGCGGTTCCTGATGCACGACTTGCGGCTGACGCGGGCCGCGCGCGAGGCGCTTGGCGACGGCGGCCAGCACCGAGGCCGAGGGGCGCGGTTGCTCCGGCTCGGGGTCGGCGAAGGTCTCGGGCATATCGTGATGCAGCGGGGCCTCGGGTTCGGGCGCGTAATCGGTCACGATCGGCGCGGCTTTACGGTTCTGCACCGCCTGGCTGATCCGGGCGCGGATGCGATCCTCGGTCGGCGCTGCGGGCTGCGGCTGGTCGTCCCAATAGGGCTCGGTCTCGAACAGTTCGGGCGAGGCGTCATAGGGATCGTAATCGGGTTCCACCGGGCGACGGATGCGCGACAGGAAGGACGGGCGTGCCGCGGGGGCCGCTTCGACCTCGGGCGCCCAGTCATGCGCGGCGTAGGCCTGCTGCTCTTCCCAGGCTGCCAGCTCTGCGGCGCGTTCGGCCGCTTCGGCGCGGCGCTGGCGCGCACGCTCTGCCGCCGAGCGAGCCCCCATGACCGAGGCCGACGCCCCACGTCCCAGAAGGTTCATCGCGCCGACATAGATTGCGACCGTGCCCAGCCACATGAAGCGCGTGATCGCCTGCAGCTCGGGCTTGGTGAAGCCGAGAACGAAGGTCGCCATGGCCAGCATCGCCGCGGCGAGGACCAGCGACAGGAGCTTCAGCCCGACCACGCCGGAAATCGGGACGATCCCCAGCATCGCGCCCGCGATCATATCGCCGAAATGCCCGCCGAGACCGAAGGCCTGACCCCATTGGTCGCCCGGCACCAGAAGCGCTGCGTAAACGGCGGCGACGGCCACGGCGATCGGGAAGAAGATCATCCGCGATACGAGGCGCTCTTCGCCGCGATGGGTGATCATGCGCAGGCCCCAGGCCACCAGCGCCGCGGGCAGCAGCCACGCGCCGTGGCCTACGATCACGAAGAGCGGCGAGGCGATCCCGGCACCGATCCGGCCCAGCCAGTTCTGCACCGGCTCATCCGAGGCGGCCATCCAGCTTGGATCTTCGGGGTGATAGGAGAAAAGCATCATGGCGGCGAGCAGGCCGAAGACGACCAGCAGCCCCCCCACCAACTCCTTGCCACGCCGTTCCAGAACGGCTTGCGTGTCCTGATCGAAAAGCGGATCGCGCTGTCGAACCTGATAAGATGCCATAACCTACCGTCCTCAACCGTATAGGCAGTCGCGAAGCTGCATCAACCCGCGCTGCGTTTCTGCTTTTGGAGCGACCAGAGCCACTCTGATATATTTCTGGCCGGGGTTTTCCCCGTTCACCTCGCGCGCGAGATAGGCGCCCGGCAGCACGCGAATGCCGGTCTCTGTCCAAAGCTTGAGCGCCGCTGCCTCCCCGTCTTCGACAGGAAGCCAGAGGAAGAAGCCGCCCTGCGGCAGCTGGAAGCCATCGACGCCGTCGAAGATCTGTCCCGCGATCTCGTATTTCTCGGCGTAGAGGCGACGATTTTCCGTGACATGGGCCTCGTCCGCCCAAGCCCGCTCGGCCACGCGCTGCAACGGCTGCGGCAGCGGCGCGCCGGCATAGGCGCGCAGGCGACGGATATGTTTGATGCTTTGCGGCCCGGCGGCGAGGAAGCCCGAGCGCAGACCCGGCAGGTTCGACCGCTTCGAGAGCGAATGGAAGATCACCACGCGCTCGGGGTCGATGCCCTCCTCGGCGGCGACCTGTGCCGCCCCGGGCGGCGGGGCCTCGCGCCAGATCTCGGAATAGCACTCGTCGGCGAAGACGATGAAATCGTGCTTCTCGGCCAGATGCAGCAGGTCGGCCAGATATTCGCGGCTCGCGACTGCACCCTGCGGGTTCGAGGGCGAGCACAGATAGGCCACGGTGATGCGGTCCAGCACCTCCGCCGGAAGTGCCGAATAATTAGGCAAAAACCCGGTATCAGCGCCCGCGGGCACGAAAACCGGCTCCGCGCCGACCGCTGCCGCCGCCACCGCATAAACCTGATAGAACGGGTTCGGGATCGCGATCACGGGCGTTTTGCCGCGTTTTTGTTCGGGCGAAAGCGCCATCGCGGCGTTGTAGAGACCCTCGCGGGTGCCGTTGAGCGCCATGATCCGCTCGGGTCCGATCTCGACCGAATAGCGCCGCTTCAGCCAGCCCGAGATCGCTTCCAGCAATTCGGGCGTGCCGTCATTGGCGGGATATTTCCCAAACTCTCCAAGGCTTTGCGCGATCACATCGCCGACGAACTCGGGCATGGGGTGGCGCGGCTCGCCGATGGACATCGCCAAGACGTCGCCGCCCGGTTCATGCGAATCGAGCAGCGCGCGCAAACGCGGAAATGCGTATTCGGGCAGGTTCGAAAACCGCTCGGGAAAGTCCATCTGTGCCTCATCGAATGGGGTCTATGTCGCCCCTTATTGCCGACGAGGTTACAAAAGCTCCGCCGTTTCGTCCAGAAAAAGACAAGCTCCAGAGCGGGTTGACCACAAGAAATGTGGTTTTCAGGCCAGCGACGATTCGGCAGCCATGCCCAAACGCAGCAACCGATCCTCCGTCATCGGCGGCGCCATCAGCGAAATCCCGCAGCTTGGGATGCCCGTCGGAAGGTTGAGCGCGCATAGCCCCAACACGTTGCCGATCCGGGTGTTGCGCAGCGCGAGCACGTTCTCTTCCTGGAAATAGGCCTTGTCGCTGAGAAGACGGCGCACATCGGGCGGCAGGATCGGCGAGGTCGGCACCAGCACGGCGTCATATTCCGCGGTCGCCTCCAGATAGGCGGCGCGGTAGCCCGCCAGTTCGTGCCAGCCTTTCGCGTAATCCGAGGCCAGCGCGTCGCGCCCGCTGCGGAACCGTTCGAGGATCGCCGCGAACATCTTCTCGGGCGCGGCTTCGATCTCGTGCTTCCATTCACCATAGGCTTCGGGGGCGAAGAGAACACCGGAAAGGTCCATCGCCGGGCGCACCATCGGCAAGCCCCGTCGCTCGATCACCGCGCCCGCCTTGGCGAAGGCCTCGACGGCCCGCTCGAAGCCTTGCACCGGCTTTTCGCGCGTGCCCTCGAAGGGCAGCCCTTCCAGCACCAGCAGCCGTTTGTCCTTGAGGCTCGCGTCACGCAGATCGGGCGCGCTGCGCCCTTCGAGCAGCGCAAAGACATGCGCGGCATCCTCGACATTGCGCGTGATCGGCCCGACCGTGTCGAAGGTCCGGCACAGCGGCACGACGCCTTTCGTCGTGATCCGCCCATGTGTCGTCTTGAGCCCGACCAGATCGTTCCACGCCGCCGGAATACGTACCGACCCGCCCGTGTCCGAGCCAATCGCCGCCGCCGCCAAACCACGTGCCACCGACAGCGCCGCGCCGGAGGACGAACCGCCCGGCGCGAGTTCGGGATCATGGATATTCGGCGGCGTCGCCGTCATCGGGTTCACGCCCAGCCCGGAGAAGGCCAGTTCCGTCATATGCGTCTTGCCCAGACAGACCGAGCCGCCCAGCGTGGCTTCGATCAGCACATCCGCATCGCGCTCAGGCACACGCCCCGCCAGCAGCCGCGTACCAGCCTCGGTCGCTACCCCGGCGGTGTCGAACAGGTCCTTCCAAGACAGCGCGACCCCGTCGAGCATCCCGCGCCGGGTTCCCTGTTTGGCGCGTTGATGCGCGGCCATCGCCTCGTCGCGCGCCCGCTGCGGCGTGAGACGCGCATAGATGTCCTCCGAGGCTTCAGCCACCTCCAGATAGGCCTCGGTCTGCTCCACCGGATCGAGCTGACCGGCGGCAATCGCCCGCCCTTGTTCCGCAGCCCCTGCCAACCGCCATTCCATGCCCGCCTCCTTCGTTCTTTCCGCCACGCTAGCGACAGTCCCGCGCATGGACAATCCCGCTTCCAGCGCCATAGTAAGCGCCATGAAACACGATTCAGACGTCATCATCGCGGGCGGCGGGCTCAACGGCCCCGCCTTGGCGCTTGCACTGGCCTCCGCCGGCCTTTCCGTGACCCTTGTCGACGCCGCGCCGGCACGCCAGCGCGCGACCGACACATTCGACGGCCGCGCCTATGCGCTGGCGATCGCGTCGCAGAAACTGCTGCGCGCGATTGGCGTCTGGGACGGGCTGGCCGATCAGGCGCAGCCGATGATGGAAGTGAAAGCCGCCGACGGTCACGCAGGCGAAGGGGCGGCCCCGTTCTTCCTGCATTTCGACGCGCGCGAGCTGGATCAGGCGCCGGTCGGCTACATGCTGGAGGATCGCTACCTCTATCGCGCTTTCCTCGATGCGATGGAGGCGAGCGACAAGATCACGCTACTGCACGAGACGCAGGTGACAGGGCAACAGGTCGTGCCGGGCGGGGTCGAAGTGAGCCTGTCCACCGGCAAGACCCTGACCGCGAAGCTGCTGATCGGGGCAGACGGTCGCCGCTCAGGCGTGGCCGAACGCGCCGGGATCACCCGCGAGGGTTGGGGCTACGGCCAGACCGCGCTGGTGGCCGCGGTCGAGCACGAGAAGCCCCATAACGGCATCGCGCAGCAGTTCTTCATGCCGACCGGGCCGCTCGCCATCCTGCCGCTGAAGGGCAATCGGTCGTCGATCGTCTGGAGCGAGACCGAGGAGAACGCGAAGACGATCTCGGCGCTGGATGACGATGATTTCCTCGCCGTGCTGCGCCCGCGCTTCGGCGATTTCCTCGGCGAGATCAAACTGGCCGGTCCGCGCTTCTCCTACCCGTTGAACCTGACGCTTGCGAAAGCCTATGTCGCGCCGCGCGTGGCGCTGGTGGGCGATGCGGCGCATGGCGTGCATCCAATCGCGGGCCAAGGCCTGAACCTCGGGCTACGCGATGTGGCGGCGCTGGCGGAGATCGTGGTGGAAGCGATGCGCCGCGGCGAGGATATCGGGGCCGAGGATGTGCTGGAACGCTATCAGGGCTGGCGGCGCTTCGACTCGACCTCGCTCGCGCTCGGCATGGATACCGTGAACAAGCTCTTCTCGAACGACAATCCGCTACTGAAGGCGGGGCGCGATCTGGGGATGGGTCTGGTGCAGGCGATCCCGGGGCTGCGCCGCGGTTTCATGCAGCAAGCGGCGGGCCTGTCAGGCCCCCTGCCCCGCCTGTTGCAGGGCCGCGCGCTGTAAGCGACGCGCCTTACTCGTCGATCCGGCGGGCCTCGTCCGCCAGCAGGATCGGAATGCCGCCCCGGATCGGGAAGGCCAGTTTCGCGGGCTGCGAGACCAGTTCCTGTTTCTCGGCATCGTATTTCAGCACCGCATGGGTCAGAGGGCACACGAGCGCCTCCAGCATGTGCCGGTCGAACAGCGGCTTCTCGCGAGCCGTTTCGCTCTCAGTCTCGTCGCTCATTGCAACCGTTCCTCTCCGCCGCCGTGCAGCGCATATTCGATCAGGGTCACCAAGGTCTCGCGCCGGGTGGCCAGACAGGGCGCCTCCAGCAGCGCCTGCTTGTCCTCCGGCTCCAGCGGCAACAGCATCCCGAGCGAGTTGATCAGCAACTCGTCATCGGCATCTTTCAGCGTTTCCCAATCGGTATCCAGCCCCTGCGCGTGGAAAAACTTCGCCAGCAGGTCGAGAAACTCGTCGCGGTCGAAGCCGTTGTCACGCTCGGCCGCGCCCAGATCGCGCTCGAACCCGGCCCAGCTGACCTCGGCGCGAATATAGGGGGTGAAGCCCTCGATCTGTTTCACGATGCGATAGCGCGAGATCCCCGACAGGGTGATCATGTAGCGCCCGTCCTCGGTCTCGGAAAACCCGGTCAGACGGCCCGCGCAGCCGATCGCGTTGAGGTGGTTTTGCCCCTCCGGCCCCTTGATCGGCTGGATCATCCCGATCAGCCGAGACTTGGTCTTCATGCAATCTTCGATCATCTGCAGATAGCGCGGCTCGAAGATATGCAGCGGAAGCCGCGCCCGGGGCAGCAGCAGCGCACCGGGCAGCGGAAAAAGCGGAAGGATTTCGGGCAAGTCGCCTTTCTTCATCATGCGGATGAAACTAGCGCGCCCATGCCCTCAGGCAAATATCATCGACGACAGACGACGGCGTCCTTTCGCCACGATCGGATCGTTCGGCTTGAGCGCGTCGAAAATGGTGAAAAGCTGCGTCTTCGCGGCCTCGTTGTCCCATTCGCGATCGCGGCGGAACAACTCGAGCAGCTGGTCCACGGCTTCCTCGGCATTGCCGGCCGCATAAAGCGCCTGCGCATAGTCGAAGCGCGCCTGATGATCGTCGGGATTGGCCTCGACCTTGCCCTTCAGATCGTCGAGCGGACCCGCCGATTGCGCCTGCTTCGCCAGATCGAGCTGCGCACGCGCGGCCTCGACCGGGGCGCTGTCGGACAGCTTCGGGGGCACGGCGGCCAAAGCCGCGCCTGCCGCGTCCAGTTGGTCCAGCGCGATGCGCGCGCGGATCAGGCCGCCATGGGCCTCCGCCAGCTCGCCATCTTCTTCGAGGATCGCTGCGAAGGTCTCCGCCGCGTCTTCCGCCGCGCCCTCGGCCAGCATGGCTTCCGCCGCCTCGACCGCATCGCCCAGACCGTTGCCGGTCTCACCGCCGGACGCTTCGATCAGCTTGGCCACGAAGCTCTTGATCTCGGAAGGCGGCAGCGCGCCCTGGAAACCATCGATCGGCTGGCCCTGCCAGAAGGCATAGACGGTCGGGATCGACTGCACGCGCATCTGACCCGCGATCATCTGGTTTTCGTCGACATTGACTTTGGCCATCACGACCGCGCCTTTCGCGGCTTCGACCTCGGCTTCCAGCGCCGGGCCGAGCTGCTTGCACGGGCCGCACCACGGCGCCCAGAAATCGACGATGACCGGCACGGTCTGCGATTTCTCGATCACCTCGGCCATGAAGTTGGCTTCGGTCACGTCCTTGACGTAGTCGCTCTTGCCTGCGGCCTTGGCGCCGCCACCCAGTTCCAGCATGTCCGTCTCCCGAAATTGCGGAGGATTTGCTTTCCTATATGGCCTCGGATGGGCCGAACGCAAACCCGTTTGACCGCGGCGCGCTGCCGCAAGCGATTACAGATCGAAGGTCGCGAAAACCGGCGCGTGATCGGAGGGCTTCTCCCAACCGCGCGCAGCCCGCAGCACACGACTGCCATGGGCCGCGTTCGAAATATCCGGCGTCGCCCAGATGTGATCGAGCCTGCGCCCCTTGTCGGCGGCATCCCAGTCGCGCGCCCGATAGGACCACCACGAATACAAAAGCCCCTCGGGAATGTCCTGCCGGGTGATGTCCACCCATTTGCCCGCTTCCATCGTGTCGTGCAGATGCTCGACCTCGATCGGCGTGTGGCTGACGATCTTCAGAAGCTGCTTGTGGCTCCAGACGTCATCCTCGCGCGGCGCGATGTTTAGGTCGCCCACGAGGATCGATTTCTGCGGCGCTTCGGCTTTGAAGTAGTCGCGCATCTGGGTGAGGTAATCGAGCTTTTGCCCGAACTTCTCATTCACCTCGCGATCCGGCACGTCGCCGCCTGCGGGGACATAGAAGTTGTGGATCGTCACGCCATTCTCGAGCGTGCCCGCGACGTGACGCGCATGGCCGAGATCGGCGAAATCATGGGCGCTGTTCTCTTCCATCGGGATTTTCGAGAAGATCGCGACGCCGTTATAGCCCTTCTGGCCGCGCGCAACCATGTGGGTGTAGCCCAGTGCCTTGAACCCCTCGAGCGGGATCTTCTCGACCGGGCTCTTGCACTCCTGCAGGCAGAGCACGTCGGGCGCCTCTTCCTCCATCAGCTTGCGCACCAGCCCCTCGCGCAGCCGCACCGAGTTGATGTTCCAGGTCGCCAGCGTGAAGCTCATCTCATTCTCCCGTTCCAAAAGCCGCGCGATCATGTCGAAGGGCGGCCGCTTTCGCAACCGCCCTGTTCCTCTTGGCAGAAATATCCCGGGGTGAATTGGCCGAGAGGCCAAGAGGGGCAGCGCCCCTTATTCCGCCCAGCCCGAGATCGACTTCACGTCGCAGAATTCCTCGATGCCCCAGCGGCCACCCTCGCGCGCCCGACCCGAAGAACCGACGCCGCCGAACGGCGCCCCCGCGCCACGGTCCTGACCGTTCATCTCGACCATGCCCGAGCGCAGCTGCCGCGCCAGACGATTGCGCCGCGCACCATCGCCCGATTGCAGATAGTTGGTCAGACCGTAGGGCGTGGCATTGGCCACCTCGATCGCCTGCTCCTCGCTGTCAAACGGCATGATCGACAGGACGGGGCCGAAGATTTCCTCGTTCATGATCGTCATTGAGGGATCGCAATCGGCAAAGACCGTCGGGCGGACATAGAAGCCGCGATTGAGATGCTCGGGCCGCCCGGGACCACCCGCGACGAGCTTCGCGCCCTCCGCGATGCCGGTCTCGATCAGGCCTTGAATCTTGTCGAACTGCGCCTTGTTCACGACCGGACCGATATGCTTGCCCTCCTCGCGCGGGCTGGCCACCTGCGTAGCCTCTGCGGTCTCGCGCGCGATTTCCACGGCCTTGTCATAGGCCGAACGCTCGACCAGCATCCGCGTCGGCGCGTTGCAGCTTTGGCCCGAGTTCTGGAAGCAATGGCGCACGCCGCGCGCCACCGCATCTTCATCCGCATCGGCGAAGATCAGGTTGGCGCCTTTGCCGCCCAGCTCCAGCGTCACCCGCTTGAGCGTATCGGCTGCCGCCTTCGAGATCGCGCGCCCCGCGCGGGTCGAGCCGGTGAAGGAAATCATCTCGACATCCGGATGGGTCGAAAGCTGCGTACCGACGCCAACGCCATCGCCATTCACAAGGTTGAACACGCCCTTGGGCAGCCCCGCCGCGTCGAGGATTTCCGCAAACAGCAGCGAGGACAGCGGCGCTTCCTCGGACGGTTTCAGCACCATCGTGCAGCCCGCGAGGATCGCCGGGATCACCTTCAGCGTCACCTGATTCATCGGCCAGTTCCACGGGGTGATCAGACCGACGACGCCCACGGCCTCATAAGCGATCATCGCGCCCGGCGTGCCGTCGCCCAGCGGATGCACCCAGTCGAAAGCCTTCGCCGCGTCGATGAAATTCTTGATGTGATAGGCGCCCGCGCCCCACTGGTTCTTGCGCGCCAGATCGATCGGCGCGCCCATCTCGAGGCTCATCGCCTGCGCCATGTCCTCGGCGCGCTCGGCATAGACCTTGGCGATCCGCTCGACCGCCGCGATCCGCTCTGCCGGGCCCGTGGCCTTCCAGCCGGGCAGCGCGGCCTTCGCCGCGGCGACCGCCGCATCCGTATCGGCTTGGTCACCCAGCGAGATCACCGCGCAGGGATCCTCAGTGGACGGGTCGATCACCTCGTACTCGCGCGCCGCCTTGGGAGCGACCCACGCCCCGTCGATGTAGAAATTCCGTTTCTCGATCATATCAGCCTCCGGCACACAGATGTCGCGCGCGAGCGTCTCACCGCGCCCCGTCCTGCGCAAGGCCTGACGAAAGGTCGCAGCCTCCGAGTTTAAAAAGGTTCTAAACTGGCTGGAATGGATCCCGGCGAGGGCTTATATCCCGGAAAGACGTGATTTTACGCAAACACAGGAGGTTTTTCATGGGCCTGCGTATCAATGACACCGCTCCCGATTTCACCGCTGACTCGACCGCTGGCGAGATCAAGTTCCACGACTGGATCGGCGACAGCTACGCCATCCTGTTCTCGCACCCGAAAGACTTCACCCCGGTTTGCACCACCGAGTTCGGCGCAGTTGCTCAACTCGCCCCGGAGTTCGAGAAGCGCAACACCAAGGTCATGGGCGTTTCGGTCGATAGCGTCGAAGAGCACGTGAAGTGGAAATCGGACATCGAGCAGGTCGCCGGCGCGCCCGCGAACTTCCCGATCATCGACGACACCTCGCTGAACGTGTCGAAGCTGTATGACATGCTCCCCGCCGATGCCTACATGCCCGACGGCCGCACCGCCGCGGATTCGGCCTCCGTGCGCACCGTCTTCATCATCGGCCCGGACAAGAAAGTCCGCCTGACCATGTCCTACCCGATGTCGGTCGGCCGCAACTTCGCCGAGATCATCCGCGCGCTCGACGCCGTTCAGGCGACCGACGGCAAGCCTTTCGCGACCCCCGCGAACTGGGTGCCGGGTCAGGACGTGATCGTCGCGCTGTCGATGTCGACCGACGATGCAAAAGAGCAGTTCGGCGAAGTCGACGTCAAGCTGCCCTACCTGCGCACCGTCAAGTCGCAGGGCTGAGCCCAGCTTACCCGCTTACGAGAAAGCCCCGGCAGCGTCCGGGGCTTTTTCATATCCGCGCGCCCCACCCGAAGCGCAAAAAGCAAAAGGCCCCGGATCGCTCCGGGGCCTTTCTCAATCTTCCAGCGGATCAAACCGATCAGTCGGCTTTCTCTTCACGCTTTTCCGGCGCGATTTCTTCGCCGGTTTCCTGATCGACCATCTTCATGCCAAGGCGCACCTTGCCGCGATCGTCGAAGCCCAGAAGTTTCACCTTCACTTCCTGACCTTCCTTGAGCAGATCGCTCGGGTGGTTCAGGCGCTTGTTGGCGATCTGGGAGACGTGGACGAGACCGTCACGCTTGCCGAAGAAGTTCACGAAGGCGCCGAAATCGACGAGCTTCACGACCTTGCCGGTGTAGATCTGGCCTTCTTCGGGCTCAGCCACGATGGCGTGGATCATGTCATGCGCTTTCTTGATGGCCTCGGCATTGGCCGAAGCGATCTTGATCACGCCGTCGTCGTTGATGTCGACCTTGGCACCCGAGACTTCCACGATCTCGCGGATGACCTTGCCGCCCGAACCGATCACTTCACGGATCTTGTCGGTGGGAACGGTCATCGTCTCGATGCGCGGAGCATGGGCGGAGAATTCCGTGCGGCCCGCGGAGAGCGCCTTGTTCATCTCGCCGAGGATGTGCATGCGGCCAGCGCGTGCCTGCTCCAGAGCTTTCTCCATGATCTCCGCGGTGATGCCGGCGACCTTGATGTCCATCTGCAGCGAGGTGATGCCCTCTTCGGTGCCTGCGACCTTGAAGTCCATGTCGCCGAGGTGATCCTCGTCGCCAAGGATGTCGGTCAGAACGGCCCAGGAGCCATCCTCTTCCAGCACCAGACCCATCGCGACACCCGCCACGGCCGATTTCAGCGGAACGCCCGCATCCATCATTGCCAGCGAGCCACCGCAAACCGACGCCATCGAGGACGAGCCGTTGGACTCGGTGATCTCGGAGACAAGGCGGATCGTGTAGGGGAAGTCGGTCGCAGCCGGGAGAACCGCCTGCAGCGCGCGCCATGCGAGCTTGCCGTGGCCGATCTCACGACGACCGGGCGAACCGACGCGGCCCACTTCGCCGACCGAGTAGGGCGGGAAGTTGTAGTGCAGCAGGAAGTTCGAGCGCGAGTTGCCATGCAGCGCGTCGATGATCTGCTCATCGTCGCCGGTGCCCAGCGTGGTCACGACCAGCGCCTGCGTCTCACCGCGGGTGAACAGCGACGACCCGTGGGTGCGCGGCAGCAGACCGGTTTCCGCCACGATCGGGCGAACCTCGTCCAGCGCACGACCGTCGATGCGGCGACCGTTCTTCACGACGTCACCACGCAGAACAGCCGATTCCAGCTTCTTCATCGCGGTGCCGAGGGTCGGATCTTCGAGCTGCTCTTCGGTAAGCTGCGCTTTGATCTCTTCCTTGGCGGCGTTGACGGCAGCCACGCGCTCTTGCTTGTCCGAGATCGCGTAAGCGGCACGCATCTTCTCTTCGCCCAGACCTTTGACGGTCTCGAGCATCGCCGAGTAGTCGGGCGCCTTGAAGTCGAAGGGCTCTTTCGCGGCGGCTTCGGCGAGATCGATGATCATGTCGATCACCGGCTGCATCGCGTCATGGCCGAACTTGACCGCGCCCAGCATCTCGGCTTCGGACAGCTCGTAAGCTTCCGATTCCACCATCATCACGGCGTCCTTGGTGCCCGCGACGACGAGGTCCAGACGCTGCTCGGGGTTCTCCCGCAGCTTCTGCATGTCGTCGACTTCGGGGTTCAGGATGTATTCGCCATCCGAGAAGCCGACGCGCGCAGCGGCGATCGGGCCCATGAACGGCACGCCCGAGATCGTCAGCGCGGCCGACGCGGCGATCATCGCGACGATGTCGGGCTCGTTGACGAGGTCATGCGACAGCACGGTGCACATCACGAGCACTTCATGCTTGAAGCCTTCCACGAAGAGCGGACGGCACGGGCGGTCGATCAGGCGCGAGGTGAGCGTCTCTTTCTCGGACGGACGAGCTTCGCGCTTGAAGAAGCCGCCCGGCACTTTACCGGCGGCATAGTATTTCTCTTGGTAATGAACCGTGAGCGGGAAGAAGTCCTGGCCCGGCTTCGGTTCCTTGGCAAAGGTCACGTTGGCCATGACGGAGGTTTCGCCCAGAGTGGCGATGACCGAACCGTCAGCCTGACGGGCAACCTTGCCGGTTTCCAGCGTGAGCTCTTCTTCGCCCCACTGGATGGATTTTTTCACAACATTGAACATTCAGCGTATCCTGTCTGGGAGCTCTCACGGGCGTATCCCGTGTCTCCCGATTTGAATGGCGGCCCCATTGCCGCCGCCCCCTTATCCTGTTGCACGCGCCCGGGGGCTCGAGGCGTCACGTCTCAGATGGGCCTGCCAATACAGGAAATGAAGGGGTTTGGGAAGCGAAGAGTCCTGAGGGAAAGAAACGACCAACGCCCAATTCTGGCCAGATTGGCGCGCCATCGTCGGCCTGTAGTTATTAACATTGAACATTGTGACCCCATGAGCAAACCCACTGCCCTTTTCATCGATGGCGAGAATATCTCCGCCACTTTTGCTTCCCAGATCCTCAAGTTCGCGCCAGGCGCTTTCATCCGGCGTGCCTACGGTGATGTCGCGCAGATTAGATCGTGGGGTGACAGCCCTTCGATCCGGCTGGTGCATTCCGGAAGCGGCAAGAACGCAGGAGACGTGTTGCTCGCCCTCGACGCACTCGAGCTCGCTTTGGAACGACGCGCCGAACGGTTCGTCATCGCAAGCTCCGATGGTGACTTCACCCACCTCGCGACCAGGCTCCGCGAAAAAGGGATGGAAGTGCTCGGCGTCGGACAGGAGAAAGCGCCGAAGGCATTTCGTGAAAGCTGTTCAGTGTTTCATCTGCTGAAGTCAAAAACGACCGCAGCTCCGGCACGACCGCCAGCAGTCAAGAAATCTGCCAGTCTCGATGAAAAAATTCGCGCAGCGATCGAGGCACACAGCAAGGACGGCGCTGGAGTGCCCCTCGCGGAACTGGCGACGATCATGAAGAAAGACCACGGGGTCTTGATCGGGAACTTGCCAGATAAAAAGTGGCGCCCCTATTTTTCGAACCGTCCGAACCTCTTCGCGCTTGATCCAAAGGGGCCCAAGGCACGCGTGCGATGCCGTCCTAATGGATTTTCTCAACTTTCCGCCGCAGCGAAATAGCCAGAACGCAAAGCGCCCGCCCCTTTCGGGACGGGCGCAATGATACTCGTAAGCTCTTCGATCATTCGATCGGGCGGAACTCGCCTCTGTCTTCGGACGCGAGGCTCACCACCACGATGGCGATGAAGGCCGCGATGAAGCCCGGGATGATCTCGTAGAGGAACGAGCCCCAACCCAGCGAAATCCAGACGATCACGGTCAGCGCACCGACGACGAGGCCAGCCACGCCGCCCAGACCCGTCATCCGCTTCCAGGTCAGCGACAGGATGATCAGCGGACCGAAGGCGGCACCGAACCCGGCCCATGCGTTCGACACGAGGCCAAGCACTTTGCTGTCGGGGTTCGAGGCGATGATGATCGCCGCGATCCCCACGGCCAGCACGGCAAGACGGCCGACATTCACCAGCGTGCGGTCCGACGCGTCCTTGTTGAAGACGATCTTGTAGAAGTCTTCGGTCAGCGACGAGGACGACACCAGAAGCTGGCTCGACACGGTCGACATGATCGCCGCCAGAAGCGCGGCATAGAGGAAGCCCGTCACCAGCGGATGGAACAGCAGGTTCGAGAGGATGATGAAGATCGTCTCCGGATCCTGCACGTCGAGCCCGTTGCGCTGCGCATAGGCGCGGCCGAAGATACCGACCGAGATCGCGCCGATCAGCGAGATCGCCATCCAGCCCATGCCGATATTCCGTGCTTTCGGCACATCGGCAACCGAGCGCACGGCCATGAAGCGCACGATGATATGCGGCTGGCCGAAATAGCCCAGACCCCAGGCGACCGCCGAGAGCCAGCCCGCAAAGGTCAGCCCGTTCGTCATCGAGAGGAAATTCGGGTCGATATTGCTCAACCGGCTCGCAGCCGCGTCCACGCCGTCGCCCTGACCGGTCGTGAGGATCACGATCGGCATGATGACGAGCGCGAGCATCATGATGCAGCCCTGCACGAAATCGGTGAGCGACACGGCGAGGAAGCCGCCGATCACGGTGTAGACCAGCACGACACCCAGCGTCAGGATGACCCCGGTCATGTAGCTGCCACCGAAGGCGCTGGCGAAGAGCTTGCCGCCGCCGACGAGGCCCGACGCGGTGTAGACCGCGAAGAACACCACGATGATCACCGCCGAAACCATCCGCAGCAATGTCGCGTGGCTCGGGAAGCGATTGGCGAGGAAACCGGGGATGGTCAGCGCGTTGTCATAGCGCTCGGTCTGCTCGCGCAGGCGCGGCGCCACGATGACCCAGTTCACGAAAGCCCCGACGAAAAGGCCGATGCCGATCCAGCTTTGCGTCAGGCCCGACACGAAGAGCGCGCCCGGCAGGCCCAGAAGCAGCCAGCCCGACATGTCCGATGCGCCTGCCGACAGGGCGGCAACCGCGGGCGGCAGGTTACGTCCGCCCAGCATATATTCCTCGGAGCTCGACGTGGATTTGCGCCACGCATAGACCCCAATGGCCAGCATCAGCACGAAATACAGTGCCAAGCTGATCCAGACTCCGATCTGCATATCTCAATCCTCCCTGTTAACGCACCTGCAAGGTAGGGCAGATGCTTGCGTTTTCCCGTTTGGAGCGGACGATACAGGAGGACAAGAAGTCGAACCGACCAAAGTTTTTTCCTGGGAAGATCATTTACCCAAAAGTTTTAAAATTTGCAGGCAGAAGGGCTGTTATTGCCAATTTGCGCAATTCAGTCGGAATAGTGCAAATGAAAACGCCCGCGCCAAAGGCACGGGCGTTTCGAATTCCAATCCGAGGCGGATTAGCGGCGCAGGCCGAGACGCTCGATCAGCGACTGGTAACGTGCGACGTCTTTCGCCTTCAGGTAGTCGAGCAGCTTGCGGCGCTGCGCGACGAGCATCAGAAGACCACGACGCGAGTGGTTGTCTTTCTTGTGCTCTTTGAAGTGCTCGGTCAGGTTCGCGATGCGCTTGGTCAGAACTGCGACCTGAACTTCGGGGGAACCGGTGTCACCTTCTTTGGTGCCGTATTCCTTGATAAGCGCGTTCTTGTCTTCGACAGTGATCGACATCGGGATCTCCTTACATTGAGGGTTCGGGCGCAAGCCGGGATGTCGTCCAGCAAGGTCCATAGACTGCCCCTTTCGGAACAGATGCGCGCATATAGACGCGAATCGTCTTGTTGAAAAGCCTTATTTCAAAGCGCTATGGCCTGCTGCGCTGCGAATTGCGCGGGCGTGAGCAGCGCCACGTCCTGCGCGCTCAGCCCGGCCGCGTCCAGCACCTCGGCCAGCCGGACGCCGTCGAGCAGGATCCACGCCGCACCGGGATGCGCCTCGGAAGGCTCGATACTGATCTGCGGCGTGGCGGTGCCCTGCGCATCGTAGATGACCGCCAACCGGTCCTGCCCGGCCGTGTAATCTGCGATTGTCGCAGGGGCGTTCGGATCGATCCAATCGCCCAGCGCGAAGCTATCGCCCCCTTCGCCGCCATGCAGCCAATCGCCCGAGCCGCCTAGCAGCACGTCCTCCCCTGCCCCGCCATTGAGCGTATCGGCATCGGCCGCCCCCGCATCGCGCGTCTCCGGTGTGACGCCGATCAGCAGATCGTTCCCGGCATCGCCGTTCAACTCGTCGCGCCCGGCATCCCCGGTCAACGTATCAGCGCCATCCGCCCCGCTCAGCGTGTCATCGTCGGCGCCGCCCGCGAGCATATCATCGCCCGCGCCGCCGATCAGCGTGTCCTCCCCGGCCTCGCCAAAGAGCCGATCCGATCCGAACTCGCCGGATAGGAGATCCGCCTCCGTGCCGCCGACGAGTTCATCCTCGCCGTCGCCGCCGATCAGCGTGTCGGTCCCCGCATCGCCCCAGAGCGTATCGTTGCCGGACGCACCGAGGATCTGGTCGTCGCCGTCCCCGCCCCAGAGGCTGTCATCGCCGCCATAGCCATTGATCTGGTCGTCACCCGCTTCGCCTGCGATCGCATTGTCCTGCGCGTCACCCCAAGTGATATCGTCGCCCGGTCCGGGAACCGGTGGCTCGACCGGATCGGTTGGCGCCTCCCCCGCGCTGACCTCGGCCAGCAGCGACCCTGCGCCGTCACTCGATACGTTGGGATCCGCTTCATCCGCCGGAGGCTCATCACTCTCGGCATCCGACGAAGCCACCATGAGACCCGCCGTGGCGCCCGCCATCAGCAGGCCCAGAACACCCGACAGAAACAACATCTCTCTCACCCCCGTGAAGACGCGAGAAATCTACCGCTGCCGGCGCGGATACCCTAGAAAACAAGCGTTAAATGCTTAACGGCGCGCTCAGCCTTCGCGGGTGAACCACAGCTCGGGCTGATGCTCATAGGCGATATAGAGCGGATGTTTCGGCGCGCCCGCCTTGGTCAGGCCGAGGTGATGCAGTGCCCGACCGCTTTCGCGCAGCAAGTCTTCCACCGCAGCGCCCCGCGCGAGATGCGCCCCATGCGCGCCCCAGGCGCAGATGATCCGGTCCTCGGGGCCGCCCGCCCAGTCGAGGCTTTCGCGGATCGCCGCATCGTTTTCCGGCCCGACCGGGTCCGGCTGCGCCCGCATCACCTTCGGATCGGTCGCGCGATAGGCGAAGATATTGGTCACCCGGAACGCCCCGAAGCCCAGCGCCCGCGCGCGGCGCTCGCAGCGCTCCACGGTCGGGTCGTTCTGCACCTCGGTCGCAGTCGAGGGGTTGAGCATGATGAACAAAGCCCGCGGCTTGCTGTCGTCCCAGACCCGCGTGAGCAGATAGCGGTAATTCTCGCAATCCGAATAGACCGCGATGGAGGGGGCGTCGCCTTTGATATGCTCGCGGGTGATCATCTCTCGTCCTGACCGTTATGTGCGTGACAGAGGGCGGATGCCTCCGGCGGGGATATTTGGACCAAGGGGAAGGGGCGCGTCAAAGGTTGAAGACGCGGCTCGGGTGGACCTCGCCGGATTTATAGATACCGACGGCAAGCGGCTTGCCCTCATGGCTGACCCAGACTTCCTCGCCCCATTCGGCCTCGCCCGGCAGCACCATGCCCGGATTGCCGTTCTTCAGCCGCACCGCGCCTTCGGGCGTGGCCTTGAGCTGCGGCAGATCGTCGAGCCCCAGCTCCACGGGCAGAAGCTTCTCATCGAGCTCGGGCGTCTTGGCGAGCTCTTCGATCTCGGCAAGCGTGATCCCGTCGCTCGCCTCGAAGGGCCCCGACCATTCCCGGCGCAGCCAGAGCACATGGCCGAGACAGCCGAGCTTTTGCCCCAGATCGCGCGCGATGGAGCGCACATAGCCGCCCTTGCCGCAAACCAGCTCCAGCTCGACCGTGTCGGCATCGGGACGGCCCAGCATCACGAGGCTTTCGACATAGAGCGGCCGCGCGGCCAGTTCCATTTCCTCACCCGCCCGGGCCAGCGCATAGGCGCGCTCGCCATCGACCTTCACGGCGGAAAACTGCGGCGGCACCTGTTCGATATCGCCTTCGAAGGCGGTCAGCGCAGTGGCGATCTCTTCATCCGTGGGGCGTAGATCGGATGTCTCGATCACCTCGCCCTCGGCATCGTCGGTCTTCGTCGCAGCGCCCAGCCGCACCTGAAACCGGTAGCATTTCAGCGCATCGGTGATGAACGGCACCGTCTTTGTGGCCTCGCCCAGCGCGACCGCCAGAACCCCGGTCGCCGCCGGGTCGAGCGTGCCCGCATGGCCCGCCTTCTTGGCGCCCAGCGCCCAGCGCACCTTGTTCACCACCGAGGTGGAGGTGATGTCCGCGGGCTTATCCACGATCAGCCAGCCGGAAATGTCGCGACCCTTCTTGCGTGCCATGAGGCCTCCATATTCCAAGGGTGCGCCTGCTAGCCCAAGCGGCGCGAACCGTCAATCTCCAGCGGTGGGGGCGGCAGGCGCGATCAGCGCGACGATCGGTCCCATCGGCAGGCCCATATCCTCGCGCCCCTGACCGGGCACGGTCAGCCGCGAGATCTTGCCGTCGAGATAGAGCGCATTCGGCACCTGTATCTCGTCACGGAAGAAGCGGCCGAATTCGTGAAAGCTCACCGGCGCATCGGAGATCGCGAAATAGGCGGTCTTGCCATCGGCCGAGACCCCGACCCCGTTACGGATATTCTTCGACGTGCCATCGGCGAGGAATTTCGGATGCAGCGCGCCGTCGATCACCAGCATCGGCCCCGATTGCGTCGCATAGGTGCAGTCCTTCGGATCGGCGGCAAAAGCGCGCGATTCCGTCACCGAGAACGTCTCGCCGATGCAGAAGACCCCGTTGGGCAGCAGACCGAAATTGCCCGGCCCTTCCGAGGTGACGATCGAATGCAGCTCTTTGCCGTTCTCGATGAACAGGCCCACCGGCTTGCGATCGGGATGATACATCCCCGCATTCATCGCGAAGACGACTCGGTCGCCCTGGGGAACGACCTCGGAAAGCCGCTCGGGCGTGCCGATCAGATTGCCGTCGGGATCGTCGAGGAACAGCTTCAGGTCTTGCCCGAGCTTGGCTTCGCAGATCGTGTAGGTCGTGCCGTCAAAGCTGCGATCCGCGCAAGGTGCGTCGGCCAGCGCAGGCGTGGCCAGCAGCATCAGCGCCGCGGCATTAGTCGCGATCGTCTTCATCGTCTTCGTCATCGTCGCGCGCAGCGATATCGCGCTGCACCGTCTCGTCCGAGAAAATCCGACGCGTCTCATCGAGACGGTCATAGGTCTCGTCCAGCCGGAAGCGCAGATCGGGGCTGTATTTCGCGGTCATTTCCTTGCCGAGCAAGCGGCGCAGCTCGCCCTTGTTGCGCGCAAGCGCCGCGATCAGCTCTTTGCCGCCTTCGCCGCCCAAGGGCGTCACATAGGCGGTCGCGACCTTCAGGTCGGGAGAGCAGCGCACCTCGCCCACCGTCACCGAGACGCGGTTGAGGTCGGGATCATGCACATCGCCGCGCATCAGGAGGTCCGACAGCGTGCGTCGGATCAACTCGCCCATGCGAAGCTGACGTTGCGAAGGGCCATCGCCCGAGGAGAAACGGTTCTTTGCCATGGCGCTCACATAGGGCGTCTGCGGGTTTTGCGCAACGGGGGCTTTGCCAAGCCCGCCTGTGCAAGCTAGATAGCGCGAAACCGTGAAGGAGAAAGACATGAGCGACCTGCCGGGCATCGTGATCACCGGAGCGTCGGGCCGGATGGGCCAGATGCTGATCCGCACCGTGAGCGAGAGCGACAAGGCGCGCCTTGTGGGCGCCGTCGAACGCACGGGCCACGACTGGGTCGGCAAAGATCTGGGCGAGGCGATGGGCGGCGCGCCGAACGGCGTGATCGTGACCGACGATCCGCTCGAGGCGTTTTCCGGCGCGCAGGCCGTGATCGACTTCACCGCGCCTGCCGCCACCCGCGAATTCGCGAAGATCGCGGCGCAGGCACGCCTGACCCATGTGATCGGCACGACCGGCATGGATGACGATGACATCGCGGCGCTCAAGCCGTGCGCGCGCCACGCCGTGATCGTGCGGGCGGGGAACATGAGCCTTGGGGTGAACCTTCTCACGCAGCTGACGAAGAAAGTCGCAGCCGCGCTCGATACCGATTGGGATATCGAGGTGATCGAAGCGCATCACAACAAGAAGGTCGATGCGCCCTCGGGCACCGCGCTGATGCTGGGCGAGGCGGCGGCGGAAGGCCGTGGCATCTCGCTCGAAGACAATCGCGAGTCGGGCCGCGACGGTATCACCGGTGCGCGCAAGCATGGCGCGATCGGCTTCTCGGCCATTCGTGGCGGCGATATCGTGGGCGAGCATGACGTGCTGTTTGCCGGCATGGGCGAGCGGATCATCCTGCGCCATGTCGCCACCGACCGGGCCATCTTCGCACGCGGCGCGCTCAAGGCCGCGCTCTGGGGTCAGGACAAGCGGCCGGGCGAATACGACATGCTCGACGTGCTGGGGCTCTAAAAGGCGCCCCCTTCCTCTTGGTTCAAATATCCCGGGGGTCCGGGGGCAGCGCCCCCGGCCTCTGAGACCCCACCGCGATCAGAAGTCGATCGCGAGGCCTTTCTTCTCCCAATCGCCATAACGCACGGGCTCGGGTCCGTCGCGACCGCCAAGCTCGGTCGGCAGTTCCGCCGCCTGCGCGTTCCTGCGGCGCTCTTCGGCTTCGGCGAGCGCGCGGATCGCGGCGGGCGGCAGGTCGCGGGTCTCTTTGGGCTGATCGGACATGGCGCGTCCTTTCTTGTCTGTGGATCGGGGCATGATATAGGCCCGTGCTTAAGCCGCAACAAGCCAGGAAGCCGCAGCCCATGTCCAGACCCGACCCCGCGCGCCGCGCAGCCCTTGGCCTGATCGTGGGCGTTCTCGAGGATCGCGAGAGCCTCGCCGAGCAGATCGGTGCGGAGGCGCTCGACGGGCTGGAGCCTGCACAGCGTGCCCGCGCCCAGCGCCTCGCGACGACGACGCTGCGCCATCTGGGCCGCGCCGACCGGATCATCAAACCGCATCTGCGCCGCCGCACGCCAACGGATGTAATGGCGATCCTGCGGCTGGCCACGGTCGAACTGCTGGAGGAAAAACAAGCCCCGCATGGCGTGGTCGATGCTGCCGTGACGCTGGTGAAATCGGCCGGGCCGAAGCTGCAAAGCTTCTCGGGGCTGGTGAATGCCGTGCTGCGCAAGGTCTCCGAGGAAGGCGAGAAATGGGCCGCGACGCCTGCGCCGGAAATGCCGGGCTGGCTGCGCGGGCGCGTTATGTCGTCCTTTGGCAAGAAGGCCGCGCAGGCGATGGAGGTTGCGCATCTGGCGGGCGCGCCGCTCGATCTGAGCGTGAAGGACGATGCCGAGGGCTGGGCCGAGACGCTGGGGGCGACGCTTCTTCCGACGGGATCGCTGCGACTGACCGATCCGGGCAAAGTGTCCGAACTGGCCGGTTTCGAAGACGGCGCGTGGTGGGTGCAGGATGCCGCCGCCGCGCTGCCCGCGAAACTGCTGGCCCCGGCATCTGGTGCACGCGTGCTCGACCTGTGCGCAGCTCCCGGCGGCAAGACGCTGCAACTCGCC
This sequence comes from Thioclava sp. DLFJ5-1, assembly GCF_002020115.1. NCBI lineage: Bacteria > Pseudomonadati > Pseudomonadota > Alphaproteobacteria > Rhodobacterales > Paracoccaceae > Thioclava > Thioclava sp. DLFJ5-1. The sequence continues at coordinate 138,931 of NZ_MPZU01000006.1, read as the reverse complement.
GCGATGGGCGCCGATGTCACCGCGCTCGATATTTCCGAGGCGCGGCTGGAGCGGCTGGCGGAAAACCTCGACCGGACGCAGATGGAAGCCGAGATCGTCGCGGCCGATGCGCTCGAATGGGAGCCTGACGCGCCCTTCGATGCGATCCTGCTCGATGCGCCCTGCTCGGCCACCGGCACGATCCGCCGCCATCCCGACCTGCCCTTCATCAAGGACGGTGCCTCGATCAAGCCGCTTTTCGCGCTGCAGGAACAGCTTCTGGACCGCGCGCTGCAATGGCTCAAACCCGGCGGCACGCTGGTTTATGCGACCTGCTCGCTTCTGCCCGAAGAGGGCGAGGCGCAGATCAAGGCGGCGCTTACACGGCATCCGGACCTCACCATGATCCGTCCCGACTTGCCCGGCATTGCGCTCGACTGGATCACCGAGGAGGGCGGGCTGCGGCTGCGGCCCGATTTCTGGCCTGATCTCGGGGGGATGGACGGGTTCTACATGGCGCGACTGCAACGCTCTGCGTGAACCGACCGCCGAGGCGGTGACAGCGCGCCTGCCTCCCAGTAACGTGACCGCATTCCCCGACAGAAGGGCATGCAAGCGGCAACGGAATGGGTAAGGACAGAACCCGATCATCGGCAAAACTCGGCACGGCGCTGAACCGCCTTGCTGCTGCGCGCGCAGGCCGTGCGCAGACGGCGACCGGATTCGTCAGCCAGCCCGAGCCGCGCACGATCGGCTCTTACGCCAAGGGGCGGCAACTCGTTCAGGGCAATTTCCTGTTTGCGGGCTCTCTGATCGAAGGCCCCGGGGTCAATATCTGGGATCTGCCGATACCCGGCCCGGCTTTCGAGGATGCGCTGCAGGGCTGCGGCTGGCTCGACGACCTTGCGGCGCTGGGCACCCGCGAGGCGCGCCTGCGCGCACAAGACTGGGTCTTCGGCTGGATCGACCGCTTCGGCGACGGCAGCGGTCCGGGCTGGACGCCCGATCTGACGGGGCGCCGCCTGATCCGCTGGATCAACCATGCGATCCTGCTGCTGAACGGACGCGAACGCGAGGATGCCGACCGGTTCTTCCGTGCGCTGGGGCAACAGACGATCTTCCTATCGAAACGCTGGGCGGGCGCGGCCTGCGGGCTTCCGCGGTTTGAGGCGCTGACTGGGCTTGTCTATGCGGGTCTTGCGCTGACCGGAATGGAGCGCCATGCCGACCCCGCGCTGGAGGCCCTGTCGCGCGATTGCGCGGCGGAGATCGACGCCGAGGGCGGGATCGCGACCCGAAACCCCGAGGAATTGCTGGAGATTCTGACGCTGTTGAACTGGGCCGCGGAGGCGTTGCAGACGGCAGGGCGCACGCCGCCCAGTCCGATCCTCGATGCGATCGCGCGGATCGCCCCCACCCTGCGCGCGCTGCGCCACTCCGATGGGGCACTGGCGCGGTTTCACGGTGGCGGGCGCGGACCCGAAGGGCGGCTCGACACGGCGCTTTCGGCGACCGGCATCCGCAGCGTCCGGCGCGAGCCAATCGCGATGGGTTTCGTGCGGATGCAGGGCGGGCGCGGCTCGCTGATCATCGACGCGGCGCGACCGCCGCAGGGCGAGGCATCGGCCAATGCCCATGCTTCGACGCTGGCCTTCGAACTGACCTCGGGCCGCCGCCCGCTGATCGTCAATTGCGGCTCGGGTGCGCAGTTCGGCTCGGACTGGCACCGCGCAGGCCGCGCCACTGCCAGCCATTCGACCCTCTCGATCTACGGCTATTCCTCGTCCCGCCTCGGCCCCGAGCGTCTGTTCGGGCGGGCCCCGCGCGCCTATCTCGACAAGACGCCGAAAACCGTCTGGTTCAAGCCCGACGATTTGTCCGAGACCGGGATGATCTTCGGCCATGACGGCTATGCCGAGACCCATGGCATGTCGCATATCCGGGAACTGGACCTGAGCGTCGACGGGCGCGAGTTGCGCGGCCGCGACACGCTCGGCGCGATGACCCCTGACGACATCGACCGGTTCGACCAGATTTTTGAGCGTGAAGGTCTGCGCGGCATTCCCTTCGACATCCGCTTCCACCTACATCCCGATTGCGACGCGGCGCTCGATCTGGGCGGCACCGCCGTCTCAGTTGCGCTGCGCACCGGGGAAATCTGGATTTTCCGGCATGACGGGGTCGCCGATCTGGCGCTGGAACCCTCCGTTTACCTCGAAAAAGGGCGCATTCGCCCGCGTCCCGCGCAACAGATCGTGCTTTCCAGCAAGGTTCTGGACCGGGCTTGCCAGATTGGCTGGACCTTTTCGCAAGCACGCGATAACTCCACGGCCATCGACGCGCCCTGACCTTGGGGCAGATCCCGAGGATAGCCCTGGGCGCCCCTGACCTGAGCCTTGCGAGGAGCTGCCCGTGACCCGCCCGATCCCCCTGACCCGTGCGCTGATTTCCGTTTCCGACAAGACCGGACTGGTCGACTTCGCCCAAGCGCTCGCTGCGCGCGGCGTCGAACTTCTCTCGACTGGCGGCACCGCCAAGACCCTGCGCGAAGCTGGCCTCAGCGTGCGTGACGTCGCCGATTTGACGGGCTTCCCGGAGATGATGGACGGCCGCGTGAAGACGCTGCATCCGAAAGTGCATGGCGGCCTGCTGGCGCTGCGTGACAACGAAGAACACCTCGCCGCGATGGAAGCGCACCAGATCGAGGCGATCGACCTGCTGGTGGTGAACCTCTACCCGTTCGAGGAAACTGTCGCGAAGGGCGCCGATTACGACACCTGCATCGAGAATATCGATATCGGTGGTCCGGCGATGATCCGGGCTGCGGCGAAGAACCACGCCTTCGTCTCGACCGTCGTGGATGTCGAAGATTACGCCGCCGTTCTGGAAGAGCTCGACGCGAATGACGGCGCGACCTCCTACCCGTTCCGCCAGCGCCTCGCCCAGATCGCCTATGCCCGTACCGCGGCCTATGACGCCGCCGTGTCGACCTGGATGGCCGGTGCCATCGGCGAGCAGACCCCGCGCCGCCGCGCTTTCGCTGGTCAGCTTGCGCAGACCCTGCGCTACGGCGAGAACCCGCATCAGCAGGCGGCCTTCTACCTCGACGGCACGAACCGCCCCGGCGTCGCGACCGCCAAGCAGCTTCAGGGCAAGGAACTGAGCTACAACAACATCAACGACACCGATGCCGCCTACGAGCTCGTCTCGGAATTCGGCACCGAGAAACCCGCCGTCGCGATCATCAAGCACGCCAACCCCTGCGGCGTTGCGACCGGCGAGACCGTGATCGAGGCCTATAAGCGTGCGTTCGATTGCGACCGCACCTCGGCTTTCGGCGGCATCATCGCGCTGAACCAGACGCTGGACGCGGCCACCGCCGAAGAGATCACCAAGATCTTCTCGGAAGTCATCATCGCGCCCTCGGTCGATGAGGCCGCGAAAGAAGTCATCGCGAAGAAGAAAAATGTGCGCCTGCTGGAAACCGGCGGCCTGCCCGACATCACCGCACCGATCACGACCTATCGTCAGGTCGCAGGCGGCTTCCTCGTGCAGGACAAGGACAACGGCGTGATCACGCTGGACGACCTGAAAGTCGTGACCGAGCGCCAGCCCTCGGAACAGGAGCTGAAAGACCTGCTGTTTGCGTGGAAAGTCGCGAAACACGTCAAGTCGAACGCGATCATCTACGTCAAGGACGGCGCGACCGTCGGCGTCGGCGCGGGCCAGATGAGCCGTGTCGACTCGACCCGGATCGCGGCGCGCAAGGCCGAGGACATGATGGAGGCCTGCGGCATGGCTGAGACGCCCACCAAGGGCTCGGTCGTGGCCTCCGACGCGTTCTTCCCCTTCGCCGACGGTCTGATCACCGCGGCCGAAGCCGGCGCCACCGCGATCATCCAGCCCGGCGGTTCGATGCGCGATCAGGAAGTGATCGACGCGGCGAACGAGCGCGGCCTCGCGATGGTCTTCACCGGAATGCGCCATTTCCGCCACTGATCTGCCGGTATCTTTGCGTAGCCCGGTAGATACCGGGCTGCGCCTTCTGGCATGAAGACGTGACGAGAAACAAACGAGGGCCAGATGCGGCTAGCAGCGAAAGTGACAGCGGGCGTCCTGCTCCTCGACCAGGTGTCGAAATATATCGTGGTGCAGGGCATGCATCTCGATGAGCGCGGCGCGATCGACGTGATCCCCCCCTATCTCAACTTTCGCATGGCATGGAATCGCGGCGTGAATTTCGGCCTGTTCTCCGGCGAAACCGACTGGATGCGCTGGGTACTGATTATCGTGGCGCTTGTGATTTCGCTCTGGGTCTGGGTCTGGATCGCGCGTGAGCCGCATTCGGCGCGGGTGAATATCTCGGCAGGGCTGCTGGTCGGCGGTGCGCTTGGCAACGTGGTCGACAGGCTCGTCTATGGCGCGGTGGCGGACTTTCTGAACATGTCGCTACCGGGTTGGCAGAACCCCTATTCTTTCAACGTCGCCGATGTGGCGATTTTCCTCGGCGCGGTCGGTCTGGTGCTGTTCACCGGCAAGGACCATCGCGCCAACGAAGGCTAGCCTGTTTTTCGCAGGTGACGACGCTCCAATGTTGCGTTAAGACGGGGGCGGAACTGGCAAGGGAGTGGTTCATGCAGGCGAAGATCGGCACGCTCGGACTCGCGTTTACAGCGGTACTGACGCTGGCTGCCTGCGGCAATTCCCGCGACCCCAGCCTTATGAATCTGCGCTCTTCGCACCAAGGCCCGGACGAATTCGGCGTGATTCCGACGAAACCGTTGGAGATGCCGGAGAACCTCGATGCGCTGCCGCCGCCCACGCCGGGTGGCAAGAACATCACCGATCCTACGCCCGAAGCCGATGCCGTTGCCGCTCTTGGTGGCAATCCGCGCCGCCTCGACGAGACCGGACAGGTCCCGACCTCGGATCGCGCGCTGGTCTCCGCCGCGTCGCGCTACGGCAGCCAGTCGGGCATCCGCCAGACCCTCGCCGCCGAGGATTATCAATGGCGCAAGGATCACGACGGCCGCCTGCTGGAGCGTCTGTTCCAGGTTTCGGTCTATTACAAAGCCTACAAGCCGATGGAGCTCGACCAGTCGGCAGAGCTCGAGCGCTGGCGCCGCCTCGGCGTCGTCACGCCCGGTGCGCCGCCCTCGGGCGAAGCGCAGCGCGCGGTCAAGTAATCCGAAAAATCATCACGAGAACGTCACCGGCGTTTGCACGTCGGGCGAGAGTGCTTATCTTCGCTCAAACTGTGTCTTGTGAGGAGTTGGGCATTGCGTGCATTTCTGTTCGCCCTGCTGACATTGGCAGGTCTGAGCCCGGCGGTGGCCGGTGACGTCTCTACCTTCGAGTTGGAAAACGGCCTGAAAGGCGTCGTGATCGAGGATCACCGCGCTCCGGTCGTGGTCCATATGGTCTGGTACAAAGCCGGATCGGCCGACGAGAAGCGCGGTAAATCCGGCATCGCCCATTACCTCGAACATCTGATGTTCAAGGGCACCGACACGATGGCGCCCGGTGAGCTGTCGAAGACGGTCGCGGCCAATGGCGGCTCGGACAACGCCTTCACCAGCTACGATTACACCGCCTATTTCCAGCGCATCGCGGCCGACCGGCTGCCGCTGGTGATGAAGATGGAAGCGGATCGGATGCGCAATCTGCGGATTTCGCCCGATGATGCGAAGACCGAGCTGCAGGTGATCCTCGAAGAGCGTGCGCAACGCACCGATTCCAACCCGCGGGCGCTGTTCAACGAGCAGGAGCGCGCCGCCCAGTTCCTCAACTCGCCCTACGGCACGCCGGTCATCGGCTGGCGCAAGGAGATGGAAGGGCTGACCCGGCAGGACGCGCTCAACTGGTATCACGAATATTACGCACCCAATAACGCGATCCTCGTGGTCGCGGGCGATGTGAAACCCGACGAGGTGAAGGCGCTGGCCGAGAAATATTACGGCAAGCTGAAACCGACCGAAGACCTCAGCCCCCGCGCCCGTCCGCAGGAGCCGCCGCAACGCGCCTCGCGGCACCTGACCTTCGAGGATCCGCAGATCGCCCAGCCCTATCTGGTGCGCAGCTACCTCGCCCCCGAACGCAATCCGGGCGACCAGAAGCGCGCCGCCGCCCTGACCGTTCTGTCCGAGATTCTCGGTGGCAATCAGGCGACCTCCGTGCTGGGCCGCAAGCTGATCTATGGCGACGGCACCGCGATCTATGCGTCGAGCTATTACGACGGCATGTCGATCGATGCGACGACCTTCAATCTCTCGGTGATGCCCGCCAAGGATGTGAGCCTCCCCGAGGCCGAAAAGGCGCTCGACACGGCGCTGAAGCAATTCCTGAAGGAGGGCATCGACCCCGAGCAATTCGCCCGCATCAAGACGCAGGTGAAGGCCGCCGAAATCTATTCGCGCGACAACACGCAAGGCCTCGCGCGGCGCTATGGCGAGGCGCTGGCCTCGGGCTTCTCGGTGAAAGACGTCGAGGATTGGCCGGATGTTCTGACCTCGGTGACGGAAGAGGACGTGATGGCCGCCGCCCGCGACCTGTTCCAGAACAAGGACTCGGTGACGGGCTACGCGAAGCGCCCCGATGACGCCCCCACCGAAGCTGCGGCCCCCGCCGCGCCGCCCGCGCCTGCGCAGGAGATCACCCAATGATCCACACCCGTTTCCCGATCACAGCGCGCCTCGTGATGGCGTCGCTCTTCGCCTTCGTGCTGGCGCTGCCCGCCCGTGCGATCGACATTCAGCAGGTCACCTCGCCCGGCGGCATCAAGGCATGGCTGGTGGAGAATCACGACATTCCCTTCACCGCGCTCGACATCGCCTTCCGCGGCGGCGCGAGCCTTGATGCAAAGGGCAAGCGCGGCGCGATCAACCTGATGACCGCCACGCTCGAAGAGGGCGCGGGCGAGAAGAACTCGCAGCAATTCGCCGAGGCCGAGGAAGCGCTGGCCGCGCAATTCGGCTTCGACGTGGGCGACGACTCGCTCGATATCTCGGCCCGGATGCTGACCGAGAACCGCGACAAATCCGTCGAGCTTCTGCGCGAGGCGCTGGTCAATCCGCGCTTCGATCAAAGCGCGATCGAACGCGTGCGCCAGCAGGTGCTGGCCGTGATCGCATCTGACAAGCAAAACCCCAACGACATCGCGGCCGAGAAATTCCGCGAGATCACCTATGGCGATCACCCCTATGGCAGTTCGCTCAACGGCACCGTCGAGAGCGTGAAGGGCCTCACGCGCGAGGATCTGTTCGAAGCCAAGGACCGCGTGATGAGCCGCGATCACATGGTGGTTTCCGCCGTGGGCGACGTCACCCCGGAAGAGCTCGGGCCGATGCTCGACAAGCTGCTGGGCGATCTGCCCGCCAAGGGCGCCGACATGCCGCCCCCCGCCGACCCCTCCTTCAAGGGCGGCGTGACCACGGTCGATTTCGACAGCCCGCAATCTGTGGTGATGTTCGGCCAGAAGGGGATCGGGCTGAAAGACCCCGATTTCTTCGCGGCCTATGTGCTCAACCAGATCGTCGGCGCGGGCGGGTTCTCGTCGCGGCTGATGGACGAGGTACGCGAGAAGCGCGGCCTGACCTATGGCATCGCCTCCTATATCGTCGACAAGGATCTGGCGAAGACGTGGCAGGGCAGCTTCGCCTCCGCCAATGAGAAGGTCGCCGAGGCGATCTCGGTCGTCAAAGAGCAGTGGAAGAAAGCGGCGACCGGCAATGTCACCGACAAGGAGCTGGAGGACGCCAAGACCTACCTCACCGGCGCCTATCCGCTGCGTTTCGACGGCAATGGCACGATCGCGGGCATCCTGACGGGGATGCAGCTCAACGACATGGCGCCGAGCTATATCGACACCCGCAACGATAAGGTGAACGCGGTCACGAAAGAAGATGTCCAGCGCGTCGCCAAGCGGATCCTGAACCCCGACAACCTCACCTTCGTGGTCGTCGGACGCCCGCAGGGCCTGAACTGATTTGGCTGGGGATAGCTGGCGCGAATCTCTTTAGATGAGCGTCGCGCCATGCTATCCCTAGTGGAATGAACCAGCACAACCGCAATATCGGCGCGTCTGAGCGTCCCGTGATCCGGCAGCTCGATGACGCTGCGGCAAACCGCATTGCAGCGGGCGAGGTGGTCGAACGTCCGGCCTCGGCGGTGAAAGAGCTGGTGGAGAACGCGCTGGATGCAGGCGCGTCGCGGGTCGCGGTGGAATATTGCGATGGCGGCAAGACGCTGATCCGCGTGACCGACGACGGCTGCGGGATGACCGCCGACGATCTGCCGCTGGCGCTCTCGCGCCATGCCACCTCGAAGATCGACGGTTCGGACCTTCTGAACATTCACACCTTCGGCTTTCGCGGCGAGGCACTGCCCTCGCTCGGCGCGGTCGGACGGCTGACGATCACCTCGCGCGTCGATGGTCTCGACGCCTTCCAGATCAGCGTAGCGGGCGGCCAGATCGGACCGGTCAAACCGGCGGCGCTGAACCGGGGCACCGTGGTCGAGCTGCGCGATCTGTTCTTCGCCACGCCCGCACGTCTGAAATTCATGCGCACCGACCGGGCCGAGGCGCAGGCGATCGCCGATGTGATGAAGCGGCTGGCTATGGCAGAGCCCTATGTCAGCTTTACCCTCACCGATGTCTCGAACGGCAAAGCGCGCGAAATCTTCCGCGCCGATGGAGAGCAGGGCGAGTTGTTCGACGCGCTCTCGGAACGTCTGGCCCGGGTGATCGGGCGCGCCTTCTCGGATAACGCGGTGCGGATCGAGGCCGAACGCGAGGATATCCGCCTCACCGGCTACGCGGCGCTGCCCACCTATTCGCGCGGCGCGGCGGTGGAGCAGTTCCTGTTCGTCAATGGCCGCCCGGTGCGCGACAAGCAACTGACCGGCGCGCTGCGCGCGGCCTACATGGATTTCCTCAGCCGCGAGCGTCACCCCGCCGCCTGCCTCTTCCTGACCTGCGAGCCCGAGCGCGTCGACGTCAACGTCCACCCCGCCAAGGCCGAGGTCCGCTTCCGCGAGGCCGCGACCGTGCGCGGGCTGATCGTGACGGGGCTGCGCCATGCGCTGGCGCAGGCCGGGCATCGGGCGTCCTCGACCGTCTCGGATGCGACGCTTGGCGCGATGCGCCCCGAACCGGCCGCCGATCAGCCGCCGCGCATCTATCAGATGGATCGCCCGAGCCTTGGCGCGATGCGGTCGTCCTACTCCGCGCAGGCGCCGCTGCCCGATCCGGGCTATCAACAATCGTCCTACCAGCAGCCGTCCTTCCAGGAGGCCCCCGCGCCCAGCTTCGACTATGCGCCCTCGGCCCGCGCCGAGGCCCCGGCGCCCGCCGAACCTGCGCTGACCGAGAAGCCCTTGGGCGCGGCGCGTGCGCAGGTGCATGAGAATTACATCATCGCCCAGACCGAGCGCGGCATCGTCATCGTCGATCAGCACGCCGCGCATGAGCGGCTCGTCTATGAGAAGCTGAAGGGCCAGATGGCCGAGAATGGGGTGCCCGCACAGGCGCTGCTGATCCCCGAGATCGTTGAACTCAGCCAGGGCGACGCCGCGCTGCTTTTGGAACATGCCGACGCTCTGTCGCGCCTTGGCCTCACCATCGAGCCCTTCGGCGGCAGCGCGATCGCGGTGCGCGAGACCCCCGCCGTTCTGGGCGAGATCAATGCCGAAGGACTGCTGCGCGACGTGCTCGACGAGCTGTCCGATCTCGGTGACAGCCAGTTGGTGCAGGCCAAGATCGAAGTGGTACTCAGCCGCATGGCGTGCCACGGCTCGATCCGCTCGGGCCGCCAGATGCGCGCCGATGAGATGAACGCGCTGCTGCGCCAGATGGAGGCCACGCCTCATTCCGGCCAGTGCAACCATGGGCGTCCGACGTATGTCGAATTGAAGCTCAGCGATATTGAAAGACTGTTTGGCCGCACATGATCCAGCTTGGCGATATGACCCTGACCCTGAACGACCCGCTGACGCTCGGCCTTCTGCTCGGCAGCGCGGCGCTTGTTATCCTGCTGATCCTGATGGTCGCCATGCTGCGCGCTGCGGGCCGTCAGACCCGTGCGATGGACCCGATGGTCGGCCAGATGAACCTTCTCGCTCAGCGGGTGCAAAGCCTCTCGGACGGGCAGCAACAACTGTCCGGCGGGCTGCATCACGTCTCCGAGGCGCAGGCCGCGAGCCAGACCAAGGTGCTTGCTCTGATGGAGCAGCGCCTGGCCGAAGTTTCGCGCGGCATGTCGGAAAGCCTGCATGGCACCGCGACCCGCACGGCGCGCTCGCTGGGAGATCTGCATCAGCGACTGGAGGCGATCGACAAGGCGCAGGCCAATATCGAGAAGCTTTCCGGCAATGTGCTGGGCCTGCAGGACATCCTGTCGAACAAGCAGACCCGTGGCGCTTTCGGGGAGATTCAGCTGCACGATATCGTCGGCAAGGCGCTGCCCTCGGACAGTTTCACGATGCAGGCGACGCTTTCGAACGGGAAGCGCGCGGATTGCCTGATCCATCTGCCGAACCCGCCCGGACCCATCGTGATCGATAGCAAATTCCCGCTGGAAGCCTATGAGGCGCTGCGCCGCGCCGACACGCAATGGGAGCGCCAGGAGGCCAGCCGCGCGATGAAAACCGCCGTGCGCGCCCATATCAAGGCGATCTCGGAGAAATACATCCTCGAAGGCGAGACGGCGGACGGCGCGCTTATGTTCCTGCCCTCCGAGGCGGTCTATGCCGAGCTGCACGCGAATTTCCCCGAACTGGTGCGCGAAGGCTTTGCCGCGAAGGTCTGGATCGTCTCGCCCACGACCTGCATGGCGACGCTGAACACGATGCGCGCCGTGCTGAAAGATGCACGGATGCGTGAACAGGCGGGCGCGATCCGCAAGGAATTGGCCGCGCTTTATTCCGATGTCGACCGGCTCGGCACCCGTGTCGAAAACCTCGACCGGCATTTCGGGCAGGCGGCGAAAGACATCTCCGAGATCAAGATTTCCGCCGAGAAGGCCGGGAAACGCGCGCGCCGCCTCGATAATTTCGATTTCGAGGAGCTGGCCCCGGATACGGCCGCACAGCCGCTGCTTGTCTCGACCGCCGAAAAGAAGGCCTAAGCGGCGCCAAGCGTCGCTTTTCGGCTGCGTGACCCTCCGGAGACTGGCATAGAGTGCGCCCATGAGTGACGAGGTCCGTTTCGACAGGGGGCCGGACGGTCGGCCCTGCCGCTTCCGCGATCCCCATGAGGTCATCCGCGCCGACGCGCCGGAGGATCTGGCCGCAGCTTTCGCGGCGATCACGCGCGCGCAGGACGAGGGGCGATGGCTGGCGGGGTTCGCGTCCTACGAGCTGGGCTATTGTCTGAGCGAACGCCTCGCACCGCTCTTGCCCGAGAACCGCGACCTGCCGCTGCTGGCCTTCGGGGTTTACGACGCGCCCGAGGATGTCCCGCCGCCGATCTCGGAGAACGCGCCGCAGATCGAGCTGGGCGAGCCGCTTTGGCCCGAGGCGCGCTATGCCGAAGCCTTTCGGGCTGTCCACGACTATATCGGCGCGGGTGATTGCTATCAGGTGAACCTGACTTTCCCGATCCCCGTGACGAGCGACGCCGCGCCCGAGGCGCTTTACGCCGCCCTGTCCAGCGCCGGACAAGTCCCGCACGGGGCCGATGTCGAGCTGGCCGGGGTGCGCCTGCTGTCGCGCTCGCCCGAACTGTTTTTCCGGGTCGAAGGCGGCAAGATCGTCACCCGGCCGATGAAAGGCACCCGCCCGCGCGGGGCGACGCCCGATGAGGACGCCGCTCTTAAATCCGATCTGATGGGGGCCGAGAAAGACCGCGCCGAGAACCTGATGATCGTCGATCTGCTGCGCAACGACATATCGCGCATCTGCACGCCGGGCTCGGTCAAGGTGCCGCGCCTTTTCGAGGTCGAGACCTATCGCTCGGTTCACCAAATGATCTCGGAGATCGAGGGCGAGCTGGTCCCCGGCACCGGCCTGCCCGAGATCCTGCGCGCGATGTTCCCCTGCGGCTCGGTCACCGGCGCGCCGAAGATCCGCGCGATGGAGATCATCCACGAGTTGGAACCCGACCCGCGCGGCATCTATTGCGGCGCGATCGGCTGGGCCGCGCCCGACGGGCGGATGGAGTTCAACGTCGCGATCCGCACGCTGATGCAGACCGGCCCCGGCCAATGGCGGGTGAATGTCGGCGGCGGGCTGGTCTATGATTCCACCGCCCACGGTGAATATGAGGAAGCGCTTTGGAAAACCCGGTTCCTGAAGATCTGAAACTGATCGAGACCTTCGGCTGGCATCCCGGCGAAGGTATCCGCCGCCGCGCCCGCCATGTCGCCCGGCTGACGCGCAGCGCCGAGCAGCTTGGTTATCCGCTCGACGGAGAGAAACTGACGGCGGCCCTCGCGACAGTTTCCGGCGACAGCCCGCTGCGGGTGCGCCTGACCCTCGACGCCAAGGGCGCGATCGAGATCACCTCTGCCCCCCTGACGCCAACCACCGCCTGGCGCCTTCATATCTCGGGCGTCACGCTCGACAGCCAGGACCCGATGCTGCGCCTCAAGACCACGGCGCGCGCGCCCTACGATGCCGCCCGCGCCGCCCTACCCGAGGGCGTGGACGAGGCGATCCTTCTCAACGAGCGCGGCGAGCTCTGCGAAGGCACGATCACCAATCTCTTCCTGAAACGCGACGGCATCTACCTCACCCCGCCCTGCGCCTGCGGACTACTGCCGGGCATCCTGCGCGAGGAGATGCTGGAGACAGGGGCCGCCCGCGAAGCCGTCCTGCGGCCCGAAGATCTGGCGCAAGGCGAGGTCTTCATGGGCAACTCCCTGCGCGGCCTGATCCCCGCGCAGTTGTGATGCGACACGCAAACGCTTGCGCAGGTCGTGCAATGGCGAGATGATGAGCCCAAGAACGGAGGCAGCCATGCTCACCATCAGCCCGGCGAAAATCGCCCATGTCATAATCCGCGCGCGCAAGTTCGATGCGGACGTGCCCGGATCAGGGCAGGCCCGCGAGCTGCGCGCCTTCATCGCTGCGCTGAACGAGGATGAAAAGGCATCGCTGACCGCGGTGATGTGGATCGGGCGCGACACCTATGACGCGTCGGAACTCGACGAGGCGATCGCCACCGCAAAGGCCGAGGCGACCGCGCCGACCGAGGATTACCTGCTGGGCAATCCGATGCTGGCCGATCATCTCGAAGACGGGCTCAATTCGCTCGGCATCTCGCTCGAAGAGGCCGAGGAAGACATCTACCCCACGGTCTGAGCCGCGCGCTCCGACCATCGGAAACGACAAAGGCGGCCCCCGCAGGAGCCGCCTTCCTCATTTCCAACCTTGGTGTGCAAAACGCCTCGGATCAGGCCACCAGACGATAGCCGCCCGATTCCGTCACCAGCAGGCGCGCATTCGAGGGATCGGGCTCGATCTTTTGACGCAGGCGATAGATATGCGTCTCGAGCGTATGGGTGGTGACGCCCGCATTGTAGCCCCAGACCTCGTGCAGTAGCACATCGCGCGGCACCACGCCGTCGGTCGCACGGTAGAGGAACTTGAGGATGTTGGTTTCCTTCTCCGTCAGACGCACTTTGCGGTCCTTGTCGTCCACCAGCATCTTCATCGCCGGCTTGAACGTATACGGGCCGAGCTGGAAGACGGCGTCTTCGGACTGTTCATGGGTGCGAAGCTGGGCGCGCAGACGGGCCAGAAGCACCGGGAACTTGAAGGGCTTGGTAACGTAGTCGTTGGCGCCGGAGTCGAGGCCGAGGATCGTGTCGGCATCGGTGTCATGGCCGGTCAGCATCACGACCGGGCATTTCACGCCGCTCTTGCGCAGCTTCTTGCACAGCTCGCGGCCATCGGTATCGGGAAGGCCCACATCCAGAACGACAAGGTCGTAAAGCGTCGATTTCGCCTTATCTACCGCTTCGTGACCATTGCTGGCCTCGAAGACCTCGAAATCGTCGGTCGCGACGAGCTGCTCGGCGAGCGCCTCGCGCAGATCGTTGTCATCGTCAACCAAAAGGACCTTCTTCAATGATGCCATGTCCTGAGCCTCCATATGTGTTCGACGAATAGCTGTTGCCCTTTCACAGCGATGGCAAGGGTGGTGAAACCTATCTCACGCTGACGTGTCGAATCACCGGCAGATATTTCAATTTGTTACAGTCGAGGCTATCTCAGAGCGCATGACCGGCAATTTTTCCCTCGGGCCGAGCCCGGCTGAACGACTGAATCGCGCCCGCGCCGATCTGCGCATGGGGCTGCCCGTTTTGCTGTCCGATCACCTCACCGTGGCGGTCGAGACGCTCTCGCCCGAGCGGCTGGCCGCGTTGCGCGCGCTGGGGCCGCTGACGCTGGTCCTGACCGCGCGCCGGGCCGAGACGCTGAAAGCGCGCGTCTATGACGCCGATATCGCGCGGATCGAGGTGCCCGCTGACGCCGATCTGCTCTGGCTGCGCGCGCTCGCCGATCCGGCCGACGATCTGCGCGTGCCGATGAAAGGCCCGCTCAAGGCGCTCCGCGGCGGCGATGCGGACCTCGCCCGCGCCGCGATCAGGCTGGCGAAATCGGCGCAGCTTCTGCCCGCAGCGCTGATGGTCGCAGCGCCCGACCCTGCGCCGACGGATCTGACCACCGTCACCTCCGAGGAGGCGCTCGCCGCTGCCGACATCCCGCAGGCGTTCGCCCCGGTCTCCGCCGCGCGCGTGCCGATGCGCGCCGCCGAAGCCGGTCGGCTGCATATCTTCCGCCCCGACAACGGTGCAGAGGAGCATTACGCGATCGAGATCGGTCGCCCGGATCGCTCCAAACCTGTCCTCGCGCGGCTGCATTCGGCCTGTTTCACCGGCGACGTGCTGGGCTCGCTGAAATGCGATTGCGGCCCGCAGCTGGACGCGGCGCTGACACTGATGGGACATGAGGGCGCGGGCATCCTGCTCTATCTCAATCAGGAAGGGCGCGGGATCGGGCTGGCCAACAAGATGCGCGCCTATTCGCTGCAGGATCAGGGATTCGACACGGTCGAGGCGAACCACCGGCTCGGTTTCGAGGATGACGAGCGCGATTTCCGCATCGGCGCGGCGCTGCTGCGCAAGCTCGGATTTTCGCAGGTGCGGCTGCTGACCAACAACCCTGCCAAGGTGGCGATGCTGGAAGCCAACGGCATCGACGTGACCGAGCGCGTGCCGCTGAAGGTTGGCATGAGCCGCCATAACGAGAACTACCTCGCCACCAAGGCCGCGAAATCGGGGCACATCCTGTGATGCGCCTCACGCCCACCGGCCTGCTGTTTCGCGGCCGCCGCTTCCCGGTCGAGATCGGCCGCGGCGGCGTCAGCGGCAGCAAGCAGGAGGGCGACGGCGCAACCCCCTCTGGGCGGCTGCATATCCTTCGGATGTTCTACCGCGCGGATCGGATCGTCGCGCCTCAGGACTGGGCCGAACCGATCGGCCCGCGCGATCTGTGGTGCGACGCGCCCGGGGATTCGGCCTATAACCAACTGGTCCGCGCCCCCTACCCCGCCTCGCATGAGGCGATGCGGCGCGCAGATCCCCTCTATGACATCGTATTGGTGACCGACTGGAACTATCCAACCGCAGAGGCAGGCAAAGGCTCCGCCATCTTCCTGCATCAGCGCCGCCGCGCGGGCTACCCGACTGCGGGCTGCCTCGCCTTCCGCCGCGATCACCTGATCTGGATCGCACAGCGCATCACACCAGGTGAGCCGCTGGAGATTCCCCTTCGGCTTGGCGGAAATATCCTCCGGGGGTCCGGGGGCGGAAAGCCCCCGGCGCTCAACGCCCGCGACAAAGCTTAGGAATAGTCGCGCGCGCCGAAGATCGCCGAACCCACACGCACATGGGTCGCGCCCGCCGCGATCGCTTTCTCGAAATCGGAACTCATCCCCATCGACAGACCGTCGAGCCCGTTGCGCCCGGCCATCTCGGCCAGCATCGCAAAATGCGGTGCGGGGTCCTCGGATTCGGGAGGAATACACATCAGACCGACGACCGGCAGGTCCTTCCCGCGCATATCCGCGACGAAAGCGTCGAGATCGTCGGGCAGCACGCCCGCCTTTTGCGGCTCGCACCCGGTATTGACCTGAATGAAAAGGTCCGGCGAAGCGCCGCGCGTCTGCGCCAGATTGGCCAGCTTCTTGCCCAGCGAGGGCCGGTCGAGCGTGTGAATCGCCTCGAACAGCTCCACCGCCAGCTTCGCCTTGTTCGATTGCAGCGGTCCGATCATGTGGACCTCACAGCCGGGAAATTCCTCGCGCCAGGCGGGCCACTTGCCCTGCGCTTCCTGCACATAGTTTTCGCCGAATAGCCGATGGCCTTCGCGCAGAACCGCCTCGACCCGCTCGGCGGGCTGAACCTTCGACACGGCGATCAGCTTCACCGATCCCGTCTCGCGCCCTGCCTCTGCTTCCGCTTTCGCGATCCGCGCCTGAATCTCGCTCAGTCCCATATGGCCCTCCCTCGTCAGCGCGCCCAAGAAACACCGAAGGGCCCAAAAAGAAAAGAGCGGGCGCAAGGCCCGCTCTTCCCATCGTTCTGTCCCGAAGGATTAGAACGAGAACGTCACGCCGAGGTCGGCGATCGGGTCGGTGTCGCTGTTGTCGTTGTCAGCGATACCGCCTTTGATCGACGCGCCGCCGCCGAGGTCGTACTCAGCGCCAATGCCGTACCAGGTCACGTCGTCATCCGTGCCGGCCAGAGCGTTGTTGTCCTTCATGTACTGGACGTAGCCGCCAACAGTGGTTGCACCGAAGACCGACGAAGCGCCGATGCCATACCAGTCGACGTCAGCGTCTTGACCACGGTGAGCGATCACGCCTTTGACCGAGGTGTTGCCGAACTGACCGACGCCAGCCAGCGAGACCATGTCGACGTCAACGTCGGTGCCCGAGAGCTGGTTGCGGCCGTTCGAGTACTCGTAGCCCATGCCAACAGTGTAGTTGCCGAAGGTGTAAGCGCCAGCGATGGCGTACTCTTGGGTGACGGAGGTCTCGGTGGTGCCGAGAGCTGCCGCAACGGTGCTGTTGCCGACCGCGACCGGAACGCCGAGACCGCCGATGGTTGCGCCGTTCAGCTTGCCGTCCGACATCGAGGCTGCGACCGAGAACGCACCGAAGGTGCCGGTGTACAGCAGGTTCGGGCCGGTGTTGGCGCAGGCGCTGAGGCCAGCAGTCGAGGCGCAGTCGACATTGCCGCCGTTGTCAGCCGTCAGGTAGCCGATGTCGTTGCCACCGCGACCGTCGAGGTCGGTGTAGCCAACTTCGTAGAAGTCGCCGAACAGAGCTTCCGGAGCGCCGACAACGTCGCCCATCGAGAGCTTGCCGAACGCGCCCGAGATGTAGACCGAAGCCTCGGTGCCGCGGGTAGCACCGATAGCTTGGTCAGCACGGACGGAGCCGCCGAACTCGAGGCCACCGTCGGTGGTGCCCGAAGCGGTGAACGAGACGCGGATGCGGCTGTTGAAGTTCCAGTCGTCGCCATTGTAGACGACACCCATGCGGCCGTCGCCGCCAACCGAGACCTCAGCGGCAGCGATGCCAGCCGAGAACACGAGCGCGGTCGTCGCGAAGAGAACCTTTTTCATCGTTTTCCCTCATTGTCTTACAGGTAACCCCCAACCTGGGGAATCCGAAGTTGGGTATGACGGTGTTTTCTCTCTCCACCCCTTTCATTGCAACTCAAAGCGCCCGCCCGGGTCGAATAGGGCGTTTGATGGTGCAGACATGTCACAGTAACGTCAGCCTACTATTTCGGCTCGCCTCGCACATCGCCTTTCAGTTCCCTTTACACGCGCGTATAGCGGCATCGGCTCGCATTCCCCCGAGGCGCCGGTCGGTCGAAATCCGTGGACAAAGGGGAAAAACCTTGTCGGGCTGGGGGCCATGAGCTAGAGAAAAGGCAATCAATGACGCAGGCCGACGGGGACAGCTTCGCATGACTTCCAGAACCCTTTTGAAACGCACGGCAATTCTGGGCCTGTGCCTCGTGCTCGCAGGCTGCGGCAAGGGTATCTCAAGCGGCAACATCTTTTCGGGTGGCGGCGGGGCTACCGCTTCACAGCGCGAAGCCAATCAGCTCGACCACACGCCCGGCTCGAATGAAGCCGTGATCGACGGCCCGACGCGCCGCGTTCAGAAGAAGTCGACCGTTTGGGACATTTTCGGCGGCAATGGCGATCCGAATATCACCGTCGAAGTGAACAAGTATCTCTGGCAGGCTTCGCTCGAAGTGCTCGATTTCCTGCCGATTCAAGAGGTTGACCCCTTCTCCGGCGTCATCGTGACCGGCTACGGCACCCCGCCGGGTGGCGGCCGCGCCTATAAGGCCACGGTTTACGTTACCGACCCGGCGCTCGATGCGCGTTCGCTCAAGGTGTCGATCCGCACGCAGGGTGGCGCGGTCTCGGCAGATACGCAGCGCGCCGTGGAGAACGCGATTCTCACCCGTGCACGTCAGCTGCGGGTCCGCGACTCGCAACTCTGATTCCCGCACGACGATCGCACGACGCATTCAGATCCCCGCCCGAGCCAGCCTCCGGCGGGGATATTTCTGTCCAAATGAGCGCGGCGGCTGGACCTCGCCCCCAAGGCCAGTGTAGCAAGCTCGCGCAGAATTCGACGTGATGAGGGGCCCGACATGGCACGCTACGAACCGAGCCAGAGCGAGACGAAATGGCAAGAGGCTTGGAACAAGGCGGATCTCTTCGCCGCGCGCCGTGATCCGGCCAAACCGAAATATTACGTCCTCGAGATGTTCCCCTACCCGTCGGGCCGCATCCATATGGGCCACGTGCGCAACTACACGATGGGTGATGTCGTCGCGCGCTATAAGATGGCCAAGGGCTTTTCCGTGCTGCATCCGATGGGCTGGGACGCCTTCGGGATGCCCGCCGAGAACGCCGCGATGGACAATAACGGCCATCCGAAGGACTGGACCTACGGCAACATCGCCGTGATGAAGGACCAGATGAAGCCGCTCGGCCTCTCGATCGACTGGTCGCGCGAATTCGCGACCTGCGACCCGGACTATTACGGCCAGCAGCAGGCGATGTTCATCGACATGCTCGAGGCCGGTCTCGTCTATCGCAAGAACGCGGTGGTGAACTGGGACCCGGTCGACATGACCGTGCTGGCCAATGAGCAGGTGATCGACGGCAAGGGCTGGCGCTCTGGCGCGGAAGTCGAACGCCGCGAGCTGACGCAGTGGTTCTTCAAGATCTCCGACTATGCCGAGGAATTGCTCGACGCGCTCGACAACCTCAAGGACTGGCCCGAGAAGGTGCGCCTGATGCAGGCCAACTGGATCGGCAAGTCGCGCGGTCTGCAATTCGCCTTCTCGACCGTCGATGCGCCGGAAGGCTTCGACCGGCTCGAAGTCTACACCACCCGCCCCGACACGCTGCGCGGCGCGAGCTTCGCGGCGATCTCGCCCGATCATCCGCTTGCTAAGCATCTGGAGCGGCACGATCCCAAAGTCGCGGAATTCGTCGCGAAATGCCGCGCAGGCGGCACGACCGAGGAAGCCATCGAAACCGCCGAGAAGCTGGGGATGGATACCGGCATCAAGGTCCGCCACCCGCTCGACACGAGCTGGGAACTGCCGGTCTATATCGCCAACTTCATCCTGATGGATTACGGCACCGGCGCGATCTTCGGCTGCCCGGCGCATGACGCGCGCGACTTCGAATTCGCGACGAAATACGAGCTGCCGATCACGCCCGTCTTCGAGCCGGTCGAGGGTGACAACCCTGAGGCCGAATACGTTCCGCTGAAATCCGAGAAAGTCCGCTACATCCGTGGTTTCGCGGGCGACGAAGTGCAGACCGGCGAAGAGGGCGTCGCGAGTGCGATCGCCTTCTGCGAGGAAAACGGCATCGGTCAGGGCGTGACCAAGTTCCGCCTGCGCGACTGGGGCCTGAGCCGCCAGCGCTACTGGGGCTGCCCGATCCCGGTCGTGCATTGCGAGACCTGCGGCGTGGTGCCGGAGAAGAAGGAAAACCTCCCCGTCGAGCTGCCCTATGACGAGGACGGCCAGAAGATCGACTTCTCGATTCCCGGCAACCCACTCGATCGTCATCCGAGCTGGCGCGACTGCACCTGCCCGAATTGCGGCGGGCCGGGTCAGCGCGAGACCGACACGATGGATACCTTCGTCGATTCGAGCTGGTATTACGCGCGCTTCACCTCGCCCGGTGCTACCACGCCGACCGATCCGGCCGAGGCCGAGTACTGGATGAACGTCGACCAATATATCGGCGGCATCGAGCACGCGATTCTGCACCTGCTCTATTCGCGCTTCTATGCCCGCGCGATGCACAAGACCGGCCACCTGCCCGCGAAAGCGATCGAGCCCTTCGACGCGCTGTTCACGCAAGGCATGGTGACGCATGAGATCTACCTCACGCGTGACGCCAAGAATCGTCCCGTCTACCACCTCCCGGAAGAGGTCGAAGACGGCAAGCTGAAGGCCACCGGCGAAGCGGTCGAGACCATCCCCTCGGCCAAGATGTCGAAATCGAAGAAGAACGTTGTCGATCCGATGAACATCATCGCCGAGTTCGGGGCCGATACCGCCCGCTTCTTCGTGATGTCCGACAGCCCGCCCGAGCGCGACGTCGAATGGACCGCCGCTGGCGCCGAAGCGACCTCGAAATTCCTCGCCCGCGTGCACCGCATTGCCGACGATATCGCCAATTCGGACGCGCCCGCGAACGAGGCCGAAGATACGGCGCTGCTGAAGGCCACCCATAAGGCGATCGACGAAGTCACCAAGTCGATCGAGGGCTTCACCTTCAACAAGGCGGTCGCCACGCTTTACGGCCTGACCAACACGATGTCGAAGTCGAAGGCCGGGGCCGAGACCAAGCGCGAGGCGATGAAGCTGATGGCGCAGTTGCTGGCGCCGATGGTGCCGCACCTCGCCGAAGAGGTCTGGTCGATGCTGGGCGGCGAGGGCTTCGTGATCGCGGCGCGTTGGCCCGAGGCCGACCCGGCGCTGCTGGTCGAGGATTCGGTGACGCTGCCGATCCAGATCAACGGCAAGCGCCGCGCCGAAATCTCGGTGCCCAAGGACATGCCGAAGGAAGAGGTTGAAAAGCTGGTTCTGGCCGACGAAGCTGTCGTGAAGGCGCTGGCCGGTGGCCAGCCCAAGAAGCTGATCGTTGTGCCGGGGCGGATCGTCAATGTGGTCATCTGACAGACGCGGATTTCTGGGGCTCGCGGGGGCGGCTGGCCTGCTCGCGGGCTGCGGCTTCACCCCGGCCTACGGGCCTCAGGGTGGGGCGGCGAAACTGCTCGAAGGGGTCGAACCGGCCGCGCCCACGACGCGCGACGCCTTCGCCCTCGTCCAGCAGCTGAACGCCCGGTTGGGGGCCTCGCAGGTCACCCGCTACCGGCTCGACTACAAGATCGACACCGAGTCGCTCGGTCAGGGCATCTCGCCCGACAACGCCACGACGCGCTACCAGCTCAACGGCACGGTGGATTACACGCTGCGCGATGCGGCGGATAGTGCCGTGCTGCTGACCGGGCGCGTCACCTCCTTCACCTCGTGGTCCGCGACCGGCACCGTTGTCGCCTCGCAGGCCGCGCAGGAAGACGCGCATCGCCGGTTGATGGTGATCCTCGCCGATCAGATCGTGACGCGACTTCTGTCACAAGCGCCGGGTCTGCCGGAATGAAGCTGACCGGCGTAGCAGCGACCCGCTATTTCGCCAAACCCGAGCCCAAGCGCACCGGCCTGCTGATCTTCGGGGGCGATGCGATGCGCGTGGCCCTGCGGCGTCAGGAAGTCATCGCCGCGCTGATCGGCCCGAAGGGCGAAGAAGAGATGCGCCTGAGCCGGATCGCCGGCGGCGATCTGCGCAAGCAACCCTCGCTACTACTCGATGCGATCAAGGAGGTCGGCTTCTTCCCCGGCCCGCGCGTGGCCTTCGTCGAGGACGCGACGGATGCGGTCTCGGACGCAGTGAAGACCGCGCTCGACGCATGGCGCGAAGGCGATGCGCAGATCGTGATCACCGCAGGCTCGCTCGCCGCGAAATCGAAGCTGCGCAAAGCCTTTGAGGGCCACAACAACGCCTATTCCGTCGGGATTTACGACGACCCTCCAAGCCGCGAGGAGATCGAGGATATCCTGCGCCGCGCCGGTCTGCGCGACATCTCGAACGACGCGATGACCGACCTCGTGGCGCTGTCGCGGGCGCTCGATCCGGGCGATTTCCGCCAGACCGTCGAGAAGATCTCGCTCTACAAATTCGGCGACACCACGCCACTTGGCCCCGCCGACGTGGCCGCCTGCGCGCCCTCTTCGGTCGAGGCGGGCGTCGATGATGTGCTCTCCATCGTGGCCGAGGGCCGCGCGCCCGAGCTTGGCCCGGTGATGCGGCGGCTGGAAAGCCAAGGGGTGCAGCCCGTGCAGCTCGCCATCGCCGCGATGCGCCATTTCCGCGCGCTGCATGCCGCCGCTTCCGACCCGCAGGGCCCCGGTGCAGGCATCGCGCGGATGCGCCCGCCGATCTTCGGCCCGCGCCGCGACCGGATGCAGCGGCAGGCGCAAAGCTGGGGCATGTACAAGCTGGAGACAGCGCTGAAGGAATTGGTCGAGACCGATCTGACGCTGCGCTCCGCCAGCCGCGCGCCGCAAATGGCGGTGATGGAGCGCGCGCTGATGCGGCTCGCGATGCTGGCCCGGCGGTGAGCGCGGCGGCGAAATCCGCGCTCGTCATCGGTGGCGGCCCGGCGGGCCTGATGGCAGCCGAGGAACTGGCGCGGGCCGGCGTCTCCGTCACACTGGCAGAGGCCAAGCCGACGCTGGCGCGCAAATTCCTGATGGCGGGAAAATCCGGGCTGAACCTGACCAGGGACGAGCCGCTCGACGCCTTCCTGTCCCACTATTCCCACCCGCAGATCGCCGCGATCACCCGCGAATTCGGCCCGGAGGCCACGCAGAGTTTCGCCCGCGATCTGGGTGTCGAGCTGTTCACCGGCTCCACCGGCCGGGTCTTCCCGACCGTGATGAAAGCCTCGCCGATGCTGCGCGCCTGGATCGCGCGGCTCGAATCCCTTGGCGTCACGATCCGCACCCGCTGGCGCTGGCAGGGCTTCGACGGCGACGCGCTGATTTTCGACACGCCCGAGGGACGTCAGAGCCTGAGGCCCGATGCCACGGTCCTCGCGCTCGGCGGCGCAAGCTGGCCGCGGCTTGGCTCGGATGCGGCATGGGTGCCGTGGCTGAGCGCAAAAGGCGTGGAGATCGCCCCCTTCGCCCCCGCCAATATGGGGTTCGAGATCGACTGGTCGGCGCATATGACAAACCAGCTTGGCCAGCCTGTGAAAGGTGCTGCGCTGATTACGCCGACGCGGCGCACGCGCGGGGAATTCGTGATCTCGGAGCGCGGGCTCGAAGGCGGCGGCATCTATGAACTCTCCGCCGAATTGCGCGAGGGCGCGCCGCTGAGCCTCGATCTCGCCCCGGATCAAAGCGCCGAAGACCTCGCCGCGCGGCTTGCGAAAATCCCGCCGAAACAGAGCCTGACCAACCGCCTGCGCAAAGGCGCGAAGCTGGACCCGGTGAAGCTCGCGCTCGCGCTGGAATGGGGCCGCCCGCTGCCCAAGGACCCGGCGCAGCTCGCAGCAACGCTGAAATCCCTGCCCGTCCCGCTCGGTTCACCGCGCCCGATCGCCGGGGCGATCTCCAGCGCAGGCGGCATCACGTGGGACAGCCTCACCGACGATCTGGAACTGAATGCCCTGCCCGGCGTCTATGCTGCAGGCGAGATGCTCGATTGGGAAGCACCGACGGGCGGCTATCTGCTGACCGCCTGCCTCGCCTCCGGCCGCCATGCCGGACGCGCCGCCGCGCGACAGCTCGCTTCTTCTTGATAGAAATATCCCGGGGGAGGTCCGTAGGACCGGGGGCGGAGCCCCCTCTTTCCGCATTGCTTGTCGCCCTCCGGCGACGGGGGCAGAGCCCCCTCACCCGTCGCGCATCGCCACCGCCCAGGCCGATCACCGAACGCTCACGCTGCATCCCATCCGCGTGCATCCGCGGGGGTCTCACCCAGTGGTGATGGTGCGTGAGCGGGACTGTCACCAAATTGCCAAACGCCGTTCCTAGCGAGATGCCACGCGCCCCGTAGCTCACGGGGAAGCTGCCATTTGAATGAGGGACTTTAGATGACCGACACGCTCCGCCTCACCGGTGCCGTCAGCGCACTCGCGCTGACTTGCGCCGCCGCGACCGCCCAAGCGGGCACCACCGCCGCCGCCGACACCCAGACCGCCACCCCGATCAAGCATCTCGTGGTGATCTTTCAGGAGAACGTCTCCTTCGACCACTACTTCGCGACCTATCCGAACGCCGCGAACCCCAAGGGCGAGCCGCAATTCACCGCCGCGAAGGACACCCCCAAGGCCGATACGCTCGCAAGCGCCGGTCTGCTGAAGAACAACCCCAACAAGACCAATGCCGCGAATGGCGCGAATGCCGCCGCCCCCTTCCGGCTCGACCGGACGCAGGCCGCGACTGCGGACCAGAACCACGGCTACACCGCCGAGCAGGCCGCGTTCCACGGTGGCAAGATGGATGCCTTCCCGGCCAATACCGGCAAGGGCACCAAGGGCGGCACGGGCGCCTTCGGCACCAAGGGTCAGGTGATGGGCTATTATGACGGCAACACCGTCACCGCGCTGTGGAACTACGCGCAGGCCTACGCGATGAACGACAACGCCTTCTCGAGCACCTTCGGCCCCTCGACGCCGGGCGCGATCAACCTCGTCTCGGGCCAGACCAATGGCGCTGTGCTGCCCAAGGGTTACAAGCTCGCGGCCGATGGCACCTATGACAAGGGTCGCGTCGTGCCCGACGGCAATGGCGGCTGGACGATGATCTCGGATCTCGACCCGACCGGCGATGTCTGCTCGAACCCGAAATACCCGACCACGCTGATGGGAGGCAAGAATATCGGCGATCTGCTGAACGCGAAAAACGTCACTTGGGGCTGGTTCGAGGGCGGCTTCGATCTGACCGCGGTGAACGGCAACGGCACCACCGGCTGCGACCGCTCGTCGCTCTCGCAGGTGACCGGCGAGACCTCGAAGGACTACATCCCCCACCACGAGCCCTTCCAGTATTACAAATCGACCCAGAACCTCGATCACACCCGGCCCGCCTCGGTCGATGCGATCGGCACCTCTGACGATGGCGGCGCGAACCACCAATATGACAGCAAGGATTTCTACGCCGCGCTGAAGAACGGCAACCTGCCGGCGGTGACGTTCCTGAAAGCGTCCGCCTATCAGGACGGTCATGCGGGCTATTCCGACCCGCTCGACGGGCAGGAATTCATCGTCAACGCGGTGAACGCGCTACAACAATCGAAGGACTGGAAGGACACCGCGATCGTCGTGACCTATGACGACTCCGATGGCTGGTATGACCACGCGATGGCGGTGGTGAACGGCTCGAACATCCCGGTCGCGGGCTATGACGTGCTCAATGGCGGCAAATGCGCCAGCGACAAGACGCTGCCCGGTCTCGACGGCAAGCCGGCGCAGGGTCGCTGCGGCTACGGCACCCGCATTCCGATGCTGGTGATCTCGCCCTATGCGAAGAAGAACGCGGTGGATCACACGCTGGTCGATCAATCCTCGGTCACCAAGTTCATCGAGGATAACTGGCTGAACGGGCAGCGCATCAGTCAGGGCTCCTTCGACGCACAGGCGGGCACGCTCAACGGCATGTTCGACTTCTCGAAAGCGGCCAATGGCAAGCTGATCCTCGACCCGGCCACCGGCACCCCGAAGGGCTGAGGCGATGAGATTGCCGAACCTACGATTGATCACTCCCAAGACGATCCGTTCGGCAAAGGGGGCCGCGAGCATCACGCTCGCGGCCTTCCTTTCGGCCGCCTCCGTCGGGGCTGCGTCCGACCCCGCGCCGGATGCGCCCCCACAGGGCGATGCCGATCTGAGCGCCGTGGCCGCGATCGGCAAGGCGCTGTTTTCCGACCCGAACCTGTCAGCCAGTGGCCAGATGAGCTGCGCGAGCTGCCACGACCCGAAAAATCACTTCGCGCCCTCCAATGCCCGCGCAGTGCAGCTTGGCGGGCCACATCTCGACCTGCCCGGGCTGCGCGCGGTGCCCTCGCTCACCTATAAGCGCCAGACGCCACCCTTCACCTTCGGCGTGCTCGATCCGACCTCGGAGGCGGGAGAAGCCGCGCCGCTGGCGGTCGCACAGCGCGGCGCAGGCGCGAAAGAGACCGCAGCGCCAAGCGCCTCCACGCTGCCCGCGCCGCGGAAAACCGCCGGTGCGCCCGCTCCCGCGAGCCCGGTGCCGCGCGGTGGTCTGTTCTGGGACGGGCGCGCGGACACGCTGCAAGAGCAGGCGCTCGCCGTCCTCTTCACCCATTTCGAGATGGCAGAGCCCGACCGCGCAACCCTCGCCGCGACCCTGCGAGCGCGCTACGGCGACCGCTTCGCGCAGCTCTTTGGCGCGTCCGTGCGGGACGACGACAAGATGCTGATCGACGAGGCCGCCTTCGCTCTGTCGCGCTACCAGACCGAGGCGGTGGAATTTCACCCCTATACCAGCAAATACGATGCGGTTCTCGCGGGCGAGGCGCAGCTGTCGCCCGCAGAGGCACGCGGACGGGCACTCTTCGACGATCCGAAGAAAGGCAATTGCGCGGCCTGTCATCTCGACACGCGGTCCGCCGACGGTCGCCCGCCGCAATTCACCGATTACGAATATGAGGCGCTCGGCGTGCCGCGCAACCCGGCGATCCCGGCCAATGCCGATCCGCATTATGTCGATCTCGGCCTGTGCGGCCCGCTGCGCCACGATGCGATTTCGACGCAGCCCGGCAATTGCGGGATGTTCAAGACGCCGAGCCTGCGCAACGTCGCGACCCGGCACGTCTTCTTTCACAACGGCGTCTATACGAGCCTGAAACAGGTGCTGCGCTTCTACGCCAAGCGCGACAGCGACCCGCGCGCGATCTATCCCACACGCGACGGTCAGGTGAAGCGCTTCGACGACCTGCCCACTCGCTATCAGGGAAATATCGATCGCGCCGATGCGCCGTTCGGACGCGCGCCCGAGGATGGCGACGCGCTTACCGAGGCAGATCAGGCGGATATCATCGCCTTCCTGCAAACCCTCACCGACGGCTACTCGCCTTCAGATGAATGACTTGGGTCAAGGCTGATTGCCAGTGCGGAGTGGGGGCTCGCAGGCCGCCCCCTCACCCGTCGCGCATCGCAACCGCGCGCTTATAGGCAGGGCGCGCCCGCATCCGGTCGTGATATTCGCTCAGCCGATGCTCGACGATCGGGAATTTCGCCATCAGCGCCCAGTCGAGGCAATGCGCCAGAATGATATCGGGCACGGTCATTTCCTCGCCCATCACGAACTCACCCTCGCCCATCCGGTGGATCAGCGTGCGCTGCGACCGCTCGAACTCCCAGCGCAGCGAATTCTTTATGCCCGACAGCCGCAATTCCTCGGGCAGGATGAAACTGTGCCGCGCCGCGGTCCAAAGATTCGCGTCGAACTCATCGAGCAGGAATTGCGTCAGACTGTCCTGCCGCGCGCGTTCCAGCGTGCCCGCCTCATGGGTAAATTTCCCATGCGCATCCGCGAGATAGGTGAGAATCGCCGTGGAATCGGTGATCGGCGTGCCGTCGATGACCAGCACCGGCACCTTGCCCGCCGGGTTGAAAGCGACGACATCGTCCGAGCGCGGCGCGGCCCGCACATGCTGATACTCCGCGCCCAGTTCCTCCAGCATCCACAGCACGCGCAGCGTCCGCGAGCCGACCGTTCCGATAACCGTATACATCCTGCCTCCCGTCGAAAGTCGCGACATTGGGCCACGGCTGCGGGGGAGGTTCAAGGGCACCGCACAATCATCTCCGCGCGATTGTGACCCGGACAAGCCCGCGATTGACGCGCTGCAGCATACATGTCGAAATGCGGCCCGCGCGGAAGGGAGATCCGCCGGGAGATGTAAAATGACGCAAGCCAAACTGTTCACGCCGGTTCTGATCGGCGGTGCCGTGATCCTGATGCTGAGCTTCGCCATCCGGGCGAGCTTCGGCGTTTTCCAGATTCCGATCGCCAGCGAGTTCAACTGGCCACGCGCCGAATTCTCGCTCGCCATCGCGGTACAGAACCTCGCCTGGGGGATCGGGCAGCCGATCTTCGGCGCGATTGCCGAGCGCTGGGGCGACCGGCTCGCGATCATCCTCGGCGCGCTGGTCTATGCGCTCGGTCTCGTGCTTTCGGCCTTCGCGATGGAGCCGGGGCAGCATCAGCTTCTGGAAATCCTCGTGGGCTTCGGCATCGCGGGTACGGGCTTCGGCGTGATCCTCGCCGTGGTGGGCCGCGCGACCTCGGACGAGAACCGCTCGCTCTCGCTGGGTATAGCGACGGCGGCAGGCTCGGCCGGGCAGGTCTTCGGCGCCCCGATGGCGGAGCTTCTGCTCGGCCATTTCCCGTGGCAGACGGTCTTCGTGATCTTCGCCGCCGTGATCCTCGCCTCGCTGACCTTCCTGCCGCTGATCCGCGCCTCTGAACGCGCCAGCCGCGAAGAGCTGGCCGAGAGCATGGGCACCGTGCTGACGCGCGCCTTCCGCGATCCGTCCTATACGCTGATCTTCCTCGGCTTCTTCTCCTGCGGCTATCAGTTGGGCTTCATAACGGCGCATTTCCCCGCGATGGTGACCGAGATGTGCGGCGCGGTACCGCCCGGATCGCTGCTGGCCGGGATCGGGATCGAGACGACCTCAGCGCTCGGCGCCGCCGCGATCTCGGTGATCGGCCTCGCGAATATCGCGGGCACGATCTTCGCGGGTTGGGCGGGCAAGCGTTGGTCGAAGAAATACCTTCTGGCGGGGGTGTATCTGCTGCGGACCTTCGTGGCCGGCGCCTTCATCCTGACGCCGATGACGCCCGCGACGGTGCTGATCTTCTCGCTCGCGATGGGGGCGCTGTGGCTCGCGACCGTGCCGCTGACCTCGGGGCTGGTCGCGCATATCTACGGGCTGCGCTACATGGGCACGCTCTACGGAATCGTCTTCTTCTCGCACCAGGTGGGCGCCTTCCTCGGCGTCTGGCTGGGCGGCAAGCTCTACGACATCTACGGCGATTACACGCTGGTCTGGTGGGTCGGCGTGGGCGTCGGCGCATTCTCGGCCATCGTGCACCTGCCGGTGCGCGAGAAACGGGTCGAGCTTCAGCCCGCCTGATCGAGCAGCGCGCGCAGCCCTTCGCGGTAATCCGGGTAGCGGAGCGTGACGCCAAGGTCGCGCTTGATCTTGTCGTTCCGCACCCGCTTGCTTTCGGCATAGAAGCTGCGCGCCATCGGGCTGAGATCTGCCTTCTCGAACGGCACCTCGGGCGGTAGCGGCAGATCGAGCAGCTCAGCCGCATAGGCGATCACGTCCTGCGGCGGGGCGGGATCGTCGTCGCAGACATTATAGACCGCGCCCGGATCGGGATTGTCGATCGAGGCCAGCAGCACCTGCGCGATATCCTCGACATGGATGCGCGAGAAGACCTGCCCCTCCTTGACGATCCGCCGGGCTGTGCCCTGCCGTACCTTCTCGAAGGGTCCGCGCCCGGGTCCGTAGATCCCCGCGAGCCGGAAGATATGCAGCGGCAGGTCATGGGCTGCGGCGAGCGCGCCCCAAGCCGCCTCCGCCTCCACCCGCGCCTGTCCGCGCTTGGTCGAGGGGGTCAGCGGCGTTGCCTCATCGACCCAGCCGCCCGCTTGATCGCCATAGACGCCGACCGTCGAAAGATAGCCGATCCACTCCAGATGCTGCGATGCAGCAATTTCGGAATGCTGCGCAGCGAGAACCGGGTCGCCCTCGGGTCCGGGGGCTACGGAAGTCAGCAAATGCGTCACCTGATCGAGCGGCAGAGGCCCGCCTTCCCAGACCAGCGGCTCCACCCTTTCGCTGCGCAGCATTTCCGCCTTATCTACGCTTCGCGTGGTGCCGATCACCCGCCAGCCGCGCGCCAGAAGAAGCGGCGCAAGCGCACGGGCCGAATAGCCATGTCCGATGGAAAGAAGCGTCGGCATCACGGCCTCCTTTGCGTTTCTGTCATCCGTCATAGGTAGAGGCTGTGTGAAGGCATAACAACGTCTCTTGAACCTTCCCGCACGCAATGACAGGCTTGGACATGGAACAGAAGAACAAGATTAAATCCTGGCCCGAAGCCGCACCGCGATTGATTGCCGTGGCTTCCGGGCGCGAACCCGCCGACCTCGTGATCCGGGGCGGCAAATGGGTCAATGTCCACTCCCGAGAAGTGCTCGACGGCTACGATATCGCCGTGGCCGAAGGGCGCTTTGCCGCCGTGGCCCCCGACCTGTCGGACGCAATCGGACCCGACACCGACGTGATCGAGGCCGAGGGGCGCTACATGGTGCCGGGGCTCTGCGACGCGCATATGCATATCGAGAGCGGCATGCTCACGCCCGCCGAATTCGCCGCCGCGGTGATCCCGCACGGCACGACGAGCATGTTCACCGATCCGCATGAGATCGCGAATGTGCTGGGGCTCGACGGCGTGCGGATGATGCATGACGAGGCGCTGATGCAGCCGGTCAACATCTTCACCCAGATGCCCTCCTGCGCGCCCTCCGCGCCGGGGCTGGAGACCACCGGTTTCGAGATCACCCCCGAGGATGTGGCCGAGGCGATGACATGGCCCGGCATCATCGGTCTGGGCGAGATGATGAACTTCCCCGGCGTGATCAATGCCGACCCGAAGATGCTGGCCGAGATCGCGGCGACGCAGAACGCGCATAAGACCGTGGGCGGGCATTACGCCTCCCCCGATCTGGGCGCGCCGTTCCGCGCCTATGTCGCGGGCGGACCCGCCGACGATCACGAGGGCACCTGCGAGGCCGACGCAATCGCCCGGGTGCGCAACGGGATGCGCTCGATGATGCGGCTCGGCTCGGCTTGGTATGACGTGGAGACGCAGATCACCGCCGTCACCGAGAAGGGTCTCGATCCGCGCAACTTCATCCTGTGCACCGACGACTGCCATTCCGGTACGCTGGTGAATGACGGGCATATGAACCGCGTCTTCCGCCATGCGGTGGAGTGCGGGGCCGATCCTCTGGTCGCGCTGCAGATGTGCACGCTCAACACCGCGACGCATTTCGGGCTGGAGCGCGAACTGGGCTCGATCACCCCGGGCCGCCGGGCCGATGTGATTCTGACCTCGGATCTGGCGACCCTGCCTGTCGAGCAGGTCATCGCGCGGGGCAAGACGGTCGCGAAGGATGGCGAGCTGCTGGTGGACTGCCCGCATTACGACTGGCCCGACAGCGCCCGCAACACGGTGCATCTGGGCAAGACCCTGACGGCAGCGGATTTCGAGATCGCGGCCCCGGAGGGGGCCAACACGGTCACCGCCCGCGTGATCGGCGTCGTCGAGAACCAGGCCCCCACCAAGGCGCTGACGGCGGAGCTGGACGTCGCCGACGGGCTCGCCCAGCCCGACAGCGCCAAGGACATCGCGCAGATTGCACTGGTGGAACGCCATCAGGGCACAGGCGGCGTCACCAACGGCTTCGTCTCGGGCTTCGGCTACAAGGGGCGCATGGCGATGGGCTCTACCGTGGCGCATGACAGCCACCACATGATCGTGGTCGGCACCGACCGCGAGATGATGGCGGCCTGCGCCAATGCGCTTGGCGAGATGGGCGGCGGGGTCTCTGTCTGGAAGGACGGGGAAGAGATCGCCGCCGTGCCGCTGCCGATCGCAGGGCTGATGTCGGACGATCCGGCGCAAACGGTGGCCGCACGCGCCGCCAAGATGGTCGAGGCGATGGCCGCCTGCGGCTGCACTTTGAACAACGCTTACATGCAGCATTCGCTGCTCGCGCTCGTCGTCATTCCCGAGATCCGCATTTCGGATCTGGGCCTCGTCGACGTGACGCGTTTTGAACTGACGGATCTTTTTGAATGAACGAAACACTTGAACTCATCACCCCGGAAACTGCAGCTGCGGAGACCTTTACCGATGCCGCCGAGGCCGTCGCCCGGCTCGAGGCGCTCTATGACGAGGCGA
Organism: Thioclava sp. DLFJ5-1; assembly: GCF_002020115.1. Taxonomy (NCBI): domain Bacteria; kingdom Pseudomonadati; phylum Pseudomonadota; class Alphaproteobacteria; order Rhodobacterales; family Paracoccaceae; genus Thioclava; species Thioclava sp. DLFJ5-1. The sequence continues at coordinate 106,805 of NZ_MPZU01000006.1, read as the reverse complement.
CCGCCTTCCTGCTCGAGAAATTCAACGAAACGCTCGAGAGCAAAACCGCGCGGAACCGCTTTCGCGCTTTCTACCCGGAGGTGCGCATCTCCGTCTCCTCGCATATCAAGGCCGATAGCCGCTTGAGCTTCGGCCATGTGGCGCTGCCGGGCACCTACACGGCGACGATCACGCGGCCCGACCTGTTCCGCAACTACCTGACGCAGCAGCTGGGTCTGCTGATCAAGAACCACAATATCCCGGTCACGATCGGCCCCTCCAACACCCCGATCCCGGTGCATTTCGCCGTGGCCGCGCATCCGGAAGTGACGGTGCCGCAGGAAGGCGTGCTCGATTTCAGCCTGCGCGACGTGTTCGACGTGCCGGACCTTGCGGGGATGAACGACGATATCGTCAACGGCATGGCGGGGCCGAACCCGGATGGCTCGGGCCACCTAGCGCCCTTCACCGCGCAGCGGGTGGATTACTCGCTGGCGCGCCTGTCGCATTACACCGCCACCAAGGCCGAGCATTTCCAGAACCACGTCCTGTTCACGAACTACCAGTTCTACGTGGATGAGTTCGAGGCCGTCGCGCGGCGCCTGCTGGGCGAAAAGGACTCGGGCTACACCAGCTTCGTCGCGCCGGGCAATCAAGAGATCACCGACCCGCAGGACGAGATTCCGGGCCTCGCGAAACTGCCGCAGATGCCCGCCTATCACCTCAAGCGTGCGGATGGCGGCGGGATCACGCTAGTCAATATCGGCGTCGGCCCGTCTAATGCGAAGACCGCGACGGACCATATCGCCGTGCTGCGCCCGCATGCCTGGCTGATGGTCGGGCACTGCGCGGGCCTGCGCAATTCGCAGCAGCTGGGCGACTTCGTGCTCGCCCATGCCTATCTACGCGAAGACCATGTGCTCGACGACGATCTGCCCGTCTGGGTACCGATCCCGGCGCTGGCCGAGATCCAGATCGCGCTGCAGGAAGCGGTGGCCGAAGTGACGAAGCTGGAAGGCTACGAGCTGAAGCGGATCATGCGGACCGGCACTGTCGCGACCATCGACAACCGCAACTGGGAGTTGAGAGACCAATCCGGCCCGGTCCATCGCCTGAGCCAGTCGCGCGCGGTTGCGCTCGATATGGAAAGCGCGACGATCGCGGCGAATGGCTTCCGTTTCCGGGTGCCCTACGGCACGCTTCTCTGCGTCTCGGACAAACCGCTGCATGGCGAGCTGAAGCTGCCGGGCATGGCGACCGAATTCTACCGCACGCAAGTGGCGAGCCATTTGCTGATCGGCATCCTCGCGATGGAGAAACTTCGCGAGATGCCTCTGGATCGGATTCACAGCAGGAAATTGCGTAGCTTCGAGGAAACAGCTTTTCTGTGACGTGGGAAAAACCCGCCCATTCTGGGAAAAGGGCTTGCCATGCTCAATAAAAACGTGTGGAACATGGCCCACCAACCGTGCAACGCGGACGAAATTGACCCTGGATTACCGGGGCGGAGAGAGGAACGAATATGTCGAAACCGATGACCAAGACCCAGCTGGTGGCAGCCCTCGCCGAGGCGATGGACGCCGACAAGAAGACGGCTTCGGCCGCACTCGACGCGATCACCGACGTCGTCACCAAAGAAGTGTCGAACGGCGGCGCCGTTACCCTGCCGGGCATTGGCAAAGTCTACTGCCGCGAGCGCCCCGAGCGCATGGTCCGCAACCCGGCCACCGGCGAGCAGATGCAGAAGCCGGCTGACAAGCAGGTCAAAGTGACCGTGGCGAAAGCGCTCAAGGACAGCGTTAACTCCTGATCGCAGGACTCTCTCAATCGAGGGACAGCCAATTTTTTAGGGCGCTCGCGAGCAATCGGGGCGCCCTTTTTCAGGCCCGGAGGAAAGATGGATCTGCGCGCGATCGGAATGGGGCTCGCCTTTGCCCTGATGTGGTCTTCGGCTTTCACATCCACGCATATCATCGTGGCAGAGGCTCCGCCCCTTGCAGCCCTTGCCCTGCGCTTCGCGCTGTCCGGGGGGATCGGCATCGCGCTGGCACTGGCCTTCGGCCAAAGCTGGCGGCTGAGCCGGGCGCAATGGCGCGCCACGATCATCTTCGGAATTTGCCAAAACGCGCTCTACCTAGGGTTTAACTGGGTCGCGATGACCACGGTCGAAGCCTCGGTCGCGGCGATCATCGCCTCGACCATGCCGCTGATCGTCGGCGCACTCGGCTGGATCGTCTTTCGCGACCGGATTCCGCCCCTCGGCATCGCCGGGCTGGTGGCAGGCTTCGCGGGCGTCGGCATCATCATGGGCGCACGGCTGCAAGGCGGGATCGACCCGTTCGGGCTCGGCCTCTGCGTCGCGGGCGCACTGGCCCTGGCGGTGGCGACGCTCACCGTACGCGGCGCGAGCGGCGGCGGTGGCGGCGTGCTGATGATCGTCGGCCTGCAGATGCTGGTGGGGGCTGTGAGCCTCGCCGTGGTCTCCGCCTTCACCGAGCATCTCTCCGTCGAGGTGACGCCGACACTGGCCTTCGCCTTCACCTACACGGTGATCGTACCAGGGTTGATGGCGACCTGGGTCTGGTTCCGGCTGGTGGGCCGCATCGGCGCGGTGCGCGCGGCGACCTTCCACTTCCTCACGCCGGTCTTCGGCGTCGCGATCGCCTGGGCGGTGCTGGGCGAGCATGTCGACTGGCACGACGCGCTTGGCGTTCTGGTGATCGCAGGCGGCATTCTCGCGGTGCAGATCTCAAAGCAGGAGGCGCGGAGGTAACCCCCCGCGCCCCTGAACTTTACGCCTAGCAATTCACGAGCCGCGCAGCACCTGCAGCAGCTCCAGCGTGGCGTAGCCATCGGGCGGCAGACCGCGCGATTTCTGGAAGGCCACGATCGCCTTCGACGTATTCGCACCGATCTTGCCGTCCGTGCCGTCCGTATCGAAGCCCGCCGCGGTCAGCCGCTCCTGCAGCTCGACCTTCTGCTTGGAACTGAGCGGCTTGCCGGTGCGGGGCCAATCCTGCACGAAGGGCCCCTTCCCTTTCAGACGATCCGACAGATGCCCCACGCCGATCACGTAGCTGTCGGCGGAGTTGTAGCGCGAGATCGCGCGGAAGTTGCCGAAGATCATGAAGGCGGGCCCCTTCGCGCCCGCTGGCACGAGGATCGACGCCGAACCGTAATTCGGCACCGTGCCGCCCGTGGCCGAGCGCACGCCAAGCGCCGCCCAGTCGGCAGGGCTCTTCTTCGTACCCTTGCCGGTGAGGCCGTAGTTGAAGCCTGAGGGCAGGATGACCTCGACGCCCCAGGGCTGCCCCTTCGACCAGCCCGAGCGCGCCAGATAGGCCGCCGTCGAGGCCAGCGCATCGGTCGGATCTTCCGACCAGATATCACGCCGACCATCGCCGGTGAAATCGACTGCATAGGACAGGTAGGAGGTTGGGATGAACTGCGTGTGGCCCATCGCCCCGGCCCAAGAGCCGGTCATGTGCCGCTCGTCCACGTCGCCCGACTGAATGATCTTGAGCGCCGCGATCAGCTGCTTGGCGAAGAACTCGCCGCGCCGCCCGTCATAGGCCAGCGTCGCCAGCGCGGGGATGATCGCGGTCTTGCCACGATAGGCGCCGTAGCGGCTTTCCATGCCCCAGATCGCGACGACGACCTCTTTGTCGACGCCGTATTTGCGCTCGATCGCGTTCAGCTGCCCGTCGTATTGGCGCAGCATCTGCTTGCCGGTTGCGACGCGCTCATCCGAAACCGCGCTGTCGAGGTAATCCCAGATCGACTTGGTGAATTCCGATTGGTAGCGGTCGCGCTCGATCACCTTGGGATTGTAGCGCACATCGGCCATCGCGCGATTCCAGGTGTATTCGGTGATGCCGTTCGCCAGCGCACGGGATTTGAACCCCGCGAGGAAGGACTCGAAACGCGCTTCCGTCGCGGCGTCCGTCCGCGGGATCGGGTCTGCCACGGGCGCGCTGCCCCGCGCCAGCGGCCGGGGCGAGGATTCGGGAGGCCCCGCGCAGGCCGAAAGCGCAGAAAATGCCATAAATGTCAGTGGGATGATCTTGCCGGGAATTGCCATGGTGCCTGCTCGCTGTTTTGCTCTTTGAACCAGTGTATCAACGGTTCGTGAGGTTTCAACGGGCGTCAAAAGACACTCAATGGCTTACTGCAGCGGCTTCTTGTCGTTGCCGAAAAACGGCTCCATCTGAGCGATGATCACGGAGTTCTCGTCGAGCGCGCGTTGCATCAATTCACGCTCCGCATCGTCGATCTCATGGCCCTGTTTCTCGCGCTCCGCGAGCGTGCCGTAACCCGTGACGTCAAGCGGCGCCATCTCGGCGTGCTTGAGGATCGCCACGGTCTCGCGCACGGCCTCTGCCTCGTCCACGCCCGAGGCATAGCACAGCAGCCCCGCCCCGGACGCGCCTTTTGGCAGACCGTCATTGGGCGAACGACCAACCTCGACCAGCAGGGTAAAGACCTGCTGGCGCGAGGGTTTCTTCTTCGGCTTTTCCGGCTTCTCAGTCACGCAGCAGCTCGTTGATGCCGGTCTTCGACCGGGTTTGCGCATCGACGCGCTTCACGATCACCGCGCAATAGAGGTTGATGCCGTTCTTCGAAGGCATCGAGCCCGAGACGACGACCGAATAGGGCGGCACTTCGCCATACATCACGTCGCCGGTCTCGCGGTCGACGATCTTGGTCGACTTGCCGATATAGACGCCCATGCCCAGGACCGAGCCTTCGCGGACGATGCAGCCTTCGACGACTTCCGAGCGCGCGCCGATGAAGCAGTTGTCCTCGATGATGGTCGGGCCGGCCTGCATCGGCTCCAGCACGCCGCCGATACCGACGCCGCCCGAGAGGTGGACGCCCTTGCCGATCTGCGCGCAGCTGCCGACGGTAGCCCAGGTGTCGACCATCGTGCCCTCGTCGACATAGGCGCCGAGGTTCACGAAGGAGGGCATCAGCACAACGCCCGGCGCGATATAGGCCGACTTGCGCACGATGCAGTTCGGCACGGCGCGGAAACCGCCGGCTTTCCACTCTTTGTCGCCCCAGCCTTTGAACTTGCTGTCGACCTTGTCCCACCAGTGGCCGCCCTGCGGGCCGCCATCCTGCTGCTCCATGTCCTTCAGACGGAAGCCGAGCAGAACCGCCTTCTTGGCCCATTGGTTCACATGCCAGTCGCCGTTCTCGCGTTTCTCCGCAACACGCAGTTCGCCGCGATCCAGCGCGTTGAGCGTATCTTCGATGGCCTCGCGGGTCTCACCGCCGGTCGAGGGCGTGATGGTGTCGCGGGCTTCCCAAGCGGCTTCGATTGCAGTTTCGAGCGCGGCGTTCGACATGGGCAAATCCTCTTTCAGGTGGCCTTTACAGCGTTCACGCTATAGTTGGTCAAAGCGAAACGCGCAATGAGCAGGTGCCCCATGAAGGACGACACGACGCATTCGTTCCGCCACTCGCGGGACGACGCGCAGACCGCAAAGAACATTCCAGACACGCCACAGACCCGCGCACCCGCCTATCGGCTGGCCTATACGGATGTGGATTTCATGCTGCGCGACGAGTTGCGTCCGGTGCGGCTGCAGCTCGAATTGCTCAAGCCGCAGCTGATCATGGACGAGCGCGGCATCGAGTCGACCATCGTCATGTTCGGCGGCGCGCGCATCCCCGCGCCCGAGAACAAGGCCAACGCGAAAACCGAATATCTCGCGGAACTGTCGGGTTACTACGAAGAGGCGCGCATCTTCGCGCGCGAGATGACCGAACGCTCGATGCAGGAATACGGCCGAGAGAACGTGATCTGCACCGGCGGCGGCCCCGGCGTGATGGAGGCGGGCAATCGCGGTGCGCATGAGGCGGGCGGACAGTCGATCGGCCTCAATATCGTGCTGCCGCACGAGCAGGCCCCGAACGAATACGTCACGCCCGATCTGACCTTCAACTTCCACTATTTCGCGATCCGGAAGATGCATTTCCTGATGCGCGCCCGCGCCGTGTGCGTCTTCCCCGGCGGCTTCGGCACGCTCGACGAGATGTTCGAGGCGCTGACCCTGATCCAGACGGGCCGGATGTCGAGAATCCCCTTCATCCTGTTCGGGCGCCAGTTCTGGGAAGAGATCATCAACTGGGATCGGCTGGCCGAGGCCGGGACGATCTCGCCCGAGGATCTTGATCTGGTCAGCTTCGTCGAGAGCGCCAAGGATGCGGTCGCGATCATCGACAATTGGAATTACGAGAACTGCTGAGGCGCGGCGCTCAGGCCTTCGCCTCGGCGCTGACCTCGGGCAATTGCGCGCGGTGCTCATGGCTTGCGCGCGCTGCCGCTACCAGCGCCCGGAACAGCGCACGCTGCCGGTGGGCATAGGTGAGGTATTCCGGGTGCCACTGAACGCCCAGCGCAAAAGGCTCCTCGACCCGCTCGACTGCCTGCACCATCCCCGAGCCGTCGCGCGCCGCAACCCGTAACCCGTCGCCCAGGCGATCCACGGCCTGACTGTGCAGGGCGTTGACCCGCATCGGCGCGAGCCCCGCCAGCGCGCCAAGCCGCGAACCGGGTTCGACGCGCACATCCTTCTTCGGCAGAAGCGTCGTATGTTTATGCGCGTTGTAGTGATCGTAGGCGTCCTGATGCAGATCGCCGCCCAGCGCGACATTGATCATCTGCGCGCCGCGGCAAATCCCCAGCACCGGCTTGCCCTGCGCCATCGCTTCCTCGACGAGGCATTTCTCCAGCTCGTCGCGCGCCGGGTCGAGCACCGCGCTCGCGATCAGATCGCCGCCATACAGCTCCGGTGAGATATCATCGCCGCCGCCCACGATCACGCCGTCGACATGCTGCACCTCGGCGCGTTTGCCCGCGACCCAGCGGACCGAGCGCCCGCCCGCCAGCCAGACGCCGAAGGCGATGAACGGGTAGACCCGCCACCCGGTGCGACGCGATGTCGATATGCCGATCAGGGGCTTCATCTATGCCCGGCAAGCCTCAGAATTTTCTCGCAGGTCTCGACCCATTTCCCGCCCAGCAGATGGAATTCGGTCTTCGCCGTCAACCATTCGCGGCACATCAGGCCCAACAGCTCGGGCTCCGCCGCGAGCGTCTCCACGAACCACCAGCGGCGCCATTCGCTGTCGAGTGACCAGGTCTCATCGTCGATACGGCAATCGGGCAGACGGAAATGGAAGGCGGGACGCGGTGAAACGGTGCCCCCCTTCCCTTCCTCCGGTGCAATCAGATCGGGCCGCAGCTCGCAGAAGATCGGCAGCATATCGAGCCCGTGGTTCCGCGACAGCGTGTGCTTGCGATAGGTGACGATCACCTCGTCGAGCGCAGCATCCGGGCCGAGCCGCGCCAGATCTTCGATCAGCTTCTTCGGATAGGGCGCGGTGAAAGGCAGCACTTCGCGCGTCCTCTCGATCGGCCATGTCTCGCGCATCCACTCCTCGATCAGCGCAAACGCCAGAAGCGGGCGAACGATATCCTCTGCCTTGCGCGATGCGATCTCCGGGTTGAGATGAAGGCCGAACCCATAGAGCAGAGACCGCCCCGTGCCTTGCGCGCCTTCGCTGCGCAGCAATTCAATGAAATCAGAGAGTTGCAGAAGGCCTTCGCGGTCCAGCGGCTCGGTCACGATCTCGACCGGAATGACCTCGCGCCCGATGCGCAGACCAAGCTCCTTGAGAGCACCGTCGGCTTGCTTGCGCACCGAAATGTCGAGATAGACCTGCAGATCGCCGAGCTTCGTGCCGGTGACTTCCCAGTCCTGACCGTCGCTGCGCCGCGCCTCACCCCCAAGGGCCTGCGCGGCGATCTGCGCGATGCGCGCCTCGGTGAGCCCGGCAAACTCGATCTCCACGCCAGTGCGGCGCGGCTTTCCCTCGGCATTACAGGGCTTTGGAAGCGGGGCGATGGCCTCTCGCGTCATGACGTCTCCGGTTACTTCCCACACGCAGCGTCAATGCAGAAGCGGCGAAGCGGGTTCCCTTAAAGCCCCGCTTCCGCCTGAATTTGCGCCTGCGATTTGCGCGCCCGTTCGGTCGCCGATTTCAACTGACCGCAGGCGGCCATGATGTCTTCGCCGCGCGGCGTGCGGATCGGCGAGGCGTAGCCCGCCTTGTAGATGATGTCGGCGAAGCTCTCGATCCGCTCCCAATCGCTGCGCTCATAGGGCGCGCCCGGCCATTCGTTGAACGGGATCAGGTTGATCTTCGCGGGAATGCCACGGATCAGCTTCACCAGTCGGCGCGCGTCCTCGTCGCTGTCGTTCACGCCCTTGAGCATGACGTATTCGAAGGTGATCCGCTCGGAGTTCGACAGGCGCGGATATTCCCGCAGCGCGTTCAGCAGCGTCTCGATATTCCAGCGCTTGTTGATCGGCACCAGCTTGTCGCGCACCTCGTCGGTCGTGGCGTGGAAGGACACCGCCAGGAGGCAACCGATCTCCTCGGCGGTCTTCGCGATCTCCGGCACCACGCCCGAGGTCGACAGCGTGATCCGGCGACGGCTGAGGCTGATGCCTTCACCATCCATCACGACCTGCATCGCGTCGCGGACATTCTCGAAATTATAAAGCGGCTCGCCCATCCCCATAAGAACGACATTCGACACCAGACGGGTCTCGTTCTTCGGGCTGTTCTTCTCGGGCCATTCGCCAAGATCGTCGCGTGCGAGCATCACCTGCCCGACGATCTCGCCGGGCGTCAGGTTTCGCACGAGTTTCTGCGTACCGGTGTGGCAGAACGAACAGGTCAGCGTGCAGCCCACCTGGCTCGAGATGCACAGCGTGCCGCGGCTTTCCTCGGGGATGTAGACCGCCTCGACCTCGTGGCCGCCCGCGATCTTCAGGAGGTATTTCCGCGTCCCGTCCTCGGAGACCTGCTTCGACACGATTTCGGGGAGGGTAATCTCAAATTTCTCGTCCAGCATCGCCCGGTAATCCTTGGCGAGGTTGGTCATCGCCGCGAAATCGCGCACGCCCCAGTAATAGAGCCACTGCCAGATCTGGCCGACGCGCATCTTCGCCTGCTTCTCGGGCGTCCCCGCCTCGATCAGCGCCGCGCGCAGCTGGTCACGGGTGAGACCGATGAGGTTCACCTTGCCGCCTTCGGGCAGCTTGCGCGGGATCGTGTGCACGTCTTGCGTGATCGGAGCCTGAGACTGGGTCATCGCATGTTTCCTTGAAATGAGGCGCCTCATATAGGGGATTCGCCCCTGCATTAACAGGGGGCGTCGCGCTTTTGGCTCGAACGCGAAAACCCCGGCGCATGGCCGGGGCTCCAATGTCAGGCGCGAGGGCGGCTTACTGGCAGCGCTGCTCGGCTTCGGTGGTCGCGGCGGTGAAGCCCATCAGCGAGAACGTGTCCTCGGTCTGGGTGCCACGGCTCGAACGCCCCGTCAGCTTCACGTCGGACCCGGCCTTGAGCGCGCCGATGATCTTCGCGTCCTCTTCAGGCGATCCGGCCCAAGCGCCGCCGCCATCGGTGAAGAGCGTGTATTTCTGACCGCCGACTTCGAGATCGACCGTCGAGCCATCCGCGAAAGGATAGCCGCCCATGAACGAAATCTCGGGCTTCTTGCCCGGACGGTAGGTCACGAACAGCAGGATATCCCCGCGGTTCACCTGCACGACCTTGCCGCCTTTGGTGTTGACCGTCTTCTTCGGTTTCGACACGCCCCAGCACTCTTTCGGGTCGTTATCTACAAAGACGCTCCAATCGGTATTCGCCGCAACGCGGTTGGTGCTTTCCTGCGCCATCGCGCCATGCCCCGCCCCGATCATGAGCGCGGCGACCGCCGCGATCCGCAGACCCTTCATCATCATGCTTACAGCCTCCAGCTGTCAGGTTGCCTCTGCATCGCCCGGGCCGGTCACCCTGTTTTCGGTGGCGAATGCGTTTTCCTCTCGATAACACTCATTTAACCTAAAAAAGCCTAGGGGTAAAACCCCGCGATGGCGAGATTTCGCGCATAGGAGGCAGGCGATGACGGCACCGAAGGCAATGATCGAGCTGTGGCGCGGGGGGATGTGTGAATCCGTCCATCACGGCCATGCGGTGATCTTCGGCCCGGAGGGGATCGAAGCCTCTTGGGGCGATCCCGAAGCCATTATTTTTCCGCGCTCTTCCGTGAAGATGATCCAGGCCTTACCGCTGCTGGAAAGCGGCGCGGCGGAGGCCGCCGGGCTGACGACGCGCCAGCTCGCCCTCTCCTGCGCGAGCCATTCCGGAGCGCATATGCACCGCGCGGCGGTCGAAGACTGGCTCGCGACGCTTGGGTTGGGCGATGACGACCTGCGCTGCGGGGCGCATCTGCCGCGCGACAAGGCCGAGAAGAAGCATCTGATCTGCTCGGATCACGCGCCTTGCCAAGCGCATAACAATTGCTCGGGAAAACACGCCGGGTTCCTGACACTGAACAAGCATCTGGGCGGCGGCCCTGACTATGTAGAGATCGACCACCCGGTGCAGCGGGCCGTGAAATCCGCCTTTGAAGAGGTGACCGAAGAGACCTCGCCGCGCTACGGGATCGACGGATGCTCGGCCCCGAATTTCGCGACCAGCCTCGCCGGTCTCGGGCGCGCCATGCAATTTTTCGCGGCAGCGACTTCCGACGGCGATCTGCGGGCGCGCGCTGCGACCCGTCTGGTCGACGCGATGATGGAGCATCCGGAGCTCGTCGCGGGCGAAGGCCGCGCCTGCACCGAGATCATGCGAGAGTCGAACGGGCGCGTCGCCGTCAAAACGGGTGCGGAAGGCGTCTACGTCGCCATGCTTCCGGATCAGAAACGCGGCGTCGCTCTGAAGATCACTGATGGCGCGACCCGGGCCTCGGAAGCGGCGATGATCGCGCTGCTGATCCGCCTCGGTGCGCTGGATGCCAACGCGCCCGTGGTGCATCGCAGATTGACCGGCCCGATCACCAATTGGCGCGGCCTGAAAACGGGCGAGCTGCGCCGTGCCGCGCAGTTTCCCTAAAGCCTAGAGCCGAAGGGACAGGCCCTGCGCCCCCACGTTCCGCAACAGGCTGAGCGCGACATTCTGCGACGAAACGCTTGTCATGCTCGAGAGCTGCGCACGAAGCAAATAATCCCGCGTCAGGACCTCCAGCTTGTCAGGTCTGGAAAGCTCCGCGGGGTCGGAGGTGCCATAGGTGCGTTGCGCTTTGGACATATAGATTTCGCGTTGCTGATCGACATCAAGCGCGCCGACGCTGGGTGGCAGGTTGAGCGCAGTCTGGAACACCCGGCTCAGGGATGGCGATCCGATAATCGTGTACCACTTCGCAGTTTCGGACATATCCTTCACCGCGAGCTCAGGAAGGTCGCGCTGCAATGACATCGCCATGCGCAGGTCATTATCGACTTCGCCAACCGCGACCTCGAATTCTCGGGTTTGAAATTTCGTCAGTATCTCATCCGCGAAAGTCGAAAGCTTCGTTCGCGGAACGGAGTAATCTCCGAAACCGAAAGCCGTGGTCAGCGCGAGATAGCTCTTATCTGACAGCTTGTTGGCCAGCGCCGTTCTGTCCAAAGAGCCTTCCTCGAGTACTTTCCGGATGAAGTATTTATTGTCGATATCCGCATCGAGACCGAATGCACCGAGCGCCACCCCGAGCAGACGTCGATCATCTACCAAAGCCTTCGCCGTATCGATCTGTCCGATCGTCTCCCGGAAATAGCTGTCGAGGCGTTGGTTTTCCGTCGACGCCGCGAAAGCGGCTTGCTGCGTCTCCATCGTGCGCGAGAGAAACCGCCACCCCGCAAACCCGGAGAAAGGGACGACCGGCTGATACGTCATGACGCGCCTGCGGCGAGGAGGCGTTCCTCCCGTGGAAGAAGCGTGCGCAGTGCTTTCAGCGCTTGGTAATGCTGGTTCTCGATCACGGCGAGCGTGGCTGCATTGAGCTGCGCACGGCTATCTTGATCCTTGAGAACTTGACTGAGCTGCTCAATCCCCCGAAGCAACTGCATCTTCGCCTCTTGCGGATCGGTATCACCGGAGAGTACGAGCTGCGCGATATAGCAAACCCGACGGACCGGGGTGTTGACCTCTTCGGGATGGATCGCGTCGCGCAGCCGAAGAATGTTTGCGTTCGGCGTCATGATCGCGAGTCGCGATCGGCGATCCCCATTTTCGATGACGGCACCGTTGATCAGCACTCTCTCTTTCGGGGCGAGTTTCAGAACGAGGCCGCTCATTGCTTTGCCCCGTCTTGTCGCAACCCGCGCATGATGGCGGTGTTCACGTCGATCAGCGCATCGACCGACCGGTCTTGCGAAAGCACGAGGCGGCTATGCGCCTGCGTGAACTCGTGCAGGAAAAAGATGCGGGCGCGAAGATCTTGCGGCAAGCCATTCTCCGGATCGGCGACATCCGCCGCAAGCGCGGTCCAGAGGCGGCGGTTTTCGAAGATCGCTTCTGCCAGCGCGGCAAAAGGAGCACCTTGCGAAGAGACCTGTTTGAGGCGGCGCGTGATCCGGGCGAAGAGTTCGAATTCGAGCCCTCGCGGCGTGCGCATCGGCTGGCTGGGATTGGAATAGGCCGTTTTGGCCAAAGTCGTCGCGTACACGGGAAATCCTTCCGGTGACTGAAACTGATCATGCGCGCAGCACATGAGGGAAGCGGGGGCGCCAAGGCAGGCGCCCCTACCCGAGCCTTAGCGGAACAGCGAGAGAATGTTCTGCGGCTGCTGGTTGGCGATCGAGAGCGCCTGGATGCCCAACTGCTGCTGCGTCTGCAGCGCCTGAAGACGGGCCGAGGCCTCTTCCATGTCCGCATCGACGAGCGTGCCGATCCCCGCCTTGAGCGAGTCACTCAGCTTCGAGATGAAATCGGCCTGAGTCTGGATGCGGCCCTCGGCCGAACCGAAGGCCGAAGCGGCATCGGTCGCAACCTGGATGAGCGTCTCGATATTGGTGAGCGCGAGTGCCGGATCCCCGCCATTGCCAGCGTCGACATTGATCGAGCTGAGCAGGCCGAGGCCGCCCGCACCGGCGTTTTCATACTGGCCGGTGATGGTCAGCGAGTCCGCGCCGCCATTGGTGATCACGATCGTGCCGGCATTGGCGATATTGTAGTCGACCGTGACATTGGCGCCGGAATTCTCAATCGCCGATTTCAGACCGACTGCCACGACATCCGCCGTCGTGGTGGAGGCGATGTCTTCCGCCGTCACGGTGTAGGACACCGCGTAGTCGCCCAGCGTCATGTTGATCGTGTCGCCCGCCGCGAGGTTGGTATCGACGATCACCACGGTGCCGTCATCATCCGAGCCGCCGTTCGCATCGCGCGAGAAAGAGAAGGCATCATCGGTCGTCGCGGTGACGCCATCGGTGCCGGTGAAGACATCGGCACCGACGTAACCGCCAACCGACAGATCCTGCGCCGCAACGCCGATATGCTTGGCGGCCACCGTGCCGTCGGACGCACGATCGAGCGAAGAGAGCACGTTCACGGTCGCGGCCGAAGAGCCGTCGACGAGGTTGAGCCCGTTGAACTGAGCGGCCCCGACCACCGATTTGATCTGCTCGCGCAGCGCGTCGACGTCGGTCTGAAGCTTCGCCTGATCGACGTTCTGCTCTTGCGCGGCGACGATCTTGCCTTTCATCTCGGTCAGAAGGTCGGTCACGGTTTCCGCCGCCTGGCGGGCGACAGCGACCGTCGACTCGCCGAGGGCGAGGCTGTCGGAGATCCCCGAGAAGCCTTTCACATCGGACTCCATGACTTTCGAAATCGCCCAGACCGCCGCGTTGTCCTTCGCCGAGCCAACGGCTTTGCCGGTTGAGATTTCGGACTGCGTGGTGGCGAGGCCGGAATTGATCCCCTTGAGGGTCTGCAGCGCAACCATCGCGCTGGTATTCGTCAGAATACTGGACATGATTTATCCTTTTAGTGTCGACGCTTTGCGTCACTCGATTGCAAAGCCGCGTATTCGACGCGGCACTCAAGGCTTTCTGACCAATGCGCCTCCTGAGCTGTGAGGCGCGCCATCGCTTGGATGCGTCGCCACCATGGCCCTCCAAAGGCTAACAATCTGCTAAATCCCTCCCCCGACCTCTCAACAAATTCCCTTCATGATTAACAGCTTATGCACGACGCTCGAAATCTCCGCTGCCGCGGCGGATGGGCCGCGGTCGCCCTTCCTTGTCATAGGACTCGAAGCCTTTCGCCGCCGTCACAATCGTTTTCAAACGAGCCTGCGCCGCGCGAACACCCGCAAGTGCCGAGGCCAATAGCGTCTGATTCTCGCGTGCAAGCGCACGGATTTTCTCGACCGTGTCGCCATCAGGTTTCGTCAGCGCAGCCATCGCGCGCTCCTTTCGATCGCTCAGCCCGACAAGGTCGGAAAAATCCGCCGAACGGATCGCTTCCCGTTCGAGCCGCAGCAGCGAGATCAGCTCTTCCGCAGCATTCGTATCAGACATCCTGCCCTCCGTTCTTGAGCGATTCGAAGATGATTTCCGCAAGGCCAATTCCCCCGGCCTCGACCATGGCCTTGGACTGTTCGGCTCTCAGGAAGGACGTGAATTGCTCTTCGCCAATTCCACCGCCGAAAGCACCGCTTGCGGCTTTAATGCCCACCTCTTTAAGCATTTCCGAAAGGAACCCGGCTTCTAATGCCTTCGCTTGCTCAAGCAGCTTGGCATCATGCGAAGAGAGGCCAGCCGCGTGCGGCAGCGGTGATACGGTCGGACTGTGCATCGAACTCTCCAGTTGCAAATAATTTTCTGCACTCTGCCAGTCGGGCGTAAAGAATCGGTAAGTTCCTGCGGCGATAGTGGCCTCGACACAGACAGAAGTCGTGAGGACCATGATTCCCTTTCCGATTCCAGAAACGCCGAAAGGCCCGAGCGGCCATCTCAAGGCAGCAGCGAGACCTACCGATACGGCAGAGTTGCCGGGCGGGACCTTCACGCTTGAAGAAGAGGCCGCGCCAAAAACCGTCGCAACCCCTCGTGGCGTTAACTCGGTTGAGGAGCCGGAGGGTGGCGCGGACCCGTTGGCCGACAAGGACCCGCAGTGTGAGGCTGAAGATGCTCAAGTAGCGCTGACGAACGAATCCGGTGCTCGAGAATTGGTTGGCAGCGATTCTGGGATTGCGCTGCCCGGTCCGCAGGGCCCGTTCGGCCCGACGCGATCGGCTCCCACAGTCGCCCCAGACCATCCCACAAAGCTCGATGGTCACAAGAAGCCCGTGGAGCGCATTGTCTCGCATGATGGCGGCGCGACGTCTCGACTGAACGAAAAAGGGGACCAGGAGAGGGTTTCGCTTGCTCACACGGAGACGGACAAAATCGAAACGAATATCCCTGACACGGCTTCGGAAAGCTCAATGCGTTCTGTGCAACTCTCGAACGTGATGACCGTTCAGCCACAGATCGACATGCAAAACGCTGGCTTCGTGAAAGATGGAACGCTCTCAATACTCGTTAGAAATGATGCGGCGATCGTTGCGCCTCACGATGCGAGCGGTCGGGTGCAAAGGCCTGCTGAAACTGGCGAAAATTCGGCGATAGTTGTGTCGTCAAAACCCGTGGTGTTTGTCCCAGGGATTGATAGCACTCAACGTGCCGAGCCCGCATCGAAAGTTCCGACGCTCACAGCATCCGATGCAGAGGGGACAAAGGCAGGGAACGTTGAAACCAAAAGCACACCGCAGGAGAACGCAACTAGCTCGGGCCCTCTTCGTCCCGACGGTCGTTCAGAAATGGCGCTTGTGCGGGGCCTGAATGCCGCGCCTTCTTTCCATTCACCTGCTGCAACACATAACCCTCTGGCAGGCAAACAACCTGAGAGCGCGCCCGTCTTTGGCCAAAACAGTGCCCAAACCCAACCGACCGAAGCGTCAGCTGGGGCTGCGCGCACCGTTGCTCCAGAAACTGATCCAACGCTGACCGGGATGAAGAGACGCGCAGGAGACCAGGCAGCGCCGGCCTTCTTTCCACTGCCCTCCACGCTCGCCGAGCCGCCCAGTGCGAAAACGCGAGCATCAAAGGCTGCAGACGTCAAATTGGGCGCGAAGGAAGCACCGCAGCCCGTCGAGGCAAGCGTTGTCTCTTCGAGACTGCAGCAGGCCGCGAACGCAAATGCCCCACAGCACGAGTTTGCGACCGAGGCCTCCGCCCCCCCGTCAACTGTCGGCGCCTCTGGAGCGGTTGCGCGCCCTCAGCCTCAGCAGAACATGTCACCGATACTGAGCGTCGCGCAAAGCGATGCGCCGCAGCATGAAAAGGCCGGGGCGCCCGAGAGGTCGACCCGGCTGGAGGCCGCACCCCTCCCTTCGGGTGCCATACCCTATGCCTCACCCGCGCCCGCCCTCAAACGCATGGATCACGCACGGGCAACCTATCTCACGACGGCAGAGTTGGGCGCGACCAAGAGCAATATGGACGCCCCCGAGCTGACCGCCACGCGGGCCCACGTCGGTGAGACAGCAGAGACATGGGCCGCGGGCTCCGCCCCTCTGATCACCGCGTCGGGTGGGTCCGGGCAGACAAGCGCGGCGGTGCCCCCCGCCCCCGCTTCGATCGCGCAGTCGATCGCACATCAGATTGGAATCTCGCTGCCGCGGATGCCTGACCGCCCGGTGGAGATTGCGCTCTCGCCGGAGGAATTGGGCCATGTGCGCATGACCCTCCATGCGAGTCAGAACGGCATGACGGTGGCGATACAGGCCGACCGCGCCGAAACGCTCGACCTGATGCGCCGCCACATCGACACCCTCGCGCGCGAGATGCACGACATGGGCTATGGCTCGCTCGATTTTCAGTTCAGCCAGCGCGACGAGCGTCCGCAGCAACGGCCCGACATGCTCGACGGCTTGGGTGCAGAGCCAATTGAGACGCCAATTGCCTCGGCCCCACGCGTAACCGCGCGCCTCGCCCCCCCGCAAAGCGGGCTCGATCTGCGGATGTAGGAGACGACCATGACCACCACTTCCCCCATCACCTCGCCTGCCACCGCCACGTCGGCCATTACCGCCGCGGAGAACGGCACCGGCACCAAAGCGCCCTCGGCGCTGAGTTCGGATTTCGAAACCTTTCTGACGATGCTGACCGTTCAAATGAAGAACCAGGACCCGCTCAACCCGATCGAAAGCGCGGATTTCGCGGTGCAGCTCGCGACCTTTTCGGGCGTCGAACAGCAGGTGAAGACCAACGACCTTCTGACCGCTCTGTCTGGCCAGATCGGGCTCGGCGGGTTGAGCGAACTGGCGGGTTGGGTCGGGATGCAGGCGCGTGCCGAGGCGCCGAGCTTTTTCGACGGCGCGACGCCCGTGGATCTCGCGCCAGACGCGCGATCGGGGGCCGATGCCGCGGTTCTCGTGGTCACGGATTCCACCGGGCGTCAGGTCGCGCAGAAACCGATCTTGCCCGCACTCGACAGCTATGCCTGGGACGGCACGAACGACGCAGGTCAGCTACTGGGCGCAGGGCAATACAGTTTCGCGCTGCAAAGCTACGCCTCGGGAAGCTTGATCGGCACCGACCCGGTCGCGGCCTACACGCGCGTGACCGAGGTGCAATCCGGCGCGGACGGCGCGCTGCTGACGCTTGAAGGCGGCGCCACGATCGCCGCGGACACGGTCAGCGCGTTGCGAGGGGGTTAAAGCAACTCACCCAGCACGACGCCGAGCAAAAGCAGGGCCGTCCCCGCAGAGATCAGCGCCGCGTAGCGCCAGCGGGTTACCGTCAAGGGGGGCGGCGTCGGCTCGGTCTGTTTGCGGATCGCCGCTTTCACGAGGTCGGGGAGTTCCGGCCCGAAGCGGCCCAGCACCTGCACGGTCTTGCGCAGGTCATTCGCGATGGCGCGCGGGCCGAGGCTTTCGCGGATGTATTTCTCCACGACCGGCTTGGCGACTTCCCACATATTGATCGACGGGTTCAGCGAGCGGGCGACACCTTCGACAACCACCATCGTGCGCTGCAGTAAGATCAGCTGCGTCTGGGTCTGCATCCCGAACCGCTCGGTCACCTCGAAGAGATAGGCCAGCAACCGCGCCATCGAGATATGCGTCGCGTCCATCCCGAAGATCGGCTCGCCGACAGCGCGCAGCGCCAGAGCGAACTCGTCGACATCGCGATCGGCGGGGACATACCCGGCCTCGAAATGCACCTCGGCCACGCGTTTATAGTCGCGCTGGATGAAGCCCATGAGAATCTCGGCATAGACCCGGCGGGTATATTCGTCGATCTGCCCCATGATCCCGAAATCATAAGCGAGGATATCGCCGTTCCCGGCCACCTTGAGATTGCCGTGATGCATGTCGGCATGGAAAAAACCGTCGCGTAGCGCGTGGCTGAGAAACAGCTGCAAGACGCGCTCGCCAATGCCGGAAACATCATGGCCCGCCCCGCGCAGACCGTCCGGGTCGCCCATCGGCAGCCCCTCCGCCCAGTCGAGCACCATCACCCGCTTGGCCGAGAGGTTCCAGACCGGCTGCGGCACCACGAAACCGGCATCGCCTTCGGTATTCGCGCCGAATTGCGAGGCCGAGGCCGCCTCCAGACGCAAGTCCAGCTCGCCCATAACGACGGATTCGAAATGCTTGATCACCTCGCTCGGGCGCAAACGACGCGAGGCGGGCGAAATCCGTTCGATCATCGCGGCGGCGAAATGGAAGGCGTCGAGATCGCGGCGGAAGGCGCGCTCGATCCCCGGACGCAGCACCTTCACCGCGACGCGCTCGCCCGTATCGGCGCGGCGCGCGGAATGGACCTGCGCGATCGAGGCGGCGGCGACAGGCTCGGAAAACTCCATGAACAGCTGATCGGCAGGCGCGCCCAGTTCTTCCTCGACCATGCGTTTGGCGACGGAAGTCTCGAAGGGCGGCAGTTTGTCCTGCAGCACACGCAGCTGATCGGCCAGCTCCGAGCCGACCACATCGGGCCGTGTCGAGAGGACCTGACCGAACTTGATATAGGCCGGGCCCAGCGCGGTGATCGCGCGCGTCACCGGCGGCAGGTCCGGATCGCCCTTGTAGCCGAGCCACGCAAACGGCGCGCTGATCGCATAGGCCACGGCGCGCAGCCGCGGCGGCGCGTCCATCGCTTCGAGCGCCTGATGCATCGCGCCCGTGCGGATGAAGGTCGCGCCCGTCCGGATCAGGCGCCAGATATTATGGGGTCCGCGCATCGGTTAAAGTTTCCAGCCCGAATGCAGCGCCGCGATCCCCATCGAGAGGTTCCGATAGGAGACATTCTCGAACCCGGCCTCGCGGATCATCTGCGCGAATGCCTCCTGCGTCGGGAATTTGCGGATCGATTCCACCAGATACTGATAGCTGTCGCGGTCATTCGCGACGATCTCGCCCATCTTCGGGATCACGTTGAAGGAATAGAGATCATAGGCCTTCTGCATCATCTCGTTCGGGATCTGGCTGAATTCGAGCACCATGATCCGCCCGCCGGGCTTGAGCACCCG
Organism: Thioclava sp. DLFJ5-1; assembly: GCF_002020115.1. Taxonomy (NCBI): domain Bacteria; kingdom Pseudomonadati; phylum Pseudomonadota; class Alphaproteobacteria; order Rhodobacterales; family Paracoccaceae; genus Thioclava; species Thioclava sp. DLFJ5-1. Next base: position 87,398 of record NZ_MPZU01000006.1, on the reverse strand, counting down.
GTAGGCCTCCGAAAGCGCATCAGGAATGCGCGTCACGTTCCGGATGCCGAAAGAGATCGTGTAGACGTCGAAGGAATTATCCGCGAAGGGCAGTGCCATCGCATCGCCCACGACCCAGTCGAGACTGTCGGCCATGCTTTCGGCCTCTGCGCGTTTGCGGCCCTCGAGCAGCATCGATTCGGTCATGTCGCAGACCGTCGCGTGGCCCGAGCCTGCGCGCTTGAGGAAGCGGAAGGACACATCGCCCGTGCCGCCCGCCACGTCGAGCAGCTTCTGACCCGGCCGCGGCGCGAGCCAATCCATCATCGCGTCCTTCCAGACACGGTGGATGCCCATGCTCATCAGGTCGTTCATGATGTCGTATTTCGATGCCACTCGCGAAAACACGCCGTGAACCATGCCTGCCTTGGCATCTTCGTCCACGGTCTGAAAACCGAAATGCGTGGTCTTTGATTGCTCTGCGCTCATGGGCCCTTGCCGTTCCTCATTTCACCCCCTTCTTATAGGGGCCCTTTGCCCCAAGACAATGCGATGAGGAGGAACAATGCCCGAATTGCCCGAGGTCGAGACGGTTCGTCGCGGGTTGGTCCCGGCCATGGAAGGCCATCGGATCGAGCGCGCCGAAGTCAATCGACCCGACCTGCGCTGGCCCCTGCCCGAGCGGATGGCGGAGCGGTTGCAAGGTGCCCGCATCGACCGTCTGCGGCGACGCTCGAAATACATCCTCGCCGATCTCGACAGCGGGGAGAGCCTGCTGATCCATCTGGGCATGTCCGGGCGGATGCTGGTGTCGGGCGTGACGCTCGGCGAATTTCATCTCGATCATCCGGCGCCTGCCAAGCACGATCACGTTGTTTTGCACATGTCCGGCGGCGGACGCGTGACCTTCAACGATGCGCGCCGTTTCGGGGCGATGGATCTGGTGCTGACCGAGCGTGAGCAGGCCCATTGGCTGCTGGCGGGGCTGGGCCCAGAGCCCTTCGGCAACGACTTCCACGAAGACTATCTGGTCGAGGCGCTCAAACGCCGCGCGACCCCGATCAAATCGGCGCTGCTCGATCAGCATGTCGTGGCGGGTCTGGGCAACATCTATGTCTGCGAAGTGCTGCATCGGGCAGGTATCGATCCGCGGCGTCAGGCGAAGCGGATCTCGAACCTGCGGCTCGCCTCGCTCGTGCCGATCATCCGCGAGGTGCTGACCGAGGCGATCTCGGCCGGCGGCTCGTCCCTGCGCGACCATCGTCAGGCGGATGGGGAGCTGGGATACTTCCAGCACAGCTTCCATGTCTACGACCGCGAGGACACGCCCTGCACCACCTGCGCCACCCCGATCCGGCGCATCGTTCAATCGGGACGTTCGACCTTTTTCTGCCCGTCTTGCCAGAAATGACGCAGCGCCCTCGCATCATAAGACGCTTGATCTGATTTGATGCTCTGCTAGGAGTCCCGTTCAGAGACAAGGAAAGGCAAGACCGAATGGCCTACCAGACCCTGATCGTCGAGATCGAGGATTACGTTGCCCTGATCCGGCTCAACCGCCCCGACGCACTGAACGCCCTGAACTCCCAATTGCTGGGGGAACTGGCCGAGGCGCTGAAATCGGCGGAAGAGAATGACAAGGTGCGTTGCATCGTCATCACCGGTTCGGAAAAGGCCTTCGCGGCTGGCGCAGACATCAAGGAAATGTCGGAAAAGAGCTTCGTAGACATGTTCACGAGCGACTTCTTCGGCAAAGAAGCGGATGCCATCAATCGCATCCGCAAACCGATCATCGCTGCAGTGGCGGGCTACGCGCTCGGCGGCGGTTGCGAACTGGCAATGATGTGCGATTTCATCATCTGCGCGGAGAACGCCAAGTTCGGCCAGCCCGAGATCAATCTCGGCGTGATTGCCGGGATCGGCGGCACCCAGCGCCTGACGCGCTTCGTGGGCAAGTCCAAGGCGATGGACATGCACCTCACGGGTCGCTTCATGGATGCGGGCGAGGCCGAACGGTCGGGGCTTGTCAGCCGGGTCGTCCCGAACGCCAAGCTGATCCCCGAGACGATGGCCGCGGCGCAAAAGATCGCCGAGAAGTCGATGCTCGCCACTCGCGCCGCGAAAGAAGCGGTCAACCGCTCCTACGAGACGACGATGAACGAGGGCATCCTGTTCGAGCGACGTCTGTTCCACGGGCTGTTTGCGACTGACGACCAGAAAGAGGGCATGGCCGCCTTCCTCGAAAAGCGCGAGCCGCAATTCCGCGACAAGTGAGCTCGTCTGAGCCACTCGAACGACACTAGATGGCGGGGCTTCGGCCCCGCTTTTCATTATCCCCCTTTCCCTTTCACGCATTTTGGCTTAAGAGGCCGCCTCACATGCGCGTGGAGCCCGCTTAGGCTAGAATCATCTAGGTTCGCTGGAGCCCGGGGTCTGTCGTGCGATTGAAAGATTTGAACAGACCCGGAAAGTGGGAAGATACACATGGCTAACACGCCCCAGTCCAAGAAACGCGCCCGTCAGAACGAGCGCCGCCAATACGTCAACAAAGCACGTCGCTCGCGCATCCGTACCTTCATCCGCAAAGTCGAAGAAGCCATCACTTCGGGCGACTACGAAGCGGCAACCAACGCTCTGCGCGCGGCTCAGCCCGAACTGGCTCGCGGCGTCACCAAAGGCGTTCTGCACAAGAACACCGCATCGCGCAAAGTCTCGCGCCTCGCTTCGCGCGTGAAGGCCCTCAAGGCCTGATCTGCGTCCCGGAGCGAACTGGCTCGGGAATACGCTGGATTCCTTAAGAAAAACGCGTCTGCCTATCTGGCAGGCGCGTTTTTTCTTGGACAATCAACGCCTTGACACAAAACTGTTGCAGTTTTGCGCAGCCCCCTCAGATTCGTTTCGGGGAATCTCACGTCAAGCGCAAAGGTCGGTTGCCTGCGGGCTCACCAGCTTGCTAGCTTCTACCTGCGATTCACGTCGCCTTGGGGGACATGACGCATTTATCTGGCCGTCGAGGGCAAATAAGTCTGCCACGACAAATGAAAAAGCCTGGCGGCGACCAGCGAAATGCGATTCCGATTCTCGAGGGGGTATAACCCCTCACTTTCGGCAACTCTGCCTGACACCGGGTTTTAGCCCCGGCAGGTAGGTCGTGTCTGTTTGTATTCGAGTTTGGCCTGCCAGCCGGACTCACCGCAAAGCCAAGGGACGAAGACGCACCTGATTTGTGTTTGGCGATGGGCGGAAAAATGACGGACGACACTTGGGGGCAGGTCTGCAATGAGCTTCAAAAAGCTGTTGGGCAAAACAACTACACGACCTGGATCGCTCCGCTCGAGCTGATCGACCTCGAGGACGGTATCGCCTCGTTTCAAGCACCGACGAAATTCATGTGCGACTGGGTCTCGCGCAACTTCGCGGAACCGATCCTGAGCGAATTGCGCCGGGCGGGTGTCTCCGCCGAGCGCGTCAACATCTCGGTCCCGTCGCGCCGCCCCATGAACGGCTCTGCGAATGGCGCCACGCGCCCGACCGTTCCGGCCCCTGCCCCGGCCGCCCCTGTCGCCAAGCCGCGCAAGACCCCGCGCCCCGACGAGCCGCTTCCCGGCGCGCCGCTCGATTCCCGCTTCACCTTCGACAGCTTCGTCGTCGGCAAACCGAACGAGCTGGCCCATGCCGCCGCCAAGCGCGTCGCCGAAGGCGGCCCCGTCACCTTCAACCCGCTGTTCCTCTATGGTGGCGTCGGCCTTGGTAAGACGCACCTCATGCACGCCATCGCGCATGACCTGCAGCACCAGCGCCCCGATCTGCGCGTGCTCTACCTCTCGGCCGAGCAGTTCATGTATCGCTTCGTGCAGGCGCTGCGCGAAAAGCAGATCATGGACTTCAAAGAGATGTTCCGCTCGATCGACGTTCTCATGGTCGATGACGTGCAGTTCATCGCCGGCAAGGATTCCACGCAGGAAGAGTTCTTCCACACGTTCAACGCGCTGGTCGATCAGGGCAAACAGATCGTCATTTCGGCGGATCGTGCGCCCGGTGAGATCAAGGACCTCGAAGAGCGCATCAAGTCGCGCCTGTCCTGCGGCCTCGTCGTCGACCTGCACCCGACCGATTACGAACTGCGCCTCGGCATTCTGCAGACCAAGACCGAAGCCTATAAGAGCGAGTATCCCGATCTGAAGATCGCCCCCGGCGTTCTGGAATTCGTGGCACACCGGATCACCTCGAACGTGCGTATCCTCGAAGGCGCGCTGACCCGCCTGTTTGCCTATGGCTCGCTGATCGGGCGCGAAATCACGATGGATCTGGCGCAGGAATGCCTCAAGGACCAGCTCCGCCAATCCGAGCGTAAGGTCACCGTCGAGGAAATCCAGCGCAAGGTGGCGGAACATTACAACGTCCGCCTCTCGGATCTCGTGGGCCCCAAGCGCCTGCGCGCCATCGCACGGCCGCGTCAGGTGGCGATGTTCCTCGCGAAATCGCTGACCACCCGCTCGCTGCCCGATATCGGGCGTCGCTTCGGTGGGCGCGATCACACCACGATCATGCATGGCATCCGCAAGATCGAAGAGCTGCGCGGCACGGATTCGCAGCTCGCCGAAGATATCGAGTTGCTCCGCCGCCTCCTTGAAAGCTGATCTGGCCCGCTGGGCTTGACGCTCCGGACAAAGCGACCGAATGTCTGCGAAAACCGTTGTGCCGGTGACGCGAGGTGCTACCTTGCCAGCCCCGGAAAGTCGTGAGGGATCGACATGAAATTCAGCATCGAACGCGCCGCTCTGCTCAAGGCCGTCTCGCAAGCGCAATCCGTTGTGGAACGCCGCAACACGATCCCGATCCTTGCAAACGTCCTGATCGAAGCCGAAGGCGACACCGTCCAGTTCCGCGCGACCGACCTTGATATCGAGGTGGTCGACAAAGCGCCCGCGCAGGTCGAACAGGCCGGAGCCACGACCGTCTCGGCGGTCATGCTGCATGAAATCGTGCGCAAACTGCCCGATGGCGCGCTGGTCTCGATCTCGGATGATCCGGCCGCCGGGCGTCTGAACGTGCAGGCCGGCCGGTCGAGCTTCAACCTCGCCACGCTGCCGAAGGAAGACTTCCCGGTGATGGCCTCCTCGGAATACACCGCGAATTTCACGGCCAAGGCCGGGGTGCTCAAGCGCCTGTTCGACAAGTCGAAATTCGCGATCTCGACCGAGGAAACGCGCTATTACCTCAACGGCGTCTATATGCATATCGCGACCGGCGAAGACGGTCAGGTGCTGCGCTGCGTCGCGACAGACGGTCACCGTCTGGCACGTATCGATTCCGGCCTTCCGGAAGGCGCCTCGGGCATGCCCGGCGTGATCGTGCCGCGCAAAACGGTGAACGAGCTGCGCAAGCTGCTGGAAGATGACGATCAGGAAATCGCGGTCTCCGTCTCGGAAACCAAGGTCCGTTTCGCGACCCCGGTGATCACGCTGACCTCGAAGGTCATCGACGGCACCTTCCCCGATTACACCCGCGTCATCCCGACCGGGAACCCCCGTCAGCTGGAAGTCGACGCGTCCGAATTCGCGAAAGCGGTGGACCGTGTGGCGACCGTCTCGTCGGAGCGTTCGCGCGCGGTGAAACTGGCGCTGGAAGCCGACAAGCTGGTGCTGTCGGTCAACGCGCCCGATGCCGGTGCTGCGGAAGAAGAACTGGTCGTGGCCTATGCCGACGAACCGCTGGAGATCGGTTTCAACGCGAAATACCTGCTCGAAATCGCGAGCCAGGTCGATCGCGAGAATGCCGTCTTCCTGTTCAATTCCTCGGGCGATCCGACCCTGATGCGCGAAGGTGGCGACACCTCCGCGGTCTATGTGGTCATGCCGATGCGCGTGTGACATCTGCCGGGAGCCTCCGGCGGGGATATTTTGACCAACACGAAGAGGCGCGATGCTGCGTGAACTGAAGATATTGCAGTTCCGCTCGCATCGTCGTGCCGAAATCGCTTTCGACGAGCGGCCCGTGGCGATCTACGGACCAAACGGCGCGGGCAAGACGAATATCCTCGAGGCCGTGTCTCTGCTCTCGCCGGGGCGCGGGTTGCGCCGCGCGCAGGCCGACGAGTTGATGCGCCGCGCCGAGGCCGTGGGCTGGAAGCTGCGCGCCGTCACGGATACGCATGAGATCGAAACCTCCGCCCTGCCCGGTGAATCCCGCCGCGTCGAGATCGACGGCAAGGCGGCACCGCAGGTCGCACTGGCGCAGATCCTGCGGGTGCTGTGGCTGGTGCCCTCGATGGACCGGCTCTGGATCGAAGGGGCCGAAGGGCGCAGGCGGTTTCTCGACCGGATGGTGATGAGCTTCACCCCCGCCCATGCCGAGGTGACGCTCGCCTACGAAAAAGCGATGCGCGAGCGGAACCGCTTGCTCAAGGACATGGTCCGCGATCCGAACTGGTATCACGCGCTGGAGGCGCAGATGGCCGAAGCTGGCGCTGCGATCCGGGCGAACCGGGCCGAAGCCCTGACGCGGATCATGCAGGCGCAGGCCGATGCGGCGACGGCATTTCCCGCGGCGCATCTGGTCCTTGAGAACGAAGGCCCCGAGGATTTGGCCGCAGCGCTCGACGCGAACCGGCATCGTGACATGTCCGCGGGCCGGACGCTGGAGGGGCCGCACCGTGCCGATCTGCTGGCCACTTACGTCGAAAAGGACGCCCCCGCCGCGCAATGCTCCACCGGGGAGCAGAAGGCGCTGCTGATCTCGCTGATCCTAGCCAATGCGCGGGCGCTTGCGGGCGAGGATGTGGTGCTTCTGCTCGACGAGGTCGCGGCCCATCTGGACTCCTGCCGGCGCGCGGCGCTTTATGACGAAATCTGCGCAATGGGCGCGCAGGTGATGATGACCGGGACCGGCGCGGAACTGTTCGAGGCGCTTGGGGACCGCGGGCAATATCTCGAAGTGGTCGAGGGGCCGCAGGGCTCTGAAGTGAGGGAGGTGACGCCATGAGCTATCCGCAGCAACGTGTGACGCTGATCACACTGGGCGTGGCCGATCTCGATCAGTCCAAGGCCTTCTACGCCGCCCTCGGATGGCACCCCCAAGCCGAGCAGGACGACGTCGCCTTCTACCAGCTCCACGGGATGGCGCTGAGCCTGTTCTCTCTGCCCGCGCTGGCCGCCGATCAGGGACGCACCCGCGCGCGACTGGGCACCGGAGCGATGACGCTGGCGCAGAACTTCGACAGCCCCGAAGAAGTGGATACCGCCTTCGCCGCCGCGCTCAAAGCGGGCGCATCCGAACTGAAAGCCCCCGAGAAGACCTTCTGGGGCGGCTATGCGGGCTATTACGCCGATCCAGACCACCACGTCTGGGAACTTGCCCATAACCCCTTCTGGCCGCTGGCCGACGACGGAAGCCTGACCCTCCCATGACCCTCACGCTCTCGCAGATCGCGCTCTATTCCGGCGCGCTGTTCGTTCTCTTCCTCACCCCCGGGCCGGTCTGGCTCGCCCTTCTCGCCCGCGCCATGTCGGGCGGATTTGCCGCCGCCTGGCCGCTCGCCTTCGGGGTCACCGTTGGCGACATGATCTGGCCCGCGCTCGCCATCCTCGGCGTGTCGTGGCTGGTCGGCGAATTCAGCTGGTTCCTCGAAGCCCTGCGCTGGGTCGCGGTCGCGATGTTCGTCGGGATGGGCGCGTTGCTGATCCGCCATGCCGACCATCAGATCAGCTCCGACAGCCGCCTGACACGCCCCGGCATGTGGGCGGGCTTCGTGGCCGGGCTTATCGTGATCATCGGCAATCCCAAGGCGATCCTGTTCTACATGGGCATCCTGCCGGGCTTCTTCCCGATCGCCACGATGACATGGGTCGACATCGCCACGGTCAGCCTGATTTCGGCCATCGTGCCGCTGACCGGCAACCTGATCCTCGCCGCCTTCGTCGACCGCATCCGCAGCTTCGTGCAAAGCCGCGGCAAGCTCGCAAAGCTGAACCGGATCGCGGGCGGGCTGATGATCCTTGTAGGCCTTCTTATCGCCGTGACGTGACCCCCTAAATCTTGTGTCTGACACGTGACATTCCTCTGCCCAGCCGATATAAAACCGGCAACAGATAAAGGACGGGCAGGCATGACCGACGACACCCCGAAGAAGAACGCATACGGCGCCGATTCCATCAAGGTTCTCAAAGGCTTGGAAGCCGTGAGAAAACGGCCCGGCATGTATATCGGCGATACCGATGACGGCTCGGGCCTGCACCACATGGTCTATGAGGTCGTCGATAACGGGATCGACGAGGCTCTCGCGGGTCACGCCGACTACGTCGCCGTGAAAATTCACGCGGATTCTTCGGTCTCCGTGCGCGATAACGGGCGCGGGATTCCGGTCGATATCCACGCCGAGGAAGGCGTCTCCGCGGCCGAGGTCATCATGACCCAGCTGCACGCCGGCGGGAAGTTCAACAACACCGACGATGACGGCAACGCCTACAAGGTGTCGGGCGGTCTGCACGGCGTGGGGGTCTCGGTGGTGAACGCGCTCTCGGACTGGCTGGAACTGACGGTCTGGCGTGACGGCAAGATCCACAAGGCGCGCTTCGAGCATGGCGAATGCGTCGAGCATGTGCATGTCGTGGGCGAGGCCCCGAACGAGAGCGGCACCGAGGTGCGTTTCCTCGCGTCGAGCAAGGAAGACGATCCCGAAGGTACCTTCTCGAACCGTGAGTTCGTCTTCGCCACGCTGGAAAAGCGTCTGCGCGAACTAGCCTTCCTGAACTCCGGCGTCCGCATCATCATCGAAGACGAGCGTCCTGCCGAGCCGATCAAGACCGAACTGCACTACGAAGGCGGCGTTCGGGAATTTGTGAAATATCTGGATCGCTCGAAAAACGCCGTGATGGAGGACCCGATCTACATGGTCGGCGAAGTCCGCGGCATCGGCGTCGAATGCGCGATGTGGTGGAACGACAGCTACCATGAAACCGTGCTGCCCTTCACCAACAACATCCCGCAGCGCGACGGCGGCACCCATATGGCGGGCCTGCGCGGCGCGCTGACCCGCACGATCACCAAATACGCGCAGGAGAGCGGTATCGCGAAGCGCGAGAAGGTCGACTTCACCGGTGACGACGCGCGCGAAGGTCTGACCTGCGTGCTCTCGGTGAAAGTTCCCGATCCGAAATTCTCCAGCCAGACCAAGGATAAGCTGGTCTCCTCCGAGGTCCGCCCGGCGGTCGAGAACCTCGTGAACGAGAAGCTCGCCGAATGGTTCGAGGAGAACCCGAACGAGGCCAAGCAGATCGTCGGCAAGATCATCGAAGCCGCGCTCGCGCGTGAGGCTGCTCGCAAGGCGCGCGAACTGACGCGCCGCAAGACGGTGATGGATGTGGCCTCCCTGCCCGGCAAACTCGCCGACTGTCAGGAGAAAGACCCCTCGCTGTCCGAAGTCTTCCTCGTCGAGGGTGACTCCGCAGGCGGTTCGGCCAAGCAGGGCCGCGAGCGTAAGAACCAGGCGGTGCTGCCGCTGCGCGGTAAGATCCTCAACGTCGAGCGCGCGCGCTTCGACCGGATGCTCGGCTCGGATCAGATCGGCACGCTGATCACCGCGCTCGGCACCGGCATCGGCCGCGACGAGTTCAACATCGACAAGCTTCGCTACCACAAGATCGTCATCATGACCGATGCGGACGTCGACGGTGCGCATATCCGGACGCTTCTGCTGACCTTCTTCTTCCGCCAGATGCCCGAGATCATCGAGCACGGCTATCTCTACATCGCGCAGCCGCCGCTCTACAAAGTCGCGCGCGGCAAGTCCGAAGTCTATCTGAAGGACCAGACCGCGCTGGAGGATTACCTGATCGACATGGGCGTCGAGGGGGCCATTCTGCGGCTCAACACCGGCGAAGAAATCTCCGGTCAGGATCTCAAGCGCGTCGTCGAAGAGGCCCGCCTGATCAAGCGCATCCTCGCGACTTTCCCGACCCATTACCCGCATCACATCCTCGAGCAGGCGGCGATCGCAGGCGCGATGGTTCCTGGCAAGATCGACGGCGATGCGCAGGGCGTCGCGAACTCGGTGGCCGAGCGTCTCGACCTCGTCGCGCTGGAATACGAGCGCGGCTGGCAGGGCCGTCCGACGCAGGATCACGGCATCCGCCTCGCCCGCGTTCTGCGCGGCGTGGAAGAGGTCCGCACGCTCGACGGCGCAGTGCTGCGTTCCGGCGAAGCGCGGCGTCTGGGCAGCCAGACCGACCAGCTCAAGGAGGTCTATGACCGCCCGGCGAAACTGGTGCGCAAAGAGCGCGAAATCCTCATTCACGGCCCGCTCGAGCTCCTCGACGCGATCCTCAAGGAGGGCGAAAAGGGCCTTAGCCTGCAGCGCTACAAGGGTCTGGGCGAGATGAACCCCGAGCAGCTTTGGGAAACCACGCTGGATCCGTCCGCACGCACGCTCCTGCAGGTCCGCATCGAAGACGTGGCCGAGGCCGAGGACATCTTCTCGAAGCTGATGGGCGACGTCGTCGAACCGCGCCGCGAGTTCATCCAGCAAAACGCCCTCACGGTTGAAAACCTCGACTTCTGATCGGGTGTAGGGCAGCGCATAATGTTTCGCGCCGCCCATAAGTTTTCGCAAAACGCCCATAAGGCTTCGTTTTCGCGGTTTGGGCCTACAAGGCGAGCTCGAGAGATTCTCGGCTTCTGGTCACTCTTTTTTGAAGGGTTTCAGGCCCAGTTTCGGTTCCTGAACAACAGGCTTTCTTAGCCCGAGGAGGACCGTCTGATTGGGGCTGACTCTGTCCGAGGCTCGATCGGCAGTTTTTGATCGCGGCGCGACAAAAAGGGCGGAAACCAGACATTCGCTGCGCTTTTCACGAATGTCTGGTTCGAGCCAAAGTAGGGAACGCGCGCCTGAGCGACAGTGTCGGCGCGCGCCCTGTCTTCCGAATTCACTTCATCTCGAAGTCCGAGAGCGTGACGCCATCGTCACCGTTCTTGTCCAGTTTCACGAACCAGGTCTTCGTGCCGTCCTGGAACTCGTCGAGACTGACGCGGCCATCGCCGTCGAGGTCACTGTTCGGCAGGCTCATCCCATCGGCGACTTTCTGCATCTGGGCGCGTTGGTCGTCCTGGTAATTCGCCACGTCGGCGGCGCGTGCCTCGTCGAAGAGCACATATTCCTCGGCGTCGAGATAGCCGTCCTCATTGGCGTCGAAGCTGGTGAAGACATTGCCGCGCATCTCCTGCAGCTCTGCGAGGGTGGCGGTGCCATTGCCGTCGAGATCCCAGGCTTGCATGAACTGATCGCCGGGCGTGGTCTGGGCGAGGGTTGCACTGGCGGCAAGAAGGAAGGTCGCGGTGAGAAGCGGGAGTTTCATGGGAAGTATCCTTTGTGATTCCGTGGGGGCTATCGGCCCGCGCCAGGGCGCTTGGCGACTGGCGCGGATCGAAGGCCCGGTCATTCAGGGCGGATCATCCGCACCATCACGTTGTTCTTGAGAACGAGGCGGTGGAACGGCACGGCCAGCACATGCAGCACGATCAGCGCGAGCAGCGCGACCTTCAGCACATTGTGGACCTGCGCGGCCACGACGACATCGCCGAACCAGGCCGCGAGACCGGTGACCGACATCGCCGCGATCAGGGCATAGAAGGCCCAATGCGCGACATGCGACAGGGTCTTGAGCGGGCCGGGCTCGTTTGCGGGCGGGGGCGGCGCGCCGCGTTTGAGCCGCAGCGCAAGCCGCCAGACGACCAGCGCGAGGATCAGCCCCCCACCCACGACATGCGCGAGGATCAACGGATCGAAATCATAGCTGACGCCCTGACGGACTTTGCTCCAGGCCCCCGCGATGGAGTCCTTGAAGATATACTGTCCTGCGATCAGGGCAGCCACGCCCCAGTGGAGCGCGATCTGGGTGACGGAATAGCCCTTGGGCGTAGCGTTGCTCATGTCAGTGTCCTCTCGAGGCGAAGGCGCGGGCCAATCCGGCCCGCGCTCTGGTCATGTCATTGTGCGGTCGTCGGGGCCGCCGGCGCCGCCGGTGCATGCATCGCCTGCATCCGCGCCATCATCTGCACCGGGAAGGTCAGTTCCTCGGCCGAGAGCTGCCCGTCCTTGTCGGCATCGAGCATGGTGAAGGGGCGCTCGGCAAAGCCGCGGGTCGCCTCGGCGAAGAGCGCCTCGAATTCGGGTTTCGACAGGGTGCCATTGCCATCCGCGTCATTCTTGGCCTGCAGTGTTGCGATGCCGGCCTTGGCCTCCTCGGGGCTCACCGTGCCGTCGGCATCGGTGTCGAAGGATTTGTAGATCGCGCTATCGGCCATCGGATTGCCGCCCATCGGGCCATGGCCGCCGAAGGGACCGCGCTGCATCATCTCCGCGCTGCCCTGCGCGCCGTGCATCATGCGCATCATTTGCTGCGGGCCCCAGTTGCCATTCGGGCCGAAACCGCCGGCGATGGCGGGGATGGCCAGAGCGCCGATCACGGCGGCGGTCGCGGCGGCACCAAGGGTCAGGATCGTCTTGCGTTTCATTGTCTTGCCTCTTTGGTTCGTGTTTCGATGAGGCCAAGATGGGGCAGCTCTGTCGCAGGGATGTGCCAGATCGGGGGGAGATTTGTATCCGTTTGTCGCAAAAACTGCCACCTGCGACGAAGCGTGACGCAAATCCTTACCCCGGCGCCGAAATTCGCGCTATGACGGGGCCATGAGCGAGCAACCCCATATCCTCGTCGTCGACGATCACCGCGAGATCCGCGATGCCGTCACCCGCTATCTCGAACGTAACGGGATGCGCGCGCAGGCCGCGCGCGATGCGAGCGAGATGGACGCGGCGCTCAAGACCGGGCGGTTCGATCTGGTGATCCTCGACGTGATGATGCCGGGCGAGGACGGGCTGTCGGTCGCGCGCAGGTTGTCTGCGGCGGGCGGCCCGCCGATCCTGATGCTCAGCGCGCTCAGCGAAGAGACCGACCGTATCATCGGGCTCGAGATCGGGGCCGATGACTACCTGCCCAAGCCCTTCAATCCGCGCGAGTTGCTGGCCCGGGTGAAGGCGATCCTGCGCCGCTCCGAGCGCGCCCAGCCGATGGCGGGCAGCCTTGGCGGGCGCAAGCTGGAATTCGCGGGCTGGGTGCTCGACACCGATACGCGCGAGCTGGTGCAGAGCGAGGGGGGCGAGCCGGTCTCGCTGACCACCGCCGAGTTCAAGCTGCTCACGGCCTTTCTCGAACGGCCCCGCTTCGTGCTCTCGCGCGATCAGCTGCTCGACATCACGAGCGGGCGCAGCGCGGATGTGTTCGACCGCACGATCGACAACCAGGTGAGCCGACTGCGGCGCAAGATCGAGGCGGATCCGGCCCATCCGCAGATCATCCAGACGATCCGCGCGGGGGGCTACAGCCTCGCCGCGGATGTGCGCGAATTGCCATGAGGTTCCCTGTTCCGAAATCACTGACCGGCCAGCTTGCGCTGCTCGTCATCGCGGCTTTTGTCGGGGCGCAGGTGATCAGCCTGTGGCTATTCGCCGACGAGCGGGGTGCGGCGGTCCGGGCGGCACAGCAGACCGAACTGCTCGAACGCAGCGCGGTGGTTCTCGATGCGATCGAAGCCGCGCCGGAAGACAGCCGCACGGGTATTCTGGCGGTGGCCAATTCACGGCTCGTGCGCTTCAGCACCGACCCCGCGCCGCTTGCCACGCGCGGCAACTCCCCGGCGTTGGCGGCGCAGTTGACGCAACTCGTGGGGGCGGATCGAACCCTGCAGGTCGAGGAAGTGGCGCTCTCGCCCCATGGCGCGCGCCGCTCCGATCCTCCGGCAGCGCTGAGCTGGCTGCGCGACAGGATGGTCGCGGCGGGGATCGCGCCCGAAGAGCTGCGGATCTCGATTGCCCTGACCGGGGGCCAGTGGCTCAACACCCGCGCCGAGTTCCAGCGCCCCGATATCCAACTGCCGCCCGCGATCCTCGGCACCACCTTCCTGTCGCTCCTGCTGATCCTCGCCGCGCTCTGGTTCGGGCTGCGCCGGATCACCGACCCGCTGCGCAGGCTGGCGAGCGCTGCGGACGGGTTCGGGCTCGACGCGGCCCCGCCCGAGATGCCGCGCGATGGCCCGCGCGAGGTTCAGGCGCTTTCCGAAGCGCTGGAGCGGATGCAGGCGCGGCTATCCGCGATGATCGCGGACCGGACCCGGATGCTTGCAGCACTCGGCCATGATCTGCGCTCGCCGATCACCGCGCTGCGCCTGCGCGCCGAGATGGTGGATGAGGATGAGACCCGCGAACGGATGATCGCGGCGCTCGACGAGATGCAGGAGATGGTCGAGGCGACCCTGGCCTATGCGCGCGGCGTCTCGCCGGATCAGCCGCTGGAAAGCGCGGACCTGTCGGAGCTGCTCGCCGATCTCGTGAAGGAACTTTCCGAGCAGGGGCCGCAGGTGCATCTGACAGACGCTCGGCCCTTGCGCGCCGAGATCAAACGCACGCCGATGCGCCGCGCGTTGCGCAACCTGATCGAGAACGCGCAACGCTATGGCGGCGCGACGCGCGTGGCGCTGCACCCGATGGGCAAGGCGGCCGAGATCGTGATCGAGGATAAGGGCCCCGGCATCGATGCCGAGGATCTGGAGCGCGTCTTCGACCCGTTCATCCGGCTCGAGACCTCGCGCTCGCGCGAAACCGGCGGCACGGGTCTGGGCCTGTCGATCGCGCGGGCGATCCTGCGCGCCCATGGCGGCGACGTCACCTTGGAGAACCGCGCCGAGGGTGGCCTGCGCGCCCGGGTCCACCTGCCGCTCGAGGCCGCCTGAGCCTCAGAACCGGGTGCCCCAATGCGGGTGCAGGTCGTCGATCACCAGCGGATGGCTATGCGTGCGATGGCCCTGAAGATGCGGATGATCCGCCGGCAGGTTGTCGTGACTATGTTCCAGCGTCAGCGGATCGCCCGAGGGCCAGACCCGCAGCGCCACGATCAGCCCGAGCGTCGCCAGCCCCGCCAGCCCGATGAGCGCCGGGATCGCGCCGAATTCGGTCATCAGCCAGCCCGAGAGCGGATAGGTCACCAGCCAGCAGGCATGGCTCAGCGCGAACTGGGCGGCAAAAAGCGCGGGACGGTCTTCGGAATGCGAGGACCGTCTCAGCAACCGGCCCGAAGGTGTCAGCACCGCTGAATAGCCCAGACCCGTCGCCAGCCATGCCGCGAGAAGCAAGGGCCAGCTCAGCCCGGCGGCCCAGATCGCCGCGGCAAGGCCGAGGAGCGCCGCGATCATCCCCCCTGCGCCCGACAGCATCACCGGGCGATCCGCCACACGATCAAGCAGCCGCGGCAGACCCAGCGCCGCCAGCATCGACCCCGCCCCGAATGCAAACATCGTCCAGGCCAGATCGCTGTCCGAGAGGTTGAGCCCGCCGCGCACCAGCACGACCGAGTTCACCAGAACCATCGCGCCCGCCGCTGCCGCAGCCAGGTTCACCGCAAGAAGCCCCCGCAGCCGGGGCGTCGCGAGATAGATCCGGATGCCGCGCGTGGTCCGCTCGTAGATGCCGCGCCGGGTCGCCGCCTGCGGGCTTGGCAGGATCACCGAGACGACCAGCAGGGCCGAGCCCACGAACCCAGCGACCGTTCCCAGAAACAGGCTGTTATAGCTCATCACCGCCAGCAGCAGCGCGGCAAGCGTCGGACTGACGATATTCTCGAGATCATAGGCCAGCCGCGATAGCGACAGCGCGCGGGTATAGCGCTCTTCTTCGGGCAGCACATCGGGCAGCGTCGCCTGAAATGTCGGGGTGAAGGCGGCGGAGGCCGATTGCAGCACGAAAATCAGCCCATAGACCTGCCAGACCTCGGTCACGAAAGGCAGCGCCAGTGCCGCGCAGGCCCGCACAAGGTCGAGCGTGACCAGCAACACCCGCCGGTTCACCCGGTCGGCGAAAGCTCCCGCGACCGGGGCGATCCCGACATAGGCGACCATCTTGATCGTGAAGACAGTGCCCAGCACCATCGCCGCATCGTTCCCCGCCAGATCATAGGCCAGAAGCCCAAGCGCCACCGTCGCAAGCCCGGTGCCCAGAAGCGCCACGACCTGCGCGGCAAAGAGATGGCGGTAAGTTCTGTCAGCGAGGATGGCGAGCATGGGGCACTCATAGATAGCGGGAAATGGCCTTGCGTTCCGCCCGCCCCGCTTCGTCCTCAGCGTCGAGACAATGATCCAGATGATCGTGGATCAGGGCTTGTTTCGCGCTCCGGATCGCGCGCTCGACGGCCTGCAACTGCTGTGCCAGTTCAAGGCAGGGCCTTCCGTCTTCGATCATGGAAATGACCGAGTGCAAGTGCCCCTCGGCGCGTTTCAGCCGGGTTACGACTTTCGAATGACTTGCGTGGAGATGCGGTTCTGTCATAGCAATGGGCTAACCTCCCCGGGAGGATAGTGCAAGACATCGCATAAGATGCATCGACAGAGCGAGGCAGGGTCAAAGATGAGCTGGAAGGAAAGAGGAACGCGCATCGCGGCACGGCTTGCGGTCGTGGCTGCTTGCCTTTCCCTCGTCCTCTGGACGGTGGCGCCGACCGCCTCTCACATCCCCAGGATCGTCGAGACCTTGCAAGATCACGCGCAAATGATCGCAGAGCACGGCCACTCGCACGGGTTCGAAGAAGATCTCGCATGGGCTCTGCATGGACATGATCATGAGGCCGCGGACCACGATCATGGTCAGGCCGTTTTGCCGAGTGGTCCGTCCAGCCAGATCAAGCACACGCGCCTCGCGACCTGGCGTGGCACAGCACAATCGCATTGGTCGCCACCGGTCTTCCGACTGGACCGCCCGCCGCGGGCGTGAGGCTGGCCCCTCGCGGGCCACCCTTCACTGACAACGCGGACAATCCAAGGAGACTGAAATGACTTCCGCTTTTGCGGATGACGGACGTATGCGCACAGGGCGCGCGACCGCCATCCTTACCGCCCTCTTGGCTCTGAGCCTCTGGGCGAGCGCTGCCTCGGCCCATAACGTCACCGAAGGCGACGCAGGCTATATCCAGGAAATCTGGGGCGTGAACCTCCTCCCCTTCATGTATCTGGGCGCCAAGCACATGGTGACCGGATATGACCATATCCTCTTCCTGCTCGGTGTCGTGTTCTTCCTCTACAGGATGAAAGACGTAGGCCTCTACGTGAGCCTCTTCGCCCTCGGTCATTCGACAACGATGCTGCTGGGCGTCTGGTTCGGTTGGGGCGTGAATGCCTATATCGTCGATGCGATCATCGGGCTTTCGGTGGTCTACAAGGCGCTCGACAATCTGGGTGCCTATCAGCGCTGGTTCGGTTTCCAGCCGAATACCAAGCTCGCCACGCTGATCTTCGGCTTCTTCCACGGCACCGGGCTCGCCACGAAGATTCTCGACTACGATATCGCGCAAGACGGGCTTTTGCCCAACCTGCTCGCCTTCAACGTCGGGGTCGAGATCGGCCAAATCATGGCGCTCGCCATGATCCTTATCGTCATGGGCTACTGGCGCCGCAGCCCTGCCTTCCTGCGCCAAGCCTACACCGCAAACGTCGTGATGATGACCCTGGGCTTCGTGCTCATGGGCTACCAGATCACCGGTTATTTCGTCGCCTGAAAGGAGACCTGACATGTTCAATTCGAAACGACCTTCCCTCGAAGAGCTGCCGAGCTCGGCCCAGCTCCTCAAATCGACGCTCATCGCGGGCATCTCCGCCGTGGTCATTCTCGTCACCGTCGTCCTGCCGGCAGAATATGGGATCGATCCGACCCGTGCAGGGCGCTTGCTGGGACTGACCGAGATGGGAGAGATCAAGAACCAGCTCGCCGAAGAAGCCGAAGCGGACCGTCTCATGACCCCGGCTATCGAGGACCAGTCGAGCCTGATCGACGGAATTCTCGGCCTGTTCGTGAGCGCGGCCTACGCGGAAGACGTCGAACCTTGGCGCGACGAGATCAGCTTCACGTTGGAGCCGGGGCAGTCGGCCGAGTGGAAGCTGGTGATGACCAAGGGACAGACCGCGCAATACCGGATGATGGTCGAGGGCGGGCGCGTGAACTTCGACATGCACGGGCATGGCTCGGGCGAGTCGGTGACCTATGAAAAGGCTCGCGGCTCGACAGGATCAGAGGGAGGCATCCTTGCCGATTTCGACGGCCAACACGGTTGGTTCTGGCGCAACCGCGATGGAAGTCCTGTGACGGTGAAGCTTCAGTTACGGGGCGAGTATGCCGAACTGATCAACGCGAGTTAAGCTGAGAGCTGCCATTCCCGCGTCCAGCGGTGAATGGCAGCTTTGGGCCGGCCACAACACTCTGATAGAGAGAACGGAAAGCAGTCATGCGCCGCGGTCGCACAACCGCGCTTCAATCCGCGCAGGTAGGTCTGTGAACTTCGCCACCAGCTTTCCGGCGAAGGGTTCGTAATCCCGATAAAGATCGGCCATCGCTTTATCGCATCGGAAAAGGTCGCAGTCCGGCACGTAGCACATCTGCATGATGTCCATAAAATCCGAGCGCTTGAAACCGCGGTTGTTCTGGGACGCCTTGAGCACGTAGTGACCAATATGGCCTGCGCGCCCCTCACCAATGTGATCTTCAATCTTGCGGACCACATCTGATGGGTCCAGCGTTGGCCGTGGGGCCGGTGTAGTGAGCCGCCTGGCAGTGCGTTTACCGAAACCCATGTCGATCAGGCTCTGGCGATGTCCTCGGATAGCCTTCCCCACATCGTCAAAGTTGCGACCGGCTTCTTGCATCTGCTGCAGTGCGGCTTCAATTTTGTTGAGGCTTGGGCCGAAGAACTCGTCCAACAGGTTCGGTTTGTCAGCGTAGTCGTAGGCGATCCGGCTGAACTCGGCTGGATCCGAGAACCAGCGGTTGATCCGTTCCTCGAACTCGGCGTCCGAACATCGACCTTTCAGAAAGCGTGTCAGAACGCCACTTTCGATAAGCTCATCCGATACTGGAAACCCTTTGAAATCTTCCCGTTTTGTGCCCCATGTAGAAGAATTCTCGCGTAACAGTTGACGCATTGCTGATGGCGTTTTCAATCGTCGGCGCTGGGCGCGGTTGAGGCCCCGCTGTTCCGCGAGAGTTTCAAGGTATTGCTTCTCCATCTGACGCCGAAACCACTTGGCCGTCATCAATTTTCCATCGCGGCCTGTGATCCACGCGCCGTTGTTCGGGAAGCGCGCTCCATGTTTCAAGTCCGAAAAAAAGGGGAAGGCATTCCGCCCGCAGATATCTTTCACCAACTTTCCCCTACGAACACGTTCTTCACGGAACTCGTCGGTCGGGCGTGTGATGAACTCAAGCATGATCGCCCACGAGTAGCCGATCACGATATCGCCCCGATCCCGAAATACGATGAGCTGGTCGAGGATCGCATGGGTAGGACCATCATCCGGTTCGTTGAAAAGGCGGATATAATCTTGCGTATCGAGGTAAAGGATCAGCGGCGGAGCGGTCACAGTGCCTTGTCCTCCATAGCGAACAAATCGAAAAGTCTCTGATAGCGGAAAACTATATGCATCGGCGAGCACAATGAACGGCAGTAATAGGATGTTGCGCCACAACATTCACACCACATGCTCAGACACTTACCCTAACCGGCGCCAAAGGTCGCACGGCGGTTACGCGAAATAGCGCCGCGCACCCTTCACGTATAGTCGTCGATGCTGTCTTCAAAGCTTTCGCCGGTCAGCTCGCAGAAGGCCTTTAGCGCTCCCTGAAGCGTGAAATATTGATGCTTGCTGCAATGAACAAACAACTCGCCACGGATCGTGATCATAGCGACAGCCCAGTCCTTGATCGCGTTAGCTTCCGCAGCCCGGGTAAGCACAACCAGCCCGCCCTCGACGAGCGCGCATTGCACGACCAAGCTCTGATAGATGCGGTTCCGGGCGAAGACATCTCCGAACCGGAGGTTCTGAGCGTATCGCTCCAACCCATCTTCTGACACCGCCTCCGGGCATCCGGGAAACTCGGTCGGGACCCTCCACTGAACTTGGATGGCCGATGGCGTCAGGCTTTCATACTCTTCCGGCTCCGGCTCGAAGTCAGCTCGCCCACGGGTGCCGTAGAGCCACTCGCCGATTGCGCCTCCGCTTGGAACCGCCCCGCTCTTCGCCCAAGCCTCAAAGCGGGACATGGTTCGGGCACCCTCTTCCTTGGTTACGGTCCGCATCCATGAAACGTCGGGAAAGGATGTCTCGTTTATGGGCTTGGATGGATCTTTTAGAAACGCTTCTATCGACCCGTAAGCCAGCTCAATGCGGCGGGCAGTTGTTTCGTTCAAAAGTGCATTTTCCAGCCTCGTGAGCCAGCGTAGGTTCTCGGGTCTGTTATTCGCCCGATTGGTGTCGATGTGATCGACGACATGTTGGTCGGAGGGTGGCGGGCCGTTGAAGGCGGTGCAAACGATGCGATGGATCGGCACCCCGGCCAGAAGAAAGTAGCCGGTCATGAGGTTCTGGCGTCCGAAGGTCCACGTCTTGTCAAGCGGACGGGCGCGTTTTCGGAACTCGTTTAGTCGATAGACCGCGCCGTTGTCACGGACGTGATATCGCTCGCCGCGATATTCGACCTCGACTTCGGCTTCGTAGATTTCCAACAGGTGGTCATGCTCGCCCACAGGCGTTTTCGAGGATGGCATCTTGCTCTCCAGTGCAAGGGTGTCTCGGCCATTCCCCGGAATGGTCCGGTGCCGGTTATTGTTGGCAGACGAGAAATAGAGCGTCTGGCGCTGCCTTATGCTCTGGACGCATCAAGAGAATGTCGATTTTGCGAGGTGTGTGTCAACGACAAACGTGGACAGTGCACATTCATGCGACGCGCTTTAATGCGAGCTCCTCTAATGTCAGCTCTGAGGGTGCAGCCGCAGCATCAAAGCACGGTGCTGAGAGACCGGTGTGGACCGAAAGCAAATCAATGCGACCAGGCAAGAACGATGGCCCGTTCGTTGAGTGCACCAGGTCCTATTAGAGACCGATCCGGAGCCACTGAAAAAATTTTTGTGAGCGCAACTCCGCACAATCCACACAAAAACCAAAAATTACATTTTATTTTCAATATGTTAAAAATCGGACGGGCGTGGCGCAACCTCGCGGATCTATTGACCAAAACACGAATTTCGTTAACGCGATTCGCATGAAGATTGATGAAACAGCTGATCCCGCTGCCCGGCGCATCCAGAAACGAGGGCAGAAAAAGAAAGCCAACATCCTCGCTGGCGCGAAGATCAACGGGCGAATTCAGGTCGAGGGCGACTTGGAGGCGACCTTTGCTTGCGCCGCGATGATCGACCCCAGGGTGCAAGGTATTCGCCCGCAGCCAATGAGCATTGATATCAACTCTGGCCGCACTGCAGCGACGAAAGCTGAGCTGTTCGAAACGCACTCCAGCACCGGCTATCGGGTGAAGCCATACACCCCGGATTTTTTGCTGCATCTCGCTGATGGCTCCGTTGTCTATGTCGAGACAAAACCGGAGCGGTTTCTCGACCAAGATCCGGTCACGGTCCGGCTCCCGAAAATTTTCGCTGAGCTTGGACAAAGGCTGATCCTCGTTACGGATCAGGAGCTAAACGAAGCCATCACGACCAATGCTCGCCATCTACGCCCCTATGTCGGACGCGAGCTAGCTCCCAGCACATCGAAAAAACTCCATGCGCAGGCCCGAAATCCAACGAAACTGTCCGAACTCGTGAAAAATGATCTGACCCAAGGCGATGTCCTGACTGCGATCTTGCATGGCGTTTTAAGAGCAGACCTACGCTCGTCTCCTCTCTCTCCAAGGTCCGAGTTGGCACTGGCTCATGGCGCCTTCGATCACCTCGAGGTGCTCCCACTATGACGATGCGTTTGCGTAAGTTTGACGGCCGCTTCCTGCTCCGAGACGAAGAGGCTCACGAGATCCAGGGCGAGCTGCTCGATCGACCCGCTGTCCTATTGAAATCACCGTCCGGCGATCTCCACGAGATGCCGGTGGAAGAGTTTCGTCTTCACATTTCAATGGGGCGGGTGACAAACTCAGCCGGCCAGTCGGAAAGCAATCGTCTCGGTGATAGCGAGGAGCAGCGCGAACGGCGAATTCGTGAGCGGATTCTCAAGCGGAACAGCGAGCTCAAGCGTCTCGGTATGACCTGGTCCCTTCGTATTGAGGAGATGACGCGCGAATTCCGAGAGGACCCAGAGTTTCAGGCCCGTGGCAAAGCATTCCCGACCTCGCGAACGATCCAGATCTGGCAGCGAAGTTTTCTACGAGAAGGGCAGGCCGCTCTGCATGATCGCCGACATCAATCGGGTAATCGATTGCCGCGTCATGACTGGTTGTTTGAAGAGATCGTCTACGATCTCCTCGAGACCCAGTATCTTCAATCTGACCGAAAGACGCTCGCAGCCGTCGCAAGGGATGCAGGTCTGAAGTATCTTGAAGCTTGCAGAGAGAAGAAGCGAACGCCGCTTCCTCACGGTGAGAAAGTGGTTCGGAGCCTGATCGATGCGTTGCCCCATGCCGATGTGATCAAGCGCCGACTGGGCAGCGAGGAAAGCAGAAAGGCGCTTATTCAAGCCGGTCGCTTCCAGAAAATTGAGGCGCCTCTTGAGCGGGTCGAGATTGACAGCACCGAAGCCGATATTTTCGTGATTATCGATACCGAAGGCCATGTCGCGAGACCAACGATCTGCGCAGCGATCGACGCGGCGACCGGCTTTGTCGTTGGGCTTCAGGTCGCGCTCTCAAAGCCCAATGGCCTGCTTACCGCAATGACGCTGCGCGAAGTCATGACGCCGACCTTGGACGCCTTTTTTGATGAGAATGGGATCGAGAACCGACATCAAGCCTATGGACGTCCTTTCGCAGTCGTTTCTGATCAGGGAAACGAAAACGCCGGTCAACTGGTCGAAGCCTGCCTCACCGTTGGACAGTTTGAATTTCGAAAGAACATTCCAGGCCATCCGGAGAAAAAACCCTTCATCGAGCGCTTCTTCAGGACTTTGAACCAGTTCCTGCAGACCCTCCCGGGAGCGACGGCGACCGCAGAGTTGGGGAACGCCAGACGCACCAAGCGCGCCATGACCGAAGCGTGCATTTCATTCGAAGAGCTCAATCGGATCGTCCAAAAATGGAGGTTCGACGTTCATGCGCGGCGACCCCAGAGACGCGTCCAATCGGCGCTGCGCACCGCGGAAAGTCCGACGGCCTGTTGGCGCAGACTCAGCGAAGAGCACCTGATTCCGGAGCCTCCGACCGTCCGTGAAATCCAGGAGATGTTCTTCGCATCCACAGCCCGTCGCATACTTCACCACTACGGCATCGAGTTTGAGGGCATTCAATATTCTTCCTCCGAGCTTAGGGCCCTCCTTCGGGAGCTCGGCCCCCGGCATGAGTTGGAAATCCGATCAGACCCGACCGACATCCGCGCAATCGCAGTTTTGAATCCACTTTCGAACGAGCATCTTCTGGTGCCTGCAAAAGAAGAAGGTTTGCCGGCCATTTCGTTCGAGGAACTGAAGAGGATCCGAAAGCACCTTTCGCCCGACCCGTCGGAGCCGCTTTCAGCACAAGAAGTCCTGAAAGCAATGGCTGAAGGTATACATGAAAAGGAACGGTCTGCCCCTCGGACCAAACATCAAAAGGCTCGGCATAAAGCAGAGCAAAAACGCACCAACGACGCCATTATCGAGAGATCCAAGAAAAAACCTGCGCTTGGCGAACAAGAAGGCGCTGCTGATGTCACCCCAACTATCCCCGTAACGCGACCGTCCAAGCTGCCGTCCGTCAAATCCAAGAAACCGCAATGAACGAAACACTAACATCTCGCCTACTCGATGTCCGGGTCCAGCACAGAATTTACGACGAGACACTGGAGGCGATGATCGCGCAATCGAAGCTCGGTCGCAGCATAGGCGGCGCCATCGTTCCGCTTCTCGGTCCGACGCGCTGTGGCAAAACAGAGCTTCTCAGTGAACTCCGCGACATACTCGATGCCAAATCGACTGGCCCTGGGTCATTGATTGCGACGTCGAGTTTCGGCTTGGGCGTGGTCCCCCCGAAGCCGAATGATCGCGACCTGTATCGGGCGATGCTCCAAGCGATTGGCTACGACTGCGGGCCTAAAGACAGAACAGGTCTCGTGCGCGAACGCCTTATCTCAGCAATCCAGCAGGACGGCATCGACTTCATCGCCCTCGATGAAGCGAGCCACTGCGCGGAGCCCGGAGCCAATCTGTCCCCCAGAGCCGCAGCAGACCATTTCAAGGCGATCGTCGACGCGACAGGGGTTACGCTCATTCTCTCGGGGTTACCGAAATTCCAGAAAATCATAGACGGCAACGAGCAGTTTCGAGAGCGAGCACTCCGCACGACGCTCTTCCCGCCGTATACTTGGAGTAGCAATCTGGATCGGCAGGATTTCACCTCCGCCGTCCTGAGCCTATTCGCGCATATTGAAGCCGAGCTCGCGATAGCGATCGAATTCGACGATCTCGACATGGCCAGGCGCTTGTATGGGGCCACCGGAGGCCGCGTCGGGCTGACTGCCAGGATCTTGGCCGCAGCACTCACCTTGCAGGCAGGCGCCCCCTTCTCGATGGCTGCCGTGAAACGAGGTGCCGAGGCGAGTCTACAAAATGGCCTCAGTGCGGACCTGTTCTTACGTGAGGAACCACCGAGCGACATTCAGCTTCTCAGAGCCTATGCAAGCGTGATGAAAGACGCGGACCTGCCGATCTCGCCGAGCACGCTCAGCGAGCTTGAAGCGTTCTGACGGCGTAGACCCGTGGTATTTCGGACGGATTCACCGAAGGATGGGGAAAGTCTATACGGCTTTCTCCGAAGGCTCGCGAACCTGAACGCCTACGCGCATGTCAGCGAATTCCTCTCGGCGGCGGAAATCCCTTTGGGGCGTCCGTTGATCGAAAATCTTTCGGACTATGCCGAGCGCCTCGGCGCTTCATCTGCAAGCCTCGAGCACATTGCTCCCTCAGCTACAGCATCCGATCCCGCGCTCGAATGGAGGTTCCAACGCAACCAGTTCGAAGCGATCTGTCCTGCCTGTATTGCGGAAGGCAAACCATGGCAAGCGATCTGGCGTCATAGCCTTGTTTCCGCATGCGCTGATCATCGTCTTCGGCTCCAGTCGAACTGTCCGCGGTGCAAGGAGAGCCTCTCACCGATCCGAGGAGGTTTTCGCAGCTGCGAGTGCGGCCTTGTCCTCGAGCACTTTCCCAAAGATCCGGCAGACGACTATGAATGCAAGATCACCGTGCTTCTCAATCGGCGGCACGAACCAGCACCGACCAACCTAATCCCATTCGAGAATGGGATTCCTGGGGATATCGGCTCTTTCCTGTTCTTTCTGGCCAGCGGCTCAGTCGAAACACGAACCGGGAAAGCTGGCAAGACACCGCTTCCCCAAACACCGAGCGAAGCTGCCACGTTCATGGCCCCCGCTGCATCAGCCCTCTCATCATGGCCGGACGGTTTCGACGAAACGGTCTTGCAGCGGATGAGAGCAAGCTCACTCCAAGGCAACTCTGCACCGGAGATTCTTGGAAAGTGGTATCAGCGGTTGATGAGGTTTCGAGCGCCTGAATACGAACCCTTTCGAGAGCGCGTCGGCCGGGTCATCGCGAAAGAATTCGAGGGGACCTACACCGGCAACCTTGTCGTCACAGACGAAGGCTCGTGGCAGACCGCAACGAGTGCCGCGAGGGAAATCGGCATTCGCGGCGAGCGCATTGTGGAAGCCGTGCGGGAAGGTCGACTGCTCGGCAAGCAGCACCGCTCCGGCTTTGGCCATGTTCATACCGTGATCCCGCGAACTGAAGTGGCGGAGGCCATCGCGAGCAGACGCCGCTTCCTGACCGCGAAAGGAGCCATGGAGCTGCTTGAAATCTCGAAGAAGCAGTTCGGACTGCTCTGCGAAGCTGGAGTGGTTGAGAAGGTTGCCCGAGACCAGCGCCCACCCTTGGTCGACGGAGAATATGACCGGGAAGCCTTGAACGAGCTGGTGAGGCGCATTTCGAAAGCCAGTCGCGGTTGGAGCGACAGCGAAGATCTCATTGCGTTTCGTGACATCAATTTGCGCCGCACGACGGACCGCACGGCCCTCTTGGCGCTGCTGCGCGCAATCGCAGATCTCAGGGTCGTCGCGCGAGATTCCGCAGAGCCGAGAGCCCTTGGTGACATCGAGTTTGATCGCGCTGTCATCTCAAGACACTTACAGACGGAGACATCGCCCAAGAGCTACACCGCCCTCGAAGTCACGGAGATTACGGGCTGGAAACACGAATGCGTCACGCATTGGTGCCGGGAAGGACTGCTCGCGGCAACGCAATCGCGGTTGGGAGGCGCTCAAACCTTTCAGATCACTCCAACGGCGCTCTCCGAGTTCCAGAGGCGATACCTTGTGGTCAGTGATATCGCGCAAGCGAAAGGCTCGAGCTCACGGCACATCATGAACAAGTTGAGCGAGCGAGGCATCGAGGTTGTCGGCGCAAAGAGCGCCCAGAACACGAGGCGCTGTTGCCTCGTCAGATCTGCCGAGCTGATTTTCGTCTGATGTTCTGATTGCGGGGGCACAAGGCACCCCCACGATCAATCCAGTGCTCACGTCATACCAAACCCGAGGTAGCTCGCAGGCACTTCATCTGTCAGCCAGACCCCGTTATCCGCCCGATAAAAGGCATAACCGTCTGCGTGCATACGCCCAGCGTCCACTCTTAGAACTGTCGGCTTTCCGTGCCGCTCGCCAACGCGCGAGGCCGTTGCGGGATCTGGCGAAAGGTGCACCTGACGACGGCGGCCTGACACGAGCCCAGTCGCAAAAATCGCATCGAGATTTCGAGACGCGGTGCCATGATAAAGAGTTTCCGGGGGCTCAAGAGCAGGCAAGCCAAGATCTACATCGACGGAATGGCCCTGAGCTGCGCGGATCATTTCGCCTCTCAAAGTAAAGCGAGACTTATCGTTCGTCGCGACGATTTCTTCGAGCTGGCTCCTTGTCAGTGGTCGGCCCGCCTTCTTCATAGCGCGCAGCAACTCCTCGACGCGCACCCACCCCTGCTCACCGAGCGAAAGACCAATCTCGTCTGGCGCGTGCCGCAACACCCGGGCGAGGAATTTGCTGTCGTTGCTCATCTGGGACTCTGCAAAGGATCAAGATGTCCGGAAGCTAACGCTCGTCGACGATCGGATAAAGCGGAACCGACTCACGGTTCCTTTCAACACATTGGAGCGCGCGGCTCGAGAGTCCGATAATCGGCAATATGAGGGCGAAAGAAATAGAATAGGTTCGTTGCTGAGCTAGGCGATGGGAGCAAGAACGAACTTCCAATGAAGCGGCGCCATCGACGACGTAAATCGAAAACGGCTATTTAGTCATAACGTAGGACTATCCGCAGCCGGAGGACTGTGAGTGGAGGGGCATACCTCACGAAAGCACAGGGGGAGCAATAAAAAAATTTAACCGGCTGAAGCCTATGGGCAAACCGCGCGAAACAGGCCATTCTCGCCCCGATTGCGGGAGAGGCACGATGGATATTCTGGGATATTTCAACGATTTGGTCGCCATCAACGCACTGGGCAACGCGACCGAGCACTCCTATCGTCCGGTCCTGCAAAAGCTCTTCGACGCCATCGACCCCGATATCCGGTCGCAGAACGAACCCAAGCGGTTGACCGATGTGGGTGCGCCGGATTTTTCGTTCCACCGAGGCGACCTGGTGATAGGCCACTGCGAGGCAAAAGACCTTGTGATCGACCTCAAGGGCTATATTGCCAAGGAGGGAAAGGAGCAGTTCAATCGCTACCGCAAGGCGCTGCCCAATCTCATATACACAAACGGCCTGACTTTCCTCTTCTACAAGGACGGAGAGCTACGTCACGAGGTCACCATCGGCGAGCAAATGATGGGCTGGCGCCCGATCCCCGATGCCTTCGGCGCGCTGGAACACGCGCTCAAGGACTTCGCCGCGCAGCGACCGCAGACGATCCGCTCACCCGCCACGCTGGCCAAGCTGATGGCGGGCAAGGCGGTCCTTATCAAGGACATCCTCGGCAAGTCACTGACAGCAGACATCAAGGCCGAGGAAAGCACCGGACTGACCGACATCTTGGGCCAATACAAGGCGTTCAAGGAACAGCTCCTGCATGATATCAAGCCCGATGAATTCGCGGATATCTACGCCGAGACCATCGCCTATGGCATGTTCGCCGCGCGCCTGCACGACGAAACGCCCAGCGACTTCTCGCGCGAGGAAGCGCTGCATCTGCTGCCGAAATCCAACCCGTTCCTGCGCTCGCTTTTCGGCTATATCGCCGGGCCGACCCTCGATGACCGCCTCGTCTGGGTGATCGACGATCTGGCCGATATCTTTCAGGCTACCGACATGGCCAAGGTCATGGCGGGCTTTGGCTCGCTCACCAAGCGGCAAGACCCGTTCATCCATTTCTACGAAGACTTCCTGAGCGAATATAACCCCGCCAAGCGCAAGTCGCGCGGTGTCTGGTATACGCCCGAGCCGGTGGTGAAATTCATCATTCGCGCGGTGGACGAGGTGCTGCAGACCGAATTCGGCCTGCCGCTGGGCCTGGCTGACACGTCAAAAATCACCGTGTCCGACTGGGACACGGGCGAGACGAAGAACGGCAAGCCCGTCACCATCCGCAAGGAACTGCACCGAGTCCAGATTCTCGATCCGGCGACTGGCACCGGCACCTTTCTGGCCGAGGCTATCGCCCGGATTGCCGAGAAGATCCAAGGCATGGCGCCAGGCAAATGGTCGGGCTATGTCGAGGAAAGCCTGATCCCCCGCCTTCATGGGTTCGAGCTTTTGATGGCCTCTTACGCGATGTGCCACATGAAGCTCGACATGGTGCTGACGGAACTTGGCTACAAGCCGATCAAGGCACCGCGGCTGGGCGTTTACCTGACCAACTCGCTTGAAGAGGGTGAGCGCGACGTGCGTGACCTGTTCATGGCGCAATGGCTGACCCGCGAGGCGCGCGAGGCCAACACGATCAAGCGCCAGATGCCGATCATGTGCGTGATCGGCAATCCGCCCTATTCGGGGATTTCCCAGAACATGGGCGACTGGATCAACGGTCTGATCGAGGATTACAAATATGTCGACGGAGTGCATTTCGGTGAGCGCAAGCACTGGTTGCACGACGACTATGTGAAGTTCATCCGCCTGTCGGAAAGCCTGATCGAGAAGACCGGCGAGGGTGTCCTGGGCTTCATCACCAATCATGGCTATCTCGACAACCCCACCTTCCGGGGCATGCGCTGGCACCTGATGCAGACCTTCGACAAGATCTATGTGCTGGATCTGCACGGGAATGCGAACAAGAAGGAGGTCACGCCGGACGGTGGTGCCGATGAAAACGTCTTCGATATTCAGCAAGGCGTTGCGATCATCATTGCGGTGAAAAAGAAGGGTAGTAGTAAGACGCCGGCCAGCGTCTACCATGCAGAGCTGTGGGGCTCCCGGAGCTCGAAGAACCGGATGCTTTCTGAAGAGCATCTCGCAGGCGAGCGCTATCAGAAAGTCTCCAGTGAAGCCCCGCAGTTCGCGTATATTCCCCAGCGTTCCGAATTTGCGGAGCAATATCAAAAGGGAATTCCGCTTCCCGATCTTCTCTCTGTCACGGTGACTGGCATTGTGACGATGGGGGATGGTTTTGCTTTGGCCGAAAACGACACCGAACTGCAGGCGCACCTCGACGATCTGACGCAAAACGAGAACACCGAACTTTCTTTGAAATCTCGGTATGCGCTGGGGAAGAATTACGCGCAGTGGATACTGGGGAATAAGGCTTCTCTGTCCCAAGAGCCGCCGCCAAATCCTGTCTCGCTGGTATATCGCCCCTTCGACATGCGCAGGACCTATTTCGACAATCGTATTCTTTGGCGGTGGCGCGAGAAGGTCATGAGGCACATGCTTCATGAAGGCGCATTGGGTCTGGTTGTTGCAAAGCAAAGCAAGGATCAGAACGGCGCGCTGGTTGCGTCAACGATATGCGCCCACAAGGCTTACGACGCCTACGACATCAACTATGTCTTTCCCCTCTACCTCTACCCCACCGAGCAAGACCTTGACCAAACCCGCCGCATCAACCTCGATCCCAAGCTCTGGAAAACGCTGCGTGCTCTGGCGGCGGATGCCGCACATGGCGAGCCCGACGAGGTGGCGACCTTCGATTACATCTATGGCGTGCTGCATTGCCCCGCCTACCGCGAAACCTATGCGGAATTCCTGAAGATCGACTTTCCGCGCATCCCTTGGCCGGCCTCACCGGCAGAGTTCTGGGATATTGCCGCCAAGGGGGGTGAATTGCGCCGCCTGCACCTGATGCAGCCCGAAGCGATCGGCGCGACCCCCTATCCCTTTACTGGCGAGGGTGACGACATCGTGGATAAGACGCGCCTTGAGGGCAGCCGTATCTGGATCAACGACACGCAGGGTTTTGACGATGTGCCGGACGGCGCTTGGGACTTCTGGATCGGCGGCTACCAGCCCGCCCAGAAATGGCTCAAGGACCGCAAGGGCCGCGCGCTCAGCTTCGAGGACATCCAGCACTATCAGCGCATCCTGAAGATCCTGTCCGAGACCGACCGGATCATGGGCACGATCAGCATGACGCTCGGAACGGAAAGCACAAGTGAGGAAGGGCAGGGTCAATGATGAAGTGGATTTGGCGTGCAGCGGTGGTCGGTGTCTTGGGCTATGTCGGTTACGTGGGCTATGATCTCCATCGCGGCGGGTATTTCAGCCTCCCAGACCTTGCCGACAACGAGTATCCCATTTCCTTTGCGAGTGGATTTAGGGCGATCGTTTCGTTGCCAGAGGACCGGAAGCAGTCCGCACCCATACCGAAGTTGTTTCGTCGTCTTGCCATGGAAACCCCGGATCGGAACTACTTGGGCGTGCCGCTGGACGTGCCAAGTTGGCTGGCTGACAAGTGGTCGAAATGCTACTCGGGAGATGAGGCCGAGAATGCAAATGCGAAGATCCAGATCGAAGCATCCATGCCAGATAAGCTGCGCAACGATCTGATAGGCGCGCGCCTCGATGCCGTTTGTGGCTTTGAGCTTGAAGATGGCACCATGCGAACACGCGGCTATATCTACTCGATCCCGAAACTTTGATAGCTTCCGAAAGCTTATAGCCACTTGCGACGTTTCGTGTCGCAACGCTTTGTCTCTCAGCCTCTAAGCATCGACGAGGGTCGACCTGTTTATCGCATTTGTTCCGCCGAAAAACTCCACCTGCATCTCGCGCCCGCCGTTCAGTCTTTCTGGAACTCGCGGCTCCCGTGGACGCTCGAACCGTGTTAAGATTGGGTTATGAAGAGTTTCCGAGACGCCATCCTTGAGGCGCGCCCAGAGATAGCCGAGCGCGAAGCCGAATTTCGAGATAAGATCCATCTTGCGATAAAGCTTCGAGCTCTGCGCGACGCCGCGAACCTGACACAGGACCAGATTGCAACCCTGTCCGAGTTGTCGCTCGAAGATGTTCAGGCGTGCAAAGCGCTGACCGGCGAAATGCCGGCGCCCGACGATGTCGCGGCTTATCGATCCGCCATTCACACACATAGGTCTGCTTCAAGACGCTCGACGAACCCATCAAGATCGTAGACGGCAACGCGGAGTATCGCCCTCGCACTACCTGTTGCCAGGCGTCCCTTGCGCGTCACTTGCCAATGCCCGCATCCAAGACCGAGCCAAGCGTGCGCTATCTCGCCCCGCCCGGTGCGGCGCGCGATGGCGCTCCAGAAACTCATAGAGATCATCAAGCACACGCCCTGAAAACGAGCGGAACGACGCCGCATGAAAGTCTTCGATGAAGATCTCTCCCTCGCGTCCAATGAGCGCAAGCAAACGATCCAGCCATAGTGTCTCATAAGGCGGCGCATCGGACAGAACCACGCACCCCCGGAGCTCTTCAAATGCCTTTTCCGCGACGGCGATCGCGTCGGGCCCATCAAGAAGCTCATTGAAAGGGATGTTGTGGACCTTCGCACTCTTCTCCGACCATTCGGAAATCGGCCAACTTGTATCCGGTCGGATCGTGCTGTCCCAAGTAGCAACACTGACGCCCTCTTCTCCGAACAGCAGACGAGAGACCCCGATCTCGATGGGCCAGGATGCGGCACTCACGGAACATGCCTCGAAGTCGAGGAAACGGATGCGCGTGAAATGATCGATAGTTGTCATAGAGCAAACAGGCCGAGACCCTCGACCACCTCCTTTTTCGTCGCTTCTGTCACCACTCGCGCGCGCTCCGTGCCCGCCCGGATCACGTCGAGCACGAAATCCGGTTCTTGGGCAAACTCCGCGCGCCGGTTTCGGATCGGTGCGACAAGGGCCTGAAGGATCTCGTCGAGCCGTTTCTTGATCTGCCCATCGCCCAGCCCGCCATGCCGATACCGCGCCTTGAGCTCCTCGAGGGTCTGGGTATCCGGATCGAAGGCGTCGAGATAGGTGAAGACGACATTTCCCTCGACACGACCGGGATCTTCGACACGCAGATGTGCCGGATCGGTAAACATCGCGCGCACCGCTGCCGAGATCTGATCGGGTGTCGCCGAGAGCGGGATCGCATTGCCACCCGACTTCGACATCTTGGCCCTCCCATCAACGCCAGGGAGACGCCCGGCGCGCGGGATGATCGCCCGCGCCTCGGGCAAGACATCGCGCCCCGCGACGGCGTTGATCCGACGCACGATCTCATTGGTCTGCTCGATGAGCGGCGCCTGATCTTCTCCGACCGGAACGACGGTGGCCTTGAAGGCCGTGATGTCCGCTGCCTGCGCTGCGGGATAGCATAGAAAGCCCGCGGGAATGTCGCGGCCGAACCCGCGCGCCGCGATCTCTGTCTTGATCGTCGGATTGCGCTCCAGCCGCGCAACGCTCACGAAGTTCAAATAGAGCATCGACAGCTCGGCCAGTGCCGGCAGATGCGATTGCAGGCAGATCGTGCTCTTCGTGGGGTCGATCCCGACGGCGAGATAGTCGAGTGCCACCTCAATCACGTTACGGCGCACCTTCGCCGGATCATGCGCATTGTCCGTCAGCGCCTGCGCATCAGCCAGAAGCAGATAGGTCTCAAGGCTGTCCTGCAGGTCCAGCCGCGAGCGCAAAGACCCGGCATAATGGCCGAGATGCAGGGGGCCGGTCGTGCGATCACCGGTCAGGAGTATGGGTTGGGTCATGGTGTCCTCTCAAGATGGGAGGGACGCCGCAAAGGAAGCTGGAAACAAGAAAAGGCCGCCTTCGCGGCGGCCCGGGTAGCATGAAGCGTCCGGCCGCCTATCAGCTGGCCGGCCACCAGAAGTTTGCGGTGGCGATCATGTGTTCCATGACCAGGTGCATAGAGGCTCCGAGCACGCCCGTCAACGCAAGGATATCGCCAGCCAACCGCGTTTTGGGGCGGCAGCGACGGCGACCCATCTACTGAAGGCAAACGCACGGAATATTGGCTGATTTTCACTTTCCAAAAGAAGAAATTTGTGGTTTGAATCCAGTTGACAAGCAGGTGTTTTCCAAACCTTGGAAATCGTGAAATTCACGCGAAAACTTGTGGGCCAGAAGCGAAAACCTTTAGGCAGTTTCCGCGAAATACTATGGGCGGAAACAGTTCGAAAAAATCCGATATATCGAGATTGGACGCGACACGCTTCGCGCCACCCTACATCGGGTTTTAGGGCAGCGCATAACGCTTCGCGCTGCCCATAAGTTTTCGCGAAACGCCCATTAGGCTTCGTTTCTGGCGTTTCGGCCTACAAGGCGGGCACAAGAGATTCTCGGCTTCTGATCAGTCTCTTTTGAAGGGTTTCAGGCCCAGTTTCGGTTCCTGAGCAACAGGTTGGCTTCACCCTGGGAGGACACTCTGTTTGGCGCTTACTCTGTAAGAGATTCGATCGGCAGTTATTGATCTCGGCCCGACAAAGGGCGGGGAGCGGTCGTTCGCTGCGCGAGAGCCCAGGGTCCAGGCATGCGAGGTTGACTGGAGAGAGTGTGTCGACTTTGGCCAATTGGGAACGGCCATACGGCCAGGCTCCGCAGAACTGTCGCCGGTTCTCATCATATCCGGGTTTCACTGACCAAACGCAGGCCGAGATGCGCGGGCGGGCTTCCGACGGCGCAGCCGCCCCGCGCGGGGTCGCGGACGAGGAACGGGATCGCTGCGACATGCTCGCCGCCTGCGAAGAAGGCCGCGCATTTCTTCGGATCGACTGCGCCGCCACCCTCCCCGCCATAGCAGTCCTGCGTCCATTCCCAGACCGAGCCGTCGAGATCGACGATCCCCTCGGCGCTGGTGGAGAAACTGCCCCGTGGCGAGAGCTTTCGCGGCGCGAGGCCGCTCGTGAGGTAGGTCGAAGCCCATGTCAGATCGGGATCGGTGAAGATCGGATCTTCCTTTTCCGGTAGCACGTCCTTGGCCATGAACTGCCATTCGGCAATCGTCGGCAGCCGGAAGTCGTGGCGCGCCTTGCGATTGATCCAGCCCAGATACTGCTCGACATCGACATGGCTCAGCCCGGTGGCCGGCGTCGTCGCCGTCTCGCTGCCGGGCGGAGCGCGTAAGGCAAGCTCGCAGGCGCCGTCCGCGTGGCACCGGTTCCACTCGGCAACCGTCACTTCGTATTTCTGAACGTAGATCGCATGGCCGTCGGGCAGCGTCACCACCCGCTCGGCCATCTGCGGCACGTAGTCGAGATCGGGACCGCGCAGGAAACCCCACGCGGCCCCGAGGGCGATGATCGCCGCGCCCGCCGCAAGCACCTTCCGAAGGGAACGACGGGGCGCGAGGAAAGCGAGCTTGGCGATCATCTCCGGTCTCCTTGGCTCAGGTTTCCACCACATGGGGCGGCGTCACCTGCTCCATCAGAGCGTTGTCCCAAGCGCCGTCCACGACGAAGTGGGCCGTGGCACCCAGCAGGGCGGCCTCGATCAGGTTGTGGTTGACATAGGCGTAGACGCCCGGCTGCAGGAAGGTATACATCGCGGCCCCCGCGCTGCCGCCGCGGATGAACCAGGTCTCCTGATCCTTCTGCGGGGGATTGGCGAACTTGCCGTTCTCCCAGACATGGTCGCCATGACCGCCGATCAGGTGCGGACGGCTGTCGCGGTTGGCCTGATTGTGGATCATCAGAACCGTGTCGCCGACCTTGGCCTTGAAGGCGTTCTCGCCCGTGAGCGCGCCGACCGAACCGTTGAAGACAGAGTGGGTCGGCGTGAGCGTCCGCATCGCCTCGACGCTGTCGGCGAAGTCCTCGCCGGCGACTTCGTAGGTCTTGTAATCACCGTTCTCGTCCATCGGCAGGTAGAAGTCCTGCTCGCCGATATAGGCGATCGTGTCGTAGCGCAGCGGGTTGCCCTCGGCATCCTTGAGCCCGTCACGCGGCAGCACCATCAGCGTGCCGTTCATGCCGTGGGTGACGTGATAGGGGATCATCGCCCCGCCCGGCGCACAGTGATAGGTGAACACGCCCGGCCGCGTCGCCTTGAAGCGCAGCACCGTTTCCTCGCCGGGATAGACATGGGTCAGGCCACCGCCGCCCAGAGCGCCCGAAGAGGCATGGAAGTCGATATTGTGCTCCATCTGCGAGGCGGCAGGGTTGCTCAGGGTCAATTCGACATAGTCGTCTTGGTGCACGATGATCAGCGGGCCGGGAACCGAGCCGTTATAGGTCAGCGCCCAGATGCTGGCGCCGGTGTCCTCGTCCACCGTCAGCAGGACCTCGCGGGTCTCCATCCGGATCTCGACGATCTTCGGGCCACCGGTCGCGACTTGCTCATGTTTGGGCGCGAAGGGCGGTGCGACAAGCTCCTGCTGGACGCGGGTATAGCCCGACATGAACAACCGCATCGTCGAGATGGCGACCCAGCAGGTCGAGCAGCGGGTGGCGAATGCGCTCCTGCGCCTGATCAATCAGACCGGGCGCAAGGTCGAGACCGGGATCGAGATCGACTTCCCGATCACCCGGCAGGATCTCTCGGAAATGACCGCGACGACGCTGCACACGGTCTCGCGGCTATTGAGCGCTTGGGAAAAGCAGGGAGTGGTCGCCAGCCGCCGCAAGCGGATCACCGTCACCGATCCGCACCGTCTGGTGCTGATTTGCCGGGGCGAGGCTCCGCCGTCTCGATAGACGCCGCAATAGCCGCGTCCAGCTCGGCGATGAAGTCGTCGAGATCGAGCCGATATTCGGTGCAGGCATCGTCGATCGTGTGGAACGGGTTCACGAGACAGCCCACACAGAGCATCTTGTGACGCATGAATACCTCGATCGTGGCAGGCCAATCGCGCATCAGCGCGTCGAGCGTGGCATCGGGGTTCTTCCAGCTGGCTTTTGACATGGCGGGACCTCTCTGCCGACCAAGCTAATCCCGGCAATCCAGTCAAACGTTGTGCTGGCGCAAACTTCCCAACTGCGAACGCCGCTATCCCTCGGGCCATCGACTGACCCCCAAGGGAGGCCCCAATGGCTGAAATCTTGACCAAGTCGCGGGCGCGAAACATCTTTTACGGAGGATCCATTTTCTTCGTGCTGGTGTTCATCGCACTGACCGCGCAGAGCCACTTTTATATCGTGAACCACTCGACCGCCTCCGCGCCGCTGACCGAACAGGTCGCGCGCGGCAAGGGCGTGTGGGAACGCAATTCCTGCATCAACTGCCACACCCTGCATGGCGAGGGCGCCTATTTCGCGCCCGAGGTCGGCAACGTGATGACCCGCTGGGGCGTCGCCGACGATCCGCAGGGCGCCTACGAGACGCTCGACGCCTGGATCGCGGCGCAGCCCTCCGGCATCGAGGGCCGCCGCCAGATGCCGCATTTCGAGATCAGCGAAGAGGACATGCGCGCGCTCGCGGAATTCCTCCGCTGGGCCGATCACACCGACACGCAGGGCTGGCCGCCCAATGATGCGGGCTGAGGAGACACCCCGATGAAATACCAATCTCAATCCGTGGCGAAAGCCTATTTCTACTGCGCGATGCTGCTGTTCGGCGTGCAGGTTCTGGGCGGGCTTCTGGCCGGCTGGATCTACGTCTCGCCGAACACGCTCTCCGAGATCCTGCCCTTCAACGTGATCCGGATGATCCACACCAATGCGCTGATCGTCTGGCTGCTGCTGGGCTTCTTCGGCGCGGCCTATTTCCTCGTGCCCGAGGAAAGCGAGCGCGAGATATTCTCGGTCAAGCTCGCCTATCTGCAACTCGCGATCCTGATGATCGGGACGCTGGGCGCGGTCGGCTCCTATCTCGTCGGCATCCATGGCGGGCGCGAATTCCTCGAACAGCCCCTTTGGGTGAAGTTCGGCATTCTCGTCGCCGCCGTGATCTTCCTGATCAACATCTCGCTGACGGTGCTGGCGGGTCGCAAGACCGCGATCACCAATGTGCTGCTGATGGGCCTTTGGCTGCTGTGCCTGCTGTGGATCTTCGCCTTCATTAACCCCGACAACCTGTCGCTCGACAAGATGTATTGGTGGATGGTTGTCCACCTTTGGGTCGAGGCGACCTGGGAGCTGGTGATGGCCGCGATCCTCGGCTTCCTGATGCTCAAGCTGACCGGCGTCGACCGCGAGGTGGTCGAGAAATGGCTCTATGTCATCGTCGCCACCGCGCTGTTCTCCGGCATCCTCGGCACCGGGCACCACTTCTACTGGATCGGCACGCCGGGCTACTGGCAGTGGGTGGGCTCGATCTTCTCGACCTTCGAGGTGATCCCGTTCTTTCTGATGATGTCCTTCGCCTTCGTGATGGTCTGGAAAGGCCGCAAGAACCACCCCAACAAGGCAGCACTCCTGTGGTCGCTGGGCTCATCGACCGTGGCCTTCTTCGGCGCGGGCGTCTGGGGCTTCCTGCACACGCTGCATGGGGTGAACTTCTACAGCCACGGCACGCAGATCACCGCCGCGCACGGCCACCTCGCCTTCTACGGGGCCTATGTGGCGCTCAACCTCGCGGTCTTCACCTATGCGATGCCGATGCTGCGTGGGCGCGATCCTTACAACCAGGTGCTCAATATGGGGGCGTTCTGGCTGATGACCGGGGGCATGGCCATCATGACCTTCGTGCTGACCTTCGCGGGCACGATCCAGACCCACATGCAGCGGGTCGTGGGCGACTACTACATGGATGTGCAGGACAGCCTGTCGATCTTCTACCTGATGCGCTTCGGCGCGGGGGCGGCGGTCGTGCTCGGGGCGCTTCTGTTCATCTACTCCCTCGTCGTGGTGCGTCGGCGTGAAGTCATCGCACCCGGTCCCGCAACCCCCGTGGCAGGAGAATGACGATGTCCCTCGACATGACCAACGACCGCATCCCCTACTACCACCCGACCGGCCGCGAATGCGCCCTGTTCGAGCGCGCCCATGACAACGGTTTGCCCCTTCTTCTGAAGGGGCCGACCGGCTGCGGCAAAACCCGCTTCGTCGAGCATATGGCGGCGCGGCTGAACAAGCCGGTCTACACCGTCGCCTGCCATGACGACCTGTCGGCGGCGGACCTGATCGGGCGCTACCTTCTGAAGGGCGGCGAGACCGAATGGGTCGACGGGCCACTCACCCGAGCGGTGCGCGAAGGGGCGATCTGCTATCTCGACGAGGTGGTGGAGGCGCGCAAGGACGTGACCGTGGTGCTGCACCCGCTCACCGACTCGCGCCGCCGTCTGATCATCGACCGCACCGGCGAGGAGCTGGTGGCCCCCGAAGGCTTCATGCTCGTGGCCTCCTACAACCCGGGCTATCAGAGTGTGCTCAAGCGGCTCAAACCCTCGACGCGGCAGCGGTTTCTGTCGATCGCCTTCGACTTCCCCGAACCCGAGGCGGAGACCCGCGTGATCGCCGCCGAGACCGGCCTGCCGGTCGCGCATGTGGTGCCACTGGTGCGCCTCGCCGGGCATATCCGCAAGCTCTCGGGCATGGATCTCGAGGAAGGCGTCTCGACCCGACTTCTGGTCTATGCCGCGAGGCTGATCGGCGCGGGCATCGCGATCGAGGAAGCGCTGGAGACCGCCGTGGTCCAGGCGCTCAGCGACGAGCCGGACGTGCAGCAGGCGCTGCGCGACCTGATCGCCACGATCTACGGCTGAGGAGCACGCCATGAGACTGATGGACCTGATGGAGCCCGAGGAAACCGTAGGCGAGATCTGGCACGATCTGGCCAAGGATATCGGTCAGGACGATCGCCATCCCGACGCCGCGGTCTCACTGGCCGCGCTGCGCCCCTCGCTCGCGCTGCTGCTGCGCGCGCTTGGCGGCGGTGCGGATGTCGAGATCGTCGAGGCCCCGGCCACCCCGGTCCGTCACCGCCAACCCGTCCGGCGCCGCCTTGGCGCCGGGCGCGAGACCGAGCGCGTCGCCCGCTTCGACGGCGCGCGGCTGCGCCTGCCGCCGGTGATGGACGTCTTCCCCCGATCTGATCTCAACCGTGCCGCTTATTTCTGGCTGACCGCGCTGGCGGCGCTCAGCCGCGACGCGATGCCCGAGCTTCCAGAGACCGACGGGCCGGCGATGGATTGCGCGCAAATCCGCGCCAATGCGCGGGCCTGCGATCTGGCCTATCGCCGCTGCATCGGACTGCGCGCGCCCTACCGCGAGATGGCGGCGCTCACCCTTGCACGTCGCCGCAGATTGTCGCGCCCGGCGGCCGAGGCCGCGCTGGAAGCGGCGCTTTGCGACCAGCTCTCCGCCGACGGCACCCGCGCCCCGCTGCCCGAGACGGCGGAGGGCGCACGCGGTTACATGCCGCTCGCACCGGTGCCGATCTGGCTGCAATTTGCCCCCAACACCGCGGGCCGCAGCGCCGCCTCGGAAGAGGCCGATGCCCCCGCCTCCGCCCCGACCGCGATGGCCAGCACGCAGCGCAAGCATGGCGAGCGCCGCGATCTCGATCAGGCGCGCCGCCGCGACAGCTTCATCATCCACCGTTTCGAGTCGATCCTGTCCTGGGTCGAGGCACTCAACGTCAATCGCTCGGTCGACGACGATGACGAGGACAACGCCGCCAAGGCCGCCGAGGATCAGGACCAGATCACCCTGACCCGCCACGACCGCAAAGCTGCGACGCGGCTGCGGCTGCATCTCGACCTGTCGCCCGCCGAGGCGGAGCACGAGGCGCTGGCGGGCGCGCATGTCTACCCCGAATGGAACCACCGCAGCCGCGCCTACATGGAGGGTCACTGCCGGGTGCTCGATGCGCCCGCGCGGCCCGAAGCCACGCAAACCTTCCGCGCCGATCCGCGCTATATCCGCGCCGTGCGCCGCCAGTTCGAGGCGCTGCAACCGCGCCGCATCCTGCGCCCGCGCCAGATCGACGGGACCGAGCCGGATCTCGACGCCGTCATCGCCAGCCGCGCCGATCTCGCCGCGACCGGGCGGGGCAGCGACCGGATCTGGCAAAGCCTGCGCAAGGTGGAACGCGACCTCGCCGTGGCCTTTCTGATCGACACCTCGCGCTCCACCGAAGCCGCGATCGGCGAAAGCTGCGTGCTCGACATCGCGCGCGAGGCGATGTCCGCGCTGGCCGAGGGGCTGGACGCGGCGAACGACCGTTTCGCGATGTGGGGCTTCTCGTCGCTCCGCCGCGACCGGGTGTTCCTGACGCGGGTGAAAGGCTTCGAGGCCCCGATGGCGCCGCCGATCCACGCCAATATCGCGGCGCTGCGCCCGGGCCATTACACGCGGCTCGGCACCGCGATCCGCCACGTCTCGGCACAGCTCGCGCAGGAGAGCGCGAGCCGCAAACTGCTGATCGTGCTGACCGACGGCAAGCCCAACGATCTGGATCACTACGAGGGCCAGCACGGCATCGAGGACAGCCATATGGCCGTACGCGAGGCCCGTCGCGCAGGCCAGAGCCTGCACGGCGTCATCATCGACGAGGACGGGCAGGACTGGTTCGCGCGCATTTTCGGGCGCGGCGGCTTCACCCTGCTGCCCCGGCCCGAACGGCTGCTGCGCGCCCTGCCCGATATCTACCGCTCGCTCACACAGGAGACCTGACATGCGCAAACTGACCCTTCTTCTCGCCCTCGCCCCAGCCGCTGCACAGGCGGCCAGCTTCGAGCGCCCGATCCCGCAGGCGCAATCGGCCACAGCCGAGTTCTGGTTCGCGCTGGCGGCGCTCGCGCTCGTCGCGGCACTGGCGGTGGTGGCGCGGGTGGTCGCCCGGCGATGAGCGCGCGCTGGTCCCCCGCCCGGATTGCGCTGATGCTCTACCCGTTCGGCTGGGGCGCCTTCGCGGTCAACGTGTTCTTCGCCTCGCTGATCGGGTCGTGGGTCGGGCTGCCTGTCGCGACCCCGGTCGTCTCGCTGGGTCTGGGTGCGGTGGTTGCCGCGCCTGCGACCTACGCTTTCGCATGTCACATCCGGCGGCTGATGGACGCCGCCGAAAGCTGAAAGGAGCCGATCATGGCCCTATCTTCCGCAGAACAGATGCGCCGCTGGCAGGGCCCGGCGCTGCTGTCGGGCGGCTTTCGCCCGTTCTTCTTTTTCGGCGCTGTCTGGGCCGCGCTGGCGATGGCGCTTTGGGTGCCGGCACTGACTGGGCTGATCGAGTTGCCGACGCGGCTCGACGCGGTCAGCTGGCACGCCCATGCCTTCCTCTTCGGCTATCTCGGCGCGGCGATCGCGGGCTTTCTGCTGACGGCGGTGCCGAACTGGACCGGACGACTGCCGGTCGTGGGTTGGCCGCTCCTTGGCCTCTTCACGCTCTGGGCGCTCGGGCGGCTGGGGTTGCTGGTCTCGGCGCATCTGCCTTTCGCACTGGTCGCGAGCTTCGATCTCGCCTTCCCGCTCGCGCTTGGAGGCGTCGTGCTGCGTGAGATCGTGGCAGGGGAGAACTGGCGCAATTTGCCAGTGCTGGGATTGCTGAGCGTCTTCACCCTCGCGGACCTTCTGTTCCTGATCGAAGCCGCCCGCGGTGGCTATGCCGCCGACGGGCTTGGGATGCGGCTCGGCCTTGCCGCGGTGCTGATGATGGTCGCGCTGATCGGGGGGCGGATCATCCCCTCCTTCACGCGCAACTGGCTGGTCAAGGAGAACCACCCCGCGCGCCCTGCCCCGCCGATGCAACGCTTCGACAAGATCGCCATGGTCGCTGCGGGTGCGGCGCTGCTGGCTTGGGTCACCTTGCCCGAGGCGCAGCTGACCGCGGCGCTACTGCTCGCGACCGGGCTGCTGCATCTCGTGCGGCTCTGGCGCTGGAAAGGCGGGCTGACGCTGCGCGCGCCGATCCTGTTCGTGCTGCATCTGGCCTATGTCTGCCTGCCGCTCGGGGCGCTGACGCTTGGGTTCGCGATCCTGTTCCCCGCCGCCCTCACTCCGGCCACCGCCCTGCATCTCTGGACGGCAGGCGCGCTTGGTGGGATGACGCTGGCGGTGATGAGCCGTGCCTCGCTCGGCCATACCGGTCGCCCGCTGGAGGCCGGGGCCGGAACCGTCGCGGTGTATGCCGCCCTCTTCGTGGCGATGATCGCACGGCTCCTCGCGGGCTGGCTTGGCCTAAGCGCGCTTTATTCGGTCTCCGGCGTGGCTTGGTGCGGCGCTTTCCTCGGCTTCGCGATCCTCTATGCTCCGGTGCTGTGGCAACCCAGACGGAGGGCGCAATGATGTGGCTGGCTTATGGCGGAGT
Organism: Thioclava sp. DLFJ5-1; assembly: GCF_002020115.1. Lineage (NCBI taxonomy): Bacteria > Pseudomonadati > Pseudomonadota > Alphaproteobacteria > Rhodobacterales > Paracoccaceae > Thioclava > Thioclava sp. DLFJ5-1. Next base: position 44,790 of record NZ_MPZU01000006.1, on the reverse strand, counting down.
GTTCGCGGCCTTCCTCGCGACCCATTCGATCCCGACGCGTCCGTCGGTGAAGGCGCGACTGGTGGCGGCGCTCGGCGGGTCCGGTTTCACGCTTGGCTATTCGCTCCTGTCGACGGCGATGCTGCTGATCCTGATCCGCGCCGCCGCATGGCCCGATCCGATTTACCTGTGGCCCACCACCCTTTGGGCGATGGAGGCAACAAAGGCTGGGATGGCGCTGGTCTGCATGTGGTGCGCGGTGGCGCTCGGCCATGCCAACCCGTTCTCCTTCGGCGGCAGCCGCCGCAAGGAGTTCGACCCCGACCGCCCCGGCATCGTGCGCCTCACGCGCCACCCGATGCTGCTGGGCCTCGCGAGCTGGGCGGGGTTGCACCTTCTGCCGAACGGCGATCTGGCGCATGTGCTGCTGTTCGGGGCGCTCGGAGGTTTCGCGCTGCTTGGCATGCGACTGATCGACCGCAAGCGCCGCCGGGAGATGGGTCCGGAGGTCTGGACCCAAACGCTGCGCCGGACGAAAGCGGCTCCCGCCCTTGCAGGGCTCACGCTGGCCGATCTCGGGCGGGCTGGTCTTGGCCTCGTGGCTTACATGGCGCTACTGCATCTGCATGAATATTTCGCAGGCGTCGCTCTGGTTTAGAGTGCGCGCGTTTCGAAAGCCTCGAGGATGACCGTGAAGGCTGACACGTCCCATCAGTTTCTATGACGGGAAGCCGACATTCGTTGCGCTTGGCACTGCCGTCCGGTTCGGGCTGTCAGCTGATAATCAAACTATAAGAGCGGCCAGCCGATACGCGTTGCGCGCTGGCCGAGAGTCTGTCGGCGTATTCCAGAACGCAGCAAAGTCTTGGATCAGTTTCATAAAGAGTAATGATCGCTTCGAGAAGAACTCTCGCTGGGCTTGCGGGGCGTGATCTGCAGTAGTATCTCACATGAGCCGAGAAGATTTCGAGGCCGGTGTGGTTATTCCGGCCCTCTGTCAAACAGAGATCCAGTCGCACCAGTCTGCGAACCCGCGGCATCGACCTATCATTGGTCGGTGTCGGGGGAGTTGCGTCTGCCCCGTCCGACCACAACTTGGAAAAGACGGAAATGAAACGAAAGACTCTCGTTCTTGCGCAATTACTGATCACCTTCATGATGGCTTTCCTGATGTCTGGCACCATGTCCCTCATCGCCATTGGGCCGACTGCGGAATGGCTCGCGAACTGGCCGCGGCAGGCGCTCATCGCGTGGCCAATCGCCTTCATCTTCACGCAAGTCACCACCCCTTTGGCCTTCGCGTTGGCGAACCGTGCGACGGCAGAGAGAGCTTAGACTCAAGCTAAGAACATGCACCGGGGTTTTGGCGTCGGTGCATGAAACTCGGGCACTGTTCAGAGATCATTCAGACCAAACCAAGATTTCGGCGCACTTATGCGCGTAAAAGTTTGTGCGGCTAAAACCTCGGAAAGACCCGACCGTCCATCAACTTGCGCGCCGTGCGCAATGTGCCTGCATTGGTAACGCGTCCGGTCTCATCCTGTGCAATCAAAACCTCTGCCGCGCCTGTAGGGTGTTCGATTCTGAAGCTGCCACCGGCAGGCAATATTGCGAGTTCCGCCGCGGGCGAGCCCTCCAACGTGCAAGCGGTCGCGACCGACACGGCCGCGAAAACCCCGATCGTCGCGTGGACGCGATGCGGGATGAGGCTGCGGGTCAAAATCGCGCCGCCTGTTCTGGGAGCAGAAACCAGCGTCATCTTCGGCACGGATTTCTCGGTGACATCACCAAGGTTCATCATCGGGCCAACTTCTCGGCGGATCGCCTCGATCCGCGCTTTGACCTCATCCAGCGCCTCGATCTCGTCGCGGCTTTCCTCGCCCGTCAGACCGAAATCGGAGGCGCGCATCACCACGACGGGCATTCCGTTATCAATCAGCGTGCAGTCGATGCCCCGCACCGTGTCACATGTGCGCCCCGTCGGCAGCAGCGCACCGCACATCGAGCCCGCGAGCCCTTCGAACATCAGCGGCACTGGAGCGGCCGTGCCGGGCACGCCGTCGATCGCCGCATCACCTTCGTAGCGCACGCGACCGACCGGCGTCTGGATCGTCGCGACCGCCACTTCTCCGGTGTTCACCATGTGGATGCGCACCTGCGTCTCGTCCTCTGTCGCCGCAACCAATCCGCGCTCGATCGCCGCCGGCCCGACCCCGGCGAGGATGTTGCCGCAGGCCTGAGCATCCGACACCAACGCACGATCGACAAAGACCTGCAGGAAAAGGTAATCGACATCGGCATCGTCGCGCGTGGACCGGGATAGCACCGCGACCTTCGAGGTCAGCGGATCGGCCCCGCCGATCCCGTCGATCTGGTTCGGATCGGGTGAGCCCATGATCCGCAGCAAAATATCGTCGCGGGCCGATGGATCAGCTGGAAGATCGGCGGCGAGGAAATACGCGCCTTTCGACGTGCCGCCCCGCATCCACAGGCAGGGAATCCCCTCGTCGCTCATATCGGTCTCCCTTCGACTTGGTCCAAATATCCCGGGGGTGAATTCGCGGAACGCGAAGAGGGGGCGGCGCCCCCTGCCCCGCTCAGATGTATTTCAGACCCTTCGCCTCGAGCCGCGGGCGCATGTCGTAGATGTCGAGCCCGAGTTCGCCCGCAGCAAGACGTTTGCGCTTGGCCTCTTCGGCCGCTTCGCGTTTCTGCGCCGCGGCCAACGCTGCATCGGCATCCTCGCGCTTGACCACGCAGACGCCGTCGTCATCGGCGACGACGATATCGCCCGGAGAAACGATCTGGCCCGCGATCGCGATCGGCACGTTGACCGACCCGAGGGTCTCTTTCACGGTGCCCTGCGCCGAAATGGCTTTCGACCAGACGGGGAAACCCATCTCGGTCAGATCGCGCACGTCGCGCACGCCGGTTTCTGTGATCAGCCCCCGGCAGCCCCGCGCCATTGCGGAGGTCGCGAGCAGATCGCCGAAATAGCCATTATCGCAAGGCGAGGTCGGCGCCATCACAAGCACATCGCCCTCCTGCAGCTGCTCGATCGCGACATGGATCATCCAGTTGTCGCCCGGCGCCGCCGAGATCGTCACTGCGGATCCCGCGATGCGCGCGCCGGAATAGATCGGGCGCATGTAGCTTTGAAAACAACCAATGCGTCCCTGCGCTTCGTGAACGGTCGCGACGCCCGCCGCAGCGAGCCCATCGATGACGGTCTGATCGGCGCGTTGGATATTTTGAACGACGACGGGCATGAGATGCCTCCTTGCGATGACTTATTTCTTGATCGGCGGAGTGCCGTGGGTGTGGAAGGTCTCGATCGTCTTGAGGCCCCAGGCCTGCCCCTTCTTGCGGTCGGCTTCGGTCCAGACGACCGGCTCCCAGTCGGGATCGAGGATCAGCCGCGCGCCGGCATTGGCGATCTCGACACGGTTCCCGGCGGGCTCCCAGACATAGAGGAAGAACGTGTTCTGGATCGCGTGCTTATGCGGTCCGGTCTCGATATGGACGCCGTTCTCGAGGAAGATGTCGGCGGCGCGCAGGATGTCCTCGCGCTGATCGGCAGCATAGGTGACATGGTGGAACCGGCCCCGTCCTCCGCCATGCTCCTCGGTGCAGGCGAGGTCGTAACCCTTGTTGTTCACGGTGAACCAGCAGCCGCCCAGTCGCCCGTTGTCGAGCTTGATCATCTCGGTCACGCGCGAGCCGAGACAGGTTTCCATAAAGCGCCGGAATTCGGTCACGTCCTCGGAAAGCAGGTTCAGGTGATCGAGCCTGCGCGGCGCCGCGCCAGTATGGTGGAAGCGCGAAGCGTTGTTCTTCAGCGCGGGCTTGTCAGCTTCGCCATGCTGGTATTTCACCGTGTCGAAATAAATCTCGAACACATGACCGAACGGATCTTCAAAGCGAAAAGCGCGCCCGTGGCTCAGATCGCCGTCGTTCCAGCCGATCACCTTGAACTCCGAGGCTTCGATCGCGGCAACCCGGCGCTCCAGCGCGGCCTGCGAACTGGCACGATAGCCGATATGGCCGACGCCGGTCGTGTCCGACCGGGTGAGCTTCAGCGTCGCGAATTCGTAGTCGTCCCAGGCGCGGAGATAGGCCGAGGCCTCGTCCTGTCCCGAGACGGTCAGCCCGTAAACCCGGGTGAAGAAATCGAGGCTCTCTTCGAACTTGTCGGTCAGCATCTCGACATGGCCCAGATGGGCGATATCGTAACAGGGTTCCTGGAGTTGGCTCATCGTCTTCCTCCTCTCACGCCTGCCCGGCAAGGCATTGGCAGCGCGTGGCATTGACACCGTCTCGGCCCGTGCGCCCGGGCCGGGGCAAAAACCTCACAACTCGTCGACCGGGCGCGGGAAGATCGACTGGAAGCCTTCGGCATATTTACAGTCACGTCCGCCTGACATGCCGCCGGAATTTCTCTTGAAGTGGTTTGCACGTTGCTGGGCGACGCGGGTGTAATAGTCCCACAAATGGACCTGCCCGTTCATGCATTCCATCGCGGCGCGCTTCCTGTCCCAGACCGAGGTGATGTCGAGGAAGGTGTCGGGCTTCCAGCCCATCTGCTCGGTCTGGTGCGGCTCAAACAGGTAAAGCTGCGGCGCGCCGAGCACCTTCTCGCCCGGATTGTGCCCCCAGGCCTGCGCGATCATCCGCGCCTCGAGCGCAATCTGCGTCGTATACATGTGGTCGGTGTTATAGGGGTCGTATTGCGAATGACTCAGCATGAAACGCGGCTGAACCTTCCGGATCACGTCCACCAGCTTCATCTTGTCGTCCTGGCTCAGATGCAGGGGATAGTCGCCCAGATCGAAACTCACCAGCTCATGCACACCAAGCGCCTTGGCTGCAGCATCCGCCTCCGCGTAACGGATGTCCTTGACCTCCTGAAGCGATTTACCTTCCTTCCAGAGCCGCGCGCTTTCGCCGCGTTCGCCAAAGGAGAGGCAGGCGACCGTCACCTCGTAGCCCATCTCGGCATGCAGCGCGATTGCACCGCCGCAACGCCAGACGAAATCGGCGGCATGGGCGGAAATGACGAGGGCGGTTTTCTTCTCCGACATGGGAACCTCTCGAGAAATGCGTTGGCCCGAGATAAGGAGCGCCAGCGCGAAAATCGCAAATTGGAAAGCCTTGCCCGGGTATAAGCTAAGGCTATACTGACTTTGAATTCGGACCCGTTTGCGCGAGATATCCCCCAAGCAGGGAGGGCTTCGCGCATGAAGGAAAATTCGATGCAGGAAATCGTGGTGATCGGCTTCGGCGAGGCGGGGCGCGCATTCGCCACGGGTTGGGGGCGCAAAACCTGCGCGCGTGCAACCTGCTATGACCTCAAGCTCGATACGCCCGAGACCGCCGCACCGATCCGGGAGGCCGCCACGGCGCTCGGACTGCATCCGGCGGCGAACCGGGCGGAGGCGTTGGCCCATGCGAAAACGGTGTTTTGCCTCGTGACGGCGGATCAGGCGGTGACGGCGGCGCGGGAATGCGCCCCCCACCTGCCGAATGGGGCGCTTTGGCTCGACTGCAATTCCTGCGCGCCCGAAAGCAAGCGCGCGGCGGCGGAGGTGATTGCCGAGGCCGGCGGCCTCTATGTCGATGTCGCGGTCATGTCGCCTGTTCATCCGAAGCTGCATCGCACGCCGCTCTTGCTTTCTGGCCCGGGTGCCACGGAAGCGATTTCCTGGCTCGGCAGGCTGGACATGGAAGCACGCCGGATCGACGATCAGGTCGGATCCGCGTCGTCGATCAAGATGATCCGCTCGGTGATGATCAAGGGGTTGGAGGCGCTGACGGCGGAGTGCTTTCTCGCTGCACGTAAGGCGGGTGTCGCGGACGAAGTGCTTGGGTCGCTCATGGCGTCCAACCCGGAAATGAGCTGGGACAGCCGCGCTGCCTATAACCTCGAGCGGATGATGGAGCATGGCATTCGCCGCGCAGCGGAGATGCGCGAAGTGGTGCGCACACTCGACGGGCTGGGCCTTCCCTCAGACCTGACCGCGGCGGTATCCGAATGGCATGATCGGATCGGCGGGATGGGGCTGAAAGGGCGCGACGGTGACCTCGACACACATGCGCGGGAAATCTTGGAGCGGCTATGATCGACGCCAACCTTCGCCACCTTCGGGTGTTCCTCGCGGTTGCGGCAGGCGGCTCGATCACCCGCGCGGCGGAGCTCTGTCATGTCTCGCAGCCCGCCGTCACGCAGGCCATCGCCAAGCTCGAGGCAGAAGCGGGCACCGCGCTCTTCACCCGCACGACGCAGGGGCTGTTCGCGACCGAAGCGGGCGAGGTGCTGCGCCACAGAACAGTGCGCGCGCTCGACGCGCTCGATACGCAACTGACCGAGTTCGCGCCGCGTCTGAAGCTCACCGCGACCCGCGCGCAATTGCAGGCGCTCATCGCGGCGGCGGAGGCGCAGAACTTCTCGCTCGCCGCGCGACGCTTGGGCGTCTCCCAACCCACCGTCCATCGCGCGATCACCCAGCTCGAGAAGGAAGCGGGACGCGCGCTGTTTCAGCGCAGCCCCTTCGGGATCGTGCCGACGCGCGGCTGCGCCAATCTTGCGCGCATCGCGCGGCTGGCCTTTGTCGAACTGGAGCAGGCCCGCGCGGAACTCGGCGATCTGAGCGGACGCGAGGTCGGCCAAATCGTGATCGGGGCCATGCCGCTTTCGCGCAGTCATGTCCTGCCGAAGGCCATCGTGGCCTTCCGGAAGACGCGCCCGAACATGGCGGTGAAGGTGCTCGAAGGGAGCTATAACGAGCTGCTCGGCGGTCTGCGCCGCGGCGAGATCGACTTCCTGATCGGCGCGCTGCGCGATCCGGCCCCGATCGGGGATGTCGTGCAGGAAAAGCTCTTCGACGACACGCTGGTCGTCCTGGCGGGACGCGATCATCCTCTTCTCGGCCAACCGCTTCCCGCGGCGGACGAACTCGCCAATTGGCCCTGGCTCGTGACCCGCGAAGGCACGCCGACCCGCGCACAGTTCGAAGCCGTCTTTTCCGATGCCGGGGTGAACCTTCCGCGCGGGCTGATTGAGACCGGCTCGGTGATCTTGATGCGCGAGATGGTGCAGGACGGCCGCCACCTCGCTTGCGTCTCGCGCGCGCAAGCCGAGGGCGAGATCGAACGCGGGCTCGTCGAGGTCCTTACCGACGACTTCAGCGGCACCCGCCGCCCCATCGGGCTGACGCTTCGCGACGGCTGGGAGCCCACACCCGCGCAGGCACAGATGCTGATGGCGGTGCGCTCCACCTAAGGCAGCTATAGCATCAGCTTATGCCTGATCGGATCGTTTCTATTGGTCATTCCGGCCCGCTCGCGCGATGGAAGAGGCATGAAACGTGACGGGTGGAGGAGAGCCTCGCCACGTCCATCCACCGGGGGGAAATTATGACCATTCGCAGCAAAGTCGCAGCTTTGGCTCTGGGTACAGCACTCGTTGCAGGCAGCGCATCGGCCGAGGAAATGAAATTCGCCAACTTCATGCCAGCGGGGCATCCCTATGTCGGTTCGACCTTCCAGCCCTTCGCGGATGAGGTTGCGGCCAAGACCGATGGCGACGTCACGGTGAAGCTCTACAATGGCGGCGAGCTGGGCGCGGGTCCGGTCGAGCAATATAGCCGTGTCGTCGATGGCGTCGCGGAATTCGCGGTGTCCCTGCCGGGCTATACCGCCTCGCAATTCCCGCTCACGCTGCTGGCCGAGCTTCCGGGCGTTCTGGACGAGCAGACCGGCACTGCGGATCTCGACAAGCATCTCGATCTCTTCAGCTCCGAATATCGTCGCACCCATCTGGTGGCCCTGTGGTCGAGCGCGGAGAACCTGCTGTTCACCCGCGACAAGGCCGTGCGCAGCCCCGACGACCTCAAGGGGATGAAGATCCGCGTGCCCTCGCGCAACACCGGCCTGCTGGTCGAAGCCTGGGGTGGCACGCCGGTTTCGATGCCGGTCTCGGAAATCTACAACGCGATGCAGACCGGCGTGATCGACGGCGCGATGATCGACGGCACCGGCATCAATGCTTTCAAGCTGGGCGAAGTCGCCAATTACATCACGATGGGCATGAAGACGACGAACTCGCCCTTCTTCATCCTGATGAACCGTGACGCCTACGCCTCGCTCTCCGACGAAGACAAGGCCGCGATCGACGCCGCCGGCAAGGATACCGCGATGCACGGTCAGCAAAGCCAGCTCGCCGTTGCGCAGAAGGGCATCGAGGGCTTCAAGAATACCGAGGGCAAGGAAGTGATCGAGCTGAGTACGGATGAGGCAAAAGCCTTTGACGAGCTCTCGGCCGGTATCGTCTCCGACGTCGTCGAAAAGACCGGCGGCGACGCACAGAAAATCGTCTATACGCTGAAGGCGGACAAGTGAGCGCCGCTTCCGAACATACGAAGCTCCCGGCCTGGTTGATATGGTTCAACCGGGCCAACCTCCTGCTGGCGACGCTGTCGGGGATGTTCCTGATGCTGGTGCTGGGGTTGGTCTTTGTCGGGGTCTTCACGCGCTATGCGCTCGCCATGCCGATCCTCGGGATCAACGAGGTGGTGCAGCTGGCCTCGGTGGGCGTGGTGATGCTCGCTCTGCCCTATTGCACCTCCTATGAGGGCCATGTCCGTGTCGACGTTCTCGACGGGGTGATCGGCCGCTGGGGCCGCTTTCTCGGTGACCTGATGTCGCGCGCGCTGTCGGCCTGGGTGCTGAGCGTGCTGGTGCAGCGGGCGTGGCTGAAGATGCTCGATGCGCGCGAATTCGGTGACACCACCAACATGCTCGGCATTCCGCTCTGGCCGTTCTACGCCTTCATCGCCGCCGGCATGTCTCTCTGCGTGATCGTGCTTGCCGTGCAATTCCTCATCATCGCTATCGGAAAGGGCCGTCCATGACGCCTCTGGAAGCCGGTTTGACCGGGATCGGCGCGCTCTTCGCGCTGATGATCCTGCGCACGCCCGTCGCCTTTGCCATGCTGCTGGTGGGCTATTTCGGGCTGTGGATTCTGGAAGGGACCCGCGCAGCAGGCGCCGTGATGCTGACCGAGAGCTATTCGACGGTGTCCAATTACAACCTGATCGTCGTGCCGATGTTCATCCTGCTGGGCAATATCGCCTCGGTCGCAGGGTTCTCGCGCGCGCTATACGACGCGGCCTTCGCATGGGTCGGACGGTTCAAGGGCGGGCTCGCCTCCTCCTCGGTGCTGGGCTGCGCGGTGTTCTCCGCGGTGTCGGGCTCGTCGGTCGCGACGGCCGTCACCATCGGCAAGGTCGCTCTGCCCGAGATGAAGCGTCTGGGTTACGGCGATGCGCTGTCCACCGGCGCCATCGCGGCAGGCGGCACTCTGGGCTTCCTGATCCCGCCCTCGACGGGCTTTGTCCTCTACGCGATCCTAACCGAGGAATCGATCGGGCGGCTGTTCATGGCGGGCATCCTGCCGGGGCTCCTGCTGATGGGGCTGTTCATGGGGACGATCTGGCTGATCGCGACGCTGAACCCCAAGGCCGGGCCGCGCGGCGAACCGGTATCCGCGGGCGAGAAATTCCGTCTTCTGGGGCGCGCAGGCCCGCTGATGGGGATCATCGCGGTCTCGATCGGCGGCATCTACGCAGGCGTCTTCACGCCGGTCGAAGCCTCGGCCATCGGCGCGGGCCTCGTGCTGCTGCTGGCGATTGCGATGCGCGCGATCGACTGGACGGGCTTCAAATCCGCCGTGCTGGAGACGCTGAAGACCTCGGCGATGCTCTATATGATCGTGATCGGGGCGAATGTGCTGAACCCCTTCCTCGCTGTCACGCATATTCCGGAAACGCTGGGCAATGCGATGGTGGGGTTCGGTCTCGGGCCCTATGGCACGCTCGTCATGATCATCGCGGCCTATGTGGTGCTGGGCATGTTCCTCGACGGGCTGTCGATGCTGGTGGTCACGATCCCGATCGTCTTCCCGGTGATCCAGGAGCTGGGCTTCGACCCGATCTGGTTCGGCGTCGTCGCGGTGATCGTGATCGAGATGGGGATGATCACCCCGCCGGTCGGGCTCAATGTCTTCGTCGTGAAAGGGGTCGCGCAGGATGTGCCGATGACCACCGTCTTCAAAGGCGTGCTGCCCTTCCTCTTCGCGATGATCCTCGCGCTGCTGCTGATCATCATCTTCCCGCAAATCGCGACGCTGATCCCGGATTCGATGTTCGGGTGAAGCGATTTCTGGCTATCGTTAAAGAAAAAATTGAATGCGGACATCGGTCTCGCGGGACATGAATGACAGCGAAGGGCCAACTGCGACGCTCTGACGGCGATGGGCGGATAGCCGTCAATCGCTGCGCTTTACCGCAATGTCTGCTATGCGAAGCTTTCCGTTCAGATCAAATTCGCCGGAAATGGCATAGCGCGTCGATTGGCGGTTTTGTGTATCAACCCTGGGCGAGCTCAGGGCCTGCTCCCAAAACGCGTTGAAGTGCTTGGCGTGCGCGCCATGTCCGACACTTCCGAAACGTGAGACACATTGATACGCGCGCCCGCAGCTTCAGCAGCGCCGATTATCGCCTCATCTTCAAAGCCGACGATACGGCTTGTGGCGATGGCTTTCAGGTCGCCGCGTGCAAGGCCGGATGCACGGGCGAATGACCCTCAAGAGAGCGCCCCGATCACCGCGAGCGATCGGAGGGTTCCTTCCTCGGGAACCGCGATCCGCCCGGTCGTCAGGCGGACTTGCGAATGTCTTCAGCCCGCGTCGCCAGCCAGTCTTCGAGCCAAAGCGTCGACACCGAGCCGGAGATGATGTCCGGCGCCATCAACAAGGCGGCATGAAGACTCGCTGTGGTCGGTTTCGGACCGATCTGAAGTTCGCCGAGCGCGCCTGCCAGCTTCGCCAAGGCGGCGTCGCGAGTACGGTCCCAGACGATGAGCTTTCCAAGGAGTGAATCGTAATAAGGAGGGATCGTGTCGCCCTCGCAGACGCCGGTGTCGAAGCGCACGCCCGGCCCGCCCGGAACCTTTAAAGTTTCGAGAACACCGGGGGCGGGGAAGAAATTCTTGTCAGGATTCTCGGCGTTGATGCGAACTTCAATCGCATGCCCCCGCGCGGTGATATCCTCTTGCTTGAGCGACAGCGGCTCGCCGCCCATGATCAGAAGCATCTCGCGCAGGAGATCGACGCCGGTGATCATCTCGGTGATCGGGTGCTCGACCTGGATGCGCGTATTCATCTCGATGAAATAGAACGCCTCTCGGTCCATGTCGTAGAGATATTCCAGCGTCCCTGCCCCGCGATAGGAAACGCCCTCGGCCAGGCGCACCGCAGCGGCGCAAAGATCGGCGCGCATCGCGTCCGGAAGGGCCACGGCGGGCGCTTCTTCCCAGACCTTCTGACGGCGGCGTTGGAGTGAGCATTCCCGCTCGAACAAATGGACCGCACGGGTGCCGTCGCCGAGAATCTGCACTTCGATATGACGCGCGTTGCGAATGAAGGCCTCGATATAGATCCCGTCATCGCCGAACCCGGCCCGTGCCTCGTTCATCGCCGTGGGGAGTGCGGCGATCAGCTCTTCTCGGGTATTGGCGATACGGATACCGCGCCCGCCACCGCCAGCGGCAGCCTTGATCATCACCGGGTAGCCGATCCGTTCAGCCACCTCGACCGCCGCGTCGAGACCGTCGACACGTCCGTCGCTGCCCGGGACCACCGGCACGCCTGCCTCGATGGCGGCCGTGCGCGCGTTTACCTTGTCACCCATCCGCTCGATCGTGGCCGCGTCGGGGCCGCAGAAGGTCACGCCCAACTCGCTTACGCGGCGGGCGAACTCGGCGCTCTCGGAGAGGAAGCCGTAACCGGGATGCACCGCATCCGCACCGCTCTCCGACACCGCTTTCAGGACCGCGTCGATGTCGAGATAGGATTTCGTCGCCGGCGCCGGCCCGATCACCATCACTTCGTCCGCCATCCGCGCGGCCAGCATATCGCGGTCGGCTTCCGACACGACCTGTACGGTGCGAATACCCAGATCTCGCGCTGCTCGGATGATGCGCACGGCGATCTCGCCGCGGTTCGCGATCAGAAGCTTCTTAATGCCGGAACCCTGCGACGTCATTCGGACACCTCGATCTCGCACAGCGCATCGCCCGGCTCGATGCTCTCGCCGTCGGGCGCTGCGTAACCCTTGAAGGTTCCCGCCACCTCGGCCTCGATCGGAATGTAGGACTTCATGACCTCCACGAGCGCGAGAGTATCCCCCACAGCCACGGCATCGCCGGGCGCCTTGAACGGCTCGGCTTCAGGCGACGGGCGGTGAAAGACGAGCCCCGGAAGTGCAGCTTCGATTTGCGTGATGGCCATATCGGGCCTCCTGTTGGTCTCGTGTTACTTGATGCGGGCGAGAACCCGGTCGAAGGCGGCCAGCAACTGGTCGGCATTCTCTCGGGTGAAGACGAGCGGCGGGCGTATTTTGAGAACGTTATGCGTCTTCGAGCAGGCCGAGATCAGCACACGTTCCTCCCGCAGACCGTTGACGATGGCCGACGTCGCGGCCGCATCCGGCGTCTTGGCGGCGCGGTCAGACACGATCTCGACCCCGAGGAACAGCCCCGCGCCCCGGACGTCTCCGATGCAAGGATGGGCCTCCGCCCGAGCGCGGATCCCGTCCTGAAGATAGGCACCGATCTCGCGCGCGTTCTCGGTCAGCCCCTCGCCTTCGATCACGTCGAGCACGGCGGTCGCGGCGGCGATCGCGACCGCGTTGCCCCCGAAAGTGTTGAAATACCGCGCCTTGCGCCCGAATTCCTCGACCAGCTCCGGACGCACGGCAACGCCCGCGACCGGGTAGCCATTGCCCATCGGCTTGCCCATGGTGACGAGGTCGGGGACCACGTCATGACGCTGGAAGCCCCAGAGCGCGTCTCCGGTTCGTCCGAAGCCCGACTGCACTTCGTCGGCGATGTAGACAGCACCAGCCGCATGCGCCGCGTCGACCGCCCCCTTGAGGAAACCGCGCGGCCCGTCGAAGACCCCGTCGCTGGCGAAGATACCGTCGCAGATGAAGAGTGCGGGCTTGATGCCGTGCCGCTTCAGATCGGCGAAGGCGGCCTCGACGGCGGCGGCGAAATTCGCCGGCATGTCCTCGCCCTGACGATAGGCATCCGGCGCGGGCACGGTACGCACATGCGGACCGAGATCGACATTCGCGCCGAGCGAGGGGGAAAACTCGGAAACCGACTGGGTGATGCCGTGATAAGCCGTCTCCGTCACGACGATCCCGAGCCCCCCGGTATAGGCCTGCGCGATGCGCACGGCGAGGTCGTTGGCATCGGACCCGGTGCAGGTGAACATCATGTGCCCGATCTCGTCCGGCAGCGTGTTCAGAAGCCGTTCGGCATAATCGAGGATGCTGCCGTGGATATAGCGGGTGTTGGTCGCGAGGATGCCGGCCTGCGTCGCGATCGCCTCGACCACCTTGGGATGACAATGGCCGATGGAGGTCACGTTGTTATAGGCATCGAGATAAGCGTTATCTTCTTGATCGAAGAGCCAGGCCCCCTCGCCGCGCACGAGATGCAACGGCTTGTCGTAGAAGAGACGATACGCCGGACCAAGCAGCGCCTTGCGCCGCTCGATCATCTCGCGCGTTTCAGGGTCGAGATCCGTGGCGCCTTCTTGGAAGGCGTTCACCATGCCGGTGTCAATATTCATGCGTTCACTCCATATCGCACGCGCTGAGCAAAGCCCGGGTCACGTCCTGGGTGGGAAGGGTCGCGAAACGGGCCATGGCCGTGCGGGCTGGCCCGTTGTTGCGCAGGATGTAAGCGGCGTTCTCGGGGTAGCGCGCCGCACGCCAGTTCGTGATCGTGATCGAGGCCACGAGCCGGGCCACCGTCAGATCGCGTAGCAGCTCCACCTCCTCGCGCTCGAGCGGCAGGACGGCGTGATAGGAGGCCACGAGACGCGCGATGGCCCCGCGCGGATCGTCTTCGCTCGCCAGATAGGAGGCGGCGACGGCCACATCGATGGCGAGATAAGTGTTCACCATGTCGCCGAAATCGAGAATGCCGGTGATCCGGTCCTGCTCGCTCGCATCCACGAGGATGTTGTGGTGGTTCATGTCGTTATGGATCACCTGACGGCGCAGACCGCCGAGCGCAGGGGCAACCTGCGCCTCGAAATGATCGAGCTCGCGCCGCACCGCATCCGCCACCGCGTCCTCGCCGAGGCTCTCGGTCAACGGGCGCAGGCGCGGGAGATGCTGGATGTCCCACAGCAGTTCATGGCGCGCACCCGGATGGTCGAACCCTTCGAGCGCCCGGCCCAGCCGCGCCGTCATCGCGCCGATCCCGGATTGCATCTGCGCCGTCATCGGCACGTGATGCAGCGGCGTGCCGTCAAGCCAGGACAGAACCCGCACCACGCTGGTGCGCCCCGACGGCAGCTTTAGCCGCTGCGTGAACGCACCGTCGAGCGCAGCCACCGCGCGCGGAAGTGGAAGCTCGGGATCGACCCGGGCAACCCAGCGCAGCGCCGCGGTCTGGAACTCCGTGTTGAGCGGGTCCTCGACCGCATTCGAGATCTTCAGAATGTAGTCCTGCCCAGTCCCGGTCACGATGCGGAAATTCTGGTCCCGCTCGCAGGCGATTTCATGTGCGGAACCGTCGATCCCCCAGTGATCGTGCAAAAGCGTCTGGGCCTGATCCGGCGTCAACCGCGGCGGTGCGCTGGCCAACAGCCCAGCCAGAAGGGAGTCTTGGTCGACCGCAGAGCCGTCTGTCATCATCGCTTCAGGCATTTTCCAGAATCTCAGGTTTGGTTTTTGCATCGATTTCGGCCCGCAGCGCCGCTGCGCCGTCGCGGTCCACGCGGCGAAAACGCAGGGTCTCGTTCGGCTTGGCCTGCGCCAACTTCCAGAATGCGGCGCTCGCGATGGTGAAGGGGTTGATGAAGCCGCCGGTGCTCGGCGCGTCATTAACGAGGATGATCGGCGTCTGACCGGCAAGGTTCACAGCCCCCATCGGATAGCCGTGGTCGATGATGTTCGACGGGTCCTGCCCGTGATCCGGGGATTTGTTCAATGCCTTGTCGGAAAACCCGAATTCCGGGCCGGTCAGGCGAATACCTGTGCGACTGCTCTTTGTCTGAATCTGCCAGTCGGTCGAAAAGAACATCTCGATCGTCGCCTCGTCGAGCCAGTCGTCATTCGGCCCGCACAGCGCCTCGACCTCCCAAACGCGGTCGATGCCGATCACCGGGCGCGCGGATTCGGGCAGAACGTAGAGGGCGCTCGTCTCCGAGACGCCGACCGGCAGCGTCTGACCGGCGATGAGGGCATGACCGCCGACGCCCGCCTGATGGAACACGGCGCGCGAACCCAGAACCGGCTCGGTCGCGATCCCGCCAGAGATGGCGAGATAGGCCCGCGCGCCGGTCTTGGCGAAGCCCAAGGTCAGCGTCTGGCCCGCCGAGACCGCGACGGTCGCGTACATCGGGATCGGCGCGCCGTCGAGCGCGGGCGACATGTCCGCGCCGGTGACGGCGATCAGCATGTCGGCATCGAAAGTCAGGGTCGGCCCCATGAACTGGCACTCCAGCGCAGCGGTGTCGCGGTCATTGCCGACAAGGATATTGGCCTGTCTGAACGACCAGGCGTCGAAGGGACCCGAGAGCGGGAATCCCTGTTCCAGAAAGCCCTCGCGCCCCGGAAGCTCCTGCACACAGGTCTGAAGACCCGGCTTCACCGTGGTGATGGTGCGGCTCATTTGGCGGCCTCCTCTTGCGCCTTGGCCCAGTCGAGATAGCGGTCGACCGAGAAGACCTGGTAATCGACGATATCGTGGCGGAAGGAACCCTCGGCGACGCGCGCTTCGATCTCGCTGTATTCATCGCGTTCGACGGGCTTGAACCGAACCCGGTCGCCAGCCCGGAACAGCGCGAGACTGTCCGCGAAGTCGGGAAGCCGCTGCGCCCCATCATAGGTCGGCGCCGGCGTATGGCCGATAAGCTGATAGCCGCCCGGCGTCGCGTCCGGATAGATACAGGTCAACGCACCACCAAGACCGACCGCCCCTTTCGGGGTATGGGTGCGCGGCGGATTGTATTTCGGCGCGATGATCCGCGCAGTGGGATTGAGGGCGAGCAGCGAGCACAGACCGGGCCAGAAGCCGAGCGCCGCAACCCAGTATTCGGTCGAGGCGTGACGGCGGCGCAGCGCGGCACGATCCGGCAACCCGTTCAACTCGCAGATCAACTCGGGATCGGGCGTCTTCTCGGGATAGTCCTTGCGGTAGTCTTCGACGCAGGCTTCCGTCTTCTCATCGAAATAGAGCACAGGAATGGTAATCAGCCGGCTTGCGAGCGTTCCCGTCACCCCGCGCCCCATCTCCGCATAAAGCGCTTCGATCTCGTGGCACAGGTCTTCGTAGGAGATACGGTCGGGATCGTAGTTCACCTGGAACGAGGCCAGCTCGGGGATCAGATCGACAAGACCCGCGATCCGCGCCTCTCGTACGGCAGCGACAAGTCGATGAACGATGAAGTTGATGGTGAAATCCATCCCGTCACCCAGCTCGACCTCGATCGCGCGATCTCCTCCGGGATAGAATCGCAGAGCTTCGTGAAGCATTCGACCTGTTCTCCTCTCGGCTATTTTTCGACGCATCCGCGCGACTTTGCCGCTGGATCTTCCTCAGTTGGAGTATATGATATATCAATTAGCGTCAACGGCCTTTACCCGTCGACACAAAGTGAGATACCAAGTTGGGAAGCGGACCACGCGCAGCGAAAGGCATTCGAGTGAAGAAGATTGAGCACCAGTCATTGAGCGACCAGGCGTATCACGCGATCCGGGACGGGATGCAGGAGGGCCTTTTTATCCCGATGGAGCCGCTGGTTATCCGCACGCTCGCGGCGAATTACGGGATCTCCGCCACCCCGATCCGCGAAGCGCTTCAACGGCTCGTCGCCGAGCGCCTTCTGACAGTGCTGCCGAATCGGTCGATCGTGGTGCCCCGCATGACGCAAAGACGCTTTCGCGAGCTCATGCCAATCCGCGCCGCGCTTGAAGGAATGGCGGCGGAACTGGCCGTCGACAAGTTCACCGAGGACGAAATCGCACAGCTCTCGGAGCTGACCGCGCGAGTGGAAGAGGTCGCGAAACGCCATGATTCCGCAGGCTATCTGACCCTCAACCGCGAATTCCACTTCACCGTCTACCGCCGCGCTAACAATCCGGAACTTCTTCAGCTTATCAATGACTTATGGCTAAAGGTTGGCCCGGTTTTTACCGGCCTTTTCGACGATGAGCACTTCAAACACCACGCCAATGACGAACACCGCAATATCCTCGCAGCGATCGAGCGGCGCGACGCGGAAGCAGCGGGTCGGTTCATGCGGCAGGATATCGACATTGCCGCGAAAGCATTGCTTCCGCTGATGCCGCTGACCGAGGGGGCCTGAGCGCGACCACGGCCAGAACCCAAGTAGACACCCACCGGGGCGGCATCGTGCCGCCCTTCTTTTTTTGCGCAGCAGGCCCTGCGCAAAATGCCCCGGCAGCATCCGGCGACCAAACCGCGCCCCACCCGCCTCGCTGCCGACATCCCTGCCCTGCCCAAAAAAACTGCCACCCGCCCAGATTCGCTCTCGTCACGCGATTTTCGTTTGCGACGCAAAGAGGCGCCATACGTTTTCGGCCCCGACCTGCTTCCCCTCGGGAAAGATTAACTTGACACAAGGTGGTGATATCGTCGTTATAGGATACATGATATATCATTTGGAGGCGAAGATGGTGACGATCAATTGCGATATGGGCGAGTCCTTCGGGATTTACGCGTTCGGCGACGACGCGGCCTGCATGCCCTTCGTCACCCACGCCAACATCGCCTGCGGCTTCCATGCCTCCGACCCGGTGGTCATGCGCGACACCCTGCGCAAAGCGAAGGCCGCGGGCATCAATGTCGGCTCCCACCCCGGCCTGCCCGACCGTGAGGGCTTCGGGCGGCGGCGGATGCAGATGCGCCGCGACGAGATCTACGCGCTCATCATGTACCAGACGGGCGCGCTGCAAGCGCTGGCCGTGGCCGAAGGGCTCACGCTCTCGCACATCAAGCCGCACGGCGCGCTCTTCGGCATGGCTCAGAACGAGATGCACGTGGCGGAAGGCGTTGCGGATGCGGCCGAAGCGCTCGGCCTGCCGGTGATCGCCTATTCCGACTGCTGTATGTCGGAGGTTTTCACCCGCCGCGGAATCCCTTTCAGCTGCGAGTTCTATGCTGACCTCGACTATGGTGACGACGGACGCCAGATCATTTCGCGCGAGCATGAGAGCGTCCCGCCTGAGGCCGTCGCCGAGAAGGTTCGCCGCGCCGTGCTCGAAGGCATGACCACCGCCGTGAGCGGCAAGGACGTGTCGGTCGTCGCCGAAAGCATCTGCGTCCATTCCGACACCCCGAACGCGATCGCCGTCGCGAAGGCGGTTCATCAGGTTCTTATGGATGAGGCGAGGCTGACCACCGCATGACCGCCGTGCGCATCATATCGGGCAACCCGCTTCAGGCGGAGCTGGCAGACGATCTTGCGCCGGTTCTGCGCGCGATTGCGGCCAAGCTCGGCCCCGACGGGCGCGCGGCGCTCTATACCCTTGGCACGCGCGTGCGACGCGCCACCACCGGCACGGAAATCGCCCGTCATTTCTGCGCGGACGGGACGAGCGAGGTGCTTCTGCGGGAAGCGCTGGTGTCGGCGGACCGCGATCTGGGCGACGGAACCTCGCGCATGGCCGTGATGACCGGCGCCGCGCTGGCGACCGGACGTCGGTCCGTCGCCGCGGGTGTGCATCCTTCGCACCTTATCCGCTCTGTCGATGCGCTGCGCCCCGAGATTGCGCGCCATTTCGAGGCCGCCACGGAAGACGCCGATGATAACGAAGGTATCCTCGCCGCTGCAGCCCTTCCCCCCGACGCGACCGATGCCCTGGATCGCGCGCTCGAACTCGCAGGGGCCGAGGGTCATGTCGAGCTGAGCGACCAGCCGGAGCCCGGGCTGCGCCTCGATCATGTCGAAGGTTTCTCCGCCGATATGGAGCCGCTCCTGTCGGGGGTACTGACGCATATGGATGCGGTCCACGTTTTGGTGGTCAACGACATCCTGACCGATTTCAAACGCCTCGCCCCCGTGATCGAAGGTTTCGCCCAGAGCGGCAAGTCGCTGCTGATCGCGGCGCGGGGGCTCGAGGGCGCCGCCAAGCAACTTCTAGAGCGCAACCGGCAGGCCGGCGTTCTGCGCGTGGCCGCGATCACGACGCGCGACAAGGGCCCGCGCGCCGCCGAAATCCTGCGGGACCTCGCGATCGCGACCGGCGCGACCCTCGTGGATGACGAGACCGGCCAGACACTCGACACGCTCACGCCTGAGCATCTCGGTGCGGCAGAGGCGTTCCGGCGCAGCGGAGATCACGTGACCTTCTCCGCCCCCGCCGGCGACGCCGCGGCCATCGCGCTGCGGCTTCAAGACATCGCCCACGAGATCGAGCGCAACCGCTACCTCGCTCTCGACCGCGAACATGCTCAACGGCGCCACGCCCGCCTCTCGGGACGCTGGGTCGAGCTTTTCATCGGTCCGCACAGGACCGAACCCGATTTGCGCGCACGGATGGCACGTGCGCTTGCTTCGGTGCGCTCGGCGCGAACTGGCGGCACCCTGACAGGTGGAGGCGTCGGCCTTACCGAAATCGCCGCGCGCCTAGAGGCCGAACGTCCGTCCGACCCTACCGATCGCGCCGCCCGGGCCCTTGTTGGCGAGGCTCTGCGCGCGACCGGACGCGCCTTGCGACGCAACGCCGGACTGGAGCCCCTCGACGGCGTCCTTCCTGCCGACTCTGTGCGGGACCCGGCCCGGCTTTCGCGCGACGTGCTCGACCTCGCGCTGTCGCTCGCATTGCGCATTCTGACACTTGAGACGGCCGTGCTGCGCACGCCCCATCACTCTCACTGAACGACTGACTTGAGGACATGAAATGAAGGATATGCACAGCGAACCCATGCTCGAGGTCAGCAATGTCGTCCACAAGTACGGCAGGGTCACCGCGCTGTCCGATGTGTCGCTGTCAGCGGCGAAGGGCGAATTCCTGACGATCCTCGGCTCCAGCGGCTCGGGCAAGACGACGATGCTGCGCGTGATCTCCGGGCTGGAAACTCCCTATTCGGTCGACCGTCTGCGCATCGGGGGCGAAGATGTCGTGGGGCTGCCCGCGGCCAAGCGCAACTGCACCACGGTGTTCCAGAACTACGCGCTGTTCCCGCATATGAACGTGATCGAGAACGTGGCCTATGGCTTGCGCATCCGCGGCCGGACGGCTCAGGATTCGACGGCCGAAGCGAAGCGCGCGCTGGAGATGGTGCAGCTCGGAGCCAAGGCCGACCGCTCCATCGGGCAACTCTCGGGCGGGGAACGCCAACGTGTGGCACTTGCGCGCGCGGTAGTCACCCGTCCCGCGATCCTGCTTCTCGACGAACCGCTCGGCGCTCTGGACGAACGCCTGCGTCAGGACATGCAGCTGGAACTCATGGAGCTTCAGCGCAAACTTGGCATGACCTTCATTTACATCACGCACTCTCAGGAAGAAGCGCTGACCATGAGCGACCGCGTCGTTCTGATGAAGCACGGCCGGATCGAGCAAAGCGGCGCGCCGCTCGACCTGTTCGACCGCCCGGTGACGCGGTTCGCTGCGGATTTCATGGGCTATGAGAACATTCTCGACGGCAAGCTTCTGCGCAAGGACGGCGAGATCGGCGAGGTGGAACTGGTCGGCGGCGCAGTCGTGCGCGGCACTCTCGCCACCTCTGACATTCAGCCGGGCGGCGCCATCAACCTTGCCATCCGGGCCGAACGGATCGGACCGGTCGCAGCCGACGAGGACGGGCTCGATGCCACCCTGTCCAACCGCGTCTATCGCGGGAAATACACCGACATGATGGTCGAGACGAAAGCGGGCACGCTGCGTCTTCGGTCCTGGCACGGTGCGCCCAACGAGAAGGGCGCCATCTCGCGGGTCGGCTGGAAGCTCT
The DNA here is from genome assembly GCF_002020115.1 of Thioclava sp. DLFJ5-1. Taxonomy (NCBI): domain Bacteria; kingdom Pseudomonadati; phylum Pseudomonadota; class Alphaproteobacteria; order Rhodobacterales; family Paracoccaceae; genus Thioclava; species Thioclava sp. DLFJ5-1. The sequence continues at coordinate 23,757 of NZ_MPZU01000006.1, read as the reverse complement.
CGGACGCCGTGATTTTCCCCGAACACAAGGGCTGATCGCGTCGATCGGTCCACCTTCGGGAAAACTGGCTTACGCAGCCGCTCGAGACGGCGCGAAGCCCCAACAGGAGAAGGAAAAATGAAGGACAAGTTCTCTACGTTCGATCAGATCGAACTGACCCGGCGCAACATGCTTCGCGGCATGGGCGCGGTTGCTGGCACGGCAGCCCTCGCGGCTACCGGTCTCGCACCCCGTGGTGCGATGGCACAGGATATGCCCGTCGTGCGGGCTTACGGCGTTCCGACCGCCGCGCTCAAGGATTGGTCGCCGCTCGAAGCCAGCCTCGGCATCAAGTGCGAACTCAACGGCACCTCGAACGATGTCGGTGTTTTCATGCGCGACATCATGGCGTCGAACCTCGGTGACAGCACCGACATCTACATCTTCGAGAGCGGCACCGAAGACATTCTCGGCCCGCGCGGCATGTATGCCAAGATCGAGACGGACCACCCCGAACTCACCCTGTGGGAGCGCACGTCGGATGCTTGGAAACGCTCGCCTGTGGTCACCGACGAAGAGGGCAAGCAGTGGGGCGTTCCGGTCATCGGCAACGCCGACAGCTTCGGCTATGTGCCCGAGGCCATCGGCGTCGATCCCGCAAGCGAGGAAGAACTCTCGTGGTCGCTGATGTTCGAAGACGAAGCCACCCGCGGCCGCGTCGCCTACGGGCAGGGCTGGAGCTACTCGATGCCCTCCGCCGCGCTCTACCTGAAGGAAACCGGCAAAGCCGACATTAAGAATGTCTCGGATATGACCGCCGACGAAGCGGCGATGGTTGCGGACTTCCTCATCGAGCGCAAGAAAGCGGGCCAGTTCCGCACGCTCTACGGCGCCTTCGAGGAGCAGATTCAGCTTCTGACTAACAAGGAAGTCGACGTGATCAACTGCTGGGAACCGGCAGTGCGCGAAGCCAACAACGTGCTGGGGGAAGACGCGACCCGCTACGCCTACACCGTCGAGGGCTACTTCAAATGGGGTCACGGCGCCTATGTCGCAGCCCCCGCGATGAAACGCGACAACGTCGACAACATCTACAAGATGCTGAACTACTTCCTCGGCGGCGAATACCGTGCGCTTCAGGCCCGCGATCGTGGCTATGCCGGCCCGAACATGGATCTCGGCGTGGCCTATGCCGAAGAGAACGGTTGGAGCGAAGCGGAAATCGAAGCCCTGCGCGCCACCGAAGCCAAGGTGAACCGCAAATTCGAAAAGCCCTTCACCTCGACCACGACGCCGCAGAACGCGTCGGACATCGAGGAGCAGTGGCAGCGGTTCCTCAACGCCTGATCCCTTCGCGTCTCCCGCTCACGTGGGAGACGCCTCCCGGCCTCGACAGGGGCCGAACACCACAGGAAGATAGATGACTATGAACGCCGAAATGGATGCGCCCATGACGCAGACCAGACCTAAGAACAAAGGCCGCCGGTCCGCCTTCAAGATCCCCCCGTCGCATCTGGCGCTCTGGGCGATCTGCGCGATCTGGACTGTGCTGGTGATCGTGCCGCTCGTCATCCTCTTCGTCTACAGCTTCTTCTCGACCGAATATTTCCAGACGATTTACGAGCCGAGCCTCGAGACGTGGAAAGGCCTCTTCGCCTCGGGACGCTGGGAAGTCACCTTGCGCACGCTGCGCATCGCTCTGACCGTGACGCTGATTGAGCTCGCCATCGGCTTCCCCTTCGCGCTCTGGCTTGCCAAGGGAGCGCGCAGCCAGATGGCCCGTGCAGTGTTCCTCGCGCTGCTGACCATTCCGTTCTTCCTCGACCTGTCGTCGCGCACGATCGTCTGGCGCGCGATCCTTGGCCAGAACGGTCTGATCAACACCGTCCTCATGTCGACCGGGATCACGGATTCGCCGCTCGAATGGCTGCTCTACTCGGAATTCTCGGTGCATTTCGGGATGATCCCGGCCCTGTTCCCCCCGATGGTCCTGCCGATCTACATGGCCATCATTTTGATCGACGACACCCTGATCGAAGCCTCCAACGATCTCGGAGCAACCCCTGCACAGACGCTGTGGAAGGTGATTCTCCCCCTCTCCCTGCCCGGCGTCATGGCGGGCTTCGTGTTCACGCTCGGACCGGCGCTTGCCGCTTGGGTCGAGCCAGGAATGCTGGGCGGCGGCTTCGTGAACCTGCTCTCAAGCTCAATCGAGAGCGCCTACACCGCCCTGCGCTATCCCGTCGTCGCCGCCCTCTCCGCTTTCGTGATAGGCCTCTTGCTGCTGATCCTCGCGGTGATGGCCCTCATCCTGCGCCACCTCGGCGGCGCGAAACTCGCGCTGCGCCGATGACCCCGGGCACAAGGAAAGACCAATGACCGACATGACCGCCACGACAGGCCCCGTTTCGCTCGAAACCAGCTACAACCCGAATTGGAAGCGGCTCGGTAAATGGATGGGCATCGCGATGCTCGCGCTGATCTACTTTCCGCTGCTTTGGCTCGTCCTGCTGTCAATCTCGAGCGACCCGCTCTCCGGCATCCCCGGCGCCTTCTCGCTACGCCACTATCAGGCACTGTTTGCGAGCAGCGACTGGCACATGCCCTTCGTCGCCAGCATCGTGATTGGGCTGATCGTCGGATTGGTCAGCGCAGTCACCGCCACAGTGATCGGGCGCGAAGTACCGCGCATGGCCAGCCCCGGCCCGATGCTCCTCGTTTTCGTCCTGCCGCTCTTCGTGCCCGGGATGTCGATGGGCGCGGCCCTCTTCATCTTCAGCCAGTCCGTGCTCGGACTCGATCTGGGCTTCTGGTCGATCGCCGTGGGGCACTATGTCTGGGCCCTGCCCTTCGCACTCCTGATCGTTCTCGTCGTAACCCTGCGCTTCGACCATACCCTGATCGAGGCGGGACGCGACCTCGGGGCCAGCGACTGGCGCGTCTTCAAGGACATCGAGTTTCCGATCCTGATGCCGGGCATCGTCAGTGCGGGCCTCTTCGGCTTCCTGATGTCCTTCAACGAGGTCATGCGGACGATCTTCCTGCGCGGTACGTCAGAGACCATGCCGGTCTGGAACTGGGTGCAGGCGGCAGCCCAGCAAAGCCAGGTGCCGATCATCTTCGCCCTGTCCTCGCTCGTTCTGTTGGTGACGCTGCCACTTCTCAGCGCGATGTTCTGGCTGCTGTTCGTGCGGCTGAACCGGACCTGAGTGTCCGGCCGCCCGCGATTATCTCCCGACTGAGGCGGCGCTGGACGCGGTTCGCAAGCATTGCATCCGCTCTCCCTGACACACCTGTTTCGCGCGCCGGGAGTCTCTTAGGGTGCTGTGCGCCAAGATAGAGTGTTGGCCACCATTCCCTTTCGGCCTCTGGAAGACCTCAGCAACCTTCTAAGCGGAGGGGTGCAGACTGCCCATCTGAGTGTCATGTCTGCGGCGCAGTATCGCCCAAACCCGTTGATCAAAGGCACGCGGATCACTTGCCGATCTGTGCTTGGCAGGCTTAGCGACGGCGATACCTTGGATGATCTCTGTGAAGAGCATCCCTCGATTCCAAGAGAAGCATTCGAGGGCGCTGCTACCTACGCCCGCACCCACCCCGTGGGAAATCCTCCGAAGGCAAACCTTGACGACGATGAGCCAGAAGTGTGCCCGACAGAGTTACAGACAGATCTGCTCCTTTTCGGTAATGGCAAATTCGCGAATCGGATTTGGCCTCTTTCACTAACCAACGCCCCGTGAGCCAGCGTTTCACGACTGAGAACACAAGTGAGGGCACATACAATGCTTCGGAGGGAAGGCAGCAGGAGCCTCCTTCAGAATCGTAGCCCAAGCAGTAGGTAGCTGCGACAGGGCGAAATGGTCGGTTTGAGGCCGACAGCATCTCCAGTGAGCTGTGCCTCCGCGGCAATGCTGACCAAGCGATCTTGATTTCAGGCGTTCTCGGAATTGGCGCGAAAAATGATCTCGGAGTCGGAGCCGCCGAGTTTCCCAGTTTCAAAAAGTTGCTAAGAATATGGGCTCGTTTTTCTTTCCATCAAAACTGGAAAAGCTAAGGTCGACTCGGAAAGAGTTCGCTTCGTCGGATACTAAATTAAAACGCAAAGTTACGCGGAATTTGCGCAAACCTATGCACAAAAGAACCGCAAAGCTTTGCTTGAAACTCGCCAGAATCTACTACCGAATTCAGCGTACAGCCCGCAACATTGCGCGCAATCCTACAGGCACGATGGCCAAGCAGAAGTCGAACCGCGCAAATACCCTGTTTCCGGAAAGATCTTTGCAATTTTGTCCAGTTGTCGGCCCTCCTTCACGGAGTTGGATATCGCACAGCTATGTGGGAGGAAGTATGACAAAAAAGCATTGGCCTACGGATATTTCATGACACGCATTCTCCTTCTCGTTGCGACTTTTTCCGGCCTGCTGGCGGGACCGGCAGCGGCCGAAAAGCAAACCTACAAAGTCACGCTGGGCCACCGATCCCTGGGCATGCTGCAATTCGAGGGGCAAGGCAGTAATGCGAAACTGCTGCTCTCGCTCGACAACACGCCGTTCGGCTTGGACGACGGCACCTTCGAGGCGGTGACGCAGGCCAAAGGTAATGAGGTCGATTACCTGGGGACAAGTCGTGGCAGCGAAACGCGCGATATCGCGATTGTCCGCGAGGCGGACACCGTGACGGCCGTTAAGATTACACCGCGCTCTGAGATGACCGAGATGACGGACGCCGGAAAAGTCCCCGCCGGTGTGATCTCCCCGACGGAATTCTTCGCAAAGCTGGCAAACGGTGAAACCTGCCCTCCGCCGATGGCCATGTATGATGGTCGGCGCGTGGTGCAGATAGCAACGACAGCCAAGAAGCAAAACGACGACACCGTGATCTGCGACATATCCTATCGAGTTGTCTTGGGGCCCGGATATGTCTGGCCGTTTTACTTCAAGTCGTTCGATGTGCATGCCGCCTATGACGCACGCAAGCTTGCTACATTCAGCATGAGTGGCGGTGGGTTCACGGTGAGGCTGACCCGGCAGTAGCCGCACGCCGCAGCACGTTCAGGGTGCGGCCACCTGGATCCTCAGCGAGCGGTCCGGCGACGCCTGACACAGGACTGCGCTCATCGCGCACCGAGGGAACCGCGCTCGCGCGCGAGACCGAGCATCGCGAACACCGCCAGTCCGCTGAACAAGGTGCTCATCACCACGGCCTCGTGCCAGCCCGCGAAGAAGCGCTCGCCATCGCGTCCGGCAATCAGGATCGAGATCAAGGCGATCCCGAGGGCGGAGCCGAGGTAGCGCGCGGTATTGTTGGCCGCCGACCCCATCGCGGCGCGCTCGGGCGGGACGGATTGCACCGCCTCATGCCCCAGCGCGGCGTTCAGGATACCGTTCGAGACCCCGGCAATCAGCAGCCCCGGCACGAGGATCGCCCAACTCGCCGCAGGCGTCGCAAGCAGCATCAGGGCCTGTCCGACCCCGCAGCCGACGATCCCGCCGATCACGCGCTGGCGCGAGCTCCAGCGCACGGGCAAGCGATGCGCGTTGAGCGCGGCGATCGCGGTCAACGCCGACCATGCGAGGAGAACGAAAGCGGCCATAAGTGGCGTCTGCCCCATGCCGCGCACCAGCACGGTTGGCACCAGAGACATCAGCGCAAGCACGCCCGCGCCCGAGGCGAAAGCCGCGAGAGTCGCGCCGGTGAAGGGCGCATGGGCAAAGAGATCGAGCCGCAGGATCGGGTTCGGAGCCCGGCGTTCGGTGCGCAGAAAGAGGGCCAGAAAAGCCAGTGCGCCCAATGCGAGCAAGCCCACCACGCCGAAAGCTCCCAACCGCAACTCGGTGAGCGCCGAGAGCAGGCAGCCGAGGCCGAGCATCAGAAGCAAACCGCCCGTGAGGTCGACCCGATGCGGGCTGCGCGGGCTCTCGGGCAGGCGGGCCGAGGCGCTCAGCGCAAGGATGGTCGCGGCAAGCGCGATCGCCCAATGCCCTGCGGGCCATCCGCCAATCGGCAGCAGCGCCGCGGCGAGGATCGGCCCCAGCGCCACGCCCGCGCCAAGGCCCGCGGCCCAGATCGCGGCGGCACGGCGGCGTGGCTCGCCCTCGTAGATCTGGCCCAGAAGCCCAAGACCACAGGCCATGATCCCGGCGCTTCCGAGTCCCTGCACGACACGCGCGACGATCAGAAACAGACCGGTCGGTGCGAGCGCGGCGGCAACGGAAGCGAGCGCGGTGAGCCACAGCCCGCCCACGAAAGTCCGCCTGCGCCCCAGCGTATCGCCGAAGGCCCCGGCGATCAGAAGCCCGCAGGCGGCTCCCAATGGCATCCCCGACATGATCCAAGCCTGCTGCGCGGGGCCGAGCCCGAGCGCGGCGGTCATCGCCTCGAGCGTGGTCAGCGGCAGGGTGAAAACAACGAGGGACAGGAGTGTCGCAAGCGCCACGATGGCGAGCGGAGCTTTGGGGGTAACGGGCATTTCAGCTTTCCTTGGTCACGCGATGCCGAAGCCAGACGAGACCGCTCTCCAGCGTCTCGGTCTGACCCAGTTCCAGCGACTTGGTCGGGCCGGTGATCAGCCCCACCTGAGTGGTCGGGTTTGACAGTTAGGGCATGACTTGCCCTGGTCCATCGGGACAAGGGATTCCGGGGCCGGTGGACGTTAGCCCAAAGCACAATGCTGTCGTTGGTGTCGTCGTGCCACTGGCGCGACGGTCCACTTCAGTGGCGGAACGGAACAGTATGCGGATCGGAAGCGCGACCAGCACACCGCTTTGCATATCGACGGGTCTCAGAGTGTGAAGGCGGTGCGGAACGCCTCGAGTGCCGCCTCCTCATCGCCCTGCGCGAAGGCCTCCATGGCGACCGGACCGCGATAGCCCATCTGCTGCAGCGCTTTCGCCACACCGGCATAGTTGATCTCACCCGTGCCCGGCTCGAAGCGCCCCGGATTGTCGGCCACCTGAACCTCGCCGATCCAGGGCAGGCTCGCCTTGCACCAGCGGATCAGATCCCCTTCGCCGATCTGCGTATGATAGAGGTCGAGATTGATCCGCAGCTGCGGGCGATCGACGGTCGAGACCAGCGCCAGCACGTCCGCGGTAGAGCCGAAGGGGCAGCCCGGATGATCGATCGGGTTGAGGTTCTCGAGCGTGAAGACCACCCCCTCTTCCTCGGCCAGATCGCAAATCCGGTTCAGCGTATCGCAGGCCCGCTGGAAGCTGCCCGGCGCGAAGCTGCCATGCTGCGGGATCGGGATACCGCCGTCGCCAAGACCTGTGCCGTGCAGGTTGAGTCGGTCCACGCTAAGCCGCTTGCCAACCGCCGCGGTCTCACGCGCCGAGCGCAGCAGTATCTCCGCCCCCTCTGGGTCACTCAGCCGCCCCTCCAGATAGCCATTCATGATCGTGTAATCCGCGCCCGCCGCCTCGAGCTTGTCGAGGTCGTGATCCGGCCAGTTCCACAACCCCACGCCGAAGCCCATCTCGGTCAGCCGCGCTGCGCGCCATTCGATCGGTCGGTCGCGCCAGAGCATCTCGGCGCAGGCCGCCAGTTGAAACGGTTGTTCCATCATCTTCTCCACCCGGATGCCCTCAGGCATCGCGCTCCATGATCCACTGCACCGCCGGATCGGCCTGAAACCGCCAGTTGCGGCGCGGCCCGGCCATGACGTTGAGGTAATACATCTCGAACCCGTAGGGTGCCCCGCAGGGATGATGCCCGCGCGGCACCAGCACGACATCGCCATCCGAGACCGCCATCGTCTCGTCGAGCGTGCCGTCCTCGGTATAGACGCGCTGGATGCCGAAGCCCTGTGCCGGGTTCAGGCGGTGGTAATAGGTCTCTTCGAGATAGGTGATGCGCGGGAAGTCATCCTCGTCGTGACGGTGGCTCGGATAGGACGACCAATGCCCCGCAGGCGTGAACACCTCGGTCACCAGAAGGCTGTCGCAGTAATCCTCCGCCTCCATCGCGATATTGTTGATGTAGCGCGTGTTGGTGCCGGTGCCGCGCTCGGTCAGGCTGATCCCGTCGGGCCCGATACGGCGCGCTTCATGCCCGCCCTTGCCCGGCGCGAGGCAGACCGCGATCGTGCAATCCGTCTCTGCCACGGCTTCCCAGTCCTGATCGTTCGGGACATAGAGGCAATGCGGCGGCGTCTTCTCGAACACATCCATCCGCTCGCCCAAGACACCCCAGTCCTGCCCGGCGGCCATGACCCGCGCCTTGCCCTCGACCATCACCAGGATCGCCTCGCGGTCACCCGTCGCCTCTGCCGCATTCTCGCCCGCGCGCAGCCGGTAGAGCGAGAAGCCGACATAGCGCCAACCCGCCGATTGCGGGGTAATCTCGTGGACTTTACCATGAGTGCCAAAGGGTTTGCGCAGCAGATCGGTCATTTGTCTTCTCTCGGCTTGAAGGTCACGAAAAGACGATAGGCGGCATACCCGCCCATCGCGAGGAACAGGATCGCGAAGCCCGGATCTCCAGCGACGAGTTCGAACAGGCCCCAGCCAAGGGCCACACCCACCACCAGCAGCCGCTTCCACAGCGGACGGAACCAGGGCGTGTCGAAATCGAGGAAGCGATCGCGGGCCATGCGCTCAGGCCTGCTCAGTGGCGATCAGCCCCGCCTCGACGGCGGCTGACTTGAGGGTTTTGAGCCCCAGAGATTGATACTCGAACGGGTTGCGCTGATCGGGATCCTGCTCGGCCTCGATCACGATCCATCCGTCATAGCGGGCCTCTTTGAGGATCGAGAGCAGCGGCGCGAAATCGATTCCGCCTTCACTATCGCCGGGCACCGTGAAGACGCCGCCGCGCACCCCGTCCATGAAGGACATGCCTTCCTCGCGCACTTTGCGCATAACTTCGGGGCGAACATTCTTGGCGTGGAAATGGCGTACGCGGTCGACGTATTTGCGCAGGATCGGAGCCGGGTCGATCCCGTCGCCGCCGAAATAGCAATGCCCCGCGTCGAAAAGCAACTTCGTCGCAGGCCCCGTCGCCGCCATGAACGCCTCGATCTCGGAGGGCGTCTCGACGACGGTGCCCATGTGGTGGTGATAGACCAGATCGATGCCCTGCCCGGCCGTGAACGCCGCAAGTTCCTCGACCTTGGCGCAGAATTCGGCCATCTCGGCCGCGCTCAGCACCGCTTTTTCGGACAAAGGCACATCTAGCCCCTGCACCGAATTCGACGTCTCACAGGCGATGCAGACCTTGCATCCATTATGCTTGAGCTTGTCGAGATGCGGTTGGATCGCGGCCTTCTCCGCCTCCACCGATTGCGTCAGAAGGTTCAGCGAATACCATCCCGAAACGAAATCCAGCCCATAGCCGCTCAACAATTGCTTGAGCGCTTCCGCGTCGTCCTGCGGCCAGCGATGGCCGTTCTCGATCCCCTCGAAACCGATCTCGGCGGCTTCGTGCAAGATCTGCTCGGTCGGGATATGCGCGCCGAGGCTCTGGTCGTCATCATTCGCCCAGGCGATCGGGTTCGTGCCGAAACGGATCATCTCTTTCCTCCTCAATTCACCAGCCGCGCGTTTGCGATCTGGGTCAGGTATTCTTCGAAGCGATCGCGCTGCTTCTGGCGGTCCGAGACCTCGGGCACCGCCACGTCCCAGAAGAAGCCGTGTTCGCCCGCCGTGGTCTCCAGCCCGGTTCCGGGGAAGTCCTTGGCCACGGTGTCGATCACGATCACCGTCGGGATGTCGCGCTCCCGCGCGGCTTTCACTTCCGCTTCCAGCTGGTCGGTATTGGCCGCCTTCACCGCATGCGCGCCCATCGCCGCTGCGTGCGCGACGTAGTCGATCTCCGGCTGCACCTCGACATTGCAATCGACATACATGTTGTTGAAAGGCTCGCCGCCACAGCCCATCGTCTGCAGCCGGTTGATGCAGCCATAGCCGCGGTTATCGGTCAGGATCACCGTGAAGGGCACCCGCCGCAACACCGCCGTCGCAAGCTCCGAATTCGCCATCATGTAAGAGCCGTCACCCATGAAGCAGAGCACGTCACGCTCGGGCCGCGCGAGCTTGAGGCCCATCGCGCCCGCCACCTCGTAGCCCATGCAGGAATAGCCGTATTCCATGTGATAGCCCCCCTGAGAGGGCTTCCACAGCAGCTTCAGCGCACCGGGCATCGTGCCCGCCGCACACATCGCGACCGCGTCCTCACCGGTGGCGCGTTGCACCGCGCCGATCACCTGTCCGTCGGTCGGCAGTGCCGCCTGATCCTCGGGGCGCGCGCAATAGGCGTCGACCGCGCGCAGCCAGTCCTCGCGGGCATCGGCATCGGGGGCCGCGGCCTGATAATCGCCAAGTGCGGCGCTGAGCTGCTCGAGCGCGACCTTGGCATCGGCCACGAGGCTCTCAGCCCCGTGCTTGGCCGCGTCATAGCCGTGGATATTGATCGAGACGAGCTTCGCCCCTGCCCCGAACAGCGTCCGCGAGCCGGTGGTGAAGTCCTGGAACCGCGTGCCGACCCCGATCACTAGATCGGCGTTTTGCGAGGCGGTGTTGGCTGCAGCCGAACCGTCCACGCCGGACGCGCCAAAACTCATCGGATGGCTCTGCGCGAGGCTCGACTTGCCTGCCTGCGTCTCCGCCACCGGGATCTGATGCTTCGACGCGAACTCGGCCAGCGTGTCTTCGGCTTGGCTATAGACCACACCGCCACCGGCGATGATCACCGGGTTCTCGGCCGCCTTCACCATCTCCGCGACCCGCGCCAGTTCCCCCGCATCGGGAGCGGGACGGCGAATGCGCCACACGCGGGGCGCGAAGAACTCGACCGGGTAATCATAAGCCTCGGCCTGCGTGTCCTGACAGAAGGCCAGCACGGCGGGACCGCAATTGGCCGGGTCGGTCATCACCCGCAGCGCCCGCGGCAGCGCGGACAGGATATGCTCGGGGCGCGAGATCCGGTCATAATAGCGCGAGACCGGACGGAAGCAGTCATTCGCGCTGACGGTGCCATCGTCGAAATCCTCGACCTGCTGGAGCACCGGATCGGGACGGCGCGTAGCAAACACGTCGCCCGCCACGATCAGCACCGGCAGCCGGTTCACATGCGCCAGCGCGGCCGCCGTCACGAGGTTGGTCGAGCCCGGCCCGATCGAGCTCGACACCGCATGCGCCCGCGTGCGCTTCTTGCCCTTGGCATAGGCGATCGCCGCATGACCCATCGTCTGTTCGTTCTGCCCGCGCCAGGTCGGGAAGACGTCCTTGTAGGCATGCAACGCCTCGCCGATCCCGGCCACGTTGCCATGCCCGAAGATCGCCCACATCCCTTCGATGAACCGCTCGCCATCCTCGGTCATCTGCACCGAGAGCCACTTTACCATCGCCTGCGCGGCGGTCAGCCGGATCGTCTCGCTCATCTCTCTCTTCCTCTCTGGGGCCACTTCCTCTTGGCCCAAATATCCCGGGGGGCTCCCGTCAGGGAGCGGGGGCAGAGCCCCCTCCCCGTTTCAAACCTCACGCAGCCTTCGCCGCCTTCGCCCGCGCTCCGTCCCAGATCCCGCACAGCCGCGTGTAGCGGCGCGCCATCTCGGCCACGGCCTCGGCATCGGTCAGCTCCGCCTGCATCCAGGCCCGCGCCACGTCACCGAAGATCGTCCGACCGACCGCGAAGCCCTTGACCAGATCGAAGCTGGCCGCGACCTCGAAGCTTGCCGCCAGCTCGGCCTCGGGCGCATCCAGACCCAGCACCACGATCCCGCGGGTGTGGCGGTCGTATTCCTCGATGGCGGCCACGGCCTTGGCCCATCCGGCCGCGTCCGCCATCGGTTCCAGCTTCCACCAATCCGGATAGACCCCGATCTTGTAGAATTGCCGGATCAGGGTCGCGGTGGTGTCGGCATCGACCGGTCCCACCTTGGACGGAATGATCTCGAGCAGGAATTCCAGCCCGTTCCTGCGCGCCGCGGTAAAGAGGCGCTTCACCGTCGCCTCCTGATTGGCCCGCGTCTCGGCATCGTCATCGGGGTGGCAGAAGCAAAGGACCTTCACCACCTCCTCGCGCGCCCATTGGGTCAGACCGCCGCAATCGGGCCCCAGTTCCGGCTCCAGGTCCAGCGGGCGCGAACCCGGCCATTCGCAGGGTCGCCCGATCCAGAGGCCCGACCCGGAGGCCGCATGCAGCGCCGCGCGCCCGATCCGGTCATCGCAGAGGATGCCATAGCCCGGCCGCCCGTCCTGCACCTGGGTCGCCGCCGACAGGCACAGTTCCTTGAAGGCCCCACCCTTCTTGAGCGTGTAGCCCGGCATCTCTTCGAGCTGCATCCGGTGATCGAAAGCGAACACCCGATAATCGGGCCAATCGGGCAGAGAGCGCGTATGGCGGTTGGTCGACCAGTGGACCTGCTCCAGCTCCGCATCGTTGCGCAGATCGGGCTGCTTCACGCCGCGCTTGAGGAAGAACTCCAGCTCGGTCAGCGAGGGATAAGCCGGCGTGCAGCCATGGCGCGAGACCGCAAAGGCTCCGCAGGCATTGGCGTATTCGAGCGCCTTCGGCCAGCTCTCGCCGTCGAGCCAGCCCTTCATCAGACCCGAGAAGAACCCGTCCCCCGCGCCCAGCACGTTGAACACTTCGATCGGGAAGCCCGGGCCGGTCTGGCCGTCATCGAGACTGTCCGGAATATCGCCCTCGAAGGCCACCGCGCCGGCGGCCCCGCGTTTGCACACGAGCGTGGCATCGGAGACTTTGCGCACCGCGCGCAACGCTTCGATCGTATCGGTCGATCCGCCCGCGATGTGGAACTCCTCTTCCGTGCCTACGATCAGGTCGAAATGGTGCAGCGTGGCCATCAGCTTTTCGGTGACCTCGGCGCTTTCGACGAAACGGCTCTCACCCTCGCCATGGCCCGCGACGCCCCAGAGGTTCGGGCGGTAGTCGATGTCGAGCGCCGTCTTCGCCCCATGCTTACGCGCGAGTTCCAGCGCCTTGAGGACAGCGGCCCGCGTGCGCGGATGCGACAGGTGCGTGCCGGTCGCGAGCACCGAGCGCGTCCGCGCGATCAGCGCCTCGTCGATATTCTCCTCGCTCAGCGCCATATCCGCGCAGTTCTCGCGGTAGAAGATCAGCGGGAATTGCTCTTCATCACGAATGCCAAGGATCACCAGCGCGGTCAGCCGCTCCGGATCGGTCGCAACGCCGGTCACATCGACGCCCTCGCGCAGCAACTGCTCGCGGATGAAGCGGCCCATATGCTCGTCGCCGACCCGCGTAATGAGGCCCGACTTCAGCCCCAGCCGCGCCGTCCCGCAGGCGATGTTCGTCGGAGACCCGCCGATATACTTCTCGAACGAGCCCATATCCTCCAGACGCCCACCAATCTGCGCGCCATACAAATCAACGCCTGCCCGCCCAATTGTGATCACGTCGAGGTTTTTCATGCCATGTCTCCGATCCGGATCGGGGCGCCGTTGGAGCGTGCCATCGCGTGGATCACCGTCTCGATCTCCAGACCGGCGGCGAAATCGGGGCCGGCATTCGGCCCGCCCGCGATGGCTGCGCAGAGGTCACGCGCCTCGATCACTTTCTGTTCGTTGAAGCCGAAATTATGCCCCGGCGCGGGGCAGAAGGCGGCGAAATCGGGCTGATCGGGGCCGGTCAGATGCCGGGTGAACCCCGCTTCTCCGGCGCGATGCAGCCACAGCTCGTTCATGTTCTCCTGATCGAAGACCAAGGTGCCGTCCGATCCATGGATCTCCCATTGCAAACGACACTTTCGCCCCCGCGCCACCCGCGACGTGGCGAAGGAGCCCTGCGCGCCGCTCGCGAACCGGATCAGGGCCAGCGCGCTGTCCTCGTTCTCGACCGGCTTTGGCCCTTCGGGGGAGGTGCGCTCGGGGATCGCGATCTGGGTCATCGCGGTCAGTTCCTCCACCGGGCCCATCAGCGCCACCATCTGCGACACGAGGTGGCAGCCCAGATCGCCCAAGGCGCCCAGACCACCAGCCTCGCGCGTCGTCCGCCATGACCACGGGAGGCGCGGGTCGGCGGAATAGTCTTCGTCATAGACGCCCCGGAACGCGCGGGGCGTGCCGATCGTGCCGTCCGAGATCAGCTTGCGCGCCATCTGGAAAGCGGGCGACCGAAGGTAGTTGTAACCAAGGATCGTGACCTGCCCGGGATGCTCCGCTGCGAGCCCGGCCATCGCCCGCGCATCTTCCAGCGTCAGCGCCATCGGCTTTTCCAGCCAGACATGCTTGCCCGCACGCAGGGCGGCGTCGGCCATCGGGCGGTGCAACCCGTTGGGCGCGGTGATCGAGACCACATCGACCGCCGGATCGGCACAGGTCGCCTGCCAGTCATCGCTGCCACGCGCGAAGCCGAACTGCGTGGCAAAGGCGCGGGCCTTGTCGGCCGGTGTATCGCAGAGGATCTCCAACCGGGGATGCGCGCCGCCGAAGACGGTCGCGAGGTTGCGCCACGCCATGGCGTGACATTTGCCCATGAAGCCGGTCCCGATCAGGGCCACGCCAAGCGGAGTTGCGGGCATCGGAAGCGCCATGTCACCCTCAGTTCCTGTCGTCATTGCAGTCCGTGGCAGGGGCACGTCGCGCCCCTGCCGCTTGTCAGATCGTGCCGCCGAGCGAGCCTTCAAGCTGCGCCATCTCCTGGCCACCGGCCATCAGGTCCTGCAACTCGTTCGGCGTGATCTCGCCCCGGGTTGCGGTGCCCAGCGTCTTGCCGCGATTGAGCACGGTGAAGCGGTCGCCCACCGCCATCGCATGGCGCACGTTGTGGCTGATGAACACGACACCCACGCCCTGCTTGCGCACCTTGTCGATGGTGGCGAGCACGTTCGAGGTCTGGCGCACGCCAAGCGCCGAGGTCGGCTCGTCGAGGATCAGAACTTTCGCGCCGAAATAGACCGCGCGGGCGATGGCAACGGTCTGGCGCTCGCCCCCCGAGAGGGTGCCCACTGCCTGATCGGGACCGCGGAGGTTGATGCCCATGTTGCGCATCTCCTCGACGCAGACTTCGTTAGCCCGCGCCACGTCGAAGCGCTTGAACGGGCCCGCCCCTTTCGTGGGCTCGCGCCCCATGAAGAAATTGCGCGTCACGCTCATCAGGGGGATCATCGCGAGGTCCTGAAACACCGTGGCGATCCCGGCCTCCATCGCATCGCGTGGGCTCGAGAAGTTCATCGGCTTGTCCTCGAACAGGATCTCGCCCTCGGTCGGCTTGTGCACGCCCGACATCGTCTTGATGAAGGTCGATTTGCCCGCGCCGTTATCGCCGAGAAGGCAGTGACACTCGCCGGGGCGGATATCGAAGCTGACACCGGCCAGCGCGATCACGTTCCCGAAGTGCTTCTTGATGCCGCGCATCTCGAGGATGGGTTTTGTGTCGGCGGCGACGGCGCCGTGGTGGAATGCGGTCTCAATTTCCATATCAGCGTTCCCCCGTCACGCGCTTGCGGATCACGTTGTTGAAGATCACGGCGAGCAGCAGCATCCCGCCCAGGAAGACCTGGAACCAGTCCTGATCGATCGAGGTGTAGGTCAGGCCGATCACGACCATGCCGAAGATGATCGAACCGAAGAAGGCGCCGATCGCCGAGCCGTAACCGCCGGTCAGCAGCGAGCCCCCGATCACCGCGGCGATGATCGCCTCGAATTCTTTCTGGAAGCCGCGACGCGCATCGGTGGAGCCCGCGTCGATTACGGTCATGATGGCGACGAGCGCTGCGCAACAGGCCGTCACGATGAAGAGCGTCGTCTTCACCCGGTTGACCGGCACGCCCGAATTGGAGGCCGCGTTCTTGTCGCCGCCCGCAGCGAAGATCCAGTTGCCGGCAGGGGTGCGCAGCAGGATCCAGGTGGCAAACAGCGCGATACCGATGAACCACAGGATCTCGACCGGCACGCCCGGCACTTTCGGCGCGCCCGACTTGAACGTGTCGATCCAGCCCCACTCGGCGAGCTTCGCGAAGAGACCCGTGAACGCGTCGCCCGAGAAGAACGGCGCCAGCCAGTCATCGCCCACCGCATCTCGCACGCCGCGCAGCTGGGTCGAGCCGCCGGTGAGATATTTCAGCCCGACGAGCGACAGGCCACGCAGGATGAACAGGAAAGCCAGCGTCACGATGAAGGAGGGCAGGCCCGTGCGGATCACCAGCTGCCCGTTCACCACGCCCATCATGCCAGCGAAGATCAGCGTGCCGGGAATGGCCACGATCAGCGGCAGTCCCAGATTGACCACGAGCGCGCCGAAGATCATCCCCGCGAAGGCCACCATCGAGCCGATCGAAAGGTCGAACTCTCCCCCGATCATCAGAAGCGACGCGCCGATGGCGAGAATGCCGAGCTGCGCGGCGGGCGTCAGGAAGTTCATGATCCCGGACAGGGTGAACATCGAGCCATTCGCGGTGAAGAGAAAGAAGATCGTCACGAGAATGAGCCCGGCGATCGCGCCCAGTTCGGGTCGCTTCATCAAGCGCGCGAGAACTGTTTCCTCGCGGACGCGCTCGTCGGTAACCGTGGAGTCGGCAGGCATTATACCCTCCCTGAGAA
This sequence comes from Thioclava sp. DLFJ5-1, assembly GCF_002020115.1. NCBI lineage: Bacteria > Pseudomonadati > Pseudomonadota > Alphaproteobacteria > Rhodobacterales > Paracoccaceae > Thioclava > Thioclava sp. DLFJ5-1. The sequence goes on along the minus strand of NZ_MPZU01000006.1, from coordinate 7,255 downwards.
TGCTGGTTCGTGGCGCTTTCTCTTCCGCGACCGCCCGCGGTGGCGCCGGTGGGATGCGCGCGCGTCGAAGGGCTCGCGCGCATCCCCGTATCAACTCATCCGATGTGGATCAGCGAATGCCCTTGGCCGACAGATCGACCACCTGAGCCGCCTTGTCCTTGGTGATCAGGTTCGGCCCCGAAGCCACGTTCGACGCCGGGATCAGGCCGTATTTCGCGTTGAGAGCGAGGAACGACACCGGCAGATAGCCTTGGAGATACTGCTGCTGGTCGATCGCGAAGGCCGCGTCACCATTCTCGACATCCTTCAGGAAACCCGGAGACAGATCGAAGCTCGCGACGTTGATTTTGCCGCCACCTTCACCCAGCGCCTTGACCGCCTTGACCGAAGGTTCACCCGCCGTCGCCGCACCCAGCGCCAACACGGTGTCGATCGACGTATCGGATTGCAGGGCTGCGCGCACCTTGGCCTCGATATCCGCCGGATCATTCGTGGTCGGCAGCACTTTCACCTGACCGCCGAAGCCCTTGGCGAAACCGGCGCAACGCTGGTCGAGCGAGACATTCCCGACCTCCTGGTTGACGCAGAGCCCGTTCTTGCCACCCATCTCCTTGAGCTTCTCACCCGCGCGTTCACCCGCGGTGAATTCGTCCTGACCGACATGCAGCAGCGCACCGAGCGATTTCGACACATCCGATCCGGCATTCATCGTGATCACCGGGATGCCTGCGGCAACGGCCCGCTTGATCGACGGGCCAAGCGCGTCCGCATCGGGAACCGAGACGACCAAGCCGTCGGGCTCCTGGTTCACGGCGGCGTCGATCAGCTGGCTCATCGCGACCATGTCGAAGGTCTCGGGCGAGCGGTATTCGACATTCACGCCAGTATCCTTCGCCGCCTGTTCGACGCCGTTCTTCACGACCGACCAGAACGGGTCGTTGGCCTGACCGTGCGAGACCACGACGATATCCGTCGCGAATGCCGGTGCAGCGAAAGCCACGGCGGTGGCCGCAACTGCAGCACGCAGAAACTGTTTCATGTGATCCTCCCAGATTCACTTTCTGTTTGTCACCGCACCGCGCTCCTCCATGTCGCGTCCGATGCGGCCCGGCCGATCCCTTCGGCCTTTGAACCACAGGCACCTCCTCGCGCCTGCGATTTCCGTCCACTCCGAGGCAGCGCCTCAGAGCGTCGCCAGATCGACGGCTTCCCCCATCTTGGCGGATTTCGTTGCGGCCTCGGCCATCGCGAGCGCGGCCACGCCATCCTCGAGAGTCACCGGCATCGGGCGACCCTCGGCCAGAGCGGTGACGAAGGCGTCCCATTCCGCCGCGTAGGCGGGCATGTAACGCTCGAGGAAGAAATAGGTGGGCTTGGCCGAAGAGACGCCGGCCACGGTCGATTTCGAGACCGTGTTCTCCAGCATGTTGGCCGCGGTCAGCAGCCCCTCCGAGCCCAGCAATTCGACGCGCTGATCGTAGCCGTAGACAGCCCGGCGCGAGTTCTTGATCACGGCAATGCGCCCGTCTGCATAGGTCAGCGTGACCACGGCCGTATCCACGTCGCCCGCCTCCCCGATCGCCGGATCGACGATGGAGGAGCCAACCGCGCGAACGCTGACCGGCGCACTGTCCATGATGAAATTCGCCATGTCGAAATCATGGATCATCATATCGCGGAACAGACCGCCCGAGACCTTGATGTAGGAGACCGGCGGCGGCGCAGGATCGAAGGACGTGACCGAGAGCAGCTCGGCTTTGCCGATCTCTCCGGCGTGGGCGGCAGAGCGCAGCGCGCCGAAATTCGGGTCAAACCGACGGTTGAAACCGATCATCACGGGCTGGCCGGTTTTTGAAACCGCCGCGAGGCAGGCTTTCGCCCGTTCAAGCGATAGATCGACCGGCTTTTCGCACAGCACGGCCTTGCCTGCCGCCGTCGCCTTCTCGATCAGATCCGAATGGGTGTCGGTCGAGCTGGCGATCAGCACAGCGTCGATGTCGGGATTGGCGATGATCTCCTCGGAACTTGCCGCTTTCGCGTCGTATTTCGCGGCGAGCGCCTGCGCCGCCTCCGCGTTCACATCCGAGACCGCGACGAGCGTGCTGCCCGGATGTCCGGCAATATTTACCGCATGCACCTGACCGATACGGCCGGCGCCCAGCAACCCGACTTTCAACATGCATTCCTCCCAGAACCGATCCGATTCGACCGATGACTGGCGCTAACATCATCCGTTTTGCACGCGCGTGCAAGAATTTTTTGCACGCGCGTGCAAATGGGACTCCGCTGCCGCTCTTTTCTGTGTGTATGCTGGCAAGAAAGCTGATAGGTCAGCTTTTGAGGAGAACCCGATGAGCGACGTGCGCAGACCGAATTTCGAAAACAACATCACCGCCGATGATGTCGCCGAAGCTGCCGGTGTCTCGCGCTGGACGGTCAACCGGGCCTTCAAGAAGGACGCGTCGATTTCGCCCAAGACCCGGACCAAGGTGATGGAGGCGGCGAGCAAGCTCGGCTACGTGCCCGATCTGCGCGCAGCCGCATTGGCCTCGGATCGCTCGAACCTCGTCGCGCTGCTGGTCGATGACTTCGCCAACCCGCATAAGCTGGTGATGATGGAGCGGCTGACGCGCATCCTGCGCAAGCATGGCTGGGATACGCTTCTGGTGAACACGCTCGACCGCGACGATGCGGGCCATGCGATCCTCAACGCCAGCCAGCGCCGCGTCGATGCCGCGATCCTGATCGGGATCCAGTTCGACGACGAGGTTCTCGAGACCGCTCTGCACGCCCGACGCTTCCACAAGCTGATTATCTTCGCGCGCACCTCGCGCCATCCCGACACGATTTCGATCGCGGTGGACGACGCCGCCGCGATGCAGGAGATCGCCGCCTATGTTGCGGAACAGGGCTATCGCCGCCCGCTCTTCCTCGCGGGTCCGCGCACCTACTCCGCGCATCTGCTGCGCAAGGAAACCTTCCTGGGCTGCTGGGAGCGGCGTTTCGGGACCGTCCCCGAATTCGCCGAAGTGCCCGCCTATGACCCGATCCTCGCCGAGCAGGTCGTGACCCGGATTCTCACCGATCGCCCGCGCGACGAAATGCCCGACATCCTCGTCTGCGAGAACGACGCGCTCGCCATCGGCGCGATCGACGTGATCCGCCACAAGCTCGGCCTGCGCATTCCCGAGGATATCGCGGTGACGGGCTTCGACGACGTGCCGCAATGCCAGAGCCCGAATTACGCATTGACCACCTATCGCCAGCCGCTGACGGAGATGGCCGAATATCTGGTCGAAGTGCTCGAAAGCAGCGAAGACCGCGACTTCGACCGCGCGTTCAAGGGCAAGCTCGTCCCCCGCGCAAGCGCCTGACACCGGAGGGCAAGCGCATCGGTCGACGGGGATAGAGGGCTGATCATTCGCCGTGTGACGCACGCATGCCAGCTCAGCGTCCGATCAATGCCGGTTCCTGCACGAGAGAGACACCGAAGCGTGCGCGGACCGTCTCTCGGGCGTGATCGGCAAGCGCGATGACGTCCTCAACCGTCGCACCGCCGAGGTTCACGAGGATCAGCGCGTGCGCTTCAGAGAAACCTGCACCGCCCCTGCGGCCCCCCTTAAGGCCGCAGAGATCGAGAAGCCTCGCCGCCGAGAGCTTCACGCCGCCCGGGACCGGATGCCCCGGGACGTCCGCCAAGCGCCGCGCGGTCGCGACCGAGACGATCGGGTTGTGAAAGAATGACCCGACATTGCCGATGTCCCTCCAGTCCGGGATCTTCGCCGCGCGTTGGGCCAGAACGGCTTTCATGATCCTGTCCGGGCTGAGCGGGCCGGGCAGGTCGGTCAGACCAGCATAGCCGAGATTCGGCTTCCAATCCGTGGGCAGCCGAAGCGTGACCCCGGTGACGAGCTCAACGCCCGGCCTCTCCTTGAAACGGCTGTGCCGATAGGCGAAGCCGCAGTCGCGCGCCGAAAGGTGTCGCGCGGTCCATGTCTCCGTGTCGATAATGTCGACGCTCTCGACCAGATCCTTCAGCTCCACTCCATAGGCGCCGATGTTCTGGACTGGGGCCGCGCCAACGGTGCCCGGTATCCCGGCAAGGTTCTCGAGGCCGCCGATACCCTGCTCCACCGTCCAGCGCACCAGGGCATCCCAGTTCTCACCCGCCTTTGCCGTGACGCGCACACCATCGCAAGCGCGCGTCACGCTACGACCAAGCAATCCGTTGATCCCGACCACGCCGTCGATCTGCTCGGTTAGCACGCAGTTGCTCCCGCCGCCCAGCAGGTGAAACGGCAGACCAAGGTGCCCGGCATATTGCGCGGCGGCGATGATCTCGGCTTCTGTGCGCAGCAACCCGCCGAACCGGGCCTTCGACCGCAAGCCCAGCGTGTTTCGGCGGCCCAAGTCGAAGGCGGCCTTCAGCGGTGTCGGCGACTGCGCGACGGGGGGCGTCCACGCAGGGGCCCGGTCAGCGCGCGGAGCACCGGTCAGCTGACCTGCGTTCATGTCACCGCGTCGCGGATGACATAGGTGCAGCGGCGACCGCCCTCGACTATATGTTCAACCCGCTCGACCGAGACATCCTCGCCCAGAACAGCCTTGAACACCGCCTGTTCGGCCCGACAGAAGCCCTGACAGAAAGTCGCCGCGGCGCAGATCGGACAATGGTTCTCGACAAGGAGAAGGGTGCCGTCCCCATCACGCTCGGCAGAGGCCATGTAGCCTTCGGCATTGCGCAGTTCGGCCAGCTTCTCGACCCGTGCGGCCAGATCGCCACACCCCTCCATTTCCGCCTCGTAGAGCGCCTGCGTCGTCGCCTCTCGGGCCTCGATGATGCGCTCGAGCGCCTCCTCCCCCAGAACGCCGGAAATGCTGCGCAGAATCTCAACGGTCAGCGCAGCATGCGTGTCCGGAAACTGGGCCTGCCCCTTTTCGCTCAGATGCCAGAAGACCGCAGGTCGCCCCCGCCCGGAGGCGCGACGTTCATCGGCGACCAGCCCCTCTTCGGCGAGTTTCAGCAGCTGCTGCCGCGCGGCCTCTCCGGTGGTGCCGAGGCGGGCCCCGACCTGCGCCGAGGTCAGCGCCCCGTGCATCTTCAACGCCATCAGGATGCGCTCAGAGGCGGAGCGCAGCGACCAGCCTGAATCTTCCATCGCGTATTTTTCCAAGCTATCGCTTGACATATTCGCCTCAATATTTTTCAAAGCACTTACTTGATTTATTAACCCGCCGCAGGCTGCGGCGCAACCACCCCCGCAGGAGACCTGACATGGCTTTCGAACTTCCCGCACTGAACTTTTCCCATTCCGCGCTGGCTGACCGCGGCATGAGCCAGGAAACGCTCGAACTACACCACGACAAGCACCATCAGGCCTATGTGACGGCGCTCAACGGCTTCGTCGAGGAGACCGCCGACCTTCAGGGCAAGACTCTGGAGGAGATCGTCGTCGCCACTTACGGCGATCCCGCACGCGAAGGCATCTTCAACCAGGCGGGACAGCACTGGAACCACATTCATTTCTGGAACGCCCTTTCGCCGCAGGGTGGTGGCATCCCTGGCGCACTCGAGTCGCGACTGATCGCCGATTTCGGCTCTGTCGACGACTTCAAAGCGGCGTTCAAGGCCGCAGCAACCGGGCAGTTCGGTTCGGGCTGGGCCTGGTTGATCCAGAAGCCGGACGGAAGCCTTAGCGTGACCAAGACGCCGAACGGGGTGAACCCGCTCGCCACCGGCGAGGGCACGGCACTGCTGGGCCTCGATGTCTGGGAACACAGCTACTACGTCGACTTCCGCAACCGCCGGCCGGACTACGTGACGAACTTCCTCGACAATCTCGCAAATTACGAGTTCGTGGCGTCGAACCTCGCCTGATGCACCGAGCGCCGTGCGCACCACCTGCGCACGGCCTCTTCCAAGCTCATGAGCCGCTCCCCATGACATACGTCGTCACCGAAAACTGCATCGCCTGCAAATACATGGATTGCGTCGAGGTCTGCCCGGTCGATTGCTTCTATGAGGGCGAAAATGCTCTCGTGATCCACCCCGATGAATGCATTGACTGCGGCGTCTGCGAACCCGAGTGCCCCGCCGACGCGATCCGTCCCGACACCGATCCTGACGGCGAAGGCTGGGTCGACTTCAACCGCAAATATGCAGAGGTCTGGCCTGTCATTGTCGCGATGGGCACCCCGCCCGCGAATGCCGACGAGATGGATGGCGCGCCGAACAAGCTGCAAACGCATTTCTCGCCCGAGCCGGGGCAAAAAGGATAGTCATGAGCACTGAACTCTCACAGGCTTCCTATGCGATGATCGACGCCGGGCTGGACACGCAAGCTGCGTTCCGCGAGGCGATGTCTGCGCTGGCCGCAACCGTTTGCGTTGTGAGCGCCGCGCGGGACAGCGACCGCGTAGGGCGCACCGTAACCGCAGCGCTCTCGCTGGCGGTCGATCCGCCGTCGCTGCTGGTCTCCATCGACTCCGGCGCCCGCCTGGCATCGCTGATCCGCGCGCAGGGCGGGTTTTCCTTCGCGATGCTGCAAGCGGACCAGCAGGCGGTGGCCGAGGCTTTTGCCGGCAAGGTCGCGCCGGAGGAGCGGTTCGAGCACGGCGCATGGGATACCTGGCCCTCCGGCCACCCGCGCCTGCGCGGTGCCTTGGCGGCAATGGACTGCGCCCTCGTCGGAGAGATCGAGACGACCGATCACGTGCTGTTCGTCGGGCGTCCACGGCATATCGACCTCTCCGCGTCCCGCAAGCCTCTGGTCTGGCACGGACGTCATTTCAAAACCATCACCCCGCTGTGACGGTTTCGACAGCCCCGAGATCCGGGCGGACTACGCCCGTTGGGGCTATCGTGCATCGTTCCGCTACATCACCGGCGTGCCGGAATGGTCCGCGGCGCACAAGCCTTCCAATAGGCTCGCAGGTTCAAGATCTACCTAGCAACGCAACCGGTCGACATCCGAACAGGGATCGATGGGCTTGTTAATTCCATTTCGGGGAATTTTGATCTCGACCCTTTCTCAGGGGGCTTCGTCGTGTTCCGCTTGAAGGAACGGGACAAGATCAAGATCAGCTTCCGCATTGCCTCCACGGCGTTTGCAGCAAGGCCATCTTAAACGCAAAGAGCCTCGCGTGTAGCGAGGCTAGGCGTTTGATATGCTTTAGAAGATTTGGTTGCGGGAGTAGGATTTGAACCTACGACCTTCAGGTTATGAGCCTGACGAGCTACCGGGCTGCTCCATCC
>NZ_MPZU01000005.1:0-427899 GCF_002020115.1 Thioclava sp. DLFJ5-1 | reverse complement strand
GATATCCCGATCATCAAGGGTTCGGCTCTGGCCGCGATGGAAGGCCGTGATCCGGAAATCGGCGAGAACTCGATCCGCGCGCTGATGGAAGCTGTCGACAGCTATATCCCGACGCCGGAGCGCGCCGTGGACCAGCCCTTCCTGATGCCGATCGAAGACGTGTTCTCGATCTCGGGCCGTGGTACGGTTGTGACCGGCCGCGTCGAGCGTGGCGTGATCAACGTCGGCGACGAACTGGAAATCGTGGGTATCCGCGACACCTCGAAGACGACCTGCACGGGCGTCGAGATGTTCCGCAAGCTGCTGGACCGTGGTGAAGCTGGCGACAACATCGGCGCGCTGCTGCGCGGTGTGGACCGTGACGGCGTTGAGCGTGGTCAGGTTCTGTGCAAGCCGGGTTCGGTGAAGCCGCACACCAAGTTCGAGGCTGAAGCCTACATCCTCACCAAAGAGGAAGGTGGCCGTCACACCCCGTTCTTCGCGAACTACCGTCCGCAGTTCTACTTCCGCACGACGGACGTGACCGGCACCGTGACGCTGCCCGAGGGCACCGAGATGGTGATGCCGGGCGACAACCTGAAGTTCGAAGTCGAACTGATCGCTCCGATCGCGATGGAAGACGGTCTGCGCTTCGCAATCCGCGAAGGTGGCCGCACCGTCGGCGCCGGCGTCGTGTCGAAAATCATCGCGTGATCGATGGTTTCGGGGCCCTCTCCGGGGCCCCGAAAACGACAGTTGGAAAGAATTTGAATGGTGCGCCGAAAGGCGCGCCATTCGCTCTTGACAGACTCAGGGTGACGCCATAGAGGACGCGCCTGATCTGCCAAGATTTTCAGGTTCGATGCAGGCGCTACATTCGGTGCCGTCTGCCTCTCAACCTTCACGCCATGCGAAGAGGCATGACATATGACCGGCCAAAATATCCGCATCCGGCTCAAGGCGTTCGATTACCGCGTGCTGGACGCCAGCACCCAGGAAATCGTGAACACCGCGAAGCGCACGGGTGCTCAGGTTCGCGGGCCCATCCCGCTCCCGAACAAGATCGAGAAATTCACGGTTCTGCGTGGTCCGCACATCGACAAGAAGTCGCGCGACCAGTGGGAAATCCGGACGCATAAGCGTCTTCTCGACATCGTCGATCCGACCCCCCAGACCGTGGACGCGCTGATGAAGCTCGACCTCGCAGCGGGCGTCGACGTCGAGATCAAGGTGTAAGGAGGGCATTATGCTGCGGACTGGTGTTATCGCCAAGAAGCTGGGCATGACCCGGCTCTTCCTTGAGGACGGCAAGCAGGTTCCTGTGACCGTTCTCCAACTCGACAAGCTTCAGGTGGTGGCTCAGCGCACTTCCGAACTCGACGGCTACACGGCCGTTCAGCTCGGCGCTGGTGAAGCCAAGGCCAAGCGTACGACCGCCGCTCTGCGTGGTCACTTCGCGAAAGCCAATGTCGCCCCGAAGCGCAAAGTCGCGGAATTCCGCGTCGCTGAAGAAAACCTGATCGAAGTGGGCGAGGAAATCACCGCGAACCACTATTTCGAAGGTCAGTTCGTGGATATCGCGGGCACCTCGATCGGTAAGGGTTTCGCCGGTGCTATGAAGCGTCACAACTTCGGCGGTCTGCGCGCCACGCACGGCGTGTCGATCTCGCACCGCTCGCACGGTTCGACCGGTCAGTGTCAGGACCCGGGCAAAGTGTTCAAGGGCAAGAAGATGGCAGGTCACCTCGGTGCCGTGCGCGTCACGACCCAGAACCTTCAGGTCGTCAAGACCGATGCCGACCGTGGCCTGATCATGGTCAAGGGTTCGGTGCCGGGCGCCAAAGGTGGCTGGGTGACGGTCAAGGATGCGGTCAAGAAGCCGCTCTCCGAGAACATCATCTACCCCGCCGCGCTGAAGTCGGCTGCCGAAGCCGCTGCGAAAGCTGCTGAAGAAGCCGCTGCCGCTGCTGCTGCCGAGGCTGAAGCCGAAGCTCAGCGTCTCGCCGAGGAGCAGGCCGCTCAGGAAGCTGCTGCGCTGAAGGAAGCTGAAGAGTCGATCGAAGCCGACAAAGGCGAAGACGGCGGCGAAGCGCCCGAAGGAGACAAGCAATGAAACTCGATGTGATCAAGCTCGACGCCGGCAAAGCCGGTTCGATCGACCTCGCCGACGAGATCTTCGGGCTCGAGCCGCGTGCGGACATCCTGCATCGCGTCGTGCGCTGGCAGCGCGCGAAGGCTCAGCAGGGCACCCACTCGGTTCTCACCCGCTCGGAGGTCAGCTACTCGACCAAGAAGATCTATCGTCAGAAGGGCACCGGTGGCGCACGTCACGGCTCCCGGAAGGCGCCGATCTTCCGCAAGGGTGGTGTCTACAAGGGCCCGACCCCGCGCAGCCACGCTCACGACCTGCCCAAGAAGTTCCGGGCTCTGGGTCTGAAGCACGCGCTGTCGTCGAAAGCCGCTGCTGGCAAACTGATCGTCCTTGAGGACGCGCAGCTCGCCGAAGCCAAGACCAAGCTGCTGGCGAAAGCCGCCAAGGAGCTGGGCTGGAAGAAGGTGCTGGTGATCGACGGGGCCGAGGTGAACGAGAACTTCGCCCAAGCCGCGCGCAACATCGACGGCATCGATGTGCTGCCTTCGATGGGCGCCAACGTGTATGACATCCTCAAGCGTGACACGCTCGTGCTCACGAAGGCGGGTGTCGAAGCTCTGGAGGCTCGTCTGAAATGAGCGCGAAACCCGAACATTACGACGTGATCGTCAAGCCGATCATCACCGAGAAAGCCACCATGGCCTCGGAGAACGGCGCTGTTGTTTTCGAAGTGGCGAAAGACGCTTCGAAGCCGCAGATCAAAGAAGCTGTTGAGACTCTCTTCGGCGTCAAGGTGAAGGCGGTCAACACCACCATCACCAAAGGCAAGACCAAGCGCTTCCGGGGCACCCCCGGCCGTCGCTCGGACTTCAAGAAAGCCTACGTGACGCTGGAAGAAGGCAACACGATCGACGTCACCACCGGCCTGTAATCCGGTAGGACGGAGACATTGGAAAGGCCCTCGCGATCCGCGGGGGCCTTTTCGTTTGCGGTGTTGGGGGAGGGGGCGCTTACCTCTCATGGCGCGCCCAGGCGCTGCGCGTCACTTCTCCCGCAGGTAGCTTTCCGAGACATAGCCGCGCAGGTTGCGGGCGGCGTCGAGCGAGACGTTGCACCAGCGGGTGTTGCCGCTGCGCTCGCAGCTGCGCACATGGACGATCGCGCCGTTGGGAAGGCCCAGGATCACCTTGTAGCCGGTGCCGGGGCCCGCGCGCAGTTTCAGCATGTCTTGCCCCTTCACCCCGGCGACCTCATAGGTGCCGCGCCACGCGTCGGCGAGGGTGGGGGTGGCGAGGGTCGCTGCCGCGCAGAGCGGGGCTGCGAGGAGGATTGCTCGGGTTGGACGCATTGGTTGCTCCTGTTATGTCTTCTGCCTCGGAGGCCATTTTGCATGTCCGGACCGCGAAGCGCCAGTTGCTTGGACCATCGCGCGCAAAAACAGGCCAAGCCTATAGACTCACCCCCGCATCCCTGCTACATCGCGCCAGTCTCGCGGCCTCGGATTCGTTCCGGGGCCCGTGATTTTTGAATTCGGGGACCTTCGGGGCCCTATACACACAGACAGGCGGGGCAACTCGCCGCAAACCAACGGAAGACAGAAAGCATGGCACTCAAGTCGTATAAGCCGACGACGCCGGGCCAGCGTGGGCTGGTTCTGATCGACCGTTCGGAGCTTTGGAAAGGCCGTCCGGTCAAAGCCCTCACGCAGGGTTTGACCAAGTCGGGTGGCCGGAACAACACCGGGCGGATCACGATGTGGCACAAGGGTGGTGGCGCGAAGCGTCTCTATCGCATCGTCGATTTCAAGCGTCGCAAGTTCGATGTTCAAGGCACCGTCGAGCGGATCGAATACGATCCGAACCGGACCGCCTTCATCGCGCTGATCAACTATGAAGATGGTGAGCAGGCCTACATCCTTGCACCCCAGCGTCTCGCTGTCGGTGACAAGGTCGTTTCGGGCTCGCGTCACGACGTCAAGCCGGGCAACGCGATGCCGTTCTCGGGCATGCCGATCGGTACCATCGTCCACAACGTCGAACTGAAGCCCGGCAAGGGTGGCCAGATCGCACGCGCCGCGGGCACCTACGCCCAGTTCGTCGGCCGTGACGGTGGCTACGCTCAGCTGCGTCTTTCGTCGGGCGAACTGCGCCTCGTGCGTCAGGAATGCATGGCGACCATCGGTGCCGTGTCGAACGCCGACCACTCGAACCAGAACCTCGGTAAAGCCGGTCGTAAGCGCCACATGGGCGTCCGTCCGACCGTCCGCGGTGTCGCGATGAACCCGATCGACCACCCGCACGGTGGTGGTGAAGGTCGTACCTCGGGTGGCCGTCATCCGGTTACGCCGTGGGGCAAGCCCACCAAGGGCAAGCGCACGCGCGTCAACAAGAAGACGGACCAGTATATCCTGCGTTCGCGTCACGCGAAGAAGAAGGGTCGCTAACATATGTCTCGTTCTGTTTGGAAAGGCCCCTTCGTTGATGCCTACCTGCTGAAAAAAGCAGAGAAGGCTCGCGAGTCGGGCAAAGGCGACGTCATCAAGATCTGGTCGCGTCGCTCCACCATCCTGCCGCAATTCGTTGGTCTGACCTTTGGGGTCTACAACGGCCACAAGCACATCCCGGTGAACGTCACCGAGGAAATGATCGGTCAGAAGTTCGGTGAATATTCGCCGACCCGCACCTATTACGGGCATGCGGCCGACAAAAAAGCCAAGAGGAAGTAATCGTCATGGGTAAGGAAAAGAATCCGCGCCGCGTGGCGGAGAACGAAGCGATGGCGAAGACCCGCATGCTTCGCACCTCGCCGCAGAAACTGAACCTCGTCGCCGCGATGATCCGTGGCAAGAAGGTCGACAAGGCCCTTTCGGACCTGACCTTCTCGAAGAAGCGCATCGCGCTCGACGTGAAGAAGTGCCTTCAGTCGGCAATCGCCAACGCTGAGAACAACCACGGCCTGGACGTGGACGAGCTCGTCGTGGCGGAAGCCTGGGTTGGCAAGAACCTGGTGATGAAGCGTGGCCGTCCGCGGGCACGTGGTCGCTTCGGCAAGATCATGAAGCCGTTCTCGGAAATCACCATCAAGGTGCGTCAGGTTGAGGAGCAAGCGTAATGGGTCAGAAGGTTAATCCGATCGGCATGCGCCTCCAGGTCAACCGCACCTGGGATAGCCGCTGGTACGCCGACAGCAAAGACTATGGCGACCTGCTGCTCGAGGACATCAAGATCCGCGAGTTCATCCACGAGGAAGCCAAGCAGGCCGGCATCAGCCGCGTCATCATCGAGCGTCCGCACAAGAAGTGCCGTGTGACCATTCACGCTGCACGTCCGGGCGTCATCATCGGCAAGAAGGGCGCTGACATCGAAGCGCTCCGCAAGAAGCTGGCGAACTTCACCGACAGCGAGCTGCACCTGAACATCGTCGAAGTCCGCAAGCCGGAACTCGATGCGCAGCTCGTCGCCGAGTCGATCGCACAGCAGCTCGAGCGTCGTGTCTCGTTCCGTCGCGCCATGAAGCGCTCGGTGCAGAACGCGATGCGCATGGGTGGTCTTGGTATCCGTGTGAACGTCGCTGGCCGTCTGGGCGGCGCCGAGATCGCACGTACCGAGTGGTATCGCGAAGGTCGCGTGCCGCTGCACACCCTGCGTGCCGACATCGACTATGCGCTGTCCGAAGCGTCGACCCCCTACGGGATCATCGGCGTGAAGGTCTGGATCTTCAAAGGCGAGATCATGGAACATGATCCGCAAGCTCGTGACCGCAAGCACGCTGAAGCCCAAGAGGGCCCGGCACCGCGCGGCCCGCGTCGCGATCGCTGAGGGAGTAGATAGTTATGCTGCAACCGAAACGGACGAAGTTCCGCAAGATGCACAAAGGCCGGATTCACGGTGAAGCCAAAGGTGGTTTCGACCTGAACTTCGGTCACTTCGGCCTCAAGGCAGAGGCGCCCGAGCGCGTCACCGCCCGTCAGATCGAAGCTGCGCGTCGTGCGATCACCCGCCACATGAAGCGTCAGGGCCGTGTCTGGATCCGGATCTTCCCGGATACCCCGATCACCGCGAAACCCACCGAAGTCCGTATGGGTAAAGGTAAGGGTTCGGTCGACCGTTGGGCCGCCAAGGTCAAGCCCGGCCGCGTGATGTTCGAGATCGACGGCGTCAACGAAGAGACCGCTCGCGAGGCTCTGCGCCTCGGCGCGGCCAAGCTTCCGGTCGCCTGCCGTATCGTCGAGCGTCAGGACTGGTAATCTCGGTCTGACTGCTGAAGACAAACGAAAGCCCCGCCAGAGATGGCGGGGCTTTTGCGTTGTTGGCGGTATGATCAGGCGCCGTCGGAAATCCAGCCGTCGATCAGCGCATCGAGTGCTTCCCAGTCGGTATATTCGATATCGGCGTCGAGATCGGCATCGGGGTCCTTCTTCGCCACGATCCGGCGCATCACGAACCGGCGGAAGATATCGTATTTCGACGGCAGGTAGGCGCCCGCGATCTGCTCGGTCAGATCCGGCGTCCAGCCGGTCGCCTCTTCGAAGTCCTTGAGGATCTTGTCGAGTGCGCGCCAATCCTCCGCGTCGTGGCCCGCGGCGGCCAGGGACACGGAGAGAAAGAGGCTCGGGCGGTTCCGGATGATGTCGCGTTGCTCTGCGACGAAATCGGCGAAGCGACCCTGATAATGTCCGACATGGATCGAGGCCGCGAGGATGATCCGGTCGAACCGGTCGAGGTTCATCCCCTCGGCTTCCTTAGTGGAAATCAATTCGGCGGAGTGGCCCAATTCGGAAATCCGATCCGCGACGTGCCGCGCGATCTTGCGGGTTTGCCCCTCGCTGGAGGCATAGGCGACGAGTGTTTTCATGCTGCGCTCCCGTTATCTGGTTGCGCAGCAAGGAAATCAGGTGAGACCCAGTTTGGCTATGATTGCGATCAAAGCGCCGGTCTCAATCCACCCATTTGTAATTGAAGCTGACCGAGATGCGCTCGTCCTCAGCCATGTTCATCGGCACCTCGTGGCGCAGCCAGCTTTCCCAGAGCAGCACCTCGCCGGGCTCGGGGGCGATGTAGATGAAGGGCTGCAGCTCGCGCCGGGCGGTCTTGAGGCGGGTTGGGGCTGCCATCATCCGGGCGCTGCGCGGGTCTTCCAGCTTCAGCGCAGAGGCACCGTCGGGCATCGCGACATAGGTCGTGCCGGAGATCACCGAATGGGGGTGCAGGTGCGAGCTGTGGGTGCCGCCTTCGGGCAGGATGTTGATCCAGAGGTCTTCGAGCACCAGCTTGCCCTCGCCCAGATCGAATTGCAGATCCTCGGCGAAGGCCGCGACGTGCTTGTCGAGGGCCTTCACCATGTCCGCGAAGATCGGGAAGCGCCAGGGCAGGTCAGTGAGCGAGGCGTAGGACGTGTAGCCCGGATAGCCGTTCTCCTCGCACCAGTCCTGCCCGGCCTCGTCGTCTTCGGCGATGGCGTAGCACGACGCCTCCAGCTCGCCGGTATCGACCTTCGGGCCGAATTCGGATAGGGCAGAGCGGTAGAGGCGGGTGACGAAGAGGGACTCGATCTGGGTCTTGGGCTCGGACATTAGGGCTCTCGCAACTGGGCGTGGATTTATCCCCCTGTTACGCCAAAGCGGGCCGAAGGCCAAACAATCCTTGCCATATTCGATTCGCTCTGATATTGGCCCCAAGTTCCTGAAATCAGGACCGACATAACCCATCAGAAAGCAGGGTCACCCGCGAGGGGCCCTCTGATGCCAAGAAAGGACCCGGGATGAACGCCCAAGAACTCAAGGCGAAGACGCCTGATGAGCTGCGTGATCAGCTCGTCTCGCTGAAGAAAGAAGCCTTCAACCTCCGCTTTCAGCAGGCCACGAACCAACTCGAGAACACCGCGCGCATGCGCACCGTTCGTCGGGACGTTGCACGTATCAAAACCGTGCTGAACCAAAAAGCCGCTGAAGCCGCGAAGTAAGGAGAGCTTCCTATGCCCAAACGCATCCTGCAAGGTACCGTGACGTCGGACAAAAACGACCAGACCGTAACCGTTTCGGTCGAGCGCCGCTTCACGCATCCGGTTCTCAAGAAGACGATCCGGAAGTCCAAGAAATACCGCGCCCATGACGCGGAAAACCAGTTCAAGACCGGTGACATTGTTCGCATCGAAGAGTGCGCACCCGTCTCGAAGACCAAGCGCTGGCGGGTCGTGGTTTCGGCGTAAGCCGGGGCCATCCGTCAGTATTCGAAACCCTGGGGCCCTTACTGCATAGGCGTCCCCAAAGGTCGGGAGTAACCCCATGATCCAGATGCAGACCAATCTGGATGTTGCTGACAACTCCGGCGCTCGCCGGGTTCAGTGCATCAAGGTCCTCGGCGGCTCGCACCGCCGTTACGCATCCGTGGGCGACATCATTGTGGTGTCGGTCAAGGAAGCGATCCCGCGCGGCCGCGTGAAGAAAGGTGACGTCCGCAAGGCCGTCGTCGTGCGCACCGCCAAAGAAGTTCGTCGCGACGATGGCACCGCCATCCGTTTCGACCGCAACGCCGCCGTCATCCTGAACAACGCGGGCGAGCCGGTCGGCACCCGTATCTTCGGGCCGGTCGTGCGTGAGCTGCGTGCGAAGAACTTCATGAAGATCATCTCGCTTGCTCCGGAGGTGCTGTAATGGCTGCTAAGCTCCGCAAAGGCGACAAGGTCGTCGTTCTCGCTGGCAAGGACAAGGGCAAGCAGGGTGAGATCACCTCTGTTGACCCGAAAGCCGGCAAAGCTGTCGTCGACGGCGTGAACGTTGCGATCCGCCACCAGCGTCAGACCCAGTCCAACCAGGGCGGTCGCCAGCCCAAGGCTATGCCGATCGACCTGTCGAACCTGGCTCTGATGGACGCAAACGGCAAAGCCACCCGCGTCGGCTTCCGCGAGGAAGACGGCAAGAAGGTGCGTTTCGCCAAGACCACGGGGGATGCGATCTGATGCTCGATCAAGCTACCTACACTCCGCGTCTTCGCGCTCTTTACCGCGACACCATCAAGGCGGCGCTGAAAGAAGAGTTCGGCTACAAGAACGACATGATGATCCCGAAGCTCGACAAGATCGTGCTGAACATGGGCGTCGGCGAAGCCGTGAAAGACACCAAGAAGGTCAAGCAGGCCGCCGAAGAGCTCTCGCTCATCGCTGGTCAGAAGGCCGTGATGACCAAGGCGAAGAAGTCGATCGCTGGCTTCCGCGTCCGGGAAGAGATGCCGCTGGGTGCGAAAGTGACCCTGCGCGGTGACCGGATGTACGAATTCCTCGATCGCCTGATCAACGTTGCTATGCCGCGCGTTCGCGACTTCCGCGGTGTGAAGCCGTCCTTCGACGGTCGTGGCAACTTCGCAATGGGCCTCAAGGAGCACATCGTGTTCCCCGAGATCGACTTCGATAAGGTCGATGAGGTTCTGGGTATGGACATCATCATGGTGACCACGTCTGACGTGGATGCCGAAGCGAAGGCGCTGTTGAAGCATTTCAACATGCCCTTCAACGCCTGATCGCGGAGGAACGAAACTTATGGCTAAGAAATCCATGGTTGCGCGCGAAGCGAAGCGCCAGCGTCTTGTGAACAAGTACGCTGACAAGCGGGCCGCGCTCAAGGAAATCATCAACGACCAGGAGCGCCCGATGGAAGAGCGCTTCAAGGCGTCGCTGAAACTCGCGGAACTCCCGCGCAACTCGTCGGCGGTCCGGCTGCACAATCGTTGCCAGCTCACGGGTCGTCCCCACGCTTACTACCGTAAGCTCAAACTCTCGCGGATCATGCTGCGTGACCTGGCCTCCTACGGTCAGATCCCCGGCATGGTGAAGTCGAGCTGGTAAGGAGGGCGACATGTCTGTGAACGATCCTCTCGGCGATATGCTGACCCGCATCCGCAACGCACAACTGCGTGGCAAATCCACCGTCCGCACCCCGGCCTCCAAGCTTCGCGCTTGGGTTCTCGACGTGCTGGCTGACGAAGGCTACATCCGTGGTTACGAGCAGGCGACGTCTGCTGCCGGCCATCCGGAGCTGGAAATCAGCCTCAAGTACTACGAGGGCACCCCGGTCATCCGCGAGCTGCAGCGCGTCTCGACCCCCGGTCGCCGCGTGTACATGGCCGCGAAAGACGTTCCGTCGGTCCGTCAGGGCCTCGGCGTCTCGATCGTCTCGACCTCGAAGGGCGTGATGTCGGATGCAAACGCACGATCCGCCAATGTTGGCGGCGAAGTGCTCTGCACCGTGTTCTAAGGAGGGCTCAATGTCTCGTATTGGTAAGAAACCGGTCGAGCTTCCCAGCGGCGTTTCTGCGCAGCTGTCGGGCCAGACCATCGAAGTGAAGGGGCCGAAAGGCACCCGTACCTTCACCGCGACCGACGACGTGACCCTCGCTGTCGAGGACAACGCCGTCACCGTCACCCCGCGTGGCCAGTCGAAGCGCGCGCGCCAGCAGTGGGGTATGACCCGCTCGCAGGTCGCGAACCTCGTCCAGGGCGTGACCGAAGGCTTCAAGAAGGAGCTGGAGATCCAGGGTGTTGGTTATCGTGCGCAGATGCAGGGCAACGTCCTGAAGCTGTCGCTCGGTTATTCGCACGAAGTCAACTTCGAGGTTCCGGAGGGCGTGACTGTCACCGCTCCGAAGCAGACCGAGATCGTTGTGGAAGGTTCTGACCAGCAGCAGGTGGGCCAGGTCGCGGCAAATATCCGCGAATGGCGTGCTCCCGAGCCCTATAAGGGCAAGGGCATCCGCTACAAGGGTGAGTATATCTTCCGCAAAGAAGGTAAGAAGAAGTAAGGAACGCGAAAATGGCAAACAGCAAACGGGATCTGTTCCTCAAGCGCCGCCTGCGCGTCCGGAACAAGCTTCGCAAGATGGCCGCTGGTCGCGCCCGTCTTTCGGTGCATCGTTCGTCGAAAAACATCAGCGTTCAGCTGATCGACGACGTGAACGGTCGCACTCTGGCCGCCGCTTCCACGCTCGAGAAAGATCTCGGTGTGGTCGGCAAGAACAACGTCGAAGCGGCAGCCAAAGTTGGCGCCGCGATCGCCGAGCGTGCGAAGAAGGCCGGTGTCGAAACCTGCTACTTCGACCGCGGTGGCTTCCTGTTCCACGGGAAGATCAAGGCGCTCGCCGACGCAGCCCGCGAAGGCGGTCTGAAGTTCTAAGACTGGTGGGGGACGTTCGCGTCCCCCCGATGATCCGGGCCGCGCCCTTCGGGGCGGGGCACCTGGATTGAGACAAACGGCGTGAAACCACGCCATCACGAGAAGGAATGCCTCATGGCAGAACGTGACAACCGCCGGGGCCGCCGCGACGACCGCGACGAAAACCCGGAATTCGCCGATCGCCTCGTCGCGATCAACCGCGTGTCTAAAACCGTGAAGGGTGGTAAGCGCTTTGGCTTCGCAGCCCTCGTGGTCGTCGGCGACCAGCGTGGCCGTGTCGGCTTCGGCAAAGGCAAGGCCAAAGAGGTTCCGGAAGCGATCCGCAAAGCCACCGAGCAAGCGAAGCGCAACCTGATCCGCGTCCCGCTGCGCGATGGCCGCACGCTGCACCACGACATCGAGGGCCGTCACGGCGCTGGTAAGGTCGTGATGCGCACCGCACCGGAAGGTACCGGGATCATCGCCGGTGGTCCGATGCGTGCCGTGTTCGAGATGCTGGGCGTGAAGGACGTCGTGTCGAAATCGACCGGCACCCAGAACCCCTACAACATGATCCGTGCCACGCTGAACGGTCTGACCCGCGAAGCAAGCCCCCGTCAGGTGGCTGCGCGCCGCGGCAAGAAAGTGGCCGACATCCTCAAGAAGCCCGAGGCTGAGGCACCTGCCGAAGCCACGGAAGCGTAAGGAGAGCGATCAATGGCTACCATCGTCGTCAAGCAGATCGGTTCGCCGATCCGTCGCCCCGCCATCCAGCGTGCCACGCTGAAAGGTCTGGGTCTGGACAAGATGAACCGTACCCGTGAGCTGGAAGATACCCCGGCCGTCCGCGGTATGGTCGCGAAAATCCCGCACCTCGTCGAAATCGTCGAAGAGCGCGGCTGAGCCGACCGGTTCGTCTGAATACCGAAACGCCCCGACCGAAAGGCCGGGGCGTTTTGCATTCGTGGGGTGTGTCTTCGGAGGGCAGGGCGCCTCAGTTCCAGGCGGGGCCTCTGCCGCCGCCATAGCCGCGCCCTTGGCCGCCCATGCCGCGCCCCTGCATCTGCCCACCGCCCCCGCAGCGCTGGAAGGCGGGCAGGTGTTTGGTCTGAGAGGCATCGCGCAGGCGCGTCAGGATCTGGGTAAGTTGGGCATTCCCGGCGACCGCCGGCAGGAGCCGTCCGTCATAGAGCCCGGAATTCGCCATCTCCGCCTGCACGCCAAGCGCGCAGGCCTCGGCCAGCGTGCCCGGCACCGGGGCAAGAGGCTTGGCCCCGCTCAGATAAGGGTTGGCGGGCACGGATAGCCCGTTCTCCCGCAGCACAGCGATCAGCGCCGCAGCATGGGAAATCTCGGCCCGCTCGATATTCGAGAAGGGGCGCACGGCGCCAAACCTCTCCATGATCGCCCGATAGGTGGCCTGCGCGTGATACTCGTCATCCAGCGCCGCGAGCACCGCCCTATGTTCCGCCGAGCTGAGCGCCGCGTGCGCGGGCAATGCCGTGCCTAAAACGACCGCGATCACGGTGACTATCGCGCTAAGTCTTGTTCCAAGTGAGCTGTGAAAACGCATCGGTCTCTCCTTCCTGAGCCAACTGGAAGTCATACGGCGACGTAGGACGGAATCCGGCGCCGATGTGACCGCGCGCCGCAGGCCCCGAGGCGGGCATGTCATTTCTTTAATTTTTCTTCACGAAATCCGGAACCGAATGTGACACACTGGGTTGGTTGGATATCGTTGCATCCTGCAATAGGGTGCTGCGCTTCAAGACTGAGGGACGGATCGATATGTTTGAAAAAATCATGGTTCCGGTCGACCTGCGTCATGTCGAGAAGATGGGCAAGACGTTGAAAGTCGCTTCGGAAATCGCAGCGAAACACGACGCAGAAGTTGTTTTCATAGGTGTCACTAGCCAAGAGCCGAGCGAATTCGGCCACAATGCCAAGGAATATGCCGCGAAACTGGACGATTTCGCGCAGAGCCATGCCAACGAGTTTGGGCATAAGGGGTCATCGAAGGCAGTCATCGTGCCCGATCCGGCCGTTGATCTCGACAAGACGCTGCTGAAGACGGCTGACGATCTTGGGGCCGATCTGGTGGTGATGGCCACGCATGTGCCCAACGCGGCCAACTATCTCTTTGCGTCGCATGGCGGCCACCTCGCCGCGCACAGCGATGCGTCGGTGTTTCTCGTACGCGGATAACGCGGACCAATATAACCAATAAGGACAGGAGGACGGCATATGGCCGAACCTGAAGAAGTTCAGGGCATCCCTGCCCCCGAAGGGGACACGCAACTGATCGAGACCGACTATGAGATCGGTCAAGACAACGTCGAAGGGCATGTAGGGCCCTTCGGTTTCGACATTCACAACCCTGTTTTCATGATCTCGGCGTTGTCCATCGTGGCCTTCGTCTTCTATGCGCTGGCTCTGCCTGAACAGGCGAGTTCGCTGTTCGGCGCGATGCGCCCGTGGCTGACCTCGACCTTCGACTGGTTCTTCATGAGCGCCGCGAACATCTTCGTCATCTTCTGCCTCGCGCTGATCGTCTCGCCTTATGGCGCAGTGCGTCTGGGCGGCACGGATGCGGAGCCGGACTTCACCTATATGGGGTGGTTCGCGATGCTCTTCGCAGCCGGTATGGGCATCGGCCTGATGTTCTTCGGCGTGCTCGAGCCGGTCTATCACATGGCGGTCTCGCAGCCTCTGGGCACGCCTTCGCCCTTCGATGCGGATGGCAATCTGATCCCGGAGAACGTCGCACGGGCTAAGGAAATGGGCCTCGCCGCGACGATCTATCACTGGGGTCTGCACCCCTGGGCGATCTATGCGGTCGTGGCGCTCGCGCTGGCGCTGTTCTCCTATAACAAGGGTCTGCCGTTGACGATCCGTTCGGCCTTCTATCCGATCTTCGGCGAGAAAGTCTGGGGCTGGACCGGCCATATCATCGACATCATCGCGGTGTTCGCGACGCTGTTCGGCCTTGCGACCTCGCTCGGCTTCGGCGCGCAGCAGGCGAATGCGGGTCTCAACCACGTCTTCGGCGTTCCGATCGACACCACGGTGCAGATCATCCTGATCACGCTGATCACCGGCGTGGCGCTGTTCTCGGTGCTGCGCGGCCTCGATGGCGGCGTGAAGCTGCTTTCGGAGATCAACATGGGGATCGCGGCGCTGCTGCTGCTCTTCGTGCTCTTCGCGGGCCCGACGCTGATGATCTTCACCGATTTCGGGCAAGGTCTTCTGGCCTATGCGAAGGACATCATCCCGCTGTCGAACCCGATCGGGCGCACGGATGACAGCTATCGCGACGGCTGGACCGCGTTCTACTGGGCGTGGTGGATCTCCTGGTCGCCCTTCGTCGGCATGTTCATCGCCCGCGTGTCGCGTGGCCGTACCGTGCGCGAGTTCATCATCTGTGTTCTGCTGATCCCGTCGCTCGTCTGCGTGCTGTGGATGGCGGTCTTCGGTGGTGTTGCGATCGATCAGGTGATCTCGGATCCGTCCGGCTCGCTGGTGAAGGCGCAGGTCATCGATAGCTACAACCCGCCGCTGTCGCTCTTCGCGATGCTGGAGGGGCTTCCGCTGGCCTCGATCACCTCGGTCATCGCGATCGTCCTGGTCATCGTGTTCTTCGTGACCTCGTCGGACTCCGGCTCGCTCGTGATCGATACGATCACCGCAGGCGGCAAAGTCGACGCACCGGTTCCGCAGCGTGTGTTCTGGGCCACTTTCGAGGGCGCGGTCGCGATCGTGCTTTTGATCGGCGGCGGTCTGAGTGCGCTACAGGCGATGGTGATCTCGACCGGCTTGCCCTTCACGCTGGTTCTGCTGGTGATGTGTTGGGCGATCTGGAAGGGTCTGCGGACCGAACCTCGGTAAGCCGACCAAGCTTTGAGACAAAGGCGCGCGGGGGAGACCTCGCGCGCCTTTCGCTATGTGCAGGGCGTCTGGAAACGCGGCGCGTCTGCGTATATGACCCGGCGCATGTCTGACGGCGCGACCCAAACCTCCGCGAGCCATATCGCGATTTCCGATCTCGGCCACGATCTTGACGGTCGTCCGGTGCTGGAGGGGATTTCGCTGGAGACCCGCGCCCGGCGCATCGGCGTGGTGGGGCGCAACGGGTCGGGCAAATCCACCCTGTCGCGACTGATGGCGGGGTTGATCGCGCCGAGCCGGGGCAGCCTGCGGATCAACGGGCACGATCTGGCCGCCGACCGGAAGGCCGCGCTGCACGAGGTCGGCATCCTGTTCCAGAACCCCGATCATCAGATCATCTTTCCGACCGTGATCGAAGAGATTTCCTTCGGGCTGCGTCAGCAGGGAATGAAGAAGCCCGAGGCCGAGGCTATGGCCGATCGCACCTTGGAGCAGTTCGGCAAAGCGGCGTGGCGCGACGCCTATGTGACCACGCTCAGCCAGGGCCAGAAGCAGCTTCTGTGCCTGATGGCGGTGAGCGCGATGGCCCCGAACCTGCTGATCCTCGACGAGCCCTTCTCGGGCCTCGACATCCCGACCAAGGCGCAGCTGGGCCGGGCGCTGACGCTCTATCGCGGGACGCTGGTGCAGGTGACGCATGACCCGCGCGAGCTGGAGCATTACGACGAAATCCTCTGGCTCGACCAAGGACGGCTGCGGATGCATGGCGCGGCGGGCGAGGTGCTGCCCGTCTACGTCGAAGAGATGACCCGCGCGGGAGAGGCCGATGATATCGCTCAGCTCTCCCGTTAAGACCGCCGCCCATGACTGGCCTGCGGGTCTGAAGCTCGCGGCGCTCTGCGTGGCGACCGTGGGCCTGTTCTACATCGAGAACCCGCTGATCCTTGCGGGCGTCGTCACGGCGATCGCGATCGCCTATGCCTTGCCGGGCCGCGCCTTCCTGCACGCGGGGCTGGCGGCGCTGAAACTGCTCTGGCCCTTCATCGTGATCGTCGCGATCTGGCAGGCGGTGATCGGCGAGCTGGTGCAGGGCGCGGTGATCGTGATGCGGATGATCTCTGCCGTGGCGCTGGCGAACCTCGTGTCGATGACGACGCGGCTGAGTGATATGATCTCGGTGGTGCGCTGGCTGACGACGCCGTTGCGCCGCTTCGGGCTTTCGACCGCTGCGCTGGAGATCGCAATCGCGCTGGTGATCCGCATGGTGCCGGTGCTGACCAACAAAGGGGGGCGCCTCACCGAGAGCTGGCGCGCCCGCGCCACCCGGCGGCCAAGCTGGCGGCTGGTGCTGCCCTTCACGCTTCTTGCGCTTGACGATGCCGACCATGTCGGCGATGCGCTACGGGCCCGCGGAGGGCTCACATCCGAGAGGGAGACTTGAGATGGAAAAGAATGTCGCGCTGATCGCGCTGTTTGCGGCCCTGATTGCAGTGCTCGCGCTGATCCCGAAGATCACGCTGGGCTTCGGGGTTCCGATCACGGCGCAGAGCCTTGGGATCATGCTGGCCGGCGCCGTGCTGGGATCGAAGCGCGGTGCGCTGGCGGTTCTGCTGTTCCTGCTGCTGGTGGCCGTGGGTCTGCCGCTGCTGGCCGGTGGTCGCGGCGGGCTTGGTGTCTTCTTCGGCCCGACGGGCGGGTTCCTGTTCAGCTGGCCGCTGGCCGCGTGGCTGACCGGTTTCATCGTCGAGAAGTGGCGCTCCGTGCCGCTGGGTGCCTCGGTCTTCGTGGGGGCGATCCTTGGCGGGATCGTGCTGTCCTACGCGATGGGGATCGTCGGGCTGTCGCTCGCGCTTGGCAAAAGCCTGATCGAGAGCACCTCGCTGATGCTGGTCTTCATCCCGGGTGACATGATCAAGGCGTTGATCGTGGCTGCGCTGACGGTGTCGCTGTCGCGCGCGCGGCCTTCCAGCGTCCTGTCGCGGCACTGAGACGCGTGGCGTGGCGCTGCTTCTGATCCATACGGGCGGCACGATCGGCATGGTCGCCTCGGACGCGGGTTTCGTGCCGCAGCAGGGCGTGGTCGAGGCGTTCCTCGCCACGCTGCCCGAGGGGCGCGAGGTCGAGACCCTGCGCCTCGATCCGCTGATCGACAGCGCCAATGCCACGCCCGCCGACTGGGACCGGATTGCCGAGACCATTGCCGCGCATCACGACCGATACGACGGCGTGATCGTGACCCATGGCACCGATACGCTGGCCTATACGGCGGGGGCTTTGTGCTTCGCGCTCGAAGGGTTGGCCAAGCCAGTGATCGTGACCGGCTCGATGCTGCCGCTGTCGGTCGAAGGCAATGACGGCGCGCGAAATCTGCGCGACGCGATCACGGCAGCGGGGCAGGCGGAGCCCGGCGTCTGGGTGCAATTTGCAGGACGCGTGCTGCACGGCGCGCGGGTCCGCAAAAGCCATTCGCGCGCCTTCGACGCCTTCGCCGCCGATCCGTCCGACATTCCGCCTAGCCAGCCGGGGCCGCGCCTGACGCGCCACCCGATCCGGCCCGCGCGGATCGCCGTTCTGGCCGTCGCGCCGGGGGCGGAGGAGAGCCTTCTCGAACATGCCGCCAAGACCTGCGACGGGCTGGTGCTGCGTTGCTACGGTTCTGGCACTGCGCCCGACACGCCCGGCGTGCGCGCAGCACTTGCCACTGCGCAAGAGCGCGCGATCCCCGTCATCGCGGTCAGCCAATGTCCCGAGGGCGGCATTGCGCTTGGCACCTATGCGGCGGGGGCGATCCTGCGCGATCATGGGGTGATCGACGGGCGCGACATGACGCCCGAGGCGGCCTATACAAAGCTCGCCCATGTCCTCTCGCGCGACGATCCGCAGGAGCGGGCCGCCCGCCTGTCCCGCGCGCTTTGCGGGGAATACACGCCCTGATCTTTGGTGTTCACGCCGGTTTTTCGGAACGTCTTCGCCCGCCTTTCCGTTAGGAGAGCGAACCCCGAAAAGGAGCACCTCCCATGGCCGAAGGCAACAACAAGCCGAAATCTTCCAATTCGAAAGCGCAAAGCCCGAAGCGGTCGCGCAAGGCCACCGGGGTCGCGCCCGTCGAACAGCTCCAGAGTCGCGTCGAGGCCTATCGCGAGCTTGCCGAGGCCTATGTGAAATACCCCTGCGTGATGCGTCCGGGCGATCTGACCGGGCTCGCGCGACGCCTGCATGTGCGCTCCACGATCATTGAGGACCACGCGGTGCGTATCGACGAGAAGGCCGAGGGCGCGGGCGAGAAGTTCGAGGAACTGGCGGATTCGCTGTTTTCCTTCTTCCGCGGCACCTCGCTTCTGTTCCACCGCGACATGCTGGGCGAGGATGAGCGGATGCCGACGGTGCTGGCGCTCGGGGACGTCCACCCCGAGAATTTCGGGATCATGCCCAATGCCGATAACGTGCCGATCTTCGGCGTGAACGATTTCGACGACGTGCTTTACGGCCCCTTCACCTGGGATCTGAAGCGCGGGATCACGGGCTTCCTGATCGCGGCCAAGGAAGAGGGCGATCAGAAGAAAAAGCACCGTGAGAAGATCGTGCGAAAATTCGTCGAGGGCTATCGCGACGGGATGGAACTCTACGCCCGTCACGACAAGGAGGCGAGCCAGCAGATGCGCCCGGATAACAGCCCGAAGGTGATCCAGCGGATGTTCAAGAAGGCGCGCAAGAGCCGGAAGAAATGGCTCTGGGATCGCTATCTCAACGAGACCGGGCGGGGCTTCCGGGCGAATGACGAACTGACGCCGATCTCCAGCCGAATCTCGGAGTTTCAGGGCTACATCAATGACGTGGCCAAGCAGAACGGGATCGATCCGGGCGGTCGCGCGGGCGAGTTGAAGGTGAAGGATGTCTGCATCCGCCACGGGCAGGGAACGGCCTCGCTCGGGCTGCCGCGCTACTATTGCCTGATCGAAGGGCCGAGCAAGGATGCGAGCGACGATCTGATCATCGAGTTCAAGCGCGCCCGCCAATCCGCGCTGGAAGGCCTCGTGCCGGAGAATGATTTCGTCGCCGGCGACAAGGGCGACCGGATCGCGCATGGCCAGCGGGTGCATCTGGCGCAGGGCGACGTGTTCTACGGCAGCGTGGAGATCGACGAGATGAGCTTCATGTCGCGCGAGCGCGCGCCGTTCCGCGACGATATCGATCTCGACGATCTCTCGAAGGGCAGCTGGCGCGACTATGCCCATGCTTGCGGTCAGGCGCTGGCGCAGGCCCATGCGCGCTCCGACGATGCGGGCGAACTGGATTACCGGATCGAGCCGCGCATCATCGAGGCGATGCAGCCCTTCGACCTGTTCGTCGATGACTTGCTGTGTTTCGGGCGCGAGGCGGTGAAACGCCTCAAGCGCGACCACAAGTTCTTCAAGATGGATCTGAAGCGCGGCGCCTTCGACATGACGCAGAAGCATTACCGCTAGGGTCTCGCGTCCTGGCAGCGGTTGGCGCGCCGAATCTGTCGTGCTTGCGTGATCGCCTTCGTGTCGTTACTCCGCGATTATGGCGGTCAAGCGTACGACATTGATGGATGTGGCGCGGGCGGCGGGCGTGTCCCGCGCGACCGCCTCTCTCGTCATTCGCGGCTCCGATCTGGTCGCGGACAAGACGCGCGAGAAGGTCGAGAAGGTCATCGCCGAGCTCGACTACGTGCCCAATAGCGGGGCAGCCCGTCTGCGCGGCCAGAAAAGCCGCACGGTCGGCGTCATCATCCCGAACCTGGTGAACAGCTTCTTCTCGGAATTCGTCGAGGGGATCGAGGCCGAGCTGGACGAGCAGGGCTATCAGGTCATGCTGGCCAGCTCGCGCGATGATCCCGAGCGGCAGTCAGGGTTGCTGCGCCGGTTGCGCGAGCACGATGCCGAAGGGATCATCCTCTTTCCCGCCGAGGGAACCGAGCCGGACACGATAGAGAAGCTGGTCGCAGCAGGCGTGCCGCTGGTGCAGGCGATGCGCCATGTCGGGCGCGATCTGAGTGATTTCGCGGGGTCCGACCACGGCCTCGCAGTACGACTGAGCGTGCGACATCTGCGCGATCTCGGCCACCGGCGGATCTCCTTTGTTTCGCTCGCCGGGAAGGTGTCGACGCGGGAAGAACGTCTCGGGGCCTTCGAAGAGGAGTTGCGCGCGCAGGGGCTCGTCAATGCCGGGGTGATCGACGTGCCGCTGGAATGGGATGGCTCGCCGCAATCGGCCGCGATGCTGATGGCGCTGGAGCCGCGCCCGACCGCCGCGATCTGCTTCAACGATATTCTCGCCTCGGGTCTGCTGCGGGGGTTGTTCGACCTCGGCCTGATGCCGGGGCGCGATCTCTCGGTGGTGGGGCACGATAACCTGTCCTTCATCGATCTCGGCGCGCCGCCGCGCCTGACGACGGTGCAGGTCTTCCCGCGCCAGATCGGGGCGGCCTCGGCTAAGCTGCTGCTGCGGCGGATCAAGGACCCGAGCGCAGAGCTCAAATCCGAGATCGTGACGCCCCGCCTGCGGGTGCGCGACACCACCGGCCCCGTCGACTGATCCCCACCAAAGACCATCACGCATCCGTGATTTGCGACTCAGGATTTAGATCGTTCTAATTAGATCGATCTAAAAATGCATATGTCCGATCGTTGAGGAGCGAGCAGGCATGTGGTTACACGCAGGGGAGGCGACGTGTATCACTTCAATTTCACGCCCGTATTCGAGAATTTCGACCTGCTGCTCTATGGCGCATGGTTGACCATCCGCCTGTCTTTCGCGGCGATGATCCTGGGGTTGATCGTGTCGGTTCTGGGGGCTGCCGCGCGCACGTCGCATTCCAAGGTGCTGCACGCGATCGTTGGTGCCTATGTCGAGATCATCCGCAACACGCCTTTCCTCGTGCAGATCTTCTTTCTGTATTTCGGGCTGCCCGCGATCGGGATCTCGCTCGATCCCAATGTCGCGGCGCTGATCGCGCTGGTGATCAATGTCGGCGCCTACGGGACCGAGATTACCCGCGCCGGGATCGAATCCGTGCCCAATGGCCAGATCGAGGCCGGGCGCGCGCTGGGTCTCGGGCCGATCCAGATTTTCCGCTACGTGATCCTGAAACCGGCGCTGCGCAACGTCTATCCGGCGATGACGAGCCAGTTCATCTACCTGATGCTGACCTCGTCGGTCGTCTCGACGATCTCGGCAAACGATCTGGCCTCCATCGGCGCAGATCTGAACGCCAAGACCTTCGCCAGCTTCGAGATCTACTTCGTCGTGACCGGCATCTACCTTGTCCTTTCGCTGCTGTTCTCGGGGCTCTTCAAGCTCATCCAGAACGCCGTATTCAACTATCCTGCGAGCCGCTGACATGATCCGCCAATTCGGACCTTCCGACATCCTGTTCATCATCGAGGCCGTGCGCTGGACGCTTCTGCTGTCGGCCATCGCCTTCATCGGCGGCGCAATCGGCGGGCTGTTCGTGGCACTGGCGCGCAGCTCAGGCTCGAAAGCGCTGCGCCGGATCAGCGCCGGGTTCATCCGCATCTTCCAGGGCACGCCGCTCCTGATGCAGCTGTTCCTGTTCTATTTCGGCCTGACCGTGCTGAACCTGCCGATCAATCCGCTTCTGGCGGCGGCGATCGCGCTGACCTTCCATGCCAGCGCCTATCTGGGCGAGATCTGGCGCGGCTCGATCGAGGCGGTGCCCTCGGGGCAGACCGAGGCCGCCACCGCGCTGTCGCTGAGCTATCGCGACCGGATGCAGCATGTGGTTCTGCCGCAGGCGGCACGGATCGCCGTGGCCCCGACGGTCGGCTTCCTCGTGCAGCTGATCAAGGGCACCTCGCTGACCTCGATCATCGGTTTCACCGAGCTGACCCGCGCCGGTCAGATCGTCAACAACGCGACCTTCGACCCGTTCGTCGTCTTCGGGCTGGTGGCCGCGATCTACTTCATCATCTGCTGGCCGCTGTCGCTTTACGCGCGTCGGTTGGAAGGGCGGATGCGCCTCGCATTCACCCGCTGATTTTTCACCCGCTTCAGGTTTAGGAGGAGTAATCCATGAAGTTTCTCAAGACAGTTGCAACGGCGGCCCTGACGGTCGGCGCATTGATGGCAGGTCAGGCGCAGGCCACCACGCTCGATCAGGTCGAGAAGGCCGGCGTGCTCAAAGTCGGCATGCTCGTCGATTTCCCGCCCTTCGGTCTGATGGGCACCACCGGCAAGCCGGAAGGCTATGACGCCGATACCGCCAAGGCGCTCGCCGATTACCTCGGCACCAAGATCGAGATCGTGCCGGTGACCGGCCCGAACCGCATCCCCTACCTGCTCTCGGGTCAGGTCGACGTGCTGGTCGCCTCGCTGGGCATCACGCCCGAGCGCGCCAAGCGGGTCGATTTCTCGCGCCCCTATGCCGGGATCGAGATCATGGTCTACGGCAAGAAGGACGAGAAGGTTTCCAAGCCGGCTGATCTGTCGGGCGATTCGGTCGGCGTCGTGCGCGCCTCGACGCAGGATGCGGGCGTGACCAAGGTCGCCCCCGATGACGCAACGATCCGCCGTTTCGACGACGATGCAGGCGCGGTGCAGGCGTTGCTTTCGGGTCAGGTGCCGCTGATCGGCGTGTCGAACGTCGTGGCCGCCCAGATCGAGAAGGCCGCGCCGGGTCGCTTCGACGAGAAGTTCCCGCTCTCGAGCCAGGTTCAGGGCATCGCGGTCGAGCCGGGCGCAGACAAGCTTCTGGCGAAGATCAACGCGTTCGTCGGTTCCGCGATGAAAGACGGCACGATGGACAAGATCTCCGAGCAGTGGCTCGCGACGGACATCCCCGATTTCGTCCGCAACGGCTCGGCTGAGGAAGCCGCGACGCCGAAAACGGCCACGAACTGATCTCACTTCATATCCGGCGCAGCCCCCGCGCTGCGCCGGATCACCCTACAAGGCATCCCATGACACAAGCACAGCAGCCCGCCGTCGAGATGCGCGGCGTCACCAAGTTCTTCGGTGCGTTTCAGGCGCTGAAGTCGATCGATCTGACGGTCGAACAAGGCGAGCGGATCGTGGTCTGCGGTCCGTCCGGCTCCGGCAAATCGACCCTGATCCGCACGCTCAACCAGCTCGAAGAGATTCAGGACGGCAAGATCACCGTCGACGGGATCGAATTGACGGCTGGCGGCGAGAACGTCGCCAAGGTGCGTCGCGATGTCGGGATGGTCTTCCAGCAATTCAACCTGTTCCCGCATCTGACTGTTCTGCAGAACTGCACGCTCGCTCCGCTTAAAACGGGACGTGCGGATAAGGCCACGGCAGAGGCGACCGCGCGCAAATATCTGGAGCGCGTGAAGATCCCGGAGCAGGCCGACAAGTTTCCCGCCCAACTCTCCGGCGGCCAGCAGCAGCGGGTCGCGATTGCGCGGGCGCTCTGCATGGAGCCGCGGATCATGCTGTTCGACGAGCCGACCTCGGCGCTCGATCCCGAGATGGTCAAGGAAGTGCTCGACACGATGATCGATCTGGCCCGCGAAGGCATGACGATGCTCTGCGTCACCCACGAGATGGATTTCGCCCGCGCCGTTGCCGACCGGGTGATCTTCATGGAGCAGGGCGCGATCATCGAAGAAGGGCCGCCGGCGGAGTTCTTCGGCAATCCGAAATCCGAGCGTCTGCGCAACTTCCTGGGGCAGATCTCATGAAGGACGAGGCCAAATCGAACCCGTCGATCCTCGCACTGATCGAGTTGAAGCCCGCCGACATGATGGAAGCGTTCTGCGCCGAGCATCCGGTTACCCGCGATGCAGAGGCCCGCGAGGGCATCGAGGTCGTGCTGACCAGCGGCGCGCGCGGCCTCTCGGGCGAGGAGATCGCTGAATTTCCCGACCTGCGCCTGATCGCGGTCAATGGTGTCGGTACCGATGCGGTCGATCTGGATGCGGCGACCGCGCGCGGCATCCATGTGACGACTACGCCCGACGTGCTGTCGGAGGCAGTGGCCGAACTGGCGCTGGGTCTTGCGATTTCGGTGCGGCGCCGGATCGGCGAGGGCGAGCGGCTGCTGCGCTCCGGCGGTTGGTCGAACGGACAGAAACCGCGGCTGGGTCAGGCGCTGACCGGCTGCCGGGCGGGTATCCTCGGCTATGGCCGGATCGGGCGGGCGCTGGCGGATATGCTCCGCGCGCTGGGGGGCGATGTGATCTACCACGCGCGCAAGCCCCATGATGATGCGCCGGACGCGTGGCGCTCCGACGCCCGGACGCTGGCCGCCGAAAGCGATGTCCTGTTCGTCACGCTCTCGGCCACGCCCGAGACGCGGTATATCGTCGATGCGCCGGTGCTGGAGGCGCTGGGCTCCGAGGGCACCTTGGTCAATGTCGCGCGCGGCTCGGTCGTCGACAGCGCGGCGCTGGCCGCGGCCTTGCATGGTGGCACGCTGGGGTCTGCTGCGCTCGATGTGTTCGAAGTCGAACCTGTCGCGCCCGATGGGGCGGAGGACGGTCTTCTGCGCGCGCCCAATACGCTGTTCACGCCGCACATCGCTTCGGCGACGAACGAGGCGCGGCGTGCGATGGCGCAGCTGGTGATCGCCAATATCGACGCCTATCTGGCCGGAAGCCCGCTTCCGAGCCCGGTAACGCCTGCCTGATCGGAGCCTTACATGCTGGACTTTCTCTGCATCGGCGAGCCTCTCGCCGAGTTCACTAACGATCCCGCAACGCCCGATCTGTTCCATCGTCGCCTCGGCGGTGACACGCTCAACGCGGCGATCTATCTCGCGCGGCTGCGGCCTGATCTGCGGGTCGGCTATCTCTCGCGGCTGGGCGAAGACGGGATGAGCCGCTGGATGCGCGACACGATTGCGCAGGAGGGTGTCGAGATCGAGGCGATCGGGGCCGAGGCCAATGGCAGCCCGGGGCTGAGCTTCATCGCCACCGATGCCACGGGTGAGCGCAGCTTCACCTATTGGCGCGATCAGGCGCCGGCGCGCCGGATGTTCGGCGCGGAAGGGACTGAGGTCGCGGCGCTCGGTCAGGCGCGCGTTCTGCTGTTCTCCGGTATCACTCTGGCGATCCTTCCCGAGGAGGCGCGCGCGCGGCTGCTGGCGGAGCTCGATGCGCTGCGCCAGCGCGGCGTCACCGTCGCCTATGACACGAATTACCGCCCGCGGCTCTGGCGCGACCGGGCCGAGGCGGCGGAGTGGACGGAGCGCGCCTTGGCGGTGACGAGCCTCGCGTTGCCGTCGTTCGACGATCTCGCGGCCCTTTGGGACGAGACCGACCCCGAGGCGGGCATGGCGCGCTGCGAGACACATGCGCCGGGGATGATCGTGCTGACGACCGGCGGCGGCACCGTGCTGGCGCGCGACGCATCGTGTAAAGCGCTACGGGTTGCGCTGCCCAAGCCCGTCGCGGCCGTCGACACCACCGCCGCAGGCGACAGTTTCGACGCCGCGCTTCTCTCTGCCCTGCAACGCGGCAAGCCGCTGGAGGCGGCAATTCTCGATGGCGCACGGCTCGCAAGCTGCGTCGTCCGGAATCCCGGCGCGATTATCCCGCGCGAAGCTATGAAAGAAGAGGTTGCACATCATGCAGCGTGACCAAATCGCAAGCGCAGCAGAAGCTCTGGCCGCCGCGAATGACGGCGAGACGCTCGACGCGCTGAACCCGCTCCCGGAAAGCCCGGCGGAGGCCTATGCGGTGCAGGCCGAGAGCCTGCGCCATCTCGGTCCGGTGGGCGGCTGGAAACACGCGCTTTTGGGCGGGCGCGACCTGTCTTGCGCACCTGTTTTGAACCGAGCGATCCACCCGTCGGGGACGACCCTCGCCGTCGCGCCCCATGCCCGGCTTGAGTTGGAGATCGCCGTGCGACTGCGCGCCGATATTTCGCCCAAGGCCAAGCCTGCCGAGATTGTGGATGCGATCGGCAGCGTTCATGTCGCTTTCGAGGTGCTGCAGTCGCGCTTTGCCGCGCTCGAAAAACAGCCGCCGCTGGCGCAGATGGCGGACCGGTTCTCGAACCAGGCGATCGTGCTGGGCGACGAGGTCCCGGATTGGCAGAGCCGCGATCTGACGCGCCTGCCGCTTGCGATCGGCACGCCTTCCGATCCGCCCACGATGGCCGCGGGCATGTCGCTCTCCGAGATCTTGTGCTTCCTCAGCTTCCTTGCCGAGCGGGCCGCCGTCATCGGGCCGGGGTTGCGGGCGGAGCATTGCATCGTCACCGGCGCGCGCATCGGCCCGCAACCTCTGCCCGCGGGCGCGGAGGTGCGTGGCGGGCTCGAGGGCTGTCAGGTTTCGATGACCACGCGGGCGCTCTGAAAGCCCAAGCACGCTGTGGTTGGTCGATGGGGCAACAGGCTCGTCGTCGGGGATCGAGCGCCGCCTCGACGGCTGAGGAAAAAGCGCGGGCCTGTCGCTCAGGCCCGCACCAACTTTAGCCCGCGATCAGCGCCTTGGCGCGCGCAACGATCGCATCTTTGGTGATGCCGAACTCGGCATAGAGCCGTTCTGCGGGAGCGGAGGCGCCGAAGCCCGGCATGCCGATCACATCCGCTTCGCGCGCGACGTAGCGGGTCCAGCCGAAGGCCGACGCGGCCTCGACAGCGATCCTCGGCACGGTGCCGAGAACTTCGGCCCGGTACTCCTCGGACTGCGCGTCGAACAACTCCCAGCATGGCATCGAGACCACGGCGACATTGACGCCGTCCGCATGCAGCGCCTCTGCGGCCTCCACGGCCAGCGCCACCTCGGTCCCTGTCGCGAGAAGTGTTACGTCGCGGCCCTCCCCGAAGGAGCGGATCACATAGGCGCCGCGCGCGGTCAGGTTCTCATCCCCCGCGCCCCGCAGTTGCGGTACACCTTGCCGCGACAGCGCCAGCAAAGACGGCGTGCCTGTCGACCGGATCGCGATATCCCATGCCTCCAGCGTCTCCACCGCATCTGCGGGCCGGAACACGTTGAGGTTGGGGATCGCGCGCAGCGAGGCCAGATGTTCGACCGGCTGGTGCGTGGGGCCGTCCTCGCCCAGACCGATGGAGTCGTGGGTCATCACATAGGTGACGCCAAGCCCCATCAAGGCGGACAGGCGGATCGCGTTGCGCGCGTAATCCGAGAACACGAGAAACGTGCCGCCATAGGGTTTGAAGCCGCCATGCAGCGCGAGACCGTTCATTGCCGCCGCCATGCCGAACTCGCGCACACCGTAGCCGATATAGCGGCCCGGTTGGGCGGCGGTGTAGGAAGAGTCGACCGCGGCAACGCGCGTCAGGTTGGAGCCGGTGAGATCGGCGCTGCCGCCAATCATCGCAGGCACCGCCTTGGCGAGATGCTCCAGCGCGATCTGCGAGGCTTTGCGGGTTGCGACCGATTGCGGTTTCTCGAACAGCTCGGCACGCGCAGCCTCGACGGCGGCGGCGTAGCCTTCGGGCAGCTTGCCCGCGACGCGGGCGGTGAACTCGGCGGCCTTGCTCGAGGCGGCGAGGGCGTCCTCCCATTCCGCGCGGGCCTGCGTGCCACGGGCCCCGATGGCGGCCCAGGCTGCAGCGAGGTTCTCGGGGATATCGAACGGCGCTGCGTCCCAACCGAGCGCCTGCTTGGCCAGCGCGCCTTCCTCGTCCCCGAGCGGTGCACCATGCGCCTTCGCCGTGCCCGCCCGGTTCGGCGAGCCGAAGCCGATCACCGTCTTCATCGCGATCAAGCTGGGACGCGCGGTCTCGGCCTTCGCCGCTTCCATCGCCTCGTCGAGCGCCTTGGCGTCATGCCCGTCGCAGCGGATCACATGCCAGCCGCAGGCCGCAAGCCGCGCCGGAACATCCTCCGAGAAGGACACCGAGGTCGGCCCGTCGATGGTGATGTCATTGTCGTCGTAAAGCAGGTTGAGCTTGCCCAGCCCGAGATGCCCCGCAAGCGAGATCGCCTCTTGTCCGATCCCTTCCTGCAGGCACCCGTCGCCCAGCATCACCCAGGTGCGGTGATCGACGAGGCCGGGGAACTCGGCGGCCAGCGCGCGCTCGGCCAGTGCCATGCCGACGGCGGTCGCCAAACCCTGTCCCAGCGGGCCGGTCGTCGTCTCGACGCCCTTCGCATGGCCCCATTCCGGATGGCCGGCCGTGATTGAGCCCCATTGCCGGAAATTGCGAATCTGGTCGCGCGTCATGTCTTCGTAGCCGGTCAGATGCAGTAGCCCGTAAAGCAGCATCGACGCATGGCCGTTCGACAGAACGAAGCGGTCGCGGTCGGGCCAGTCGGGGGCCGAGGCGTCGAATTTCAGATGATTGCGAAACAGCACGGTGGCCGCGTCGGCCATGCCCATCGGCGCACCGGGATGGCCGGAATTGGCAGCATTCACCGCGTCGATGGCCAACGCCCGCAGGCAATTGGCGAGGGC
Organism: Thioclava sp. DLFJ5-1; assembly: GCF_002020115.1. NCBI lineage: Bacteria > Pseudomonadati > Pseudomonadota > Alphaproteobacteria > Rhodobacterales > Paracoccaceae > Thioclava > Thioclava sp. DLFJ5-1. Next base: position 399,427 of record NZ_MPZU01000005.1, on the reverse strand, counting down.
AAAGTTTTCAGGGTCGATAGCGGCTTTGGCCGCGACTTGAGCGTGATCGAGCATGGGATCCTCCTATGCCGCGAACGCTAGCAGCGGTCACAGGTTCTAACAATTAAAAATCACAAAGTAACAAAAATAATGTTGAAACTAACGTGGCGCATGTTATTTAACCTCAACACGACGGAGGAGCGTTCGACATGCCCGAGGTTTGGATCGGCACCAGCTGGAAGATGAACAAAACCCTGTCCGAGGCGCTGGCCTGGGCGGATGGCCTCGCGGCTGCGACCCTGTCGCCGCGTATCCAGAGCTTTGTCATTCCGCCCTTCACCGCGACGCGGCAGGTCAAGGCCGCGCTGGCTGACACGCCCGCGCTGGTCGGTGCGCAGAACATGCATTGGGCCGATGCCGGCGCCTGGACGGGCGAAGTGTCCGCGCCGATGCTGGTGGATTGCGGTCTCGACATTGTGGAGCTCGGCCATTCCGAACGCCGCGCCCATTTCGGCGAGACCGACGAGACGGTCGGCCTCAAGACGGAGGCTGCGGTGCGCCATGGGCTGATCCCGCTCATCTGTATCGGCGAGACGCTCGAGGATCGCGAAGAGGGGCGGGCCGCAGAAGTGCTGGCCACGCAGGTGCGCGGCGCGCTGTCGAAACTGTCGGACGAACAGAAACAGGCCGAGATCTGGCTGGCCTACGAGCCGGTCTGGGCCATCGGCGAAAACGGTATCCCCGCCACGGCCGATTACGCCGATGCCCGTCAGGCCGAGATCATCGCGGTCGCGCAGGAGGTGACGGGCCGCCGCGTGCCCTGCCTCTACGGCGGCTCGGTCAATCCCGACAACTGCGCAGAGCTGATCTCCTGCCCGCATATCGACGGGCTGTTCATCGGTCGCTCCGCTTGGAACGTGGCCGGATATCTCGACCTTCTCGCGCGCTGCAACGCCGCGCTGGACGCACAAGTCAAAACGGAGGAACTGTCATGAAAATCGCAGTGGCCGGCGACAGCGCCGGCGAACCGCTCGCCAAGATCCTGGCCGAATATCTTAGCCAGAACCCGGATTACGAGGTGACTGAAGCTTCGCGCACCGAGGCCGGGCCGGATGAATTCTACGCCAACCTCGCGGATCGCGTCGCATCGGGCGTGAAAGCCGGAACCTATGACCGGGCGATCCTGTGCTGCGGCACAGGGATCGGCGTCTGCCTCTCGGCCAACAAGGTGCCGGGTATCCGCGCCGCGCAAACCCACGACACTTACTCGGCGGGCAAGGCGGCGACCTCGAACAACGCGCATATCATCACGATGGGCGCGCGGGTCGTGGGTGCGGAGCTCGCGAAAGACATCGCCGATGCCTTCCTGTCCTCGTCCTTCGATCCCGAGGGGAAATCGGCGGGCAACGTTCAGGCCATTGACGCGGTCGACGCCAAGTATCACACGACGGACTGAGCGAACTCCCGAGGGTCGGGCGGTTCGCCGCCCGGTCCCAACTCACTGACGGAATTCCCACATGCTGACCTTGCCGAACGACCGTCCCTCGCAGGCGGCGTACCTGCGTGACTGCCTGCCTGATGGCGGGCTTGGAGAGATCATCGCCGCGCTGGCGGATGCCTTGCCCCCGATCGAGCAGCGGCTCGCGGCGGGCCGGTTGCCCGGCGATCCGGCCGCGACCTGCGGTCAGAATGAGAGCGGCGATGTGCAGAAGGCGCTCGATGTCGGCGCGCATGACCACATCCTTGCGGCGCTCGCCGGGCTGGGCGTGCGGCACATGCTGTCGGAAGAGGCCGAAGAGGTCGAGCTGCTCGACCCGGAGGGCCAATTCGATCTCGCGATCGATCCGATCGACGGGTCGGGCTCGATCGGTATCGGCGCGCCGCTCGGGATGCTGTTTGCGATCTATCCGACCGGCCCCGCCGATTTCCGGCGTCCGGGTTCGGAGGCGATCGCGGCTGGCTACGCCTCCTTCGGACATTCGCTGGATTTCGGGTTCACGGCCGGGCAGGGGGTGCAGATCGCGACCTATGATGGCAGCGATTTCCGCATGACGGCGCAGGATGTCCGGCTGTCGGCCAAGGCATCGACCATCGCTTACAACGCCTCGAACGAGCGTCACTGGAGCCCGGGTCTGCAACGCTGGGCCGCCGAGTTGCGCGCCGGTGCGGATGGTCCGCGCGGGCGCGATTTCAACATGCGCTGGCTGGCGGCGGCGGTCGGTGAACTGCACCGTATCCTGCTGAAAGGCGGCGCGTTCCTCTATCCGGCGGACCGGCGCGAGGGCTATCGCGAAGGGCGGCTGCGGCTGGCCTATGAAGCGGTGCCGATCGCCTGCCTGATTGAAGCGGCGGGCGGGCGCGCCACCGATGGCACCAAGCGCATTCTCGATCTCGTGCCGGAGGCGCCGCACCAGAACGTGCCGCTCGTGTTCGGCGCAGCGGAAGAGGTCGAGATCATCAAGACATATCTTTCGGAGGAGACCTGACCTATGGCCCGCATCACCCTGCGCCAGTTGCTCGATCACGCGGCGGAGAACGGCTATGCCGTGCCTGCCTTCAACATCTCGAACATGGAGATGGGGCTCGCGATCATGACCGCCGCGCGCGAGGCCGATGCGCCGGTGATCCTTGCCGCCTCGCGCGGCGCGCGGGCCTATGCGGGGGACCGCTTGCTGGCGCGGCTGATCGACGGGCTGGTCGAGACCTTCCCCGAAGTCCCGGTCTGCATGCATCTCGATCACGGCAGCGATCTGGCCACCTGCGCCACCGCGATCCAGCACGGTTTCACCTCGGTGATGATGGACGGCTCTCTGCTGGCCGACGGCAAAACACCCGCCGATTACGCCTATAACCGCGATATCACCGCGCGCGTGGTCGAGATGGCGCACGCCTGCGGTGTCTCGGTCGAGGGCGAGCTGGGGGTGCTCGGCTCGCTGGAGACCGGCATGGGCGATCAGGAAGACGGCCACGGTGCGACCGAGAAGCTCTCGGAAGAGCAGCTGCTGACCGACCCTGAAGAAGCCGAACGCTTCGTGCGTGAAACCGGCGTCGATGCTTTGGCTGTGGCGATGGGCACGAGCCACGGCGCCTACAAGTTCACCCGCCAGCCCGATGGCGACATTCTCGCGATGAATGTCATCGAAGAGATCAACCGCCGCCTGCCCAATACCCATCTGGTCATGCATGGCTCGTCCTCCGTCCCCGAGGATCTGCGGCAGATGATCAACAGCTATGGCGGCGATATGCGCCCGACTTGGGGCGTGCCGGTCGAGGAAATCCAGCGCGGCATCCGCTCGGGCGTGCGCAAGGTGAATATCGACACCGACAACCGCATGGCGATGACGGCAGGCGTGCGCAAAGTCCTGTCCGAGACGCCCGGCGAATTCGATCCGCGGAAATATCTGACCGAGGGCAAGGCGCTGATGCAGCAGCTTTGCAAGGCGCGGTTCGAAGCGTTTGGCACCGCCGGTCACGCCTCGCGGATCACGCCGCTGCCGCTGGAGGCGATGGCCGCGCGCTGAGCGCGTCACCCTTTGCAGAACACAGAAAATGGGCGCCCGGGCGGGCGCCCTTTCTTCGTTGCGAAGTCGCGTTCGGCGTGACGTTCCCGAACTCCCAACGCGCCTGTCAAAACGAAAAAAGGGGGCCGCGCGGCCCCCTTTCCAGTGTTCCGTTGCGCCGGATCAGGAGGATTGATCCAGGGTGAACGGGCCGGTGTAGGAGCCGACATTGCTCGAGTCGATCAGCATGCAGTCGAAGAGTTGCTTCTCTTCCGAGACTTCCAGCTCGCCGGTCTGGATGAAGTGATCGGCTTGACGCACGGCCTGCTCGGCGAAGATCGCGACCGGCTGCAGCACGGTGTAGGTCATCTCGCCTGCCTTGACCGCGTCGACCGCATCGGGGGAGCCGTCGAAGCCGCCGACGACCATGCCGTCGAGCTTGCCCGCTTCCTTGAGCGCGGCGATCGCACCGAGCGCCATTTCGTCGTTGCCCGAGATCACGCCGGTGATGTCCGGGTTGGCCTGCAGCATCGACTGCATTTTGGAATAGCCCTGCGTGCGGTCCCAGTTGGCGACTTCCTGCGCCTTCTTGTCGAGGTCGGGATACTGGCTCAGCACCGTCTCGAAACCGTTCGAGCGGGTCTGCGCGTTGTTATCCGACGGGGCGCCGAACAGCTCGACATAGGAGCCTTTCTCGCCCATCGCCTCGACCCATTTCATCGCGCCGAGCGCCGCACCTTGCGCGTTGTTCGACACCAGCTGTGCCTTGGCGAGACCCGACTGGTTGATCTCGGCGTTGACGATGAAGACCGGGATACCGGCTTCGACCGCTTTCTTCACAGCACCGACCGAACCGTCCGCGTTCGCCGGGTCGAGGATGATCGCCTTGGCCTTGTTGGTGATCGCGGTGTCGACGAGGTTGCTCTCGGTGTTGGTGTCACCCTTGTGAGCGGAGACGTTGGCGTCATAGCCAAGCTCTTCGGCGGTGGCCTTGGCGACCTCGCCCTCGGTGTACCAGTAGGGGTTCGAGGGATCGTTGACGATGATCGAGATCAGACCGTCAGCCATCGCGGCCTGTGCCATCAACGGCATCATTGCGACGGTCGCGAGAATGGTGCGCCTGGTGAATTTCATGTTGGGTTTCCTCCCGTGGGGTTGTTGTAGATGCCGGATAGGTCCGGCGGGTATTCGGGCGCGGAACCTCCCTGTCCCGCGTCCTCGAAGTCTCAGCGCCGTGCGCGGCCGTATTGCAGGCTGTTGAGCAGCACGGCGAGCACGATCACGGCGCCCGTAAAGACGGTCTGCCAGTATGCAGAGACGCCGATGATCACGAGCCCGTCGCTCAGGAAGCCGATGACGAAAGCGCCCAGCATCGTGCCGCGCACGTTGCCGCGCCCGCCGGTCAGGGCGGCCCCGCCGATGACGACGGCCGCGATGGCGGTCAGTTCGTAGGTGGTGCCTGCGGTGGGGCCTGCCGAGGTCAGCTGCGACGACAGCACGAGGCCCGCGATGGCGGCACAGATGCCCGACAGCACGTAGACCGAGATTTTCACGCTGCGGGTCGGCACGCCGGAGAGTTCCGCCGCGCGCTCGTTACCGCCCGAGGCGTAGAGCCAGCGACCGAAGGCGGTGCGTGCCAGCACGAGGCCGACCGTCAGCGCGACCAGCGCCAGCACGATCACCCCGATCGGCACCCCCGCTATGCGGTTGAAGCCGAGCCAGTCGAACCCGGTATTGCCCAGAGCTTCCGCGCCGCCAAGGTTGTTGTAGGTCAGGCCGTTCGTCATCAGCAGCGCGACACCGCGCGCCACATAGAGCATCCCAAGCGTGGCCACAAAGGCGGGCACGTTGAAGAACGCGATCAGCACGCCGTTGATCAGGCCCACGAAGGCGCCCAGACAAATCGTCAGCACGACCACGGCCCAGACCGGCGGGTAAAGCACGACACCGGCGGCCGGTATCTCGACCCCCTGCATCAGGTAGCCCGCGACGACCCCGGCGAGGCCCAGCGTCGAGCCCACGGACAGGTCGATGCCGCCGTTCAGGATCACCAGCAGCATGCCGATCGCCAGCAGCCCGAAGATCGCGACATGCGACGACATGATCAGGAAGTTGCCGATGCTGAAATAGACCGGCGACAGGATCGAGAAGACGGCGATGATCGCGACGAGGGCGAAGAATGCGCGGCCCTCCAGAAGGATCTTGCCGATGTTCAGGCCCATGCCGCCCGATGCGGGCTTGGAATTCGTAACGTCCGCCATGTTGGCCTCCCTTAGTGGTGCACGGCTTCGCCAGAGGCGGCCATGATCTGTTCTTTGGTTGCGGTGTGATCGAACTCGGCCGCGATCCGGCCCCTGTTCATCACGATGATCCGGTGGGCGATGCTCAGGCATTCGCCGACTTCCGAGGTCGAGTAGAGAACCGCCAGCCCGCGGTCCTGCGCGGTGCGCGCGAGCAGCTTGAAGACCTCGGCCTTGGCGCCGATGTCGATGCCGCGCGAAGGCTCGTCGAGCAGGATCACCTCGGGCCGGGTGGCGAGCATCTTGCCGATGACCACCTTTTGCTGGTTGCCGCCCGAGAGCGAACCGATCATCGCGCCGCCGCCATCGGTTTTGACGGTCACTTCGCGGATCGAGTCGTCGATCACCTTGCGCTCGTCCTTGCGGCTGGTGAACAGCCCGCGCGTGAAGGCGCCGATCGAGGACAGCGACAGGTTCTGGCCGACGGTCATCGTCTGCACCAGCCCGTCGCGCTGCCGATCCTCGGGGACGAGCACCAGCCCGGCCTCGATGCGCTCGGCGATCGACATATGCGAGATGTCGCGCCCGTGCAGCTTCACCGCGCCGCTTTTCGCGCGCAAACGCCCGGCGGCGCATTCCATCATTTCGGTGCGCCCGGCGCCCATCAGACCGTAGATGCAGACGATCTCGCCCGCGCGCACGCTGAGGCTCATGTGATCGACCACCAGCCCGTGACCCGACGGGTCGGGAACGCAGAGGTCTTCGACGATCAGCGAGGGTTCACCCATCTTGCTGTCGGGGGGCGTGCCGAGGTCGAACCCTTCGCCGACCATGTTGCGCACGATCCATTCGAGGTCGATCTCGTCGCGTGGCGCGTAGGCGGTCATTTCGCCATCGCGCAGCACGACCGCGTGATCGGTCACTTCCAGCGCCTCTTCGAGGTGGTGCGAGATATAGACGATGCTGACGCCCTTCGCAGTGAGGTCGTTGATCACCTTGAACAGCACTTCCACTTCCGAGGCCGAGAGCGCCGAGGTCGGCTCGTCCATGATCAGGATGCGGCTTTTCGCCTGCAGGGCGCGGGCGATCTCGACGATCTGCTGCTGCCCGAGACGCAGCTCCTCCACCGGGGTGAGGGGGTCGATCTCTTCTTCCAGCTCTTCCATCAGGGCGCGGGTGACCCGCTCTTCCTCGGCGAAATCGACGCCGCGGCGGGTGCGGATTTCGCGCCCCATGAAGATGTTGTCGCGCACGTTCAGGTTCGGCGCGAGCGCGAGCTCCTGGTGGATGATCGAGATGCCCTGCGCCAGCGCGTCATTCGCGCCGTTGAAGGTGACCGGTTCGCCGTCGAGCAGAATCTGCCCCGAGGTCGGCGTCACGATTCCCGCGAGGATTTTCATCAGTGTCGATTTGCCCGCGCCGTTCTCGCCGAACAGCGTCGTCACCTGACCGCGATGGATGTCGAAATTCACGCCCTTGAGCGCCTTCACCGCACCGTAATGCTTGGCGACGTGGCGAGCCGACATGACGACCTCGCCGGTCCCTCGCGGCGCCTCGGGGCGAATGCTTTGCTGCACGGTCATTGGACTTTCACCTCGACCGGCGTGATCAGCCACATCTTCGGATTGATCAGCTTGAAGGCGCCGGTGACGGTCACCGTCTTGCCGGTCAGGTTGGCGGTATCGATCCCGTCAAGCACCTCGGCCTTCATCGCGCGGTTAACGCCCGCGCCGGCATCCTGATATTCGATCTGGTTCTTGAAGGCGCCGAAGGAGATGTCGCCGGGGGCGTCGCGCAGGTCGGTGCCGTTGATCGCGGGGCCGGTCTGGACGCGGATGCGCACATTGTCGAGCCCATCGACATTGATATCGTAAATGCCCGATTTGCCTTCGCCGACGGTGCCGGTCACGCGCACGGGCAGCACAGGCATCGCGCCACCGGTGCCGTATTTCTTGGCGGCCGCGGATTTGTCCTCGGCCAGTGCGGCGGCGAGCGTCTTGGCGTCGACGGCGCGCTTGGCCACATCGTCGCGGATGCGGGGGAATTCCTTGGTGCCATAGGCATCGGGGGAGAACCCGTCAACGCGGGTGTCCTGCTCGGAGCCGATGGTGACGACGGTGGTGTCGAGCCCGATCGCGACGAGGGTGCACAGCGCCACGGCGCCGACAATGACGCCCCGCCGGCCGATACGCGGTTTCATGGAAATATCGGTGGCATTCATGGCCTGTCGCTCCTCCCCTCGGGCCCCGGCGGGGCCTGTTGATCCTGTGTCGGGAGATGTTGACCCGGGCGCCAAACGACACCGGCTCGCTCGATCCTGGCGCGCTTGAGACCAGCACCTGTCGCGCGCCGCGCGGGCGGCGTCGTCGGGGTGCGTGTCACGGCTGAGATCTCGCACGGCCTATCCAAAGTGCAGACCGCCATCCTCCCGTTTCGCAAGACGAATCGTGCCGATGCCCGTTCCGCCTGCCACTTGCCGAATCCACTGAATTTGCCAGCCTTTTCCTCCGTTTGGCGGGCAGTGGCGTTCGGTTCGTGCTGATCACCATACCTGAAAAAAATTACAAAGAAAGAAAAAAAATACACTCGACATGTGGTCGGGCTTGGGTATGCTTGATGCGTCTCGAGGGCAGATTTGTCCCCGACAAGACCGCATTGGCTGGAGGGGCCGCGGTCGCAAATCAAGGGAGGAGGTCGCATGGCACAAGCGCCTTGCGTGGCTCGCCATCTGCGTCCCGAAACGGTGCAGTATGGCTGATCGCGACATCATTATCGGCATCGATGCGGGAACCTCCGTCATCAAGGCTGTGGCCTTCGATCTGTCTGGGCGGCAGATCGCGGCGGCGGCCGTGCCGAACCGCTACGACAGCGGCCCGAACGGGGCCGCGACCCAGAATATGGACCGCACATGGGCCGACTGCGCCAGCGCGCTGCGCAGTCTCGGCGAGCGTGTCGACGGGCTCGCCCGCCGCACCGCCGCGCTGGCCGTGACCGCGCAGGGCGATGGGACGTGGCTCGTAGGGCAGGGCGATCGCCCGGTCGGTGACGCCTGGCTCTGGCTCGATGCGCGCGCGGCGGAGACGACCCGCAGGCTGGCTGGGCACGGCCGCGACGCGGCTCGCTTCCGCGCTACTGGCACCGCGCTCAATACCTGTCAGCAGGGTGCGCAGATGGCGCATATGGATCGCCATTGCCCCGATCTGCTGGACCGCGCCGAGGTGGCGCTGCATTGCAAGGACTGGCTCTATCTGAACCTCACGGGCGTCCGCGCGACCGATCCCTCCGAGGCGAGCTTCACCTTTGGTGATTTCCGCACCCGCAGCTATTCCGACCTCGTGATCGAGGCGCTGGAGCTGCGGGGCCGCAGCCATCTTTTGCCGCCGATACTTGATGGCAGCCGCGAGACCCATCCACTGAGCGACGCGGCTGCCGAGGCGACGGGGCTGCTGGCTGGCACGCCCGTCAGCCTTGGCTACGTGGATATGGTGATGACCGCGCTCGGCGCGGGCGTCCATACCGGCACGCCGGGGGCGGCTTGTTCCACCATCGGCTCGACCGGGGTGCATATGCGCGCGGTGCGCGACGAGGACGTCACGCTGAACGGGCGCTCGGGCTATGTGATCTGCCTTCCGGCAGAGGGCATGGTCACGCAGGTCCAGACCAATATGGCCGCCACGCTGAACATCGACTGGGCGCTGCGCGTCGCGGCCGATCTGATGAGCGAGACCGGCCATCCGCATGACTACGCCGATCTGGTGGCGCGGATCGACGGCTGGCTGGCCCGATCCGAACCGGGCGCGCTGCTCTATCAACCCTATGTCTCCGAGGCGGGCGAGCGTGGGCCGATGGTCAACGCCAATGCCCGCGCCGGATTCATCGGCCTCTCTGCAGGCCACCGTTTCCCAGACATGATCCGCGCCGTCGTCGAAAGCCTCGGCATGGCCGCCCGCGACTGCTACGGCGCGATGGGAGAGCTGCCGCGCGAGTTGCGGTTGACCGGCGGTGCTGCGCGCTCCGGCGCGTTGCGTGGAATACTTGCCGCGTCTGTCGGCGCCCCGGTGCGGGTGTCGGCGCGCGAGGAGGCCGGGGCTGCTGGCTGCGCCATGATGGCCGCCGTCGCGATCGGTGCCTACCCGGATATGGAAAGCTGCGTCGCCGAATGGGTCACGCCGCTTCTGGGCGAGGCCGAGGCCCCCGACCCGGCGCTTCAGACCACCTATGCAGACCTTTACCCCGCCTATGCCGAAGCCCGCGAGGCGCTCGAACCGGTCTGGGACCGGCTCGCAGAGCATCGCGACCGGCGGACCACCCCCGAAATCGATGCGCCGCGCACCGCGCAAGGAGGATCGTGACATGAGCACGCAGGAACTGGATCTTTTCGTTATCGGAGGCGGAATCAACGGCGCGGGCTTCGCGCGCGACGCGGCCGGCCGTGGCCTCAAGGTGGCGCTGTGCGAGAAGGACGACCTAGCCGAGGGCACGTCGTCGCGCTCGGGCAAGCTGGTGCATGGCGGGCTGCGCTATCTCGAATATTACGAGTTCCGGCTCGTGCGCGAGGCGCTGATCGAACGCGAAGTGCTGATGAACGCTGCGCCGCATATCATCTGGCCGCTGCGCTTCGTGCTGCCGCATTCGCCGCAGGATCGTCCGGCCTGGCTGGTGCGGTTGGGGCTGTTCCTTTACGACCATCTCGGCGGGCGCAAGAAGCTGCCGGGGACGCGCACGCTCGACCTGCTTCGCGATCCCGAGGGCGCGCCGCTCCTCGACAAATATACACGCGGCTTCGAATATTCCGATTGCTGGGTCGACGATGCGCGTCTGGTGACGCTCAACGCGCTCGATGCGGCGCAGCGCGGGGCCATCGTGATGACCCGCTCGCCCGCGATCAGCGCGCGGCGTGAAGACGGCAAATGGCGCGTGACCACGCAAAACAGCCTGACCGGAGAAAAGCGCGAATTCCTCGCCAAATGTCTGGTGAATGCCGCCGGTCCGTGGGTGACCGACGTGCTGACCCGGGTCGCCGGGGCCAATTCGACGCGCAATGTCCGGCTGGTCAAGGGCAGCCATATCATCGTGCCGAAATTCTGGGAGGGGCCGCATAGCTACCTCGTGCAGAATACCGACAAGCGGGTGATCTTCATCAATGCCTATGAGGGCGACAAGGCGTTGATCGGGACGACCGATATCGCCTATGAAGGCCGGGCCGAGGATGTCTCGATCGACGACGGCGAGATCACCTATCTGCTCGACTGCGTGAACCGCTACTTCAAGGAGAAGCTGCGGCGCGAGGATATTCTCGAGACCTTCTCGGGAGTGCGACCGCTCTTCGATGACGGCAAGGGCAACCCTTCGGCGGTGACCCGCGATTATGTCTTCGATCTCGACGAGACCGGCGGCGCGCCGCTGCTGAACATCTTCGGCGGCAAGATCACCACTTTCCGCGAGTTGGCCGAACGGGGCATGCACGAGATTCGCCATGTCTTCCCGAAGATGGACGGCGACTGGACCGAAGAGGCGGCACTGCCGGGCGGCGACATGCCGGGGGCGGATTACGACGCGTTCCGCGAGACGTTGAAGGCCGAATATCCGTGGATGTCCCGGGATTTGCGCGAATATTACGGGCGCCGCTACGGGACGCTCACGCATCGGATCGTGGGCACGGCCAATGACCCCAAAGGTCTGGGCCGTCACTTCGGCGGGCATCTTTATGAGGCCGAGGTGACGTGGCTGGTCGAGAATGAATGGGCGGCCACGGCGGAGGATATCCTCTGGCGGCGCACCAAGCACCGGCTGACCATGTCCGAGGCCGAGATTGCGGCCTTCACCGAATGGTTCGACACGGCGCATGCGGTGGCTGCCTGATGGGACTGACGCTGTCTTTGAACACCAATCCGCTGGTGAACCGCTTCGCCGATCCGGATGACCTGATCGATTGCGTCGCCCGCGATCTGCGAATCCGCGATCTGCAGCTGACGCATGAGTTCATCAACCCGTCCTGGCCCGCGCCGGTGATCCGACGTCTGACGCGGCAGATGAGCGCGGCGCTGTCGCGGACCGGGGTGCGTGTGACCTCTGGGATGACGGGGCCCTACGGGCGGCTCAACCATTTCGGCCATCCCGACCGCGACGTGCGGCGCTATTATGTCGACTGGTTCAAGACCTTCGCGGACATCACCGCCGATCTCGGCGGCACGTCGGTGGGCACGCAATTCGCCATTCTGACCTATCGCGAGCAGGACGACCCGGCCAAGCGCGAGGAGATGATCCGGATCGCCATCGACTGCTGGGCCGAAGTGGCCGAGCACGGCAAAGCCGCCGGGCTGGACTATGTCTTCTGGGAGCCGATGAGCGTGGCGCGCGAATTCGGCGAGACCATCTCCGAATGCATGGCGCTGCAAGACCGGCTGACGGCGGCGAATATGGCGATCCCGATGTGGATGATGGCCGATATCGACCATGGCGACGTGACCTCCGAGAACCCGGACGACTTCGACCCTTATGCCTGGGCGCGGGCCGTGCCGAAGGTCTCTCCGATCATCCACATCAAGCAAAGCCTGATGGATAAGGGCGGGCATCGGCCCTTCACGGCGGAGTTCAACGCGCGCGGCCGCATCCAGCCCGAGCCGCTGCTCAAGGCCTTCGCCGAGGGTGGCGCGGCGGATAACGAGATCTGCCTCGAGCTGTCCTTCAAGGAGCGCGAGCCCAACGACCGCGAGGTGATCCCGCAGATCGCCGAAAGCGTGGCGTTCTGGGCGCCGCATATCGACACCGGTGCCTCTGACCTCAAGGTCTGAGGTCCGGGCAACGCGGCGGGGCTTCCCTAGGCCTCGCCTGCGCCTTATCAATAACGCCGCGCAACGATCTTGCGCGGCCCGAGCCGAAGGACAGCATGAACGACACCGATGAAACACTCGCCATCCGCGCAGCGTGGATGCACTACGTGGGCGGGCTCACGCAGGCCAAGGTCGCCAAGCGGCTTGGTCTGCCGTCGGTCAAGGCCCACCGGCTGATCGCCAAGGCGGTGGCTGACGGCCGGGTGAAAGTGTCGATCGAGGGCGATATCGTCGAATGCGTCGAGCTGGAGACGCGGCTGTTCGAGACCTACGACCTCAAGCTTTGCGAAGTCGCGCCGGATATCGGCGAAGAGGGCTTGCCGCTGCGCGCATTGGCGCTGGCGGGCGCGGCCTATCTCAAGCGTCAGTTTGAAGCGGGCGAACATTCGATCATCGGGCTGGGGCATGGCCGAACCTTGGCCGAAGTGACCCGGCAATTGCCGCGCACCGATGCCAAGGGGCTGCATTTCGTCTCGCTGCTGGGCGGGCTGACCCGCAATTTCGCCGCCAACCCGCATGACGTGATGCATCGCATCGCCGAAAAGACCGGCGCGCGCGCCTATGTCATGCCGGTGCCGTTCTTCGCCAATACCGTCGAGGACCGCGAGGTGCTGCTGTCGCAGCGCGGCGTCGACGAGGTCTTCCGCATGGCGCAATCCGCGACGCTCAAGATCGTCGGTATCGGCACCGCGACGGCTGATGCACAGCTGGTCTCCTCGGGGATGATCGAACCGGGAGAGATCGAGGCGATTGCAGCGGCGGGCGCGCAGGGCGAGATGCTGGGAGATTTCTTCGACGCCTCCGGCAATGTTGTAGAAACCACGCTTTCGGCCCGAACGCTCGCAGTGGGCTACGATCCCGAGCGCGAAGAGGATATCGTCGCGATCGCGGGCGGGCCGGACAAGGTCGAAGCGATCCGGGCGGTTCTGCGGTCTGGCAGGGTGGCCGGGCTGATCACCGACGAACGGACCGCGCGCGCGCTACTGAGCTGACGGCACGCAAAGGACGACCCTGATGAAACGAGACGACCGGAGGCAGAGCATCCTCGACGCACTGGTACGCGACGGGGCGGTGCAGCTCGACGAATTGGCCGAACGGTTCGGCGTCTCGAAAATGACGATCCACCGCGATCTCGACGATCTCGAAACAGAGGGTCTGCTGCGCAAGATCCGGGGCGGCGCCACGATCGAGCCCGGCTCGCAATTCGAGAGCGATTTTCGGTTCCGCCAGCTGCAGGGCCATGACCTCAAGGATCGAATGGCCCGCGCCGCGCTCGAATGGGTGGAGCCGGGGATGACCGTGATGGTCAACGATGGCTCGACCGCGTCCGTGTTGGGCAGCCTGTTGCCCGAGAAGCGTCCGTTGACGGTAATCACCAACAACGACGCGGTGATGGAGGCGCTGAAAGCAGAGGCCGGAATCACCGTCATCGCGCTGGGCGGACGCTACTCGGCGAAATACAACGCGTGGGTCGGTCGGGTCACGGAAGGCGCGCTGGCTACGCTGCGGGCCGATCTGGCCTTCATCTCGACGCCGGCGGCGGGGGATGGGCGCGCCTATCACATGGACGACGACATCACGCGCGCGAAGCGGGGCATGATGGACGCCGCGGCGCAGTCGGTGCTGCTGATCAACCATCTGCGTTTCGACCGGACGGCGCTGCACGTCTTGGCCGACTTCTCGGAATTCGCGGCGGTCATCACCGACGCCGAACCGTCGGAGGCAGCCCAAACGCAGATCGAGGCCACGGGGGCCGTGCTTAAAGTGGCTAAAAGCGGGTAGGGCACCGCTTTTTCCGCCCTTTGTCACGACAGCGGGTCGGTTGCGCCATCGAGAAAGCGCAGTGAATTGAAGCAGCGCTTCACAGAGTTTGCATCTGCTATTAAACATCAAGGAAAGACTTGCCGCGATGCCGGGCAGCATCCGTGACGGCTTCCGCCACACGATTTGCGCGCAATCGCATCCGGCACGGTCGTATTTCCAAGGAGCAGGACATGCTCAAAGACATCAATCTCAACGCGATGAACCACTTCGAGGCCGTCGCTCGGCTCGGCGGCATATCGAAGGCGGCCGAGGAGCTGGGCGTGTCGCCTTCCGCCGTCAGCCAGCAGATCCGGCAGTTCGAGCAGCAAATGGGTGTGCGCCTGTTCAAACGGGAGAAGCGGCGGCTGTCACTGACGCTGGATGGCGAGCGGCTTTTCCAGACGACGACGCAGGCGTTCCGGATGATGCGCGATGTGCGCTCCGCAATCCAGCGCCAGCGGGAGACGCGCCATTTCATCCTGCGGGTGTCGCCCTCTTTCGCGGTGCGCTGGCTCTCTCCGCGGCTCAAGTCGTTTCTCGAGCTTGCGCCGAACTGGGACATGCGGATCGACGCCGCGCCCGATTTCTCCGACTTCGAGACGGAGGTCGTCGATCTGGACCTGCGCTATGGCGAAGGCGGCTGGACCGGCCTGCATCAAGAACCGGTGGTCCATGACCTCGTGCTGCCGATGTGCTCGCCCGGCTATCTGGAAGAGTTGCGCGCTCTGTCCGACGATCCGATCGGGCAGTTGCGACAGGCGCGGCTGATCGACTCCGTGAAGACCCATTACCGGTGGGATTTCTGGCTGGCGCGGCACGGCATCATGGGAGAGCGGATGATCTACCCGATGCGGTTCGACCGCTCGTCGATGGCGATTCAGCTGGCGACTGACGGGGCAGGGGTCGTTCTGGAAAGTACGACGCTCGCCCTGAACGAACTGGAGCGTGGGGCCCTCGTTCCGCTGTCGACCGCGTTCGAGGCGATCCGTTTCCCTGCTTACTGGCTTGTCTCCCCGGCGCGCCATACCAGCCGCCGGATCGTGCGGATCTTCTCGGACTGGATGCGAGAGGAAGGTGCTGCCCATGATGCACGCGCCTCGGCGCTGATCACTGGCTTTGGCTGCCGCATCCGGGAGCAGCGCGGTCGGCAGCTACCGGGAGAGGAATACCTGCCCGAATGAAATACGCGCGCCCTGTTGCCAAGGCGCGCGCAATTGATGCGGATGCTGGATCCGGGTTAGTAGATCGTCAGCGCCGGCACGTAGGAGATCAGCGCCAGCACGAGGATCGCCACGAGGTAGAAGGGCGCCAGCGAGCGCACCACCTCCATCACGCCAACCCGTGCGATCGCGGCTGAGATGAACAGCGTGGTTCCCACCGGTGGCGTATAAAGACCGATCGACAGGTTCACGACCATCATCAGGCCAAGCTGCACCGGATCGAGACCGATCGTATGCCCGATCGTCACGAAGAGCGGGCCAAGCAGCAGCACCGCTGCGGGCAGATCGAGGAACGCGCCCACGATCAACATCACCACGTTCAGCGCGAGGATCACCAGCCAGCGCTCCTGAATGGTCGCAGCCACCCATGCGGCGAGCTCTTGCGGCACGCGCTCTGCAGTCAGCAGCCACTGGATCGTGGAGGATGCCATGATGATGAACATGACCGCGCCGGTCATCATCGCCGTGTCGACCACCGCCTCCCATAGGGATTTGGGATTGAGGTCACGGTAGATGACGCCGCTGACCAGAAGCGCATAGGCGACGGCCATCACGCTGACCTCGGTCGGGGTCGCCACGCCGAAGCGGAGGGTGCCGATCACGAAGACGGGCATCAGCAGGGCCGGGATCGCGCTGAAGATCTGGCTGCGGAAGGCGGTGAAGCCTCCTTCCAGCGGCGAGCGCGGCAGATTGCGGCGGCGCGCCACGATCGCGACGGCAATGAACATGCCCACACCCAGCATCACCCCGGGCAGGATGCCCGCGACGAACAGGTTGATGATCGAGGTTCCCGACACCAGCCCGTACAGAATGAGCGGGATCGACGGCGGGATCAGCACCGACACGGTCGACGAGGCAGAGTTGATCGCCCCCGAGAAACCGCCCGGATAGCCCTCGGCTTTCTGCACCGGGATCAGCGCGTTGCCCATCGCGGTCGCATCCGCGACGGCCGAGCCCGAGACACCGCCGAACATCACCGATCCGAGGATCGAAACTTGTCCCAGACCGCCCTTGAAATTCCCCACGACGAGGCGGGCGATATTCACCAGATAGGTGCCGAACCGCCCCGCCATCATCAGGTTGCCCGCAAGGATGAAGAACGGCACCGCCAGCATCGGAAAGCTTTGGGTGGGCGTGTAGAGACGCTGCACGATCACCGCCAGCGGCTTGTGGTCGAGCCACAGCGCGGCGGCGACGCCGCCCAGCATCGCATGTGCCACCGGCACGGCAAGCGCGAGCAGCACGAAGAAGACGAAGATCATGACACCGGCCATTGCGGGTCTCCTCAGCTCAGGCTTGCATGGGCGGGATCGTCATCCATCACGGACTTGCCCCCCAGCAGCAACACGATGTCGAGCGCGGCGATGATGGCCATCGCTCCGAATGAATAGACCATGCTGGAATAGCCCCAGATCGCCTTGACCCCGAGCGTGGACAGCGTCTGAAAGGTCGAGGCGCGCAGGATCGGCTGGCTGGACCAGAGGACCGAGATCGAGATCACGATGATCGCGGCTTCGACAAACAGCATGAAGGCGCGCCGAACCCGGGCTCCGGCCAACTCCGGCAACAAGGTGATCGCGATGTTGCGCGAGCGCGCGGTGGCGATGACGATGCCGCCAGCCACGAGCCATGGCAGCAGGATCGCATGGATTTCATAGGCCCACGGGATGCCCTTGCCGGCCCCGTAGCGCAGGATCACGTTTGTCAAAAGCGCCACGAACAGCACCGAAAGCGTGCCCGCAGCGATCAGCTTTCCCGACCATTCCAGCAGGTCGATCACGCCTTGCGCGAGGCGCAGGAAGGGGCGCATACGCCCCCTCCCTTCGCCTGATCCCGCGGCGTCGCTGCGGTCAGAGTCGATCATTCCAGCCCCGCAGCCTTTTTGAGTTCGGCGACCGTATCGGGGTAGTCCTTGGCGTATTTGTCATAGACCGACTTGGTTGCCTCGATATAAGCCGCGCGGTCCGCCTCAGCGAACTTGGCGCCGTCTGCCTCCATCTTCGGCATCAGCTCCTTGTCTGCCTTGAGCGACATGTCACGCTCCATCGCGCCCGCTTCCGAGGTCGCCTTGAGCGCGCAATCCTGCGTCGCCTTATCAAGGCCTTCCCACCACGACAGGCTGGCCACGACCGGGGTGCTTTCATACTTGTGCCCGGTCATCGTGATGTAGGGCGTGATCTCCTGCAGCTTGGCCGAGTTGATGTTGGTCAGCGGGTTTTCCTGACCGTCGAAAACGCCCGATTGCAGCGCCGAGGGCAGTTCGGACCACGCCAGCGGCGCGGGCGATGCGCCGAGCGCGTCGAAGATGTCGATCGTCATCTGATCCGGCGGGGTGCGGATCTTCAGGCCCTTGAGGTCGGCAGGCTCTTTGACGAACTTGTTGACCGTCGTGATGTTGCGAATGCCGTTATCCCAGAAGCCGAGGATCTTGAGCCCGGCTTTCTGTGCGTCGGCATCAAGAGAGTCGCCCACCGGCCCATCGAGCACTTTCCACGCGGTCGGCAGATCCTTGAACAGGAAGGGCAGGCCCAGCAGTCCGATCTGCGGCACGATCTGCGCCATCGGACCCTGGCTGTTGGCCGTGACCTGAATCACGCCTGCCGCGGTCGAGGTCAGCATCTCAGAGTCGTCGCCCATCGTGGCCGAGGCCGCGACGTTCACCGTATCCTTGCCGTCGGTGCATTGGGTAAAGATTTCAGCCCATTTTTCCGCCGCGATGTAGCGCGGGTTTCCAGGGTTCGCACCGTGCGCGAAGATCACTTCGTCAGCCTGCGCCGAAGAGGCCCCTGCAAGGGCCGTCGCGCCGAGAAGTGCGATGGTCAACATAGATTTCATTGGTCTCTCTCCCGATTGGTTCGGACGGTCTCCTCACCGTCCCGCCGGATTGGCTCCGGCTTCATCCGGCCCACCTCACTGCGGGCCGGAGATTAGTTGCCTTGCGGTCAGGCACAACCGCGAACAGGCGTTATTCGGTCGGCCTAGTGAATGAGCGAGCCGCCATTCACGTCGACTTCGGTGCCGGTGCAGTAGGCCGAAAGGTCAGAGGCAAGGAACAGCGCGCAACCAGCCACATCCTCGGCCGTGCCCGCGCGTCCCATCGGAATTCCGGCGAGGACTTGCGTGCGCATCTCTTCGGTCAGCTTGCCTGCGGTGATGTCGGTGGCGATGAAGCCCGGGCAAAGCGCGTTCACGCGCACGCCGTCGGGGGCAAGCTCGCGCGCCGAGGCCTTGGTCAGCCCCAGCACGCCCGCCTTCGCGGCCGAATAGTGCGGGCCACCGAAGATGCCACCGCCGCGCTGCGCGGAAACCGAGGACAGGTTCACGATCGAACCGGCCTTGCGCTCGCGGAAATGCGGCGTCAGCGCCTGCGTCATGTAGAGCGTGCCACGCAGGCTCACATCGGTCACCGCGTCGTAATTCTCCGGCATGATGTCCATGAGCTTGAGCGGCTGGGTGATGCCCGCGTTGTTCACGAGGATATCCACCGCGCCCCATTTTGCGATCAGCTCGTCCGCGGCGGCCTGACAGGCAGCCTTGTCGACGACGTTACACGCGAGGCCAACATGTCCCTCGCCGGGCAGATCGGCGGCAGCGGCAGCGGCCTGATCCGCGTCGAGGTCGAGGATCGCCACGGTCGCGCCATGCTGCGCAAAAAGCGTCGCCGTCGCCTTGCCGAGCCCGCGAGGGCTGGCCGCCCCGGTCACGATGGCAAATTTACCGTCCAGAAGTCCCATTGTGTTCCTTTCTTCGTGTCGTTGGCGCGGCGCTTAAAGCCAGCCGCGGATCTGTTGGGCGACCTTCGCGGTGCTCAGGCCATAGAGGTCATGAAGCGTGGGCAGCGCGCCCGCTTCGAGAAATTCATCGGGCAGCGCCATCTGGCGGAAAGCCGGCGTCACACCTGCGCGCAGGAGCGAGCGGGCAACCGCTTCGCCCAGCCCGCCGACTTCGGAGTGGTTCTCGGCGGTGACGAGAAGTCGGCCCTTGCCTGCCTCGGCGAGGATTGTCTCGGTATCGAGCGGCTTGATCGTCGGGCAGTGCAAAACCGCGACGTCGATCCCGTCCTTGGCCAGCAACTCCGCCGCGTCGAGCGCGCGCATGGTCATGATCCCCGAGGAGACCACCAGAACGTCGCGCCCCTCGCGGATCATCTGCGCGCGGCCCAGCTCGAACTGGTAGTCGGGCCGGTAGCGGGTGATCACCTCCGGCACCTTGCCCCGCAGAAGCCGGGCATAGACCGGCCCATCATGGGCGATCATCGCAGGCACCATCTGCGCCACGTCGGTCGCGTCACAGGGATCGAGAATGGTCAGGTTGGGCAGCCCGCGGAAGATCGCGAGATCCTCGGTCGCCTGATGGCTGGGTCCGTAACCCGTGGTCAGGCCCGGCAGACCGCAGACGATCTTGACCGGCAGGTTCTCCTCCGCGATCGCCATGCAGATGAAGTCATAGGCCCGGCGCGAGGCGAAGACCGAATAGGTCGTCGCGAAAGGAATGAAGCCCTCATGCGCCATCCCTGCCGCCGCCGACATCAGAAGCTGCTCGGCCATACCCATCTGATAGAACCGGTCGGGATAAGCCTGCGCGAAGACGTGCAGATCGGTGTATTTCGCGAGATCCGCCGTCAGGCCGACGATGCGGGGATCATCCTTCGCGGCCTCGACCAGCGCATGCCCGAAGGGGGCGGCGACGGTGTCATAGCCTTCCGCTGCCAGCGAAGCGATCATCGCGCTTGTCGCGACCTTCGTTTCGGGCACGCGGCGGGGTTCGTATTTGCGGGCGCGGGCTGCGGCGGTCATGCGGGCACCTCTGCGTCTAGAATATCCAGTGCGCGCGTCCACTCATCAGGCTCGACGCGAACGAAATGGGTGATCTCGCGCTCTTCGAGAAACGGCACGCCCTTGCACATCTTGGTATTGCAGATGATCACGCGGGGCTTTTGCTCGGGGCAGGTGCGGGCAGCGTCAAAGGCTGCGACCAGCGCATCGAGGTCATTGCCGTCGACTTCCTGCGCGTGCCAGCCAAAGGCCTCCCATTTCGGTGCCTCGGCCCCGACGGCGAGCGCGTCACGGGTCGGGCCATCGGCCTGCTGATTATTGAAATCCACGATGCAGATCAGGTTGCTCAGACGGTGCTGGGTGGCCGACATCACGGCCTCCCAAGTCGAGCCTTCGCCCAGTTCGCCGTCGGACATCAGGTTGTAGACGAACTGATCGCCGCCCTTCGCCTTCAGCCCGAGCGCCATCCCGACCGCGATGCCCAGCCCATGGCCGAGGCTGCCGCCGGTGATCTCCATCCCCGGCGTGTAGGAGGCCATGCCCGACATCGGCATGCGCGAGTCGTCCATACCGTAGGTGCCGATCTCGTCCTCGGGCAGGATGCCCGCCTCGATCAGCGCGGCATAAAGCGCGATCGCATAATGGCCGATCGACAGCAGGAAACGATCGCGCCCTTCCCATTCGGGATCGTCGGCGCGCAGGTTCAATGCGTGGAAATAAGAGGTCGCAAGAACGTCAGCCACACCAAGCGCCTGGCCGACATAGCCCTGTCCCTGGACTTCGCCCATCTGGAGGGCTTTGCGACGGATGCCCCAGGCGCGGCGCGCCAACGAGACATTCGACCGCAGATTTGCGGTAAGTTCTGGCATGGTTCCTCCCCTGCGGCGATCCTCCATCAGCCGCATCCTGCCCAGAACACTGCCGCGAGGAGCGCTCCAAAAAAAGAAAGGAAACTTAAACTCGTTGTTAGTATTTCTTCACAACTTCCCGGCTGGTTTTGATGTCCGAGCGGTGGTTTCCCCGCTACTCCTGTTGGGGAAGCTCTGCGCGCTACACTGAGGAGGTCGTGTGCGGAGCATGACTACGGGAGGACATCATGAAACTGGGTTTGGGCAGTTACGCCTATCGCTGGTCCATCGGGATCAAGGATCAGATCCCCTCTAAGCCACTGACGGCATTCGACCTTCTGGATCGTGCGGAAGCGCTCGGACTTGAGGTCGTGCAATATGCGGACAATATGCCGCTGGATCGTTACACTGCGGACGATCATCACAAGCTCTACGAGATCGCCCAACAAAAGGGCCTTCAACTCGAGCTGGGAACGCAATGTTTCGATGCCGATGAAGTCGACCGCTATATCGAGATCGGCCAGCGCCTTCACTCAAAGATCATGCGTGTCGCGCTCGATGCCGAAGACAGCCACATGCCGGTGGCCGAGCTGGCCGAGCAGCTGCGACCGCGGGTCGATCGTGCGCGTGCCGCAGGCATGAAAATCGCGATCGAGAACCACTTCAACTATCCGAGCCCGCGCATGGTCGAGCTGCTGGAGGCGGTCGGCGACGATCACCTCGGGGTCTGTCTCGACGTGGCGAATTCGATCTGTGCAAACGAGTGGCCCGAAGAGACGATCACTCTCTTGGCGCCCTGGACGATCAACCTGCACCTGAAGGATTACGAGATCACGCCGGACCCCTATGGCGTCGGCTTCCGCATTCATGGCGTGCCCTTGGGCACGGGCCGCGCGCCGATCGCGTGGACCCTCGACCAGCTGGCGCATTGCCCCGCCGACATGAGCGTGATCCTCGAACATTGGCTGATGCTGGAGAGCGACGGCCTCGAGGCGGCGATTGCCAAGGAACAGCCGTGGATCGAACAGACCACCGCAGCCGCGAAAACTTTTACCGAGGGGCGCTGAGATGACCGACGACATTCGCACCAAGAAACTGATGAACGCGCCCGAGGACATCATCCCCGAGGCGATCGAAGGGATGCTTTCCGCCCATCCCGACCTGCTGACCGTCGAGGGTGCCACGCGCCGCGCGATCGTGGCCAAGGACGGCCCGCGCGACGGCAAGGTCGGTATCATCATCGGCGGCGGCTCCGGGCACGAACCGGCCTTCGCGGGCTATGTCGGGCGCGGCCTGGCGGATGCGGCGGCGGTCGGCAACGTCTTTGCCTCGCCCTCGCCCGAGCACATCATGGATGCCGCGCGCGCGGTCGAAGGGGGCGCGGGGGTGATGTTCCTCTATGGCAATTACACCGGCGACGTGATGAATTTCGACATGGCCGCCGAGGAATGCGAGGGGATGGGTATTCCCGCCCGTTCGGTTCAGGTCACCGATGACGTGGCCTCGGCGCCCAAGGGCCGGGAGAAAGAAAGACGCGGAATTGCCGGGGATTTCTTCGTCTTCAAAATCGCAGGCGCCGCAGCCGAGGCCGGTCGCGACCTCGAAGGCTGCTATGCCGCAGCACAGCATGCCAATGACAATTGCCGGTCTATGGGCGTCGCGCTGAGCGCGTGCTCCTTGCCCCAGACCGGCAAGCTCAATTTCGACCTCGGCCTGCGCGAGATGGAAATCGGCATGGGTATCCATGGTGAACCGGGCATGCGTCGCGGTCATCTCGAAAGCGCCGATGCCGTCAGCGACGAGTTGATGCAGGCCATCCTGACCGACATGGAGCTGGGCAAGGGCGACGAGGTCGCGGTACTGGTCAACGGGCTGGGCGCAACCGGGCCGCTGGAGCTTTACATCCTGCACCGCCGGATCGCGCAGATTCTTGGCGAGCGCGACGTGAAAATTCACCACAGCTGGGTCGGAGAATACTGCACCTCTCTGGAAATGGCCGGGGCTTCGATCACGCTGCTCAAGCTGGACGAGGACCTCAAGACGCTGCTCGATATGCCGTGCCGGACGCCTGCACTCACGGTCGCCGGAAGCCTTGAGCCGGTGGGCAAGCGCACCCGCCGCACTCATGCCACCGCCTCCAGCACAAGCGGGATCGAGCGGTCTGACCTTGCTATCGACGGCCCCGTCACGCCTGTGCGTTTCCGCCAGATGATGCTGGCGATTGCAGATGCGATCCACACGAACCGCGACTGGCTGTCGGAGCTCGACGGGGTCATCGGGGATGGCGATCACGGCGTCACGATGGATATCGGCTGGACCGCTGTGCGCAAGGAGCTGAAAGACCCGACGGATGAAACCGTGTCCGAGACCTGCGCGCGCATGGCCAAGGCGTTTCTCGACGCGGTCGGGGCGTCTTCCGGGCCGCTTTATGCGACCGCTTTCCGCAAGGCGGGCGAGGCAGTGTCCGATCGGCTCAATCTCGATGCCGGCGCGATGGTCGCGTGGATCGAAGGGATCTGCGCAGGCATCCAATCGCGCGGTGGCGCACAGGTCGGCGATAAGACGATGATCGACGCATGGGTTCCGGCGGTGGCGAAAGCGCGCGAGACCCTGCAATCGGGCGGTGACGTGATCGCCTGTCTCGAGGCGGCCTGCGCCGGGGCAAAAAATGGCCGCGACTACACCGCTGAAATCGAAAGCCGCCGGGGCCGGTCGGCCAAACTGGGAGAACGCTCTGTCGGGCACATGGACCCGGGCGCGGCCTCGGCCCATGTCATGCTGGTCGCGATGACCGAGGCCCTGCGCGATTGATCGTGATCGGGGCGCTCTCAAGGGCGCCCCGCCCGTCATCGCGTTCGATGTCCGAGCGTCTGGCTCCAGTTGGTCCCATTTGAGAGGATCACATCACCACCACTACGCTTTCGTGGGCGATGTTGTCGCAACCAGCGGCGCGGAGCGCGCTTTCCCGTAAAGACCGTCTGCGAGTATGGCGAAGCCATCCGCTATGATCGCGGCGTTTTTCGCCTCATTCCAGTCCGCTGCTGCTGCGGCGCCAGACTACGATTGGGTATCTGGAATGTCAGCCGGAAAACCCGGAAACCGGGGTCGGTTCTGGAAACCAACCTGCAATGCAGTGCTCCGAATTTCGGCTGAATAGTGGAGGCGAGTACCGGAATCGAACCGGTGTACACGGATTTGCAATCCGCACTTGGCCACGGGTTTCATTGAATTTTCTAGTAAACTGAGCGAATTTCGCTTGATGTAATATCAATGACTTAAGGGGCGACTTGTAAACCGCCCCAGGCTTGAGGGCGAAGATTGAGCCGGTATCGGCTATGTTCGGCGTTTAGCGCCCAGCACAACTGTTTAGCATCGAGGCTGAGATCGGTGACCGGTACCGGACCGCCCCTTCAGGCGGCAAGTTTCCGCTCGAGTTGGACATCGCTCTGGGTCGACAATTCGACGTTGCGGTCCCGGCGAAGCTCAGGACGTATAGCCAATAGATGACCGTAGCGGCGAGAGCTATTGCGGAGGCCGAGGAGGTCGCACAGGCAATCGCGCTGTTGCTTTCCAAAGAGGCCGGTGTGGTCACTGGTGCGGCGCTGCCCATCGAAGGTGGCTTCCTTTCTGTTTGACCTCGTCTAAGGATCTATCTCCCTAACGCCTCTGCCCATGCTGCTCTAACTCAGCCCTTAATCAGACCCTCCTCCCGCCACGCGTCGAAAATCTCAAGCGCCGCTGCGGGGAAGTCGGGGTCGTTGATATGGGCCTTTACCTCGTGCAATGCGACATTGTCGGGCGCGCAGGCGCGGATTTCGTCGAAAAAGCCCGCCAGCCCCTCAGGGTCGTGCAGATCGTGGCCGGGACGGTCCAGTTCGTGCACCCCGCCCAAAGGCAGCAGCAGTGCGGTCGGTCCCTTTGCCCCAGCCAATTTCTCGCAATGCGCACGCGCCACCGCCCGGCGCTCCGCATTATCGAGCACGACCGAGGTCAGCAGCCGGTTATGCGCGTGACTCGGATGATCTTTCCATTTGTCGGGCAGGGGCTGCCAGCCGACCATATCGACCAGATCGTGACAGGCCGGGGCGATGATCTGCGGCGTGCCCGAGGCGCCTGCATTCGTCATCCGGTCGGCGCCTGCGCTGATGGCAGAGCCATGCAGGTGGTTGCCGATTTCCTGCGTCGCGAAGTCGAAAACGCAGGCGAAGGCGCCCTGTGCCGCGAGGCTCTCGAAGGCGCGCCCGCCCATGCCGGTGGCGTGGAATACCGCGACCTCGTAGCCGCGCGCTTCCAGTTCGGGCTTCAGCGTCACCATGTATTTCAGGAAGGATTTCCCGAAGGACGTCATCCCGATAAGCGGTTTCGAACGATCGGGCCGTTCCACCGCGCGGGCCGCGCCCAGAACCGCGCCCGCCGCCTGACTGAGCGAGGCTTTGCAGATCGAGTTCAGCCCGTAAAGCCCGCCCGCCCAGAGGATCATCTGCACATCCGCCGCGATCCGTTCGGGCGGCAGAAGCGGCGAGAAAGAGACCGTCGAGACGATATATTTCGGTACCCCGATTGGCAGCGCCGCACATAGGTCGAGCGCGAGATCGGTGCCCATGGTTCCGCCCAGCACGACCATCCCGTCGAACAGGCCCTTGGCATGGAGTTGCGCGACCAGCATCGCGCCCCCGCGCGCCATGATCTGCATCGCCTGGTTTTCGTCGCCGCTCGCAATCGCAGCCTCTATAGAAGAGCCGCCCGCTTCGGCCACCTGATGTTTGCTGTATTCAACCGGGGTCGAGGGCTCGCCGAGAACCGAGACGTCCATGCGCAGGACACGTCCGCCCTGTGCCTCGATCACCTCGCGCAGATAGGTCAGTTCATCGTCCTTGGTGTCGTAAGTGCCGACAACGAGAATGGTGCGATCAGTCATATGCGCCCCCTTAAAGTTTGATCCAAGCGGTTTTCAGATCGAGATATTTATCGAACGCATGCAGTGACTTGTCATGCCCGTTGCCCGACTGCTTGACCCCGCCCAAGGGCACGGTCAGGTCGGATCCGCCATAAGTGTTCACATGCACGACGCCCGCGTGGATGCCCCGGATCATCCGGTGCGCGCGGCTCAGGTCTGCGGTCCAGACGGCCGCGGCCAGCCCATAATCGGTGCCGTTGGCGATGCGCAGGGCCTCTTCTTCGGTGTCGAACGGGATCACTGCCAGAACCGGGCCGAAGACTTCGCGCTGTGCGATCGGATCGTCGGGGGCGACCCCGGTGACGATCGTGGGCTCCATGAAGAACCCGCCTGTCTCTTCACGGATGCGCTTGCCGCCGAAGACCTGTCGGCCCGCGGCTTCGGCCTCGCTGACGAAGCGCAGGTTATGCTCCAGTTGGCGGGCGGAGTTCACCGCGCCGGCCTGCGTCGCCGGGTCGAGCGGATCGCCCACCTGCATCGTCTCGGTGAAGGCACGCAGCTTTTCGACGAAGGCGTCATGGATCGACCGCTCGACCAGCAGTCGCGATCCCGCGATGCAGACTTGGCCGGAGTTGCGGAAGATGCCGTTGGCCGCGACCTTCACCGCCATGTCCAGATCGGGCGCATCGGCAAAGACGATGTTGGGCGATTTGCCGCCCAGTTCCAGATAGACGCGTTTGAGGTTCGATTTCGCGGCGTTCTCCAGCAGACGCCGCCCGACCGGACCCGAGCCGGTGAACACCATCACGTCGATCTGCATCGACAGAGCCATCGCTTCGCCGACCACCGCGCCTTCGCCCAGCACGACGTTGAACACGCCCGGCGGCATCCCGGCCTCGAGCGCCAAATCGGCGATACGGCGCAACGTGAGCGACGCGGTCTCGGCCGGTTTTAGAACCACGGTATTTCCCGCCGCCAGTGCCGGGCCCAGCTTCCACGCGCCGATCATCAGTGGGAAGTTCCATGGTACGATCGCGCCGACCACGCCCACCGGCTCGCGATGCACCAGCCCCAACGCATCGGGCGCGGTGGGGGCGATCTCGCCATAAATCTTGTCGATGGCCTCGGCATAGTAGCGGATCGTCGCGGCGGCGGAGAACGGCTCGGCCTTCAGTGCCATGCCGATCTCGGTGCCGTTGTCGCGCACGCCGAGAACGGCAAGCTCCAGTGCGTTGGCCTCGATCAACGCGGCCCATTGCAGCAGCACTGCCTTGCGTGCAGCCGGGGCCAACCCTGACCAGCGCCCGTCATCGAAGGCCGCGCGTGCGCTGGCGATGGCGGCTTCGGCATCGGTGGTGGTGCCGCGCGCCAGCGTGGTGATCTCGCGCCCGTCGAGCGGTGAGATCACCGGCAATGTGCCATGGTCCGAGGCGGGCTGTGCCGCGCCCTCGATCAGATGCAGGGCAGGGGGGATGTCGGCGCTACGCAGCGCCGCGATCTTGTCGGTATCGAGCATTGCTTACCTCGTGAAACTGTCATGCATGTCGTGATCGTGCGCGCTCTCTGGCTCGCGGTTCTGGCGCTCGCGGTAAAGGCTCGCTAAATGGGCGATCAGAAGTCCGCCTATGGCCAATCCAAGGATTGCCGCGATCGGACGGTCGAAGAAATCGATCGGCACGTGCACGCGCGCCATCGACGACCTCAACTTGGTTTCCATGATGCCGCCCAGAACCATGCCTAGAACGATCGGGACGATCGGCAGGTTTTGCCGTTTCAATATCAGTCCGAGGACACCGAACGCGGCAGCAATCGCGCAGTCCACAATCGAGTTGCGCAGTGAATAGACGCCGACGAAGCTGAGCACGAGGATCATCATGCCAAGGAAACGCGTCGGGATCTGGATGATCTTGAGCAGCCAGTTCGACGAGACGAGCATGAACAACACCACGATGATGTTGAGCAGAATCATCGCGATATAGAGCGCGTAGACGAAATCGAGCTTGTTCTGGAACAGCTGCGGGCCGGGGATCACGTTGTGGACGTAAAAGACCGACAGCATCATTGCGGTGAGCGCTTCGCCCGGGATGCCGAGCGCCAGCAGCGGGATCATCGCGGCGGCGGGAACCGCATTGTTCGCCGCCTCCGAGGCGATCAGGCCTTCGGGGCTGCCTTTGCCGAATTCTTCGGGCGTCTTCGAGGTTTTCTGTGCGTAAGTGTAGGACAGAAATTGCGCGGTGAACTCGCCGACGCCGGGGATCATTCCCATCATCACGCCGCAGCTCGCGGCAAAGCCCGCCACCCTTTTGTGGCGTAGGACACCCATCATCGCTCGCCCCATTGAGCCTTCGATGCGCTGCGCATGAGGTGCCGATTCCGGCTCGATCAGCAGGAGGAAGGCTTGGCTCAGCGCGAAAAGCCCCAGAACCACCACGATCAAATCAAAGCCCGAATTCAGGAAGTCGAAACCAAAGGTGAAGCGCATCGTGTATTTGACGGGCTCCAGCCCGACGGTCTGCAGAAAGATCCCGAAGGCCGCCAGCATCCCGGCCGCGAAGGTCTGGCCGCGATGGGCGAGGATCACCAGGACGATACCCAGCAGCGCGGCCAGGAAAATCTCTCGCGAGCCGAACATCGGCGCGATTTTCGCCAGCACGGGCGAAAGCAGGATCAGAGCGATGATCGAGGCGACGCCGCCGAAGAACGAGGCTCCATAGGCGAGGCCAAGCGCGCGCAACGCCTCGCCCTTTTTCGTCATCGGGTGGCCGTCATAGGTGGTCAGCGCGTTGACCGCCGTGCCGGGCGTGTTGATCAGAATTGCGGGCAGCGACCCGCCGAACATTGACGACCCGTAGATGCCCAGAAGCATGGTCAAGCCGACCAGCGGCGGCATCGCAAAGGTTGCGGGCAGCAGGATGGCGATTGCGACGGCCGGGCCGACGCCGGGGATCGCACCGATGATCACCCCGCCAATCGAACCGATCAAGAGAGCGACCATAACGTCGAGGCGCATAAGCATCTCTGCGCCGGAAAGCAGCATGTCCATGAGGGACGCTCCTTAGAAGTAGGTCATTAGAATTGCGCGGAAGGGCGCAGGGGCGGCCTCGTAAATCAGTCCGGCGGGGATTTTGACTTGCAGGAAGCTTTTGAAAAGCACCACGACGACGACCGAGAACAGGACGGAGATCAGCATCCAGCGCCAGCCGCGGTATCCCAGACGCAGCGTCATCGCGCAGCTGAACAGGATCGTGGCGGGCAGGTATCCGATGAGCGGGACCAACGCGACATAGGCCATGAACCACACCGCATATTCGAGCGAGCGTAGCCATTGCATGACTTCGCGCCATCGGCCGGGAATGCGCTCCGAGACAAACGAGCCGAGAAGGTGAAACATGCTGAATACAACCATCGCGATGATCGAGATCATCGGCCAGAAGGCGGGTTGCGCGTAGGTCTTCGTGCGCTTGACCCATTCGGTCTGCCACGGCAGGGCGATCAACAAACCGATGGAGAGCGCGAAGAACAGCACGGCGAAGGCCATGTCACCGGGACGGCGATAGCGCTTGAACAGATCCTCCAGGTTCTTGGTGCGGATCGCCCGGGCAAAGCGGACGCCCGCGCGCGGAGGAATCTCGCGCGCGGGGCCTGGAGAGGATGGCTCATTCGCCATTGATGAGACCGTCGATCGTGCCGAGGGTTTCACTGTCATGCGCGATGCGCTGGGTCGCGGTCGCGGCATTTTGCCAGTAGATCAGCGCGCCCGTCTGATCGGCCAGCTCCTTGGCCTTATCCGAGCTCATGACCTTTTCGGCGACGGCAGCGATCTTTTCGCGCACGTCCTCAGGAGTGCCTTTCTTGACGAAGAGGCCATCCCACAGCGCCAGGTCGAGATCCGGTTCCAGCTCGCCGACCGTCGGCGTGTCGGGCGTCAGCGGAATACGCTTTTCGCCGATCGAGGCCATCACGTTCACATCGTCGAGGCAGGGCAGGATCAGTTGCAGGGTGGTGTTGATCACGTCCGCGTCGCCCGAAGCTAGCGTGTTGCAGTCAAGCGCGTCGAACGCCGCTTCGGATCCGAAATCGAAGTCCTTTTTCTTCGCGAGTGCGAAGGTCACCTGCGTCGGGATCAGGAAGGAGCCGAAGTGTCCCAGAGCGACGTCGTGGTCCTTGGCATAGCTGGCCAGCTCGTCGATCGTTGCATAGGGCGCGTCCTTTGAGGCGGCGATGACGAACGGGTAGGTCAGGAAAATGCCCACCGGCTCGAAAGGATCGGGGCTGAGCGCGGGGATGCCAACCGAGGGGCCGACCACGGGCACGTCAATCACGAACGAGCCGACCGTGTAGCCATCGGCCGGAGCCTGCGCGACTTCGGCCGCGCCGGGGAAGGGGCCGCCGCCGCCGCCGGGTTTGTTCACCACCGCAGCGGGAACGCCATAGGTCTTCTGGAACTCGTCCGCGATCATCCGGGTCAGCACGTCTTCTAGATCGCCCGGCGGGAACGGGACGACGAATTCGACGGGTTTCTCGGGGTATTCGGCCTGCGCGGGCAGGCCCGCGGCAAGCGGGAGGCCGAGGGCGAGCGCCCCTGCCAGCAGCTTGAAGGTCGAAGTCATGAAGCTCTCCTGTTGAGTGGTTTATTATTTGAACCGTTGGTATCAAATATTCTTGCATCGGGTTTTCTTTTCTGTCAACGTTTCAGTTGCAACGAACGGAAATTTTACGGGAGGCTGTCAAAGGGCGCGATGGGAACGATCACAAAGGCATTGGAATTGCTGGATTATATCTCCACTCAGCGCCCCGAGATCGGGCTCAGCGAATATGTTCGTCTCACGCAGCGCGATAAGGCCACTGTGCACCGTCATCTCGTTGAATTGGCCGAATGCGGCTTTCTCGAACAGAACCCGGAGACCCGTGGCTATCGGCTGGGCCCCGCGATTCTGCGTCTCTACGGGGTGCGCGAGGCGAATATGCCGCTGCGTTCGGTGTTGCGTCCTTTTATCGAAGAGATGGCGCAGGAAGTCGGCGAACTGGTCCATGTCTCTCTGTTGCAAGGCCAGCAGCTATCGCCGGTCGTGCATCATGATCCGCGCCTGCACGGGACGCAGGTCGCTTTCGACGAGTCGCAGCTATTGCCTCTGCACGCGACAGCCTCTGGCTTGGTGATGCTTTGCTTCGGCGGAGACGATCTGCGGGCGCGGGTTCTGGATGCGCCGCTGGAGAGCTTCACCGCCCAGACCGTCGTCGATCCCGATAGCCTGCGCGAAAAGCTGGCGGAATGCCGTGGCAATGGCAGTGTTTGGGTGGAGAAGGGCTTCGACGACGAGGTTTCTTCTCTCGCTGGGCCGATCTTCGGGCTTGGCGGTGCGGTGATCGGCGCGGTTTCGATCGCGGTTCCTTCGTCGCGCGCGGGGGCCGAGAAACGCGCAGCCATGGTGGAGGCTCTGCGAAAATGGGTGCCCCGCCTGTCCGAGCTAATGGGCGGTTCGCTTTCTGCGGATTATCAACAACGCGAGGTGTCGCATGGCTGAGCGCGCGCTCGTGCTCGACTTCGGTGGCGTGATCTCACGCACGCTGTTCGAAACGCATGATCTGACCGAGGCTGCGTTGGGTCTTGCGTCGGGAAGCTTGACCTGGCGCGGTCCGTTCGAGCCTCAGACCGACCCGCTCTGGCGCGCGATGCAGGCGGATGAAATCTCGGAGCGCGACTATTGGCGCCAGCGCACGCAGGAAGTGGCGGCTCTGGTCGGACGCGACTGGAGCGAGATGTCCGATTTCGTGCGCGCGGCGCGCGGGGCGAGCCCTGCCGATGTGCTCCGCCCGGAATTCCTCGCAGCGATCGGCAGGGCCGAGGCTGCAGGGTGCCGCCTCGCGATCCTGTCCAACGAGCTCGATCTGTTCTACGGCGCGGATTTCCGCGAGAAGCTGCCCTTCCTGCGCCGCTTCGACGCTGTGATCGACGCGACCTATACCAAGATTCTGAAACCCGATCCGCGCGCCTATCACGGTGTGCTCGAGGCGCTCGACCTTCCGGCCGAAGCCTGCGTTTTCGTCGATGACCAGCTGCGCAACATTCGTGGCGCTGAGGCCGTCGGCATGATCCCCGTTCACTTCGACGTGCAAACTCCTGCTCAGAGCTACGCCACCGCGCTGCGCCTTCTGGGCCTATGATGAGGACCGATATGAAAGACGAAAATTTCCTGAAAGAGCGCAACGCCCGTTCGATCTGGCACCCGATGGCTCACCCTGCGGACAGCCAGAAGAATCTACCCGAAATCATCGTGGCGGGCGACGGTGTGACGATCACCGATGTCGATGGCCGCAAGACGGTCGACGGTGTGGGCGGGCTTTGGAACGTCAATCTCGGGTTCTCGTGCCAGCCGGTGAAAGATGCCATCGCGGCGCAGCTCGACCGTCTGCCCTATTACTCGATCTTTCGTGGCACCACGAATGACGCGGTGATCGAACTCGGCGAGATGCTGGCCGAGTTCTTCGCCCCCGACGGACTGGAGCGCGCGTTCTACACCTCGGGTGGCTCGGATTCGGTGGAGGTCGCGCTGCGTCTGGCGCGGCAATATCACAAGGTGCGCGGCGAGGCGGGCCGGGTGAAATACCTCTCTCTCAAGAAGGGCTATCACGGCACGCATACGCTGGGCGCAAGCGTCAACGGCAACTCCAATTTCCGCACACAGTACGAACCGCTGATGCCGGGCTGCTATCACATCCCCGCGCCCTATACCTATCGCAACCCCTTCAACGAAACCGATCCCGAGAAGCTGGCGCAGCTTTGCCTCGCTGCACTAGAAGACGAGATCAAGTTCCAGGGCGCCGAGACAATCGCCGCGATGATCATGGAGCCGATCCTTGGGGCAGGGGGCGTGATCGTCCCGTATGAGAGTTTCATGCCCGGCGTGCGGGCGATCTGCGACAAATACGGCATTCTGCTGATCGCCGATGAGGTGATCACCGCCTTCGGTCGCACGGGGGCATGGTCGGGCTCGCGGCTCTGGGGTGTGCAGCCCGACATGATGACAACCGCCAAGGCAATCACGAACGGTTATTTCCCCTTCGGCGCCGTGATGATTTCGGGGCGCGTGGCCGAAGTGTTCGAGTCCGACACCAGCGGCAAGGCGGCAATCGGCTCGGGCTACACCTACTCGGGCCATCCGGTCGGCGCCGCGGCGGCCATCGCCTGCCTGAAAGAGACGCAGTCGCTCAACGTTAAGGACAACGCGGCCGCGCGTGGCACGCAGCTCTACGAAGGGTTGCTCGACCTTCAGAAAAAGCACGACATCGTGGGTGACGTGCGTGGCGGACGTGGTCTTATGTGTGCGCTGGAGCTGGTTTCGGATCGCGCGACCAAGGCGCCGATCGACAAGGCGAGCATCGCCAAGGTTCATAGCGGCGCGTATGAGACGGGCGCAATGGTTCGGATCTCGGGCAATAACGTGATCCTGTCCCCCTCGCTGGTCGTGACCGAAGAGAACATCGCCACGATCCTCGGCGCGCTCGACGCAGGGCTGTCGGCGGTCTGAAGGAAAAGCCCGGCCTGCATCTGCGGGCCGGGTGCATTCAAGCTGTCTGCATGCGTCTCAATGCGGGGTTTTGTCGGGATGCGCCGCGGCGAAGGCGGGCAGGCTTTCGAGATGCGCGCCGATCCGGGTCAGTTTCGGCATCCCTGTCAGGTCGACCTTCCAGCGCTGCGCATTGTATAGCTGCGGCACGAGACACAGATCGGCAAGTGTTACCGACGCACCGTGGCAGTAATCGCCCGCGTCCACCATCGCCTCCAGTGCCTGAAGGCCGGGTCCGATGAAGGCCTGCATCCAGCCCTGCATCGTGATCGCTCCCTCAGAGGCGGCGACTGCGTGTTTGGCGACGCGAAGATTGCAGATCGGGTGAATATCGATGGCGACGGCATGGGCGAGAGCACGGATCTTCGCGCGTTCAGCGGCATCGCCGGGCAGAAGGTTCAGATCACGCGTCTCATCGAGATATTCGAGGATCGCCAAGGATTGGGTGAAGCACTTTCCGTCGAGCTCTATCGCAGGAACCAGCCCTTGCGGATTGCGCGTAAGATGCGCAGGCTCGGTCTGCTCGCCCTTGGTCAAGTCGACGGAAACGCTCGTCCAGTCCATTCCGGCCAGACCGAGGGCGATCCGCACCCGGTAACTCGCCGAGGACCGCCAGTAATCATAGAGCACCGTCATTGTGCCGCCTTCTTTGTAAGCAGTTTATCCATGCCGCGTCGCAGCCCCGCCAGATCGCGGCCCAGAAGCGTCTCCAGATCCGATTGATAGGCAATGGCACGCGGTAGAAGTTTGGCCATCAACTCGCGTCCGGTCGGGGTCAGGCTGAGCGCGATCAGGCGTCCGTCGGAGGGGTCGGGGCGTTTCGTCAAAAGCCCCGCCTGTTCCAGCGCCGCCGCGGCCCGGCTGACCTTGGGCCGCTCCAGCGAGACGCGCCGTTCGATATCGCGCACCGACACCGGCCCGGCGTGGCTGAGGTGAACCATCACTCGCCATTGCGGCATGCTCAGCCCGGCCTCGCGATAGCCTTGAGCCAACTCGTCGCTCAGCTTCGTCGCGATCTCCGCCATCAGATAGGGCAGGAAATCATCGAGCTGGAACTCGGGCAGCGGTGTATCGGTCTCGTGTCGGGTCATCGTCGCGTGGGCATCTGTGTTTTGTTGCGCTTTCAACAAAGAAGCACAAAACACGTTTCATTTGCAACGACAAAGCGGCGGCGATGTGCAGCCGAGAGAACCAAGAGACCGGGAAGTCATGTCGTTTACCGTGGTGGGAGTGCGAGAAGCCGGTCCAGACCGGTCTCCAGCTTTGTGGCCGCGTCGCCGAGTTCTGCCTCCAACTCGGCTTGGAAGGCGTTCGCCAGCACCAGAAGCTCCGCCATCATTGCACGGCCATTCGCGGTGAGACGCAGCTTCACCAGTCGTTTGTCGCCTTCGTGGCGGGCTTTTGCGATCAGCCCGCTGGTCTCCAGCCGGGATGCCGCGCGCGAGACCTTGGATTTTTCCATCGCCACCCGCGCTTCGATGTCCCGCACCGATACGTCATCGCTCTGTGCGAGATGGACGAGGACACGCCATTCGGGAATCGAGATACCGAACCGGTCTCGATATTGCCGGGCGAGCCTCTCCGAAAGTTTCTCGGCAGCTACGGCCAGCCGATAGGGGGTAAAGCTGTAGAGATCAAATTCGGGCATCTCAGTTGCATCTTCAGACATCCTCAACCCCCTACTTTCGCACATTTTTTACATCCGCGCCATCATAATACAGCGGTGAATTCATTGCGAGTGCAATAAATATCCTTGACTTCGTTGCGAATGAAACGAAAAATCAGGCCAGGTTCGAAACCGCAGCTTTCCGCGCTGCCCGTGACCAAGGGATTGGAGGATCTCATGACCGATCAAGCGCTTCCGAAGGGCATGATCCGCGCGACCGGCACCACCGGCACGCATGAAGGTTATATGCCCGGTTTTGGCAATGACTTCGAAACCGAGGCGCTGCCCGGCGCTCTGCCTCAGGGGCAGAACAGCCCGCAGAAGGTCGAATATGGCCTCTATGCCGAGCAGCTTTCGGGCACCGCATTCACTGCACCGCGCGGCCAGAACGAGCGCACGTGGTGCTACCGCATCCGACCCTCGGTGAAGCATACCGGTCGGTTCGAGAAGATCGACGTGCCGTATTGGAAATCGGCGCCCAATATCGACCCCGACGTGATCAGCCTTGGTCAGTATCGCTGGGATCCGGTGCCGCATACCGACGAAGAGCTGACCTGGATCACCGGGATGCGCACGGTCACCACGGCCGGCGACGTGAACACTCAGGTCGGCATGGCAAGCCATATCTACCTCGTCACCAAATCGATGGAAGACGAGTATTTCTTTTCGGCCGACAGCGAATTGCTGGTGGTCCCGCAGGAGGGGCGTCTGCGCTTTTGCACCGAGCTTGGGATCATCGACCTCGAGCCCAAGGAAATCGCGATCCTGCCGCGCGGTCTCGTGTATCGTGTCGAGCTTCTCGACGGGCCTGCGCGCGGCTTTGTCTGCGAAAACTACGGCCAGAAGTTCGACCTGCCGGGCCGCGGTCCGATCGGCGCAAACTGCCTTGCCAACCCGCGCGACTTCAAATGCCCCGTCGCCGCCTTCGAAGATCGTGACGCGAAAAGCCGGGTCGTCATCAAGTGGTGCGGGCAGTTCCACGAGACGTTCATCGGCCACAGCCCGCTCGACGTGGTGGCATGGCACGGGAACTACTGCGCCTATAAATACGACCTGCGCACTTACAGCCCGGTCGGCGCGATCCTGTTCGATCACCCCGATCCCTCGATCTTCACCGTGCTCACCGCGCCCTCGGGGCAGGAAGGTACCGCGAATATCGATTTCGTGCTGTTCCGCGAGCGTTGGATGGTGGCGGAGCACACCTTCCGTCCGCCGTGGTATCACAAGAACATCATGTCCGAGTTGATGGGCAACATCTACGGCATCTACGACGCCAAGCCGCAGGGCTTCGTGCCGGGCGGGATGAGCCTGCACAACATGATGCTGCCGCACGGGCCGGATCGCAACGCCTTCGAACATGCATCGAACGAGCCGATGGAGCCGGTCTATCAGGCTGACACGATGCAATTCATGTTCGAGACGCGCTTCCCGCAGATGCTGACCGAATTCGCGGCGAAGGAAGCGCCCCTTCAGGACGATTACATCGACTGTTGGGACAGCATCGAGAAGAAATTCGATGGAAAACCGGGGATCAAATGACCGACAAGACCAGCTGGGTGTCGTCCGCACAGGGCGACACCGACTTTCCGATCCAGAACCTGCCCTACGGCGTCTTTGACGACGGCAAGGGGGCGCGGATGGGCGTCGCGATCGGCGATATGATACTTGATGTGGCCAAGGTGGATCACGGGCTTCCGGCGGAGCTCTTTGCCGAGCCCGCTTGGAACCGCGTCATGGAAGCCGGCCCGGACACCTGGGCCAAGCTGCGCGCGCGCCTGACCGAGCTTCTAGCCGACGAGACGCAAAAGTCGGCGGTCGAGCCGCATCTGGTGCCGCAGTCCGGCGCGAAGATGCTGATGCCGTTCCGCGTGGCCGAGTACACGGATTTCTATGCAGGCAAAAACCACGCGACCAATATCGGCACAATCTTCCGGGGGGCGGAAAACGCGCTGCCCGCGAACTGGCTGTCGATCCCGATCGGCTATAACGGCCGCGCCTCGTCGGTCGTCGTCTCGGGCACGCCGGTCATCCGCCCCAACGGGCAGGTGAAAGGTCCGAACGAGGATCTGCCGCGGTTCGCCCCCTCGGCGCGCTTCGACATCGAACTGGAATTCGGCGCCATCGTCGGCCAGCCCTCGGAAGGCATGATCTCGGTCGGTCAGGCCGATGAGATGATCTTTGGCTATGTGCTGCTCAACGACTGGTCGGCGCGCGATATCCAGGCTTGGGAATACGTGCCGCTCGGTCCGTTTCAGGCCAAGGCGACCGCGACCACGATCAGTCCGTGGATCGTGACCCGCGCCGCGCTGGAGCCGTTCCGGGTCTCGACGCCCGAGCGCGAGCGACCGCTCCTGCCGTATCTGCGCGAGCCGGGGCGGATGAATTACGACATCGACCTGGAGGTCGCTTTGCGCCCCGAGGGCGGCGAGGAAGCGGTGATTTCGCGCACCAATACCTCGATGCTCTACTACTCTGCCGCGCAGCAGCTGGCCCATCACACCACGTCGGGCTGCGCCATGCGCGTAGGCGATCTGCTGGGCTCGGGCACGATCTCGGGCACCGAGAAAGACAGCCGGGGCTCGCTGCTCGAACTCAGCTGGTCGGGCAAGGAGCCGCTGGAACTTCCCGATGGCTCGACCCGCAGCTTCATCGAGGATGGTGACACGCTGACCCTGCGCGGTGCTGCGCAGGGTGAAGGATACCGCATCGGGTTCGGTGATTGCGCAGGGCAGGTTCTGCCCGCCCGCGCCTTGCCGGACTGGGCTAAGGAATAAGGAGGCATCTCATGGCCAAGGCATTCGCGTCGCAAGGCGACATGGAAGACAAGAAAATCAGCTTCACCCAGGTGGGCGAGGGGCTGTATGCCTTCACCGCGGAAGGTGACCCCAACACCGGTGTGATCATCGGCGACGACAGCGTGATGATCGTTGAGGCGCAGGCCACTCCGCGACTTGCGCGCAAGGTGATCGAATGCGTCCGCTCGGTGACCGACAAGCCGATCAGCCACCTCGTGCTGACCCACTACCATGCCGTGCGCGTTCTCGGCGCATCGGCTTATGGTGCCCGCGAAGTCATCATGTCCGATACCTCGCGCGCTCAGGTCGCCGAACGCGGTCAGGAAGACTGGGACAGTGAATTCGGTCGTTTCCCGCGTCTGTTCCAAGGCCATGAGGAAATCCCGGGTCTGACCTGGCCGACCACGACCTTCTCAGACCAGATGACGGTTTATCTGGGCAACCGCCGCGTCGATATCATGCATCTGGGCCGCGCCCATACCGCAGGCGACGCGGTGATCTGGGTCCCGGATCAGGAGGTCATGTTCACCGGTGACATCGTCGAGTATCACTCGGCCTGTTATTGCGGCGACGGGCACTATCAGGACTGGCCCGAGACGCTTGCCAATATCGCGGCTTTCGAGCCCAAGGCGATTGCGCCCGGTCGGGGTGATGCGCTGGTCGGTGAGGAGATGGTCACCGAGGCGCTGGAAAACACCGCCGACTTCATCCGCTCGAGCTACAAGCCGGTGGAACGTGTGGTGGCCCGCGGCGGCACCCTGAAAGAGGCATGGGACGCGGTGCGCGAAGCCTGCGATCCGAAATTCGCCGATTACGCGATCTACGAACATTGCCTGCCGTTCAACGTGGCGCGCGCCTATGACGAGGCCCGCGGCATCGACACCCCGCGTGTCTGGACGGCTGAGCGCGATCAGGAAATGTGGAACGCTTTGCAAGGCTGAGGAGAGCCGGGAGGGAGGAGAGCCATGCCGTATGATTATAAACCGTTCGACTATGTAGCGCCTCCCGGCCTTTCGGGGCCGGAGGCTCGCCACAAGGTCATCATCGTGGGCGCAGGGCCGATTGGCCTTGCGGCTGCGATCGAGCTTGCGAACCACGGCGTGGGCTCCGTCATCCTCGACGACAATAATGTCGTTTCTGTCGGCAGCCGCGCGATCTGCTGGTCGAAACGCTCGCTCGAAATTCTCGACCGTCTCGGCGTGGGCGATGCCTGCGTGCAGAAAGGCGTGACCTGGAAGGTCGGGCGCACCCGGCACGGCGCGCGCGAGGTCTTCAACTTCGACCTGCTGCCCGAAGACGGCCACAAGATGCCCGCCTTCGTGAACCTTCAGCAATACTATGTCGAGGAGTATCTGGTCGAGGCGGCGCTGGCCAATCCGCTGATCGACCTCCGTTTCAAGAACAAGGTCACCGGGCTGAGCCAGACCGACGATTGTGCGGTTGTGCAGATCGAAACGCCCGATGGTGAGTATGCGCTTGAAGCAGACTATCTGCTGGCCTGCGACGGGGCGCGTTCACCCATTCGCCAGATGATGGGGCTCGATTTCGAAGGCGAGTTGTTCGAGGAGCGTTTCCTCATTGCCGATATCGAAATGCAGGCCGATTTCCCATCCGAGCGGTGGTTCTGGTTCGAGCCGGAATTCCACGCCGGGCAGTCGGCGCTTTTGCACAAGCAGCCCGACAATATCTACCGCATCGACCTTCAGCTCGGTTGGGAGGCAGACCCGGAGGAAGAGCGCAAGCCCGAGCGGATCATCCCGCGTATCGAGAAAGCGGTGGGTCACTCGAACTTCAAGCTCGACTGGACGTCGATCTATACGTTCCAGTGCCGCAGGCTCGAGAAGTTCGTGCATGATCGTGTGATCTTCGTGGGCGATAGCGCCCATGTCGTTTCCCCGTTCGGCGCACGTGGCGGCAATGGCGGCCTGCAAGATGTCGATGCACTCGGTTGGCGGCTTGCCGCGATTATCAACGACGGAGCGAGCCCGGAACTTCTTGAGCGCTACGATGCGGAGCGGACCTATGGCTCCGATGAGAACCTGACCAATTCCAGCCGGACGACACGGTTTATGTCGCCTCGTGCCGGCGCTGAGCGCTGGTTCCGCGACGCGGTTCTGGCGCTTTCGGAACATGCGCCTTTTGCGCGACCGATGGTCAATTCCGGGCGGCTCAGCCTTCCGTGTTGCTATCCGCTCGATGCTGCGCCGAACGTCGAGGCGATGCCGGATGTGAGCCGCCCCGGGAAAGTCGCGCCGGACGCGCCTCTCGGGAATGAATGGCTCCTACAAAAGCTTGCGGGCCAGTTCACCCTGCTCGCGATTGGCTGCAAGGCGCCTGAGGTTGATGGCCAGAATACGCTCGCGCTCGAGGTCACGCCGGAGCTGAGCGCGCGCTATCTCGGACAGGCGACGGCAGGGCTGTACCTGATCCGCCCTGACCAGATCATCGCGGCGCGCTGGGAAACGGCGGAGCCCGCCCAGATCACCGACCATCTCACCGCGATCAAGGAGGGACGGGCATGAGCTTGCAGACCGAACTCAATATCAAGGATCACGACGCGCTCTACGAGAAATTGATCGCGACGCATAAAGGGCTGACGGAAGCGGAGAGCGCAGCACTCAACGCGCGGCTCGTTCTGATCTTGATGAATCACGTCGGCGATCCGGAGGTTCTGGAAGAAGCTTTCGCGCTCGCACGGCAGAGCGGACACAAGGCGAAGTTGACAAGTGACACGACTGCGAATGAAGTTAACACGTTAAGTTAATCGGGCTCGGCCCGAGGCTTCGTCATCAGGGGAGGAAAAAATGACGACCAAACTGACCAGACGTTCGATGCTCGGCACTGCGGCACTAGCCGGGGCCAGCCTTGCGCTCCCGGCAATTCCGGCGCGCGCCGAAGGGGTGGATCTCGTACTTTCCAGCTGGCTCCCGCCGCGCCACCCGATCGTGGTGGACGCGATCAAGCCCTGGGCGAAGGATATCGAGGCTGCGACCGAAGGCCGTGTGCGCATCCGCGTCCTCGCCAAGCCGCTGGGCTCGCCGCCGGCGCATTTCGACATGGCGCGCGACGGTGTGGCCGACATCACTTACGGTCTGCACAGCTTCACGCAGGACGACCGCTTCAAGAACTCGCGCGTGGGTCAGTTCAGCTTCCTCGGCAATGACGCGGTGTCGATGTCGGAAGCCTTCTGGACGGTCTATACCGAGAAGCTCGGTGCCAAGGAGGAGCATGCCGGCACCCACCTGCTGGGCCTGTTTAACCACGGACCCGGGATGATCCACAACAACAAGCGTCCGATCAACAAGATCGAAGACCTGCAGGGTCTGAAGATGCGTGTGCCGGGCGGCTACATCGCCGATCTGATGAGCCATTTCGGGGTCGAGACGATCTTCACCCCCTCGGGCGAGGTCTATGAGAAGCTCTCGCGCGGCGTCGTCGATGGGGTCACTTTTCCCTATGACGCGATCGCCTCGTTCAACCTCGCGGATTATCTGAAATACACCACGACGATCCCGGGCGGCATCTACAACACCACATGGTTCCTCGTGATGAATTCCGGCAAGTGGGGTTCGATCTCCCCGGCCGATCAGGAGGCGATCAACAAGCTCTCGGGGCTCGCCTTCGCAACCCGCGTCGGCAAGGCGTGGAACGGTGCGGATGAGCGCGGCAAGAAGGCTGCGGCCGATGGCGGGATGGTCGCCGAGACCGCGCCGCAGGGCGTGCTCGATGCGATCAAGGAGCAGGCCGCCGTCCTCGAAGGGCAGTGGGCCGATAGCCTGGGCGGTGAC
This sequence comes from Thioclava sp. DLFJ5-1, assembly GCF_002020115.1. NCBI lineage: Bacteria > Pseudomonadati > Pseudomonadota > Alphaproteobacteria > Rhodobacterales > Paracoccaceae > Thioclava > Thioclava sp. DLFJ5-1. The sequence continues at coordinate 357,515 of NZ_MPZU01000005.1, read as the reverse complement.
TATGACGGGCGCGCGGCGCTGGAAGAGTTCCGCAAGCAGACCGGCGTGTCCGCATGATTGCACGCGCCCGCTTCGTTCTCGAGGCGATCGCGGCCGGGTTGGTGACGGGGTTGATCCTCGTCACCTGCGTCGACGTGGTCGGCCGCTACCTGTTCAATAATCCGCTGACCGGCGCCTATGAGATCACGCAGGTCTTGTTGGGCGCGCTGGTCTTTGTGGCGATGCCGCTGACCACGGGCAAAGGCGGCCATGTCGAGGTGGACCTGCTGATGCCGCTTCTGCCCACGGCGGTCCGCCGGGCGCTGGGGCGGATTGGCGGCGTGGTGGCAGCCCTCGTCATGGGCTATTTCGCGTGGCGCCTCGCGATCCTGGCCGAGGATCAGTTCCACACCCAGCTCGCAACATCGGGCCTTGGAATCAAACTGTGGTATTTCGGCGTGATCGGCATCGTCAGCTTTGTTGCCTCCGCCGTGGTCGCCCTGCTCCGGAGACCGGAATGACAATTTCTCTGATCGCCTTTGCCATTCTTCTGGCCCTCGTCTTTCTGCGCGTGCCGATCGCCTTCGCGATGGCGCTTGTCGGCGGGGCAGGGTTCGCGTGGATGCGCGGGGCAGATGCCGCAGGCTCGATGGTCGGCAGCGCCGTCTTCGAGACCGGGATGAACTACTCGCTCTCCGTTGTGCCGCTCTTCATCTTCATGGGCAACGTGCTTGCCGGGTCCGGCATCGCCAGCGGACTATTCACCGGTGCCGACCGGGTGTTCGGGCGGATGCGCGGCGGTCTCGCGATGGCCACGATCCTCAGCTGCGGCGGTTTCTCGGCGGTTTGCGGCTCGTCTCTGGCGACGGCGGCCACGATGTCGAAGGTCGCGATGCCCTCGATGCGCCGCTTCGGCTACCATGACTCGATCGCCACGGGCGCAATTGCCGCGGGCGGCACGCTGGGCATTCTGATCCCGCCCTCGGTCATCATGATCATCTTCGGCCTGCTGACCGAGAGCGATATCGGCAAGCTTTTCATCGCAGGGATCATTCCCGGTGTTCTGGGCATTGGCCTGTATCTCGTTTCGGTGATGGTCGCAGTGCGGCTGAACCCGAAACTCGCCCCCGAGGTGCGAGAGCCACTTCCGATGAAGCGAACCGATTTCATTGGCGTGCTGGCGACTTTGGCGCTGTTCATTTTTATCATGGTCGGGATCTATGGTGGTTTCTTCACGCCGATCGAAGCGGCGGGTATGGGGGCTGCGGCTGCCGTGGTGATCGCGGCGGCTGTGGGCGGGCTGAAGATGCGCGCGCTCTGGGAGGCGCTGAAGGATGCCGCGATCGCCTCCGCGATGATCTTCGCGATCATAATCGGGGCCGAGATCTTCGGGAATTTCGTCACGTTTGCCGGCCTGCCCGACGCGCTGGCCGATATCGTCTACAACCTGGGCCTTGGCGGCTTCGAGGTGATCATCATCATCGTGCTGATCTATATGCTCCTCGGCATGGTGCTCGAGAGCCTCTCGATGATCCTGCTGACAGTGCCGATCTTCTATCCGCTGATTTACCAACTCGATTTCGGCTCGGGCGTTCTCGCCAATCCCGATAACGCTCTGATCTGGTTCGCAGTGATCGTAGTGGTGGCGACGGAGATCTCCTTGATCACCCCGCCAGTTGGCATGAACGTCTTCGTGCTGCGCTCGGTTTTGCCCGATGTGCCGCTGATGACGATGTTCCGCGGTATCTTGTGGTTTTGGGTCGCGGATATCGTGCGCATCGTGCTGATCATCGCCTTCCCGGCGATCTCGCTCTGGCTGGTCGGGCCCTGACGGGCCTGGCTGCTGATCAGGTCTCGGCGCTCTCGTTACGGGTTTCGATATCGAGAGCGAGCGAGTCGATCAGGCTGTTGACCCCGTATTCGAGGGCGACCTGCGCTTCGGGGGGCATCGCCGACAGCATCGCCTGCGCGCGCGCGTTCACCTTTGGTCGCGCTTCGGCATAGAGGGCGCGGCCCTCCGGCGTGCATTCGTACTCCCGCAGTCGTCTGTCGCTGTCGGGCACGAACCGTTCGATCAGCCCCCGCGCTTCAAGCCGGGTCGCCGCACGGCTCACCTGCACCTTGTCGAGCGTGGTGCGCCGCGCGATGTCGAGCGAGCTGATCCGACCGACCCCGTCAAGGATCGACATGAGCCGCCATTCCTCGCGCGTCAGGCCATATTCGCGCGAGTAGACATCCTGCAGACGACGGGAGAAGGCTTCCGCCGCGACGGCCAGACGGTAGGGAAAGAACTCTTCGAGCTTCATGCGATCTCCGATTTACACACCCAACCCTACGACCGTTTCGTTCGCAATGAAATGACTTATCTCACGCGCGGTCGTCATGCTCCAGGGCAGCGACGAAGGCCTCGAGCTCGTCGAGAAGCCGGGTGATCCGCTCTGCGCCGATTTCGGCTTCGAGCTTGGCATAGATTTCGGCGCTTTGGGGCGAGACGTCGCGGAGGAAGGCGGTGCCGGCCTCGCTGAGCCCGACGCTGGCGCGCCTGCGGTCTTCGCCATCGCGGCGGATTTCGATCAGTCCACGAGCCTCGAGCGCGCGCAACATTCGCGTCAGCGAAGGGGCCAGAACGCAGGCACGTTCGGCAAGCATCGAAGCATCGAGCGGCCCGCTTTCGCGCAGCACTCGCAACACGCGCCATTGCTGCTCGGTCACGTCATGCGCGTTGAGCATCGGGCGGAAACGCTCCATCACCAATTCCCGCGCCCGCAGCAGGGCGATCGGCAATGAGCGACGCGGGGCGTTCAACTCGAACCCGTCCGGCCGCTGTCGGGGGGCGCTGTCTTGGGTCATCGATACCTCGTTCCTGTCAGGTGGCGGGCAAAAATCGGAGGGTTTGGGGCGGTTGACAAGTCTGGATAAACTTAACATGTTAATGAAAAGCGCGGGAGGAGAATCGTGCCGCATCTCAAGATCGAATATTCCGCAGGGCTGGCGGAGCGCGTCGATATCTCGGCGGCCTGCCAGGCACTGCATGCGGCGATGGTCGAATGTGGACTGTTCCCGGTGGCCGGAATTCGGGTGCGCGCCTTTTGCGCCGATCATGCGATCGTGGCCGACGGGCTGCCGGAAAACGATTTCGCCGCGCTGACGCTTTCGGTGGGGGCGGGGCGCGACACGGCGACCTTGCGCGCTGGGGGCGATGCGATTTTCGCCGCGGCCCAGACCGCGCTTGCCGGTCCGCTGGCCACCGAACATTTCGCGCTCTCGCTCGAAATCCGGGTGATCGACCCGGAGCTGAGCTGGAAGCAGACACCGATTCACGCCCGCCTGTCGGGCCAAGCCAAGGGTAAGTGATGACCGATCTGACGGAAAACCTGCGCCGTGCCGAAGGCTATATCGCGCATTTCGCTCAAACCGGCGTGCGCAATCACATCGGAGGTGAAAGTGTCGAGGCCGCATCCGGTGCCACGTTCGACACGCTTTCGCCCGTCGATTTGAAGCCGCTGGCAAAGGTCGCGAAAGGCGGGGTCGAGGATATCGACCGCGCGGTCGCCGTCGCGAAAGAGGCGTTCAAGACTTGGAGCAAGATGCCCGGAGCGGACCGCCGCAAAATCCTGATCAAAGTCGCCGAGGCGATCGAGGCGAATGCCGAGCGCATCGCCTTCACCGAATGTCTCGACACCGGGCAGGCGCTGCGCTTCATGTCGAAAGCGGCACTGCGCGGGGCGGCCAATTTCCGGTTCTTTGCAGACAAGGCCCCGGCGGCCGAGGATGGTCAGGCCCTTCGCAACGCGACGCAGATGAACGTGACCTCGCGCCGCCCGATCGGCCCCGTGGGCGTCATCACCCCGTGGAATACGCCCTTCATGCTGTCCACCTGGAAGATCGCCCCGGCGCTGGCGGCGGGCTGCACGGTGGTGCACAAACCGGCCGAATTCTCGCCGATGACCGCAAAGCTGCTGGTCGAGATCGCCGAAGAGGCGGGCCTGCCGAAAGGGGTTCTGAATCTCGTGAACGGCTATGGTGAGGATGCGGGCAAGCGGCTGACCGAACATCCCGACATCAAGGCGATTGCCTTTGTGGGCGAAAGCCGCACCGGTTCGATGATCATGGCGCAGGGGGCGGCGACGCTGAAGCGCGTGCATTTCGAGCTCGGCGGGAAGAACCCCGTGATCGTGTTTGACGATGCCGATATCGACCGCGCCGTCGATGCGGCGAGCTTCATGATCTATTCGCTCAACGGCGAACGCTGCACCTCGTCTTCGCGGATTCTGGTGCAGGAGAGCATTTACGACGACGTCTGCAAGCGCGTCGCCAAGGTGGCGGCGAATATCAAGGTCGGCCATCCGCTCGATTCGGAAACGGTGGTGGGGCCGCTGATCCATCCCGAGCACGAGGCCAAGGTGCTGTCTTATTTCGAGACCGCCCGCGAGGAGGGCGCGACCATCGCGACCGGTGGAGAGAAAGTCGGCGATCAGGGCTGCTACGTTGCGCCCACGCTGTTCACGCAGGCCCGCAACGATATGACCATCGCGCAGGAAGAAATCTTCGGCCCGGTGCTGACCGCGATCCCCTTCGCCGACGAAGACGAAGCGCTCGCCTTGGCCAATGACGTCGATTACGGGCTGGCCGCCTATCTGTGGACCGCCGATCTGGACCGCGCGATGCGGATGACCGACGCGCTCGAGGCGGGCATGATCTGGGTGAATTCGGAAAACGTGCGCCATCTTCCCAGTCCCTTCGGCGGCGTGAAGGCCAGCGGCATCGGGCGCGATGGCGGTGACTGGTCCTTCGATTTCTACATGGAGACGGTCAACGTTTCCTTCCCGCGTCAGGCGCATCGCGTACCGCGCCTCGGCTAACGACAGAGTGCGGTCGGAGGAGGCCGCCCCGATCTTATCTCAAGGGAGCGAGACATGCCCATTCCGGCCCCGAACCTGTATCCGCCGTTCAACATCATCCGCCTCAGCCATGTCGTCTTCGGCGTGACCGATCTGGCCGCCAGCCGCGCCTTCTATGTCGATACGCTGGGGCTTCAGGTGACCGACGAGGACGACCGTCATATCTTCCTGCGTGCGATGGAAGAGCGCGGGCATCACTCGGTCGTTCTGGTCAAGACGCCCGAGGCCAATGTGCGCTCGCTCGCCTTCAAGCTCTTCGACGAGGGCGAGCTGGACAAGGCGCATGACTGGTTCAAGTCCGAGGGGCATTCGGTCGAATGGGTCGAGCGCCCCTATCAGGGCCGCACGCTGCGCACCCATGACTGTTTCGGGATGCCCATCGAGTTCTATTTCCAGATGGACCGTCTGGAACCGATCCACCAGAAATATGCGCTCTATCACGGCGTGAAGCCGCTCCGGATCGACCATTTCAATTGCTTTGCCAGCGATGTCGATAAGGCGGTCGAATTCTACAATCGCATCGGCTTCCGCGTCACCGAATATACCGAAGATGAAGAGAGCGGACGGCTTTGGGCGGCATGGACCCATCGCAAGGGCGGGGTGCATGACATCGCCTTCACGAACGGGCTTGGTCCGCGGTTGCATCACACCGCGTTCTGGGTGCCGACGCCGCTCAACATCATCGATCTGCTCGACCTGATGTCGACCACCGGCTATGTCGCGAATATCGAGCGCGGACCGGGCCGTCACGGCATTTCGAACGCGTTCTTCCTGTATATCCTCGATCCTGATGGTCACCGGATCGAGATCTACTGCTCGGATTATCAGACCGTCGATCCCGATCTCGAGGCGATCCGCTGGGATCTGAAGGACCCGCAGCGCCAGACGCTGTGGGGGGCGCCCGCTCCGCGCTCGTGGTTCGAGCATGGCTCGCTGTTCCAAGATGTCGAGCCGGTCGCCAGCGACATGAAGGCCACTCCGATCATCGCGCCGTGAGCGGGGCCCCGCACGCAAGCCCTTGCAGGAGAAACAGGATGGATGTTCAGGACTTCGAGACATGGTCGCGGCGCGCGGCGTCATGGGGCGTGAAATATCGTGAAACACTCGATGCCCGCCCGGTGCGCGCGCGCACGACTCCCGGCGAGATCTACCGCGCGATCCCGCCCAAGCCGCCCGAAACCGGCTGCGAAATGGAGCGGATATTTGACGAGTTCGAGAGCCTGATCGAGCCGGGCATGACCCATTGGCAGCATCCGCGCTTCTTCGCTTACTTTCCCAGCAATGCAGCCCCCGTGTCGGTGGTGGCGGAATATCTGGTCACCGCTATGGCCGCGCAATGCATGCTCTGGCAGACCTCCCCCGCGGCGACCGAGCTGGAAACCCGGATGATGGAATGGCTGCGCGACGCGCTGGGGCTGCCCGAAGCGTTCTCGGGCGTCATTCAGGACAGCGCCTCGTCCGCGACGCTGGCCGCGGTCTTGATGATGCGTGAGCGTGCGCTGGACTGGCAGGGCAATCGCGCGGGGCTCAGCCAAGCGCCGCGCTTGCGGATTTACTGCTCGGATCAGGTGCATTCCTCGATTGACCGGGCGATCTGGATCGCGGGGATCGGGCAGGACAACCTTGTGAAACTGCCCGCCGATCCGCGCAGCGGCGCGCTCCCGCCCGACGCGCTGGAGGCCGCGATCCGCGCGGATCTGGCGGCCGGGTATCAGCCCGCCGGGGTAATCGGCTGCGTGGGGGCGACCAGCGCCGGGGCATGCGACGATATCGGAGTACTGGTGGAGGTCGCGCATGCCCATGATCTGTTGATCCATGTCGATGCTGCCTGGGCCGGTTCTGCAATGATCTGTCCCGAGTTCCGCACGCTTTGGGCCGGGGTCGAGGGTGCGGATTCTGTCGTCTTCAATCCGCATAAGTGGTTGGGTGCGTCCTTCGACTGCTCGGCCCATTTCATTCGCGACCCCGAGATGCTGGTGCGCACGCTGGCGATCCAGCCCGAGTATCTCAAGACCCATGGCCGCGATGGGATCGTCAACTATTCCGAATGGTCCGTGCCGCTGGGACGCCGTTTCCGCGCGCTCAAGCTGTGGTTCCTGCTGCGCTTTCACGGGCTTGAGGGGCTGCGCGCGATGATCCGCGATCACGTTCGCTGGGCGGGGATGTTGCATGACCGGCTGGCTGCGACCCCGGGCGTTGAGATCGTGACCGCCCCGGTGCTGTCGCTGTTCTCATTTCGTCGGGCGGGCGCATCGGATGACGACACGATCTCGCATGTGAGCGCGATCAATGATGACGGGCGCATCTATCTCACCCAAACGCGGGTTGGCAAACAGCTGGCGATCCGCTTTCAGGCCGGGTCCTTTGCGATGAGCGAATCCGATATCGACATCGCCTATAGCGCCATTCTCGATGGTCTGGGGCTTGCACAGGAGGGACTGTCATGACTCTGGCACTGCCGCGCATCGCGGCGTTTCGCACCGGTGGCACGGATCGCTACGGCGTGGTGCAGGATGGCGGCATCGTGGATCTCACTCCAGAGTTCGGCGCGCGGTTCGCGCCCCTTCAGCAGGTCGTCGAGGCCGGCGCGCTGGAAGAGGTGATTGCGGCGGCGGAGGGCCGCGCTTCTGATTATCGCATCGACGAGGTCGAGTTTTTGATCCCGATGGCAGCCCCGGAAAAGCTGATCTGTATCGGGGTGAACTTTCCCGACCGAAACGCCGAATACAAAGACGGGCAGGCCGCGCCGCCTTATCCCTCGATGTTCATCCGCTTCCCGCGCAGTTTCACGGGCCATAATCAGCCGCTGATCCGTCCGCCGGAAAGCCCGCAACTCGATTACGAGGGCGAGGTGGTGATCGTGATCGGAAAGGCGGGTCGCCGGATCGCGAAGGAAGACGCCTACGATCACATCGCCGCGCTGACCCTGTGCAACGAGGGTACGATCCGCGATTGGGTGCGCCATGCGAAATTCAACGTAACGCAGGGCAAGAACTGGGACCGCTCCGGGGCGATGGGCCCGTGGCTGGTGCCGTTCCGCGACGCGACCCAGTTGGACGATATCGAGCTGACCACCCGCGTGAATGGCGAGATCCGGCAAAATGATCGCACAGGCCGGATGATCTTCGATTTCCGCTATATCGTGAATTACGTCTCCACATTCACAACGCTGGTGCCGGGCGACGTGATCTTATGCGGCACGCCAACCGGGGCGGGGGCGCGGTTCGATCCTCCGATCTGGCTGCAACCTGGCGACGTGATCGAAGTCGAGGCAGAAGGTATCGGCCTGCTGCGCAACACCGTTGCGGATGAGCCGACATGCTGAGCCCCGATCAGATCGCGCAGGCCGCCGATGACCTGCTGGCCGCCGAAGAAGCGCGCAAACAGATCGGGCTGCTGAGCCTGCGCCATCCCGGCATGACGCTGGACGACGCCTATGCAATCCAGTCGGCGCAGATGGCGCGCAAGCTGGCGGCGGGACGATCGATCCTTGGCTGGAAGATCGGGCTGACCTCGAAGGTGATGCAGGCCGCGCTCAAGATCGACACGCCGGATTCTGGCGTGCTCTATGACGATATGTTGTTCGCCAGCGGGGCGACGGTGCCTGCCGGGCGTTTCATCCAACCGCGGGTCGAGGCCGAGATCGCCTTCGTCATGAAAGCGCCGCTCGACGCCACGGCGGATCGCGCAGCGGTGCTGGCCGCGACCGATTACGTGACCCCGTCGCTGGAGATTCTCGACACCCGCATTCTGCGCAGCGACCCCGCGACCGGGCAGGCGCGTGTGATCGTCGATACCGTTTCGGACAATGCGGCGAATGCGGGGATCGTGCTGGGCGCGGCGCGCCACGATCCGACGCAGGTCGATCTGCGCTGGACCGGCGCGATCGCGCGCAAGGATGGCGAAGTGGAGGCGACCGGGCTGGGCGCAGCGGTGCTGGACGATCCGGTGCAGGGGCTGGTCTGGCTGGCGCGGCGAATGGGTCAATACGGTCAGCGGATCGAGGCGGGACAGGTGATCCTGTCGGGCTCGTTCATCGCGCCACTCGAGTGCCCGCCCGGAACCCGGATTGAGGCCGATTTCGGCGCTTTCGGGGATGTGTCCATCGCCTTCGATTGAGACGGCAGGCCATGCAAGCCCGGCGGAATGCTGTTCGCGAGGTGCGATCGGCGTTCGTTTCGAATAAACTCAAGCAACCTTTTCAGGGCGGCCCCGCGCATCCGTTCCGCGGGTGCCGAGGTCAACAAGGAAGAAATCACTATGGTCGATCTGCCAAGAAATTCGTTCAAAGCGGCGCTGAAAGCCTTCGAGGTCCAGCGTGGCTGTTGGTGCACGATGAGCGACCCGCTCGCCACCGAGCTGATCGCTGGCTGCGGTTACGACTGGATGATGTTCGACACCGAGCATTCGGCACTCGATGTGCGCAGTGTCTTGCCACTGTTGCAGGCGGTGGCCCCTTATCCTGTTTCGCCGATCGTGCGGCCCGGATCCCTCGATGCGGCGGAGATCAAGAAATTACTCGACCTCGGCGCGCAGACGATCCTCGTGCCGATGGTGCACGATGCAGAGATGGCACGTGCGGCGGTGGCGGCGGTCGAATATCCGCCGCAGGGCATGCGTGGGGTTTCCGGTATGAACCGCGCCACGCGCTTCGCCAAGATTTCCGGTTACCACAAGATCGCCCGGGAAGAGATCTGCCTCGTCGTGCAGATCGAGAGCGTCGAGGGGCTCTCCAATCTCGAGGAGATCGCCGCCGTGCCCGGGGTGGATGGGATTTTCGTCGGGCCTGCGGATTTGGCGGCCTCGCTTGGGCATCCGGGCGAGCCTTCGCACCCCGAGACCACTGCGGCGGTGCTCGACGCGATCGCGCGCATCCGCGCCGCGGGCCTGCCGCCGGGCATCCTGACCGCCGACGATGAGGTCTATCAGCGTGCGCTCGAGGCCGGTGCTGTCTTCGTCTCACGTGACATCGACCTGATCGCCCTGCGTAAGGGGCTCACTCTCGGCTGACGGCGCGTGCTGACCGGCCTGAGATCACGTGTGATGAATGACGTTCCAGAGTGCGGTCCGCACTCAGATCGGCAATGGCGCATCCTGCTTGAACTGATGCATGACGATCTGGCTCTGTACCCGCGCGACGGTAGGGTGAGCCAGCAGCACGTCGTGGATCAGCCGGTGCAGCGCGGCCAGATCCGCGCAATAGACCCGCAGCAGATAATCGGCCTCCCCGGTAAGGGTCCAGGCCGAGGTTATCTCGGGCTGCAAGGAGACGAGGCGCGAGAATTGCTGCGCGGGCTCCGCCCCGTGGCGCAGCATCTGCACCTGCACGAAGGCCTGAACCGCAAGTCCAAGCCGCGCCGCTTCGAGCCGCGCGCCATAGCCGCGGATCAGCCCCTCGGCCTCGAGCCGCTGCCTCCTGCGCCCAACCTGACTGGGTGACAGGTTCAGTCGCTCGCTCAAATCCTGGGAGGTCAGCTGTGCATTCTGCTGCAATTCCGCGAGAAGGCGTTTGTCGATATCGTCGATCATGCGGGAAGTCTGCGCCCTTTTGGCATAAGGTGCAATATTCCCGCAAATCTTAGGGATCATATGCGCGACTTCGCGCGGAACGAGCATTCGCGCCGGGCTATCCTCTTCGCAGCGCAAACAGGAGGAGAGACCCATGGGACCGTTCCCGCACGATGCCCCGCAATCGACCATCACCGAGGAGAACCCCGCCGGTACGGACGGGTTCGAATTCGTTGAATTCGCCCATCCCGATCCGCAAGAGCTGCGCGATCTCTTCGCGAAGATGGGCTACGAGCATGTCGCCAACCACAAATCCAAGCCGGTCGAGCTTTGGCAGCAGGGCGACATCACTTACGTTCTCAACGCCGACCCGGACAGTTTCGCGGCCCGTTTCGTGGAGGAGCACGGGCCTTGCGCACCCTCGATGGCATGGCGCGTCGTCGATGCGCAGTACGCCTTCGATCACGCGGTGAAGAACGGGGCGGAGCCTTATGAAGGGGCGGATAAGACCGTCGACTGGCCCGCGATCAAGGGGATCGGCGGCAGCCTGATCTATTTCACCGACCAGTATTACGACACCTCACCCTATAACGCAGAATTCGACTGGCTGAAGACGTCGAAGCCGAAAGGCGTGGGCTTCTATTACCTCGACCACCTGACCCACAATGTCTTCAAGGGCAACATGGACAAGTGGTTCAACTTCTATGGCGATCTGTTCAATTTCCGCGAGATCCGGTTCTTCGATATCGAGGGGAAATATACCGGTCTCTATTCTCGGGCGCTGACCTCGCCCTGCGGGCGGATTCGCATCCCGATCAACGAGGATCGCGGCGAGACCGGGCAGATCGTCTCTTATCTCAAGAAATACAAGGGCGAGGGCATCCAGCACATCGCCGTGGGCGCGCGCGACATCTACGAGGCGACCGACGCGATCGCCGATCGCGGCATCCGCTTCATGCCGGCCCCGCCCGAGACCTATTACGAGCTCAGCCATGACCGTGTGACCGGGCATGAGGAGCCGATCGAGCGAATGAAGAAGCACGGCATCCTGATCGACGGCGAAGGTGTCCTTGGCGGCGGTGAGACCAAGATCCTGCTGCAGATCTTCTCGAAGACTGTGATCGGGCCGATCTTCTTCGAATTTATCCAGCGCAAGGGCGACGACGGGTTCGGCGAAGGGAACTTCAAGGCGCTCTTCGAGTCGATCGAGCGCGAGCAGATCGACAGCGGCGAACTCGTCGCGGAATGATTTTCTGAGCGAAGGCTTCGGGTCAGGTAGGTGCCTGGCCCGGACGGACGATCAGCTCTCTCGAGAGCGCAGAGGGGCCGCTTGCAGTGCCTAGTCCCGGTGTTGCTCCGAGCGCCGGATCGCGTGGCAATACACCGCGCCGGGAAAGTTCATGCAGAACGGGCTCGCGCGACCCTTGGAAGTTGATCGCCGCGTTTTCCGCCTCACTCCAAACCCCGCCTGCCACGGAGCCAGGCTTCGATTGCCCATCTGAAATATCAGCCGGAAAACCAGATTTCGGGCCGGCTCTGGAAGCCGACTTGTACATTAAAAACCCGAATTTCGGCTAAGTAGTGGAGGCGAGTACCGGAAACGAACCGGTGTACACGGATTTGCAATCCGGGAAGAAAACGTTGCTTTTCAATGGCTAAGTGTTTCAAAAAGTCACGGACAGATCGTGAACCATTCGTGAAAGTTTCAAACGCAAAATTGGCGCCACTGACGCCTTCAGAGCGGAAGAAGACGCATCCGTGCCGTGTTCGGAGTAGCCGCATCCAGACACTTTCTATTGCGTGCCTTTGGGCAGGACGTGGTCTTTTGCTTAGCTTCGCTTGGTTTTGTAGAACTTAAATGTTCGAGTTGCGCACGGTGGTTACGAAGACGTTGCGCTTCGCCGTCCTTGCCTTAATGACCCTGACGGCCGATTACACGTTAAGTGGCGGATAGACGCATTCCGCAAGCGAACTGCGGTTGCGATTGGCAATGAAGGTTGTCTCGGCAGCGGCCAGGCGCGCCTTGAGACGGCAGTGCGGCGTCAATGTGCAGGCGGCGCTCCCGGACAGGAAACACTCGACCAGAGCCTGGTCTGCCTCGAGATAGGCGACGACGTCGCCCAGAAGGATCTCTTCAGGCCGCCGCGCGAGCACCGCACCACCGCCGCCGCCGCGTCGCGTTTCCAGATAGCCAGCAGCCGACAGTGACGAGATCACCTTTGCCAGATGATTGCGTGAAATACGGAACTCTTCCGCCAGCTCCGCGGTGGTGAACGGTCGATCAGGGGTGCTGGCCATCCCCATGAGGACGTGTAGTCCGAAGTCGGTGAAGGAGGTGAGACGCAAATGCAGCTTCGCGATTTGGTATTTGCAATGCGCATTAAGTGAGTGTAATACGCAAACCAAATACTAATTACCTAGAGAAACCGCAAACTAGAAAGCCTAGCCATGATTTCTGCTCGCGGAAAATCTCGACGGAAGCAGCAGCCTCGAGAACGAGGGGCTCTTTTCACGGATCGAGGCGGCCATGCACTCGCTCGGACAAGAAACGGCAAGACGATGATCCACTCACTCCCTTCCATCATTTTCGCCCGGCCTTCCCAGCTCGGATCGCCTGCGCGCGCCACTAGAATGCTCCAGTCATGAGCGCGGGCGACGACACACTCCCGCGCGCTGCCGACCTAGGCACGTCCGTGCTCGCTCGCCTCTCATGCGTGATCGTGCAACCCGTCCTGACCCGCGTGGTCAGGCGCGTCGCCAAACAGCATCCGTCGCTTTTCTCGCGGCTCGGTCCACATCAGGGGACTGATTTCGTAATCGATCCGGTGGAACTGCCCTTTGCCCTGCACCTGCGACCAGATCCGCAAGCGCTGGTGTTCCGGGCCGTCGCGCGCAATGCGGCGCCCGAAGCGGGAGCCACAATTCGGGGGAAGTTCATGCTGCTTCTGGAGTTGGTCGATTCCGAAGAGGATGGAGATGCCGCGTTCTTCTCCCGCGACCTGGAAGTCACGGGCGACACCGAAGCTGTCGTGCGGCTTCGCAATGCACTCGACGATGTCGATGGATCCATCGCCGAGGAAACCGCTGGAATGTTCGGCCCTGCTGGCCGCGCCATTCTGGCAAGACTGCGCCGCGCCTATCCAACGTGAAGAAAGGACCCCTCGTCCCATGAGCCTCGCCGAACTGATCTGCCCGGCCGGCACGCCCGCCGCCCTGCGCACCGCCGTCGATGCCGGCGCCGATGCGGTTTACTGCGGCTTTCAGGATGCCACCAACGCACGCAACTTTCCCGGACTGAATTTCACCCCGGACGAACTGGCCGCATCGGTCGCCTACGCGCATGACAAGGGCACCAAGGTGTTGCTCGCTTTGAACACCTACCCGCCTGCGGGCAAGGTCGATCTGTGGCGACAAGCCGCTGATACAGGTGCGCTGCTTGGGGTTGATGCTTTCATCGTCGCGGATATGGGCGTGGCAGACTATATCGCGCGCACCCATCCCGGTGTTCGTCTGCACCTGTCAGTTCAGGCCGCCGCCTCCAGTCCCGAGGCGATCCGGTATTATTGCGAGAATTTCGCAGTGAAACGCGTCGTGCTGCCGCGCATCCTGACGATCCCCGAGATCCGTGAAATCCGCAAGGAAATTCCCTGTGAGATCGAGACCTTTATCTTCGGTAATCACGGGCTGATGGTCGAAGGACGGTGCAGCCTGACCAACTACCTCACCGGGCAATCGACCAACATGGACGGGGTGTGCTCTCCGGCCTCGGACGTGGAATACAAGCGCCACACGGATGGCTCTATGTCCTCGCAACTCGCGGGTTTCACTATCGACTGCTTCGGGGCAGACGAAAAGGCAGGCTACCCGACAATCTGCAAGGGGCGCTATACGGCGCCGCACCGCTCCGAGCCATATTATGCCTTCGAGGAGCCGATCAGCCTGAACCTTTCCCGGCTGCTTCCCGATCTGGTCGAGGCCGGTGTTCACGCCTTTAAGATCGAAGGTCGCCAGCGATCGAAGAGTTATGTCCGAGGTGTGGTGTCGGCCTTCCGGCAGGCCGTTGATGACATCCGCGCGGGTCGAGAGGCGAATATCGCCGATCTGGTCGCCCTGACCGAGGGCCAGAAACAGACCCAGGGCGCGTTCGAGACAAAGAAATGGCGGTAAACGACATGACGAAACTGACCTTGGGCCCCATCGCCTATCACTGGTCCACCCAGACGCGGCGCGACTTCTACGCTCGTGTCGCCGACGAGGCGCCGATTGACGAGGTCTATCTGGGCGAGGTCATCTGCTCGAAGCGCGCGCCGTTTCACGAGGCCGATCTGCCTGCCACGATCGAACGGCTGGAACGCGGTGGTAAGACGGTGATCCTGTCGTCGCTGGCCGAGGTGATGTTGAAACGCGAACGCAAGGCGACAGCCGATCTGGCCGCCATGGAAGCGCCAGAGATCGAGATCAATAACGCGGCGGGCCTGTTTGCACGAGGCAAGCGCCCGCACCGCATCGGTCCGTTCATGAACGCCTATAATGAGGCGACCATCGCCTGGATGGCGGGCCGGGGTGCGACCCATGTCTGCCTGCCGACCGAAATGCCTGCCCCGGCGATTGCTGCGGCCGCTGCGGCGGCGCGCGAGCTTGGGCTGGGGGTGGAAGTGCAGGTGTTTGGCCGTGCTTCGCTTGCGGTGTCCGCACGATGCTATCATGCGCGCGCCCATGGCCGGACCAAGGATAACTGCCAATTCGTGTGCGAAGAGGACGCGGACGGCATGCCCTTGCGCACCACAGACGACCGCCCGATCCTTCGCGTGAACGGTATTCAGACCCAGTCGGAAAGCTACATCGACCTGTTGCCCGAAGCCGGACAGATGATCGTAAACGGCGTCACCCATTTTCGGCTGATGCCACAGGCGGTGGATATGGTTGCAGTGGCTACGACGTTCCGCAACGTTCTGGATGGCACCCACAGCATGATCGACGGTGAACAAGCGTTGCGCAAACTTTGCGACGGGATTTCGTTCTCCAATGGGTTCTATCACGGTCAAGCGGGGTATCGGCGCATTGCCGCTGCCGCGGCAAACTAATCGCGATAAGGACGCGATAGCTAATTTCGGACTTTCGAGATTCAGGGACCTGGCCGTAGACCTTTGCATTTCTAAACTCGCCGCGGCGACGAAGGGAACGCTTTCTTACGCCTTGCTTTACGGTAGTGAACCGGCATCGCCGAGATCATTTGGTTCGAGTTCTCCCGGGTCCGGCGCAGTGCGCGACTTCACTGGTTTGGGTGGAGGGGCCTGCCATGCTTTTAGATTTGCTCCCACAAGGTCGTAAAACTCTGGAACGATACGCTCAATGTCTTCGATAACAGTCCTTCGGCCTCCGAAACGCTTTCCGAGCCCTTCGATCATCAATATCTCAAATCCATGGGGAACGAGGTCCAAATTGTCGGTCTGAATTAGTTCCGGTTCTTCGCGAAGGAGCGAAATGGGCTTCATGGTTGGAGGGCAACGGCCCGGCCAAAGAGCGCGAACAAAAATCCGCTCGTCATTTTGGGGAAGCATCCTCAGCAGCCAATTGAGCCGCGCCTTTGTTGACTTTCGATCAGTCGGCGCTTTGACAGTCATCGAAACTGACACGGTTTTGCGCGCAATGTCTGCACAGAGGTCGATATCTGATGCGCAATCTGGAACCCGGAGCTTCGAGGTCAGCATATGCGTTTCGACGATCGAGCTTATTTGCTCCTTCAATCTTGCTGCAGGATCTTCCCGGAGTTTGCGTTCGACGATGCTGTCAACGCGTGTCCCTACATGGCTCGACATGTGTAGGCATAGGTCGCGTTCTTCGGCGATCCAACTCGCGGCAGACGCTTCAACCTCAGAAGACGATTTCTTCAGCTTTTCGTCATTCGCGACCGATTGGACGATGTCTTTCCATTGAGCTGCCATTTGTGTGAAGCGTTCAACGCCCGTAGCTGGATGAGCCAAGAAGTCATTGAGCTGCGCCAAGAGATAGGACTGTTCAGTATCATCGACAGCGTTCTGATAGCCGAGAATTTCGCAGATCGTGGCAAGCCAGGTCCAGGACCAGTGAAAAAGTGAAACCCTGCGCAGAAGTGTCTTCGGGAGATTCACAGGGGAATGATCCGCCCGAGATACAAACTGATTTGAGACGGTAATAACCGCGTCGATCCCTTGGGCCCGAGCGATCTCGACGTAACGTTGCACCTGCTCGACATCGAGACCGTTTTTGCCGATTTTCGCCTCGATCAAAGCAGACCACCGCGTGCGTCCTGTGTCGATTACGATCAATCCGTCGGGTCGGCAGTTCGCAAAAGCTTTCTCTCGAAAAACCACCTCCGTGAAGGCTTGAACCGTGGTGCGTTTCCCAACACGCACGCCGGTTGAAGCTAAGACTTCCTGCGCCAGAGCGGGGATTTGCGTCATTACAGCGAGGAATATCGAGGCCACACGCTTTTCCTTACTCGTTTCGGCAAGGACCGGGAATAAACGTGCCTCATCACCGCTTGAGAGGAAATCAGGTAATTCTTTCATCATTAGCTCTCCGAGAAATGTATTCAAAGGCTAGCAACTCGAAATCGAACCGTCTACTTTCCTAATTTTCAGGCAGTGGGTTGGCGATTGTGGGCTTTCCAAACTGTTCTAGATTGGAATTTTGGATCGAGGAGTGGCCATCCGCTGCACACGGCAGCGATGGCGACTATCTGCTGTGAGCAGCCTCTGGGTTAAGAGGGGAGGTGAGTGGTCGTTCGCTGCGCGCTGGCTCAATGTCTCCTTTGGAAGAACCCACCTATTTGACCGCGTCAGAAAAAGTTCGCTCTCAGGGAACTTTTTTCCTTGAAAGCTGACAATACCATTCCCACATCTCTCTTGTGTAACAACGGAAGAAGTTCCTCATACCCAGCTTGGACTTGTTCAAGCGCGGAGGGGTTTTCCCCTCTACCACTTCAACCGCACACGGCCCGGAGGCCCCGGAGGGGGACGAGGGGACGGCGGCGGGCGAAGCAGACGCGATAGCAAGGACAGCTATCGCGTCTAGGCAAAGGGTTTAGTCGTCGGTTTCCGTTTTCTGTTGGGTGAGGACCCTTGGTTAGTGGCATCCGCTGTGGATGTTGCGCCGGGGCCAACAGAAAGGAGGAGCAATATGGCTCTCTCTGAAGATACACACCGACGGCGGCGGCGACGTCGGTTTTGGAGGAAACTCCGGAACCCTCGCACCGTGATAGTCATCCTTAGGGTGGCTTTCTTCATCTACCGGCTTGTCCGGTGGTTGATGGCGATTTTCGGATCGCCCGGCTAATCGCCGCCCGCCTAATGTCTAAGCGGGAAAAGCAAACGGGATGAAACTATGATCCATGAAGCACTGAGGTTGATCCGAGTGTTCCATGACTTGAAACAGGTCGAACTGGCGGAAAAACTCGGCGTCTCGAAGTCCCATATTTCGGAGATCGAAAAGGGTAACAAAACTCCCTCGCTCGATCTGATCCAAAGATATGCGGCAGAGTTCAAAATTCCGGTTTCTTCTATCATGTTCTTTGCGGAAGAGCTGCCGAACGCCAAGTCGGGCGACAAAATTCGTTCAAGAATTGCAGGCAAGGTCATCGACATTCTGCGTTTCGTTGAAAGGAAAGCAGATGCCGACGACGCCGCCTGAAGAGGGTTACCAACTCAAGGATAGCCCATTCTTCCGCCTCAGAAGCCGGAAACAACTGGCCAAGCTTCTCCGAGTGTCTGCCGATACGTTGGACGAGATAAGCCGCCGCAATGACCTCTACGTCCGCCGCTGGAAGCACAAGAAGCTAAAGGATGATGAAAAAGGCGCGTGGCTGAAACACCCTCCAACGCCGGAACAGGCGGAGAACTACCGCCCGATCGACATTCCCGACCCGCGGCTTAAAGCGATGCAAGGCCGCATTGGTGATCTTCTGGGGCGTGTCAAAGCCCCAGAGTTCCTTTTCAGCCCGGTAAAGGGACGCTCATACGTCGACAACGCAGCGCACCACAAAGAGGCCAAGGCGTTCTGGCTTCTGGACGTTGCGGACTACTTCCCAAGCTGCTCAGCCAATAACGTCGCTCGATTTTTCGTCGGGGAGCTTGAATGCTCTCGGGACGTGACCGCTGTTTTGGTTCACGTCGTAACTCTAGGCGGATGCCTGCCCCAAGGTTCTCCTTGCAGCCCGATTTTAGCCTACTACAGCAACAGCCATATCTGGCTTGCCGTCGAGAAGCTGGTGAAGGCGAAAGAGTGTAAACTAAGCCTCTATGCAGACGACATAACCATTTCCGGCGATATCGTGCCCAAGGCGCTGATCTGGGAGATCAAAAAGCTCGTCTTTGGCAACGGGCTACGGCTCAAGGCGTCGAAGGAAGTCAGCTTGATAAACGCCCCGGCTGATATCACAGGAGTCATTGTAAAGGGTGGGGCTACACACCTTCCTAACCGCCAACTGAAGCGACTTGCCGAGCTGAAGCAAGAGCGCGCAAGGACGACGAACCCAAAGCTCCAGCAGCGGATCGACAATCAAATCGCAGGCCGCCTTTCTCAGCGGAAACAAGTTGAAAACCCGAAAACTCGAAGAACTCAAAGCCGACCTTTGTTTGGCGCCGATTGAATGACCGATAAGGGCCGATGGTGGCGAGCTATCCTTTTCAGTCAGGCGCTACTAGCTCCGCTTTCTCGACAGTCTCAGTCGTGACACGTTTTGCAGGATTCCGCGAACAGCGGGCATGTGCACGCGTTCAGAATAGATGGCTCGCAGTAATCCGTCGCGTGGCAGAGGTTCTACCAAACGGCAACCATGCACTGTACCAGGATACAAAAGGAACAGTTGCGTTGGTGCAGTCTCTGTTTCGGCATTTGGCCCCAAGTAGTCGAAACATATTGGAACCGGGCTTTGCAACCAATCGCTTGGAAAAAGCTCGTTGGCATCCCTTATTAAGAACAGATTGGTTCGCTCGCTGCCTTGAATAATCTCCGTAAGTGCGTCCCGCCACCCCAGGATTTTCTTCCTGTCGCCTTTGAGCCTAGACCCATCAACCACCCAAAGCATGTTTTTGTAAAAACCCTCACGGGCTCTACGCTCGTTGGGATCGAGATGAGAATGTTGGATCTCCAAAATGAGGCCCGCCAGCGTGCGCACGTCGGCAATGTGCTTCTCACCTGTATCTTGATCAGTAAACACTTGCTCTTGCCAACGGAGTGGAAACTCGTTTTTCCAGTTCCGATGCCAATCGGTTTCCGGCTCCCACCAAGGATCACAGGCCACTTTGCTTTTATGCGCCCAATGATGAACCCTGACCTCGCCGCAACGCGGAAACATTTCAGATTTGCAAAACGGGCATTGCCCAACAGTCCCCGGGATGGGTCTACTTTGGTTGCCATTTATGATTGCTGTTAACATTCTTACGCTTCGAGCTTGTGGTGATGAGGTTACCTAGTCGTAACAACTTTTCACATCCATCTCGAACTGTTTCGCGAAGCTTCGTGCCATTCGCATCAGAGCAGCGCCTTGCCTTACGATGGGCCCTCGTCCGGTTCAGTGTGGCGCTATGTCCGCTATGGGGAAGCCGCAGTGCAGCAATGGCTGGTATGGCCAAAGTCCGGAATGGGCCGTTCACTGCTCCCACGCAGGAAAGGCGGAACGCGGTCGTTCGCTGCGCTTTACACCAATGTCTGCTACGCGAAGCAACGTCTTCATATCGACAGCATTCGTGACTCGGTCTTTCCTGGCTTCGCGCGCGCTCCTAATGACGAAACGGGCTATCGAGGCAAAGATGCGCAGAGGCGGCGCACCAGCCAACTGAACGACGATATGAGGGCGCATGGCGGTGGTCCTGCAACGAGGGCACCGCCAGCATCTCTAAACGCAGCGCGGCAGCCTGTTTTCGAGCGCGCGCGGCCCTCGTTCGACGCTGTGCAAAAGTAAAGGCCATTGAGGCTGCGACACACCCAACGGCCTTTTCAACCCAACTCTCGATGAAAGGTTATGTAATCAATTTAGAACAAAAACAGTCGGGAATCAATACACCTCTGCGCTTACCTGTGCGCGGGGGCCAGCTGGCCTATCATACTGAGAACCTTTCGATGAGATTATCGAACTCCTCATCGGTGCCTTTGCTAAGTGGGCTGTCGTTGACCACCATCGTTAGGTTGCCATCGAGTATCTACTTGAGGGCATTGGCGACAACGGGCGATTCCTCTTTGCCGGTCTGACCTGCCATGGGATTTTTCCACGACCATCGATTAGAGTCCAACCCAACTTTGATCCGCTCCCCAGTGCGCCCCCCGCACTCGAACATATCGGACGCGCCTTCGAGCAGGGTCCGTTTCAATTGATGGATCATCGTCGGATGCACCCCGAACCGGCTCGCCAGCTCGGCCGCTGTCTCTTCACCCTTCAGGCTTCTAGCGCGACCTTTGCCTTGAACTCGGGCGCGTGCTGCGTGCGTTTCGACATCTCTGACCTCCTTCTCGGCGAAGATCAGCAGACCGCAAATCGTAGCTTATTTCAGTGTCCGAATTTCGGGGCGCCTCCGACTTATATCAGCATGACCGAGTTACGCATTCCGAGAACCACGATTGTCGGCCCACGTCGGGAGTGTTTTCTGAAAGAGCTGATGAGGAGGCTAAGCTCAGAAAAAGACCAAAGACGGACTGCCGGTTCAAGGCACTTTGGCGGAATACCGACCGGTCCGCTCCTGAACGTGCGGCCTTCCTATTCTTTTCCTGTAACCGGCGCACTAAGTCATGGCGATGCGTCTTCTTAGGCGAGCACAACTATTGGACAGAAATAGAAATGTTGCATGACCTCCTCCTCGTGGCTGCCGGCCTTATTCTCCTTTTTGTCGGCGGCGAAGGGCTCGTGCGTGGCTCAGTCGCAATTGCCGAGCGCCTCGGCATCTCGAAGCTTTTAATCGGTCTGATCATCGTCGGTTTCGGCACGTCGACACCGGAACTGCTTGTCTCCGTGAACGCTGCCATAGACGGCGCGCCTGAGATTGCTTTGGGTAACGTCGTAGGCTCGAACATCGCGAACATTCTGCTCATTGTCGGCGTGGCAGCAGTTATCACACCGATCCTTGGCTGGGCGCGAACAGCTCTGCGCGAAGCGTTGGTCGCAACACTTGTTTCGCTGGCGACCTACGCACTTGTTCAGGGTGAAATCATCACTCGGATCGAAGGCATCGCAATGCTTCTGGTCCTCACGGGTTACCTCTTTTCCAGCTACTGGCTGGAAAAACGCAACCGCCGGGCAACGGCATTTCAACATGAAGCTGAGGAGTTCGAAGACATTCCGCTACCGCGACCTTGGCTTGCGCCGCTCTTGGTCATTGTTGGCATTGCCGCTCTGGTGTTCGGAGCGGACTTACTGGTGGAAGGGGCAGTAAACATCGCCCGCGAGTTCGGGGTGCCCGACGCGGTAATCGGCCTATCGCTCGTGGCTATCGGAACGTCGCTACCAGAGCTAGCCACCAGTATAGTCGCGGCGATCCGGCGTCACCCCGATGTTGTGCTCGGCAACGTGATCGGCTCGAATATCTTCAATATCCTCGCGATCCTCGGCGTCACCGTCGTGATCCAGCCGATCGAAGTCAGCACGCGCTTTCGCGAGATCGATACCCCAGTCATGCTGGCGTCGTCTCTCCTACTGCTGGGCTTGCTGTTCGCTACTAAGAAGATTGGTCGCGTATGGGGTGCGCTTATGTTGGCCGCCTATGCAGCATATATGGTGCTCTTGTTTTCCAACGGTATTGCCAGCTAGCTTTTCTAACAGCGGGGCGTTCGTTCACCCAAGGCATTGGAACAGAGATCGCCCGGTCAACGGCCGCGCCTCAAGGCGACGACGACGGTGCTCGACCTGAGCGAGACATTGCGTCTCTTCGTCAGCTTCTAGACGGTCGAGGCGGAGGACGACGTCTGCGATCCAGACCTCGCCAGACTGGCCGCGCGGCTCGCCCTGCTGCATTTCGAGCGCGCCCTCGACACCGGCGTCCCGGCCCCGCTCACGGTGCTCAGCGACCGCGAGCGCGCCGTCTGCCTCGGCATCCCCTCTGATCGCAAATCCGAGGCAATCGCGGCCGAGCTCGGCATCGCCCCCTCCAGCGTGATCACCTGCCGCAAGCGCGCCGATGGCAAGCTGGACATCTCCTGCCGCGCAGGCTTGTTCGCAATTCGCGCGGGTTAGAACTACGGAACCGAGGATCGCGCCTCAATATGACCGACCTAACGCGAAGATCATTGCGTGATCGTGGCTAAATCTATAACAAGCATTTCTGATGCTTGTTTGTTGGAGGCACCATATGCGCCTGACCAGTTTCACAGATTTCGGACTCCGAGCGCTGATGCGGATGGCCAGCGCGCCGGAGCGTGCCTTCTCGACAGCCGAGATCGCCGAAGAGTTCGGTATCTCTCGCCACCACCTGAATAAAGTCATTCAGCGCCTGGCCCGGCACGGCTTCGTGACCACGCGGCGCGGGACCGGTGGCGGCGCAATGCTCGGCCGTCCCGCCCACGAGATCGTTCTGGGAGACCTCGTGCGGCTTCTCGAGCAGGACCAGGCCATTGTCGAATGTTTCTCTCCTGACGGCGCGTGCTGCATTACCCCCGTCTGCGGCCTGAAGGGCAGACTCCGCGCCGCAGAGACCGCGTTTTTGGCAGAACTCGATCGTTCGACGCTGGCAGACATCGCCTTGCCGGCCACTGTTCCATCTGCGGTCTGAAAGGAGATAGCGATGCGTAACGTGTCTTTCACCACTGACGGTTTCACGGTCGACGCAGAACTCGTTGGACGCGCTTTCGGCCTCCCACCAGCCGATGTTCTCGCGAAACTCCGCGACGGCGAGGTCACAAGCAGATGCGAGGCCGGTGTCGACGACGATGCCGGCCGATGGCGGCTGACCTTCTACTTTGGCGGTCGCGCTCTACGCCTCGTTGTCGATAAGAACGGCGCGATCCTGTCACGCGGCACCTTTCCCTCACACGCACCCGTTGCGGCTCCGCGCGACCTCGCAACGACACATTCGAAGTCCTGATCAGCAATTTCCCGCGGGAAAGAAGCACGACGATCTGCCCCTCCCTCCCCCGCAAGCTCCGCTTCTTGTTGCCGGCGGCGAGTTGTCTAGCGTGACACCCTGCTGAAGGCGCGCTCCGCCATCAGACGCGCCTTGTTCAGGACGCGCGCGAATAGCGCACCCCCTCCGGCACATGCTGATCGAAAACCGAAGCGATCATCCGTGTTAACGGGCGACCTTCCGGTGCAATGGCAATGCGCTTTCCCGTAAGCCTTGCGAATGGCGCAAAGCGCGTGGCCATTTCCGTCAGGCACGGTAGCAGCTTCTGGGCATCGGTGCCGAACTCCTGGCTCAAATCGTCAAGATCCACCGCGAACCGACACATCAACTCCTCGATCGCCCGAGCGCGCAGCTGGTCTTCGGGGCTTAACTGGTAGCCACGAGCGCCCGGAAAAACACCGGTTGCGATCCGCTGCTGATACGCGGCGGTCGCGGGCGCATTCTGGACATAACCTTCCGAAAAGCGCGAAATCGACGATGCCCCGAGCCCTATGAGGGTGCTGCATGTGTCGGTCGTGTATCCTTGGAAATTGCGGCGCAGTCGTCCGGCCTCGAGCGACGCCGTCAGAGTGTCGTCGGGGCGCGCAAAATGGTCGATGCCGATAGCTGTAAGACCGGCTGCAACAAACAGTTCTCCAGCGCGCGTGGCGAGGTGGTAGCGCGACAGATCGTCCGGCAGCGCCGCTTCGTCGATCAGCTTTTGCCGTTTTGAAACCCAAGGCACATGCGCGTAACCAAAGAGCGCTACGCGGTCCGGCGTAAAGGTGAGAACCTTTTCAATCGTGTCTTCAATACGTGCGAGGCTCTGGTGCGGGAGGCCATAGACCAGATCGGTGTTGAGAGAGGCGATGCCGGCCGAGCGCAAGTCTTCGACGCACGCGCGTGTGGTTTCGAACGGTTGCAGGCGGCCGATTGCTTTCTGGACTTCAGGATCGAAATCCTGAATGCCGATCGACGCGCGGTTCATGCCTTCGGAGGCGAGAGCCTCGATCTTCGCGCGATCGACCATGGTCGGGTCGATCTCCACCGAGAACTCGAACTCCTGAGCTGGTGGAAACACACGGCGTATCGATTCCGAGAGACGATGTATCAATTCCGGCGGCAGGATGGTGGGCGTTCCGCCACCCCAGTGAAGGCGGCCCATTTTCAGGCCGTTCGGTATGATGGCGCGCACCATTTCGAGCTCTGCCTCGAGCGCCTCGATATAGCTTTCCACCGGGCCAAGGGTTTTCGTGCCTTGTGTGTGACAGGCGCAGAACCAGCATAGCCGCTCGCAAAACGGGATGTGCATGTAGACCGACACAGGCTCGCTGGGGTCCAACTGTTCAAGCGCATGGCGTTGAAAGGACGCGCCTGTGTCGGGCGAAAAGGCCGCCGCAGTCGGGTAGGACGTGTAACGCGGCACGCGCGCATCGAAGAGGCCAAGGGCCCGAAGTGTTTCTGTGTGTTCCATGCCCTATTATCAGACAGACAGAAGCGGGCTTCTTTGCTGTGGCTCAAACTA
This sequence comes from Thioclava sp. DLFJ5-1, assembly GCF_002020115.1. Lineage (NCBI taxonomy): Bacteria > Pseudomonadati > Pseudomonadota > Alphaproteobacteria > Rhodobacterales > Paracoccaceae > Thioclava > Thioclava sp. DLFJ5-1. The sequence continues at coordinate 332,535 of NZ_MPZU01000005.1, read as the reverse complement.
AATGTGCGACCATGCGGCCGGTGGCCGCACAGGTCCCCTCGTTCGACCGTGAAAGTGACAGAAGGGCATCGAGTCATCTTGACTGCGGCAATTGGTATTTACAATGCGCATTAAAATAGTGCAGTGAGAGATCATGGCGACGAAGGTTGAAGCCGATTGAGTCGTGACGGGCCGAAGGCTCTTGCAAAGGTCTTGTTGAATGACGGATCAAACCCGAACTGCATTGGACGATTTGCCCGGCGATCTTTTGATGTGGGTTCTCATTATCAGCGAATTGCTGGTTTTCGGTGCGGGGTTGATCGTTTTCTTGTCGGTGCGGATCACTGATCCGACGGGCTTTGCCGAAGCGCAGAATGCGCTGAACCGGACTGCCGCTGCGACGAACACGATCATCTTGCTGACGAGCGGCTTTTTCGCTGCCCTGGCACTGAATCTGAGGCAATCGCGCAGGCGTGGCGGCGCACGCGTTTCTCTTGTGTGTGCCGCTTTGCTCGGCGCGGCATTTCTCGGGATCAAGGGCGCCGAATTCGCGTCCAAGGCCGCGCAAGGCATTGTCTGGGACACGCATCCTTTCTTCAATTTCTATTTCCTGCTGACCGGATTTCACGCCGCGCATGTCGCAGCCGGCGTCATCCTGTTGCTGCTGGTGGCGTGGCGCGATCATGTGGGAAATATCGAGGATGCGACCGCGTTCTGGCACATGGTCGATCTGATCTGGGTGTTGCTCTTTCCAGTGGTCTATCTCCTGCAATGACACGCCGGTCCCTCTATATCGCCCTCGGCACGCTTGTTCTCCTCACCCTTGGCTCGTCCTTGCTTTCATTCTCGGGGGTCTGGGCCAAGTGGCCAGGGGCGGCAGCGGTGGTCGTGATGGCACTTGCCTGGCAAAAGGCGCGGATCATCCTCGGAAAATATCTGGGATTGGTGCAGGCGCCCGCTTGGCAGCGCGGCTTCGATGTGGCGCTGACAGGCGTGTGCCTCCTGTTGCTGGTGCTCTATCTCGCGCCACTGGGGCTATAGGGAACCCGCTGGTCTGTTCGGTAACGACCATCGAACCTGCATTTGCAACGCTCGCCTGATGCGCTCTGCTCCTCGAACAACCTGATGTGAGCCGGTCCGATTGGACAACCCCCGTTGCGCGAATTTCGCGACGAGAGGTGCGGGCATCAGGCCGTCGCTGCCATGGCGATCCGACGATACCCAGCTTCGCCGTGATAGAAGCCGTTACTTAGTCCGACCTCCCCGCATAGGGCGGCAAGGCGCGCAAGTAATTCAAATATTCATTGTGAGCCGCGACAATTCGCCCCACCTCTTCCGCCGATAACGGCCTGCGCGTGTTGATGCGCCACGCAGGAAGCCCAGACCAAACCTTCGCCAGGGACGAGGTGCTGAAGGGTTTCGTGTCTTCTGGCTACGGTCCGAAAACGTAACCCCTGCACCCTCTTGAGCATCAAGGATTCAGCCGAGGGCGTGCGGTCGGGAAGACCAGATTCGCGGACGCTTGCCATCCGGCTCGAAATGCTCCGCCCGTAATTTGCGAGAATGCGAAGTTCATGGGCATCCTACACTCACCGCAATAGGTATTTACAATGCTTATTTTGTGGAGATAGCATGAGCCTCAAGTTCAAATTCTCGGGGGATCCCATGTCACCTGCTGATCGACAGATCATATCCGCGCGCCCCGAAACGACCGCTGCGATCATGGCGCAAACGGGTTTGGACGAGGATAAACTGACCCAGTTGGTGCATCGTTTCTACGACAAGGTGCGTGCTGATGCGGTTCTCGGGCCGATCTTCGCCTCCAGGATTTCCGACTGGGCGCCGCATTTGCAGCGGATGGTGGAGTTCTGGTCTTCGGTCGCACTCATGACCGGTCGTTTTCACGGCGCCCCGATGCAGGTCCATGCGTCCTTGCCAGTGGAATGGGATCATTTCGAACGGTGGCTGATGCTGTTCCGCGAGACCGCAACCGAGACCTGTCCCCCCGAGGGGGCCGCCCATCTCATCGAACGCGCCGAGCGGATCGCGCGCTCGCTGCATATGGCGGTCGAGAACGCCACGCCCCGAACCGTCCCCTCTTTGCTCTGACCAAAGGATACCAACATGACGAGACCGCTACCCCCGCAAGATTCCGCCAGCCTCACCCGCTACATCGAGGCAGAGTATCACGCCAAGCATCGCACTCAATTGCCTGAACTGGCGGCGCTCTCGGAAAAGGTGGAAACCGTCCATGCCGGGCAAGCAGATGTCCCTGCAGGGCTGTCCGCGCTACTGCACCGGATGATCGGCGAGCTCGAAGTCCACATGAAGAAGGAGGAGCTGGTTTTGTTTCCCGCCATTCGCAACGCGGCACCGAGGCTGGACGGGCCGATCGCTGCGATGCGCGCGGATCACGACGACCATGAGGCGGAGGTCGGACAGATCCGGCAATTGACAAACGATCTCACATTGCCGGACGGTGCATGCCAAAGCTGGACGCGGCTCTATGCCGGGGTCGGTGAATTTCTTGAAGACCTGGCAGCCCATATTCGGCTGGAAAACGACGTGTTATTCCCGCAATTCGAAACCAAAGGCGCAGGCCATGTCTGAGATGTATCTTCCCAACCCAACTAAGGATCTCTTCGAGCGGCGTCATGCCTTGGCGCCGAAGACCGAGGACGCCTTCCGCGCATTTTCGAAAGCGGTGTTCACTGAAGGGGCGCTCGATGCGCGCAGCAAGCAGCTTATCGCCGTGGCCGTCGCGCACGTAACGCAGTGCCCATGGTGCATCGAGAGCCATGTCAAAGCCGTCCGGCGTGCGGGCGCCTCGGACGAACAGGTCATGGAAGCGATTTGGGTCGCCGCGGAAATGCGCGCCGGCGCCTCTTGGACCCATGCTCTGAAAGCAGTTGAGATGATCGGCGACACGGACAAGCCGGACAGCTGGTGCCGTCAGCAAGCCCCCCCACCTCCGAAGCTCCTGGCGAGCTTATCCGCGTCAAGCGGATCTATCGCGCGGCACGCGTGTCAGATGGCAAGCGGATATTGGTCGATCGTCTCTGGCCGCGCGGCATGGCGAAGGACCGCGCCAGACTGTTTCACTGGTGCAAGGAGATCGCGCCGAGCGACGAATTGCGGCGCTGGTTCCACGAGCACCCTGATAGGTGGCAGGAGTTCACCACGCGTTATGAGGCGGAACTTGCCGCTCATGACGATTTGGTCCGCGAGCTCGCCGGATATGCACGCGAGAACGTCGTTACGCTACTTTATGCTTCAAAGGACGAGGCACATAATAACGCCGTCGTGTTACGCGATTACCTGCGCCAATGGTTATAGAACGGGAGGAGCAAGCATGACGGACCAGCCAATAAACCCGCTGCACACACCGCTTTGCGACCTGCTGGGGTGCGCCCAGCCAGTTCTGCTGGCCGGGATGGGCGGCGTTTCCCGCTGGGAACTGGCCGCCGCCGTGGCCAATGCGGGCGGTTACGGGATTTTGGGCATGGTGCGCGAAGACCCAGCCCTGATCGCCGCAGAGGTTACTGCGCTGCGGGACGCGACTGACCGACCTTTTGCCGTCAACTTGATCCCCGCGGCGACCGAACCAGCGCTGCTCGATGCGCAGATCGCCTGCTGTCTCGATCTTGGCGTGCCGGCCTTCAGCTTTTTCTGGGACGTGATGCCTGACGTGGTGGCCCGCGTGAAACGTGCCGGTTGCCTTGTTCTGCATCAGGTCGGCACGGTCGAGGCCGCGCGGATCGCCGAAGAGGCCGGAGCGGATGTGATCATCGCGCAGGGCGTCGAGGCGGGCGGTCACGTGCATGGACGACACCCGGCTTTCGGGCTGGCCGAGCAAATCCTTGCGCAGACCGACCTGCCGGTCGTCGTCGCCGGAGGGATCGCAACGGGCGAGGGCCTCGCCGCCGCGTTGACCATCGGCGCCGATGGCGTGCAATGCGGCACGGCCTTTCTGGCGACCGAGGAATCCTTCGCTCATCCCTATCACAAATCCCGAATCACGGAGGCCACCGGCGACCACACGGTTCTGACCGATGTTTTCGTTCTGAATTGGCCCAAGGGCGCTGCGGTGCGGGTGATCGCCAATAGCGTGACCGAGAGCCTGGACGGACATTACCTCGGCCACGACCCTGACAGTCTTCCGCGCGAGGCCATCGCCCGCGACGGCGAGCAGCCGCGCCTGCGCTTCAGCACGGATTCGCCGCTGCGAACCACGACCGGCGACTTGGAGGCGATGGCACTCTATGCGGGTCAGGGTGTGGGTGCGCTCAACGATGTCCCCACGGCCGCTGCACGTCTGGACGGCATGGTCGCGCAGGCCCGTCATCTCCTGGAACACCCGTTTTGACGTGCTTTTAAGTCGAAGCCGTGAACGACGAATTCAAGAGCTCAGCTGCCAAGGTTGCTTTTGCTCACCACCTCGCTTTGCGCGCCGGTCAGAGAACTGGCGCGACTGCTTCCCGCGTGGATGGTCGTCTAACGATCAGTTATGGACCCTCGGTCGCGGCATGAAGCCTCTGACAGACATACTCGGTTCGATCGACCAAAGGGCGGACGAAACCTTGCCGGAAGGAGTTTTTTCGATCCCGCGAAAGCACTACGCAGCGAGCCCGAACGCGAGGTGACCGATCGGGAATGTTCCAGCAGGATACCGAACGCGAGCGACAGGCCGCTGGGAAAGGACAAGAGCGGAAATTGATCGCAGATCAAGGCGCCACAAGGCCAACCATCAAACTCTGGACTATCGGATCAACAAGCGCTTTGTTGCGATCCTCGCGGATCACGATCCACGCCGGCAATTCGAACACTGGCGCACCGGGCACCGGGAACAGGGCGCCGCTATCGATCTGGTGTTCGACCAGACGCCGGGGAAAATAGCCGCTGCCGCCATTGAGCTTGAGATATTGAAGGCCGAGCCAGGCGATGTTGGCCGAGAGTGCAGGACCGGGAAACTCCGGAAAGCCAGCGCGGAACTGATTGTCGAATTCCGGGCCCCACTCGACATGGATATAGCCGTCAGGCTGCATGCTAGCGGTCGGTTCGGTAGAGACGAGCACCAGCTGTTCAGTAAGCAATGGCAGGAGCTCGAGCATCGGACGGCGCTGCGGGGTGAACATGACTCCGATATCCATCCGCCCGTCGACCAGCGCCTGCATCAGTTCAGGCTCGAAGCCGATTTCGGAATGAAACGAAACTCGGGGATGGGTCCGCTGGATATTGGCGAACCATTTCATCATCAGCCCTTCCCACAGGCCGAAGCGCGCACCGATGACGACACGCGCGCGGAATTGTCCAGGAAGGCCGACGTCGTGCCGCGCGCGTTCGAGGGCTCGCACCATCTGCGCTGCATGCTTCAGGAACCGGCCACCGCCCGCAGTCAGCGCCGCGCCGGCCTTGTTGCGAGTGAAAAGCCTGGTGCCCAACTGATCTTCGAGTGCTCGGATACGAGCGCTCACGGTTGACTGGGTGACGTGAAGCCTTTCGGCGGCCGCTACGAAGCTGCCGGTATCGGCGACGGCAAGGAAAGTTCGGGCATGTTCGATGTTCATGGATCCCCCATGTATCGCATTTGCGAATATCATATCGCATTTATATTTGCTTTCCCAATATTATGAATCGCGCAATACTTGAAGTCCGCGCTTCCCGCGGACGACCGGAAGATGACCGGCATATGGATTAAACGAGCTTACCGGGCCGCAGGGTTTCCGGCAGTCAACAGCGTCTCTTGGATCGCGTCTGGCCGCAAAGCGTGGCGTGGGAGAAGCTGCCGGGGTCAGAAGCTCCGAAAACCGCGGAGCCTGGAACTCCGCCGCAGGCTCCGACACGCCGCGGGCCGGTGGGCAACCTCGAAGCCGCGCATTGGGCAGAATTCGGCGCCCGCCCGACCCGCGCTATAGATCTATGCGACTGACGTTGCGCTGAAAGAGTATCTCGAAAGGAGGTTCGCAAGGCCATGAGAAACAGCGATTTGAACGGAGCGAACAGCGTGACGGGGAGCGATCCCGCCGCGCCGAAGGAGGAGAGCTATGACGAGCGAAGGCCGTGCCCGACCCCGGGAGAATGTCGGCTCATGGCTGGGCTCGGGCTTTCGTTGGCCGGCATCACCCTCATCACCTTCGGCGACACGGGCATTGCGGGGCCATGGGCGCACAGCGTTGGGGTCAGCGCGCTGACCACCGGCCTGCTGCTGTGGGGAGCGGGTGCCATTCGACGCACGCTCGAACTGTGAGGCCGGCTCCCACTCGAGGCACCGCGCACATCGTCCGCTGTGCTGACCGCATCAGCAAACAGCCGTTTGAGAGATCCCAGCGTGATGGAAGACAACGATGGCCGCGGCATCGGGATGCTCTCGTCTCCGCACTCATTCGCGGTGGAGTTCGCAGTGGATTAGCTCGGCCCGCCGATGGTTAGTCGCGAATAGCCGCGTGCGTCGCGGCGCGTCGACCGAAGATCATGACAACGAAACAGTGGACCAGAGTGACATGGAAAATGGAATGAGTTTCGAAATGGTGATCGGTTGGCTTTTCGGCCTTCTTATTCTGGTGTTGGTGGTTTTGACCATAGCAGCGCTGATCAAGTGTCTACAGAAATAGCGAAAGAAGAGGCCAGTAGCCCCCAAAGCAGCATCGGCACGGTCTCGGCACAGGGCAGCACGGTCTAGGTCTTGATCCGGCGGCGGAATTCCTCGTTCAGGCGTTTGATGGCGTTTGCGGTCTTGGCCGATTTCCATTGCGACGGGTCGAGCCTGCTGAAGGTGAAGAGGCGCTCGCCAGCTTCCTTGAGGCTGTCCTCCGCTGCCCTGCACTTGAGATGCACAAGATCGGCGAGGGCCGCACCGAGAGGTTGGACATCGTGACCGCGCGACGTGCGCCCATGCTTGAAAAGCGGACGCACGGGTCCCACCATAAGGCTTCCCGGGGATGACCTCGCCCAATCACAAGCTCTGCACGCTGGACCGCCTGACCCACGATTGAACATTTTCCATGCGCAGCACCCCAGACCGTATCCGCCAAGCCGTGAGCTTTGAAATCATCGGCCTCCTCATCGTAACGCCGCTTTTCGCCTGGGCTTTCGATCATCCGATGGAGGAAATGGGCGTGCTGGTCGTGCTTGGCGCAACAGCGGCTACTGCCTGGAACTATCTTTTCAACCTGGCCTTCGATCATCTCCTGCTCTGGCGTCGTGGCGATGTCCGTAAGACTATGCCAATTCGGATCTCTCACGCGGTGCTTTTCGAGGTGACGCTGCTTACCCTGCTTCTGCCGGTTTTCGCATGGTGGCTCGACGCTTCCCTGCTGACCATTGTCGTGATGGAACTGTCCTTTGCAGGCTTCTACCTCGTCTACGCCTTCGTTTTCACTTGGGGATACGATACGATCTTTCCGCCTCAGAAACGTAAGCGGATGGCATAGATATGGATGACGATGCTACCGGAGGAGCCCCCGCCTGCTTTGCCCATCTTCTGGTCGATGGGCACCTGGTCGATCCCGAGGCGGCACGCGATGTGGCGCGATTCAGACGGGCGGAGCGCGCTCGGCTCGTGGCCGCGCGGGCCTTGTCCGCAGAAGATCGAGAGCGCGCGACCGTCCGGCTGATTGACGGTCTCGACCGGACAGTTCCTCTCGATGCCCGCCTCACCGTGGCTGTCTATTGGCCGATCCGGGGCGAACCGGATCTGCGGGGCTGGATGGGCAAGGCACATGAGGCCGGGGCCGAAGTCCTGTTGCCCGTCGTCATCGAACGAGATGCGCCGCTCGAATTCCATACGTGGACCCCGGATTGCCGCATGGTGCGCGGCGTCTGGAACATCCCCGTGCCAGCCGCAGGCGAACCTCGCACGCCCGACCTCGTGATCGTCCCCCTTGTCGGTGTCGACACGACGCTTCATCGCCTCGGAAACGGGGGAGGCTATTACGACCGCACGCTCGCCCGTTTTGATAAGAAGCCGCGGATCGTTGGTATCGGCTTTTCAAACTGCGTCTTGCCCACCATCTACCCGATGCCTTGGGATGTGCCGATGGACGAAATTATTCTGTCGGATGGCACCCATTTGACGAGATAGTGCAGAGAGGAACTGTGTCGCTGCCTCGTCACGCTTCTATGTAAAGGTATCCGCCCAAGTTCAGCGCCAATGGTTGGCCGATGTTTTACTTCTTGAACCAGGCGGGGGTGACGAAGGCTCAAGCGATTGAAGCATTGAATGGAACCGTAGCAGTCTACGCGAATAGCAAAGCCAACGCCTTAGAGCGATTGAGAGGCCAACGAAGCGCGCTCAACGCTGCTGGAGGGCAAGCTGTGCCAATCCTCGCAAAGATGATCGACGGGGATTTTGCTGGTCTTTTTGAAGAGGAGGATGATCGCGCGATAGCCAGAGCCATTCAGGCGCTACCGGACGGGTTCGACAATTTTGAACCGGTGTATGACCTTCTTCTCAACCTGTTTGATAGCGCCGGAACTGATAGCGCGAAAAAGGGCGGTGTCTTTAGAGCCTTAGCACCTCTAGACGAGTTGGCGTTTTTGCCGTGAATCGCCGATGAATGAGCCACCTCCCCCGAGAAGGAAAGTTAGCAGGCAGCTGGACGGCTCCCAATAACCACAATCAGACCTGACCCATTCCCGCCGCTTTACGCCCAATCAGCTAACTCCGGCGGGCTTACTGGCAATAAGCTGGCCGGCTGAACTGGCCGCTGTGGGGCCTTCGCCTGCCGGACAATGCTGGACGTCGCCGCCAAATGCTGGTTCGGAGGCATTGCGCGGCAGCAATGGCTGTCGCGCGAATGTCCACAAAAGGCCGAAACCGACGAGCCAGGTTGTTCGGGGCGGGGAGCGGTCATTCGCGGCGCAGGGATCAAGGCCCGCAATGTGCAGAAAGAAAGCTTCTGCATAGCCAGGGCCGTCAGCAATAGGGTAGGGGTGCGGCCGGTCCCTAGCTGTCATTCTTTCTTTTGGATTTAATCAAGCCGTGGCATAAATTACCGCAATGGAATATCGAGGCCTCCGCCTCGTCCTCCACGTATGGGACTGCATAGAAGCGTCCGGGCAATTCACCGCGATCGGAACGGGATGATCGGAGGGGCACCAAATTGAACAAGGAGTTCGAAGAGGTCAAAGCCGACATCGGCGAAGGAAAGGAAGCTTCGACGACGGTCCGAGAGTTGCTTCGCTGGTTCGGTGCCCGCAGGCGCCGCACCGGCGTCGTCAAGAGAATACAAACCGAGTTGGATAATGCGGGTATCATAACCAGCCCAGATTTCACTAAGGTCTGGATTGACGCAGAAATAACGTTCAAGAAAGCGCCGGTTGCAGCGGCTGCTACCAAATCTACCGGTAGCGACCAAGGCGAGGATGGTGCAGCCTATGCCCCAAAAGAGGCAAACTTCCTCATCAGCATGCTCAAGGCGGCCAACTGCGGTGTGGTTTCGGTCAACCCGCAGGATACCGTCGAGAAGGCGATTACCCTGATGCTGGCGCACGATTTCTCGCAGCTGGCGGTCATGTCGAACGAGCACACGCTGAACGGTGCGATTAGCTGGAAGACGATCGGCAAGCGCTTGAGCCACGAGAATAATCTCGTCGAAGTGAGAGACGCCATGGAGACGGCCGTCGCTCTGGAAGAAAGCGAAGCGCTGTTCAAAGCTACGAAATTGATCATCGAGCACGAATTCGTCTTCGTCCGATCCTCAACCGACAAGAAGGTTACTGGCATCGTCACCGCGACAGATCTGAGCGAGCAATTTCAGTTTCTATCAGAGCCATTTCTCCTCATCGGACAGATTGAGAACCAGATCCGAAAACTGATGAATGGAAAGTTCACTACCCAGACTTTGCAGGAGGTCTGTGGCGACACGGACTCGGAGAGAAGGGAGCGAATTCAATCTGTCGTAGACCTAACGTTTGGTGAGTATCTTCGGATAATTCAGAAGCCAGAGAACTGGAAACTGCTCGACCTTCGCGTAGACAGGGGCGTATTTTGCGCTGAGCTGGATAAGGTCCGCGAAATCCGAAACGACGTGATGCACTTCGATCCGGACGGGATCGACGAAGAGCAATACGATCAGTTGAGACGGTTCTCAGGGCTGATGGACGAACTGGATGCCTTAGCGCAATAGATATAGGCATCCACCCGGATGTGCGCGGAACTGACCGACCGCGCGTCGCCAGGGCCGATGGACGATCCGTGATAGCGCTGCGGTGGCCTGCGAGCATCTGGAAAGAGCTGGTCGGGGCCTTCGAGGCGTCCTGTTCGAATGGCAGCTTCGGGCCGAGGCTGTGTGGAAACTTAAGCCCATGGTATACTTTCGCAAGGCAGCGGGAGGCACGGATGGCGGGTTTCATCGACGGCATCGACCGGGAGCAAACCACGCTTTTCCCCGAGCGCGTCGACGAATGGATTAGTGAGGATCATCTGGTCCGTATCATCGACCTCCTCGTCGATGAGCTTGATCTTCGCGCGCTCGGGTTCGGACGTTGTGTGCCTGCTCGAACCGGTCGCCCGGGCTACCATCCATCCTGTCCGTCGTGAGATGATTTGGGACACGAGGGCCTGATCGAGAACGGAGGGCCTGGCTCGTTGTGGTTTCAGTTTATGCCGCGGTCTGGCGATGCAGCAAGCGGCGCTTCTCGATGGTTTTGGCTTTGATCTCCTTTCGTGTTTTCAGGATGGCTTCGGCCCTGCCGAGATAGACGTCGGCGGGCGCGAGGTTGCCCAGGCTCTCGTGGTAGCGGTGATGGTTGTAGTGGTCGATGAAGTCGCCGATCGCCTATTCCAGAGCGCCGGGCAGGTAATAGTTCTCGAGCAAGATGCGGTTCTTGAGGGTCTGGTGCCAGCGTTCGATCTTGCCCTGGGTCTGAGGGTGGCGGGGAGCACCCCGGACGTGATCCATGCCCTCGTCAGCAAGCCAGTCGGCCAGTTCCCCGGAGATGTAACTGCTGCCATTGTCGCTGAGCAGCCGGGGCCGGTTGGCAACTGTGGCCTGATTGCAGCCGGACGCGACCAGAGCATCTTCCAGTGTCGCGGTCACATCAGACGCCTTCATCGTCGTGCAGAGCCGCCAGGCGATGACGTAGCGGCTGTAGTCGTCGAGGATGGTCGAGAGGTAGAACCAGCCCCAGCCGATGACCTTCAGGTAGGTGAAGTCGGTCTGCCAGAGCTGGTTCGGTCGGACCGTCTTCTCGTGGAACTCCTCTGCCGCCTTGATCACCACGAAGGCCGGGCTGGTGATTAGGTCATCTGTTCGTTTTCTTCCGGCACCCGTTGCACCAGCCATTGGATGCAAGTTGGCATCCGATGTTTCGTGAGGCATTTGCCTATTTTGCGCCGCGTTTGATCGCTGATGACCGCTCGGTCGCGAAACTCACCCGCTGAGAAGGCCGCAAAGGGCGATGACTGAGCACTTTGGGAGGACTGAGGGGCATTTTGCGCACACCCGGCTGTGTTAGTCGGGGCGTCGAAAGATGCCGAGATGTTCTTCGTTCAGGTGTTCGATCTGCATTTCGGTGGCCGGTCCGGGGGAGGCTGCGCGAAAGGTGACGCGCGAGACCGAACCTGCGGGTTGGTTCTCGGTCACCGGATAGACAACGAAGGTGTCACCATCCCAATGGCGCATGGGCAGCGCTCGGTGGTCCGGGCCAAGCGTTAGCACAAGCGATCCGTTGGTCTCAGAGATCGAGGCGGGGCCGAAATAGGGATTGTCATAGGTGCCGACATAGGTTTGCGCGGGCGCTGCCTGGGCAGGGTCAGCGGGGGGCTTTGCACCCACCAGCTGCCCCACAGGGGCCGATAGCGGCGCCATGATCGGGGCATAGGCCGCCAGCCAGTCGTGGGTATCCCTCCCCAGTTCCGCGCGATCGAGGAAGCTCGCGGTGATGGCTTCGGCGGCCCCTGTCGGCGGTGCATTGGTCAAGACGACGATGCCCAGATCGAGCTCGGGCAGCATTGCGACACTTGTCGATGCGCCCAATGTGAAGGCCCCGGAATGGCTTAGCATCACACGGCCTGACCAGCGGGTATCGACATTGAAGCCAAACCCATAGGCGCCCGCGCGCGCAGAGACCGCCATCGGCGCGCCTCGGATCATCTGCGGGGAGGTTGCAGGCAGAAGCGCCTCTTCAGAGATCAGGCGCGTCCCGTCCGCCATACCGCCGCCCAGCACCATCGCCATCCAACGCCCCATGTCGTGCGCGTTGGAGCTGACCCCGCCCGCCGGGCTTTGCGCGTCGGGCTGGCGTTTGTCGGAGATCACATAGCCATCGCCACCCGGCACATGGCTTGCGGCCCGATTGTCCCGCGCCATGTAATCGGCATGGGTCGAGCTGGTCGCGCCCATGCCAAGAGGCGCATAGAGCGCCGTCTCCGACAGGCGCGCCCAATCCTTGCCTGCGGCCGTGGCCACCGCTTGGGCTGCAGCCGTAATGCCGAAATTGGTATAGGTGTATTGCGCCCGGAATGGGCCTTGGGGCAGCAGAGCGAGCCGCTTGAGGATTTCGCTCCGGTCGAACCCGATATCTTCCAGATCGTCTCCGGCATGATCGGGCAGGCCCGAGCGATGCGCATAGAGATCGGCGATGGTGATATGTTCGTTGATCCACGGATCGCCCAAACTGAAGGCGGCCAGAAAATCGTGGATCGGGCTGTCCCATTTGACGCGGCCTGCGGTCACTTGGGTGGCGACAACGGTGGCACCGACGGGCTTTGACAGCGAGGCGAGAAGGAAGACCGTCTCGGGATCGACGCCCTCCGGGCTTCCAACGGCGCGCTTGCCAAAGCCGCGCGCATAGACGGTGCGTCCGTTATGAACCACAGCGACCGCCAGTCCGGGAATGCCGGTTCGCTTGAGGATATCCTGACTGAGATCATCCAATGTCGAGATCGCCGCCGTGATCCGCGCGTCCGGAACGGGAAGCAGCACCGTCATGGGCGGCGCGGGCATCGGCTTGGGCAAGGCCAGCTCGGGCAGCGGCTGGGTCGTCTGTGCCGCCGCAGACAAAGGCCCGGCCATAAGACTGGCCAAGAGCAGCGCGCCGCCCAGCAGCATGTAATGCGCGTGACTACGTCTCGAACGGCCCCGTGCCTGTGGCGCGTCGGAGGGTGCGGGGCGTTCGGCTTGTTGTCTCAAAGGGTTTTGCGGCATGGCTCGGAAATGTTTTTGGACGACCTCACAGCATCTTGACAGAAGTCGCGCGAATTAAAAGGTTTGGATCTTTGTAAAGCTGGCGTGACCCGAGTTCTCGCCTCCGGCCATAGCTCTCTAAGTGCCGATCCGAGCCTTGTCGCGCGCCTCAAAGGCCCACAGGGCCTCTTGCAACTCCAGCGCATCAATGCCGTCGCGATCCTGGCCAGGCCTCCGTCAGCCGCATCGTATGCCACGCCGCAATTCCGCCCTCGGGTGGATATTGGAACCGGGGAAAGGCAGTCCGCATTTCGCTCGATGTTCGTAGAGCGGGACCGGCGCGTCTGTCGGATTGGCGCAAGTCACGCCGACGGGGCAATAGTGGCGCTGCAGCGCGACCACGCGCTCGAAGAAGGGCAGGCCAAGCAGGGTCGGCTCTCCGCCCGGTCAGGCAAACTGCACCTCGCGCTGCCCCGCCTTGACGCTCGCCGCGATCAGATCGCGCATATAAGTTTCGAGAACTGCATCTGACATGCGGAACTTCTTTTCCTGCGGGTAGAGATGTTCCTTTTCAAGGTAATAGCAATATTTGCAGTCGATATTGCAACGAGGCCGCATTGGCTTGGTCGTCACGGCAAAGGGCCGGGAGGGGCGTCATCGGATCATCCTTGCTTGGGGCGCGGGCGACGCTAGGCCAGCGACAGGTTCGCGCCGCTTGAAGGGTCGAAAACGTGCCACGTGTCGGGTTGAACGGTCAAGTCGATCAGATCGCCGATACCGGGCAGGTGGTTGTTCACGTCGGCGGAGATCAGGCTGGCATCGACGGCAAAGCCCTTTCCGGAGACCGGCCCCTCCTTCAGGCACCGCTCCACAGTGGCTTCAAACACCTGTCGCAGCAGGTTGCTTTCGCGGAACTTGGCGTGGCGATGCCGCGAGAAGGTCGAATGATCCGGGACGTTGCCCTCTAGGCCCAACCGGCAGAACCAACGATAGGCCAGGTTCAGGTGAACCTCGTTGCACAGGCGTCCTTCGGATCGGATGCCCATGACGTAGCCGATCACCAGCATCCGAATGATCAGTTCGGGGTCGATGGAGGGGCGGCCAAGGTGGCTGTAGAACGGTCGCAGCGCGTCCCGCAGGCTGTCGCCGTCAAGGAACAGATCGATCTCTCGCAGCATATGATCGGCCGGGACATGACGGTCCAGATTGAAATCATAAAACAGCTGCACTGGAGCGTCCTGCCGACCCATCATCCCGAAATCCTCCCATCCCCTCATCGACGAGTGAATCGAAAGACTTGCCGCACTGCAACAAAGACTTTTTCAATAGAATGGGCGGAAAGCTGTCGTTCGCTACAAAGACAAAGTGGTGCCTCTATCGTTTGGAAGCGGCCATTCAGGGCACGCTATCCCACAAATTACCGCGGCGGTTTCCTTCAAAGAAAGAGTAGGCACTCCAGCTCCGAGTTGCCTCAAACGTTTTCGGCTGCCCGGTTGAACGGCACGGGGTTTGTCGATTTAGGAAATCTCCAGCGCTTGAGCAGAGATTTCAGGCCTACTGCGCCTCCGCCTTGAACCGTAGGAGGCGGAGCGCGTTCATCGTGACCAGCACCGTCGCGCCGGTATCGGCCATTACCGCGATCCAGAGAACGGTGAGACCGAGCAGCGTCGTCACCAGAAACACCCCTTTCAGCCCGAGCGCGATGGCCACGTTCTGACGGATGTTGGCCATCGTCGCGCGGGCCAGCCGGATCTGCTCGACGACATCGGTGATGCGGTCGCGCAGCAGCGCGCCGTCGGCGGTCTCGAGCGCGACATGGGTGCCCGAGCCCATCGCGATACCGAGATGCGCGGTGGTGAGCGCCGGGGCGTCGTTGATGCCGTCGCCCACCATCATCACATGCGCATCGCGGGCCAGATCGCGCACTGCCGTCACCTTGTCCTCGGGCAGCAGCCCGGCACGGGCTTCGATGCCCAACCCGTCGGCGATCGCGCGAGCCGTCACCGGATTGTCGCCGGTCAGCATGACCGAGGAAATCCCCATTTGCTTGAGCGCGGAGACCGCCTCTGCCGCATCGGCGCGCGGCTCGTCGCGCAGCGCGATCAGGCCCAGAAGGCGCCCGGGCGTGAAGACGCAGACGACGGTTTTGCCCGCGCTTTCGAGGCGGCGGACGGTGGCGCTGTCGGCGGCGCTGAGAACGCCCGCTTCGGTCGCGAGGCGCGGTGCCCCGACATTCCAGACCTCGCCGTCGATCTTGGCCCGCGCGCCGCGGCCCGGGATCGCCATGCCTTCGGTCGCCTCCGGCACCGCGATGCCGCCCGCCTCCGCCCGGGCGAGGATCGCCTGTGCCAGCGGGTGGCTGCTACCGGTCTCGACCGCCGCGGCGGTGGCGAGAAGCTCAGCCTCGGCCCCGTTCAGCGGCAGAAGATCGGTGATCTGCGGCCGCCCCTCGGTCAGCGTGCCGGTCTTGTCGAAGGCGACGAGGCTGGTTCTGGCGGCCGTCTCAATCACCGCGCCGCCCTTCATCAGCAGACCGTGGCGCGCCCCGGTCGAGAGACCCGCCGCAACCGCGGCGGGAACCGAGATCACCAGCGCGCAGGGGCAGCCGATCAGCAGCAGCGCAAGGCCGCGATAGATCCACGTCTCCCACGGCGCGCCGAAGGCCAGCGGCGGCACGATCGCGGCGAGAAGCGCCACGCCCACAACCGCGGGCATGTAGACGCGGCTGAACCGGTCGATGAACCGCTCGACCGGGGCGCGCGCGCTCTCGGCCTCCTCCACGAGGTGCAGAATGCGCGAGATCGTGTTGTCTTCGGCGGTTTTCTCGACGCGGATGCGCAGCTCACCCTCGGTGTTGATCGCTCCGGCGAAGACCGCGTCGCCGGGCTCTTTCAGGACCGGCACGCTCTCGCCCGTCACCGGGCTTTCATCGACGCCCGAACTGCCGGAGACGATGTTGCCATCGGCGGGGATGCGGTCACCCGGGCGGGCCTGCACGATCTGGCCGATGGCGAGGCTGTCGGCGGGAACCTCGCGAATGCGGTCGCCGACAACCAGCCGCGCGGTCTTCGGCACCAGATCGGCCAGCGCCCGGATCGAACCGCGGGCGCGCGACGCCGCAAGCCCTTCGAGCATCTCGCCCACCGCGAACAGGAAGACCACGAGCGCCGCTTCCTCCGCCGCACCGACGAAGAGCGCGCCGATCGCTGCGATGCTCATCAGCATTTCGATTGTGAAGGGCATCCGCGCCCGTGCCATCAGGGCGGCGCGCTTGGTCACAGGGGCAATTGCGATCACGGTCGTGAGCACGAAGGCCCAATGCGCGACCGGCCCGCCGATCAACAGCTCGACCATCCATGCCGCAGCCAGCAGAAGCCCGGTCGCGATCAGGTAACGGCCCTTCGGGGTCGCATACCATGACGGATCGGTAGGCCGGGTATCCATGCTTTGGGCCGGGCTATCCGGCTCATCCGCGCTTTTCTCTGATCCGGGGAAAGCGCCGTCAGGCAGGATGAAGCCGCCCTTGGGCTTTTCCGGCGCAGCCCCTTTGGCCGAGACGCCATAGCCGAGGCGGCGGATCGCTTTCTCCACGCTCTCGCGCGAGGTAGTGGCCGTGTCGAGCCGCAACCGCAGCCGCTCGTTCATCAGTGTGACCTCGACAGCGTCCACACCGGGCAGAGCCTCGACCGCGCCGCGCACCTTCGCCGCGCAGGCGCCACAATCCATGCCGGTCACGCGCCATTCCTGAAGGTCTTTCGCCTCGGTCATCCGATACCATCCTCTCACTCTCGATTTCTCGACAGAGGAGAAGATAAGAGCTACAGCAACTATAGGTTCAAGAGGGAAATTCGACCTCACGTAGCCGTGAAAGGGAGCGACATGCACACGATCGGAACATTGGCCCGCCGCACCGGCACCAAGGTGCAGACGATCCGCTATTACGAGCAGATCGGCCTGATGCCCGAACCGGGGCGGACCGCAGGCGGTCAGCGGCGCTATGATGATGCCGATCTCGACCGGCTCGCCTTCATCCGCCACTCGCGCCAGCTCGGCTTCCCGCTCGAGGCGATCCGCGAATTGCTGGACCTGTCGGATCACCCTGCGCGCGATTGCGGGGCCGCGGATTCGATCGCGCGGCGGCAATTGCGCGAGGTCGAGACCCGGATCGCGCGGCTTGAGGCGCTCAGGAGCGAGCTGGAACGGATGATCGGCGAATGTCGGGGTGGGACAGCCTCGGAGTGCCGGGTGCTGGAGGTGCTGCGCGACCACTCGGAATGTCTCGCCGACGATCACGACGCGATAGGCTGACCCCGCTGCACAGGGGCCGATCAGCGGAGCTTCCGGAACAGGCTGAACTGGAAAGACTGCAGGTTGCCTGAGGGCGTCGTGTGTTTCTGGAACCGTTTCGCCACCAACTCAAAATCGGGGCCCAGCACACCGCCAAGGGCCTCCGGACTGTAGCGACGAACGGGAAGGCCGCTGCAGGTCTCCGGCCCGTCAGGAGCGAAGGTCGCGATGATCGCGTGCCCCCCAATGCGCAGAGCACGAGACAGGCGCGTCACATAGGCATCCCGGTCCGATGGGTCGACCAGAAAGTGGAACACGGCGCGATCATGCCAGAGGTCATAGACCCGCTGGGGCGACCAGCGCGTGATATCGGCGACGATCCACTCCACATCCGCGCCGCGCGGCCCAAGCCGGGCACGCTGGGCGTCGAGGGCCGTCTGGGAGAGGTCGAGAACGGAAATGTCGCGCAGGCCACGCGCGATCAAGCCGTCAACGACCCGCGAAGTGCCGGCGCCCACGTCGATCACCCGGGTGTCCGGCGTCACACCGGCGCGTTCGGCAAGTTCGAGCGAGATCTCCGGAGCGTCCTGATGCCAACTGAGGTCACTGTCACTCTTGCTGCCGTAGATCCGGTCCCAGTGATCCTTTCGCGCCTCGTTCATCCAAATCCCCTATTCGCTGGCAATAATCGCATTGCTATCAAGGCGCCTGGTGTTCGTGATCCATATGCTTTTTCAGATTTTGACGCCGCCCCGCCCAGGGTTCGACATTTCAAAGTTTTCACCTTTGGCTCCAACGTTCTCAAGGCCAAAGCTTCCAAAGATAGATACCGTAGCCCGCGATTAGCGCCAGCCCCTCCCATCGGGTGATCCGTAGCCCGGTGGTCGCGAAGACCACCAGAAGGAGTGAGACAAGAACCATCAGCGGGGCGTCAAATCGCGCGATTTCCTCGGGCACGCGCGACGGGGCGATCAGCGCCGTCGTCCCACCGATGCCGAGAATATTGTAGATGTTTGATCCGACTACATTTCCGAAAGCCACCTCGCCCTGACGCTTCAGCGCCGCCACGATCGAGGTGATCAGCTCGGGCATCGAGGTGCCAATCGCCACGATGGTCAGACCGATGACCGTTTCCGAGACGCCAAAAGCCCGCGCGAGCGATACGGCGCCACCAACCAGCAATGAGCCACCGAAAACCACGAGTCCCAATCCGGCGAACGCGAGCAACAGCGGCATGAGAATACCGTGAGGTGCATGCGGTGGCGCGAGGCCGGGATCCGCGTCAGCAAGGGCCACCGTCTTGTCGTAGATCGCGCCGCGGTCAGCGTGCTGGCGTTCCTGATGGATCACGAAGCCCAAATAGCCGACCAGCGCTGCGATCAATCCAACTCCAGCGATCCGCCCCATCGGAGCGAACGGCGCGACCCCAGCGAAGACCACGGCGACGACCAGCATCACCATCGCATCTCGTCGCAGGGCGACGCGCGCCACAACGAGGGGCGCAATAACGGCAGAAACGCCAGCGATCAGAAGGATATTCGCGATGTTTGAGCCCACGACGTTGCCGAAGGCGATGCCTGGCGATCCACTCAGACCGGCCTGAACCGATGTCACCAGTTCCGGTGTCGAGGTGCCGAACCCCACCAGTGTCAATCCGATCACAAGCGGTGAGATACCGATCCGCTCAGCGGTCTGGACCGCCCCGCGGACCATAAGCTCGCCTCCGACCACCAGCGCGACCAGCCCCGCCAGAATGGGCCCCCAAATCTCGAACATCTCAGTCCATCCCTATGCGGTCATCGCCGCTTACCGCACGCAAAATGGCGGTGGCGCGCGCGGGTATCAAGAGAGTTGCGCGAGGTGTGTCGCGGTGTAGAGCAGCGCTCCGGCATGCGTATCAACGGCAGCAACTGGCCGTCCATGAACGGCGACCCGGTAGCAGACACTAAGCGGAGGTTGCTTCCATCATGAGATCTCATGTGAAGTCTGGGCGAATTGTCATTGCATTTTTGAAGGCCTCGCATGCAGTGCGATCACATAGTCAGGTCGACCCGTAGCGACATCGAATAAGGCCTTTGTCGATCAGGATGTTGCCTGAATGGCTCGACCGTCTTCGCGCCACTCAGGCAGACCGCCGTCAAGACGACGAGCGTTGAAGCCATTCTTGCGCAAGAACGCCACGGCTTGGTGAGCGTAGACACAGTATGGACCACGACAATAGGCCACAATCTCGGTGTTTCGGTCGAGATCCGTCAGGAACTTGCCCAGCTCCGTCACGGCCATGTTGAGCGCGCCCGGGATATGAGCATCGGCGAACTCGTCGGCGGGGCGCACGTCGAGGACGGTCACCGACCCTTCACTCAGTCGAGCGGCAAGCTCGTTGCGGTTGATCGGTTCCGGCGCGTCTTCGCCGTTTGATAGCCCGCGCAGAATCTCCCCAACCTGTGCGAGGTTCCTTTCGGCCACATCGCCCAAAACCCCCAACAACGTCAGTGTCCTCGCGTCGGTCAGCCTGTAGATTATCGCCTTGCCGTCGCGCCGACTGGTGACAAGGCCAGCACGCCGCAATTGCTGCAAATGTTGCGAACTGTTCGCAACAGTGAGCCCGGTTTTTTCCGCAAGCGCCTCTACCCTGCGCTCGCTCTGGGCGAGCTGCTCAAGAAGCATAAGGCGTGCGGGGGCCGACAAGGCCCGCGCGACAAGGGCATATTCTTCGAGAAGGGTCATCTTCGGGCTAATTGACATGGGCTGCCTCGGGATATTACATCATTCAATCGAATAATTGAATGATAGCGAACCCAGCCTGCGCCACAAGAGCAAAGCCGACCGCATGACCGAAACGATCCTCACCGCTGAGCCGACGATCCGACTTGCCGCTTTCCTGGGCGTATTGGCGGCGATGGCGCTATGGGAGGTCGCGGCCCCCCGGCGGCGCAGAGAGATCCCGCGCTTGATCCGTTGGACGAACAATATCGCCCTGGTCTTTGTGGATACGGTGATCCTGCGCCTGGCATTCCCGATCCTCGCAGTCGGATTGGCCGTCATGGCCGAGGATCGTGGCTGGGGGCTGTTCAACAATCTGGAGTGGCCCACCTGGGCAGCCATCCTTGTTTCGATGCTGGTGCTCGATTTGGCGATCTACCTTCAGCACGTCATGTTCCACGCGGTTCCCGGACTTTGGCGGCTGCATAGGATGCACCATGCCGATCTCGACTTCGACGCAACGACGGGCCTGCGGTTCCATCCGCTGGAAATCCTGATCTCGATGGGGATCAAATTGGCGGTGGTCGCGGCGCTCGGGCCGCCTGCGGTCGCGGTGCTGCTGTTCGAGGTGATCCTGAATGCGACCGCGCTTTTCAACCACGCTAATGTCGATCTGCCGCGCCCGGTTGATAGGGTGCTGCGCCTGTTCGTGGTCACCCCCGACATGCATCGCGTCCACCATTCCATCGATCCGCGTGAGACCAATTCGAACTACGGCTTCAACCTGCCTTGGTGGGATCGGCTATTAGGCACCTATGTCGCGCAACCGGCAAGGGGGCATCAGGACATGGAGATCGGGATCGAACAGTTCCGCACGCGCCGTGACCTTTGGATCGACAGGATGCTCCTCCAGCCCCTGCGCGGCCCAGCTTCGGGCCAAGCTCTCGACCCACGCATCGCGGTGGAGAAAGAGAAATGACCTACATCCTCGGCATCCGTGAGAACCTGCGCCCTTTCTTGAACAGCTCTTGTAGGTGCTCTTTTCGGCTTTCAGGAGGCTCGCTGATCCATGGAAACGCACGCCCGCTTAAATCCCGCCCCCGATCAGAAAGATACAGATGCTTGAAAACATAACACGACGCCTTGGCTTTGCGGCGATCCTTCTCGGCCTTGTGTCCCTTGCGCTTCTTGCTTTGTCCGTCTGGGGTTATCGTGCGGGCGGATGGCCTTGGCCCCAAGCCTATGACATCGCCGGGTGGGGTGTCTGGACGGCGTTAGCGGGGGTCGTCGCAGCGCTCGTGACTTTGGCGGGGGCTGTCCGCAAGAGGCGCGGTGCCAGCATTGCGCTGATTGGCCTGATCCTGTCCTTACCCGTTGCAGGCCTCGGAGTGGCTTTCGAAATCGCCGCTCGAACGACACCGCCGATAAACGACATCTCGACCGATACCGAAGACCCGCCGGTCTACTGGTTCACCGCCACCCCAACGGACTACCCTGCGCAGAATGCCGAGCCACAACGCTCCGCCTATCCTGACGTGCGCCCGCTGGATCTTCCGATCCCGGTCGAGGATGCATTCGCAGAGGCGTTGACCCTTGTCGAAACGCATGGCTGGGAGGTTCTCTCGGCCGATCCTGCGGAAAACCAAATCGAAGCCATCGCCCGAAGCCGCGTCTTCGGCTTCGAGGACGAGGTGGCAGTTCGGGTCACCGACATCGAGACAGGCAGCCGCATCGACATGCGGTCACGCTCGCGCCTTGGGCAGATCGACCGTGGCGCCAATGCCCGACGCATCGAGGCGTTCCTTGCGGAGCTGCAAGCACAAGTCACCGAATAAGATCGAAAACCAAGGAGCACCCAGATGAAACTGTCCCACATTCTTGGCGCGGCCACTGTCGCGCTTTGCCTCTATTCCACTCCCATTTTGGCGCAGGACGCGGCCATCGAGGCTATGCAGGAATACATGATGTTTTCGGAGTATGAGGCTGGCATCATACTACCGCAACAGATCGACCAGGCCGTCTTTGAAACGGCGCTTTTCGTCGACACACGCGACGCAGAGCAGTTCGACGCTGCCACGATTCCCGGTTCCATCAATATCGAATGGCGCGAAGTGCTGGACCGGATTGACGAGATCCCCGAGGATCGAATGACAGTCCTCTTCTGCAACACCGGCAGTCTGTCCGCCCAAGCAGCATTTGCCCTGCGGGTGGCGGGTCGAACGAACGTCGTAGTTCTGCAAACTGGTTTCGCCGGTTGGGAAAAAGACGCGGCCTACAAGCCCTGATCTGAACCGTTCCTGATGGCTCCGGGCCATGGCGTTGGCCCGGAATGCCCGTCGATCGAACTGCTTTGAGAGAAGTCTCCGAAGCGATGGGGCAACAGAATAGTCGGCTCAGCACAACCTACTATCAGCCGTTCCTTTTCTTGTTCAGTCCTTCATCGATACTGCAGCAAAAATCCAATTCCAGCGCCCTTGCAAAATCCTTCGCCCTTGCGGCACAGATCGAGTGAATGCTGCGATCGGCAGGCTTGTCCCGCAGAGCTTCTATAGGAGCCGGAAAGGTGCTGCGGCGGGCCCAGAAGACCGCTTCGGAGAAGCTGCGCGGCAGCGCCGACGAGGACAACGAATGTCTGGTTAGGACCGTTTCAGTCCCCGCGGACGAAGGGCGGGAGGACTAAGCCGCTCCGCGGCAATGGCGCTCGTGGCTGGCGTTGCCCGTCATTTCCGCGTTTTTCTATGTGGCTGAGCTTTCTGGGCTGACGATGGGGGGCTTCCCACCGTCAGACAGGAGATTCCCATGGAGGAGAAGAACACCACCCCGCTGCGCCAGCGGATGATCGAGGACATGAACATCCGCGGGTTGTGCGAGAAAACGCAGAAGGCGCACATTCGGAATGTGAAGCATTTCGCGTCCTTCCTCGGGAGGCCGCCGGACACCGCCACGCCGGAGGATCTGCGGTCATACCAGCTCAAGATGACCCAAGAGGGGGTGACCGCCAGCACCTTCAACGTGCGCATCATCTCGCTGCGGTTCTTCTTCGGCGTAACGTGCAGTCGCGACGAGATGAAGCGCTTCATGCAGTTCCACCGCAATCCCCGGAAGTTGCCCATTGTCCTGAGCGTCGGGGAAGTGGCCGATCTGATGGCCGCCGTGCCCGGCCCTGGGCTCAAATATCGCGCAGCGCTCGGGATCAGCTACGGAGCGGGGCTCCGCGCATCCGAGGTCTGCAACCTGAAGGTCAAGGATATCGACAGCGACCGGATGCTGATCCATGCCGATGACGGCAAGGGCGGGCGTGACCGCAAAGCCATGCTCTCGCCCAGCCTGCTGGATCTGTTGCCGGACTATTGGCGCGAGTCCCGTCCTGAGGGCTGGCTGTTCCCCGGTAAGCCCAAGATCAACCCGCTGTCGCCACGACAATTGAACCGGGCGTTCACCTCGGCCAAGCATATGGCGGGCATCAAGAAGGCCGCGACACTGCATAGTTTGCGACACAGCTTCGCCACCCATCTGCTCGAGGCCAACACTGATGTGCGGGTGATCCAGGTGTTGCTCCGGGCATGCCAAGCTGACGACGACGGCACGATACACCCATGTGGCGACGAAGACGATCCGCGGCACGGTCAGCCCTTTCGAGCAGATGAAGCTGCTTCAGGACGAGACCCTGCGATGAGGACTGGAGTAGCCCCCGGGGTCGGTGTTCCGGCCAAGGCTGGAGATCGCTGACATCTTCCGTGCCCATGGTCCTGCGTGGCGGCAGGCCAATGAAGGGCATGTCAGCCTGACCCAGCTGAAGGTCATGTCAGCGATCGAGGCCTGCCGGACCGAGGCGCTCGGCGGGATGTGGCGGGCTGTGCCAAGTGCGGCCACCACCATGTCGCCTACAACTGCTGCAAGAACCGGCATTGCCCCAAATGTCAGGGACCGGCGGCGCGCGACTGGATGGCGGCGCGGGCCGAAGACCTGCTGCCCGTGGAATACTTCCTCATCGTCTTCACCCTGCCAGCGGAGATCGCCCAGATCGCCTACTGGAACAAGAAGGCGGTCTACGGTCTCCTGTTCCGCGCCTCGGCCAAAACCGTTATGACCATCGCGGCCGACCCCAGGCGCCTCGGCGCCCGGGTTGGAATGACCAGCGTGCTCCACACCTGGGGTTCAGCGCTGATGCATCATCCCCACATCCACATGATCGCTCCGGGCGGCGGCCTGTCGCCCGACGGCACCCGGTGGGTCTCCCACCGCCCGGGCTTCTTCCTGCATGTGCGGGTGCTGTCGCGGCTGTTCCGGCGGCTGTTCATCGAGGACTTTCTCGACCTGCATCGCACGGGCGCGCTCAACTTTTTCGGTGACCTCGCCGGACTGGCTGACGCGGGAGCCTTCGCCGCCTGGCTCGCCCCGTTCCGCAAGAACGAATGGGTGGTCTATTCCAAGCCACCCTTCGGAGGACCCGAGGCTGTGCTGGCCTATCTCAGTCGCTATACCCACCGGGTGGCGATCTCGAACAATCGCCTGGTCAGCGCCGATGCCGATACCGTCGCGTTCCGCTGGAAGGACTACCGGATCAAATCCGGCGACCGGCAAAAGGTCATGCGGCTGGCCACGCCGGAGTTCATCCGCCGCTTCCTGATCCACGTCCTGCCAGACGGCTTCCACCGCATCCGGCACTACGGGCTGCTCTCCAGCTCCGCCCGCAAGGCCAACATCACCAGAATCCGCGCTTTGCTCTGCGTCCAGCGGTCTCAACAGGTCGCCGTGCCGGACCCGCAGACCAAGATCACCCCGCTCACCCTGCGTGAGCCATGCCCCTGCTGCGGCGGACCAATGCGCATCGTCGAAATCTTCCGGCGCGGCCAGAAACCGATGGCACGTGCGCCATCCAAGGAGCAGGCCGCATGACATATCGCCCCTCATCCGACACGAAGCAGCACCGGCTACAATCCGCTGATCCGGTCCAAATAGCTTGTGCGCTCCCGTTTACAGCGCGGCCAAAGCCGGCAGACGCTCAGAAACGCACAGCTTTGTCGGGATCACCGGCGCGTTTGCGACCGTATCAGGCATTTGGCTCGCCATCACTCGCACCCCGGATGCAGCCGCTGCCCCGACCGCCCACGCATTTTCCCCATAGGGTTATCCAAGCCCCCCCGCGGCTTCCTCCTTCCGAGGTTTGTCAACGCGGGCCGCCGCCTCCCGGCCGCCCACGTCGCGCCGCGGCCCGCATCGAAAAACCTTCAGGAATGCGGTCGCTCGCTGCACTTTACACCGATGTCTGCTACGCGAAGCAACTTCTTCATATCGACCGCATTTGTGCCTCGGTCTTTCCTGGCTTCGCGCGGGCTCCTAACGACGAAACGGGCTATCGAGGCAAAGATGCGCAGAGGCGGCGCACCAGCCAACTGAACGACGATATGAGGGCGCATGGCGGTGGTCCTGCAACGAGGGCACCGCCAGCATCTCTAAACGCAGCGCGGCAGCCTGTTTTCGAGCGCGCGCGGCCCTCGTTCGACGCTGTGCAAAAGTAAAGGCCATTGAGGCTGCGACACACCCAACGGCCTTTTCAACCCAACTCTCGATGAAAGGTTATGTAATCAATTTAGAACAAAAACAGTCGGGAATCAATACACCTCTGCGCTTACCAGTGCGCGGGGGCCAGCTGGCCTATCATACTGAGAACCTTTCGATGAGATTATCGAACTCCTCATCGGTGCCTTTGCTAAGTGGGCTGTCGTTGACCACCATCGTTAGGTTGCCATCGAGTATCTACTTGAGGGCATTGGCGACAACGGGCGATTCCTCTTTGCCGGTCAGATGTTCCACCGTTTGGACGATGAAGCTTATGACCGCACGATGTGCTAGTGCCCAATTGACGACAAGCGGGTGCTGAGCGGGATTATCTTCATCAACCGCAATGGCTTGCGCTGGTGCGACGCTCCTGCTGCTAATGGCCCTCACAAAACGCTCTAGAGCCGATGGAAGCGTTGGAGCGAAAAGGGCATCTTCGCGCGAATGATGTCCGCGCTGGTGTCGGAACACGGCGGAGATAAGGCCGTGATGATCGACGCGACAGACCTAAAGGCCCACCGAACGGTGACCCGCATGGCCGCCAAAAAAGGTGCGTGGTCGTCTAATTGGTCGGACCCGAGGCGGCATTGACCTGCCTCCGAGGTCGCCCCGGGCTATTTCGATCCGCTGGCCGTCGATCCCGAACAGGCCCGCGACGTGGCCCGTTGGCGCAAGGCCGAACGCGCCCGCCTGTGCGCTGCGCGTCTGGCCTTGTCGGTTGCAGAGCGCAAGGAGATCGGCGAGGCGCTGGCCGGGCATCTGCAAAAGGTGTTGAAAGACCGCTTCGGCGGGGCACCGGGCAAGGTCTTTTCCGCCTACTGGCCGATCAAGGGTGAACCCGACCTGCGCCCGCTGATGGCGGAGCGTCACAAGGCCGGTATAACCGTCGCCCTGCCACTGGTCGAAACCAAGGCGGCTCCGGCTCACCTTTCGCCGCTGGACGCCCGAAAGCCGCATGGTGTGCGGCGACTGGAACATTCCTGTCCCGCCCCCGGACGCGCGGCTCGCCACACCCGACATCGCACTTGCGCCGCTCCTCGGCTGGACCACAGAAGGCTATCGCCTCGGATATGGCGGGGGCTATTTCGACCGAACTTTAGCGGCGCTGGAACCGAAACCCTTTGTCGCCGGTGTCGGGTTTCAAGAGGCGCGCCTTCAGACCATCTTCCCGCAACCTCATGACATCCCGCTCGATCTCATCGTGACCGAGAAAGGGATGCAGACCGTGAGAGACGTGGTCTGAGCCCCATCCAGGTTCCAGGCACCCCGGTCAGGCGGAGCCGGCGCGCGCCGCGCTCCGGGACAGCGCCGCTACGAGGTCGGTCCGGGTGACGATGCCGACGATCTTGCCGTATTCAAGGACCGGAACGGCATCTGTATCTCCCTCGGCCATCATCGGCAGCAAAGCCCCGATCGGGGTGTCGCCGGTGGCGCGGGGGCTGGCGACACTCATGATATCAGCGGCGGTCATCGGTCTTTCCCGGTCCCGATCCAACAACCTGCGGAACGCTGCCCGAAAGCCGCGATCAAGGCGCAGGGCATCGTCGCGGGCCTGGCTGATGAGATGCATCTGGAAGATCACGCCCAGAAAGGTTTGATCCACACCAACGACCGGAAGCGATGTGAAGTGATGCTGCCGGAACAGATCCGCGATCTCGCCCAATGGGGCGTTCGACGTGACGGTGACGAGATTGCGCGACATGATGTCTTGCGCAGTCAACGGGCCCGACGAATGCGCCGCCGCCTGCAGTTCGGCGGCCCCGATCAGTCGGGCCAGGTCTTCGACGCCGAGGTTGAACGACTGACGATAGCGTTCGAGAATCCCCGTCAGCTCCTCTTCCGAAAGCCCAAGTCGCTCGATCGGATTGCGATCTGCGGTTCCATGAATATTGGGATCCTCGAATTGCCGGAAGGGATAGTGGCGTCCCGTCAGCCGCGCATAGAGGGTTGCCAGCAGAACCAGTGCGATGGTTCCGAACGCAATTGGCGTCAGGGCGAACCAAAACCCCAGATGCGCGATGGAGTCCGGGGACATGGCCGCGGTCATGGCGACGGCACCAGCGGGCGGATGGACTGCGCGGCACAGGATGGTTGCGGTGATGGCAAGCCCGACGGCGAGCGCGATGCGCAAGGCGGGGTCCGTCACAAAAAGGCAAACCGCAACCCCGACAAAGGCCGCGACGGTATTGCCCACGATCGCCGACCAGGGCTGCGCCAAGGGGCTGTTCGGAACGGCGAAGAGCAGAACCGAGGACGCCCCAAAGGGCGCGACGAGATAAAGACCGAGGTCCAGATCGACGGTCGGCGACAACAGGAACAATCCGGTTAGCGCCAATCCGATCAGCGCGCCAAGCCCCGCGCGCAGCGCCTCCTTGGTTGGAACACGGGCCACAGCCGGGCCAAGTGATTTCAAAATGTGCAACGCGACGCCTCAACATCAGCTGTCGCCGAAAGTTTCACCGGTTTGACGAAAGATCAACCTGCGGGGCGCATAAAGAAGGCAACGGTCATGATCAAGCCGATTGCGATAATGAACAGACGCAGCACGGCCGTGTTCCTAACCCGCCGCGCCAGAACCGCGCCGATGTATCCGCCCATGGCGCAGGACAGGCCGACGATCAGCAAGTTGCCCCAGTCGATCAGGCCCGCAATGGCATATGTCGCGACCGAGACCACCGACAGGATCACGGACATCAAGTTCTTCAACCCATTCATCCGGTGCAGGTCGGTCATGCCGATGACGCCGAAAGCCGCGAGCAGCATGATGCCGAGGCCACCGTTGAAATAGCCGCCATAGACCGAGACCACGAACACAAGAGCAAGTGCGGTGGGGCTGGGCGTCTCGCGCCCGGACTTCGCGAGATACCGAACGAAGGACGGTCCGGTGGCAAAGGCCAAGGTCGCCATCAACAAGAGCCAGGGCACCACGCCCGAGAACAGCTCTTCCGGCGTGACCAGCAGCAGACTAGCGCCAGCGAGCCCCCCGACGATCGCCGTGCCGAAAAGATGGGCGAGAGGAGGCTTCCCGCCGCGCTCGATATCTGTGCGATAGGCCCAGGCGCTGCCCACATAGCCCGGAAGGGCGGCAAAGGTCGCGGTCGCATTCGCCATGATGGGCGGAACACCGGCCCAGACGAGTGCGGGAAACGTCAGAAAGGTGCCACCACCCGCGATTGCATTGAGCGCACCGGCGCCCAAGCCGGCCAGCACGAGTATTATACCTGTCAGCATGTTCGTTCTCCTTCAAACCGCGCCGCTGTTGCATGATGCCGGATTGGTCTGCAAATTGGTCTGTATCGGGGTGCAAATGACCACGAAGCGAACTCGAAAGGTTGTGGAAGCGCTGCGCGACTATTGCGCGGCGGCCGCCATCGCGCCGGGCGGACAGCTGCCGCCGGAGCGGGATCTGGCGCGTCGGTTGGGGTGCAGCCGTGAGACGCTGCGCAATGCCTTGGCCGAGCTGGAGCTCGCTGGCGATCTCTGGCGGCATGTCGGGCAAGGCACGTTCCTTGGCCCCCGCCCGCGGGGCCACCCTGTGCGCGAGACCATTCTAGTGCAAGGCGCTTCACCGCTTCAGCTGATGCAGGCGCGCCTGACCCTCGAGCCCTCCGTCGCCGCCGAGGCCGCTGCGCTCGCGACCCCTGCCGAGATCGCCTATCTTTCCGATCTGGTCAACCGGGGCCGCCGTGCCGCAACCCGGGCCGACTGCGAACGGCTCGATGCCGCCTTTCATCGTGGTATCGCAGAGGTAACAGGCAATCCCATCCTGCTTGGCCTACTCGACTATCTCGCGGGCGCGCGCCGCCATGCCGCCTGGCAGCGCGAATGGGAAGTCACTTACCGAAAACTCGGTGTCGCCGAATTCACCGAACGTCACAGCCTACAGCATGAGGAGTTGGTCGCGTGCATTCAACGGGGCGCGGCCGACGCCGCCGCGGATGCCATGCGCAGGCACCTGCAGACGATCTTCGCGGCCATGTGCGGGTCCGGTCTGCCGCCCTGACAGCGGTGCCGCTCCGCCCGGGTCCTGCGTCTTCAGAACACTGCCACCAACCAATCTCGAAACATCCACAGGCGGGGGAGAGCTGCCGGTTGTCAGGATAAAGGATGGAAACCGGCGAGAGTGACGGCGGAAAATCGGTCAGAACCTCGACGAACTCGCGGGCGGTCAGAGCCGCCTCGGCATGGTAACGCGGCATCTGGACAAGACCAAAGCCAAGACGCGGCGGCTTTGTCCGCAATGTGGACCTCTGCCGGAACCGGTTTGCTGCGCAAGGGGCGGAGGACCGGTTCGGTGACGCTGCGCCGCAGCGGTGCGCCTTGGGATCAAGGGCCGCAATGGGCCGAAGGCCAACGTTTTCTTCCCTGCCTGAACTTCTGATCTCTGTGGACCCGCCAAGCCGCACTGAGCTGAGCATTCCCGTTGCTGTGCGTGGCGCCGAAATCGGCTACACCCCAGCAGGTTTCTCAAAGTTAGGTGTTGACCTAACTTTATTACGGCCACATGCTTAGGCGCATGCCTAACTCAAAGCGCTCCATAGAACAGGTCTTCATCGCATTGTCCGATCCGACGCGGCGGGCAGTCGTTCAGAAGCTTAGCGAAGGGTCGGCCACCGTCTCACAACTGGCCCAGCCTTTCGACATGGCGCTGCCGTCCTTCACACAGCATCTCGGGGTTCTGGAAAACGCCGGCCTTATCATGTCGCAACGACAGGGGCGAAGCCGTGTCTGCACTTTGAACCCGTTGGCTTTGAAGGCTGCGGAAGATTGGATGGCCTCCCACCGCAAGCAATGGGAGAGCCGCTTGGATCGCTTTGAGACCCACCTCGAGAAAATAAAGGAGGAGAAATCCAGTGACTGATGGAGCCGCCGAAATCGTCTCTGCATGGGCCGAGTGGCCTTTGGAAAAGGAAATTGTCATCGCTCGTGTCGTCGACGCTGAACGTGAGACCGCCTTCGAAGCGTGGACCGATCCAGCACAAATCGTGCATTGGTTCGGGCCTGAGGGCTTCCAGATCGAGTCCCATGAGGCCGACATCCGGGCAGGTGGCGTTTGGCGGTTCGACATGATTGCTCCGGACGGCACGCGGTTCTCGAACCGTATGGATTTTCTGCGGGTCGAGGCACCAAGCCTGATCGAGGCCGATCATGGTCAGGATATCGATGATGACCCCGACCGCTTCCGGCTTCTCGTCACCTTCGACACGCAGGATAATGGGAAAACCGTTGTCACCTTGCGCCAGATGCATCCGACGCCAGAACGCCGCGCAGCGGTTATCGGGTTCGGGGCTGTCGAATTTGGCGCTCAAACGCTTGGCAAACTGGCTGTTCATGTTGCCGGCGAGACCGGCGATGCTGCAGCGCGCGGCTGAATTTTCACAGGTTTGATCGAAGGGAAACACGATTATGAAGCGTTTCACGGGCGGTTGTATGTGCGGCGATGTTCGAATTGTGGCTTCGGGCCGCCCCTATCGGGTCGGCATATGTCACTGCCTCGACTGTCGCAAACATCATGGCGCCCTATTCTACGCGGCCGCCGTTTTCCCTGAAGACGCGGTGAACATCGACGGCGACACGCGTGACTATGCCGGGAGGAATTTTTGTCCACGCTGCGGATCGTCCGTTTTCGCGCGAAGTGGCGATGAGGTCGAACTGCATCTCGGTTGCCTCGATGCGCCCGACCAATTGAAACCAACCTATGAGAATTGGGTCGTTCGTCGCGAAGCCTGGCTACCGGAATTTCCGGACATGAAAAGATATGAACGTGATCGCGACGAGACCAACCACCGCAACGACTAAAGTGAGCACCATCTCTTGGCGAAGCATCATTCGTCTACAAGACGTGAACGACGGCTGCACGATGCGCGAATGGCGGGTTCGATCAAGCAGCATTTGCGCAGACCCGCCAGCTTCAATGTCCAACTCAGGGCTGAGAGCGACGATCTTTGCTCACTGAGAGCGCCCAGCCGCGCCGCGACGCCGCAAGCCCGCTTCGAGCCCCTTTTTGACCGTGATCCAACACGCGGATACAAGGAGGAAATGAAAATGCATTCGACTGGCGACAGGGGCTTGTCTCTCGAGAGGAGTGTGAATGGACGACAATCAGGCCATAGGACAATGCCTGTGCGGCGCTGTGAAATTCCGCATATCGGGAGAATTCGAGAGCTTTTTCCTGTGCCACTGCGCCCGCTGCCGCAAGGGCAGCGGTTCGGCCCATTCGGCAAACCTGTTTTCGTCCACGGCCAAAATTAAATGGATGTCAGGTGAGGAAAACATCAAGACGTTCCGGCTCGCCGGTTCACGCCATGTTAAGGGCTTTTGCTCCGACTGCGGGGCCGCGCTGCCTGTTTCTCAACCGGAGATTGGTTTGCTTGTCGTGCCAGCGGGGTCGCTTGACAGCCGGATCGACATACGACCCAACGCGCATATCTGCTGTTCCAGTCGCGCGACCTGGGACAACGACCTGGTCGCCATCGAAAGGATCGACGGGCTTCCCGGCTGAACGGTCGCGCCGATAATGCATCTCGGGCAACAACCAGACGACGAGGGCGCGACCGTCGGCTTCGTCCGCACAGCAGACCGTCATCCTCCAAAAATGCTGCACGATGAACCAATGGCCGCTCTCGAGACGCTGCACCGCAGCGCTCGGACGCGAAGCGGACGGCAGGTAAGGGTCGGAAGCGACGAGATGCTGCTCTGTTCCTTTTGAGACCTAACGATGCTTCGACAAAGCTTGGAATGCTACCAGTGGACCGGTAAGGCTTGGGCGCTTCCTCGCTTCTGGAACCGAAAATGACAAGCAACCCCAGGTTCGGTATCTTCCTCGCCCTCTTTGGGGCGCTGGCGATCTCACCTGACACTCTGCTCATGCGGTGGTCGGAGATGAGCGGCAGCCAGATGATGGCTTGGCGCGGGCTCCTGATGGGCTCTACGATGTTGCTGGCTTGGCTGATTTTCCGGCGACGGCAACTTCGCAAAGATTTGCGTGTCACTATCTGCTGGGCCGGTGTGCTCGTCCTGCTTTGTCAATCTTGCAACGCTTCGCCTTTCGCATTTGACATCGCGGTTGCGCCGGTCTCGGTTGTTTTATTCAGCGTTGCCACCGTGCCGATCTTTGCTGCGCTGTTGTCCTAGATGTTTCTGGGCGAACGGGCACATTGGACGACCTGGGTCACGACCGCAGTCGTGCTGTCCTGAATCGGCATTGCAGTTTTCGGGACGGATCCCGGGCAGACCACCGGTAGTCCACTGCTTGGTGCAGCAATAGGTCTGGGCGTCGCGATGTGTTTGGCGATCAGTTTCGTTACCATCCGAGCCAATGCGCAATTGCCGATCCTGCTCCTGGTAGGTGGTGGGCCACACTGGCGGGGCTTGCATGTCTTGCATTGACGGAACCGGGCGCATTGACTGAGGGGCACGTTTGGGCAATTGCCCTCGCAGGCGGGCTGGTGCTCCCCGTGTCGTTCTTCTCGCTCTCGCTTTCATCTCGCTACACGCACCCATCGAACGTGAGCCTGCTGATGTTTCTCGAAACCGTTCTCGGCCCAATCTGGATCTGGGCCGGAACCGGCATTCAGCCAACGCCGTCCATGCTGGCTGGCGGCGTGATCGTCATTGTCAGTCTCGCCTTTTCTCTCTGGCATACTGGACGTCGTTAGGTCCTGGCGCGCCAAGCAGATCTGGTGAAGCTGCATGTTCGCCTCGACTCTATCGATGGACTTTCCGCTTAGGCTCAGGATCCAATATCCAGAATATTGCTGTCGCGGCGAAAGCAACGATGAAGGGGAAGGCTTTCGCGGCAACTCTACGACTGTCCCAGATGCAGCCGGGAACGGTCGAAATCGAACGCGAGCCCCGAGAACTGGCAGGGGGCTGCCGGGAGGTCGCGCGTATGCTCGTCGCGGGCGCGAAGGATGACCGCACGCCCATCATGCGCGCCGCACGGCCACTGGCTTTGATCCTGTTGGCTTGAGGAGCACAACGGTCTCCACGCCGACCAACGCTTCAGTTAAATACAGCGATGTGTCACTTACATCCGATCGCCAGGTTGAGAACCCGTGCCAAGGCAATTGCTTTTGCCTGCCTACTCGCCGGTTTCTTTCGTCTAAAAATCGAAAATTAAATCGTATCAGTAATGGCAATTTCCTGTGCGAAAAAATATATGTTTTTGCGCAATAGAAGGGTCGATTTCGGCTAAAATTGCGCAATTATCTCCTAATTCGCTTTGAGCCTTCTTGTTCGAGTTCGGAAATGCCTCGTAATCCACAAGTTTTTTGCTGTTTCGTGGCTTTTGACCGTCTTTGGGCGTTCCCGTTTAGAGGTGTGATGTGAAAAAATGATGGCATGAGAAAAATTGCCATCAAATATGCGAGCTATCATCCGATGACGATATCGAGGATCGCAGAGCACCTGAGCGTTACACGCAAGACCGCCACGAAAGTAGTGGGCGAGCTCTCTTGCGAGATGATGCCGGGCGGGCGCGTGAATTTCGTCGACCTGCTCCGCCGATTGTGGCGACTTCATCAGATCCCATCTTCAGAGCTGCCACAGCTCCAGCGGCCACTTCTTTCGGTGAAGCAGCTAGCGGCGATGGCGGGCATCGAGGAACACACGATCCGCCGGGCTGGCAACGAAAGAGACCCGAAGTGGAGGTTGCCGCATCACGCGGATCTTGGCCCGCGAATTCGTCGCTACCTGCCCGCGCACGTCGATGCGTGGCGCTTGAACGAGCCATTCGAATGGTGGCTTGAGCCGCGATTTGGGAAGGCTGTGCGTCTCGTTGACACTACAGGGGGCGACACGGCGAAGGCGAGCACGATGCTCTACCTGCGTAATAAGGAACAGAGTGGGTATTAGCGAGAAAACAACGGAACACTCTCTCTTTTTCGGCGCCTCAAAGAAATGGAGTGTTCAGTTTTCCAGTCGGTTATATCGAAGAAAAGTGGAATTAGCGAACATGTCCGGAAAGAAAGAAGATGGCGCAGTTGGCACAATGGTAGATGTGCTTCGGTGGATTGAATGCGAGGCGGGATATACGGATGGAACGAAAAAGATCTACCGAGATGCGATCCGCCGTTGCTTGAAAGTTTATCAAGTCAACAGTCTCGCTAGTATCCCTGCGGATGTGGTGGCGTTTGAGGGGCGTTTCCATCGCAAAAGCTATGATCCCGATCTTTTCAAAACATTCAAATCCTACAAAGGTTGGCGCCAGAGGGTCGTTTCCATACTGAAAAAGAGCAGCGGAGCCACGACAGCGACCACGGTCGCCCCCAAAGATCTCTGGAGCAAATTACTTTTCGAATGCGAAAGGCTAGTCGATGGAACCTTTGGCCGCAGGCGCCAGGAACTTATACCGATCGTGCAGCTTGCAAAAGAAGCTAGACGTGCTGGACGCCAGCCTCATGAACTTGACGGCGCATGGCTCTCTACCCTCTCTGATGCACTCGATGCGAAACGTCGTCGAACTATTTCTCAGGCGGTGCGCAGGCTGAATGAGTATCGGCACCTTTCATCCGA
Source organism: Thioclava sp. DLFJ5-1 (assembly GCF_002020115.1). Classification (NCBI taxonomy): domain Bacteria; kingdom Pseudomonadati; phylum Pseudomonadota; class Alphaproteobacteria; order Rhodobacterales; family Paracoccaceae; genus Thioclava; species Thioclava sp. DLFJ5-1. Next base: position 297,361 of record NZ_MPZU01000005.1, on the reverse strand, counting down.
AATCGCGGAGACTCTGCCAACATGCGACCTGGAGGTTCCGGATAGGGTGCGGAGGTCGGCGCCCGATCACATTCCCGTTCATCTGCAACAGCAAGCCCATCAGTTGATCGAAAACGCCTCGTCCGGCGAGATGGATGAAATTAGTGGGGAAGCGGTCTTTGGGCTTTCTAAAGCTGCGCAAAATGTGCGCCAGGCGGCTCTCAATAAGTATCTTCGGACCGGATTAATGATTGGTGTCATCAAGCATGAGATCGTCGCATTTGAGAAGATTTTCGATCGCACTGTATTTCTCGAAATTGTTCGGGCTTGGATCCAAGACCAAGATGGAAACATCCGCATTTCGGAACGCACGATGCGTTCCTATATAACTAACATCGCCATCCTCGCAGAGTGGTTGCACCTTGATACGAGCTTCATGAGAACATCGCTCAAGATAAATCCTACCTTAAAAAAGGGGCAACGCGACGCGCAAGAGATGTCTGAACCGGCAAAAGCGTTTTGCCAGCATCTTCTTCGAAATCGTCGTGCAGAACTCACTTTTCAAAGTTTACATCTGGCATTCATGAGGGATGCTCAGTCATTACGAGCGGAAGTCTTTAATTCTCCTTACAAGGAGCGAAGAATTATTCAGCTGGGAGTTCTCGCATGCTTTTCCGCGATCGCGTTATGGGGGGTGCCGCTGCGAGTGTCGAATATGCTTCAACTTCGACATAGGGGAGAGGATGCAAATCTCATTCTTCCCGTTGGGGCGCGGAGGCAGGCATACGTATTACTACCAGCGCATTCCGTGAAAAATAAGCGTGATATCAAGGCATCGCTCGTGGACGGTCCAACGCGAGCGCTGGAGGTATTGATCTGGTATCTTGATGAAATTCGGCCAGAGATTCATGGATCGGAAGAGTCGGATTTTCTCTTTCCTGGCTATGGGGTTCCCCAACTTTCTTCAACCGTTTTGCGGGGCTGGCTGCATCGCCACGCACGCAATCATCACCTTCAAATGTTCCCGCATAATTTTCGGCATGGGCTCGCTTCTCTTTACTTGCGAGCTCAGCCTGGAGACTACGCTGGCGCCGCGCGGCTTTTGTGTAATACCCCGAACGTAGTTCGTAAATATTATGCTTGGATTGATGAAGAGCGAGAGCTTCTCGAAGTTCAGGATAAGATTATTAAGATGGCGGGGTTCTCCAAATGAAGAATGGAAACGCACCGACGTATCGCGTGAAGAGGGCAAGAGAAATTATCGAGCGCGGGCGATTAACACAAATTCTGGATATTGACCAAACTCTGAATCAGATCGTTAGGCGTGAAATTTCGGTTGCACAGATTTCGATTGTAGACGAGTTTTTTTCTGCATTGAAACTGGATGCTGAGGCACACATTGATGCGGGCCTTATATCGAAAGCTACCGAATATTGGACGTGGGGTAAACTGACCTCGCTGCGAGCGGCGCTCAGGAAAATCTTTGAGCGCTCTCCTTTTGAACGTGAATTGGACATCGCCATTGCGCGATGGCACGGCCCCCCAGAAGACAGGCATAGATCTCACAAGCCGCGCGAGAAAAGGTTCTCCCTGGATATTAGTGATCTTCCGCACAGTTGGTTGGAGGCCCTTGCAGCGATGGAAGATGGCTTGCCGGGCGTTGCGGCCAATCCCCCTGCGCCTTCCATGATTGCAACGACGAAAGTGAAGTTGCGGGAGTTTGCCAAAGTCGCACGTGATCGCGGTCTGGCGATGGACCTGACATTGGAGGCAACCCGGGAATATGAGAAGTCCCTGTTCAACCGAGAGCGCCCACTCTCACCGGTCACTATTCATTCTGCGATGCGGCAAGTGCGCGACTTCGGAGGATACATCGGCGCCAAGGAGGAAGTTCTCGATTATCTTCTTGAGCGTGTTCGTTTCCACGAGCGTCGTTCCGCCAAGATTCAGCCAAAGAAGGAGGCAAAGGTCCTCTCATTGCCGACATATTCGGAGATGTTTGCGATAGCTTTCGAGATGCTTGGAGAAGCCGACCGGCTGCCAAATCCACGACATGCTCAGTATCGACGGAATGCCGCGCTTGCGATCACTCTGTTTGCAGCACTACCGTTGCGCGTCGCGGATACACGCATCTCGTTCGGCAAGGAACTTGCCTGGGACGAAGCTGGCTACAAATTCGATTTGAAGGTATCGAAGACTGGTCGTCGGTTTCAGTCCCACATCCATCCAGTCTTCGCCTTCTTCATTGATCAAGTCGTGCTGCAAGGGTGTGCGCCGATCTACTTGTCGGAAATGCGAGAATCTTGTTTCCAGAAACGACGATTGTTGTTTGTGAACTATGACGACACAGCACCTCACAAGAATTACGTGAGCTTCCTCTGGAGCCAAGTTCTGGGGACAGGATCGCACGCGGCGCGAACGAAGCTCCATGATGAATTCGCCCGTTTCGGTTCCCGCGGCGTCGAGTTAGCCATGAAGGCCTGTGGTCACCGAAGCGAAAGAACCGCTGAGGCATATCGCACAGCTGCGTTTGAACGTCTGGCCTTGGAAAAGGTTCACGACGATCTTTCCTGCAATTTCTCCGACGATGAGTGGCGGGAGTTTTTTCAATGACGACGCTCAAAAGCGCTCCTGACAAGAGAACCGCATGTATTGACCCCGTTCGTGGAATGTCGCCGGAGTGCAGGCCCCATGAGTTCTCTCGGAGGACGGCTCGCCGCTTGTGCGAACCACGGGTGAGGTTTTCTATCGTGCATAGCCGTGAACCCTTGATTTTCTGTCGAACTGCAGGGTCGTTGGAATGACGAGACGTTCCGTCCCCACCAGGAGCGGCCCGCGTCGCTCGGTTCACTTTCAGATTGCCGATATTCGGTTTTTCCCGTCGGACACAGCAAATGACATTGAGACCCGTCTCTCTAAGGCACTCTCGGAACTGCGCCGCAAGAATCTAGGGATCGATGAAGACTGGTTTTCGAACCTCGATCGAGGCGGGGAATGGTCTGATGTGACGGATCAGATCTCCCCAAGCCGCAAAGACAGGGACAAGATCCGCCGCCGCGCTCAAAAGCTCGTAGAGCTTCGACAGCAGGCCTCCAGAATGAGCCATCTCAGCTATGACGAACGGAAGAAGCTCTCGGCACTCCAAAACGGCGTCCAGCTTATTCAGCTTGAGAGCGAGCATAGGGTGGACGAAATTGCCGCGGCGCTACACGAGGAGATGCCTTGGATGTCCAGTGCGACAGAATTCGCGTGGTATGCGATGCGTGAAAGCATGCGCAAAGGTGCTCCCGCCCTCCGTCTGCCGCCGCTCTTGCTTGATGGGCCTCCTGGCATCGGAAAGAGCCACTGGGCGCGTCGATTGGCGGAATTGATCGGCACGCCGACAGAACTGATCGACGCATCGAATGAACCGGCGGGCTTCGCGGTGGCCGGAAGCCAACGAGGCTGGTCGACGGCCCATCCGGGCCGGCCTGTGGAGCTCATCCTGCATCAGCGCGTGGGTAACCCGGTCATCGTGATCGATGAGGTGGATAAGTGCGGCGATGTGCGTTCAAGTCGAGGCTTTAGCTTTGCGCTGAGCAATGCGCTATTGCCGCTGCTGGACCCCCTCAGTGCGCGGACCTGGAGCTGCCCATTTTTCCGCGTGCGGTTCGACATGCGCTGGATCAGCTGGATCCTGACCTCGAACGACCGTCTTGCCGTTCCAGCGCCGCTGCAAAGCCGCTGTCGCGTGGTTTATATCCCGCCGCTCGCCGGCGCACATCTGGCGTATTTCGCGCGGCGCGAAGGGGCGGCACGAGGCCTGCCAGCGGATACGGTCGACGCGCTAACGGACATGCTGCGAGGAGCCGAGCGCGGGTGGGATCTGCGCGCGGTGATCAAACTGATCGACACCCTAGTCGCGCACGAAAACCGTCCTCCGTTGCAGTGAAACAGGGAGATTGAAATGGCGGATTGTGTGAACCCGAATTTGGATCTGGCGATCGTGGTGGCCGCAATGTTTGGCGTCTTGGTGATCATCGCTCTATGGGCGACCATTTGGTTTGAGCGGCGCTCGTGGAAGCGATCCCATGCGCCGCTGACCGAGGAGGAGGCCCGTTGGTTCAATGCGCAGGTGGAGCAGCTCGAAGTGAGACACGATCTTGAAATGAGGGCTCGTGAAGCTTGGGAGGAGCTAAATGACGACGGCCACAAGCTAGAGGAGGAAAAAAGTAAGAGCTGATGTCGCATTAGTTTTGGCTTCGTGCGGGTCAGCGAAAAGCCAGAAAAAGCAAATGAGTGCGCAGGCGAAAGCATAAGCCTGCGCACGACCTGTCAAGCTAGAATTGAACTTGGCAGACGCACTTATTGACTTGGAGCGCACTTAGCGCTTCAAGAAATGGGTTGGCGGCTCGACTTGAACCGTCGCGTTGCCCACGGGCTGAATCGTCGCCTCGTAGCCATCGGCTTTCTTGCGGCGTAAATGGAATTTCTGCTCTGGGACCTTCCAGCAGTAATGCTGGAAACGGCCCTTTGCGGCCCTTGGGTTTGCTGGGACGTAGCATCCGCTTCGAACGTCGAACGGACACTCACCCGAACACTCGTAGTTCCCTCTGCGAAGGTCGTTCTAACAGTCGCCCGGGTTACGCGCGGCAAGCGGAAGCGTCAGTCGGACGCGAGTTCCGCGGTCGCAAGGGGTCAGTCTCACCTCCCCTCGGTGGCGGTGCAAAACCTGTTCGACGATCGCGAGGCCGAGACCGGTGCCCTCGCCATTCCTAAGTTGCGAGAAGCGCCGAAATGCGATCTCTTCTTGATCGAGCGGGATGCCGACCCCATCGTCCTGAACAATGACCTTGGCTTCCGTCCCGGATCGTTCCGTATTCACCGCGATACGTGTCATCGTTGGTCCTCCATGGTGCAGTGCGTTCTCCAGGAGGTTCCGCACGGCCTCGCCGATCAGAACAGGGTCGCCGCTCACGGGAAGGGGCTCGGGTGACGTTTCGAGTTCGAATTCGATGTCACGCGAAAGCGCCGCGGAACCAAAGCTGCGGCAGACCTCTTCCAGGACCGGGTTCAGATCGAACGCCTCGACGGTTTCGCCCCCTTCGTAGCGAAGCCTCTCGAGCGAGAGAAGTTGATCCGCCAGTCGGGCGGAGTTGCGCGCAGCCTCGATCAGTTCCTGCTGGCGCGCCTCGCGTTCGGCAGGATCACGCACACCCGGCAAAGTCTCGGCCAGTGCGAGAAGCGCGGACGCAGGATTGCGAAGCTGATGGGCCGCGTCGGAGATGAAGGCTTGATGGGTCTCTATGCTCCGACGCATCTGCAACAGCAGCCTGTTGAGCGTCGTGACGATGCCCATGACTTCTTTGGGCACGGGGCGTTTGATGCGGGCGAGATCATCGGGCGAGCGTTTTTCGATCGCGGCCTGAAGGTCGTTGAGAGGTCGGAGACCGATCTGGACACCGAACCAGATCAGCAGACTCAGCGCGACCATCAGGACGACGATGACGGCTGCCGCCCGTTGGGCCAATTGGCGGGCGAAGGCACGGCGATCGCTCGCCCGTTGCCAGACCGTTACGACGGTTTCTCCGGTCATGTTGCCGATCGTCCGGCGTTCATGCATCCGCATGACGCGCATCAGTTCGCCGCGATATTCCGCCATGTAATAGTAAGGCTTGTCTTGCGGACCGTCTGTCTCGGGGCGCGGCGGGTAGGCGTAGCCGGTCACGTAGATCCCGCCGGGTCCGGTCACGTGGTAAAAAACTTCGCCGCCGCCTGCGTCCGAAATGATATCCCGGGTGCTCGGCGAAAGCGCATCGCCCTCAGAGATCGCGACATCGCGCGAAATCGCCAGCGCCGCGGCGAGGAGACTACGATCGAATAGCTCTTCCGAGGTCCGTTGCCCCACCGTAAAGCGCCACCACCCTAACAAGATGGAAACCAGCAAGAGCGGCGGAAGGATGACGAGGAACAGTCTCATCCGCAGGGACACGGACCTGGGCTGCGCGATCATGAAGCTTCCACCTCGAGCATGTAACCCAGGCCACGGGCCGTCTTGATCTTGATGCCGTATGGCTCAAGTCGTTTGCGCAGCCGCGAGACATGCGGTTCGATTGCGCTCTCCTCGGCATCCGAGCCTGTGCCATAGACATGCGTGATCAATGCCGATTTGGAGACGATCCGTCCGCGCCGTTCGAGTAGGCATTCCAGCGTGGCGATTTCCTTACGCGGAATTTCGAGCGGAGTTTCGTCATGCATCAGCTGGCGACTGGTGCGGTCGAAGACGAGCGGACCGAACTTGTCGCGCTCCATGAATTCGAGGTTCTTGCGCCGTGCCATCGCCCGCAGCCGGGCTTCCAGCTCGTCCATCTCGAAGGGCTTGGTGAGATAGTCATCTGCCCCGGCATCCAACCCAGCAACCCGCTCGGCCGTTTCCGAGCGCGCGGTCAGCAGGATCACCGGCGCCCCGTCACCACGCCTGCGCAGCGCCCGAAGCACCTCGATCCCGTCCATACCCGGTAAGTTCAGGTCAAGCACGATCAGATCGGCGCCTTCCTGCGCGAGGAAACGGTCGGCCTCGAGTCCATCATGCAGAAGGTCCACGGCGTGGCCGCGATCCCGCAGGCGGAAGGCGATGGCGCGGGACAGAGCCTCGTTATCTTCGATGATGGCGATGCGCATGGTTACTTCTTTGTCATGTTGCGCAAGTTTCGCGCAAGGTTAGGACGACATGTTGCCGGTGTAGGAGGAGGGATTCGTCCCTTGAGGAGAATAACTACATACCGGCCGGCTTCGAGCCCGCCCGGTTCGAAAGGTCTAAGGGAGGACACTAATGACCATCAAGCAATTCATATATTCTGCGGCGGCGCTCGCCTTCATGTCGGCACCGGCCCTCGCGGATGTCGACTTCAGCGGCAAGACCATCGAATGGGTCATTCCGTTCTCGGAGACCGGGGGCTCCGCGAAATGGGCCAACTTCTTTGCGCCGCTTCTCGCGCAGGAGCTGCCGGGTAAGCCTACCGTGATCGTGAAGTTCATGCCGGGCGCAGGCTCGACCAAGGGTGCGAACTGGTTCCAGGAGCAGCGCTACGAGGACGGCACGCTGCTTTTCGGCACCTCCGGCTCGACGCAGTTCCCCTATCTGCTCGGCGATCCGCGGGTGCGCTACGAGTATTCCGACTGGATCCCGGTCATGGCATCTGGCACGGGCGGCGTGGCTTATCTCAATCCCGAGGCCGGCAAGAAATTCGACGGGTCTGCGAATAACCTCAAGGACCTCAACTTCATTTACGGTTCGCAGGGCGCAACCCGTCTCGACCTCGTGCCGCTTCTCGCATGGCGGATGCTGGGCATGAACGTTGAGCCGGTCTTCGGTATCAAGGGACGCGGTGACGGCCGCCTGATGTTCGAGCGCGGCGAAGCGACGATCGACTATCAGACGACGACCGGCTATCTCGGCGGCTCGGCCTCGATGGTAGAGGCTGGCAAGGCCGTTCCGATGATGACTTGGGGCGCGCTCGACGAGAATAACAACATCGTCCGCGATCCGACCTTCCCCGATCTGCCGACCTTCAAGGAAGTTTGCGAAGCCACCGATGGCTGCGAAACCTCCGGCGAAGCCTGGGATTCGTGGAAAGCGTTCTTCATCGCGGGCTTCCCGGTTCAGAAGATTGCGTTCCTGCCGCAGGGCACGCCCGATGACGTGGTCGAAGCCTATACCGAAGCCTTCGACGCCGTGCGCAACCGTCCGGACTTCAAGAAAATCGCGGCACAGCAGGTTGGTAAATACGACGTCTTCGTCGGCAAGGGCGCCGAGCAGGCGACGAAGGAAGGCACGACCGTGTCTCCCGAAGCCAAAGCCTATGTGACCGACTGGCTTCAAGAAGCCTACGGCGTTTCGCTGAACTAAGCGAAACCCTCGAGCGGTCCCTTCCTGCGGGACGCGGACCGCTCACTTTCTCATAATCCTAAAATTCGAGGTGGGCGAGATGGATGTCTTCGCAACCGCCGTGCCTGCGCTTGGCGAGGCATGGGCTCTGATTCTGCAACCTGTTGTTCTGGGATACCTGGTGCTCGGGGTCGTCATGGGCTTGGCCGTGGGGGTCTTCCCCGGTCTCGGCGGCATCGCCGGCCTCTCGCTCCTGCTGCCCTTCATGTTCGGTATGGACCCGGTGCTGGGGCTGGCCCTGATGGTGGGCATGGTCGCGGTCGTGCCGACCTCCGACACCTTCGCCTCCGTGCTGATGGGGATCCCCGGTTCCTCGGCGAGCCAGGCGACCGTTCTCGACGGCTTCCCGCTCGCCAAGAAAGGGCAGGCGGCGCGGGCGCTCTCGGCCGCCTTCACTTCGTCCCTCTTCGGCGGTCTCGTCGGCGCGCTTTTCCTGACCATGTTCATCATGGTCGCCCGGCCGCTGGTGCTTGCCTTCGGTCTGCCCGAGATGCTGATGATCTCGATCCTCGGCCTCTCGATGGTCGCTGTGCTCGCGGGGCGCGTGGCGCTCAAGGGGCTCGCCGCGGCGGGGCTTGGCATGCTGATCGGCACGATCGGCGAGGCCGATGCCGGCGGCAGCCTGCGCATGGCGACCTATGATATTCCCTATCTCACGGACGGGCTGCAGCTGGTGATCGTGGGTCTCGGCATTTTCGCCTTGCCCGAAATCGTCTCGCTGCTGCGTCAGGACAGCTCGATCGCCAAGGACGCGACGCTCGGCGCCGGCTGGAGCCAGGGCGTGCGCGACTGGGTCGCCAACAAATGGCTGTCCGTCCGCTGCTCGCTGATCGGCGTGATCGTCGGTGTGATCCCCGGCCTCGGCGGGTCGGTCGTCGACTGGATCGCCTACGGCCACGCCGTTCAGACCACCAAGGACAAGTCGAATTTCGGCAAAGGCGAAATCCGCGGCGTGATCGGGCCGGAAAGCTCGAACAACGCCAAGGAAGGCGGCGGACTCGTTCCGACGCTGCTCTTCGGCATCCCGGGCTCGGGCTCGATGGCAATCTTCATCGGCGCACTGGCCCTGCTGGGCTCCGGCGATATCGAAGTCGGCCCCAACATGCTGCGCGACAATCTCGATATCACCTACTCGATCGTCTGGCTGCTGGCTCTGGCAAACGTCGTGGGCACGGTGCTCTGCATCGCGGCCTCGGGCGGGATCGCGAAGTTGACCACGATCCGCTTCACCTATCTCGCGCCGTTCCTGTTCATGCTGATCTCCTTTGCTGCCTTCCAGTCAGGGCAGAATTTCGAGGACATCCTCGCCCTGTTCGCGATTGGCCTCATCGGGATCTTCCTGCGCCGGTTCGACTGGTCGCGTCCGGCGTTCCTGATCGGCTTCGTGCTGTCGAACCCGGTCGAGAAATTCTCCAACCAGGCTTTCCAGATCGCATCCTTCCGGTTCCGCAATTCCTTCTCGGCGGGCGTCGACTACCTGTTCTCGCCGATCGTGATCGTATTGCTCATAGTGACGGTCGTGTCGGTCTTCCTCGGGTTGCGGCAGGCTAAGTCGATCATGGCCGAGGGTGATGTCCAGTCGGGCTCCAAACGCGCGCCGCTGATCTTCCTGCTGGTGGTCATGGGCTACGTGATTGCGGCGCTCGTCAACGCGAGCCTGATCCCGAACTACAACATGACCGACAAGATCGTGCCGCTCGTGGTTGGGGGCATCACGCTGACGGCGCTGGTGATCCTTCTGGTGCAGATGATCCTGCGCGCCGAGCGCGATGTGATCTTCGCGGACAAGGAAGTCTCGGGAGAGGACGCGGACGCGCCCTATGGCCTGTGGGGGACGCTCGCGTGGTTCGCGGGGCTGATCGCGGCGACTTACGTCGTCGGTTTCATCCTCGCACTGGCCGGGTTCCTCGTCACCTTCCTGCGCATCCGCGCCCAGGCCAGCTGGCCCAAGACGCTGATCCTCGCCGCCAGCGGCATCGCCCTGATGTGCGTCATGGCCGGCGCGCTGAACCGCGATTTCCCGCCCGGCCTGCTGCAGCACGCAGCCAATCTTCCCTGGCCCCTGAAATGATCCGACGGAGCGAATGAGATGGAACAGACAGCCATTCCCTATGTATTCATGCGTGGCGGCACTTCGCGCGGCCCCTATTTCAACCGCGCCGATCTGCCTGCTGATCGCGAGACGCTGGCCGAGGTTCTGATCGCGGTGCTCGGTTCGGGCCATGCGAACAATATCGACGGGCTCGGCGGCGGCGTCGCGGTGACGACCAAGGTCGCCATGCTCTCGCCCTCGGACGATGACTGGGCGGAGGTCGATTATTTCTTCGCGCAGGTCTCTGTCGAAGATCGGCTCGTCGACTTCAAGCCGACCTGCGGCAACATCCTCTCGGGGGTGGGGCCCGCCGCGATCGAGCTTGGCCTCGTCCGCCCCACGGGGGACGAGACCGAGGTGAAGATCCGCGCTGTCAATACCGGGGCGAAGGTTCTCGCGCGCGTTCAGACGCCGGGCGGGGCGATGCGCTACGACGGTGACGCGGAAATCGCCGGCGTGCCCGGCACGGCCGCGCCGATCGCGCTCAATTTCATGGGGGTTGTCGGCTCCTCGACCGGAGCGTTTCTTCCGACGGGGCATCTGCGCGATGAGTTCGACGGTATCGAGGTGACCTGCATGGATGTCGCGATGCCGATGGTGATCGCGCGGGCGCAGGACTTCGGCCTTACCGGCTATGAAAGCGCAGCAGAGCTCGACGCGAATGCCGAGTTCTTCGCCCGTATGGAGGCCGTGCGCCTCAAGGCGGGCGCGGCTATGGGGATGGGCGACGTCTCGAAATCGGTGACGCCGAAATTCGGCCTGCTTGCGCCCGCCAAGACGGGTGGAACCGTCGCGACGCGATATTTCATGCCGTGGAACACGCATCCCTCGATGGCGGTCACCGGGGCGCAATGTCTTGCCTCCTGCGCGCTTACGCCCGGCACCGTGGCCGACGGACTACTGGAGCGCCCGACCACGAGCCCGGCGAGCGTGGTGCTGGAGCATGCGTCCGGCACGATCGAAGTCCTCGTCGACTTCGAAATGAACAACCACTTCACGCTGAACTCCGCGGGTTTGCTGCGCACTGCGCGCAAGTTAGCCGACGGACGGGTCTATGTTCCCGCTTCGGTTTGGAAAGGACGCTGACATGCCAATGATGAACCTTCTGGTCGCCTTCAATGGATCGAGCGGGTCGGTCGCCGCCCTGCGCTATGCCGCCTCCATGGCGGCGCAGCGTGGCGCTAATGTGACGGCGATAATGGCCCATGCGGCGCACGAGGTGATCGACCGCCGCTCACGCTGGATCCCGAAGGAAGCGCGTGCGCTTCTTGAAACGGCCAATGGCGACATTCTGCGCGAGATCGAGGCGAGGTTCGAGGAAGAGCGCCGTGCCCTCGGGCTTGGCAGTGATCTCGAGTTGAAAGTCGTGGCCGGACGCGTGGATAACGTCCTTTCCGAAGCGGCGCGCTACTACGATATGCTGATCGTAGGCACTCAGGCTGACGATGGCGATGCGCATGTGATCCTGCATCCGGATCGTATTGCGCTGATGTCGGGCCGTCCGGTGATCGTGGTTCCGGAAGGCTATAATGCGGGCGCACAGCACAGCCACGCGGCGCTCGCATGGGATGGAGGGCGGGCCGCTGCGCGAGCGCTCTCCGACAGTCTTCGACTTCTCGAGGATGACGGGCGGGTCAGTGTTCTGACCATTGGGCCGCAGGACGACCGCGCCATCAGTGACCTTCTGACCCATCTCTCCCGGCATGGTGTTTCGGCCATTCATGAGGAATGGCCGACGCCGCGACCCGTGGCGGACACGCTCCTAAGATGGTGCACACGCAACGACCCGTCGCTTCTTGTGCTCGGGGCTTTCGAGCATTCCAAGTTTCGCGAAGATTTCCTTGGCGGGGTGACCTCGGAAGTGCTTGCGCGCACGAAAATTCCCGTATTGTTGTCGCATTGAGGAGGCCATGACCCATTTCGAGAAACTGAGCCGCGTCCGTCAGGACCTCGAGGACATTCGCAAGGAGATTGTCGCGAAGATTGCCCGAGACGAAGGCAAATCACCCGACCTCGTGCTCCTGCACGACCGGGTCAGCCGTGCGATCAAGGCCCTGTCCGGTCAAGGCTAACCAAGGGAGAGGCAATGAAGGTCCATATTCTCGACGACTGGTTCGACACGCTCCGCAGCTTGCCCTGTTTTCGCATGCTGGACGAGCACGAGGTGACGGTCTGGACGGATCACGAGCCCGACGAGGAAGCGCTTGCGCGCCGCCTCGCGGGTGCTGAATGCGTTGTTCTCTTCCGCGAGCGCACGAAGATCACGCGCGGCTTGCTCGAGCGGCTACCCAATCTTCGTCTAATTTCGCAGCGGGGCACGTGGCCGCATGTCGATGTGGAGGCCTGCACCGACCAGGGCGTTCTGCTATGTTCGAACACCGGCGGGGATGGCGCCAATTATGCCGCGGCAGAGCTGACCTTCGCGTTGATGCTCGCCGCGATGCGCCAGCTTCCGCAGCAGATGGCGAGCGTCAAAGCCGGCAACTGGCAGATTGGCGTAGGCCGTAGCCTGCGCGGGCGAGTGCTGGGCCTTTACGGATACGGGCGTTTGGGGCGGGTCGTCGCGGATTATGCCCGGGCATTCGGGATGCAGGTCGTGTGGTGGGCCTCCGAGGCGGGGCGGGCGCGTGTCTTGGCTGACGGGGAAACCGTTGCCGAGAGCCGTGCCGCCTTCTTCGCGCAAAGCGACATTGTTTCGCTGCATCTGCGATTGACCCCCGAGACCCGCGGGATCGTCACCGCCGAGGATCTCGCGCAGATGTCCCCGCGCTCGGTGCTGGTGAACACGTCACGCGCAGGGCTGATTGTGCCGGGGGCCTTGCTGGCGGCCCTTGAGGCCGGGCATCCCGGGCAGGCTGCGGTGGATGTCTTCGACCGCGAGCCCGAGACCGACGCGACAGATCCGCTGCTCGCGCATCCGAACCTAATCGCCACGCCCCATATCGGCTACGTGACCGAGGACGAGTTCGACAAGCAGTTCACCGACATCTTCGCGCAAGTAAATGCCTATGCGGAGGGCAACCCGATCCAAATGGTCAATCCGTCCGCCTTCGCGTGAGGATCTTCGCCACCACGGGTGCGCCGACGATCACGAGCACGATGCGCGTAAGGTGATGGGTGATGACGAAGCCGAGATCTGCTCCGGTCACGATCGCGAGGACTGTCATCTCCGCCTGGCCGCCGGGCGCGAAGGCCAGAAACGCTGGCACCCGCTCGCCCAGACCCAACACGGTCACCAGACCGGAAAACCCCGCGGCCAGCACGGCCAGCACCAGCACGTAGGCGATGCCTGCCGACACGATGCGGGTGAGCTCTTTCCACGTCACCCCGAGGAAATGCACGCCGATCCCGCAGCCGATGAAGAATTGGGCCGCGAGGATCGCCTCGGCGGGCGGGCGGAAATGGATGATCCCCGAGAGCGACAGGGCCGCCGTGACGATCATCGGGCCGAGAATCGAGGCGCCGAACAACCCGAGCCTCTCGCCGCCTTTCCAGCCGAGCACCGCGGCGACGGCCATGATCGCCAGCTCATACCACGGCAGATCCGCGACGGGCGCGCCGATCGGGTTGCTGAGTTCGGCACCGTAGAAATGGCTCAGGAAAAACGGCGCCACGGTCACGATGATCAGAACCCGTGTCGCGTGCACCAACGAAAGCGCGCGAGGGTCGCCGCCCGCTTCCGTGCCGAAGATCACCATGTCCTGCAGTCCGCCAGGCATCGCGGCGTAATAGGCGGTGGGCGCGTCGAAGCCCCAGAACTTTCGAAAGAAAGGCACGCCGATGAGCGCGATCACCGCGATGAAGACAGGGACGAGAGAGACCGAGAGCGCCATGCGCGGCAATTGCGCGATGACCTCGGGCGTGATCGAGGCGCCGACGGCCACCCCGAGGATCGTGCGCGCGCCGACAGAGATCTGGCCGAAGCCCTGAAGCGGTAAATGCGCCAGCGCGCCGGCAAGGCAAAATGCCATCGGCCCGAAGAGGAATGGAAGCGGCAAATCCAGCGCCCAGAAGAGCGCGGTGCCGCAGGCTGCGAGGAGAAATGTAAGGCCGCGCCGCCGCATGGCACCCGCATAAATATGTTTGCGCAAACTGGTCTCCTGTTCGTCTTGACGTGACGTGTATACGATTGTATCCAATTGGACACAAGATGAACGCGGAGGGCGAAATGGCAAATGAGGATGGCAGCACACCGCAGGGAAACGCTGCTTACGACCGTCTGCTGACCGAATTGCGCGAAGGGCGGCTCAACCCGGGCGACCGCTTGCGGGAAACCGAACTTGCGGAGCGCCTGGGTATGTCGCGAACGCCTGTCCGGGAAGCGATACGAAAGCTCGAAGCGGATAACATCGTCAGTCACGTTGCGCGGCAGGGCGCCTGCATTCGACGGCTCGACTATGCCGAAGTCATGGAGCTCTACGAGATGCGCGCGGTGCTCGAAGGCACAGCGGCACGGCTTGCGGCCCGGGCGGCTTCGGATATCGAGATCGACGAACTCTACGAGATGAACCGTCAGCTGGGCGAGATCGGCAATGTCCCTGAGGCATTCACGCTTAACCGGCAGTTCCACGCCGCTTTGCTCGACGCAGCGAAGAACCGGTTCCTCACCCGCTCGATCCGCTCGCTGCAAAAGGCGCTGATGATCCTTGGACCGACCACGCTGACCGAGCCGGACCGGGCGGTGAAGGCGGTAGAAGAACATTTCGCCGTGCTGGAGGCCGTCAAGGCGCGCGACGGCGCGCTCGCCGAGAGCGCGATGCGCGCACATATCGAGGCGGCCCAGCGGGTGCGCGTGCGTGCCCTGCGCTCCGAGCCCGGCCAGACCCCCAGCTATGACGGAGATCTGCTGTGACACTTGCTTCACCTCAACCCGACATTGCCGTCATCGGCGGCGGTAACGCGGCACTCTGTGCCGCGATCACCGCGGCAGAGGCCGGGGCGCGCGTTTTGATTCTCGAAACCGCGCCGAAACCCTATCGGGGCGGCAATTCCCGCCATACGCGCAACTTCCGCTGCATGCATCGCGGGCCGCTTGGTCCACTCACCGACAGTTATACCGAGGAAGAATACCTTGCCGACCTGATGAAAGTCACCGGCGGCAAGACCGATGAAGGTCTGGCGCGGCTCGCCATTCGAAGCTCCGAGGAATGCCTGCCGTGGATGGAGGCGCATGGCGTGCGCTTTCAGCCCTCGCTGTCGGGCACGCTTTCGCTCGCGCGGACAAACGCCTTCTTCCTCGGTGGCGGCAAGGGCCTCGTGAACGCCTATTACCGCACCGCAGAAGCGCTCGGGGTTCAAGTCGAATACGAAGCGGCCGTCACCCATCTGGAGATCGACGATGATCGCGTGACGCATATCGACTACACGCAGAATGGCGAGACGCGGCGTATCAGCCCGAAATCGGTTGTGGTCGCTTCGGGCGGATTTCAAGCCGATACCGATTGGCTCGCCCGCGCCTGGGGGCCGGCCGCGAAGAACTTCCTGATCCGCGGCACGCCCTACAATCGCGGCGTCGTGCTCGCGGACCTTCTCGAGCAGAAGGTCGAACAGGTAGGCGATCCGACGCAATGCCACGCGGTCGCGATCGACGGGCGCGCGCCGAAATTCGATGGCGGGATAGTCACGCGGCTCGATTGCGTGCCGTTCTCGATCGTCGTGAACAAGAATGGCGAGCGGTTTTACGACGAGGGGGAGGACGTATGGCCGAAGCGCTATGCGATCTGGGGTCGTCTCGTCGCGGCGCAGCCCGATCAGGTGGGCTATGTCATCATCGACGCGAAGTCGCTCGAGTTGTTCATGCCCTCGGTCTTCCCGCCGATCAAGGCCGATACGCTCGAAGAACTGGCGACCAAGATGGGACTTCCGTCCGCAGCCTTGGCCGAGACCGTGGCCGAGTTCAACGCAGCCTGCGGCGACACATCCGGATTTCACCCGACCGAGCTGGACGGCGTGTCCACCACCGGGATCACGCCGCCAAAGACCAACTGGGCGCGTCCGATTACCGAACCGCCGTTCTACGGATACTCGCTGCGCACCGGTGTGACCTTCACCTATCTCGGTCTGAAGGTCGACGAGCGCGCACAATGCTCGGTCGGAAACCGCCCGGTCTCGAACCTATGGGCTGCCGGCGAAACCATGGCCGGGTCGATCCTCGGGCAGGGGTATCTCGCCGGTTTCGGCATGACGATCGGCACCGTTTTCGGACGTATTGCAGGCAAGGAGGCCGCCGCCCATGCAAACTGAGTTTCTCGAAGAGGCACGTCGTCAGGCCGAGATCTGCAACGCCTGCCGGTATTGCGAAGGATATTGCTCGGTCTTTCCGGCGCTCCATGCTGAGCGCGCCTTCAGCGACGGCGATCTGACGCAGCTCGCCAATCTCTGTCACAATTGTCGCGGGTGCTATTACGCCTGCCAATACACGGCACCGCACGAGTTTGCCCTCAATCTGCCGCAGGCGCTGGCGAATGTTCGGCAGGATAGCTGGGAAGAATTCGCGTTTCCCCGCGTGGCGGGGCAGGCCTTCCAAAAAAGCGGGCTGCGCATCGCGCTCGCGACCGTGCTGGGCTTTGCGCTCCTGATCTGGGCCATGCTGTCGCTTGCAAGCGCAGGCGGCGAGGGTTTTTACGCGGTCATGGCGCACAACACGATGGTGGCGATCTTCCTGCCTGCCTTCCTGTTCCCGCTACTTAGTCTCGCGATCAGCTTGCGGCGGTATTGGCGCGCGGTCGGGGCCGGTCGGGTTCGCTTCTCCGATCTTCGGGGAGGCTTTGCCGCCGCGGCGAACATGCGCAACCTCAAGGGCGGGCACGGCGACGGCTGCAATTTCGAGGACGAGGACCGTTTTTCCCAAGGCCGCCGCTTCGCGCATCAGGCCGTGATGTATGGCTTTCTTCTGTGTTTCGCCGCCACGAGTGTGGCGACATTGATGCATTACCTGCTGGATCTGCGCGCCCCTTACCCGCTCTGGTCCATGCCGAAGCTTCTCGGCGTGGCGGGTGGCTTGCTGCTGACCCTGGGTTGCATCGAGATGATCCGTCTGAAGCTACGGGCGGATCCGGAACTCGGTGCCTCCGGCGCGACGAGCGGCGAATTCGGCTTCATCGCTCTGTTGGGTTTTGTGGGTTTGAGCGGGTTGGCGCTTTATGTGCTCGGTCAAACCCCGCTGATGCCGGCCATGTTGGCCTTGCATCTTGGGGCCGTGCTCGCATTCTTCCTGCTGACTCCGTTTTCCAAGATGGCGCACGGCTTCTATCGCCTCGCCGCGCTGACCGCCGATGCGCAGAACAAAAGAAGGGGCGCTCGGTAGGCGGCAGCTGCAAGGCGCGCAAAGCTGTCGTCCGAACGGGACCCGGGTCAACGCGCCCTGGTTTTGGAGAGGGGCGGCTTTGTGCGCATAGCAGGCATTTGGGCCGAGCGCAGCGAAGGTCCGCTTTCCGCCCTTCCTGCTCCGGCGCAGTGACGGCCCTAAGCAGGCATTTCTCGTCAGTGCGGCGAAAGTCCGCTTTCTCGTTCGCCATGTGCAGCCACAAATCTCCGAAATTGAGCGCATCGGAACAGCATGCCAATTTTCGCTAAGTCGGAGCATTGGCTTGCTTCGGGGGGATAATCGTGAGCGTATGATCAATGCATATTAACCAGCGAGCAGCCATGAACGATCTCGAGTTGCCGGCGGACGGCAGCGGCCATTTGGACCTTATCTTGGCGACGTCCGAGATCGGGATTTGGGAACTGGATGCTGCGACGGGAAAAGCGGTGCGCAATCTGCGCCACGATCAGATCTTTGGCCACGATACGCGCCTGCACGAATGGAGCGCGGATACATTCCTGACTTATGTCGAACCTGACGATCGTGATCGGGTCAAGCAATTGCTGGAGGCATCTCTGGCCAAGGGCGAACCTTGGTCTTTCGAAACGCGTATCCGGCGCGCGGATGGGGCAGAGCGATGGATAAGCGCAAAGGGGATGCCCAAGTTCTCTGATGCCGGTCAGGTTGTGAAACTCATCGGGCACGTGATCGACATCACCGAGACGAAGCTGAACGAAGACCGCCTCAAACTGCTATCCCGGGAACTCAATCACCGCGTCGCGAATACCTATGCGATTATGAATTCTATGGTTCGTCATGCGAGCAAGAAGGCGACGACGGTCGAGGACTTTTCCGCGACTTTGCTGGAACGGCTCGCCGCCTTGGCGCGTGCGAACAAAATTCTCATCGCCTCTGAGGCTGAGCGTTCGAGCTTGAGCGATATCCTCGAAGTGGAACTCAATGCTTTTGACGGCTGGCAAGGACGGATCCGAATTATTGGGAACGCGAAAATCTGGTTTTCCGGCGCGGCGTCTGAAGCGTTGGCAATGATCCTTCATGAACTGCTCACCAACGCGGTAAAGCACGGAGCGCTTTCTGTGCCGAAAGGTCAGGTCGCACTCAGTATCGTTCAGGGAGAAGGACGTCAGGTTCTGATTCAATGGGCCGAAGAAGGTGGGCCTCCCGTTCCGAAAACACGGCGCACTGGTATAGGCTCGACCATCCTGCAAAACGCCATGCGCGACGAAGGCACGGTCGATTTAGATTTCGCGGAGCAGGGTTTGATCTGCGATATCCTGGTTCATCATAGCTTCGAACGCGAGGTGTTGAACGCTGCGGACGCAGCACCGGCTCAAACCTTGGAGCTCCCCGCGGACACGAAAGCAAGCAACGACACTTCTTGCACAGGTCGAAAGATCATGATCGTCGAGGACGACCCAATCATCGGCATGGATATCGCCGAGATTTTCCACTCGCGCGGGGCGGAAGTGCTTGGTCCCTTCACGACCGTCTTAAGCGCTCTCCAGGCCCTGCGGCGCCTCCCTGAAGTTGCGCTGCTGGACGTGAACCTTCGAGATGAGACCAGCGAAGTGATCGCGTCGCAACTGTCTGAACAGGAAATCCCTTTTCTGATCTTGAGCGGCCAAGTCGATCATTCCGATTTACCTTCATCGTTCGAAGGGACGGAGGTCGTAAGCAAACCATTCTTTGAGACAGACCTCGTAGACCGCGTCTTATCTTTGTTGCGAGAGAAGCAAGTGGTTGCGCCTCAGGTATAAGAACGGCGCGGCTCTCCCGCAGACTCGGCGAAACTCGACCGGATTCATTCGGCAGCGTCACTCCTCCCTCTGGGTATGTTGCCTTGCCTAACATGGGCTCATCAGGCGGCGATGGGAGCGAATGAATGATTTGAGGCCGCCAAAAACGAACAGAGCGGCAACCAGCATCAGGTAGGCCTTGCCAGCGCGTTTCCATACGGCATCGGCCCATAGCCGCCGTTAATCTCCCGTTCCGACGCCGCAATGCAGCTTACCTAGACCCGTCTTACACGAACTGCGCAGCGTTCTTAACGAGACGCCCAGAGCTAGGCGCTCACGCGATGTCTTGATACTTTCCTTATGCTACAGCCCGAAAAGGTAACTCGTCCCATGTGCGACCGTCGAGAATGCGGCCAGCCTTTTTTTTGTTAACACCACCCCACTGTTTGAAGTGGAAGGCGACGCCACTACGGACGCACTGATCTCGTATCGAACGGACCCAATCTGGATTCATGTAGCGAGCCCCAGGGCCACTTTCTCCCCCCGCAATTGCCCAGTCGATACCCTCTAGGTTCATCTGTCCAACGTCTCCCACGAGCGGTTCAAGGGACAAGAACTTAGTGAATGCCCCACTCGCTCGCAGATCATCAATTCGGAAAGTGTAATCGGCACTCTCTACGCTCACCCCCATCCAGATATTGGAAGACCATTGAAGGAATGAAGATAATTCCTTCAGCCTCTCCGAGCGTTTTGTCAAAACCTGAAACGTATGACGCGAGCACCCACGCATCACTGAAAAAACGCGCTCAATGAAATCAAGAGGTACATCTTCATGAAACAGGTCAGACATTGAATTGACGAATATCATCCGGCCCTGCTTCCAGGAGCCAGGAATCTGAAGAGCCTCTTCGTCTAAGCGTATTTTCCCATTCCACTTGGGCCGTCCGCCCGACTTTCGGGTCAGGCCTTGGTATTTCGGTTGCCCCATTGCCTCAAGCCGTTGCGCCATCCGCATAGCATAGCAATTGGTACAGCCGGGCGAGACGATACTGCAACCGGCGACTGGATTCCACGTCGCCTCAGTCCATTCAATTTTCGAGTTCGTGCCCATGATACTACCTAGAAAAACGTTACCAGTAAGCGGTCAGCGAAGGAATTCTTCCTTCTATTTTTACCTTCTGGATCAACGACAGAAACTTTTTTAGCAGCCTCCAATTTTCCCAAGACATCTTTGTAGTGGCGACTCAGGAAGGGGCGGCCTACGCTATGTTCACAGTAGATGTCTCTCATAGAGACAGTCCGGCCTGCGAATTCGTGAAGAAGCATATCCGCAAGATCATCCAAGGGACGCTGAAGTTCGAACAGAAAAGGCATAGTTTCATCGGCAGGCGAATAAGCAAAACTCGCCACACCCTGATCCTCGGTGGAACTCTCCTTTGCCATAATTTCCTTCATGACTTCGTATCCTTTAAAATCCTTCGATACGAAGACAAGATGGTGAGTCAGACGGCCTTCCGGGTTCTTAAAGCGGAACGGGAGCACAAACTTTCCACCCATTTCCACCAGAGCATTGGAAAGCTCCTCGAGCACCATTTCCTGTCGGTGAGCCGGACTTGCGTCGTTGACCTTGATGCGCAATTGATTAGCGCGCTCCTCCCCAAACAATGCATCCATGTGAGATTTAACAGACGGGTTGGAGATACCCGCGTTGATGCGGTTGTAGTTAAAAAAGAAGACGCAGTCGCAACCCCAATCCTTGATCACCCCATTGACCAAGCGTAATGACAAGCCCTTGTAGCCGAAGGGATCGAAGAAAGTGAAAGCGGGAATGATTTGAGTTTCCGAGAAATACTCTTCAGCGTCCTTCCCGACCTCGTTGCAATTCACGACAGGCGGGTATTTGAGAGTTTCGATACCAGGTAACTTGGCTATTTCCTGCTTGAGAGTGTTAGAGTTGTTTTCATCAACATCGTTAAACAGTGCAACTAGGGCGTCTCGAATGCGCTCGTTTTCAATTGCTTTCTCCAGCACCATCAAGGGCGTCGAAGCAGCGCCATCTTTGTATCGCCCTGGTCCAGCGTAGAGGTCGATATAGGCGATTTTTCCCTCACCCCACCTCTTCGCTGTTCCAACTACGATGTTTGCCCACGCTACAAAGTATTTTTGGATAATACGGGCCTTAACGACTGATTGATCGCCGCGCTCTTCAAAAAATTTTTTTGCCATACATGCACCAAGTTCAATGTCTTGTTGCACGTCATAGTAGATCGACTGTTCCATACCAAACAGTAGAACAAAATGCGAACAAATGGAAGGCCCGAGAGTGCTGACGATAGATGGCCTTTTCGCGATCTACCACCCCGCATCCTTGGGGCCGACAAATTCGAACAAGGGCATAGATACTGGCGCGCGATTTCCAGGCACAACTTCGCCATAACTTCCGCCACCGGGCGCAGTCTTTTCTGTGCTCGATCCCGCGCTTCCGCCCGTCCTGACCTTCAGCGAGGAGCGGGCCTGTGTTCCCGACTGTATGTCCGCGTCCTGACACCGGAAGGGGTGCCTTCGGCCTCGCTGTGAACGACTGCTCTCCGCCCAGACCTACGGACCCGTCGCGAACGGCCCAATCCCGACCTTCGCTAGGTTCGGCTTTGCCGCGGCGCAGCTTCCCCAAACCGGCCATCGGTGCCTCATGCGGCATGGTTTGGCGTGCCAAGGTCGGCAATGCGGACAAAGCGACCATTTGGTCGAATACGCATTGCCTTCTCGCGCCGCCAGCAATATCAGGCCTTCATGATCAGTCAGCACATCCAGCTTGCTCAAGGCACCTATTACCGCCGCTCCTGAGGCGGTGGATAGTGTTGCTGATCCAAACCGCCGTGATTGGGCGGTTTGCTTCTTCGGACATCCCCGGTCGCGGCTCTTTCAATGGAGCTAAAATGACGACCAAACAGCTTTGCATCGACTATCTAAAAGCCCTGAACGAGGGAAATCTCGCGGATGTGCGCGCCCTCTTCAGCGACAACGCGAAGGTTGTATCCCCGCTCTATGGGGTGCTAGATGCCTTTGAGTTCTATGCCGATCTTTTCAAAGATACGAACAGATCAGAAACCTCGTTACTGAATGTGTTCGACACGTCTGAAATGTCGAAATCGGTTGCCCTTCACTTCCGATACGAATGGACCTTGGCTGACGGTAAGCTGGTGTCGTTTGAATGTGTTGATGTGTTTGAACTGAACGACGCGCGAGATCGGTTCGAGAAACTGACGATCATCTATGACACCGCCCCGCTTCGGCAGGACTTCGACAATCTCAGACGCACGTAAGCAAACCGCGTGGCCCGAGTGTGAATGGATGCGCTCGGGCCTCAATGGCGGAAACGGGCTCATTCCGGACCTTCGTCGCGGTTGTCAGCAATGTCGGCTGTGGGCCGAGGCTGTGTGGAAACCCGTCGACGAGGGCTTCCTGATGCAAGTTTTCCGCACGGCTCGTTTTTCGCGGCCTTCGACCATTCCTTCGCGCGCATCGCGGCCTGGTGAGCCCTTGCTGGGCAGAGCATGACGACTGAGCCCGGGGCGGCTGCCCGATCAGGCCGGAATGGCCTGCATCAGGCGCCGGAGGCCAATCAGCGTGATCACTCGCTTGATATTATAGGCCAAAACATTGAGCGCCATTTCGGTGCTGACATTCTTCAGCCTCCGCGTCAGGAAATGGGTGTGCCCCATCCAAGCCTTGATCGTGCCGAACGGGTGTTCGACCGTGCAGCGGCGCAGGGTCATCGGGTCCGCGTCCCCGCTCAGCCTTTCGCGCATCGCATCGACCAGATGCTCATGCTCCCATCGCGTGATCCGGCGTTCCTTACCACTGGTGCAGCGGTGCCGGACCGGACACTGCTGACAGGCATTGGTCCAGTAGCGACCGACCTGCAGCCCGTCTTCCTCGCGCGTGTAGCGGTAGGTCAACTCTTCACCCGCGGGGCAGGTATAGACATCGCGTGCCGGGTCATAGGCAAAATCGGCCTTCACATACATACCTTTGGCCCGGTTGCCCGAGGTTTCCGGGCGCGACACGGTCGTGGTGATCCCCGCTTGATGGCAAGCCAGGATTTGAGCCCCACTGAAATATCCCTTGTCGGCGACGGCGTGAAGGTCGTCGCGCCGCAGGGCTTCCTTGGCGGCGGTCGCCATTGGGCTGAGCTGGTCTCGATCGAAACCTTGATTGGTAACGTCGTGCGCCACGACCAGATGCGTCTCGGTATCGACCGCTGTCTGCACATTGTAGCCGACCATGCCGCTGTGCCGGGCGCTGGTCGACATGGCGCGGGCATCGGGATCGATCAGCGATATCTGCCCGTCGGGCGCATCGGCCAAAGCCTTCTCCATTGACTTCAGCCGCGCGATCTCCTGCCGGATGCGGCCATAGCGACGGGCGAGATGGGCAACCTTTTCGGCCCGGGCCTTACCCTCCTCCTGACGGTCTATGCGCACCATCTCATCGATGTAGCGCTCAACATCGGTCTCGAGATGTGCCAGACGGCTGGCGATCTTGTCCTTCGTGAAGTTGTGGTCGCGGTTATTCACTGCCTTGAACCTGGCTCGCCGTCGATGGCAACGCAATCCCCCTTCAGCACGCCAATCCGGCGGCATAGTTCCACAAACTGTGCGCAGGTCCTGCGGATGGCCGGGCCATTGTCCCGCCGGAAGTCGGAGATGGTCTTGTGGTCGGGCACCAGGCGACCGGTCAGCCACATCAGTTCGACATTGCGACCGGCTTCGCGTTCCAGTCTGCGGCTGGAGGGGATCCTGTTCAGGTAGCCATAGATGAAGAGCTTCAAGAGGACGGATGGATGGTAGCCCGGGCGACCGGTTCGAGCAGGCACACAGCGTCCGAACCCGAGCGCGAGAAGATCGAGCTCATCGACGAAGAGGTCGACGACACGGACCAGATGATCCTCCCCAATCCAATCTTCGAGACGCTCGGGGGAAAGCGTGGCTTGCTCCCGGTCGATGCCATCAATGAAACCCGCCATCCGTGCCTCCCGCTGCCTTGCGGAAATATACCATGGACTTCAGTTTCCACACAGCCTCGGCCGTTCACTGCGCCAACTCAAGCCCATGGTTGCGGCAATGACTTCGCGACAGCCAGCTTTCACTCGGGCTCGATATGCGCGCACAGAAATGCCGTTCTGCTTACAGCAGTCATGGAGAAAACCAGTCCGAGGCGATGAGGCGTGCGGGGTCGTGTCGCACTGTTTCAAGTCGGCTTGGAGACCGAAGCGACGGCTCGTCTTTCAAAGAAAGTCTCCCCTTATGGCCTCAACGCCGCAGGTCCATAGTGGAAATATTAGCGCCGGAAACCGGCGGAAATATTGACTTGCGATCAGTAGACAGCCTGACGCAGTCTGATTGCAACGGCTCACGGAGGGAGCGCACCTTGAACTCATCTAATACTGGTCTTGCCTCAATGTATTTCCTCGATGACGTGCCTGGCGCCGCTATTCCTGGAAGTCGCCTTCACGCCGTTCTTCAACGGGTTGAGGCTTGCTCTCCGCTGACTGTCATTCAACAGCATTTTTTGCGAGAGCGCGGATACGAAGCGCTCCTTCAGTTAGCCATCGGCAAACTGGACAGGGACGCTTTTCGTGAAAATTCACGGATGGAAAAGGAACGACGTCTCAAAGCAAAGATTGCCGCTGAGCAAAAAGAAGCGGCTGAACGTCGCCGAAGAGATGAAGCGACCGAGCAAACGAATAACGTATTATTCGCGAAGAGGGAAAAACAGCTCGAGCGTCGTCGTTTTCTTGACCTGTTCGGCCAAGGCTATATTGACCGCGCGCATTACGGGAGGGTCATGCGTATTCTCCGATCGGTCGCAGATGGAAATCCGATCGAAACTGATGACCTTCTCTGGCTGGGCTCTACGGGCTCAGACTACTGGACCGAAGAACTGCGTAAAGCCCACCACTGCAACAAAGCAGAAGCATTTACCGAAGCATGGCATCACACCAACGATGTTTGGCAGGCCATCAATGCATGTGCGCATTGGAGGAAAGCCGGTTGTGCCGAAACAGGACTCGCCATAGCCGGGCAGGCGCTCAGTCAGGTCACTGATAAGAAAATGCGCTCGGCGGCCCTTACGACACGAGGCGGCGCGCAGCGTGACCTCCAGCGTTACGATGAAGCAAAGCTGTCCGGTGACGAGGCTCACGAACTGACACCAACCGACTTTCGCCCCTGCACGCTGCTTGGTGCAGTCCACATGGAAATGGGGGACCTCATGGCTGGCACCGACTGGTATGCGAAAGCGGAAGCCTTGGGCGCCGATCAGGAAACGATTGATCGAGAGATCCGGTCGATCCTTGCGGCTGCAACGCGAGGAGAACGCAAGCGTATGAAAGAGGCGCTCAAATCACGAGATCCACATCGCTACAGCTGGCTATAGCCACGGGATTTCGAGAACGTTCGCTTCGTCCGATCAGCGGTCATTAGGGCGGTGGAGATTCTGCGCGCTGAGCGAAGGTCCGGTTCGGTGAAACCGCGCTGCAGCGTTAGACCGGCCGGCGAACGGCCGCTAAGGGCCGAAATGCGCCGGACGCCTCCGCGCTGCAAGTGCGAAATCTCCCAAGAACAACACGGTCAGTTTGGGCTCGAAGCGGCCATGCGGCGTCGCGGCAAACCTGTCGTGAGACTCGCCCGACCGTATCGACGCTCTCGGCCCTGAGCCGACCCTGGCATCGCGGTCCGAATGCTGCGGTGCGGCCCCTCGAGGCAGCCGTTCACGTGCCGAGCAGCACTTTTCGATTAAAACGTCGGTGTGCGAGACGAAGCCGACGGTCGCGCCCTTGTCGTCTGGTTGTTGTCCGAGATGCATTATCGGCGCGACCGTTCAGCCGGGAAGCCCGTCGATACTCTCAATGGAGGCCAGGTCGTTGTCCCAAATCGCGCGACTGGAACAGTAGATATGCGCATTGGGTCGCATGTCGATCCGGCTGTCAAGCGATCCTGCTGGCACCACAAGCAAATCAACCTCCGGTTGGGAAACAGGCAGCGCGGCCCCGCAGTCGGAGCAAAAGCTCTTCACGTGGCGTGAACCGGGGAGCCGGAACGTCTTGATGTTTTCCTCACCTGATATCCATGTAATTTTGGCCGTGGACGAAAACAGGTTTGCCGAGTGGGCCGACCCGCTGTCCTTGCGGCAACGGGCGCAGTGGCACAGGAAAAAGCTCTCGAACTTTCCCGATATGCGGAATTTCACTGCGCCGCACAGGCATTGTCCGATGGCTGGATTGTCGTCCATTCACACACCTCCCGACAGGCACGCCCCGCAGCCAGTCGAATGCATTTTCGTTACCTCCCTTTATCCGCGTATTGGATCACGGTCAAAAGGGGCTCGAACCGGTCATAGAGCGCTGCGGGGATCAGCCCACCTGGGCGAGGCGATCATCTGGCGAGGACGGCCAGAAGACGTCGTTCGTGCGTCTTGCCGCATTTTTGGGTTGGATAGCGCCACAAGTCGGACCTTCCTGCAATTCGCAGCTCGCACGACATCAGGTTCGGCGTAACGATGCTGTGCGCACAGAGCCGTTCGACGGCTCATAGCCGATGAAAACGCATTCACACATGCCATTAGAGGAACGCACAGTCGGCGCAAAGGTGTCTGGCCGACTGTGCTATCGTGTCTCAGAACTTGATGCTCCAGTTCGCGGCGATCCACGCATCTGCCGCTTCACCTTTGGTGGTGCCGTTAGCAATGATGCTGAGTTTCGATCCACCAAGATCCGCAGAAATACCCAGGCCGGCGCGCAGCCAGTCCTGTTGGTAATCCGGCGCACCCAGGTCGAAGGCGCCGATGCCGATCACTTCGCCCGCCACGCTAGAGCCGCTGTCCTGAAAACGGTGAACCCCTTCAAGCGTGCCGAGCAGGTTGATCCTGCTGGACAAAGGCACTTCCGCATCGAAACCGAGCCGAAGTTCCGTTGCCTCGTCGCAGAGCCGGTCGAAGGCGGCCGGGAATGCGCCCCCGCTTTCGCTATATGCGTCAAGACATGACTTGGAGTGCGAAAGCTCGCCATAGGGAGAGATCATCGGCACGATGTTCTCGTATTGGAGGCGAGCGCGGATCCCGTAGGCTTCGACATCCGTTTTGCCTCGAGACGTGTCGAGCGCGCCGCCGCCCACGAGATAGCCGCGCGTAAGCTCGGCCGTGCCCCACAGACCCGAGGCCGTGAACGCGGCCCAAAGCCCGCGGTCGTTCGTGCCGCTCAACTGGCGCAGAGCTTCGAGCTTGACATAGGTGGCGCGGGTTTCGGTTTTCCCGCCAAGGATCGCGTCTTGATGATTGGCAATCGTGCCGACCACGCCGTTCAGCTGAAACGCGCCGAAGTTATGGCCAAAGCCGACCTCACCAAGACCAAAGCGACCGTCCTTGCCGTCGATCTGGTCCGTTCCCCAATCGCCGCCCGTCCAGAAGATGGAGCGCCCCTGTTCGACACGTCGGTCAAGCGGACGCGAGCCTGCGCCATTGACGATGACACCGAGGCTGCGGGTCGTCGTCGTATTTGCGGCACCGGTCGTCGCGAGGCTGGAACCCAGGCTGGAAACCGTAATGATGCCCACGCCGCTGCCGGTATTGCCGCCTCCGGTATTGCCTCCGCCGGTATCGCCTCCGCCAGTGTCGCCGCCCCCGGTGTCGCCGCCGCCGGTGCCACCTCCGCCGGTGTCGCCTCCGCCGGTATTGCCTCCGCCAGTGTCGCCGCCGCCGGTATCGCCGCTGCCGGTATCACCGCCGCCGGTGACGCCGCCGCCGGTGCCACCTCCGCCGGTATCGCCTCCGCCGGTGTCACCTCCGCCGGTGCCGCCTCCGCCGGTGTCACCTCCGCCGGTGTCGCCGGAGCCGGGCAGGGCGGCAGAGCCTGTTCCGTTACCACGGGCGATATAGGTCTCGCTGTCGCGGGTGATCCCGACGACGACCGATCCGTCCGCATTGGTCGAGACTGCCGTCAGCGTGATTTCGGAGCGGCCGGGAACTGATGCGTCAATCGTCGCGCCACTGTCGCGTAGCCAGTCCTCGACAGTCTGCATCCCGCCGTCTTCGGTCCAGCGGAAGCCATGGGTGCGGCTGTCGAAGCCATTCACCAAGCCGACGATGACGTCGCCATTGCCGGACACACCGAGCGCTTCGGAGATGTCCGCCGCCTGGGCCGCCTCTACCTCGGGCAGCGTGCCCAGCAAGGCCATGGTGCCGTCGGTCCAGCGCACGGCGCGATGACCATAGATGCCGCCCGGCTGCATCGCGCCGACGATCACGCGCCCGTCCCACGACACGTCGCTGGCGTAACCTGTATCGAGCGCGTAGGGGTTGTTGCCTGCCGGGATCGACAACTGTTCCATCCCCGTTGCCTCGGTCCAGCGGAACGGTTTCAGGGCGCTGGCGCCAAAGGAGCCCTCGGGGGCGCCGGTTGCCTGTCCGACAATCACGCTGCCATCCCAAGACGCGCCACGCGCCCAGTCATTTCCGGAAGAGGTGCGTCCGGGTAGAAAACCAAGGCTGACCATGCCGGTTTCTTGCGTCCATCGAAACGCCGTTTCGCTGCCATTTAGCGCGCGGTCATAGCCGACGACGGTGCGGCCGTCGCCGGAAACGGCGCGGGCATCGGACTGGCCGAACGTGGCCGTCCGATCCACGGTGCCAAGATCCTGATACCCTTCCGCAGCCGTCCATCGATAGGCGCGCTGAACCCCTGGATGATTTGAAATGCCGCCTGCGGCCTTGCCGACGATAACGGATCCGTCTGCCGAAATGTCGTTCGCCGTGAAGTAGTAATAGGCCTCGGAGGGGGTCGTGGCGGCGGCATTTCCCGCAGGCCCGACGCCGCCCGTCTCGGTCCATTCGAACCCGGCGTAGATGGCGTTCGAGTAGTTGCGGTAAACGGTTCCCACGAACGCGTTGCCGTCCGCTGTCATCCCGCCCACGACGGCCTCGTGGGTCAACCTGTAGCTGTAGTTCTCGTCCCGTGGATCAGGCGTGTCCCCGTAGTAGGCGCGCGTATCCTCCGCCGGGGTGATGGTTTCGAGTTGCGTGTTCACGTCTGCAAACGCCGGATTGCAGAAAGGAAGACACACGGACAGAAGCGCCGAAGTCCCCATGAACCGGCGCCGTTTACCGATGGTTGTCATTTTATTTCGTCCCGTATTCAAATCCCTTGCTAAGGCGACACTAAGTTTGTTTGGTTGGTGTGGGTATCACTTGAACAGGTGAGAAGCCTCTGGCGAGCCTGTCTTTTTCAAGTGCAACTTCATGAGGCGCGGACGGCGGAGAACGACTTGGCACGACGATTTACGCCGGTCAGGATTTTGATCGGCACTGCGGTTCTGTGCGCTTTGATCGCGGCGCTCACAGTTTTCGTGGCTCTGGCGCAGCCATGGATGGGCCTGCGCCTTTCAGCTGAGCCGGAAACGGGAGCCGAGGCGCGTGCGGTGATGATCCGGGCCATCGCCCCGGACGGACCGGCGTCACAGGTTCTTCCACCAAGTCTCGTCGGGGCGCCCCTCGTGGCGCTTTCGGGCATGCCACTGGTTGCCTTCGACATGGTCGAGGAGCCGGACGTGGCGGAGGACTTCGTCGCGATGCGGATGTTCCTCGACCGCCAGCAGAAGCTGAACACGCTTATCCGCGCACCGCAGGTCATTCTTGAAACCGGCGGAGACGATGCGGCGCGTTTCACCGTCGTGCCCCGGTCAAGCCGCCCGATCACCAGCCTTCCGCCCGTGTTCTGGGTGCAGATCCTGTCGGGCATGGTCAGCGCGATGATCGGGGTCTGGGTGCTGAGCCTGCGCCGGGGCCAGTTGCCCGCGCGGCTGCTTGCCATCGCGGGGGGCGGGGTCATGCTGTCCGCCTTTGCGGCGGCGCTTTATTCGACACGGGAACTGGCCCTTCCGGGGGCCCTGTTCCGGTGGCTTGGCGCCCTCAACCACGCCGGGGCCCTGATGTTCGGGGTTGCGATGCTGTCTTTGCTGCTCGTCTACCCGGTCAGGCTGGTGTCCATGCGGCTGTTGTGGGGGCTTACCGTCTTCTTCGCCGGGGGCTGGGTGGT
This sequence comes from Thioclava sp. DLFJ5-1, assembly GCF_002020115.1. NCBI lineage: Bacteria > Pseudomonadati > Pseudomonadota > Alphaproteobacteria > Rhodobacterales > Paracoccaceae > Thioclava > Thioclava sp. DLFJ5-1. The sequence goes on along the minus strand of NZ_MPZU01000005.1, from coordinate 267,211 downwards.
GGAGACGGCACGCGCCCTCCCGCTTGGACCAGCAGAACTTTTTCATCTTCCGGCGGTTCTGCTGATGCTGGCCATCGTGCTGGCGGGCATCGCTCAATTCGTAAAGACCGCCGGAGACCCGGCCGCGAGGGCTGCCGTGCGTTGGTTCGCGCTGTCGGTCGGAGCGGGGGCGGGGGGCTTCGTCCTGTTTATTCTCGTGCCGCCCCTGTTCTCCGCCGAACCGGTCTTGTCGCAAGGTTATGCCTTTGCCCTCTTCGCGCTTCTATTTATGGGCGTCGCGGCAGGCGTGGCCCGGTATCAGCTTTTCGATCTCGATCGCGTGACGTTTCGGTTGGTGTTCTATTTCGGTGCCGTGGCGCTATTGGTGATGATTGATGCGGTGCTGATCTACGTTGTCTCGCTTAGCCGTCCGGCGGCCTTCGCGCTGTCGCTGGCGGCGATTGCGTGGATCTATCTACCGTTGCGCGAAAGGCTCGCAGTCTGGCTCACGCCAAAAAGCCGGGTGCCGCGCGATGCAATCTTCAACAGGATCGTGGACGTGGCGCTCGCGCCCCACGAGTTGCGGCAGGGAAAATGGCAACAGGTGCTACGTGACTGCTTTGAACCGCTTGAAATCGCCATCGATACCGGCTCCGAACAATCGCATCCGCGGCTGGTCAATGAAGGCGTCTCGCTGATCATTCCTGGGGTGTCCGAGCTTGATCCGCTGCGCCTGTCCTATGCAAGGACTGGACGCGCCCTTTTCAATCTGGAAGACCAGCGTTTCGCCACCGAAATCCACACCATGCTGGCCCATGCGATCAGCAGCCGGAATGCCTATAGCAGCGGAATGCAGGACGAACGCATCCGCATCGCGCGCGACTTGCACGACAATCTCGGGGCGCAATTGCTTTCGGCGCTACACAGCAAGACGGACCAGCGCAAGGACACGCTTATTCGAGACACGATTGCCGACATGCGCGACATCGTGAAGAACGCGGCGCGCGGCGGCCTGAGCATCGGGGATCTGCTCGCGGATCTGCGGCTGGAAACCTCCGAGCGTCTGGAATTTGCCAATATCCGGCTGACATGGGACACGACCTGTGACGACGAGGCCGCCTTCGTCGCCTCCGGTGCGGCGCATGGCTTTCGGTCTGTTCTGCGGGAGTTGGTGAGCAATGCCCTACGCCATTCGAAGGGCCGCAGCCTCGATGTGCGGCTTACGTATCGGAACGGCACACTTCGGTTCACGGTGCGCGATGATGGTGTCGGCCTGCCGGCCGAGGCGCCAGATCAGGGCCACGGGCTTGCCAATATCAACGCTCGAATCCTGGCCCTGGGGGGACATATTGCTTTCGAGGATGCGGCGCCGGGGCTCAAGGCCTCGGGGCAGCTCGAACTTCTGGGGGAAATTTGAATGATGCGCGCCTTGATCCTTGAAGATTTGGCGGAAGCGCGGACGTGGCTGCACGACATCGCACAGGCCTCCTTTCCCGGCCCGCTTCAGATCGATCTGGCCGCAACCTGCCAGGCGGGGTTATCGGCGGCAGGTCAGAATGACTATGATTTGGCCCTGATCGACCTGAAGCTGCCCGACGGGAGCGGCATTGACGTGTTGCGCGCCCTGCGGACCCGGTCCACGCGGGGGCTCTATGTGGTCACCACCGTTCTGGGAGGTGACGAAAACATCGTTGCAGCGCTCTCTGCGGGGGCGGATGGCTACATTCTCAAGGAACAACCCGCCGAGCTGGTCATCCTCCAGCTGTCGCAACTGTCTCAGGGCATTCCGGCGCTTTCGCCGCCGGTTGCACGTCGCATCATTGAGCATTTTCGACGCACGGGCCCAGCTGTCGGCGACGAGGAAGTCTTGACGGCACGAGAAAGAGAGGTTCTTGCCCTCATTGGGCGTGGCATGCGCAATTCCGATGTTTCGGCCCTGTTGGGCTTGTCCGGCAATACGGTCGCCACCCACATCAAGTCCATTTACAAGAAACTCGGCATTTCCTCGCGGGCGGAGGCTGCGTGGCATGCGACGATGCTCGGCTTGACCAGTGGCGTTCCAGGCGAGAGTTGAGCTTTTGATCTGCTCTCGCGGGTCTATGCGCGAAGAGTGTTCCGCGCATCGAAGTCTATTTTATGACAGCGTGTTAACAGATTTTGGCTGGCTCGCCTGAATTTTCCCGGCCTGTGCGATCAAGCAGGGCTGCCCATCAAATCTCTGACTTGAAATGGCTGGGATGGAGCTCCGGGCCCGAAGCCGCCTTGCCGCGGCGCGGCGCAATTTCGGGAAATGGTTCGAGTTGAACATCCTCTTTCGATCTGGCGGCTAAAGCGGTTTGCGTCTGCAGCGAACGACCGGAATCCGCCCTCTCTGTCAGGGCGCCCTATCGGGCGTCTCGGTCGGCCCCGAGAGGAGCTCGCTCCCTCGAGGCCATTCAGTCCGAGGATCTTCGCGAGGCGCCCCCAAGGGTCAGAACTTCAGTCTCGTCGCGCTTAATTGCAAGATTTGGGACGTGAATAACTGAGTTCGTTCAGCCCCAATCAGACGAGAAGAGGGCCTTCGCGGCCCAATCTTTCTACGAGATCGGCGGGTCTCGCCGCGGAGGGATCCGAGCCCCGCAGGCCCGGCAATAGGCGGCCCGTTCAGCACGTCGAATCTCCACGGGCTGGTGGCAACGCGGGCAGAGGATACTCTGAGAGGCATTCTCGTCCTCACGAGGCCTGAACCTGCTGGCGAGATCTCCGCCCCACAAGAGCACAGCCATGCACAGATAGGTAAACCCTGTTACGGCGACGGCGATAGCGGGTGGAACCTGAAGATGCCCCAAAAAAGAGGAGAGCCCAAGGCCCGCGAGGGAGGCGAGACCCAAGATGGTCCCCGCCGCTGCAAGCACTCGTAAGATTGACATCCGTCCTCCAAGGAAATCCTGACGTAGTCGACACTCATCAAGTCACGCTAGTTCTTCTCTACTTTTGCGCGAGAAACTTTCCGCCCGCCGAAGGCTTAGGTCAAGCACACATGTTCGAGGCCGATTGCCGCTGTGCTCAAGACAAAAGAACGAGCGACGCGGCAGGTCGCGCGCCTCTCAGGCGTCTCGGAACTCTCGGAAGATCAGTTGCCCAACCGCTCAATGTCGTTAAGCATTTCGCATCCGACCTCCGTGGCACGGCGACCCTCGCATGAGGCGCGCTACTCCGAAGCCTCCAGCATGTCCTTGAGCTTGTCGACCCGGCCCTGACTAATCGACACGGCGTCGGGAAACGCGATCTCTGCATCACGCTTCAGCGCCGCGCCCAGATCGAAGGCGTTGGCCTTGCGGACTTTCTTCAGCTCGTCCCACGAGACCGGCATCGCGACCGGCGCCCCGGGCCGTGCACGCAGCGAATAGGGCGCGATCGCCGTGGCTCCCTCACCGTTGCGCAGCCAGTCGACGAAAATCCGGCCCTTCCGCTTCGCCTTCGACATTTCGGCGGTGTAGCGCTTGGGCGACCGCGCCACGAGCAAATGCGAGAAGACCCGCGCGAAAAGCCTCACCGTGTCCCAACCGGCACTGCGCCGCAGCGGCACCGTTACATGGACACCCTTGCCGCCGGACAGGAGCGGCCAACTCTGCATGTCCAACTCGGCGAGCAGATCGCGGATCTCGAAACCCGCATCCCTTACCGCCGCGAAATCCAGCCCCTCGTCGGGATCGAGATCGAAGACCAGACGGTCGGGCCGCTCCAGCCGGTCGACGCGGCTGCCCCAGATATGGAACTCGATCGTGCCCATCTGCGCCGCCGCGACCAGACCTTCCGCCTTTCGGATCACCATGTATTGCGCGGTTTTGCCGTCGCACTCCGTGATCTCGACATTCTCGATCCCGTCAGGAAAGCCGCGCCCCGCGTGTTTCTGGAAAAAGCGCTCGCCGCCCAGACCTTCCGGCAGCCGCAGCAGCGACACCGGGTGCTCGGCAAGATGCGGAAGGATGCGATCGGCCATTGCCTCGTAGTAGCGCGCCACGTCCAACTTGGTATAGCCCGCACCTTCGAAGACCACTCGATCGGGCGAGGAAATCCCGATCCCCGCAACGTTCGGGCGCTCCTCGGAGGCTATGTCATTGTCCAGCCGCACCGTGCGCGCGGGCTTGTCCTCGCGCAGCCCGAGGAAGACCGCGTGCCGCAGTCGGTCGCCCCCGGTGCGCTCGGCATAGCGAATTTCCGCAACCAGCTCGGGCGTGATCCAGTGCATGCCCTTTGCCTCCGACGCCTCGACATCCGCGGGGGCGGTCTTGCGAGCGAGCGGTTTCATCGCCTTGGCCAACGCCTCGGCCTGATTCTCGTCGAAGCCGGTGCCGACCTTGCCGACATAGCGCCAGCCGTCGCCCTCGGCGGCCCCCAGCGCCAGCGAGGCGAAGGGCCGACCGCGCTTGTCGCTTTCCTGCCAGCCAAGGATGACGAACTCGTCGCGGCGCTCGCATTTGACCTTCATCCACGCCTTAGAGCGCGCGCCGCGATAGGGCGCGTCAATGCGCTTTGCGATCAGCCCCTCGCCGCCCGCCTTGCAGATTGTGTCGAATGCACTCTCGGGATCTTTCGAGATCACCGGAGAGAGCTGCGCGGGCCCAAGCGCGGGGAGCGGCTTCATCACCTCTTCCAAAACCTCGCGGCGTTCGGAGAGCGGCGCCTTGCGCAGGTCGTTACCGTCGCGCGACAGGATGTCGAAGCCGTAGAAGCGGAACGGTCCACCTGCGGTGATCGCCTTTTGCAGCTCCGAAAACCCGTCGAGCCCTGCGCCTGCGACGATCTCGCCGTCGATCAGGGCGCTGTCGCAGTCGACCTCGGCCAGCGCGGGTAGCAGGTCGTCGAAGCGATCCGTCCAATCCTTGCCGTTGCGGGTGAAGACACGCGGACCGCCTTTGCCAAGCGCGATCAGGGCGCGGTAGCCGTCGAATTTCAGCTCGTGCCACCACCCGTCGCCTGCGACCATCTTGTCAGAGAGCGTCGCGAGCTGCGGCTTGGAGAAGCCGGGGCGCTTGCCCACCTGCGTCTCGATGGGCGCCTTGTCGGTAGCGATCTCGCGCATCGTGCGCTGGCTCTGGACAGAGCGGCGATAGCGCGCCACCGGATCGCGCGCGCCGCTCGCCGCGTCCTCCGCCTTCATCAGCAGCCAGTTCTCGCGTTTGCTTTCGGTTTTCATGCGGATCAGGTGCCACTCGCCGGTGAGTCGCGCGCCATGCAGGCGCAAATGCAGATGCCCTTTCTTGAGCGCCTTGCCGACCGGGATCAGCGGCTGCCAATGCCCCAGATCCCAGAGCATCACCGTGCCCGCGCCATAATTGTCCTTCGGTATCGTGCCCTCGAAGGTGAGGTAATCCAGCGGGTGATCCTCGGTCCGCACCGCGAGCCGTTTTTCACCCGGATCGAAAGACGGTCCCTTGGTGATCGCCCAGGACAGCAGCACGTCCTCCCATTCGAGGCGCAGATCGAAATGTGTGCGGGTCGCGTCGTGTTTTTGGATCGAATAGCGCGGCGCGAGATGGCCCGAGGCAGTGCCGCCATCGGGCTCTGGCGTCTGCGCGAAGTCGCGCATCTCGAGATAACGGTCGAGGCTTCCCATCACGCGGACTTCTTGGTTGAAGACTTCGCGCCGGAGGATCTGCTGGATTTCGACGCGGACGACTTCGAACCGGAGGTTTTCGATGACGATTTCCGACCCGTCGATTTGCCCCCGGACTTCGAGCCGGATTTGCCGCCGCCATCGGCCTTGAGGCTGTCCTGCAGCGCGGACATCAGGTCGACCACGTTATCGCCGCCTCTGCTGCTGTCGTCCTCTCCCGTCTTGGCGCGGGGCGTCTTCTTCGACTTGCGCTTGCGGTCGATCAGATCGCGCAGCGCCGCATCGTAGTGATCGGTGAAGGCGGATGCGTCGAAACTGTCGGTCTTGCGGTCTATCAGCTGCGTGGCGACCTCCAACAGCTCCTTGTCCGCCGGCTCGTCCTCGATGTCGGAAAACAGCGGATCGGCCTCGCGAATTTCATCGGCGTAATGCAGCGTCTCCAGCAGGATACCGTCGCCGCAGGGTCGCAGTGCGCAGAGATATTCCTTGCCGCGCATCACCAGTTGCCCAAGCCCGACCTTCTTCGATTGCCGTAGCGCATCGCGCACCACCCGGTAGGCATCCTGCGCGAGATCGTCGGTCGGCACGACGTAATAGGGTCGATCGTAATAGAGCGGCGGGATTTCGGGCGCGTCGACGAACTGCACGAGTTCGAGCGTCTTCTTGGTCTCGAGCTTGATCGCGTCGATCTCCTCGGGTTCGAGCAGCAGATACTCGTCATCGCCGATCTCGTAGCCCTTGAGGATCTCGTCGGCATCGATAGGCCCAATACCGGAGACGGTTTTCTCGTAATGGACGCGCTTGCCGGAGGGGCCGTGGATTTGCCGGAACGAGAGCCGCGCGCCCGTTTTGGTCGCGGAGTGGATTTCGACGGGGATGCTGACCAGCGACAGTCGCAGCTGGCCTTTCCAGATCGCGCGTGAGGCCATGGGCGGCTCCTTATGCTTGACCTTGGGGTAACGCCCTCTGCCGCGCCAGGTTCCGGTGGGCGACGAACGCTTGGGTTGGGTGGCGTTGGGGCGGGGGGCAGACTTAGTGCGAGGTGCGAAGAGGGGCCCTTTCTGACATGCTCGAAACCACCAACCCCTCACCCTTTAAGGATCAAGCGGAACCTCCCTCCAAACTTGAGAGGTGTCACCCGATCGCGAGAGCTGGGCTCTGTCCGCTTTGTTTGATGAGCGCTATGTTAGCTATGTCGGCGAGATGCTGATTTCGGTCGCACCCTCGACGAGAAGGGCATTCCCATCTTCTGGGTTACGGGTGCAAAGGTTTTCCATCAATAACATGCGCATTGCATGCCGATGGAACGCAGGCCCCACGCTTTTCGTCTGATGGACTCAACGAGAACACGCCGAACGGCATTCGTATCCTGCGCGAACCCGACGAGATGGATTATGCGCTTTGCTCCCAAATGGAAGACATGCCCTACGCGACGACGTGCCGCGTGATCGACAAGCTCGCCCCCTCGCATACGAAAACGAAAGACGCAGCCCGGGTGGCCGAGGTTGAGAGAGCGCAGCGCGCCTTTCTCTTGCCTGCGGCAGAGTGATTGGGAAAAGGTCCGGAAAGAAGCAACGGTGCAGTCTTCGTGGCTACGCCGTTGTTTGTTTGAAGCGGGTGAGTGCTCTTAGGCTTGGCTGCAGAACGCGATTGCATCGGCGATGTTCTGCGCGGCGCGCCGCCCCAACGCTTCGGCATTTTCCAGTCCCTGCACGAAGGGGTTGCGTTTCAGCACTACCGGGATCGCCACGCAGGTTATCGTTCCGGCTGCTTGATGCGGGCCGCTGACCAGTAGAGTCTCTGGATCGAGATCGGCCGCATCGCGGAGCGTCGGGAACATCAACTCGGTGAGGTCGGCAGGCCTTTGGCCGCGCGCATCGATCAAGTGCTCAACTGTTATCGTGCCGGAAGCACCGGTGATTCTTACCGTCTGTCCCTCCGCCGCGATCGTATAGTCCTCCCCAAGCCTCACGAGTTCGAGCACGCCAGCGTCGTGCAGCGCAAGCATGCGTTCGATTGAGCGATGCGGCACCGATGCATAGACATCGGAGAAAACCGGAAGCAATTCACGATCAAACAGTGCGCGGTCTTCAGGTGTCAGATGCTGAACGATGCCCTGATAAACTTCATGTGCTGCCAGTAAGCCCACGCGCCATGGTTCACTGATCTTTGCGGCGCGCTTCGCCTTCGCGAGACTCAAATCGGAACGCACATCCTCCCAAGAGTTTGTTGACAGCCGATCGGCAAAATGGCGCTGCGCGAACCCTTCAAGCTGCGCGGGTCGCGTGCGTGCGGCATATGCGGGGTCCAGTGCCTCCAGTTCTTTCGCAAGAACCGATTGGCAATTGATCAGGAAGTTGTCGTGCTTAACGAGCTCTGAAAGCGCTTCGTGGGTAAACAGCGAAAGTGGCGGAAGCGGGTGAGGGTAATACCAGTCTGCATCGGGTAAGACACCACGGCGCGACATCATTACCATCGTGAACCCGGCGTCGGGAGCGTGGGGGACCCAGCGCACTTGGTTCTCATTCTCTTCAAATCGCCCCTGGAAGGATGCCAGGGCGACAGCAGCATCAATCGCAGTAAGCGAACTGCCAAGGAGTCCTACTGCACAGCCAATGAAGCGTCGCAACGATTCCGCGGGCCACGGCGAATGGAGCTGAACTCCCGAGTTATCCTTCCGATCGCGCCATTGATGCCCGGTCGCCAGGATAACGTGGTTGAAAGTTTCCGTGCCTCTTTCGTGCGGTGTCTCCCACTTCACACGCGTCCCGAGCTTGGTCGGCTCTACATCCACGACAGTATGGCGCGAGCGGACCTCTACACTATGTCCGCGGCCACGCGCTTTCGCTATGAGAGCCGCTATTTGAGCGATAAAGTAGCGGCCGAGGACGACCCGCGGATAAAAGGCCTCTGGCCCAATTTCCGCACGAGTGATCCCGAATTCTACGAGTGTTGCCGCATTGCTCTGTAGCAGAAACGCTTCCAAGCTCTCCACCACGGGCGGGATCTCTCGACTGCCTATATTGGCGAGCATCTGCGGGTGGTTAACCCCATTTCGATAGGGCATCCCGGGCCCGATCTCGCGCTCGCGCTCGAAGATATGAATTGTGAGTGGGGAGGAGATCTCAATCAGGTGCTTGAGCGCATAAATGGCCGTAGCTCCGCTGCCGATGAGCGCAACCGATTGTGGCACGTTTGCGCTTTTGCGGGAAGCGAGACCGACCGCCGGGCGGGCTATCGGCGTGCCATGAGATGGGCGCGGAGTGGGGCGTCTCACGATCCGACCTTTCGAAAGGCTTCGCAGGGCTAACAACTTTGAAAAAGTAAGAGTTTTTGCGCGATCGGCCGCACATTATCGAAACAAGCATCGATAGGGTTGGTTCCTCCCGAGACAACTTTTAGGTCTCATTCTTGCAGATCTAGCCGTCGTTACCCGGAGCACTCTTCGCTCAGGAAAGATAACTCCAATGCATGTTGCTACTATCTTTCGTATTCGACATCGCATTTCCGCGCGGTCCATGTTCGCGTTGGAGGCGCACTCCCACAGCCTCGCAAAAGGCCCTGTCGCGCGTAGGCATAAGGTGACGTCTTTGCTTCAGGCGACAGTCATTCGCCTGGAGGTATGATGTCGCGTCAAATTTCGGCGGCCGATTTCCGTGACCTACAGACGGTTAGTGTCCCTCTCGATCGTCGTTTCGCAGCCATTTTGCGAGAACCGGACGCTGACCTGCCGCCGATCTCAAGGCCACCCCGGGAGGCCATTGCCGCCGCCATCTGAAAGGCCGCATCGACGATCTCCGGTCCTGCAACTTCATACCGCCACGCTTTACCCGGGGGAGGGAGGCAGCAGCCGTTTACGGTCGTTGAAGCTTTCCACGAAACCGAGTTTCGCATCGGCATGCACCGGTCGTTAGGGCCTTTCGATTATATATCACTCGGGCAGATACCCCGTTCACGCGCCTGTGTTATCCTGTTTCATTAAGGCCTGGGGAGGCAAAAAATTGGAGGGGATATGGATACGCACAATAGGGCGGATTTTAGCGGGGTGTCTCGAGCTGCGCCACGGCGCAAGAGTGATGCGCGCATATGTTTAGTAGGGCAGCGAGAGATTTTCGGCGATGCGATCATCCGGACGATAGAGAGCGAAGTGCCGGAGGTCTCGGTGGACCGCGTAGACTATCTGGAGGAAATCTCTCAACGCATTGATGAGAATGGCCGCCTTGCGAATGGCGAAAGGGTTTGCGCTTTGATCGTGGATGAAGGCAACGCCGCGGGACTAAGAGCGTTCATCGCGGCGCGCGGAGAAGCCCTTTCGCGCATGCGTGTCGCGATTGCCTACAGCGAGGACACGCCCGAAATGGAGGCAATGGATTTCCTTCGATCGGGCGCCTTGCTCGAGCAGGTGAGTTTCCTTCCGATGAGCATCAATATCACGACTTGGATGCTGACATTGCGCCTCATTCTGTCGGGGGGGCAGTTTGTCCCGCCAGCGCTTCTTGAGACCGGATTGACGGTCTCGAAAACGATCTCGAAAAAGCTTGCCGAGCCGGGCTTTGATCTGGTGGCTGCGCCGGGCCTGATCGAAACTCTGACGCGGCGCGAACGGGAGGTCTTGCAACTCTTGGCATCCGGTCAGCAAAACAAGATCATCGCGGATCGCCTTCAGGTCTCCGAGCACACCGCGAAAATCCATATCCATCGGATCATCAACAAGCTCGGCGTGAGTAACCGCACAGCGGCGGCCGTCTGGTATCACCGTCACGAGGCAGCAGCCGCTCTTCAGTGAAAAAGTATCAAACATCCCGCCACGCCGAATTGGCGGGCGGGGTTTAGGTATGGTTTTGCGAGTTGTCTGTTCAGGCTACTTGCGCGGCAAGCTCGCGCGGAACGCAGCACGCACATTGCCATCGGCAAATCGTTGCAAGTTGGTCGAGGTGGAAAGCAACAACTTCGATGGCACCACCTGGCTGATACTTGTGCGATCACCTGAAACACGTCGCTATACACCTGTCTTATTTCCTGCGTCCGTCGGCAGACAGCCTCAATAGAGCGCTTACTCTTGGACAGGATCTGGCGTAAATTGCGAGATGCGTTGCATCTAATGATCGTGTTGGTTGAGATCATTTCTTTGCCAATAGACTAGCGTCTGTGGCTTGCCGCCGGGGCTGCGCGAGGACCCTGGTATTTGTAGAAGGCCATCCATTCCCGTTGGTCGCTTACGTCTCCGATCCGATCTCCCAAGCGTGTAGGTAGCTGTAATCGTATCTCAGGATTCGCCAAAGATGCTCGATGAAGACGTTGTCGAGGAACCGGCCTTCACGATCCATCAAGATGTGCACGCCGGATTGACGCTGCCCGCAGAAAGGATGCTCTGTGACCTCATCCTCACCTAAGGTGATCCATTATGCCGGAGGTGCGAAGCAGACATTCGTGAACAATGCAGCGAATGGCTGCTCCCCGCGCTATTCTGACATTCGTGCGCTGCGCAGCTGATGATCTGTTTCTGCGCCTGGTGGTCAGGCGGATAGCTGCATCCGACAGGTAAGCCCAGCTGTGCATCGGGACATAGACAGGCTCCGCTCCTTGCAGGAGACCGTCGATAAAACTGCGAGCTTCACGGAGGTCCCAAAGTGGTTTGTGCTCAGGACCTTCCAATGTCGGCGCGAAGTAGCCGTCCTTACGCAAGGATTCAAAATGCGTGCGCGAAATGAGGAGCGCATCTTGAAGATCTGTTGCGGAGACAAGCGTCTCCAGACGGCTTAGGACCGGTTCAGCGTCTTCGGGGGTGAACAGTTCCCAGGCATCTGACCGACCTTGCTCGACCGGACGCACTACCCCTGCGGAGACGAGCAATTTTCGCAGCCGTCGACTGTCGATGCCATACTCCCGAGATGCGGTGAGCACCGAGTGAAGGTGGCGCGTTAAAACAGGCTCACCCATCAGGTCATCCCCAGGGCCGAGCGGCCAAGTTTTGAGGATGTGATCGCGTAGCAGGTTTCGGAAAGGAGCGTAGTCCTCATTCGTCAGATCGAAGGTCAGTCGATCGTAAAGATCTCCGAATTTCTTCTTGGGGCCGTCGGTTGGGCCCCCTTCAAATTCCTGCAAGCTCGACAAGCCGAAGCGACTGCCGATGCGCAAGCCCTCGGGGAAATACAATGTCTGGAACAAGATCACCTTCGATGACGGCACCAGCCACTGAGGGACCGCGCCTGTCGCGGCTGATGCTGCTGCCCTATCCCTTCGCCGCGGCAGCGGTCGCGATCAACCTCTTCATGTTGGGGCTGATGGGGCAATGGATCGGCCTGCCCGCAATCCCGCCGCTCGTGGCGCTGGCGCTCTCGCTGCCGCTGGGCGTGCCCGCCTCATGGGGTTTCTCGCTCTGGGTGAAGGGGGTGATCGACGAGGCCGAGGGAAGGCGCTGACCTTCAGGAACAGGGATCGTCGATCAGTTCAGAAGGTTTGGCAAAAGCACGAAGATCTTTTGCATCGGTGATCGTAACGCAGCTTCCGTCAACTTGCACGCCGTAGGGTTCCAGCTGACGGATCGCTCGACTCAGGTTTTCTGGTGTCATGCCCAAGTAAGAAGCCAGACGCCGTTTTTCGATCCCAAGATCAAAGACATCTGCCTTATCCTCGCATGTGTGGCGATGAACAAGGTAGTTGGCCAGGCGCTCAAGGGAAGTTCGGAGCTTTAGGTTCTTTGTGTTCCGCACAACCCCACGATATCCCTGAGCGAGCTCTGTTACGACGTTGCGTGCGAATGTCTGGTCGGCATCGAAGATTGCACGAACATCCTCTGATGGCACCAAGATGATGCGCGACTTTTCAAGCGTGCGCGCAGACATCAGGTAGGGCGCTGCTTTGACGGTAGCCGCCACGATGAAGGTTGAGACGGGCTGCAGCGTCTCCATCGTCGTTTCGCGCCCATTCCATGTTGCGAACAATTCCACCGACCCACTGATGACGACGTGAAGGAAATCACTAGTCTCGCCCTCAGTGAACAACTCGATTTGCGGCGGAAAGTTTTGGACATAGGCACCTCGGATCAACGCAGAAAAATTCTCGTCGTCGATCCCGGAAAACAGTCGTAGCGCGCGAATCTCGGAAGATTCATCGTCGCGCAAGCGGATGGCCATGCTTCACCTCTAATCGTGCCTGACGGTGATGCTTGATAAATATCAAGCGGTCAATTGTCACCGATTGGCGAGCGGGTTGATAGGTGTTTTCTGTCGGCGTGATCCTTGCCGAGCGGTGACTTATTTCGATCCTACCAGCTAATCGGTTTGATTTCGATCAACCTTTTCCAGTCTCCCTGCCTGTTGATCTGTCCGCAACCAGACCGGCGGTTCACGTCGGCCCAACTGCGGAGAGAGAACATGCATACACTCGATGGAGTCACTCGTTCGGACCAATACCGGGCATTGGGGCTCAGCACTTTCGCCTTCACCGTCTGCTTCGCGGTCTGGACGATTTTTTCGATCATTGGCGTCCGGATCAAGCAGGAGCTTGGCTTGTCCGATACGCAGTTCGGACTGTTGGTTGCCACCCCGGTTCTGACGGGTTCGATCAGCCGTATCTTCCTTGGCGTCTGGACCGAGCAGTTCGGTGGCCGGATCATGTTTCCGCTGCAGATGCTCATTACGGCAGTTGCTGTCTGGCTGCTGGCAACGGTTCACACCTACGAGGTTTTCCTGATCGCAGCACTTGGCCTTGGCCTGGCGGGGGGGTCCTTCATTGTCGGCGTCGCATACACGTCACGCTGGTTCGAGAAAGAACGTCAGGGCACCGCCTTGGGTATCTTCGGCGCGGGCAACGTCGGCGCTGCGGTGACGAACTTCGCTGCTCCCTTCCTTGTCGTCGCGCTTGGCTGGGAAGGGACTGCGAAGGTCTATGCCGTCGTTCTCGCTGCAACGGCAGTGTTCTTCTACCTGACTGCGAAGACCGATCCGGTGCAACAGGAACGCAAGAAGACTGGCGCCAAACCGGTATCTGCAGGGGACCAACTCGCACCGCTCAAGAATATCCAGGTTTGGCGTTTCGCTACCTATTACTTCTTCGTCTTCGGCGGTTTTGTTGCGCTCGCCTCGTTCTTGCCGCGCTACTATGTCGGGGCTTATGGGCTGCCGCTCACGACGGCCGGAGTCTTTGCTGGCTTCTACTCCCTGCCTGGTTCCGTTTTCCGCGCTCTTGGTGGGTGGATGTCCGACAAATGGGGCGCGCGTTTCGTCATGTATTTGACCTTCATTGTCTCGCTCGTGCTCCTGTTCGTCATGAGCTACCCCGAGACCAGCTACACAGTTGAAGGCATCCACGGCCCGATCTCGTTCACCTTCGGCCTCAACGCGACGATGTTTATGGTGATGACCGTGATCTTGGGCTTCGTGATGAGCCTCGGAAAGGCTGCCGTCTACAAGCATATCCCGGTTTATTACCCGCATCACGTCGGGGCCGTTGGCGGACTCGTCGGCATGATCGGGGGACTGGGTGGTTTCTTCCTGCCCATCAGCTTCGGCTTCTTGCTCGACCAAAGCGGTGTCTGGACTGCTCCCTTCATGTTGCTCTTCGTGCTGGTCCTCGTCTCGACGGTCTGGATGCACATCGCCATCCGCCGCATGGAACATGCACGGCATCCTGGTCTCAAAGGAGAGAAGTATCTTTCCGATGTGCCCGATGAGCCGCTCGCGAAGTCCATGCCTTGATGAATACCCAACGGGCTTCCCGCTGGGTGGCCCGCCCCCCTCGCACATTTCTGAAGGAGCCACTCCAATGGCCACCACAACAGCAACCTCCGGTCAAAGCGGCCACGTGCTGACCGACTGGCGTCCCGAGGATCCGGAGTTCTGGAAAACCCGCGGGCATGCGATCGCCACCCGCAACCTCTGGATATCGATCCCCGCGCTTCTCCTCGCCTTCTCGGTCTGGATGGTGTGGTCCGTCGTGGTCGCCAAGCTTCCCGCAATCGGCTTCGACTACTCTACCGGACAACTGTTCTGGCTGGCGGCACTGCCGGGCCTGTCGGGCGCGACACTGCGCATCTTCTACAGCTTCATGATCCCGATCTTCGGCGGCCGCAAATGGACGGCCTTCTCGACCGCCACGCTGCTTTTGCCCGCGCTCGGTATCGGCTTTGCGGTGCAGAACCCCGAGACCCCCTACGCCATCTTCCTGCTGCTCGCGCTGCTCTGCGGCTTCGGTGGTGGAAACTTCGCCTCCTCGATGGCCAACATCGCTTATTTCTACCCCAAGAAGACCAAGGGGAACGCGCTGGCTCTCAATGCAGGCCTCGGCAACGCGGGCGTCTCGGTGATGCAGTTCCTCGTGCCGATCGTGATCACCACGGGCGTCTTCGGCTCCCTCGGCGGCGCGCCCCAGCAATTGTCGGCAGGGGGTGAGCTCTTCCTGCAGAACGCTGGTTTCGTCTGGGTGCCCTTCATCGTCCTTTCGGCGATCGCCGCATGGTTCGGGATGAATGACATCGCATCGGCCAGCGCTTCGTTCAAACAGCAATCAGTGATTTTCTCGCGCTTCCACAACTGGGTGATGTGCGTCCTCTACACCGGCACGTTCGGAAGCTTCATCGGCTATTCCGCTGGCTTCCCGCTGCTCATGAAGACGCAGTTTCCTGAGGTGGACGTGCTGCAGTTCGCCTTCCTCGGGCCGCTCGTGGGCGCGCTGAGCCGGGCCGGCACGGGTTGGATTTCCGACAAGTTCGGTGGCGGTCGCGTGACCTTCTGGACCTTCGTCGGCATGATCGTCGCCGTCTGGGGGGTGCTGCAGTTCCTGCCCTCGGCCGGTGACGCCGGTAGCTTCTGGGGCTTCTTCGCCTGCTTCATGGCGCTGTTCTTCCTGACCGGCGTGGGCAATGCCTCGACCTTCCAGATGATCCCCTCGATCATGCGTCAGGAAGTGCCGCGTCTGAACCCGCATCTCGACGCGGCCGCCACGCTCAAGCAATCGGAGCTGGAGAGCTCGGCGATCATCGCCTTCACCTCGGCGATCGCGGCCTATGGTGCCTTCTTCATCCCGAAATTCTACGGCACGTCGATCAGCCTGACCGGCGCTCCCAACGCAGCTCTGTGGGGCTTCATGATCTTCTACGCGCTCTGCGTGGTGGTGACGTGGTTCTTCTACAGCCGCAAGGGCGCCTCCGTTCCCTGCTGACGCGACCGGCGCGCGCCGTGGCGTCCCGCGGCGCGCGCTTCCAATCCATTTCCGCAAGGAGACGCGACATGAGCCACTTGCTCGACAGACTTAATTTCCTGCAATCCAAGGAGTTGGAGCAGTTCTCCGACGGCCACGGGCAGGTGACCCGCGAGGACCGTAAATGGGAAGAGACCTATCGGTCCCGCTGGCGTCACGACAAGATCGTCCGCTCGACCCATGGTGTGAACTGCACCGGGTCTTGCAGCTGGAAGATTTACGTGAAGTCGGGGATCGTGACATGGGAGACCCAGCAGACCGATTACCCGCGCACGCGTCCCGGATTGCCCAACCACGAGCCGCGCGGCTGTGCCCGCGGCGCCTCCTATAGCTGGTATCTCTATTCCGCAGCGCGGATGAAGCACCCGATGGTGCGTGGCAAGCTGCTGAAAATGTGGCGCGAGATGCGCAAGACCAAGTCGCCAATCGAAGCATGGACTGCCATCCAGAGCGATCCTCTGCTGCGCGCCGAATACACCAAGGCCCGCGGGAAGGGCGGTTTTGTGCGCGCGAGCTGGGACGAAGCTACCGAGATCGCTGCGACCGCCAATGCCTATACTGCAAAGACCTACGGGCCCGATCGCGTCTTCGGCTTCTCGCCGATCCCGGCCATGTCGATGGTCAGCTACGCTGCAGGTGCGCGTTACCTGTCTCTGCTGGGCGGCACCTGTCTGTCCTTCTATGACTGGTATTGCGATCTTCCGCCTGCCTCGCCGCAGACCTGGGGCGAGCAGACCGACGTCCCGGAATCTGCGGATTGGTATAATGCGGGCTATCTGCTGATTTGGGGCTCGAACGTGCCGCAAACCCGCACGCCGGACGCTCATTTCTATACCGAGGCCCGCTACCGCGGCACCAAATCCGCCGTGATTTGCCCTGATTACTCGGAAGCCTCGAAATTCGGTGACATCTGGCTCAATCCCAAGCAGGGCACCGACTCGGCGCTGGCGATGGCGATGGGGCATGTGGTCCTGCGCGAATATCATCTCGACCGTCAGGCCGAGTATTTCGAGGATTATGCGCGTCGCTATTCGGACATGCCGATGCTCGTGCTGCTCGATGAGGAGGATGGCCGCCACATCCCCGGCAAGATGCTTCGGGCTTCGGACCTCGCAGACGGATTGGGTGAGAGCAACAACCCCGAATGGAAGACCGTTGCCTATGATGAAGCCTCCGGGGCGATGGTCGTGCCGAACGGGTCCATCGGTTTCCGTTGGGGGGAAGAGGGCAAGTGGAACCTCGAGGACCGCGCCAGCACGGGAGAGGCGAAGCTTCGGCTTAGCCAGGTTATGGAAGAGTGCCATGACGATGTCGTCGGTGTCGATTTCCCCTATTTCGGCGGCGCCGCTACGGAGAATTTCGTCAAGTGCCAACACCCTGACGTCCTGACCCGAAACGTGCCGGTTAGAAAGGTCACGCTCGCTGATGGCCGCGAGGCCATGGTCGCGACCGTGTTTGACCTCCTTTGTGCGAATTACGGTCTCGATCGTGGTCTGGGGGGCGACTGGGTCAGCCATGACTTCAATGAGGACCTGCCCTACACGCCGAAATGGGCCGAGAAGATCACCGGGGTCTCCGCCGACAAGATCATCGCGGTCGCACGCGAGTTCGCCAGCAATGCCGAAAAGACTCACGGCAAATCCATGGTGATCCTGGGGGCGGGTCTGAACCACTGGTATCATATGGACATGAACTACCGTGGCATCATCAACCTGCTGGTGATGTGCGGTTGCGTCGGTCAGGAAGGTGGTGGTTGGAGCCACTATGTCGGTCAGGAGAAACTGCGCCCGCAAACGGGTTGGCTTCCGCTCGCCTTCGCTCTGGATTGGGGGCGCCCGCCGCGTCAGATGAACGGCACCTCAGCCTTCTATGCCCATTCTGACCAATGGCGTTACGAAACGCTCGGGGTGGACGAGATCCTGTCTCCGACCGCGCCGAAGGGTGACTGGGACATCTCGCTGATCGACTACAACATACGCGCCGAGCGTATGGGGTGGTTGCCTTCGGCGCCGCAACTCAAGACGAACCCGCTTGAGGTCACCAAGGCTGCCAAGGCAGCGGGCATGGATCCCAAAGACTACGTGGCCGAAAAGCTGAAGTCCGGTGAGCTGCAGATGTCCTGCGAGGACCCTGACGCTCCTGAAAACTGGATGCGCAATCTCTATGTGTGGCGCTCGAACCTCTTGGGTTCGTCGGGCAAGGGGCACGAATATTTCATTCGTCACCTACTCGGCACCGACAGCGGGATTCTCGGAAAGGATCTCGGCGAGGAAGGTCGGGCGAAGCCGAAGGAGGCCGTTTGGCATGACGAGGCACCGGAAGGCAAACTCGACCTGCTCGTTTGCATCGACTTCCGTATGTCGACGACCGCAGTCTATTCCGACGTCGTTCTGCCGACCGCTTCGTGGTATGAGAAGAACGACCTCAACACCTCGGACATGCACCCGTTCATTCACCCGCTTCAAGCGGCTGTAGACCCAGCTTACGAGTCGAAGTCCGACTGGGAGATCTTCAAGGCGATCGCCAAGAAATTCCAAGAGGTTTCGCCGGAGGTTCTTGGTCAGGAAACCGACATTGTCCAGGCGCCGATCCTGCACGACACGGCAGGCGAATTGGCTCAGCCCGAGGTGCGCGATTGGAAGAAGGGTGAATGCGACCTGATCCCGGGTAAAACCGCGCCTAACTACGTCACTGTCGAGCGCGACTACGGTGCGATCTACGATCGGTATGTGGCGCTCGGTCCGCTGATGGACAAGCTGGGCAATGGCGGCAAGGGCATTGGCTGGGATACCAAGCACGAGGTCGAAGCGCTTCGCAAACTCAATGGCGAATGGGAGGATGGTCCCACCAAAGGTTGTCCGAAAATCGATACCGACATCGACGCAACCGAGGTGATCCTAATGCTCGCGCCCGAAACCAACGGCGAGGTTGCGGTCAAGGCTTGGGGGGCGCTCGAGAAGCCCACCGGCCGCGGGCATAAGCACCTTGCCGAAGGGCAGGAGCACACGAAGATCCGCTTCCGTGATATCGCCGCGCAACCGCGCAAGATCATCTCGTCCCCGACCTGGTCGGGTATCGAGAGCGAGGAAGTCTGCTACAACGCCGGCTACACCAACGTGCATGAGCTGATCCCATGGCGCACCCTTTCAGGTCGTCAGCAGCTCTATCAGGACCACCTCTGGATGCGCGCTTTCGGCGAGGGCTTCGTGTCCTATCGTCCGCCGGTCGACCTGAAGACTGTGACGCAAGATGTGCTCGCCGGCGACGACAAGCATGTTGTGCTGAACTTCATCACTCCGCACCAGAAGTGGGGCATCCACTCCACCTATACCGACAACCTGCTGATGCTCACGCTGAACCGCGGCGGGCCGGTGGTCTGGATTTCGGAGACCGACGCGAAGAAAGCGGGAATCGAAGATAACGACTGGGTTGAAGCCTACAACGTTAACGGCGCGCTGACCGCGCGGGCGGTTGTCTCTCAGCGGATGAAGGAAGGCACGATCTTCATGTATCACGCCCAGGAGAAGATCGTGAATACGCCCGGCTCTCAGAAGACCGGCCTGCGTGGAGGCATCCACAATTCGGTGACCCGCGCGACGCTCAAGCCCACGCATATGATCGGTGGCTACGCCCAGCTTTCCTACGGGTTCAACTACTACGGCACCGTGGGTGCGAACCGCGACGAATTCGTCGTGGTCCGCAAGATGAAGAAGATCGACTGGCTCGATGAGCCCGCTACCCAGGAGGCAGCAGAATGAGAGTCCGCGCACAAATCGGCATGGTGCTGAACCTCGACAAATGTATCGGGTGTCACACCTGCTCCGTGACTTGCAAGAACGTCTGGACCAGCCGCGACGGTGTCGAATACGCTTGGTTCAACAACGTCGAGACTAAGCCCGGCACCGGCTACCCGACCGACTGGGAAAATCAGAAACGCTGGAACGGTGGCTGGAAACGCACCCGTTCCGGTAAGCTGATCCCGCGGCAGGGTTCGAAATGGCGGATCGTGGCGAATATCTTCGCCAACCCCGACCTGCCTGCGATCGACGATTATTATGAGCCGTTCGATTTCGACTATGAGCATCTCGCCAACGCGCCCGAGATGAAGGCTTTTCCGACCGCCCGCCCGCTCTCCAAGATCACTGGCGAACGGATCGAGAAAATCGAAAAGGGGCCGAACTGGGAAGAAATCCTTGGCGGCGAATTCTCGAAACGCTCGAAGGACTACAACTTCGAGGGGGTGCAGAAGGAGATCTACGGGGAATACGAGAACACCTTCATGATGTATCTGCCGCGACTGTGCGAGCATTGCCTTAATCCGGCCTGTGCAGCGTCGTGTCCTTCGGGTGCGATCTACAAACGTGAGGAAGACGGCATCGTCCTGATCGACCAGGAAAAATGCCGCGGCTGGCGGATGTGCGTCTCGGGCTGCCCCTACAAGAAGGTCTATTACAACTGGTCGACCGGAAAATCCGAGAAATGCACCCTGTGCTACCCGCGGATCGAGAGCGGCAACCCGACCGTTTGTTCGGAAACCTGCGTGGGCCGGATTCGGTATCTCGGCGTCATGCTCTATGATGCCGACAAGATCGAGCAAGCGGCGAATGCGCCCTCCGAGCAGCAGCTCTATGACGCGCAGCTCGACGTGTTCCTCGATCCCAACGATCCGGTCGTAATCGAGGCCGCACGAGCCGATGGCGTTCCGGAGGAATGGATCAAGTCGGCGCAGCAAAGCCCGATCTGGAAGATGGCGATGGAGTGGAAGGTCGCCTTCCCGCTGCATCCCGAATACCGGACGCTGCCGATGGTCTGGTATATTCCGCCGCTCTCACCGATCCAGAACGCCGCCGAGGCGGGCGCGATCGGCATGGATGGCGCGATGCCGGACGTGAAGAGCCTGCGTATTCCGCTGCGCTACCTCGCCAACATGCTGACAGCCGGTGACGAGGCGCCGATCGCTACCGCGCTTGAGCGGATGCTTGCGATGCGTTCCTACATGCGGGCCAAGACCGTCGACGGGGTTCGCGACGAAGGGATCGCCGCACGTGTCGGTCTCTCGGGTCGTGTGATCGAGGATATGTATAAGATCATGGCGCTCGCCGATTACGAGGACCGCTTCGTGATCCCGACGACCCATCGTGAACAGGTCGAGGATGCCTATGACCTGCGCGCGGGCACCGGGTTCACCGATTGCAACGGCTGCTCGACCGGGATCTCGAAGGGCTCGCTCTTCGGGGGCTCCAAAAGACCGCTCAAGATGCCGCAGGAGGTGCAGTGATGGACCATCAACTCAACGATCGCACGCTCAAGGCCTTCTCGGTCCTGCTGAGCTATCCGACGCAGGAACTGCAACAAGCGATGCCGGAAATCGGGGGCGTTCTCGCCTCCGAGACGCGGCTCACGGCGGTGGCACGGCGGGACTTGCGCCCGCTGATCGAAGAACTCGGTGCCCGTGACATCTACGCGCTCGAAGAGGACTATGTGATGCTCTTCGACCGCTCGCGCAGCCTGTCGCTCAACCTCTTCGAACATGTCCATGGAGAAAGCCGTGATCGTGGCGGTGCCATGGTCGACCTGCTCGAGACCTATCGTGCGGCAGGTTTTGAGCCAGCAACGACCGAACTGCCCGACCATCTTCCCGTGCTGCTCGAGTTCCTTGCGGCTCGTCCGCCCGAGGAAGCGCGCGATATGCTGGCGGATGCAGCCCATATCCTCGCTGCGGTCGGGGAACGGTTGGGCAAGCGCGAGAGCGCCTATGCGGCGATCTTCACGGCGCTCGTGCAAATGTCGGGTGAGATGGCTGACGAGGAGGCTGTGGCCGAGATTCTCGCGCGACCTGATCCGTCCCCCGACGATCTCGAGGAGATCGACAAGATCTGGGAAGAAACCGAGGTTACCTTCGGTCCCGACCCGAATGCAGGCTGTCCGCAGGTGCGCGACATGCTCGCGCAGATGGATCCGCCCAAACTGCGCCACGCGAAAACTGCGGCGGAATGACGGAGGCTCAGATGAATACGTTTCTCTTTGGCATCTACCCCTACATCGCACTTTCCGTGCTCTTCCTGGGATCGATCGCGCGTTACGATCGTGATCCCTTCACTTGGAAAACCTCGTCGAGCCAGTTGCTGCGACAGCGTCATTTCGCGATCGCGTCGATCCTGTTCCATGTCGGGGTTCTTGTGATCTTCGTGGGCCATGTCGTCGGCCTTCTGACGCCGATCTGGGTATTCGACATGCTCCATGTCAGCCACGGCGCCAAACAAATCCTCGCAATCGTGGCAGGCGGGATCGCGGGCGTGATGGCGACGATCGGCGGCGGGATGCTGCTCTATCGCCGCTGGACCGACCAACGTATCCGGTTGACGTCGAGCTTTGCCGATATCGCGATCCTCGTGCTCCTGCTGGCTCAGCTTCTGCTCGGTCTCGGGACGGTTCCGGTGAGCTGGCAACACTCCGACGGTCACGAGATGGTCAAGTTCATGACATGGGCGCAGATGATCTGGACGTTCCAGCCGGGTGCTGCGGACTATGTCGCGGGCGCGGCGCTTGTGTTCAAGCTGCACATCGCGCTCGGACTGACCATTTTCCTGTTGGTCCCCTTCACCCGCCTCGTTCACATAGCTTCGGGGATCTTCGCGCCGCTACGTTATTTGCTGCTGCGCCCCGGTTATCAGATCGTGCGGTCTCGCCGGAGCTCCAAGTTGCCTGAGCGCAGTGCTGCCGACATCAATAAGAGGCGTATCGCTGCGGCGAAGCGACCTTCGGCTGCGGAGTGAGAGCAATGACCAAACCGCTCTTTCCCGATGTGGTCGTGAATGGCCAGACTATCCCTTCCGCGGCGATTGCTGCGGAAGCCCAGCATCATAACAGCCCGAGTGACAAACCCGGCATTGCCTGGCGCAAGGCGGCCAATGCGCTCGCGGTTCGCGCGCTTCTTCTGCAAGAAGCGGAGCAACGTGCGATTGACGTCGACCCTCAGGAGGTCGCTCCGGGACAGATCGAGACCGAGGACGAGGCTCTGATCCGTGCGCTTCTCGAGGATGCCGTCGAGGTGACGCCTCCCTCCGAGGAGGATATCCAAGTCGAATGGAGCCGTGATCCCACGCGGTTCCGCGCCCCGCCGCTTTGGGAAGCCGCGCATATACTGATCGCCTGCGATCCGCGCAACGAGGCGCAACGCGAGACAGCTGAGGCCCGCGCGCGCGCCTTGGCGACAGAGGCGATCGAAAAACCCAAAAGCTTTGCGCGTCTAGCCAAGGAGAATAGCGACTGCTCGTCGCGCGGCGAGGGCGGCTTCCTCGGCCAGCTCGGCCCGGGCGACACCGTTCCTGAGTTCGAGAAAGCGCTGCGTGCGCTTGGCGAAGGAGAGCTTACCGCGGAGCCCGTGCTCAGTCGCTTCGGCTGGCATGTGATCCGGCTCGATGCGGTCGCCGAAGGCGCTCCACTGCCATACGAGACCGTGCGTCCGCGTATTGCCGAAGCGATGGAGAAGGCAGCCTGGACACGCGCAGTGCGCGCCTTCGTGGCGGAGCTCGCCGCACGAGCAGATATCTCTGGGGTCGATCTGGCGGCATAGGGACGAAAGCGATGCTGAGCGATCTTTTCACCCGCAACCGCACTTGGTCGGAACGCCGCAAGGCGGAGGAGCCTGGCTATTTCTCACGTCTTGCGACGCGGCAAAACCCGGAGTTCTTCTGGGTTGGTTGCGCCGATAGCCGCGTGCCTGCGAATGTTGTTGCGGGGCTTGATCCCGGCGAGGTCTTCGTCCACCGGAACGTCGCCAACGTCGTGCATTCTTCAGACATGAACTTGCTGAGTGCGCTTGAATTTGCCGTCGAAAGCCTTGGTATTCGCGAGATTATCGTTTGTGGTCATTACGGCTGCGGCGGTGTCAAAGCTGCGACCGAGGAGATGCTCGGCGGTCTCACGGACCATTGGCTTGAACCAATTCGTCGTCTTGCGCGCGCCTATGCGATTGATCTGGGGCAGCTGGCCAATATCGAGGCCCGGCGCGACCGTTTGGCCGAGCTCAACGTGATCGAGGGTGTGCGACGCATAGCTGAGACACCAATTCTTCAGCAAGCTTGGACCGCAGGAGAGCCCGTCAAGGTTCACGGATTGATCTATGGGCTCAAGGACGGGGTTCTCGCTGACCTCGACTGCACCATCACGCGCGCGAGCGTTTTCGGTGAGGATGTGCAGCGCTGAATCTTGGCGAATGATTGATTGGAAAGGACATGAAATGTTTTCTATCGCAGCTATTCAAAGCCCTGGCCGGGGCGACGTGGACTTTCTGATGGCGCGCTTTGCCCGACAGGTGATTGCGCGAGGGCATCGCGTGTGCGGCGTTGTTCAGGTCAATATTGATCGGCCTAAAAGCCATGCCTGCGATATGGATATTAAGGTTTTGCCCGACGGGCCGGTGTTATCGATCTCGCAATCACTTGGCGAGGGATCTCGCGGCTGCCGCCTTGATCCTGCAGCGCTTGAGGCTTCTGTCGCAGCGGTTTCACATAGCCTTGCATGTGGAGCCGATCTGCTTGTCGTGAATAAGTTCGGTAAGATGGAGTCCGAGGGGCGCGGGTTTCGCCCGGTGATTGCTGAAGCTATACTGCAGGGAATTCCCGTCCTCGTTGGTATCAACGGCCTGAACGAACTTGCTTATGACGAGTTTACGGGCGGATATGGTTGTCGCCTTCCTTTCTCACTCGAGGCGCTCAACGACTGGTTCGACGATGCGCGCGGTCTTGTGGGCGCCTGACGGGCCACCGAGGGTGCTTTCGATTTCGCAAATTCCGAGAGCAATGGTCGCTGGCAATGCGGGATTGGTTTCAGTTCTAAGAGCCAGTTGACGTTTCGAAAGCCACCCATTAGTAAGTAATCAATAACTTACTAATGGGCATGTGATGCGAAAATCCGCAGATCTACGAAAAGCAGAAATCGTTTCGACCGTCCTCGAGATGGCCGACCAGATCGGCCCTGATCGCGTGACTACGAATGCGGTCGCGAAACAGATCGGGCTGACACAGGCGGCTCTGTTCCGGCACTTCCCGTCCAAGGCGGAGCTTTGGGGTGCGGTCGCCGAGCATGTCACCGACACCCTGGCGGCAGCCTGGGAGGCAGCGCTCGAGGGTGTGTCAGATCCGCTGGACCGGGTGCGCGCATTGGTGGCGGCACAGCTTGGGGTGATCGCGCGCACTCCGGCGATCCCAATGCTCCTGTTCTCGCGAGAATTGACGACCGAGAACGAAGTTCTGCGCGGGGCTTTTCGGGAGCGCCTAAGCGTATTCCATGAAACGCTTGAGGCGGACATCGCCGCCGCACAAGCACAGGGGCGGGTATCGGTCGATCTCATGCCGCGTGATGCTGCTTATCTGCTGAGCTCGCTTGTCCAGGGCGCCGCGATCCGATGGGCGCTCGGGCCGCGCACGACGTCAATGGAAGAGACCGGGCTGGCGCTGCTGGATGTGCAACTGCGCTTGCTCGAATGCAGGAAGGATGGCTGAGAGATGCGTAAGAGCTGGTTTGTCGTCGGTGTAGCCGCAGTCGCGCTGGCGGTTGGGATTTGGGTGCTGCGCCACCGTCCGCTGCCGGTAACGGTGCTTTCGCCAGAGACGGATGTCACGCTCCGGATTTATGGTTTGGGAACAGTTGAGGCACGTGTGCTGAGCGCCGTTGGCTTCGAACTGGGGGGCGCCGTGCAGAGCCTGTCAGCAGATGCTGGTGATCGTGTTATGGCTGGGCAGGAATTGGCGCGTTTGCATCCCGAAGAACAACAGGCGCGCGTTGCCCAGGCTGATGCGGGGGTGGAAGCGGCACGTGCAGCGCTCGCCAAGGCGGAAGCTGCCCTGCCACGCGCTCAGGCGGTTTTGTCACAGCGCGAGGCGGCCAATACGCGCCAGCAGGAACTTGCACGAACGGATCGCGCCTCAAAGCAGAGCGCGGAGGAAACCCAGCGCGATCTCGATGTGGCGCGCGCCGATCTCGCGGTGGCCGAAACCGAGCTGATGGTGCTGCGGGCTCAGGCGGCGGAAGCGGATGCTAATCTGCAATCGGCCCGCACGCTTCTGGAAAAACACGTTCTGGCGGCGCCCTATGATGCCTTGATCATTGCGCGCAAGGCGGAGGCCGGCACGGTGGTCAAGGCGGGTGACACGATCTTCAGCCTGATTGATCCGCAGACGATCTGGATTCAGGCCTATATCGACGAGGAGCGCGCGGGTCAGCTTGCGCTGGGGCAGGTGGGCGCCATCCGTCTTCGTTCGCGCCCGCAACAAGAGTTTCATGGCGAAATCGTGCGGATCGGGCTGGAAAGCGACCGCGTCAACGAGGAGCGCAAGGTCTGGCTCGCCTGCACGGATTGCCCCGCCGAAATGTATCTGGGCGAACAGGCTGAGACTCTGGTCACGACCGGTCATCGCGATCGGGCGTTGATGGTGCCCGAGGTCGATATCACGGGCTTCGACGGTGCTTCGGGAACGGTCTGGATCGCGCAGGATGGTGCGCTCGCGCAGGCGACCCTGGAATTCGGTGCGCGCGACGATCTCGGCCGCGCAGAGGTGACGGACGGTCTGCCGGAAGGCGCAGAGGTTGTTTCGCCGGTTCCCAAAGGCGCGGTCGAAGGCCGAAAGGTGAGCGTCGAGGTGGACGAGTGAATCTTGCGCTCAAGGATATCCGGCATAGCCTGTTTCGCTTTGTCCTGACCTGCTTCGGGTTGGGGTTACTGATGACTGTCGTGCTGGCGATGATCGGGATTTATAACGGTCTTGTTTCGGATGCACTTGCGGCGGTTAAAGCACCGCGCGCAGATCTCTGGGTCGTTGAGGCGAATACTCAGGGGCCCTTTGCCGAGGCGTCTTCGCTACCTTCCGCGACGCGCGATGCGGTGGCGCGCCTTCCGGGGATCTCTGACGCGGGCGCGATCACTTACCAGACGATCGAGGCACAGCACGGGACGCAGACGCTCCGGCTATATGTTATAGGTTACGAGCGCGGTCGTCCGGGAGGTCCCTTCACCATCACTGATGGGCGTGGGCTTGGGCGCAGCCACTACGAATTGGTGGCCGATCGAAAGTCAGGGCTTCAGGTCGGCGACACGATCCGTATCGGACGTAACCGGTTTACCGTCGTCGGGCTGACAGAAAATGCGATGAACTCCGGCGGTGACCCCGCGGTCTTCATGACGCTTTCCGATGCAATGGCTTTGCAAAGCGAACTCGATCCCGCTGCCGAGAGGGTCCGCGCGGCGCGTGGCGCTACGTCGCCAGACGCCAGCAATGTCTCCGCAGTAATTGCACGGATTGAGCCCGATGCCGATGTTGAGCGGGTGGCTACGACGATCAGGCAATGGAAGCATTTGGGCGCTCTGACCCAGGCACAGCAAGAAGAACTTTTGCTCGCATCGGTCGTCGATCGCGCACGCCGCCAGATCGGGCTGTTTCTGGGAATCCTGCTGACGGTCTCGGCGGTGGTGATAGCGCTGATCATCTACACGATGACGATGGAGAAGCTTAAACAGATCGCGACGCTCAAGCTGATCGGGGCACCAGATCGCACGATCCTCGGTCTCATCGTTCAGCAGGCTCTGATCCTGGGAATTTCCGGCTGGGCGATCGGGCTGTCTTTGATTTTGCTGGTGAAAGACAATTTTCCTCGCCGTGTTGTGCTGGAGCCCACCAACGCATTGGTGCTTGCCGGGATCATCGTTGGTGTCTGCATCGTGGCCTCCGGGCTCGGTATCCGTGCCGCGCTCAAGGTCGACCCTGCGACGGCGATTGGAGGCTGAGATGGCAATTGGTGATCTTCTCGTCGATGTGTCAGGCGTAGCCAAGCATTATGGCGAGGGTGAAACACGCGTCGATGCATTGCGCGTGGTCGAATTGCAGATCCATGCGGGCGAGGTGGTGGCGATGCTCGGCCCTTCGGGTTCGGGAAAGACCACACTGCTCAACATTATCGGCTGCATTGTTGACCCCTCGGCAGGCCGTCTCTTGCTTGATGGCGAGACGGTGTTTGACGGCCGATGGCTGCGTGGCAACCTGCGCCAACTTCGTCTCGACAAGATCGGCTTCATCTTTCAGGCGCATAACTTGCTTCCGTTCCTCACAGCCGAAGAGAATGTCTCGGTGGTGCTGAATCTCGCGGGCTGGAAGCCTGCGGCGGCGAAAGCACGGGCACGCGAATTGCTGGATTATCTCGAGGTCGGACATCGCGCCGGGGTCAAGCCCGCGCATCTGTCAGGCGGGGAAGCGCAGCGCGTTGCCATCGCGCGCGCGCTGGCGAACCGACCCCGGATCATTCTTGCCGACGAGCCAACGGCGGCTCTCGATTCCGTGCGGGCTCAGCTTGTGATGGATTTGCTGCGAAAGCTCGCCGT
Organism: Thioclava sp. DLFJ5-1; assembly: GCF_002020115.1. Classification (NCBI taxonomy): domain Bacteria; kingdom Pseudomonadati; phylum Pseudomonadota; class Alphaproteobacteria; order Rhodobacterales; family Paracoccaceae; genus Thioclava; species Thioclava sp. DLFJ5-1. The sequence continues at coordinate 239,057 of NZ_MPZU01000005.1, read as the reverse complement.
CGAGCAGGAAGCCTGTATTCTCACCGTGACGCATGACGAGAAAATCTTCGACCGCTTCGATCGGTTGATCCATCTCCGCGACGGGGCACTGATCGAAGCGTGAGGTGTTTCCGCGAAGAAGGCGTTGCTTCGCTTGTCTTCCGAATATTGGAGCCGCGCGGCAAAGGTTCATCTTCTTCACAAACAGGAGGTGCTATTCGCTTTCGTGAAAGACGCCTCGGGGGCAGTGTCATGAAGGTGCGCTCTCTCCCGAGAATTTAGCGTTGGTCGCGCGTTTCAGCTTGTTTGCAGACGCAGAGTGATTGCGTGGCACACCAGGCGGAGTGGGGAGCGTTACTGATGCAGCACGACGAAGGCCGCCCTTTGCGTGCTGAAGGTTGTGAAATCTTCTTTTGCCGGAGCGTTCGAGTTGGATGTCATCTGAGGTCTCCCACGTGTTCCGAACACGTGACTGAAGAAAACTTCGTGTGCTCGATCCGCGCGGTTTATTCACAAGAGAATGGCTGCCGATCCAGGTCGAAGTAAAGAAAATCAAAGCTCCAGATCAATCAAGCTAATCCTCACGCCGAAGCAGAAGAGCCGCGCCTGGACCCATGTGGCGTAGGGAGCGGCTACATCCTGTCCACGATTTCCTGTGGATTGAGGAACGAAACCTCTTCGGTATTTCACCCCAAAGCACCACAATAGGGAATGCGGGGCCAAAACCTCGGAAATTCAGGCCCCAAGAGGGAATATCGCTAGGAAAAGAAGATGGCCACAAGCCCCCAGGCACACTCGAAAAGACTTGTCGCCACACTTGTGCGCGAATTGTCCGACGCTGGATTGGCCGGCGCGCGGATCGAGATTAAGCCAGATGGCTGTGTCATCCTCCACATGACGAAGATTGAACAAGAACACCCTGATGACTTCCTCAGCGGTGATCTGAGGATGAGGAAGAAATGACGAGGAGAGCGCTCCCTAAATATGTCTACGAAGATCGTGAGTATGTTCGGTTTATTCGCCGGGCTCGCGGCCAGTCAGAGATGATGCACGAGGAACCGGGGTCGCCAGAATTCTGGGATCATTATAATCGGCTTCTTAAGGCAGAAAAGTCAGCTCCTTCCAAGAGGAACTTTGAGGCCCTTATTCTAAGCTATTATGAAAGCGAGGCTTTTCAGAAACTCGCTCCCCGCACGAAAAGCGACTACCACAAGTATATTAGCCATATTCGAGATATTTGGGGCGACTATGAGCCGGCTAAGATCGAAACAACGCACATCTACGAGTTACAGCAAGCGAACAGGCATCATTGGCGCCAAGCGAACTATCTCGTTCAGGTTATGGTGGTGCTCCTCAACCATGCAAGACTGAAAGGCTTTATTAAAGGAACCGGTGACAAAACCGCGGCGCATGGCGTTCCTCTCCTGAAGCAAAAAAGTGACGGCTGGGAGCCGTGGCCGCAGGATGTGCGCGAAGAGTTCGAAGAAGTTGCGACAGCGAGAGCAAGGCTTGTTTACGAACTTTGTATCGGGACCGGCCAGCGCATTGGCGATGTGGTGAAGATCCGTTGGGGCGACCTTTCGGAGGGCGTCTATCGGGTTAAGCAAGGCAAAACTGACAAGGAGTTGTGGATCCCGCTCACCGAACGCTTGGCGGAGTATCTATCTGCGGTTCCCAAGAAGGGACTTAACGTGATCACAGATGCGAAGGGGCGGCCAGTAAGCTACCGCATGATCGCCGAGGAGATGCGTAAGGTGAAGGCAAGCATGAAGCACCCGCAAGCTAAGAAATATGTCACGCACGGTCTACGCAAGAATGCGACGATCGAGCTCTACTTAGCTGGATGCGACGACGAAATGGTGAAGGCCGTCACAGGTCACTCGGGCGTAGAAATGCTGAAAAAATATGGTGGTGAGGTCCGACAGCGACTTTTTGCACAGCAGGCCCAAGAAGCCCGGAATCGAATGGAACAGAACAAGAAGGGAACGTGAAAGTTTCAACGCTTGTTTCAAAATCCGATTTCTGAACGAGAAAGCGCGACGTAAGTCATTGAAAAATTTGGAGGCGAGTACCGGAATCGAACCGGTGTACACGGATTTGCAATCCGCTGCGTCACCACTCCGCCAACTCGCCGCCGTGGTGTTGGCGTCAGATACGGTATCGCAAGCGCCCGCGCAAGAGGTGAGTTGTGCCTTTGGCGCATTGTGCGCAGGCGACGTCGGCTCTGAGCGCAAGGGCAGGTCCGAAGGCCCTCTCGCATAACTTGCTCAGACCCTGCTTCTGTGGCAAAACCAGCCACAAGGGTTTGCTACCGAAGAGTTCTCGACATGCAAGATTTCGCTACGCGCCGCACCATGATGGTCGACACGCAGGTCCGTCCCAGCGATGTGACCAAATTCCCGATCATCGCGGCGATGCTGCATGTGCCGCGCGAGCAATTCGTGCCCGCGGCCAAGCGCGAAGCCGCCTATATCGGGGAAAACCTCGAGCTCGCGCCGGGGCGCGTCCTGCTGGAACCGCGCAACTTCTCGAAGATGCTCGATGCGCTCGACATCCAGCCCGATGATCTGGTGCTCGATGTGGGCGCGGGGCTCGGCTATTCCTCCGCGGTGATCGCGCGGATGGCCGAGGCGGTCGTCGCGCTCGAAGACGAAGAGATGGCGTCGCAGGCAGAGTCCGCGCTGGCAGAGGCGGGGGCTGACAATGTCGCCGTCGTCACCGGCGCGCTGACCGAGGGCGCGGCCCAGCACGGCCCCTATGACGCGATCCTCATCGAAGGGGCGGTCGAAACCGTTCCCGCGGCGTTGATCGAGCAACTCAAAGAAGGCGGCCGGATCACCGCAATTTTCATGGAAGGCGCCCTCGGGGTCGCCCGGATCGGTTACAAGATCGACGGTGCGATGAGCTGGCGCGATCTTTTCAATGGCACCGCACCTGTCCTCCAGGGGTTCGTGAAGCCGCGTGAATTCGTGCTCTGAGGAGCACATCGAATAGGCTAGCTGTTTTGCAGGATATGCAATCGGGCGCTGAGCCGATAGAATTTGAAGTAATCGCGCCCGGCGGCAGAGGGACAACACCTGCATCTGCGGCGATACAGGAAACGAGGGACATTCGATGCTGCGCAAGACTCTGACTATGACCGCTTTGGTCGCGGCTACCGCATTTGGGCCGGTCGCGGCAGGGGCGGAGACGCTCGCCGATGCGCTGGTCTCTGCATATCGCAATTCGAACCTGCTGGAGCAGAACCGGGCCGCACTGCGGGCCGCCGATGAAGACGTCGCGCAGGCGGTCGCGAATCTGCGCCCGGTCCTGCAATGGACCGCGAGCTACGATTACCTGAATTCCGACGCCACGGGGGCGATCTCGCAGAGCGCCTCGACTTCGCTCGGTGCGTCGATGACGCTGTTCGATTTCGGTCGCAACAAGATCAATGTCTCTATGAAGAAAGAGACCGTGCTGGCCACCCGCGAGGGTCTGCGCTCGGTCGAGCAAAACGTGCTGCTCTCGGCGATCCAGGCCTATTCGGACGTGAAATCGGCCTCCGAGCAGGTCGCGATCAACCAGAACTCGGCGCGCGTCCTCAACGAAGAGCTCAAGGCCTCGAACGACCGTTTCGAAGTGGGCGAAGTCACCAAGACCGACGTGTCGCTCGCTCAGGCACAGCTGGCCTCCGCCCGCGCCTCGCTCGCTGCGGCACAGGGCAACCTGCGCTCCGCACGCGAAGCCTACAAGGCGGCCACTGGCCACTATCCGAGCAACCTCGCGGCCTTCCCGAAGCGTCCGTCTCTGCCGGGTTCGCTGGATGCGGCGCGCGACATCGCTCTGCGCACCCATCCGAGCATCAAGCAGCTGCAGCACACCGTCGCGGTCTATGACCTCGGTGTGGATTACGCCCGCGCCAATCGCCTGCCGAAAATCACCGGTTCGCTTGGCCTGCGCCAGCAAGAGCAGGGCGTGCAGACGCAATCCGCCGGGATCGAGCTGAACCAGACGCTCTATTCGGGTGGCGCGCTTCTTTCGGCGCAGCGTCAGGCCGTGGCGAACGATCAATCGGCCCGCGCGCAACTGAGCCAGGCCGGCGTGACGGTCTCGCAAAACGTGGCCAACGCCTGGGCGGCGATCGACATCGCGAAGGCGCAGATTTCGGCTTACGATCAGCAGATCACCGCAGCCCGGACCGCCTATCAGGGCGTCAAGGAAGAGGCGCTTCTGGGCGCGCGCACCACGCTCGACGTGCTCTCGGCCGAGCAGGACTTGCTGGATGCGCAGGCGGGCCGGATCGACGCGGCGGCCACTCTGCAGGTAGCTTATTATCAACTTTTGTCCGCTATGGGTCTGTTGACGGTAGAAAACCTGAAGCTTGGAATTCCGACCTATGATCCCGCGGCCTATTACAACTCGGTCCGCACCGCGCCCCTCACGCTCAGCCCGCAGGGCAAGCGTCTGGATCGTGTGCTCAAGGCCATCGGCCAGTAACGACCGAACGGTGTTTCGGCGGGCTTTCGGGCCCGCCTGCCGCGCCGCTGTGGCGCAGGCATCGCAGCCTCCGGGTGTCCCTCGCAGTTTCGGATCCGTCACGGCTGGACAGGCGCGCGTGCGCGCGGCAGGATGGAGTGATCATGGCTGATACCCGACCCAGACCCGAAATCGAAGATGTGCTGGCATCGATCCGGCGACTGGTGTCGCAGGACAGCCCGCGTGTGGCCGAGAGCTATCCGACTTCGAAAGGGGAGGGCTCGACGCCCGATCCGCTGGTTTTGACACCCGCGCATCTCGTGTCGGACACTCAGGCGGGGTCGAAAGGCGATATCCACGATCTCGAATGGTCCGCGCCGGGTGTTTCGCCGGAAGAGGAAGCCGCAGAGGCGCAGGATGACGCGGCCGATCTGTCGGAGGCGCCCACCGAGTCGGTGGAGCCCGCACCGCTGTCCGAGGCGCGTCGCAAGCCGCAGAATTTCGAACCCGAATTCGACGATGCCGAGGCCGAGCCCTGGCCGTCGGAGGCGGAATTGCCGCAGGGCAGCTTTGATGACGAGCTCAAGCGGCTGGAGGGCTCGCTCGCCCAGCTCGAGGCGGAAGTGGCGCGCGATGGTGCCGATTACGAATCCGAGACGGGCGACGCGTTCGAACCGGCAGGCACCGCGCCGCTGACCGAATTGCCCGAAAGTTTTACGCCGGTTTGGGATCAGGGCTCCGATCCGGAGCAGACCTTCACCAGCGCCGAGTGGGAGGACGTGGCCGGTTTCGTGGCGCCCCAAGCGCCGGAAGCCGACGAGGCGGAAGACGACACGGATATCGCCAGCGAGACGCTTGAAAGCGCCGAGGATGATCCTCTGGCGGGCCTCGATTTCGATGACGCCTCTCCCGCAGAGACCGAGCCGGAAGACATCAGCGCGGAGGAAGAGGCCTTCGGGACCGAGGCAATGATCGGCTTCGATGTGCCGCCGGGGGCCGAAGCCGAGCCTGAGCCTGAGCCGCCGCAGGACGTCACCGCAGCTCAGAATTGGGAAGATCTCACGCCGGAGATGGACGGCGCTGACAGTGCTCCCAACTTCGTGCAGGCTAGCGAGCATGCGGCTGATACGCCGCCGCGTCGCCTGCATCTCAGCGATGCCGGGGCGCGTGCCCCGGAGCCGGAGCCGCGGACGTCCAGCTATGCGGAGCTTCGTGCGACGCTCGAGGAAGATTTCGAGGCGGATGAGATCGCCGCGCTCGAGGCCGAGCTTGCGTCCACATCGGACCAGCCCGATGCCGCCTTGCATCCGCTGGCGCAATCGATGACCGAGACCCAGCTCCGGCACCTCGTGTCATCGCTGCTGCGCGAAGAGCTTAAAGGCGCGCTCGGTGCGAAGATCACGCGCAACCTGCGCAAGATGGTGCGTCGCGAAGTGCAGCGCGCTCTGATGAGCCGCGATCTGGACTGAGTGGAGATGCTCGGGCAGGGACGCCCGAGAGCGACTTAGCCCTGCTCTGCGCGGCCAACAAGGTGTGCATCGACCGGGAAACTCTTGCCACCGACGAGGCACGCAAGGCGTCTCTTTAGATCGCTGAGAAAAACACGCCCAAGAAATTCAAAACGGCGCGCCCTGTGGGACGCGCCGTTTTGTGTATCCAACTGTCGCCGTGGCGCCTGACAGGATCAGGCGGCTTCGGCCTCGTGCTCGTCCGAAATCGCGGCGAGGCGGCGTTCGCTTTCTTCGCGCGACAGAGCGACCGACGTGCGGACACCTTTGCCGACGAATTCCATCAAACCCCGGACGACGCGCTCGTTCGGATCGATGCCGGCGCAGGACAGAACTTCACGGCCATCGCGCGAGCGTGCCCAGCGGGCGATCTGCTCGGGACCGTTGCCGTATTTCTTGTCGTCTGCAATCGCATCATCCAGCGCCGCGAGAACCACAGCGGCGAACAGTTTGCGGGCTCGTTGGCCCTGCTCGTAATTGAAGGCCGAGCCGTCAACGAAATCGCGCATTCTTCCGTCCTTTGTTATTGCTCTTGCGTTTCCTGGCGTGAGGGCCATCTAGGCCGTTCGGCCCCCGATTCGATATGCCTTGGGTCACATGGCAGGTATGCGTCTGGCGCATATCACCTTTGCCGCCCATCAAAAGCTAGCCCCCTCACAAGGGATCGCAATGCACGCGAAGTAAGCGTGTGCCGCTGGAATTCAAGGCCGGCTATTTGCGAAGCGCGAACGCACAAAGGCCTAGATGGTCTTCTAAGTGATTGAAATTGCGCTCTATTGATGGCCTTTAGATCGCGCGAATTCGTTCGTATTACGAAGGATTTCTTGCGGTCGTTTCCTCTGCGTCACGATGTTCCGTAAAACGCATGGATGGGGCTTGCGCTTTCCGAAACATTTGATCCTTGCTGGTCATAAATAAGTGACCACCGCGTCACCCGCCGACATCGCGTCGGCGGCGCGGCCGAAGCGGAGATAAGCAATCGCGCGATCGCCCGAGCGGGTGAACAGACGCCCGACGCTGCGCCCGTCCGAGGTGATCTCGGTTCCCGGCTCGGCAGGGCCTTCGATCCCGACCGTGACGAAGCCTTTGCGCAGCTCGGTCTTGTGCTTCATCCGCGCGGTGACTTCCTGGCCGACATAGCAACCTTTGCGGAAATCGACGCCGTCCAGCCGATCGAACCCGGCCTCGAGGATGAACGTGTCGGGGGTCAGCTCGATACCGGTCTCAGGGATGCAATGCGCAACGCGGATCGCGTCCCAATCGGTGCCGTCATCGCCCGCTTTGTCCCCGTAGAGCCGCCAGCCCATGTCGGGATGGCGCGGATCGGCCAGCGCGCCCTCGGGCGCGGGCCCGGTGCCGCGATAGACCTTCAGATCGGAGGGGGCGATCGCGACATCCGCACGCAGCTTGTACATGCCCAGCCGCTTGATCGTCGCCTCGGCGATGCTGGCATCGATATCGAGCACGATCGCCTCGCCGCGCGCCAGCAGGAAGAAATCGGCAAGGAATTTTCCCTGCGGCGTCAGCAGGGCGGTATAGACCAGCCCGTCTTTCACGTGGCTCACGTCGTTCGTCACCAGCCCTTGCAGGAAGTGCTCGCGATCCGCACCGGTGATCTCGTAGAGAATGCGCTCGGCCATTGAGGTCTCCTTTCCCCGCCCATGTAGGCAGCCGGGACGGGAATGCCAACTCAATCGAGAAGCTGCATCCGGCAGAGCCCCGCATAGGGCCCGTTCTTGGCCAGCAGCTCGTCATGCGTGCCCTGTTCGACGACCTGACCCTCGACCACCACCACGATCTTGTCGGCATTGCGCACGGTCGACAGGCGGTGGGCGATCACCAGCGTCGTGCGGCCCTGGCTCAGGTCCGCCAGTGCCTGCGCGACCTTGGCCTCGGAGACGGTGTCGAGGGCGGAGGTCGCCTCGTCGAGCAGCAGGATCGGCGCGTCGCGCAGCACGGCGCGCGCGATGGCGACCCGCTGGCGTTGCCCGCCCGACAGCGCCGAGCCGCGCGGGCCTGCGCCGGTATTGATGCCGTTTTGCAGAAGGTCGGTGAATTCCGTCACATGAGCCGCTTCGAGCGCGGTCTGGATATGGTCGGGATCGACCTCCTGCCGCCCGAGAAGGACATTTTCGCGGATCGTCTCGTCGAACAGCGCGGAATCCTGTGACACCGTCGAGAAATGCTGGCGCAGTTCGGCAAGGCCGAGATCGTTCAGCGGCGTGCCGCCCAACGTGATACGACCGCTATCGGGATCGACGAGCCGGGTCAGCAGGTTGAACACGGTGGTCTTGCCCGCACCCGAGGGGCCGACAAGCGCGGTAGTCTGGCCCGGTTCGGCAACGAAGCTGAGGCCGCGCAGAACGTGCTTGTCGCCGTAATGCAGATGCACGTCGTCGAACTCGATCCGCGTGGTCTCGGGCAGGGCGGCAGGCTGCGCGGGCGAGGTGATCGCGGGTTGCGTGTCGAACAGGCGATAGATCCGCTCGAGGCTCGCCGCTGCCGTCTGCCATGCGCCCGCGGAATTCGCGAGACGGCGCAGCGGTTGGAAGGCCAACGCCATCGCGGTGAAGAAAGACATAAAATCGCCGACTGACCGCTCGCCCGCCAGAATCTGCTGGCCGCCGAGGATCAGTACCACGAAGAAGCCCAGCCCGGTTATGATGTCGATCATCGCTGGTACCAGACCCGAGATGAAGGTGGTCTTGATCTGGGCGATGCGGACCTCGTTCACCAGACGGGAGAAACGCCCCGCCTGATACTCCTCGATCCCGTTGAGCTTCACGGCGGCGATGCCATGGAAAACCTCGTCGAGCCGGGTTGCGCGTTCGGAAGAGCTTTCGCGCATCTGGCGGGTCTTGCGGCGAATATAGCGTTGCGCCATCGCGACCGGCAGGATCAGGAGCGGTGCCCCGATCACGGCCCCCAGCGTCCAGCCGGGATCGATGGCGACCGCCACGCCGAACAGCGATATCAGAGAGACCGCGTCGCGCCCGGTGCTGGAGATGAAGATCTTCCACACGTTCTGCACGGCGGAGGTGTCGCCCTGCACGCGTTCGATCAGCGCGCCGGGCGGGTTGGCCTGATAGAAATGCTGGTCGAGCCGCAGCATGTGCCGGAACAGGTCGATCTGCATATCGCTAGAGGTGCGCAGCGAGACGCTCGTCATCACCGTGCGCGAGGCCACCGAGGTCGTCGCGCGGATCAGGAACAGCCCGAAGATCGCGGCGCCGACCCACCAGATCAGATCGCTCTCGCCTTGCACGAAGACCTTGTCGAAGAGCGGCTTGAGCATCCAGCTCAGTGCGCCCAGCGTCGAGCCTTCGATCATCAGAAGGACCATCGACACGCCGATCATCGGCCAGTGCTTGAGCAGATAGTCGCGCCACATCCGGCCCGCGAGGTGTTTCGACGTGTAAGGATTTGCAGTCTTGGCCACGAGGCACCATGCGATAGGCGCGCCATTCGGCACGCGGTTAAGCCCGTGAATTACCGCGAGACAGGGGGCGCGTGCAAGCCGGGCGCGAGATTGACGCGGCGGGCGGGCGGCATTACCGATTATCCGTTCTGCCAGACGGAGATACCCGATGAGCCTTGCCCAAGGTCGCCCCTACCTCGCCATTCCCGGCCCCTCGACGATGCCTGACCGTGTTCTGGCCGCGATGCATCGTCCCGCGCCCAATATCTACGAAGGCGAGATCGAGGAGATCGCGGCCCGGGTTGCGGCGAACCTGCGTCGGGTGGCGATGTCCTCGTCCCATGTCGCGATCTATATCGCCAATGGGCACGGGGCTTGGGAGGCGTCGATCTCCAACGTGTTCTCGCGCGGCGACAAGGCGCTGAGCCTCGTGACCGGGCGCTTCGGCAATATCTGGGCGCGCAACGCGGCCACGATGGGCGTGGACGTTCAGCGTCTGGAATTCGGTATCAAGGCGTCGGCCGATCCGGCCCGAGTCGAAGAGGCGCTGCGGGCCGACAAGGATCACGAGATCAAGGCCGTGCTGCTCACCCATGTCGATACCGCGACCTCGGTGGTCAATGACGTGGCGGCGATCCGTGCAGCCATCGACGCGGCGGGGCATCCGGCACTTCTGATGGTCGATTGCATCGCCTCTCTGGGATGCGACGAGTTCCGGATGGATGATTGGGGCGTCGACGTGATGGTCGCCGCCAGCCAGAAGGGCCTGATGGTGCCGCCGGGTCTGGGTTTCGTCTGGTTCTCCGACAAGGCACTGGCTGCGAGTCGCGAGGCCGATCTGGTCACACCCTATTGGGATTGGCAGCCGCGCGCCTTCCCCGAGATGGTTTATCAGTATTTCGGGGGCACCTCGCCGACCCATCACCTCTTTGGCCTGGATGAGTCGCTCAAGATGATCCTCGAGGAAGAGGGGCTGACCCATATCTGGGCGCGTCACGCGACGCTTGCCTCCGCCGTCTGGGCCGCTTTCGAGACGTGGGGGCAGCAGGGTGACATCGCGCTCAACATCGCGAACCCGGCCCATCGCGCCCATTCGGTGACTGCGGCGCGGATCGGGGCGGGCAACGCCCAGCGGCTGCGCAGCTGGTTGGAGCGCGAGGCGGGGGTCACGCTGGGGATCGGGCTCGGGATGGCCGAACCCGGTACTCCCGAGGCCAACGATTTCCTGCGTGTCGCCCATATGGGCCACGTGAACGCCCATATGACGCTGGGTGCGCTGGCGACGATGGAGGCCGGGATGCAGGCGCTGAAAATCCCGCACAACCCCGGCGGCATCGCCGCGGCGGCTGGCGCGATTGCGAAAGGCGCCGGTCAGGCCTGACCGTGACGCTCCAGCCAGTCGGTGAGCTGTTCGACCTCTTCCGAGGCTTCGCGCGACACTTGCGGTGCTTCGGTGCGCGACGTCGAGAGCTTCATCTCGCGGCTGGATTGGGTCATGCCTGCATAAGCGCCGAAGGCCAAGGCAAAGGCCAGCGGGCTAAGCATTGCGATACGGGCGTTGCGAGTCTTGCGGCTCATGGGTCTGCTCCTGTTGTTGAGCAAAACATGGGCGCGCCCCCGAGTCGGCGCAACTCACCTTGCGGCGAGACGCGTCGACGCCGGTGCTTTTTTGCCGATTTGATCGGCGGAATTGTGTCCGAGAGGGCGCGCGGCTCAGCGTGCGCGGGCGGCTTTTAGCGCGTCGGGCAGAGCCGCAGCGAAGGCGTCGAGCTCGGCCTCCGGTCCGACCGAAACCCGGATGCAGCGATTTTGCGGGGCGACGAAGGGCATCCGCACGAACACCGCGCGCGCATCCAGTTCCTGCAGTACAGCCCGCGCGAACTCACCGTCCTGCCCGCAGTCGATGGCGACGAAATTCGTGGCGGAGGGCAGAGTGCTCAGCCCGTTCTCCCGTGCGATCACGTCGATCCGGTCGCGCGCGCCTGCCACCAGCAGGCGCATATAGGCCTGCCAAGTTTTGTCCTGCAACGCGGCCAGCGCACCGGCCTGAGAAATCCGGCACATGCCGAAATGATTGCGGATCTTGTCGAAGGCCGCGATCAGCTCGGGCGCGGCCAGAGCATAGCCCACACGCGCCCCCGCCATCCCATGCGCCTTCGAGAAGGTGCGCATCCGGATCACGCGGGGATCGTCGGCGGCGATGCGCGCTTCGGTCCCGTCGTCGGCGAATTCCACATAGGCCTCGTCCAGCACCATCAGCGTGCCCTCGGGCACCGCCTCGATCATCGTCTCGATCGTCTCGCGCGGATGATAGGTACCCATCGGATTGTCAGGATTGGCGATATAGACGAGCTTCGCGCCCACCTCCGCCGCTTTCGCGATCAGCGCCTGCGGGTCTTCGTGGTCATCGGCATAAGGCACTTTGTGCAGCACCCCGCCAAATCCTGCGACGTGGTAGTTGAAGGTCGGATAGGCCCCGTCCGAGGTGACGACCGGGTCGCCGGGTTCGATCACCAGACGGCACAGATAGCCCAGAAGCCCGTCGATCCCTTCGCCGACCAGCACATTCTCGACCGCGACGCCGTGATGCTCGGCAATCGCCGTGCGCAGCTCGAAACTGGTCGAGTCGCCGTATTTCCAGACATCGCCTGCCGCCGCCGCCATCGCGGCAATCGCGCGCGGCGAGGGGCCGAAGCCGTTTTCATTCGCACCCAGTCGCGCGGTGAAGCGGCGACCGGCAATGCGCTCGTGTTCCTCGGGCCCGACGAAGGGCACGGTGGCGGGAAGGTTGTCGATCAGGCGGGTATATCGGGGTCCGGTCATGGCTACAGGCGTAAGCGCAAAGCGGTCATGCGGCAAGAGGGCGCTTCAAGAGGTAGCGAGGGGAGCCGGAACACCGGAACCGGGGACTAGGCTCAAGGCTTGTCCCGGCGTAATCTTTAAAAATCACATATGTTTGGGAAGCCAGCCGATGAGCGCCAGCGACACCTCTTTCTCCACCTCCCTGTTCGAGACGCTGACAGGGGACCGCCCGGGAAATGTGAAAGAGTTGAGCGAGCGCGCCGCCGAGCACGAACCCGGCAGTTTCCTGCGCCATGTCGGCTCGTTGTCGATGACGAAGCTCGCCGATGGGCTGATCGATCCGAAACTGGTGCTGAGCTGGCTGATGCAGGCGGTGGGCGCGCCCGCAGCGCTGGTCAGCTGGCTGGTGCCGGTGCGCGAGGCGGGCTCTCTGTTGCCGCAGCTGTTCACCGCGCCGCATGTCCGCCAGATGCCGCAGCGCAAATGGGCCTGGGCGGCGGGGAGCCTGATTCAGGGGCTGGCCGCGGCGGCAATCGTGGTGATCGCACTGACGATGCAGGGGATGGCCGCGGGGCTTGCGATGCTGGTTGCGCTGGGCGTGCTGGCGATTGCGCGCTCGCTGTCCTCGGTGAGCTACAAGGATGTGCTGGGAAAGACCGTGGATCGCACACGGCGCGGCACGACGACCGGGATCGCGACGAGCGTCTCTGCCGCCGGGGTGATCCTGTTCGCGATCATTCTGATGACCGGCGTGGTGGAGCGGATGAGCCTCGTAATCGGGGCGATCTCGCTGGCGGCCGTGCTCTGGGTTACGGCGGCGGTGCTGTTCTCGACGCTTCGCGAGGAAGACCAGCCGGGTGAAGACAAGAGCAGCATCGGCCTGTCCGAGCTGAGCCTGCTGTGGAAAGACGCCGATCTGGGCAAGTTCGTGATCGCGCGGGTGCTGCTGCTGCCGACCGCGCTCGCGCCGCCCTATATCGTGCTGCTCGCAGCCCAGGCGGGCGATAACCGGTTCGGCGCGCTGGGGGCGATGGTGCTCGCCTCGGCGCTGGCCTCGCTGGTGAGCTCCTATATCTGGGGTCGGCTGGCGGATCGCTCCTCGCGCAAGGTGCTGATCTTCACCGGGCTGGTCGCGGCTGCGTTTCTGGCGCTGGCGGTGGTGTTGGGCTGGTCGGGGCTGATGGGGACGATCTGGGCCTCGCCGGTTGCGCTATTCGGGCTGATGATCGGCTATCAGGGGGTGCGGCTGGGCCGCTCGACCTACCTCGTGGATATGTCGCCCAAGGATGACCGCGCGGTCTATACGGCGGTGTCCAACACGACCGTGGGGGTGATGCTGCTGGCCTTCGGCGCGGCAAGCTCGGCGCTCGCGATGGCGGGGCCGGATATGGTGCTGATCGTCTATGCGGGAATCTGCGTGGTCGCCTCGGGCGTGGCCTTCACGATGAAGGAAGTGTCGGAGTGAGCCGTAAGCGATGAGGGGCGCGCTCGACCTCGGGCGGGCGCTGTGCTTCGCTCGTGGCCGAGCGCTTTATCTCGCAAGCTCGGATGTCGCGCGTGCGCGCTGTGACATCGCCAATGCGCCCTCCCGGGGGGAATGAGGAGGGACCGTCGCGCCAGTGGCGCGGCGTAAGCCCGACGAATGGGCGCGGCCCGGGGCTAGTCGCCCCGAGCCAGTTTCGCTAAAGGCCTCGCTTAGCCCATCTCGGCCAGACGCGCCACGGCCTGACGCACCTTCTCGGCCTCTTCCTCGGCGCGGGCGAGGTTTTCGCGGGTTTCCACGACCACGTCGGGATCGGCATTGGCGATGAATTTCGGATTGTTCAGACGGCCCTTCATGCCGCCGATTTCCTTCTCCATCTTGCCCAGAGCCTTCTCCAGACGCGCCTTCTCCTTGGCGATGTCGATCACGCCTTCGAGCGGCAGCCCGAACAGCGCGCCCTGCGCCGGGATCGAGATCGCGCCTTTCGGGATCGGCGCCTCGGTGATGCTCTCGATGCGCGCCAGTTTGAAGATCAGCGCCTCGTTATTGGCGAGGGCTGCGCGCGCGGCGTCATCGGCCTCGGCCAGAACCATCGGCAGTTTCAGCCCCACCGGCACGCCCATCTGGGTGCGCGAGGAGCGGATCGCCTCGATCAGGTCGATCACCCAGTTCATCTCGCCTTCTGCGAGCACGTCATGGAGGTCAGGATTGTAGGTGGGCCAATCTGCGTGAACGAGCATCTTCTTTCGGTCACCTTCCGGCGCGGTCAGATCCCAGAGCTCCTCGGTGATGAAAGGCATGATCGGGTGCAACATGATGAAGCATTGATCCAGCACCCAACGCATCGTTGCCTTCGTCTCATCTGCATACTCACCATCAAAGAGAGGCTTGGCGAACTCGACATACCAATCGCAGACTTTACCCCAAACGAAGCTGTAGAGCCCAAGCGCAGCATCATTAAAGCGATACGCCTCAAAGCTTTCATCAACGAGCCGAAGGGTTTTGGTCGTTTCCGCCATGATCCAGCGGTTCACGGTATGCGTGGGCTTCGGAGTTTCCGAAATCACCGGGCCTTCGAACACGCCGTTCATCTCGGCGAAGCGGGTCGCGTTCCAGATCTTCGTGCCGAAGTTCCGGTAGCCCTTGATGCGCTCCTCGGACAGCTTCAGCACGCCGCCCATCGCCGCCATCGCGGTATTGGTGAAGCGCAGCGCATCCGCGCCGTAAGCGTCGATGATCTCGAGCGGGTCGATCACGTTGCCCGTCGTCTTCGACATCTTCTTGCCCTTCTCGTCACGGACGAGCTGGTGCAGGTAGACGGTGTGGAAGGGCACCTGATCCATGACGGCCAGCTGCATCATCATCATCCGCGCCACCCAGAAGAACAGGATGTCGAAGCCGGTCACGAGGACATCGGTCGGGAAGTACTTGCGCATCTCCTCGGTATCCTCGGGCCAGCCGAGCGTGCCGATCGGCCAGAGGCCCGACGAGAACCATGTGTCGAGCACGTCGGCGTCGCGCCAGACCGGATAGACGAGCTGCGTCGGGTCCTCGGTCATCTCGTATTGCGCGAGGCTCGCGGCGAGCACTTCGATCGCCTTGTGGCGGTCTTCGACCTCGACGATGCGCGCGGCGTTGAGCGGTGTCGGCAGCTCGGCGTTCTGCGCCTTGAACCAGCCGATGACGCTCTCGAAATCGGACGCGCAGTGATAGCGGTCGTCGCGATGGACCATCTTGGTCTCGACGAGCAGGCGGCCCATTTCCACGAGGTCGATCGTGCCGTCGCCTTCGTCATCGCGGAAATCGGGCGCTTCCATGTCCAGACCGTACCAGACCGGAATCTGGTGGCCCCACCAGAGCTGGCGCGAGATGCACCACGGCTCGATGTTTTCCAGCCAGTGGAAATAGGTCTTCTCGCCAGCTTCCGGCATGATCACGGTGTCGCCGTTGCGCACGGCGTCCAGCGCCTTGCCGACGATCTTCTCGGCATCGACGAACCACTGATCGGTCAGCATCGGCTCGATCACCACTTTCGAGCGGTCGCCGAAGGGCTGCATGATCGGCTTGTCTTCGACGTAGGGAACGGTGGTCTCTGTCTCGTTGCCGTCTTCGTCGGTGACGGTCTTGGTCGTCGTCACCGCGAGGCCCTCGTCGTTGATCTGACGGATCACGGCTTCACGCGCCTCGAACCGGTCGAGCCCGCGCAGTTCCTCGGGCACGAGGTTGAGCGCGTCGATCTCGGCCTCGGTGAACTCGGCGCCTTTCGAGATGTCCATCGCACGTGCCGCGCATTCCTCATAGGACAGCCCGTCGGCGCGCATCGCGCCCTTGGTGTCCATCAAGCGATACATCGGAATGCCGCCGCGCTTGGCGACCATGTAGTCGTTGAAGTCATGCGCGCCGGTGATCTTCACCGCGCCCGAGCCGAAGTCCGGGTCCGGATATTGATCGGTGATGATCGGGATCAGGCGGCGATGCTCTTTCGGGCCCACCGGGATTTCGCAGAGCTTGCCGACGATCGGCGCGTAACGCTCATCCGAGGGATGAACCGCAACCGCACCGTCGCCGAGCATCGTCTCGGGGCGGGTGGTCGCGATCGAGATGTAGTCGCGCTCTTCGGTGAAGAGGACATTCCCGTCCTCGTCCTTCTCGACGTAAGTATAGGTCTCACCGCCTGCGAGCGGGTATTTGAAGTGCCACATGTGACCGGCGACTTCGATATTCTCCACTTCCAGATCGGAGATCGCGGTCTCGAAATGGGGGTCCCAGTTCACCAGTCGCTTGCCGCGATAGATCAGGCCCTTCTCGTACATGTCGACGAAGACCTTGATCACCGCGTCATGGAAGTTGCCCTCATTGCCTTCCGGCGCACCGGGCGCACCCGACATCGTAAAGGCGTTGCGCGACCAGTCGCAGGATGACCCCAGACGCTTGAGCTGGTTGATGATGGTCGAGCCGTATTCGCCCTTCCACTCCCAGACCTTCTCGAGGAATTTCTCGCGGCCCAGTTCCACCCGCTTGGGCTGCTGGGTCTTGGCCAGTTCCTTCTCGACCATCAGCTGGGTCGCGATGCCCGCATGGTCCTGACCCGGCTGCCAGAGCGTGTCGAAACCGCGCATCCGGTGCCAGCGCACGAGGATATCCTGCACGGTGTTGTTGAAGGCGTGGCCCACATGCAGCGCGCCCGTCACGTTGGGCGGCGGGATCATCACGCAGAAGGTCTCGTCGCGCGATGCGTTGGCCCCGGCCTTGAAGGCTCCGGCCTCTTCCCATTTCGCGTAGATCCGCGGCTCGGCGCTCGCGGCATCGAAAGTCTTGTCCATCGTCATGTCAGGCATCCTTGGCTCGGCTTGAGGGCTGTTTAGCCCGCGCAGGCGGCAAGGAAAACCCCGTGCGCGCGGTCCGAAAAAGCGCGGCGGGCACGATCGGGTCAACAAACTGCCGCGATTGCCCCTGAAGATAAGAGAAACTTATCCTACATTGGATAGTATAAGCCCAACTTATCTGAGGAGCGCTGATATGCGCGGTCTCTTCGAGCGTGTGATCTCTGCCCTGCGTCGCCGCAGCCCGGAACGGGCCGAGGCGCGCGCGGCAGCTGGTGCAGGCCGTGGGCCGGTGGATCATGTCGTGCTGCTCGACGGGACGCTTGGCTCGCTGCGGCCCGACCGTCTCACCTCGATCGGGCTGATCTATCGCTTCTTGCGCCGGGCCGCGCCGAAAGTGTCGGTCTATTACGGGCGCGGGCTGCGCTGGCGGGACTGGCACGACATGTCGGACGTGTGGTTCGGCTGGGGCGTGAACCAGCAGATCTCGCGCGCCTATGGTTGGCTCGCGATGCGCTACCGTCCGGGCGACCGGATTTTCCTGATCGGCTATTCTCGGGGCGCCTTCGCGGCGCGCTCGCTGGCCGGGATGATCGGGCGGATCGGCCTCTTGCGTCCCGAACATGCGATCGAGCGGAACACCCGCCTCGCCTGGCGCCATTACGAGGAAGAGACGCCCGCGGACATCCTGCAAAGCTTCCGCAACAGCCTATGCCACGAGAATGTCGAGATCGAGATGGTCGGCGCGTTCGACACGGTGCAGGCGCTGGGCATCCGGGTGCCGTTCTTCTGGATCGTCAGCGAAGAGCGCGTGCGCTTTCACGACCACCACCTGAGCGATCATGTGCGCCACGGGTTTCAGGCGCTCGCGCTCGACGAGCGGCGCTCGGTGCTGGAGCCGTTGGTCTGGGAAAGCGACGACGTGGAGGCAGATCCGCCCGCAACCCGGATCGAGCAGCGCTGGTTTCGCGGGGCTCATGGCGATATCGGCGGGATGCTGGGCCATTTTGGCGATGCCCGACCGCTCGCCAATATCCCGCTGGTCTGGATGCTGGAGCGCGCCGAGTCGCTGGGCCTGAGCCTGCAGCCCGGCTGGCAGGCGGAGTTCCCGCGCGATCCCAATGCGCCATCCGTCGGCACATGGACCGGCTGGGGCAGGCTGTTCTGGCTGCGTGCGCCGCGTGTCGTGGGCCGCGACCCTTCCGAAGGGCTGCATGAGAGCGTCGTCTTGCCCGAAGGCTCGCGCGCGATTTTCCGACCGCGCATCCTGCGCCCCGAAATCCGCCGCCTCGCGCGCGGCTCCGCGCCGGCCTCAGACCTCGGGCGTCATGACGAAACAGGTGGCGGTGCCGGTCGCGTAGAGGCGTCCATCCTCGGCGCCCCGGATCTCACCCCGCGCGACGCCAGTTGACCGCCCGATATGATCAAGCTGGCCCACGCCGATCACCTCGGAGCCGGGCTTGATCGCGCGGATCAGGTTTACCTTGAATTCGAGCGTCGTCTGCGTCTGACCCTTCTTCAACCCGGTGATCACCGAGCAGGTCATGACCGTATCGAGCATCATCGCATACCAGCCGCCATGAATACCGCCATAGCCGTTGGTCTGCGGATGGCCCGGCGTGCCGCGACAGGTGACGCGGCCTTCCTCGGCCTCGGTGATCCGGTAGGCCATCAGCTTCTGCACGGTGGGGGAGGGGACGTCGCCCGTGACCATCTTGCGCACGTAGTCTAGCCCCGACATCGATAGGACCTCCTCGAGCGGGAGGAAATCGTCGGGTCCTTCGGCAAAATACTGGTCGGGCATCTTTGGTTCCTTTTCCGGGTCGGCCCTAAGCTATCGTCGCCACGCGGAAAGGAAAGGGGAGGTAGGTGTCGGCTCGCGGCCGAAGTGGTTTCAGCTGCCCGGAGGCACGAAGTTCGAACGGATGCCGGCTGCGGCCTCCTGCATCTCCTTGAAGTCGGCGGTCGTGAAGGCCTCCTGCGTCTGTACCTTCGATACCGCACCCGAACCCGCAGCGACCATGATGGCCGGCAGCACCTTCTTTACGTCGTCGACCGTTGCGATGATCAGGAAATCACTCGGGCCAGTGGTGATGTAGTAGGTTTCCATTTTCCCGCCAGCCACTTTGATCAAAGCGTCGATGGTTCCCCATCGGTCGGTCGGGCTGTCCATGAAGCCCTTCAGGGCCTGCGGCGAGAAACTCCCTGTGATGACGAAACGTCCCATTGTTTTTCCTCCCTGGAACGGAAGTCAGCCATCGGCGCGATCTCGTCGGCAGATTTGAGCTAGCTTCCGTAGGGTAAAGAGTATCACGAGGGTTGGGATTTCCTGAGTGCCTTGTGGGGTAGGGCGGGCAGTGCCCCGCCACCGTAAAAGAAAAAGGGGCCCTACCAGGCCCCTCCGTTCAATCCATTTGAGCGCCCTTTCAGGCCACTTTCTCCAGCACCGTATCGGGCGTCACACCCAGCGCGTGGCACACGTCGCGGGTCAGGCCGGGGCGGTTGAGCGTGTAGAAATGCAGGTCTTCCACGCCGCCCTCGATCAGCTTGTCGCACAGTTCTGTGCACAGCGCGGTCGCCAGAAGATGCTCGCGCCCGTCGCGGATCGCGGCCTCGAAGGCTTCCTCGACCCATGCGGGGATGGAGGTGCCGCAGCTTTGCGCGAATTTCTTGGCACCTTTCCACGACTGGATCGGCAGGATGCCGGGGATGATCTTCGCGTCGATCCCTTCCTTCTCGCAGGCGTCGCGGAAGCGGAAGAAGGTCTCGGGCTCGAAGAAGAACTGGGTGATCGCCGAGGTCGCGCCCGCCTCGACCTTGCGCTTGAGCCAGCGCACGTCGGCCATCGCGTCGGCAGCGTCGGGATGCGGCTCGGGATAGGCGCCCGCGCGGATCGTGAAGCGGCCATCCTCGGCCAGCGCTTCGATCAGCTCGACCGAAGAGGCGAAGCCCTCGGGATGCGGCGTGAAATGCTTGGCGCCCTGCGGCGGATCGCCCCGCAGCGCCACGATCTCGGTCACGCCGACCTCGGCATAGGCGTCCACGATCTCCATCGTCTCGGCCTTGGTCGCTTCCACGCAGGTCAGGTGGGCGGCGACGTTGAGGCCGTAATTCTTGTGGATCGTGCCGACCGCCTCATGGGTCAGCTTGCGCGTCGTGCCACCCGCCCCGTAGGTCACGGAGGTGAACTCGGGTTTCAGCGGTGCCAGAACCTGCGCGGTTTCCCACAGCCGGAACGACGCATCGAGCGTCTTCGGCGGGAAAAATTCGAAGCTGACCTTGGGCGTCGTCATGGGAATCTGTCCTTTCGTTCGCTCTCTTGTGCCAGATCGGGCTTTGTGAGACAAACTCATAATCTTCAAAATCGTTATGAGTGTAACAACAAGATGCATCTCGAGTTCCGTCACCTGCGCACAATCAAGGCGATTCACGATGCCGGGGGGCTCGCGAAGGCAGCGGACGTGCTGCACATAACACAATCGGCGCTGTCGCACCAAATCAAAGGGCTGGAAGATCAGACCGGGGTGGAGCTATTCGTGCGCCGCTCGAAACCGCTGAAGCTGTCGGCGGCGGGGCAGAAGCTGCTGCGGCTGGCCGAACGCATCCTGCCCGAGATCGCCGCGACAGAGGCCGAGTTCGACGCGCTGCGGTCAGGTCGCGCGGGGCGCCTGCATATCGCGATTGAGTGCCATGCCTGTTTCGACTGGCTGTTCCCGGTGCTGGAACGCTTCCGCCATGCCTGGCCCGATATCGATGTGGATATTCGGCCCGGTCTGGCCTTCAACGCCTTGCCCGCGCTGAGCCGCGAAGAGGTCGATCTGGTGATCTCGTCGGACCCCGAGAAGATCGACGGCGTCACCTTCAACCCGCTCTTCGACTACGCGCCGACCTTCATCGCCGCCGCGAATTCGCCGTTGGCTGCAAAACCCTATATCGAGGCGCAGGATTTCGCGGATCAGACGCTGATCACCTATCCGATCGACCGCGGCCGCTCGGACATCTTCACGCAGTTGCTCACCCCCGCCCGGGTCGAGCCGAAAGCCGTGCGACAGGTGGAGCTGACCGCGGTGATCCTGATGCTGGTCGCCTCGAATCGCGGTGTCGCGGTGCTGCCCGACTGGGTGCTGCGCGAGGTGAAATACCAGCCCGATTACATCACCAAGCCGGTGACCGAACACGGGCTGACCAAGCGGCTCTATGCCGCGACGCGGTCCGAGGACGCGACGCAGCCCTTCATGGCGCATTTCCTGCGGCTTGCGCGCACCGAGCCGGTGAAGCTGCAGCGCGCCTGAGCCTTCTTCTCGACCGAAATATCCCGAGGGGTGAGGCGGAAAATGGCGGCCTTCCAGTGGAAGGACGCCCCGCCGAACGCCCGGAGCGCAAGCAAAGGGCTGGCAGCGAGCGGGGCAGAGCCCCTCCTCAGTTTGCCTGACGCGCCAAAGGTCTTGGATTTTCCACGCAACCCCTGTAAGGCGACCGCTTGAAACGCGAAGGAGCCCAGAGATGCAAGGCAGCGCAAACCTCAACCTGATGATCAAGGCCGCCCGCAAGGCAGGCCGCTCGCTGGTCAAGGATTTCCGCGAGGTCGAGAACCTTCAGGTCTCCTCGAAGGGCCCGGGCGATTTCGTCTCGAAGGCCGACCGCGAATCCGAGAAGATCATCAAGGACGAGCTGCGCGGCGCGCGCCCCTCCTATGGCTGGATCGGCGAAGAAACCGGCGAAGAGGCGGGCGACGACCCGACCCGCCGCTGGATCGTCGACCCGCTCGACGGCACCACGAACTTCCTGCACGGCCTGCCGCATTGGGCGATCTCGATCGCGCTGGAGCACAAGGGCGAAATCATCGCAGCCGTGGTCTTCGACGCGGCGAAAGACGAGATGTATTTCGCCGAGAAGGGCCTCGGCGCTTTCATGAACGACACCCGTCTGCGGGTTTCGGGCCGTCACAAGATGATCGAATCGGTCTTCGCGACCGGCGTGCCCTTCGGCGGCAAATCGACGCTTCCGGCGACGCTGAAGGACCTTGCCAAGCTGATGCCGCAATGCGCGGGCGTGCGTCGCTGGGGCGCGGCCTCGCTCGATCTGGCCTATGTCGCGGCGGGTCGCTACGAGGGCTATTGGGAGCGCGGGCTGAACGCGTGGGACGTGGCTGCGGGCATGCTCCTCGTGAAGGAAGCGGGCGGTTTCGTGGAAGCTGTGCGCGAAGGGCGCGGCGTTCTCGAATCGGGCTCGGTGATCGCGTCGAATGCCGAAATGTTCCCGGCTCTCACGAAAGCGCTTCGGTCAAACGACTGAGAAATCTCTGAAATTTAGATGTGGCGGCGAAAGGAGAATAAAAGTTCACCTTTCGTTCATTCCGTTGTGCCAGCCTGATGCGGTTACCAGAAAGGGATGCCGCCATGGTTGGACAGGAATACGGAGCTACGTCGATCGCGCTTGAACAGCGTGCGTTGACTGCGCTGCACGGGCCGGGCGATTGCGCCGTCGACCGCGCGTTGGAAGAGTTGCGGCAGGCGGTCTCCGATCTCGCCTTCGCCGAGGCGGCCGACCTGATCGCACGTCACCGGGTCGCGGTCTTGGACGAGATGATTTCGGGTTGCTTTGAGGATGCGGAGACGGCCGAGCCGGACACGGCAGCGGCCCTGCGCGCAGCGGCCGAAGGGCTGCAGGAAGAGCGCGCGACTCTGGCAGAGACATTGCCGCTCGAGCTTTCCCTGCGCGCCGATCAGCGCGACGCGGCCTGCGAGCGCATCCGCGCAGCGCAGCGCCGCCTGCGCAACATTTCCCAGATGCCCGACCATTTCGGATGTGCTTGGGCGTGTAGCCGCGCCGGGGCAGGGCCGTGCGAAGACGCGGCGGATCAGATCCAGCAGGCGCTGCGTTTCGATGCGGAAGCCATCGCCGATATCGCCCGGCAGGAGGCCCGCGCACGTCTCAGCGACGGCTTCGCGGCCCTGCCGGTCGCATCGCCTCTCTCGCCTCGCCGCGGCGGTGATGCGGGAACCACGGCGGCGCAGGTCGCCCGCCGCCTTGTCGAAGACGCGCGCCGGAGACTTTGCTGAGCCGCGATGCCGTCTTGATACGGCCAGCTATGCCCTGCGTTGGAGACTATGCAGACCGCAAGATCGTGCTAGCCTGTTGTGGCGCAAAAGGCGCATCGGAAAGAGGGTCTGAAATGATTCAGGAATTCAAGGATTTCATCGCCAAGGGCAATGTCATGGACATGGCGGTTGGCATCATCATCGGCGCGGCCTTCACCGCGATCGTCACGTCGCTGGTCGGCGACATCATCAACCCGATCATCGGTCTGTTCACGGGCGGGGTCGACTTCACCAATAATTATGCCGTGCTCTCCGGCGAAGTTCCTGCAGGGGCAAGCCTTGACGAGGCGCGCAAATCGGGGGCGTCGATCTTCGCCTATGGCGCCTTCGTGATGGCAGTGATCAACTTCCTCATCATCGCCTTCGTCGTCTTCATGCTGGTGAAGATGGTCAACCGCGTGAAGGCCGCAGCGGAGAAGCCCGACGATGTCGCGCCCGCGGTGGAAACCGGGCCGAGCCAGCTCGACGTGCTGCTCGAGATCCGCGACGCGCTTCGGAAGTGACGGCGCGGGGCGTCTCAGGCAGACGTCGCCGGCAGATATGAGAACGGCCCGGGGCAAAGCTCCGGGCCGTTTCGTTCGTGGGGCAGGGCGGCCCTTATTCGGCTGCGTGCTTCACCGCATCCGGCGCATCGAGCGGCAGGTCGAGCGCTTCGGCCACGGCCTTGTAAGTCACCTTGCCCGCATGGACGTTGAGGCCCGCGGCCAGATGCGGATCCTCGGCGCAGGCGCGCTCCCATCCCTTGTCGGCCAGCGCCAGCAGGAAGGGCTGCGTCGCGTTCGACAGGGCGAGGGTCGCGGTGCGCGCGACCGCGCCGGGCATGTTGGCCACGCAGTAATGCATCACGCCCTCGACCTCGTAGATCGGGTCGTCATGGGTCGTGGGATGCGAGGTCTCGACGCAGCCGCCCTGATCGATCGCGACATCGACGATCGCCGCGCCGGGCTTCATCGTCTTCAGCATCTCGCGGGTGACCAGCTTCGGGGCGGCGGCCCCGGGGATCAGCACCGCGCCGATCACCAGATCGGAGGCTGCGACCAGCGCCTCAGTCTCGGCTTTCGAGGCATAGGCGGTACGGAAGGTGCCGCCGAACGTGTCGTCGAGATAGCGCAGACGCGGCAGCGACTTGTCGAGCACGGTCACATCCGCGCCCATCCCGGCAGCTACGCGCGCGGCGTTGGTGCCCACGACGCCGCCGCCGATCACGACGACCTTCGCGGGCGACACGCCCGGCACGCCGCCCATCAGCACACCGCGCCCGCCATTGGCTTTCTGCAGGGTCCAGGCGCCCATCTGCGGCGCGAGGCGACCGGCCACTTCGGACATCGGCGCGAGCAGCGGCAGGGTGCCGTCTTTCGCGGTGACCGTCTCGTAGGCGATGCAGGTCGCGCCCGATTTCATCAGATCATGGGTCTGCGCCGGGTCGGCGGCCAGATGCAGATAGGTGAAGAGAAGCTGGCCCTCGCGCAGCATCGCGCGCTCCGAGGCCTGCGGCTCTTTCACCTTCACGATCATCTCAGCCTGGGCGAACACATCCGCCGCATCGCCGAGGATTTTCGCGCCGGCCGCCTCGTAATCGCTGTCGTTGAAGCCCGCGCCCTGACCTGCGCCGGTCTCGACCAGCACCTCGTGGCCATGGGCCACCGCCTCTTGTGCCGCAGCCGGGGTCAGCCCGACGCGGAATTCCTGCGCCTTGATCTCGCGCACCGTTCCGATCTTCATCGCGTGTCCTCCTCCAAAAAATGGAAACGTCCTGCCCCCAGTATGCGCTCCGTCACAAGCAAGTGCTTTGCCAATTTGCCGGTTGTGGATGGGGTGGGTCGCTCGTATCTTCGATGAAATGCGCAAAGATCGGCAGGATATTGCATGAGCGACAAGTTGGACGCGACAGATCGTCGGCTGCTGGAGGTTTTGCAGCGGCAGGGGCGAATCTCCAATGCCGAGCTGAGCGAGCGGGTGAACCTGTCGGCCTCGGCCTGCCATCGCCGGGTGCAGCGGCTGGAGGATGAGGGCTACATCCGCGATTACGTTGCTCTGCTGAACCCGCGCAAGCTGGGGCGGACCACGACGGTCTATGTCGAGATCAAGCTGTCGAGCCAGGCGGACGAGGTTCTGGACGCGTTCGAGAAGGGCGTGAAGCAGGTGCCGGAAGTGCTCGAATGTCACCTGATGGCAGGGGCTGCGGATTACCTGCTGAAGGTGGTGGCCGCCGATGCCGAGGATTTCGCGCGGCTGCACCGGGCGAAGCTCGCCAATATCCCGGGCGTGGCGCAAATCCAGTCGAGTTTCTCGCTCAAATGCGTGGTCTCGACCACGGCGATGCCGGTCTGAGGCTCAGGCCCGCCAGAATCGCGGCAGGAACACGACGAGGATCGCGAGCATCCCGATCCGGCCCAGCAGCATTGCGAGCGTCAGCAGCCAGGTCGCGGCGTCGCTGAAATCGATCATCGTGCCGGTGCGATCGGTCAGCGGGCCGACCCCGTAGCCGATATTGCCAAGCGCCCCCCATGTCGCGAAAAGCGCAGAGACGAAATCCGCACCGGTCATCGAGATCCCGACCGAGATCAGGCCGAGCGTCAGCATGTAACCGGTGAAGTAGAGGATCAGGGAGGAGAGCACGTCCTCCTCCAGCAGCTTGTCGCCGAGGCGCGGTTGCAGGACGCGGTGCGGCATCTGAAGACGGCGCACGGCGGCGCGGATCACCGCGCCGAGCGCCTGCCAGCGAAAGACCGAGAGCGCGCCCGAGCTGGACCCGGTGCAGCCGCCGATCAGCCCGACCCAATAGGCCAGCACCATCGCGAAGCTCCCCCAATTTGCGACATTGGCGGTGCCGAAGCCGGTGCCGGTCATGATCGAGGACAGGTTGAAGGCGGCGGAGCGGAAGGTGGGTTCGATCCCGTCGGGCGCGTGGGTGTAGAGCCAGATCAGGAGGGCCGCGAGCGCGAGCGCGAACCAGCGCAGGAAGGCGTGGATTTGCGGGTCGTCCCAGAACGGGCGCAGGTCGCCCCGGCCAAGCTGGACATAGCGGATGAAGGGCAGGGCCGAGCCCAGCATGAAGATGACACCGGCATATTGCGCACCCGGCGAAAAGCTCGCGAAGGAGCTGTCATGCGTGCCGAAGCCGCCCGTCGCGATCGTCGCCATCGCGTAGCAGATCGCGTCGAACGAGCTCATGCCCGCGGCGGCATAGCTGATCGCGCAGGCCAGCGTCAGCGAGACATAGACCCAGAGCAGCGAGCGCGCGATGTTATGGGCGCGGGGCATGACCTTGCCCAGCGTGTCGAATCCTTCGGCCTGGAAATAGCGCATGCCGCCGATCCGCAGCACCGGCAGGAAGATCATCGCGACGAAGGCGATCCCGAGCCCGCCGAACCAGTTCAGCATCCCGCGCCACAGCACTACGCCGCGCGGCAGCGTGTCGAGATGTTCGAAGACGGTGTAGCCGGTGGTGGTGATGCCCGAGGCGGCCTCGAAATAGGCGTTGGTCCATGTCGCGTGCGGCGCGCCCTCGATGAACGGCAGGGCCGCGAAGATCGGCAAGCCGAGCCAGATCGCCGCCGTGAGCAGATAAGCTTGCCGCGTGTTGAGCCCGTTCGCGCTTTTGGTTCGGGTCGCGAGCGAGAGAACCATCCCGATCAGCGCGGTCTCGACCGCCGCCTCGAAGAATTCCTGCCAGTTCGGATTGAGATCGCTGAAGTCCATTGCCGCCGGGACCAGCATGGTTGTCCCGAGGACTGTGAGGATCAGGCCGAAGAGATGCAGGACTGGCCGGATATCGGACATGTGAAAGCGGTTCCCGCCAGAACGAAGTGCTGGCGCTAGGGTAGGGGGCGCGGCGCTTTAGGCAAGATCAAAGCGGCGTCGGTTGCGCTTTCTTGTGGCAGTGTCTTCCAGAAACCAAAAACCCCCGCGGCCAAGCCTCGGGGGTCATCGGTGCGGGCAAGCCCGCCAGCATTTTCAGGCGCCTTTTCAGACGCGGAGCGGTGCGCTTAGAGCGCGCCTTCGCGCTGAGCCTTCTTACGTGCCAGTTTACGGGCACGGCGGACGGCTTCGGCTTTCTCGCGCGCTTTTTTGACCGAGGGTTTCTCGAAATGCTGCTTGAGCTTCATTTCGCGGAACACACCCTCGCGCTGAAGCTTTTTCTTCAGAGCACGGAGCGCCTGTTCGACGTTGTTGTCGCGAACGCTGACCTGCATGTGGTGTCACCACCTTCCTAAGTTAGAGTTGCAGTTGCTTGCAGGAGCGCTCCATATAGTGACCAAAAGGCGGTTTGTCTACCGCCAAAGCTGAGAGAGGAAACGCGATGAAAAACGACCATCTCGATATGGACCGCACGCGATCCGAGCTGTTGGCGGCGATCAAGCCGCATGTGCCTTTCGACGGCTGGTCCGAGCCTGCCTTCAAGCTCGCGGTCTCCGATCTGGGGCTTGATCCGGGGCTGGCGCGGGTCGTGTGTCCGCGCGGGGCCGTCGATCTGGCGGTGTCCTATCACCGTGAGGGCGATGCCGCGATGCTCAAGCGTCTGGAAGAGGCCGATCTGTCGGGGATGAAGTTCCGCGACCGGATCGCGACCGCCGTGCGCTTCCGTCTGGAAGAGGCCGATCCGGAGCTGGTGCGCCGTGGCGCCGCGATCTTCGCGCTGCCGCAGAATGCCACGACCGGCTCGAAGCTGATCTGGGAAACCTCGGACAAGATCTGGCGCGCGCTGGGCGACGTCAGCGAGGATTACAACTGGTACACGAAGCGGATGACTCTTTCCGGTGTCTACAGCTCGACCGTGCTCTACTGGATGGGCGATGAGAGCGAGGGCAAGGGCGACACCTGGGCCTTCCTCGATCGCCGGATCGAGGATGTGATGCAGTTTGAGAAGGTAAAGGGCGCTGCGATGAAGCTGCCTTTCCTGCCGAAGCTTCTCGGCGGCATCCGTGCGCCGAAAGGCACTGACGACATGCCGGGCCGGGAGGCGCATTGATGAAACCTGTCGAGATGCCGACCGAGATGCGCTGCGTCGAGATTTCCGAACATGGCGCGCCGGAGGTTCTGAAGGAAGTCACCCGTGCCGTGCCGGTTGCGGGTCATGGGGAGATCCTAATCGAGGTGGCCTATGCCGGGGTGAATCGCCCCGATGCGCTGCAACGCGCGGGCGCCTACAACCCGCCGCCGGGCGCGTCGGACCTGCCGGGGCTGGAATGCTCGGGCCGGGTCGCGGCGATCGGACCGGGCGTCACCGATTGGGACGTGGGCGACGCGGTCTGCGCGCTGCTGCCCGGTGGCGGTTACGCCGAGTATGTGACCTGTCCGGCCGAACATGCGCTGCCCGTGCCGGCTGGGCTCGATCTGAAATCGGCGGCCTGTCTGCCCGAGACCTGCTTCACCGTCTGGTCGACCATGGTGATGCGCGGCGGCTTGCAGGCGGGCGAGCGGTTCTTGGTGCATGGCGGTTCTTCCGGAATCGGCACGACCGCGATCCAGATCGCGACGGCGCTGGGCGCGCGGGTCTTCACCACTGCTGGCAGCCCCGAGAAATGTGCGGTCTGCGAAGAGCTTGGCGCGACGGCGATCAACTACAAGACGGGCGATTTCGTCGATGTACTGAAAGCTGAGGGCGGGGCGAACCTCGTGCTCGACATGGTGGGCGGCGACTATATCGCGCGCAATATCAAGGCGATGGCCAATGATGCGCGCCTCGTCTTCATCGCCTTCCTCGGCGGGCCCAAGGCCGAGATCAACTTCGCGCAGGTCATGGTGAAGCGTCTCACGATCACCGGGGCCACGCTGCGCCCGCAATCGGATGCGGCCAAGGCGGAGATTGCGCGGCAGTTGCGCGCCAATGTCTGGCCGATGATCAATTCGGGCAAGCTGCGCGTGATCCATGACAACACTTTCCCGCTGGCCGAGGCCGCAAAAGCCCATGAGCGGATGGAGACGAGCCAGCATATTGGCAAGATCGTGTTGGAAGTTGCGGGCGGCTGAACTTTCGTCACGCGTGCGCCGGGTGTATCATTGCGGCGCGCGCGAACCAACGAGGGGAGGCGGTCATGAGCGAAGGGCGCTTTGAATTTCTGGACGGGTATCCGGCAGATGTGCTGGCATTCGAGGCCAAGGGCACGATCGGCGCGGAGGCTTACGAGCAGCATCTGATCCCGGCGGTGGAGGCCAAGATCGCCGCAGAGGGCAAGGTGAAGCTGCTCTATATCATCGGCGACGCATTCGACGGCTACACCGCGAAAGCGGCATGGGACGACACCAAGCTGGGCCTGTCGCATCTGGGCGATTTCGCCGCGGTGGCGCTGGTCAGCGATGTCGACTGGATCCGCTGGGGCGTGCAGGCCTTCGCGCCGATGATCCCCGGCACAGTCAAGCTGTTCCGCTTGAGTGAATTGGATCAGGCCAAGGCGTGGATTTGCGCGGCGGGCAAGGCCGAGGAAGACCATAGTCACGACGTCGCGGCGAGCCACAAGCTGCCGACGCTGGAAGATCGCCAGCCGCCGCTCGAGGACTGATCCCTCAGCGAACCTTTTCCATAAGTGCGTCGGACAGGCTGCAATCGCGGATCGTATCGGAGCCGCATTTGCGCGGCTCGAGATCCTTGGTCAGGCAGATGCGGGCCTCCTGAATGCGCCCCGACTTGCAGGTGATGGTGATCTCGTCGGCATCGAGGCCGGGATTGGCCTCCAGAAACGCCTGCTCCACCACCTTCGCGGGCAGTTTCACGTCGCGGTCGAGGTTGGCCAGCACCTCCGGGATTTCGATGCTCGCATAGGCTTCGCGTTCCAGCGCGAAATAGTCCGTGGCCGACAGGCCCGAGCAGCGCCCGTGTTTTTTCCACTCGTACCAGGCCAGCCCCGGCGCGCCGGTCAGATCCTCCATCGCGGCGGTCTGCTGGCGCGAGGGATCGCGATGCGGCGTGCGGCAAAAGCTCGGCCAGCCGCGCTCGTATTGCGGCCAAAGCCCGTGCAGCACGAAAGAATGATCGTGCTTCGGATCGCATTGCGGAGAGTTGCGCGCATCGCCGGTCAGGGCGCACCAAGTGGGCGACCAGCTCAGCGAGAGGACGTAATAGTCAAAATCGCCCGCGCGCTCGCCTTCGGCATGGGCGGGCAGGGCGGCGGTCGAAAGCGCAAGCAGGGCTGCGGCCAGAAGGCTCAAACGAGTCATTTTCTCTTTTCTCCTGACGCGCGATTGACTATATGAGGCGGCAATTCCCCTTCCAGAAATGGACCGCGGCAGGGAATTCCCGCGCCGCAGCCGATTTCTCGGCCCGGGAGAGATATGTAAAGGATGGCTGCAATGACGAACAAGCCCCTGATGGCAAAGGCCACCGCCGTGTGGCTGGTGGACAATACGACGCTCAGCTTCAAGCAGATCGCGGATTTCTGTGGCCTGCACGAACTGGAAGTGCAGGGCATCGCCGATGGTGACGTCGCAACCGGCGTGAAGGGCTTCGATCCGGTCGCCTCGAGCCAGCTCGATCAGGAAGAGATCGACAAGGCCGAGAAAGACCCGATGCACAAGCTCAAGCTGAAGTTCAACAAAGCTGCCGTCGGCGAGGACAAGCGTCGCGGCCCGCGTTACACGCCGCTGTCGAAGCGTCAGGACCGTCCGAACGCGATCCTGTGGCTGGTGAAATTCCACCCGGAACTGGCCGATGCGCAGATCGCGCGTCTCGTCGGCACTACCAAACCCACGATCCAGTCGATCCGCGAGCGCACGCACTGGAACATCCAGAACATGACCCCGATCGATCCGGTCGCGCTGGGTCTGTGCCGCCAGTCGGAACTGGATATCGAAGTGCAGAAGGCCGCGAAGAAAGCCGCCGCCGAAGGCGTGATGAGCGATGACGAGCGTCGCAAGCTGGTCTCGACCGAGCAGTCGCTGGGCATGCCCGACGAGCCGCGCCTGCCCTCTGGCATCGCCGGTCTGGAGAACTTCTCCTCTTCCGATCTCAAGCAGGAGAACGAGGAAGAGGACGACGCCGCGGACAATGCCGATTACTCGGACGCGGACAGCTTCTTCAACCTGCCCGAGGATGATGACGACGAGGATGAGGACGACAACCGCAAGTAAGTTGTCGCCATCGCGAAAGATCAGGGCCGCTCCATCGGGGGCGGCCTTTTTCGTTGCGGTGCAACGGGTCGCGTCGTTGAGGCTGAAATAGGAACACGGGCGACGGATGAACCGCCGCCCGTGTCTCAAAGGTTGGTGTGAGCTGCCGGAGAACCGACGAACTCCCGCGACAGGCGCGGCTTACTGCTTCAGCACCACGGGCTGGAACGAGAACACGCCATCGGATTTCGGATCGACCGTCATCTCGACCCAGCTGTTGTCGCTGCTGCCGAACACCTCGACGCGGGTGAAGTTCGCGGTGCTGCGGCCATCGGGCTGGAGCATCGGCTTGTCGACCTTGAAGTAATGCGAGTCGCCGTGAACCAGCAGTACCTGACCGTCGAAGTTATGCGTCTCCTCGACGAGGGTCTTGTAGAAATCGGTGAAGCCGTTCTTGTCGTCGAGGGTCGGCAGGAAATCGTCTTCGTAGCCGCCGTCGCTCAGCTCGAACGGGAAGAAGATGTCAGCCTGAATGTCGATCAGGATGCCCGCGTCGTTATTCTCGCGCGCCTTCGCGAAGGACTCCTTGAGCCATTCGACGTTCTTCGGGTTGCGAGCTTCGTATTCCGTGGTCGCGGCATCGCAATCGGCCTGCGTGCGGTCGGACTTCTTGGTGCATTGCTTGTCGGTCGCGACAAGGTTGTTGTTGCTGCCCGGCACGTTGAGGGCGACGAACATCACGTTGTTGCGCTCGAAACGGCTGTTCTCGCTATAGGCTTCGCCCGGGGCGCCCTGACGTTCGACGTCGATCGGGTTCGAGCCTTGCGACTTTGCCGCATCGAAGAAGGTCTTGCGCAGGTAGGAGAGCCGCTCGACCGGGTCGTAGCTGCCGTTGTTGGTCCGGTGGCAGTCGACCCATTCATTGTCGCCGAGGGCGTAGAGCGTCGGCATGTCGAGGCGGTTGAAGATCGCCTGCACGTCCGCCCCGATCGCCTGATCGGTGCATTCGCTGCTGCCGCTCTTGGTGTCGCCGGCGAAGATCGTGAAGTCGAGATCGTGATCGTTCATCGAGGCGACGGTCTGGTCGATCCAGTTCGCCTTCTCCTCGGGATCTTTGCTGTAGAACTCGTCGCCCCAGAGCGCGACCTTCAGAACGCCTGCATCGGAGGCGGATTGCGCATGGGCCGGAGCCACCAGCGCGGTCGAGAGAAGGGCAGCGGTGAGCGCTGCGGACAGCGTGAACGAACGGGAAAGGCGTGGCATTTATACCCCCAAAAGTGACTTGATGTGACGAAGGCCCTGAGGGCGAGGTGCCGCGTCGGACGGCGGGTCGTCGGCTCGGGGCTTCGGGCGTCATAATACCTCGGGCTGTGACAGCCCGCTGACGCCGGGGCGAAGGATTTGTGACGCAGGCCCTGTCGCCGCCGTCTGGACAGTCGTGGCGTCGGGCGCGATGCTCTCCGCGAAAAGAGGAGGAGCAGATGCCGGAATTCGCGAACTATCCAAGCCTGAAAGGCAAATCCGTGATCGTGACCGGGGGCGCCTCGGGGATCGGGGCGCTGATCGTCGAAGGCTTCGCCGCGCAAGGGGCGAAGGTCGGGTTTCTCGACCGCGATGCCGAGGGGAGCGCGGCGATCGCGAAACGGTTCGGCGTCGATTACGAGCTGTGCGACCTGCGCGACATCGCCGCCATGAAGGAGGCGCTGGGCCGTTTGCGCGAGAAGATCGGCCCGGCGGATGTGCTGGTGAACAATGCCGCGCGCGACGACCGTCACGACTGGCGCGAGATCGATGCCGAGTATTGGGACGAGCGCCAGCACACCAACCTGCGCCACATGTTCTTCGCGATCCAGACGGTTGCGCCGGACATGATCTCGAAAGGGGCGGGGGCGATCATCAATATGGGATCGAATTCGTGGTGGGAGGCCGGCAGCGGCTTTCCGGCCTATGCGACGGCGAAAGCGGCGGTGCACGGGTTGACCCGCACGATGGCACGCGAATTGGGCGGGCATCGGATCCGGGTCAACACGGTCGTGCCGGGCTGGATCATGACGGATCGGCAGAAAACGCTCTGGGCCACGCCCGAGGCGCTGGAGGATCATCGTCGCAACCAATGCCTGCCCGATCTGATTCAGCCGGAATATGTCGCGCGGATGGTGCTGTTCCTCGCCTCGGACGATGCGGCGATGTGCACGGCGAATAACTACATGGTCGAGGCGGGCTCGATTTAATCGTGTTGCGGCGCGCTGCCGGGCGGCGCGCCGCTTTGCCCAGTCCCCACCGCCCCGGTTTCTTCCGGCTCGATCGCCTCCGGCTCGATCTCGAGCTGCGCGAGTTCGGTTTCGAGGAATTTCTCGAACGCGTCGAAATCCAGCGGCTCGAACTGACCGAATCCCTGGATCCATGTCGTGGCGGCGGACATCGCGAGCGGCTCCAGCTTGCACCATTTCACCCGGCCGCGTTTCTCCTGAGAGATCAGCCCGGCATTGGTCAGGATCGCGAGGTGCTTGGAGACGGCCGCGAGCGACATCTCGAAGGGCTCGGCTACGTCGGTCACCGCCATGTCGTCTTCGAGCAGCATCGTCAGGATCGTCCGCCGCGTCGGATCGGCGAGCGCGGCGAAGATCGCATCGAGAGACGGGGTGGGCGGCGGTAGCATCGCTCCTTGATGGGGCGGCCCGCGACAAACGTCAACCGATCGGTTGAATATGCGATTGCTCGCATTTGCGTGAGATTGGTGCGGCGCGAATTTGAGGCCTATTTTCAAAATCGTTACGGATCAATGGGTTGCGAGGTGCTTTCGGAGGCCTATACGGAATTGACTCAGGCGGGGGCCACGGCTATCACGGCTGAGACCTGAGTGGGGGCCGAACCATGCCTGATCACCGCTCCGACGAGCCCGATCCCGAGCGCCTCGCAGCGCTTGAGAAGAAGCTTGCGGCAGTGAGAAAGACGCAAGAACCGCCTCCGCAACGTGCCGATCATCATCTGTCCCAGGCGAATATGGCCTGGCGTATGGTGATCGAAATGGTTTCGGGGCTGGGGATCGGCTTCGGCATCGGATACGGGCTGGATGTGCTTATGGGCACGATGCCTTGGATGATGGTGCTGTTCACGCTTCTCGGGCTCGCGGCCGGGGTGAAGGTGATGCTTCGCTCGGCCAAGGAAATGAACGAAGAGCGTGCGGCCGACATGGCCGATGAAGAGGAAGACGACCGTGGCAACTCTTGAACAGGAAATGCGCAGTGAACTGACCTTCCACCCGATGGATCAGTTTATCGTTAAGCCCCTCTTCGGCGATGGCCCGGTTCACTGGTACACGCCGACCAATGCGACGCTGTGGATGGCGATCGCCGTTCTGGCGATCTTCTTCATGCTCGTCATCGGCACCCGCGGCCGCGCTGTGGTGCCCTCGCGCGCCCAGTCGATCGCGGAGCTGTCCTACGGCTTCATTCACAAGATGGTCGAGGACGTGGCGGGCAAGGACGCGCTGAAGTTCTTCCCCTATATCTTCACGGTCTTCCTGTTCATCGTCTTCTCGAACTTCCTCGGCCTGCTGCCGCGCGGCTTCACCACGACCTCGCATATCGCTGTGACCGGTCTGCTGGCGATCGCCGTGTTCGTTGCGGTGACCGTGATCGGTTTCGCCAAGAACGGCGCGGGCTTCCTGAGCCTGTTCTGGGTGGCCTCGGCGCCGCTGGCGCTGCGCCCGATCCTCGCGATCATCGAGATCATCTCCTACTTCGTGCGCCCCGTCAGCCACTCCATTCGTCTTGCGGGCAACATGATGGCGGGCCACGCGGTTATGAAAGTGTTCGCCGCCTTCGCGCCGCTGATCCTGTTCTCGGGCGTCGGCATCGCCGTCACCCCGCTGTCGATCCTCGCGATCACCGCGATGTACGGGCTCGAAGTTCTCGTGGCCTTCATCCAGGCCTATGTCTTCACGATCCTGACCTGCGTCTATCTGCGCGACGCGCTTCACCCGGCACACTGACCGGATAATGGATCGAACCAGTTCACCAAATTTCTGCCACTTCCAACCTCAAGGAGTTACGACAATGGAAGGCAATATCGTTCAAATGGGTGCTTACATCGGCGCTGGTCTGGCCTGCATGGGCATGGGCGGCTCGGCTATCGGTGTGGGCAACGTTGCCGGCAACTTCCTGTCGGGCGCACTGCGCAACCCCTCGGCGGCCGCTGGCCAGACCGCGACCCTCTTCATCGGCATCGCCTTCGCAGAAGCGCTCGGGATCTTCTCGTTCCTCGTCGCGCTGCTGCTGATGTTCGCCGTCTGATCCAGCACGCTTTTCCTTGAGGGCGGGTGGGCTCATTCGGAGCCCATCCCGTGACCCGCAAGGGGATTTGTGATCAGGGTCGAGGGACGACATGGCAAGCGAAACGCAAAATACAGCGCACGCAGCCGCTGATGCGGCCCAAGGCGCGGCACATACCGCGCAAAAGGCCGGTATGCCGCAGCTCGACTTCTCGAGCTACCCGAACCAGATCTTCTGGCTCGTGGTCGCTCTGGTCGCGATCTACTGGCTGCTGACGCGCATCGCACTGCCCCGGATCGAGGCAGTTCTCGCCGATCGTCAGGGCACGATCGCGGGTGACATCGCCGCGGCCGAAGACTTCAAGCGCAAGGCCGAAGAGGCCGAAGCCGCTTACGAGAAGGCTCTGGCCGAAGCACGCGCTCAGGCGCAGAAGATCGCAGGCGAAACCAAGGCCGAGATCCAAAAGGACCTCGACGCGGCTATCGCCAAGGCAGATGCCGAGATCGCCGCACGCTCCGCGGAATCGGAAGCCCGCATCGCGGAAATCCGCGACGGCGCGCTTGCAGCGGTCGATCAGGTCGCCAAGGACACCGCCGGCGAGATCGTCGCGGCTCTGGGTGGCAATTCGGACGCATCGGCTGTCAACGCGGCTGTCGAACAACGGCTGAAAGGTTAAGACGATGAAGAAACTCTCGCTTCTCCTTCCGTTCGTGGCGGCACAGCCCGCCTTCGCAGCGACGGGCCCGTTCTTCTCGCTTTGGAACACGAACTTCATCGTGACCATCGCCTTCATCATCTTCGTGGGCATCGTGCTCTACGCGAAGGTGCCGGGCATGCTAGGCAAGATGCTCGACAAGCGCGCGACGAATATCCGCTCGGATCTCGACGAAGCGCGCAAGCTGCGTGACGAGGCGCAGGCGGTTCTGGCCAGCTACGAGCGCAAGTCGCGCGAAGTGCAGGGGCAGGCCGACCAGATCGTCGCCGCCGCCAAGCGCGACGCCGAAGCCGCTGCCGAGAAGGCCAAGGAAGACCTGAAGGTCTCGATCGAGCGCCGCCTGAAAGCCGCTGACGAGCAGATCGCCTCGGCCGAGGCGCAGGCTCTGAAAGAGGTCAAGGACCGTGCCGTTTCGGTTGCCGTGGCCGCCGCTGGCGATGTGCTCGCCAAGCAGCTGAGCGCGTCGGACCGTGCCGCGATGATCGACAGCTCGCTTTCGGAAGTCGAACAGCGCCTGAACTGATCTCCCCTAACGGGTGACATTGAAAACCCCGGTCCGATGGGCCGGGGTTTTTCTTTGTCTTGGGGTCCGGGGGATGTGGGCTCAGCGATTATGTTCGAGACGTAAGCGCGCGGTGGCCTCGTTGCGCTCGGCCCGGCGCATCGCCGCCATCTCGACCTCGACGAATTCCATATGGGCCGCGATGGCCTTGCGCGCGGCAGAGGCGTCGCGACGCTGGATCGCATCGTTGATTGCCCGGTGCTGGTCGAGCAGCTTGCTGCGCGTGCCCCGGTTCCGGAACATCATGGAGCGGTTGTAGAACACGCCCTCGGCGAGCAGGTCGAACATCGCGCGCATCATGTGGATCATGATGACGTTGTGGCTCGCCTCGATGATCGCCATGTGGAACTGCGCATCGAGTTGCGCTTCCTGCGTGGGATTGCGCTTGGAATGGGCCGCTTCCATCTGCGAGAACAGCGTCTGGATCACCGCGAGATCGGTGTCCGAGCCGCATTGCGCCGCGCGCTCGGCGGCGAGCCCCTCCATGTCGCGGCGGAACGAGATGTAATCGAACAGCGCCTGATCGTTGCGCGCAAACAGCCGGATCAGGGCAGGCGAGAAGGCGGAATCGAGCACTTCGGCGACATAGATCCCGGCCCCGGCGCGGGTGGTCAGAAGGCCCGACTCCTGCAGTTCCGCGACCGCTTCGCGCAGGCTCGGACGCGAGACGCCAAGGCGTTCGGACAGCTCCCGCTCGGAGGGGAGGCGCTCACCGGGGCGCAGAATGCCCTGCAGGATGAGCTGCTCGATCTGGCGCACGACAGCATTCGCGAGCTTCTCGGATTCGATCTTCTGAAATGGCATGCACCCCTCCATGTGGTAAAGATGTATGACCAGATCGGGTCGCCGGCAATGAAAAAAGGCCGGGTTTCCCCGGCCCTTTTCCCACTCTGACGAGCGGTTTAGTTGTTCGGACGAATGATGAATTCGACCCGGCGGTTCGCCTGACGCCCCTCGGCGGTCAGGTTGCTCGCGATAGGTTGATCCTCGCCGCGGCCCGTCGGGATCACGCGGTAGCTCGGGACGCCGCCATTGATCAGGACATTGGCCACAGACTGCGCGCGCTGACGCGACAGGCGCATGTTGTAGGCCGCATCGCCGGTGTTGTCGGTATGGCCGACGACTTCGACGGTGGTGTCCGGATAGCGGTTGAGGCTGCCTGCGAGCGTGTACAGGTCGCGCTGCAGATCGGGGCGCACGGCCGCGCTGTCGGTCGCGAAGAGCACGTCTTGCGGCATCGTCACGATCAGCTGGTTGCCCTGACGCACGACGCTGACGCCGTTGGTGGTCAGGTCGCGACGCAGTTCTTGCGCCTGGCGGTCGAGCTGCGAACCGATCGCGCCGCCGATCACGCCGCCGACGATCGCGCCGGCTGCGGCTTTGGTCAGCTTTTCGTCGCCTTTGCTTTTCGCGCCGAGGGCGCCGCCGATCAGCGCACCGGTGATCGCGCCGGCATTACGGTTTGCGTTCGGGCTTTGGTCGGGGTTGTTCGCCCCGGTGTAGCCGCCCGGCACACAAGCGGTAAGCGCCATCGCAGCGGCGGCGCTCAGAAGAATGGTTTTGGTCTTGAGAACGGTGGTCATGTTCTGTCTCTGCCTTCTCTGGTCGCCCCATGTCTCGAGGCTTGCCGGAAGATACGCGTAAAATTCGCGCAGGTTCCATGCCCTTTTCGTGAAGCGCGGAAATCCGCGCATCATCTGGCGGTAGAAGCGGCGGAGGGACGCTCAATCGGCCTCTGCGCGGGCCCCTTCCCAGCCGAGAATTGCGCGTTTGACGCCCAGACCCCAGTGATAGCCGCCCAATCCGCCCGATTTGCGCAGGGCGCGGTGGCAGGGAATCAGGAAGGAGATCGGGTTGCGGCCCACGGCGGTACCCACGGCGCGCACGGCCTTGGGGTTGCCGATCGCCTCGGCGATGTCGGAATAGGTGGTGACCTGCCCCGAAGGGATCGAGAGCAGCGCCTCCCAGACCTTGATCTGGAACGGCGCGCCGATCAGCGTCAGCTTCGCCTCGCCGTGGCGGCTGAAGGCGGCCTCGACCCAAGGACGCAGCGGCTCGGGGTCTTCGATGAAGCGGGCGTCCGGCCAGCGGCGGGCGAGGTCGGCGAAGGCTTCTTGCTCGCCCATCTCGGCGGTGAAGCCCATGCCGCAGAGCCCCTGATCGGTGCCCATCGCGATCACCGGACCGAAGGGGCTGTCGAACCGTCCCCAGCGGATTGCGACGCCGTCGCCGCCGCGGGCAAATGCGCCGGGCGTCATCGCCTCCCAGCGCAGCACCAGATCGTGCAGCCGGCCCGTGCCGGATAGCCCCGCACGGTCGGCCACCTCGTCGAGCGGCAGGCGCTGGCTCAGCAATTCGCGCACGAAGTCGAGCGTCAGATATTGCTGGTAGCGTTTCGGCGAAACTCCGACCCAGGCCGAGAACAGCCGCTGGAAATGCGCGGGGCTCATCGAGAGCCGCGCCGAGATCGCCTCGAGCGTCAGCAACTCGCCCGCCGCTTGTGCTGCGTCGATCTCGGCCAGCGCGCGGGCGATGACCTGATAGTGGTAGCTCTCGGCAATGTCGCTGTGGTCGTTCATCACGCACCTCTTGGGCTTTTCCCGATCCTAGGGCGCGGGCTTCAGGCGCGCGACCCGAAAGCTGCGGTTTGCGCGCGGCCTTGCCCTTCGCGCGCGTGGCGGGCATTAGGAAAGCATGGCCAAGCAATTCGATTATGCCACGATGAAAGAGGTCTTCGCGCGGTTCGAAGCCTCCGAGCCTCATCCCAAGGGGGAGCTCGAGCACGTCAACGCCTATACGCTGGTGGTGGCCGTGGCGCTATC
The DNA here is from genome assembly GCF_002020115.1 of Thioclava sp. DLFJ5-1. Lineage (NCBI taxonomy): Bacteria > Pseudomonadati > Pseudomonadota > Alphaproteobacteria > Rhodobacterales > Paracoccaceae > Thioclava > Thioclava sp. DLFJ5-1. The sequence continues at coordinate 199,569 of NZ_MPZU01000005.1, read as the reverse complement.
CGCGCAGGCGACCGATGCGGGCGTGAACAAGGCGACGCGGAAGCTTTTCGCCGTGGCCGACACGCCCGAGAAGATGCTGGAGCTGGGCCTTGAGGGCGTAACCGAGCATATCAAGACGATCGGTCTGTTCCGGCAGAAGGCGAAGAACGTCATCAAGCTGAGCCAGATCCTCGTCGATCAGTATGACGGCGAAGTGCCGTCCTCTCGCGCGGCACTGCAATCGCTGCCGGGCGTGGGGCGCAAGACCGCGAATGTCGTGCTGAACATGTGGTTCGGCCATCCCGCGCAGGCGGTCGATACGCATATCTTCCGCGTCGGCAATCGCAGTGGCATCTGTCCGGGCAAGGATGTCGACGCGGTCGAGCGCGCCATAGAAGACAACGTGCCCGTCGAATACCAGCGCCACGCCCATCACTGGCTGATCCTGCACGGTCGCTATATCTGCGTGGCGCGCAAACCCAAATGTCAGGCCTGTCCGATCAAGGATCTGTGCCAGTTTGAGGAGAAAAACCTTTGAAACAGTATCAGGTCGTCGGCATCGGCAATGCCGTCGTGGACGTGATCGCGCAATGCGACGACAGCTTTCTCGAGCATATGGGCATCGAGAAAGGCATCATGCAGCTGATCGAGCGTGAGCGCGGCGAGACGCTCTACGGTGCGATGAAAGAGCGCACGCAGGCACCGGGCGGCTCGGTGGGCAACACGATCGCGGGGCTGGGCAATCTCGGGCTCACGACGGCCTTTATCGGCCGGGTGCGCGACGACACGCTGGGGCGCTTCTACGAGGCGGCTCTGCATGGCGAGGGCACGGATTTCCCAAACCCGCCGGTCAAGGATGGCGAACTGCCGACCTCGCGTTCGATGATCTTCGTGACGCCCGACGGCGAGCGCTCGATGAACACCTATCTGGGGATCTCGGCGGAGGTCTCGACCGAGGATGTCAGCCTCGACGTGGTGGAGAACACGCAGATCCTGTTCCTCGAAGGCTATCTCTTCGACAAGGATCACGGGAAGGCTGCGTTCCTGAAGGCGGCGCAGGGCTGTCACCGGGGCGGCGGCAAGGCCGGGATCGCGCTGTCGGACCCGTTCTGCGTCGACCGTCACCGCGATGATTTCCGCCGTCTGGTGCGCGACCAGATGGATTACGTGATCGGCAACCAGCACGAATGGGAATCGCTCTACCAGACCGATCTGGATGCGGCGCTGAAACAGGCTGCCGAGGAATGCGAGCTGGTGGTTTGCACGCGCTCGGGCGACGACGTGATCCTGATCCGTGGCGAGGAACGTGCGACGGTCCCGGTCAAGCGCGTCGTGCCGGTCGATGCGACGGGCGCGGGCGATCAGTTCGCGGCCGGCTTCCTCTACGGCTACGCGACGGGGCAGAGCCTCGAGACGGCGGGCAAGATGGGCTGTGCTGCGGCGGCCGAGGTGATCGGCCATTACGGCGCACGGCCCGAGATCGATGTGAAGGCGCTGTTTGCAGAGCGCGGGCTCATCTGAGCCTGTCTGGCGCGCCCGGGATAAGGGCGCGCCGCCAGCCTTAACGCATCAGCAGCATCGGCCCGAGCGGGCGACCTGCGAGAATGTGCAGGTGGTAATGCGGCACTTCCTGCACGCCGTTCTCGCCCGCATTGGTGATGCCGCGATAACCCTCGCCGCCTTCGCCCGGGCTCGCGCCGGTCATCTTGCAGACCTCGGCCACGGTGCGGTGGAAATCGACGATCTCGGCATCGCTGGCTTCAGCGCAGAAATGATCGAGCGCGACATAGGCGCCTTTCGGGATCACGAGGACATGCTCGGGCGCTTTCGGGGCGATGTCGCGGAAGGCCAGCGTATGCTCGGTCTCCAGAACGGTGTCGTTTGGGATCTCGCCGCGCAGGATCTTGGCGAAGATGTTCTGGTCGTCATAAGTATAGGCCATGGCCTCTCTCCTCAGTCGCGGAAGATGTAGTCGAGTTCGGCCAATTCCTGCGCCATATCGGAGGGGATGTCGAGCGCATGGGCCAGCGCACGGGCGTTGTCCTCGATCTCGCCGCCCTCGCGCATGAGCGCGTAATTCTCGAACTCGGCATCGCGGAGCCGTTCGGACTCGTGGTGCAGATCGGCGCGGATCGTCGGCAGCATCTGCTCCACCACCTGCGGCGGCGTATGCTGCCCGGCAAGGCCGACGCGCTGCGCGTGCCCCTTGAGATAGTCGTTGGAGAACTGACACTCGATCTCGAGGATGCGGGTCTGGCATTTGTCGCGGGTGAAATCCTCGATCACGTCCAGTTCGGCGGGATCGACGCAGATCACCATGCGGTCGGCGTTCTCGTGGTCGAAGACCATCCGCATCAGCGCGCGGCGGTGACGGTTGCGCTTTTCCGGGCTGGTCTCGATGCCGCCGAGATCGGGCAGGGGGCCCATCTCGTTGAAGACGTAATCGAGCGCCGGGATCGAGGAGCGTTTGCGGAACTCGGCCACCAGCCGTTTCGCGACATGCCATTTCTTGCACAGGATCAGGGTCAGCGTGCGCTCGCGGCCCAAGGTCGCCTCCGCCTCCCAGAACCGCGGTGCGAAGCGACGGCCAATGCGGCCGCGCCCGGTGAGGAAGCGATGCAGCGCGCGGCCCTCGTTCGAGACGGCGAACTCGACGCCCTCGCGGGTCCACAACTCGCCCAGACGCTGCTTCAGTTCACGCGCCTCGGGGCTGATCTTGCGCGCGAAGAGGTAATCCTGCGCCAGAAGCAGATCGTAATGGTCGTTGTAGAAATTCGCGGGCATCCCGTAATCGGTGAACATCAGGAAGGTCAGCGTCCGGGTGCGGATCTCTGTCTCGGGGATCAGGTGATGGACGATGGTCTGAAAGAAGGTCTCGTCGGGGATCCAGGTCGTGCGGAAGAACCGCATCACATCGGGCCGCGCCTTGATGAAATCGAGCACCTGCTCCATCGTGCGCCTGCGCAGGCACCACCATTGCGAGCCGATCATCATCTGCAGATCGCTCGGCACCTCGCGCGACAGCTTCAGCTGCTTTTGCAGGTTATAGGCGAGGTAGAACCGCTTGGGCTGATTGCGCTCGTTGAACCAGTGGCGATAGACCAGCCGATCTTCCTTCATCCCCGTCTTGATCCAGCCCGACGAAAAGAAGTCGAAGCTTTCGATATAATCGACCTCTTCCGCATCGAGGAAGTTATGGGCGTATTCGGCCGATTTGATCTGCATGCAATCGCCCGAGAGCATGTAGAAATGCGTGGCGCGCGGGAAATCGGCGACGGCGGCTTTCACGGCTTCTAGCGTCGCGGCGACGAGGCTCCATTCGCCCCAGCCGCATTTGACGCGCTTTTTCGCGAAGGTGACATTGGGATTGGCATCGAGCGCGCTGCGCAGCTTGCGGTAATGTTCGGGCTTGGCGCGCGCGTCGAAATGGATCGCCACATAATCGCCCGTCTGCGTCAGCCGTTCCGCCTGCGCGATGATCCCGTCAGGATCCTTATGGGTCAGAAGAATAAAGGCGATTCGGGCCATACGGGAAACGATGCGATGTCACTTGCTGGTATTATCCGACTTGTTAGCCGGAATGAGCGTTGAAAAGACAGGACTTCTTTGCTCTTTACTCGATATTTATTATGTCTGCGTTACCCGGTCACGGGTATGCGACCTTCTGGAGGGCTTTGAATGGGATTTCCCGGTACCTGGATGACCGAGAGCGAAAGCATGGTGTATCGCGTCGTGCCGAAATGCGCCTGCTCCTCCATCGGGCAGATCATGTTCTATTCGGATCACGGGAAATTCTTCGACGGCGACATCCACGATTCCAAGGCCGGGCTGCACAAGTGGTCGCAGGACGAAAGCCAGCAGCCGATCACCGAGAACGTGGTGGCCCACAAAAGCTACGCCTTCACATGCGTGCGCAATCCCTATCAGCGCATCCTGTCGTCCTTCTTCGATAAGATCGCGGGCATCCAGCGCAACGGCAAACGCTATCGCGGCAAGCTGGTGCCGCAGCTGATCCAGAAATACGGGATCGAGGTCGGCTCGCCCGAGGATAATTTCGATTTCGACCAGATCGCCTCGTTCCGCCGCTTCCTTCTGTTTGCGCGCGACACGATCCGCTGGCGCCGCCCGATGGAGCCGGACATTCACTGGTCGGCTATGTCGGGCCATATCTCGACCTTCATCGTCAACGGCGGGCGCTACGACAACATCTTCTTCACCGAGAAGTTCAACGAGGGGATGCAGTCGGTGCTCGACGCGGTCGAGACGCCGGTGAAAGTCGATCTGGCCAAGGTGCCGCGGTTCAACGAATCCGAAGGGCATGGGCCGAAGCGCGCGCATAAGGTGAGCGACTATTTCGACGACCTGTCGCGCCACCTGATCTGGGAAATCTACAAGAAGGATTTCCAGCTGTTCCAATATGATTTCGACGATCCGGACAACAAGCTGCCGATCGGAGAGGTCGATCTGGACGAGGTGCACGCCAAGCTGGGCGACTGATCACCAGCGTTTCAGCGCGTCCTCGTCTTCATCCTTCGCGGCGACCCAGGAGGTGCCCTCGGGGCCGTGTTCCTTCTTCCAGAAGGGTGCGCGGGATTTCAGGTAGTCCATCAGAAACTCGGCGGCTTCAAACGCTGCGACGCGGTGGCGTGCGGCGGTGGCGACCATCATGATCTGCTCGCCCACGCCCAGCCGTCCGTGGCGGTGGATGACGGTCACATCTAACAGGGACCAACGCTCGACCGCCTGATCCACGATGCCAGCGATCGCGCGTTCGGTCATGCCAGGGTAATGCTCCAGCTCCAGCGCCTCCATCGCGCCGGTGTCGTCGCGCACGATGCCGGTGAAGCTGACGACGGCCCCGACATCCGCGCGGCCCGTGCCGAAATCGGCAAGCTCTGCGCCCAGATCGAAGGGCTCGGCCTGAACGGAGACCTTCATCTCAGCCCCCCGTCATTGGCGGGAAGAAAGCCACCTCGCGCACGCCAGCTAGGGGCGCATCGAACTCCGCCAGATCCTGATCGAGCGCGACGCGCAGCGCGGAAATATCGGCAAAAGCCGCCTCGTAGCGCGGCTCGCGCGCCTTCAGCTCCTCGACCAGATCGGCCACGGTCGCGGCCTGCGTCTCGACCTTCTCGCGCGGCAGGCCGATCCGCTCGCGGACCCAAGCGAAATAGAGCACGTCAATCATGGCTCGGCTCCTTCAGATAGGGCAGGGCCTTGCGGAAATAATCCCAGCCGGTGATCGCGGTCAGAACGGCGGCGATCCAGATCAGCGCGAGGCCGACATGGGTCGCGAAATCGGCAGGCGTGGCGCCCAAGCGGATATCGCCTTCACCGGCGCGCGGGGCCTGACCCTGTTCGAGATAGGCGAGCCCGGTGCCGAGGAACAGCACGGCGATCGCCACCATCTGCGCGGTGGTCTTCCATTTGGCGAGCTTCGTGACCCGCAGCCGCCCGGCATCCGCGCCGAGGAATTCGCGCAGCCCCGAGACGAAGACCTCGCGGAACAGGATCACGGTGGCGGGCAGGATCAGCCACGGGTTCATGCCCGAATAACCGGTCAGCACCACCAGCGCGATCACCACCATCGCCTTGTCGGCGATCGGATCGAGCATCGCGCCGAAGCGGCTCTCCTGTTTCCACGCCCGGGCAAGGTAGCCATCGAACCAGTCGGTGACCGCCGCGCTGATGAACAGCGCAAGCGCCAGCCAGTCGGCCCAGGGGCGGGAAAAATAAAGGAACAAGACCGCCACACCGGGGGCAGCCAAGAGCCTGAGCACGGTCAGGATATTGGGAAGGGTCCATTTCATGGGAGGCAACCTAGCTGCGTGGTTCGCAAAGCGGAAGAGGGCGCGTTAACGGGTCGCGGGATCGCGATATGCATGCACCGTCCCATTGCGGTCGGTAACGCGCCAGTCTCCGGGGCCGTCGCCTGGTGTGAAGTGGTCCGAGGTGATCGGGACCTTGCCGTGGCCGCCGGGGATGTCGAGCACGTAGGTCGGCAGCATCGTGCCCGAGCAGCGGCGGCGCAGCTCGGCCATCAGCGCGCGCCCTTCCGCGATGGTGGTGCGGAAATGCGAGGTGCCGCGGGCGAGATCGCAATGGTGCAGGTAATAGGGTTTGACCCGCAGCTTGGTGAGGGCGCGGAACAGCGCCTCCAGCGCGTCGGCGCTCGCGTTGACGCCGCGCAGTAGCACCGTTTGCGACAGCATCGGGATGCCGCGATCCACCAGCCGCGCGATGGCTTCGCGGGCGGCGGGCGTCAGTTCCTGCGCGTGATTGGTGTGCAGCACGATCCACGCGGTCGGTGCGGCGTGGAGGAGGGCGCAAAGCTGTTCGGTGATCCGCTCGGGGGCGACGACCGGCACGCGGGTATGCAGCCGGATCTGGTCGAGATGCGCGATTGCGGAGAGGCGGTCGAGCACCGCGCCCAGCCTGCGCGTCGAGAGCGTCAGCGGATCGCCTCCGGTCAGGATCACTTCGCGAATGGCCGGGGTTGCCGCGATATAATCGAGCGCCTGCGTCAATTGGTCTTCCGGCAGCGGCCCGGTTTCGCCCACCGTCTCGCGGCGGAAGCAGAAGCGGCAATAGACGTCGCAGGTCTTGGTGATGTGCAGGATCACCCGGTCAGGATAGCGATGCGTCAGTCCCGGAGCTGGGGAGTGCGCGTCGTCGCCGATCGGATCTTCCAGCTCTTCGGGGCGTGTGACCAGCTCCGCCGCCGAGGGCACGAATTGCGCGGCGACCGGGTCGGTCGGATCGGCAATCGCCCCGCGCATCTCGGGTGTCACGCGGATGCGGAACTCTTCGGCTACGCGCTCGAGATCGGCGCGCGTAGCCGAGGAGGTCAGCCCGTCGCGTTCGAGATCGGCCACGCGGGTCAGCGCGCGGGGGGGGCGGCTGTGATCGGTCATCTCAGCCCTTCTCGTTGAAGAAATTGTGGATCGTCTCGGCCATCGCCTCGGAGATACCGTCGACCTCCATCAGGTCGATCGGCGCCGCACGGCTGACCGCCTTGGCGGAGCCGAAATGCGCAAGCAGCGCACGTTTGCGGGCCGCCCCGATGCCCGGGACTTCATCCAGCGGGTTCGCCATCTGCGCTTTGGCGCGTTTCGCGCGGTGGGTGCCGATGGCCCAGCGGTGCGCCTCGTCGCGCAGGCGCTGGATGTAATAGAGCACGGGCGACTGCCGGGGCAGGGCGATGGGGCGCTGACCGGTGCGGTGGAATTCTTCCTTGCCGTGGTCGCGGTCCACGCCTTTCGCGACACCGACCATCGCGACATCGCTCACGCCCATCTCGTCCATGATCTCGCGCACCGCCGAGACCTGCCCGGCGCCCCCGTCGATCAGCAGCAGGTCGGGCCAAGCCTCGGATTTCCGCTCCGGGTCTTCCTTCAGCAACCGGGTGAAGCGGCGCGTCAGCACCTCTTTCATCATCCCGAAATCGTCGCCCGGCGTCAGGTCCGCGTTCTTGATGTTGAACTTGCGATACTGGCTTTTGATGAAGCCCTCGGGCCCCGCGACGATCATCCCCCCCACGGCATGCGCGCCCTGAATATGCGAGTTGTCGTAGACCTCGATGCGCTCGGGCGGCTTCTTCAGCCCGAAGGCCTCGGCGACGCCCGCCAGCAGTTTCGCCTGCGCGGCAGATTCTGACATCTTCCGACCAAGGCTCTCACGGGCATTGCGCGCGGCATTCTCGACCAGCTCGGCCTTTTCGCCGCGCTGAGGGACGGTGATCTCGACGCGGCGCTCGGCGCGTTCCGAGAGGAATTCGCTTACCAGTTCCTCATCCTCGACCGGGTGCGACAGCAGGATCAGCTTCGGCGGCGGACGGTTCGTGTAGAACTGCGCGATGAAGGCCTGCAGGATTTCGGGCGCTTCGGCGCCGGAGCCGGTCTTGGGATAGAAGTCGTGATTGCCCCAGCTCTGGTTCGCGCGGATGAAGAAGACCTGCACACAGGCCTGCCCGCCCTCCTGATGGAGCGCGATCACGTCGGCCTCGGCGGTGCTGCGCGGGTTGATCCCCTGGCTTTGCTGCACATTGGTCAGCGCCTTGATCCGGTCGCGGAGCGCGGCGGCGCGCTCGAATTCCATATCGTCGGAGGCTTGCTGCATCTGCTCCGCCAACTCGCGCTGGATCGTGGTGGACTTGCCTTGCAGGAACCGCTTCGCATCGTCGACCAGCGCTGCGTAATCCTCCTCGGAGATCTTGCCGACGCAGGGCCCCGAGCACCGCTTGATCTGATATTGCAGGCAGGGGCGCGTGCGGGTCTCGAACATCGAATCCGAGCAGTTGCGCAGCAGGAAGACCCGCTCCAGCTGGTTCAGCGTGCGGTTCACCGCGCTCGCGCTTGCGAAGGGGCCGAAGTAATGCCCTTTCTCTTTGCGCGCGCCGCGATGCTTCTTGATCATCGGATAGGGGTGGTCCGTCGCGATGAGGATATTGGGAAAGCTTTTGTCGTCGCGCGCGAGCACGTTGTAGCGCGGTTTGAGCTGCTTGATCAGGTTCTGCTCGAGCAGCAGCGCCTCGGTCTCGGTCCGTGTCGTGAGGAACATCATCGAGGCGGTCTCATGGATCATCCGGGCGATCCGCGCCGAGTGCCCCGAGGGGCGTGCATAGTTCGAAACGCGCGCCTTCAGGTTGCGCGCCTTGCCGACGTAAAGCACCTCGCCCTTCGCGTTCAGCATCCGATAGACGCCCGGCGAGCCGTCGAGACGCTTGAGGTAATCCGCGATCAGCGCATGGCCCGTCATCCCGTGTTGCGGGCGCGTGGCCGCCGGGGGATCGAGGGCGTCGTTGCTGTTTACATCGTCATTCATGAGCAGGCTTCGATTCTCCCCTGTGGCTGCAACCTCGCGAAGACGTTTTCAAGGAAAAACATGTCCACGAAATTTGGGGATAACTCTGTTGGCAAACATGTGGGACCGTGGGTTCCGACCTTAATATAAGGGTTGATAGAGTGTTTGCTCATTTTTTGAGCAAGTTACGAGTGCGTTGATTTCATTGATAAATTTTTCGCACACTCGCCAAGCTATTGAAAGGATTACTACTTTTGTGACGGTACTGTTACAAGCCGCCGCGCAGTGCACAACTTTGGCCTGCGATTCGTTTTCAGGCTCATTCCGGACCTAATACATCGGGGGTCCGCCAGCCCAAATGTTGGCCTCCATCGACGCAGAGCAACTGCCCTGTGACGGCCGGTGCGTCCATGAAATATCCCAGCGCCGCGACGATATCTGCGGGGTCTGCGCCACGTTCGAGGATCGTCGCCGCGCGCTGCCGGTTGAAGTGGTCTTCCGACTGGCGGGCGCCTTGCAGGGTCGGGCCGGGGCCGATCGCGTTCACACGTATAGCGGGAGCCAGCGCCTGCGCACTCGTCTGCGTGAGTGTCCACAGACCCATCTTCGCGAGCGTGTAGGTCATGAACTCCGGCGTCAGCTTGCGCATCCGCTGGTCGACCATGTTGATCACCAGCGCGCGCGCCTTGGGCTCGGTGCCCGAGCGGTCGGCTTCCGGGGCCTGCGCCGCGAAATGCTGGATCAGCACGAAGGGCGCGCGCAGGTTCGACCCGATATGCCGGTCCCAGCTTTCGCGCGTGGCCGAGCGGATCGTGTCGTATTCGAAGATCGAGGCGTTGTTGATCAGCAGATCGAGCGGCCCGTCGAGCGCCTGCGCCGCGCGGGGCACCAGTTCCGCCGTCGCGGCCTCGTCCAGCAGATCGGCCTGCACGATCTCGGCGCGCACGCCTTTCGCACGGGCCTCCGCCGCTGTTGCCTCCGCGTCCTCTGCGGAGCCGTGATAATGGATTGCGACGTCCACGCCGCGCTCGGCCAGATAAAGCGCCATCGCGCGTCCCAGCCGTTTCGCGCCGCCTGTCACCAATGCTCGTTTCATGCGCTGCCTCCAATGAAGAGGGCCACCATATAGGCCAGATACGCGGCGCTGAAAGCGATGCCGATGCCGCGCGTGATCACGCGGTTGCCGAAGATGAACGGGGCGAGCGCGATCGAGGCCGCCGCCATCACCCAAAGGTCGACATGCAGCATCTGGCTCGGCACCGGAATGTCGCCGAACAGGCCCGCGACGCCGATGATGCAGAGCAGGTTGAAGATATTCGAGCCGACGACATTGCCGAGCGCGAGATCCGACCGGCCCTTCATCGCCGCCGTGATGGAGGTCGCCAGCTCCGGGAGCGAGGTGCCGAGCGCGACCAGCGTCAGACCGATCACCGCATCCGAGACGCCCATCGCGCTTGCGATTTCCGACGCGCCGCTGACCAGCCAGCTCGCCCCCAGAGGCAGCCCGATGAGCCCCGCGAGAACATAGAGCCCGATGCGCCAGAGCGGCATTTTCGGATCGACGCTCTCGACCTCTTCATCGGCTTCGGTCTCGGGACCGGCGCCCGCGCCGCGATTGGCGCGATGGGCGCGCGCCTCGCGGATTTGCCGAAACAGGATGATGCCGAGCGCGAAGAGCAGGAGCAGCGCCTGCGCCCAGCCGATCGGGCCCATGAAGCAGACGAGGATGAAGAGGATCGTCGCCCCCATCATCAGCACGAAGCTCTCGCGCGTGTCGTGCAGATCGGTGCGGATCGCGGAGATCATCGCGGGCAGGCCCAGTACCAGAAGGATATTGGCGATATTCGAGCCCACGACATTGCCGAGCGCCATGCTGGGCGCCTTGTCGAGCACGGCGGCGACGGAGACCATCAGCTCGGGCGCGGAGGTGCCGAAGGCCACCACGGTGAGCCCGACGATCAGCGCAGGAATGCCAAGGCGCAGCGACATCGCCACTGCGCCTTTCACCAGCAGATCGCCCGCCACGACCAGCAGCACCAGCCCGGCAATGATCTCGCCGAAATCCCAGATCATTTACGGCGCTCCGTCTTCTTCGCAGTCTTGCTATTGGAGGTCGTCTTGCAGGGGCAGGGGCCCCGGCCGATTTTCGGACGTCCGCAATCGGGGCAACGGGCCGATAGCCTGCCGGGTCCGCGCGGGCCCTTGAGTTTCGGCATCCGCAGTTTACCGAACATGGCGAGCACCGCCATGACGACGAGGAAGAGTGTCATGCCCTTGATGAGCATCGGGTTACAGCCCGTAGCGCGCCCAGAGCGCGCGCTCCTCGGTCGTGTCGATCAAAGCGCCTGCGGTGGCCGCCGCCATCTCGCCGCCGATCTGCGCACCGAAGCGCCGGAAGATCGAGCGTTTGGGCGCGTAAGGCACGATGCGGGTCTTCTCGCCGTAGATCTCTTTCAGCTTCGGCACCGCATGGCCGAGCCCGTCGATCAGCCCGGTGTTCTCTGCGAGCGCCTGCCGCCCGGTCCAGATGTCGCCGGTGAAGAGGTCGCGATCCTCCGGCAGCTTCGCGCCGCGCCGGGACTGCACATGCTCCTTGAACGAGACATGCATGTCGTCGAGCAGCTTGTTGAGCCGCGCGACGTCTTCGTCCTTCTCGGGGCGGAACGGGTCCATGAAACTTTTCGAGCCGCCTGCCGTGTGAACGCGGCGCTGGATGCCGTGGCGGTTGATGAATTCGTCGAGGCCGAACCCTGCCGAGATCACCCCGATCGAGCCCACGACCGAGGTCGGATCGGCCCAGATCTGGTCGGCGGCGCAGGCCAGCCAATAGCCGCCCGACGCCGCGACGTCTTCGACGAAAGCATGGACGGGAATGCCTTTTTCATCCGCAAGTCTGCGGATGCGCCCCGCGATCAGCGCCGATTGCACGGGCGATCCGCCGGGCGAATTGATCAGCAGTGCGACCGCGGCCGGTTTGCCGCGCGCGAAGGCACGCTCGATGATCGGGGCCATTGCGGCGTCCGACAGGCCGGGCGCTCCGGGGCGCGACATGCCGATGGCACCGTGCAAACGGATAACCGCGACGAAGGGCGATTTCTTGACGAAGGGGAGGCGTTGGATCAGGCTCATGTGAGGGATGTAGAGGCTCACCCCTGCCCGCGCAAGCACGGCGATGACGGTTCCTGTCCGCGCCTGTTCGCGATTGAACCAGTCGTGACTTGCTGGCCGGGGCATGCTCGCCCCATCATCGGGGCCGGGAGGATGGATATGACCGAATACGACAGGCTCGCCGCGATTCTGGCGGATCATGCGGGGCGCGAAGGTGCGCTGCTGCCCATTCTTCACGATGTGCAGGCCGCGTTTGGCTGCGTGCCCGCCGATTGCTACCAGCCGATTGCCGACGCGCTGCGGCTGAGCCGGGCCGAGGTGGCGGGCGTCGTCTCCTTCTATCACGACTTCCGCGATGCGCCCGCGGGCAAGCATGTGATCAAGCTGTGCCGTGCCGAGGCCTGCCAGTCGATGGGCGGGACCGAGATGATCGCGCGGCTGGAGCGGGCGCTAGGCATGAAAGTCGGGGAAACGAAGGGCGATGTGACCCTTGAGGCGGTCTATTGCCTCGGGCTGTGTGCCTGCGCCCCCGCCGCGATGGTGGGCGATCAGTTGGTCGGTCGTGCAAGTGCCGAACGGATCGAGGCTCTGGTCGCGGAGGTTTCGGCATGAAGATCTGGATTCCCTGCGATGCCGCTTCTGTCGCCTGTGGGGCCGATGAGGTCGCTGCCGCGATCGCTTCGGCGGCTGGCCTGCGCGGCGAGAGCGTCGAGATCATCCGCAACGGCACGCGCGGGATGATCTGGCTCGAGCCTCTGGTCGAGATCGAGCGCGACGGTGTGCGCCAAGGCTTCGGCCCGATGGCGCCCGAGGATGTGCCGGCGCTGTTCGAAGACGGCGATCACCCGAAGGCGCTCGGCCCGGTCGAGGAGATCCCCTTCTTCGCGCGGCAGACCCGCCTGACGTTTGCGCGCTGCGGGCGCACCGATCCGCTCTCGCTTGCCGATTACGAGGCGGATGAGGGCTGGCGGGGTCTCAAGCGCGCGCTGGAACTGGGCGGCGCGCAGACCATCGAAGAAGTCACGACCTCCGGCCTGCGCGGTCGCGGCGGTGCGGGCTTTCCGACGGGTATCAAGTGGAAGACCGTCGCCGGGGCCGAGGCGCCGCAGAAATATATCGTCTGCAACGCGGATGAGGGCGACAGCGGCTCTTTCGCGGACCGGATGCTGATGGAGGGCGATCCCTACTGCCTGATCGAGGGCATGGCGATTGCCGGTCTCGCAGTCGGCGCGACCAAGGGCTTCATCTATGTCCGCTCGGAATATCCCCATGCGATCCGTACGCTGAACGCGGCGATCAAGGCCGCGCGCACAGCCGGGATCATCGGCGACAGGCTGATGGGGCGGGGACCGGCCTTCGATCTGGAGGTTCGCGTCGGCGCGGGCGCCTATATCTGCGGCGAGGAAACGTCGCTCCTGAATTCGCTCGAAGGCAAGCGCGGCATGGTCCGCGCCAAGCCGCCGCTGCCCGCGCTGGAAGGGGCGTTCGGCAGGCCGACCGTGGTCAATAACGTGCTTTCGCTGGCCGCCGTGCCGTGGATCTTGGTCCATGGCGGTGCTGCCTATGCGGAGTTCGGGCTGGGCCGCTCGCGCGGGACGATCCCGATCCAGATCGCGGGCAATGTCAAACATGGCGGGCTGTTCGAGACCGGCTTCGGGATGAGCCTCGGCACGCTGGTCAACGAGATCGGCGGCGGCACCGCTTCGGGGCGTCCGTTCAAGGCGGTACAGGTCGGCGGGCCGCTGGGCGCCTATCACGGGCCGGACGATTTCGATCTGCCGGTCTGCTACGAGGCCTTTGCCGATCAGGGCGGGCTGGTGGGCCATGCCGGCTTCGTAGTGCATGACGACAGCGCCGACATGCTCGCGCTCGCCCGCTACGCGATGGAGTTCTGCGCCATCGAGAGCTGCGGGAAATGCACGCCCTGCCGGATCGGCGCGGTGCGCGGCATCGAGACGCTCGACCGCGTGGCGGCGGGCGACCCGGCGGCGATCGAGCTGCTGCACGAGCTATGCGAAGTGATGGAGAAGGGCTCGCTCTGCGCGATGGGGGGCTTCACACCCTACCCGGTGCGCTCGGCGATCCGGCTTTTCCCGCAAGAATTCTCGCTCTCACAGGAGGCTGCGGAATGAAGGATTTCATCATCCCCGACGGAGTGCATGGGCCGAAACTCTCCGATATGGGCACGCCTGAAAAATCGGGCCCGCCTGTGACGCTGGTGATCGACGGCATGGATGTGAGCGTGCCCGAGGGCACCTCCGTGATGCGCGCCGCCGCCGAGGCCGGGATCACCGTGCCGAAGCTGTGCGCGACCGATATGCTGGACGCTTACGGCTCGTGTCGCCTCTGCGTGGTCGAGATCGAAGGGATGCGCGGCACGCCGGCGTCCTGCACCACGCCCGTGCGCGAGGGCATGGTCGTGAAGACCCAGACCGATCAGCTCGCGCGGCTGCGGCGTGGGGTGATGGAGCTTTATATCTCCGATCACCCGCTGGATTGCCTGACCTGCGCGGCCAATGGCGATTGCGAATTGCAGGACATGGCGGGGGCCGTGGGCCTGCGCGACGTGCGCTATGCGCCGGGCAAGAACCATGTCGAGACGCGCGCGGCGGAGGGGGCCAATCCGCTCTACATCCCGCGTGACGACTCCAATCCGTATTTCTTCTATGATCCGTCGAAATGCATCGTCTGCATGCGTTGCGTGCGCGCCTGCGAAGAGGTGCAGGGCACCTTCGCGCTGACCGTGGACGGGCGCGGCTTCGATGCCCGCATCTCGACGGGAACGGAGGATTTCCTGAACTCGGATTGCGTCAGCTGCGGCGCCTGTGTGCAGGCGTGCCCGACTGCGACCCTGCAGGAGAAGACCGTCGACGAGATCGGCGTGCCGGAGCGGTCGGTGGTCACCACCTGCGCCTATTGCGGCGTGGGTTGCTCCTTCGAGGCGCAGATGCGTGGCGACCAGCTGGTGCGCATGGTGCCGTGGAAAGAGGGCAAGGCGAACCGCGGCCATAGCTGCGTGAAGGGCCGTTTCGCCTGGGGCTATGCGAACCATGGCGATCGCATCCTGAACCCGATGATCCGCGACAGCATCACCGATGCGTGGCGCGAAGTGTCTTGGGAAGAAGCGCTGGAGTTTGCCGCGAACGGCATCAAGCGTGCGCAGGCCAAACACGGCAAGGATTCCGTCGGCGTCATCACCTCCTCGCGCTGCACGAACGAGGAAACCTTCCTCGTGCAGAAACTCGCCCGCGCGGTGATGGGGACGAACAACACCGACACCTGTGCCCGCGTCTGCCATTCGCCCACCGGCTACGGGCTGAAGCAGACCTTCGGGACCTCGGCTGGCACACAGGATTTCGACTCTGTCGAACAGGTGGATTGCGCGGTGGTGATCGGGGCGAACCCGACCGACGGGCACCCGGTCTTCGGCTCGCGCCTGCGCAAGCGGCTGCGGCAGGGGGCGAAGCTGATCGTGGTCGACCCGCGCCGGATCGACCTGCTGGAGACCCCGCATATGGGCGAGGGGCATCACCTGCCGCTGCGTCCGGGTACCAATGTCGCGGTGCTGACCGCGATGGCCCATGTGATCGTGACGGAAGGGTTGTTCGACGAGGCGTTCATCCGCGAGCGCTGCGACTGGGACGAGTGGTCGGATTATGCCGAATTCGCCGCCGATCCGGCCCATTCGCCGGAAGCCGTCGAAGAGCTGACCGGCGTCCCGGCCGAGGCGCTTCGCGAGGCCGCGCGCACCTATGCCGCCGCGCCGAACGGGGCGATCTATTACGGGCTGGGCGTGACCGAGCATAGCCAGGGCTCGACCACCGTGATCGCGATCGCCAACCTCGCGATGATGACCGGCAATATCGGGCGGCCTGGTGTGGGCGTGAACCCGCTGCGCGGCCAGAACAACGTGCAGGGCTCCTGTGACATGGGGTCGTTCCCGCATGAACTGCCGGGCTACCGCCATGTCTCGGACGATACCGCGCGCCACGGGTTCGAGGTGGAATGGGGCGTCACGCTCGACCCCGAGCCGGGGCTGCGCATTCCGAACATGCTCGACGCGGCCGTCGCTGGGGATTTCAAGGCAATCTACATTCAGGGCGAGGATATCCTGCAATCCGATCCCGACACCCATCACGTGGCCGCGGGCCTTGCCGCGATGGACTGTGTGATTGTGCATGATCTCTTCCTGAACGAGACCGCGCGCTACGCCCATGTCTTCCTGCCGGGCTCGACTTTCCTCGAGAAGGACGGGACCTTCACCAATGCCGAGCGCCGGATCAACCCGGTGCGCAAGGTCATGGCACCCAAGGCGGGGCTGGCCGATTGGGAGGCGACGCAGGCGCTGGCCAATGCGCTTGGCGCGGGGTGGAGCTACACCCACCCCTCCGAGATCATGGACGAGATCGCGCGCACGACGCCGGCCTTCGCGAGCGTCACCTACGATCTGATCGACCAGATGGGTTCGGTGCAGTGGCCCTGCAACGACGCGCATCCGCAAGGCTCGCCGGTGATGCACGAGGATGGCTTCGTGCGCGGCTCGGGGCGGTTCATCCGCACGGCCTATGTCGCGACCGAGGAACGCACCGGACCGCGCTTCCCGCTGCTGCTGACGACGGGGCGCATCCTGTCGCAATATAACGTGGGCGCGCAGACGCGGCGGACCGAGAACTCCGTCTGGCATGCCGAGGACCGGTTGGAAATCCACCCGCATGACGCGGAGACGCGCGGTATCCGCGACGGCGATTGGGTGCGTTTGGCGAGCCGGGCGGGCGAGACGTCCTTGCGCGCGACGATCACGGATCGGGTCTCTCCCGGCGTCGTCTACACGACCTTCCACCACCCCGACACGCAGGCGAATGTCGTGACCACCGACAATTCCGACTGGGCGACGAACTGCCCGGAATACAAGGTGACGGCGGTGCAGGTGGGGCTCTCGAACGGGCCCTCGGACTGGCAGGAGCTTTACACAGCACAGACCAAGCTGACCCGCCGCGTCGAGGCGGCTGAATGACAGCGACGGATTGGGACATGCCCAGCGGCGCGGTGCAGCGGCTCGCCGAGGAAGTGCCGGTGGCGCTGTCCTTCGACGGGGTGACGCAGGCGGTGATGATGGCAAGCCCCGCCGATCTGGAGGATTTCGCACTGGGCTTCGCGCTGTCCGAAGGGCTGATCGCGGACGCGTCCGAGATCACCCGGCAAGAGCTCGAGGTGACCGAGGCCGGGATCGAAGCGCGCAACTGGCTGGCAGCGCCTGCGGGCGCACGCTTTGCCGAACGCCGCCGCGCCACGATGGGCCCGGTGGGATGTGGGCTGTGCGGGATCGAACAGCTGGAAGAGGCACGGCGCAAGTTGTCCCCGGTCCGCCCGCCGCGATTCACCATGACGCCGGAGCAGGCCACGGAGGCGCTCGAGACCCTGCGCGACCACCAGCCGCTGCAGGACGAGACCCGCGCCGCCCATGCGTCGAGCTTCTGGCAGCCGGGCAAGGGGATCGTGCTGACGCGCGAGGATGTCGGGCGGCACAACGCGCTCGACAAGCTGATCGGGGCGCTGATCCGGCAAGGGATCGACCCGGCGAGCGGCGCGCTGGTGATGACCTCGCGGCTCTCGGTCGATCTGATCCAGAAGGTCGTGACGCTACGTATCCCGGTGATCGTCGGCCCCTCCGCCCCGACCGCGCTTGCGGTGAGTGAGGCACGGGACGCGGGCCTTACCGTTATCGCGCGCGCAGGCCGGGGCCTCGCGCTTTACACCGCGCCGCAGGAGGCCACCGCATGAAGCCTGAGAAACTCGCCGGGATGGCCAATCAGATCGCGCAGTTCTTCGAGAGCCAGCCCGGCGATCAGGCGCATGCCGTCGCCGATCACATCAATGCCAATTGGGCGCCCGCGATGCGCGACACGTTCCTCGCGGCGGCCGACAAGCTGGAGCTGCATCCGCTGGTGAAGGCGGCCTTGCCGGAGATCCGCGCCCCTCAGCGGGGCTGATCGCCCGGCTTCACGACCGGCGCGAATGAGAGGGTGAAGTTTTTCCCATCCGCGAAGGGGTAGGGCGCCGCGAGCTGCTGCACCTCTCCGGTCGTCCAGTCGGGATGATCCGGATAAGTCGCGCGCAGAAGGCCCGCGCCGGTTGCCGCATTCGTGCCGTCCCAGATCACGAAGGCCGGGCCGTCGGGCAGGGGTTTCGTAAAGTCCGAACTGGCATTCAGAACCGTCATCCGGGGCGCGCGATAGAGGATATTCGCGCCTTCCCATTGCGGCGCGATCAGGGTCGCATCCGCGCCAACGGCGGCCACCAGCTGCGGCACCAGCGTCTCAAAGGGGGCGGCATTGCGGCTCTTGCCCTGGAAGAAATGCACTGGCAGCGCGATCGTCACCAGTACGAGCAGCACCGCGTAGACCTGCTGCAGCCGCCGCAGCCCGGTCGCGCTGAGCCGGGGCAAAAGCCACAGGCCAAGCGCGGGGCCCGCGAGGAACAGCAGCGGTTGGAGCCAGCGATCCTTAATCTGCCCCGCACCGACCGCAAGCGCACCGATCAGCAGCAGCAAGAGCCCGATCACCATCACGCGCAGCATCAGCCGCAGCAGCGGTTGCGGCGCGTCGGGTTTTCTCTCCCGGTAGCGCCAGTAGAGCAGCCCGCCGACCAGCAGCGGCAAAGCGAGGAAATTCAGAACACCCTGACCGGTTGCAAGAACCGGACCGACAAGCCGCGCGCCCAGTGAGACGTCTTCGGCGGCGTCGAATTTCTTTGCCGAGGCGAAGGCGATCTCGGGATGGTTCAGGATCCAGACATAGGGCGGCAGCGCGATTGCGGCGGCGATCAGCAGCGACAGAAACAGGCGGCGATCACGGAAGGACGCGCGGAACTCGGGAAAACCGATCAGCGCGAGGGTCGTCGAGATCGGCAGCAGCACAAAGTTGTATTTCGACAGCAGCCCCAAGCCCAGCACCAGTCCGAGCGTCACGAAGCCCGCGAGGCTGGGGCGGCGCGCGATCCACCAGATCGTCGCGAAGCATAACGCCGCCGAAAAGGTCGCAAGCACCGAATGGGTCAGGGCGCGCTGGCTCTCCCATGCGATCTGCGGCAGCAGCACGAGGCCCAGCGTCGCGACCCATGCCCGCCGCGGATCGAGCCGCGTGCGCATCAGCCCGTAGCAGGTCAGGACGGTGCCGCAGAGCAGGGTGTTTTTCAAAAGCGCGAGGCCGAACATCGTCGGCCCGGTCACCATGAAGACCAGATGCTGCAGCCACGCGAAAAGCGGCAGTTGCGGGCCGTAGCCCCACGCGAAGCTGCGCGCATCGAATATCATCTGCGCATCGTCGAGCCCGAGCGCGCCGCCCAAGGCGGTGCGGTAGAGGGTCTGGAAGGCGAAATAGGCGACGATGCTCAGGGGCCAGATCGCATCGGGTAGGGAGCGGCCCGCGGCGCGGGGCATCGGGTCGGCGCTCATGCGGGTGTGCCTGTGGGGACGCGCATCACGGGAAGGGTCTGGAGCATGGCGCACCTATTGGCTGGCGGGACTGCCGCGCGGGGCGGACAGAGAGGGCGATACCACTTTCGACAGGCGGGCCAAAGCGCGAGATGTCCGAGTTTCGCCGGGCGTGGCCACGATGCCGCGCCCTCGGCGAGCGCGGCGATGGCTCAGGCCTCTTTCGAGCGCTCGATATAGGCGCGCAGTTCTTCGGCCTCGTGGCGCGCGTCGCGCAGGCCATCCATCGCCGCGCGCAGTTCCGCCTCGGTCTGGCTGAGCTGATTGGCCAGTTCTGCCTCGCGCTGCTCGACATAGACGAGCGCCTGATCGCGGGTCTCTTCGGCTTCATGCAGCGCCTGCGCCATCTGCTCCAGTTCGCCCATATCGGCTTGGCTCACGCGAGTGAGGCGGTGGATCAACCAGCTCGCGAACCAGCCGAGAGCGAAAGCCACGAAAAGGATGATCGCTGTGGCGATGATGAATTCGGTTCTGTTCATATGACGTCCCTTCAGCCCTTCGACAGGTCCTCCGGCCGGGATTGCGGGCGCGGCGTTTCATCGCCGGGCGTCTCGACCGGAATTTCTTCTTCTTGCGGGGTGTTTTCCCCCGGTTCTGCGGCGGTGTCCCCATCGCCGTTTTCGCTTTGCGCGCCGTCTTCGGTGGCGGGCGCACCGTCGTCGGTCACGGCGCCGTTCCAATGCGGCTCGCCGTCTTCTGCGGCGCCCGTCGCATCTGCGGTGGCATCGGGCAGCGCGTCGTCGCCCACCGGCGCCTCATCCAGCAGCACGAACTCGATCCGACGGTTCTTCTCGCGGCCTGCTTCGGTGTCGTTCGAGGCGATCGGTTGCGCTTCGCCATAGCCCTTCGCTTCGAGATTGCCGATCAACACGCCACGGTCCAGAAGCCCGCGGATCACCGCCTGCGCCCGTTGTTGCGACAGCTGCAGGTTCATTTCTTCGCGGCCCTGATTGTCGGTGTAGCCGGCCACTTCCATCTTGAAGTCCGTGCAGTTCTTCATCGATTCCGCCAAAGCGTCGAGCGCGTCCAGGCTTTCCGAGGCGACCTGTGCCGAACCCGGATCGAAATCGACCTTCTTCTTCTGCAGCGTCTCATTGAGGCGCGCGACGCATTCCTTGCCGGTCGGCAGGGCCAGCTGCTCATCGAGGCGCTTGTCGTATTTCACGCTCAGGTCGATCTGCGCGTCTTCGCCAAGCTGGCTCGTCAGGATGCGCGAGATCGTGTCGGAGGCCTGCGGATCGCCCGAGATGCCGTTGACCGAGATACCGTCGCGGGTGACCGTGACCTTGCCGTCATGGAGCACCGACAGCGCATCGAGCGCGGCCAGCGTGCGCACCGGCCAACCGGCGGGAAGCTCTTTGTCGACGCGGGTCGCGCCATGGACATTGTCATGGCCGAGCTTGGCGCGGGCGTAGCTTTCGATGGTCTGACGTTCGCGCGCATCGGTTACGCGGCCCTTGAGCTCGACATGGCCGTCGCCATCGCGGGTCGCGGTGAAGCTGGCCTCGGCGGCTTTCGCATCGGGGGCCGGTTCGCGCTTGGCCTTGAGCGAGAACACTCCGGGCAGGTTCGATTCCAGCTCGCCCACGACATCGTCGAACTTCTGCTGATCGACGGTCGAGGGGGCATCGAGTGCGATATCGGCATCGGAGAAGGTCACCGAACCCGCGCCGAGATCGCCGACCGCCTTGATCGCCATCTGCGCGGCCTTGGACCAATCAGGCGACGGGGTGCCCATGCCGATGGTGCAGGTCAGCGTGCCTTTCGCGCCTGTCGCGCGGGCGGCAGTCAGGATGCGGTCGCGCGCGCGCTCGTTATCGGCGGAGCAGGCGTCGAAATGCGGGCCTTCCTCGTCGTCGATGAGGAAGCGCAGGGTGAAGGGGGTGATCACGGGGCGCGGCGCGGAGATGTCGAAGCTGAGCTTGAGATCGGTGGGGCGGCGGCGTGCGAGCGATGTTTCCACCCGGCCTTTCTCGGAGGGGCTGTCGGTGATCGCCTGAACCGAGACCTTGCCGGCGGTGACCGAAATCTTAGAGCGCGGCAGCGTCTCGATCGTGGTCATCGCGAATTGCATCGCCTCGTCCCAGCCGCCGGGCACCGGGTAATCGGCGCTCTCCAGCATGTCGGTGACGCCATCCTCGCCCGCGACTTTCGAGAGCTTCTCGACGATCGCATCGCGGTCGACCGAAGAGGGCACCAGCCCGATCAGCGAGATGCCGTTCTCGTTGCGCAGCATCTCCAGCGAGAAGGCGGGGGGCGTGATCGGCTTGGTGATCTGCGTGTCGGTATTGTCGACGACCCGCGAGCTATCGACGTATTTGTCGACCTCGGAGACGGCGCGGAAGCGCTCGGCCTCGGTCGGGGCGGTGCCGGAGAGGATCACCTGCAGCCCATCCGTATGGACCCGCATCCAGCCGTAGCCCTGCGCCTCCATCGCGACGCGCACTTCTTGTTTCGTGGATTTCTCGACAACGGTCGCAGCGCCACCCGCAATGACTGCGGAGACGACGAGTGCGAGGACAAAGGCGGCGATCGTCAACAAGGTGGCGCGGCTGCGCATCGGTCTCAGGCCCTCCCCCAGGGAATCTTTATCCCGTTTCCTTAAGGCGCAGGGGCGCGGGGATCAATCGAAACGCCGTTACACGATTGCGCCAACGGCGAGAAACAGCGCAGCGATGAGGCCCGTGTCGCGGTTCGCGCGGAACAGTTTCAGGCAGGTGTCCGGCTCGTCGATATCGAGCTGGCGCATCTGCCAGAGCATGTGCCACCCCATCGCCCAGGGCGCGAGCAGCGAGATCGCGAGGCGCAGCGGCGGCGCGCCGGGCAGCAGCGCACCCATCACCGCGATGGTCATCAGCGCAACAGAAGTCATCAGGAAGCCGCCGAGCCATTTCGCGCTATCGTCCCCAAAGAGCCGCGCGGTGGATTTCACCCCGATCAGCGCGTCGTCTTCCTTGTCCTGATGCGCGTAGATCGTGTCGTAGAACAGCGTCCACGCCATGCCCGCGAAATAGAGCACGACCGGCGGCCAGCTCAGGCTGCCGGTATGCGCGACCCATAGCAGCAGCGCGCCCCAGTTGAACGCGATGCCGAGGAAGATCTGCGGCCACCAGGTGAAGCGCTTGGCGAAGGGGTAGATCGCGACGGGACCGAGCGAGACGATCCCGAGGATGATTGCGGGCGTGTTGAAGGTCAGCAGGATCGCGAAGGAGATCAGCGACTGGATCACCGCCCAGGCCAGCGCCTGTTTCGTCGAGACCCGCCCCGAGGGGATCGGCCGCGACCGGGTGCGCGCCACGCCTGCGTCGATGTCGCGGTCGGTGATGTCGTTCCATGTGCAGCCCGCGCCGCGCATCAGGAAGGCCCCGATCGACGCGCCGACTGCGAGCCAGAGGTCCCACCAGATGAAGCCGCCCGTCGAGGCCGCGGCCAGCGCGATCGACCAGTAGCAAGGCAGCAGCAGCAGCCACGTCCCGATCGGACGGTCGGCGCGGCTGAGCCGCAGATAGGGCCGCGTCCATGCCGGAGCCAGCCGGTCGACCCAGTTGCCGCGATAAGCATCCGCGACCGTGCCGTTCGCGTCGTTCGGGGGCTCGCCCGTGCTCGCGTTTGCCGCCTCTGGCGTTTCGGTTTTTCCGCTCATACAGTCCGCCTCATGGAACGTGCCAAGATCAGGCTCTGTGTAGAGCACCCGTTGGGCGCGGGGCAAGCCGTGCCTCTGACTCAGGACGAAGCGCATTACCTCTTTGCGGTGATGCGGCTGGCCGTGGGCGCCCGTGTCGCGCTGTTTAACGGGCGCGATGGCGAGTGGACGGCGGAGGTCGTCGAGGCTCACAAGAAGCGCGGCATTTTGGCCTGTGTCGAGCAGGCCGCGCCGCAGCTCGCGCCGCCCGATCTCTGGCTGATCTTCGCGCCGATCAAGAAAGAGCGCACCGATTTCATCGTCGAGAAGGCGACCGAGCTGGGCTGCGCCAAGGTGCTGCCGGTGCAGACCGAGTTCACCAATTCCGCGCGCATCCGGCAGGACCGCTTGCAGGCCCATGCCAAGGAAGCGGCGGAGCAATGTCTGGGCACCTATGTACCCCCGGTCGAGGATTTGCAGGGGCTCAAGAAGCTGCTGGATGGCTGGGATCCGAGCCGCCGCATCCTCTGGGCCGACGAGGCTCTGGTTGGGCCCGCAGAGACGCTCGCGGGGCTACAGCCCGGCCCTTGGGCGATCCTGATCGGTCCCGAAGGCGGGTTCTCGGAGGCCGAGCGCGAGATGCTCCGCAGCCTCGAATTCGTCACTCCGGTCAGCCTCGGCCCGCGCATCCTGCGCGCCGATACCGCGGTCTGCGCAGCGATCACATTGTGGCAATCGGCGCTGGGAGACTGGCGTTGATCCGTCCCGAGGTCGCAGAAGGTTTCAAACGCTGGAGCGAGGTGATCGCGGCCGGCGTCGTGGTGGCGTTCGGAGCGTGGCTGATCTGGCTCGGCGGATTGATCCTGATGCCGCTGGGACTGGTCGCGGTCGCGCTCGGGCTTGGCTGGGCGCTGATCGGCTGGCGGCGGCTGCGCTTCGCGCGTGAAACAAATGCGCCGGGTCTGGTCGAGATCGACGAGGGCCGTATCTCCTATTTCGCAGCCAGCCGGGCGCGCGCCATTGCAGGACCGGGCAGCAATGTCTCGGCCCTCGGGATGGGTGGCGAATTGCCCCTGCGCGAACTGGCGGAAATCCGTCTGCTGACGTTGCAGGGCCAGCAATACTGGCGGCTGCGCAGCCTCTCGGGCGAGGCGCTTCTGATCCCGCTCGACGCGGCGGGGGCGGATGCGCTCTACGATGCCTTCGCGAGCCTGCCGGGGATCGACATGGGGAAGATCTCTGCCGCGCTTGACCAAAAGTCTGCCGCACAGAGCCTCTGGACCCGCAAACAGGTTTCACGCTTGACTTGAGCCAACCCCCGCGCCACCTGTGGCGCTCCATAAAGCGACGCGAGAAAAGACATGTCCATTCCGCAGCAGGGCGGTGGCCCGATCGAGCGCTTCGAGCAACTGGCCGAATATCTGGCCGAAGGTGAGAAGCCGCGCGACGACTGGCGCATCGGCACCGAGCATGAAAAATTCGGCTATTGCGCGGACAAGCAATTGCCGCTGCCCTATGACGGCCCGCGGTCGATCAAGGCGATGCTGGAAGGTCTGCGCGACCGCTTCGGCTGGAAGCCGGTGGAAGAGCAGGGCAAGATCATCGGGCTGGAACTGAACGGCGCGAATGTGAGCCTCGAGCCGGGCGGTCAGCTGGAGCTTTCGGGCGCGCCGCTCGAGACGATCCACCAGACCTGCGACGAGGTGAACGAGCACCTGCGTGAAGTGCAGTCTGTCGCCGACGATATCGGTGTGAAGTTCATCGGTCTGGGCGCGGCCCCGATCTGGACGCAGGACCAGATGCACATGATGCCCAAGGGGCGCTATCGGCTGATGACCGATTACATGGGCCGCGTGGGCGAGCTGGGCACGCAGATGATGTATCGCACCTGCACCGTGCAGGTGAATCTCGACTTCGGTTCGGAAGCCGACATGGTGCAGAAGATGCGCGTGGCGCTGGCGCTGCAGCCGGTCGCGACCGCGCTGTTCGCCAATTCGCCCTTCCTCGACGGCAAGCCCAACGGCATGAAATCGTGGCGCAGCCATATCTGGCAGAACCTCGACGACGCGCGCACCGGCATGCTGCCCTTCATGTTCGAAGAGGGTGCGGGCTACGAGGCTTACGTGAACTACGTCCTCGATGTGCCGATGTATTTCGTCTATCGCGACGGCAAATATATCGACGCGCTGGGCCAGTC
This sequence comes from Thioclava sp. DLFJ5-1, assembly GCF_002020115.1. NCBI lineage: Bacteria > Pseudomonadati > Pseudomonadota > Alphaproteobacteria > Rhodobacterales > Paracoccaceae > Thioclava > Thioclava sp. DLFJ5-1. The sequence continues at coordinate 174,369 of NZ_MPZU01000005.1, read as the reverse complement.
CTTCCGCGACTTCCTCAAGGGCGAGCTGCCCGCGCTGCCCGGCGAGAAGCCGACGCTGAGCGATTGGGCCGATCACCTGACGACCGTCTTCCCCGAAGCGCGCGCGAAGAAATTCATCGAGATGCGCGGTGCCGATGGCGGGCCGTGGCGGCGTCTGTGCGCGCTGCCCGCGTTGTGGGTCGGTCTGCTTTACGACCAGACCGCGCTGGATGCCGCATGGGATCTGGTGAAGGGCTTCGATCACGAGACCCGCGAAGGTCTGCGCCGCGCGGCGGCGGTCGATGCGCTGCAGGGCGAGTTCAACGGCGTGAAGCTGCACGATCTCGCACGCGAGACGGTGGCGATCGCGAAATCCGGTCTGGCGGCGCGGGCGAAGCCCGGCGCGGGCGGGATGATCCCCGACGAGACCCATTTCCTCAACGCGCTGGAAGAGAGCGTCGAGACGGGTCGCGTGCCTGCCGACGAGCTTCTCGAGAAGTATCACGGCGAGTGGAATGGCGATCTGAGCAAGATCTACGCCGAATACAGCTACTGACGAGAGGGCAGGGCGGTCAGCCGCCCTGTAGCTCCTCTCACCGCGACCCCAGCCGCTCGCGTACCCATTGAGGGACCAGCACGCTCGCCGGGCCTTGGCGCGATGTGTCGAACATCGTGCTGCCCGCCGAGGGGTCGAGGTTCAGCTCCAGCGTCTCCACCCCGCACATCGCGGCGTCCTGCACGAAGCCTGCCGCGGGATACACATTGCCGCTCGTGCCGATCGAGACGAACAGGTCTGCGGCCTCCAGCTCGCGGATGATCCGATCCATCTGATAGGGCATCTCGTTGAACCAGACGATGTCGGGCCGCGTGGCCTTGCGCCCGCAGCCGGGGCAGGTGTCTTGCGGCTGCATTGCCTCGGGCGCGGGCCAGCGATGGTCGCAGGCATGGCACAGCGCGCCGAAGAGCGAGCCATGCATGTGGATCACGTTCTGAGAGCCGGCGCGCTCGTGCAGGTCATCGACATTCTGCGTCACCACCAGAACCTCGTGGCCCGGATCGGCCTCCAGCTCGGCCAGCGCGACATGGGCGGGGTTCGGCTGGGCCGCGCGCGCTGCTGCCCGGCGCGCGTTGTAGAAGCGATGCACCAGCGCGGGGTCGCGCGCGAAGCCCTCCGGCGTCGCCACGTCCATGATGCGGTGTTCTTCCCACAGACCGTCGCTTGCCCGAAACGTGCGGATGCCGCTTTCGGCAGAAATTCCCGCGCCCGTCAGAATCACGACCTTGGCCATCGCTGCGCCCTCCGTTATCACTTCCCCTATGCGTATCCTCTTTCTCTGCCTTGGCAATATCTGCCGCTCGCCCGCCGCCGAAGCGGTGACCCGTCACAAGGCCGCTGCAGCCGGGCTCGATATCGAGTTCGACAGTGCGGGCACCGGCACTTGGCATCTCGGAGAGCCGCCCTACGATCCGATGATCGCGGCGGCGGAAGCGCGCGGCTACGACATGCGGAGCTTGCGCGCACGGCAGATCCAGCCCGCCGACTACGACGGGTTCGATGTGATCCTCGCGATGGATGAGAATAACCTGCGCGATGCGCTTGACGGGGCGCCGCGCGAGATGCGCGCACAGGTGCAGATGTTCATCGACGGGCCGGAGGGGCCGCGCGATGTGCCCGATCCCTATTTCACCCGCAATTTCGATGGAGCCCTCGATCTGATCGAGGCGGGCGCGGATCAGTTGATCGCCGACCTGCTGGCCGACGAAGAAGAAAAGCGGCGCGGGCAGTAGACCGCGCGCCGCCGATCAGGCGCTTACTTGCAGAAGCCTTCCGCCGTCGCGGCGAAATTCTTGTAGCGGTCCCAGAAGTCCGAATCCGACTGGCGGTCGGACATGCGCACTTCCTGCGCGCGGTCGGGATCGTGGAAGAAGCTGGCGGCGCGGCGCTGGTCGCGATGGCTCAGCGTCATGTCCGCGACTTGCTGGATGCAGCCGCAGGTGCCGGGATTGCTGGCGCGGCCCGCTTTCTGACACGCGTTGTCGATCGGCCCGGCCGAAGCCATCGAAGCAAGCGCCATGGCGCCCGAGAATGCACAGAGTCCGAGTGTGGTCTTGAAAATCATCTACTGCCCCTTTGTCGTTGCGGCCGGCATGTGTTTGCCGATCCTGCCTGCTCATCTGTCCGCGATTCTAACTCAAATTCAAAAAGCGGGCAACAAAACAGGCAGAATTCCGCCGGTTCGGGGCAGGGGAGGGAACCCGTTTTCTAGCCGTCGCGTTGCGCACGCACGGGCCCACTACATCTGGATGGCGTCCGCTCTCCAGATCACTCTTCGACCGGGGTAGCCTCGTAGCCTGCGCCTTTCAGAGCGCTGATCACGGTGGATTCGGGCAGCCCTTCCACCTCGACCTCGCGGTCTTCCAGATAGACATCGGCCTTGCCGCCGACCTCTTCGATCGCAGCTTCGACCGAGGCTTTGCAGTGCCCGCAGGTCATGTTCGGAACGGAATAGATCATCTTGCGTCTCCCGTGTTTCGTGTCTCAGGGATATGTCGGACGCGACCGGGCCGAGGTCAATGGCAGATGGCGTTCAATCCCTCTTCCCGGCCCGCTTTTTCCCCTGTATACGCGCGCCCATGACTGATCTTGATCGCATCCGCAATTTCTCCATCGTGGCGCATATCGACCACGGTAAATCCACGCTTGCCGACCGGCTGATCCAGCTGACCGGTACCGTGGCCGAACGCGATATGAAGGACCAGCTCCTCGACGCGATGGATATCGAGCGTGAGCGCGGCATCACGATCAAGGCCAACTCGGTGCGGATCGACTATCCCGCCAAGGATGGCAAAACCTATGTGCTGAATCTGATCGACACCCCCGGCCACGTCGACTTCGCCTATGAGGTGTCTCGCTCTATGCAGGCGGTCGAGGGCTCGTTGCTGGTTGTCGACGCCTCGCAGGGTGTCGAGGCGCAGACGCTCGCGAACGTCTATCAGGCGATCGACGCGGATCACGAGATCGTCCCGGTCCTGAACAAGATCGACCTGCCCGCGGCAGAGCCCGAGCGCGTGAAAGAGCAGATCGAGGACGTGATCGGGATCGACGCCTCGGATGCCGTCGAGATTTCCGCGAAGACCGGTCTGGGCATCCCGGACGTTCTGGAAGCCATCGTGCAGCGTCTGCCGGCCCCGCAGGGCGACCGCGACGCGCCGCTCAAAGCGATGCTCGTGGATTCGTGGTATGACCCCTATCTGGGGGTCGTCGTTCTGATCCGCGTCATGGATGGCGTGATCAAGAAGGGCGACCAGATCAAGATGATGAAGACGGGGGCGACCTACAAGCTCGACCGTCTCGCCGTTCTGAAACCCGCGATGGTCAATATCGACGAGCTTGGCCCCGGTGAGATCGGCGTCTTCACCGCTTCGATCAAGCAGGTGCGCGATACCAAGGTCGGCGACACGATCACCCATGAGAAAAAGCCCTGCGCCAAGGCGCTGCCGGGCTTCAAGCCTTCGATCCCGGTGGTGTTCTGCGGTCTCTTCCCGGTCGATGCGAATGATTTCGAAGCGCTGCGCGACGCGATCGAGAAACTGCAGCTGAACGATGCGAGCTTCTCGGCCGAGATGGAAACCTCGGCAGCGCTCGGCTTCGGCTTCCGCTGCGGCTTCCTCGGGCTGTTGCACCTCGAAGTGGTGCGCGACCGTCTGGAGCGGGAATACGATCTCGACCTGATCACCACCGCGCCCTCGGTCGTGTTCAAGATCCACATGAAGGACGGCGAGGTGATCGAGCTTCACAACCCCGCCGACATGCCCGACCTGACCTATGTCGACCATATCGAGGAGCCGCGCATCAAGGCGACGATCCTCGTGCCGGACGAATATCTGGGCGATGTGCTCAAGCTCTGTCAGGACCGTCGCGGCATCCAGCAGGATCTGACCTATGTCGGTGGCCGCGCGATGGTCGTCTATGACCTGCCGCTCGCCGAGGTCGTGTTCGACTTCTACGACCGCCTGAAATCGGTCACCAAGGGCTATGCCAGCTTCGACTACCAGATCACCGAATATCGCGAGGATTACCTCGTGAAGATGTCGATTCTGGTCAATGACGAGCCGGTCGACGCGCTCTCGATCATGGTCCACCGCGACCGCGCCGAAGCCCGCGGCCGCGCGATGTGCGAAAAGCTGAAAGACCTGATCCCGCGCCACATGTTCAAGATCCCGATCCAGGCCGCCATCGGTGGCCGCGTGATCGCGCGCGAGACTCTGTCGGCGATGCGCAAGGACGTGACCGCGAAATGCTACGGCGGCGACGCGAGCCGGAAGAAGAAGCTTCTGGAGAAGCAGAAGGCCGGTAAGAAGAAGATGCGCCAGTTCGGGAAGGTCGAAATCCCGCAAAGCGCGTTTATCGCGGCGCTGAAGATGGATGAGTGATCTTCCGCGAAGTTGACGAATATGGCCCGGCGATTGCGCCGGGCCTTTTCGTTTTGAAGCCCGCGCCGGAAGGGCAGGGCTCCAGTCTTTCTGAGGAACATGGCGCGCCACCCTCACGTTCTCCTCCCAGACCTATTTCAGGAGGAAACGATATGACCGACCAAGCCAAGATCGAGAAAGATTTCTGGGACGCGCTCGACTCGGATCGCACCGTGATGCTGGCGCGCGCGGGCGTCGAGACGGCAGCGCCGCGCCCGATGACGGCGATCGTCGAGGAGAAGCCCGGCCCGGTGTGGTTCTTCACTGCGCGCGACACGGAATTGATGGACGGGCTGGCCCCCGGAGCAGGGGCGATGTTCACCTTCTCGGACAAGGGCCACAAGGTCTTCGCGACCGTCACGGGGCGTCTGGTCGAACATACCGATCCCGAGACCGTGGAGCGGCTTTGGAACCCCTTCATCGGCGCCTGGTATGAGGGCAAGGACGACCCCAAACTGGTGCTGCTGCGCTTCGATCCGGATCAGGCCGAGATCTGGGACAGCGGCAACGCGTTGGTCGCGGGCGCGAAGATCCTGCTCTCGTCGGACCCGGGCGAGTCGATGAAGGACCGTGTCGCTCATGTGAATTACTGAGCCGGGCGCGTCCCTGACGTCAGAGGCAAGTCAAAGGCCCCGGAAATCTCCGGGGCCTTTGACTTTTTCGTTTGGCTGTCAGGCTTGGAATTTAGCGCGCCTGACGCGCCTCGCCCGCGATCGTGTTGCCTGCAACGGACAGGTCCTGACCTGCGCCTTGCACGGTGTTGCAAGCCGCGAGGCCCAGAAGGATCACGGTCATTGCCGCCATTTGAACCGATTTCGTCATCTCTTTCGCTCTCCTATTAAGCCATCACCGGCCAACGTACGAAAAAATTTACGGTTCCGTGGAACTGGAGGCAAGGAGCGGCGTTTTGCCCTCGAACACATAAGGGAGAGCCCGAATGAAGAAGCCTCTGCGCCTTTTCCTCGCCGCCCTCTCGGCCCTCGTCGTGACCGGGGTCGTGGTGATCGCAGCTCTGACTTTCGGCTTTGTCGGATGGCAGGAATTCGCGTTCGCCGTGATCGTCGGGATTGTCTTAGGAATTCCCGCAGGTCTTTGGACCGAGCGGCGCATAAACAGGAATGACCCGTTCTGGCCGCCCCGCCAGGCATGATCCCTGTCAGAACGGTCTTGCGGCCCCTGCTTTGTCCCTCGCGGGGGCCGCACACTCCGCCCGGGCTGGTTAACTTCTTGTTAATTAAGCTCTGAAAGGCTCCGGGTTGTCCCTCCCCGGAGCCTTTCAATGTCTAAAGCCCCGTTTTTACTTATTCTTGGCCTCCTCACAGCCTGCGCCTCCCCAGCGCCGCAGTTTCTCGGCGCGTCGCGGCATGACCTCACGCTCGACGGCATCGACTTCGTCGTCTTCCTCAAGGGAGACCGGGCGGAGGTGGTGCGCATGGGCTATCTACGCCGGGCAGAGCGGGGGCGCGTGCCGCCCCTGATGATCCGCGCGGCAGAGCAGGTTTCGGGCTGCAAGGTCGCGGGACCGGCGGGCGGGCTCTACCGATCGCCCTCGCTGCCCGGCGATACGGGGGAGGCGCGCTTCCAGCTCGATTGCTGATGCGACGCCCTGCCGCAGCGGCGACCGCGCGGACTTGATGCGGATCAAGGTCACATCCGCGTGATCGGAGTCAGTCTGACCACCGAAATGCGCCGCTCAATGGAGATCAGACATGCGCCTCTTCGGTATCATCTACGCCCTCGTCGGACCGACCCTCGCGGGTATCCTCATCACTGCCGCGCTGACGATGAACATGTTCACGACCAACGCGATGATCGTCTCCGCGGTAATCGGGTTCCTCGTCGCCGTTCCCGTTGCATGGTATATCGCCAAAATGATCCGCGAAAACGCCTGACGGCGCGGCGCGGCACAGGCGTCGGGAAAATCCCAACTTCGTGAAGGGCGGAACCTCTGCGCCTTCGCCGCGCTAGTCCGGCGAGGCGCGGCGGCGTTTCGTCAATTCAAAGAGGTAATATGTCCTACGCTCCCGGCTATTCGAAAACCCAGATTGGGCTCCACTGGGCCGTCGTCCTGCTGCTCATCGTCCAGTATCTGTTCAATGACGCGATGGGGCACACCTTCCACGATCTCATGGAGAGCGGATCGGCGAGCGCCGGGGTGCTGACCTATGGTCACATCGTCCTCGGTATCGCGGTGCTCGTGCTCGCGATCTGGCGTCTGATACTGCGCGCGACCCATGGCGCACCCGAGCCGCCGGAGAACGATCCCGCCATTTTCCGCCGTGGCGCGGCCGCAGTCCACGGGCTGCTCTACGTGACGCTGTTCGCGATCCCGATTGCGGGGCTCGTGGCCTATTACGGGCAGCAGGGATGGGCGGCAGAGACGCACTCGATCCTCACGACCCTTTTGCTGTGGCTGGCCGGGCTGCATGTGGCGGCCGCGCTCTATCACCAATACGTCAAGCGCGATCACCTGATCCGGCGGATGATGAAGCCGGGCGCGTGAGCGCAGCGGCGCAGTTTCCTCAGCTCGCGGAGTTGAGGAAACGCGCCACGTCGGCTTCGAACTCGCGGGGTTTCTCGGCGTGCAGCCAGTGCCCCGCATTGTCGATTTCCTCGAAACGCGCCTGCGGGAAGAAACCGCGGATACGGTCGTGCATTTCGGGCTTCACGTAATGCGAGTCCGCGCCCGACAGGAACAGCGTCGGGCCGTCGTACTGCTTGCCTTCCAGCGCCTCGGGCCAGCCGAGGATGTCGTCCATATTCGCCTTCAGCGCGGCAAGGTTGAACTTCCAGCGGGGCGGGCCGTCGCGCAGCACCAGAGATTGCAGTAGGAAGGCGCGGGTGCCCGGATCGAAGACCTGCTCTCCCAGCCGCTCATCCGCGGCGGAGCGCGAGGTGAGGTCGGCAATATCCATCCCCTGCATCGCCTCGATCAGCGCGCTGTGGTTGTCGCCGTGGTCGTAGTTCTCGGGCGCGATATCCGCGACGATGAGATGCGCGACGAGTTGCGGCCGCGTCAGGGCGAGCGTCATCGCCGCCTTGCCGCCCATCGAATGGCCCAGCACATCTGCGATCCCGCCATTCGCTTCGATCACCTCGGCGATGTCGTCGGCCATCGCCTGATAGCTGTGATCGTCGTCCCAGAAGCTGTCGCCATGATTGCGCATATCGAGCGCGATGACGGGGCGGTCCGCGCTCAGCCGCTTGGCGATCGCGTTCCAGTTCCGGGCCGATCCGAAAAGACCGGGGGCGATGATCAGCGGTCGCGCGCCGGGATTGCTGTCGGAGGTGTAGGGGGTCGTGTTCAACATGGGGCTAAGCTAGATCGCCGCTCGGGGCGCTTCCAGAGCGGATGCGAAAAAATCTGCGGCCATGCGCGCAGTTGCGCTGATCTCGCGCGGCGGATAGCGTCCGGTGCGGAATTGCTGAACGCGGCGTGAGGGAGAGGGCCGGATGGGGCCGGAGAAGATCAATCAGATGGCGGGACAGGTCTCGCGGCTTCTGGCGCAGCGGCTGGGGGCGAAGGGGCCGACGCTCGAGGCGCGGGTCGCCTCGCGGGCCCGGGCGCTGCCGCGCAAGGTGCGCAAGGCGGCGCTGGTGCTGGTCGATGCCGAGCGCAAAGCGCACGCCCCCAAGATCGCCCGGCAATTGGATGCCCGCAGGGTGGAGGGCGCTTTCGCGACTTGTCGCGACTATCTCGAACCGCTGGGCGCGGCGGAGCGGCTGCGCGCCGCGGCGCTTGGCCTCGCCAGTTCGATCGCCGTGATTGTGGTGATTGTGGGCGGCGCCTTGCTGGCCGCGATGGTCTGGACCGGAGCGATCTGATCGCGCCACGATCCCAGACATGAAAAAGGCCCCCGGATCGCGGGGGCCTTCAACTCAATCTCGGAACCGGATCACAGCTCGGGGTAGATCGGGAAGCCGCTGAGCAGCGTCGCGACCTTGGCTTTCACGGCCTCTTCGACCTCGCCATTGCCCTCTTCGCCATTCGCGGCGAGCCCGTCGACCACTTCGACGATCAGGCGTGCGATCTCGCGGAACTCTTCCTCGCCGAAGCCACGGGTGGTGCCGGCGGGCGTGCCAAGACGGATGCCCGAGGTGACCATCGGCTTTTCCGGGTCGAACGGGATGCCGTTCTTGTTGCAGGTGATATGCGCGCGGCCCAGAGCTTTCTCGGTCGCGTTGCCTTTCACGCCTTTCGGACGCAGGTCGACCAGCATCACGTGGGTGTCGGTGCCGCCGGTGACGATATCGAGGCCACCCTTCATCAGCTCGTCGGCCAGCGCCTGAGCGTTCTTCACGACCTGAGCGGCGTAGTCCTTGAACCCGGGGCGCAGCGCCTCGCCGAAGGCCACGGCCTTGCCGGCGATGACATGCATCAGCGGACCGCCCTGGATGCCCGGGAAGATCGCCGAGTTCACCTTCTTCGCAATCTCCTCGTTGTTGGTGAGGATCATGCCGCCACGCGGACCGCGCAGGGTCTTGTGCGTCGTGGTGGTCGCGACATCGGCATAGGGGAAGGGCGAGGGGTGCTGACCACCGGCCACGAGGCCGGCGAAGTGCGCCATGTCGACCATCAGCCAAGCGCCGACCTCATCCGCGATTTCGCGGAACTTGGCGAAGTCGATCTGGCGCGGGATGGCAGAGCCGCCCGCGATGATGAGCTTCGGCTTGTGCTCGAGAGCCAGTTCGCGGACCTGCTCGTAGTCCAGCAGGCTGTCTTGCTTGCGCACGCCGTATTGGATCGCGTTGAACCACTTGCCCGACTGGTTCGGCTTGGCGCCGTGGGTCAGGTGGCCGCCCGCATCGAGGCTCATGCCGAGGATGGTGTCGCCCGGCTTCAGGAGCGCGGTGAACACGCCCTGGTTCGCCTGCGAGCCCGAGTTCGGCTGGACGTTGGCGAATTCGCAGCCGAACAGCTCCTTGGCGCGATCGATCGCGAGGTTCTCCGCGACGTCGACATATTGGCAGCCGCCATAGTAGCGCTTGCCCGGGTACCCTTCGGCGTATTTGTTCGTCATCACCGAACCCTGCGCCTCCATCACCGCCTTCGAGACGATGTTTTCCGAGGCGATCAGTTCGATCTCGTCGCGCTGGCGACCGAGTTCATCGGTGATCGACTTGAAGAGTTCGGGGTCACGGCTGGAGAGGCTTTCGGTGAAGAAGCCCGCATCGCGTTGGTCTTTCATGGCCATTCCTCGCAAAGATCCGGTCGCCGACCGTTTAGCGCAGATTTCACAGGGCTGAAAGCAGACAAACGACCAAATCGGTCATTTCCGCGCCGGATTGACGCTTGTCTTTCGTCCAAGCCCTTGCAACACCTTGGACAAGCAGGAGGACCGCGCGGTGGCGAACCAGTATACCCATATCCATTTCGCGGCCTCCCACGCCGAGACGGCGCAGGCGGCGCAGGCCGATCTGGTCGCGCGCTACGGGCAGGTGCCGCGCTACGCGGCCGATGTGATCGTGGCGCTTGGCGGGGACGGGTTCATGCTGCAATGCCTGCACGAGGGCACGGGGCTGCCCGTTTACGGGATGAACCGCGGCTCGGTCGGCTTCCTGATGAACGACTATGTCGCCGACGATCTGCCGGCGCGGCTCGAGGCGGCGGAGCAGGCGGTGATCAATCCGCTGTCGATGAAGGCCGAGACCCAGGACGGGATGCTGCATGAGGCGCTCGCCATCAACGAGGTCTCGCTGCTGCGCGCAGGCCCGCAGGCGGCGAAACTGAAGATCTCGATCAACGACAAAGTGCGGATGGAGGAGCTGGTCTGCGACGGCGCGATCGTCTCGACGCCCGCCGGATCGACCGCCTATAACTTCTCCGCCCACGGGCCGATCCTGCCGATCGGCTCGGACGTGCTGGCGCTGACCGGGATCGCGAGCTTCCGGCCGCGGCGGTGGCAGGGCGCGATCCTGCCATCCTCCGCGCTGGTGCGCTTCGACATTCTCGAACCCGACAAGCGCCCGGTCATGGCCGATGCGGACAGCCGCTCGGTCAAGCCGGTCAAATGGGTCGAGGTGCGCTCCGAGCCGGAGATCGAGCATTGCATCCTCTTCGACCCCGGTCACGGGCTCGAAGAGCGGTTGATGCGCGAACAGTTCGCCTGAAGCTCAGCCCTTCGACAGCCACGCGTCGCGCTTGCGATAGATCGTAGAGGGCGCGACCCCCAGTTCCAGCGCAGCGCGCGGGATCGATCCGTCATGCCGGGTGATCGCAGCCTCTATCGCGGCGCGCTCGATCTCGGCCAGCGTGCGGTCCGCGAAAGGATCGGCCGCCGGGACGGTGGTGGGCGCGGCACGGCTCGTCGTCGGATCGAATTCCGGCAGCATATGGGCGCGCAGCACCGGCCCGTCATGCATCACGATCGCCGCGCGGATGACGTTCATCAGCTGGCGGACGTTGCCGGGCCACGGGCGGTCCTCCAGGCGGGTGATGGCCTCAGGCTCGATCTCGCTGAAGTCGCGCGCCTCCTCGGAGGCGAACCGCTCCAGCGCCATCCGCGCCAGAGGGCCGATATCCTCGCGGTGCATCCGCAGCGGCGGCATCTCGATCGTGAGCACCATCAGCCGGTAATAGAGATCCTCGCGGAGCACAGCGTTTTGCAGCATGACGCTAGGCGAGCTCTTGGCCGCGCAGACGATACGCACATTGACGTCGACCGGCTGGCTGGCGCCGAGCGGTTTGACTTGGCCGCTCTGCAGGAACCGGAGCAGCTTGATCTGCGCGGTGGGGGCAAGTTCGCAGATATTGTCGAGCAGAAGCGTGCCACCGTCGGCGGCGAGAAGCGCGCCGTCCTTGTCCTCCAAAGCGCCCGGGAAGGCCCCGCGGTTGTGGCCGAAGAGTTCGCTGTCGACGCGTTCGGCGGCCAGGGCGCCGCAATCGAGCGCAATGAAGGGACCATCGGCGCGGGGGCTCGTGGCGTGAACCGCCTGGGCGCAAAGCTCCTTCCCGGTACCGCTTTCGCCCCAGATATAGACCGGCGCGGTCGAGCGGGCGGCAGCGCGGGTCCGGGCGTAGAGTGCCCGCATCTGCGGCGCGTTGCCGACGAAGTCCCCGACCGTCTCCTCGCTGGCGCTCGCGTCGTCGAAGTCCGAACGCAGCGACAGGCTGCGCGCGCTCTCAATGGCGCTTCTGAGGCGAGGTTCGTCGATCGGTTTGACGAGGAAGTCGATCGCGCCCTCCTGCATCGCCCGCACCGCGCGATCGATCGAGCGGTCGGCAGTGACCGCGATGATCGCCGCATAGGGTCGCAGGGCCAGCATTTCGGCGATCAGCGTGTCGCCGTCGCGATCGGGCAGCATCAGGTCCAGCAGCACCATGCGGATCGGGTTGTCGCGGAAGATGCGCATCCCTTCCTCGGCGCTTGCCGCGAGATGGGTGATGAAGCCGGCGTTGCGCAGATAGGCGTCATAGATCGCCCGGAGCGATCCCACATCTTCGATCAATAGAAAATGTTCGGTCTCGGTGTCGACGCCGTTCCGCCCGTTTCGACTGAGGCCGTGTTGCGGACTATCCGTCTTGGAGCTGGTATCCCTGTCCGGGGTGGTCGTATCGGAGGCACTAGTTCTCATGCTGTAAATCAGTCTTCGTGTTCAAATTATTTCGGGTGGTGGCTATCAGCCGGTCGATGAAAATGAGGGCGACCCGGCCAAGATCTTGAATATCTTCATAAGTCCCATGTCGGGTTGCACTGTCAAGCGCGCGTGCATGCCGCGAGAGGGGGTGATCACCCGCCACTCCGGCCACCGCACTGAGCTTATGGCTCAGCAATTGCAGGGCGCAGAGGTCGAAAGGGGGCAGTGCGAGCGACAGCCCGTGACGTACCGTCTCGAGATCGGCGATCAGTTCCTGCCCGAGCCCCGCTGGCAATGCCTTCTCGGCAAGACGCAGATGGGCGAGCAAGCCGCGCGGCGGCGTAGTTACGCGCGGCACGGTCGTCATGCAACCAGCCTCTTCCAGGGCGCGCAGGATCGGCTGCAGGCCCAGCACCGGCTTGATCAGGCAGGCATCGGCCGCGCCTTTCTCGACGTCGCGATAGCCGCTGCACTGGATGATCGGCAGGTCCGCCCAAGGCAGGCCGGAGCGGCGAATGCTGGCGATCACTTCGGGGCCGCGGCAGCCGGGCATCTCGACATCCAGCACAGCGAGATCGAAGCGTTCGGCCCGCAGTTGCGCGGCCGCACTGTCGCCGCGGCGTAGCCCGGTCACCTGCGCGCCCATCGCGCTCAGGAACTGCTCGAGCACGGCGCGGCTCATCTCGCTGTCATCGGCGATGAGCACGTTCCACCCGCTCAGATCGGGCAGGGGGGCATCGCGCATCGTGGAGCTGATATCGACGGGACGGGCCGGGAGCGACACGCGGATTTCGGCTCCGCCTTGCGGCGCGTTGGCGAGGTCGATCTTGCCGCCGGCCTCTGCCACCAGCGCGTGACAGATCGCGAGGCCCAGACCTTGCCCCTCGGGGTTGCGGAACGTGGCGGGCTCGCTGCGCTGCCCTGCGCAGGCTGGCGCGCGCAGACGTTCCTCTGGGAAGCCATCGCCCTCGTCGCGCACGGTCAGCAGCAGCCCCTCGGTCGGGTCGAAGTCGAGCGACAGGTGGATCGTGCCGCGCTGGGCATAGCACAGCGCGTTGCGCATCAGATTGGCGAAGATGCGGTTGAGCGGCACGCGATCGATCGCCAGAACGGGCGGCAGATCGGGGGCCATGTGGATCGCGAGTGACATGCCCCGAACATGGGCCGCGCTTGTCCAGCGGCGGCGCACCCGTTCGAGCGCGTCGGCAATGACCAAATGCGGAGGGGCGGGGCTTGCCTCGGACGCGTCGGAAAACTTGCTTGCCGCGTCATCTCTCGGCGCGGCGGGCGCAAATTCCTTCGCCCCGTCCAGATCGAGCAGCTGGGCCAGATCGCTCGCCGCTTCGCGCGCGCGCTCCAATTGTCCATGCGTGCTTTGACCGCCCGGATCGGCGAGCGCCGCATCCAGACCGCACATCACATCTGCAAGCGCGGCGCGCAGATCGTGCTGCCATAAAGGACCGAGATCGCATCGCAACGATGCGAATGGCTCCTGCGCAGCGGGATCGGGCAACTTTCGGTTCGTCAAAATAACCCCTCGATGGATGGTTCCGGGGTACGGTTCTCAAATTAACCTTCGATAACATAAACAATAGCATAAAGCCGCACCCATTGTGGATGCGGCTTCTTAACTCGGGCGTAAACTTTTGATGTGGTGCCTATCTGCGTCGCTCACAATGAGCTCTGCTTATGATAAGCTCGGCTTATTTCTTCGGGTAGCCAAGCCCCTTCAGCGCCTCGGTGATTTCGTCGAGGATCGCGGGGTCGTCGATCGTCGCGGGCATTTTCCACTCCTGCCCATCCGCGATCTTCACCATCGTAGCCCGCAGGATCTTGCCCGAACGGGTCTTCGGCAGGCGGTCCACCACGGTGGCGAGCTTGAAGGCCGCGACCGGGCCGATCTGCTCTCGCACGCGGCTCACGCATTCCTTGACCACCTCGCCATGCGGACGGTTGCAGCCCGAGCTGAGGCACAGGAAGCCCATCGGCGTCTGCCCCTTCAGGTCGTCGGCCACGCCGATCACGGCGCATTCGGCAACATCGGGATGGCCGGCAAGGACCTCTTCCATCGCCCCGGTCGAGAGACGGTGCCCCGCGACGTTGATGACGTCATCGGTGCGCGCCATGATGTAGAGATAGCCGTCCTCGTCGACATAGCCCGCGTCGCCCGTCTCGTAATAGCCGGGGAATTGCTCGAGATAGCTTTTCTTGAAGCGCGCTTCGGCTTTCCACAGCGTCGGCAGCGTGCCCGGAGGCAGCGGCAGCTTGATCGCGATGGCGCCAAGCTGACCCGTCTCGACCGGGTGGCCGCCCTCGTCGAGCACCTGAATGTCGTAGCCCGGCATCGGCACCGAGGGGCTGCCTACCTTGGTCGGCAGCTCTTCGATCCCGATCGGGTTCGCGGCGATGGCCCAGCCGGTCTCGGTCTGCCACCAGTGATCGACCACCGGCACGCCGAGATGTTTCTGCGCCCATTCGACGGTCGCGGGATCGGCCCGCTCGCCTGCGAGGAACAGCGCCTGCAGATCGTGCAGCGCGTAGCGTTTGATCCACTCGCCGTTCGGATCCTCGCGTTTGATCGCGCGCAGCGCCGTGGGGGCGGTGAAGAAGCTCTTGATGCGGTTGTTCTGGATGATCCGCCAGAACACGCCCGGATGCGGGGTGCCGATCGGCTTGCCCTCGAACACCACGGTGGTCGCGCCCGCGATCAGCGGGCCGTAGCAGATGTAGCTGTGGCCCACGACCCAGCCGACATCGGACGCCGCCCAGAAGCGGTCGCCCGCCTCGATATTGTAGATGTTCTTCATCGACCATTGCAGCGCAACGAGATGGCCGCCGGTATGGCGCACGACGCCCTTGGGCTGGCCGGTCGTGCCGGAGGTGTAGAGGATATAGACCGGGTGGTTGCCCTCGACCGGAACGCAGTCCGCGGGCTTCACACCATATTGGAAGCCGTGCCACGAGAAGTCGCGCCCCTCGATCAGCTTCGCCACTTCCTGTTCGCGCTGGAAGATGACGCAGAACTCCGGCTTGTGGTCGGCCTGTTCGATCGCTTCGTCCAGAAGCGGTTTGTAATGCACGGTGCGCCCGGGCTCGAGGCCGCAGCTGGCCGCGATGATCGCCTTGGGGGTGCAGTCGTCGATCCGCACCGCGAGCTCGTGCGCCGCGAAGCCGCCGAACACGACCGAATGGACCGCGCCGATCCGGGCGCAGGCGAGCATCGCCTCCAGCGCCTCGGGGATCATCGGCATGTAGATGATGACGCGGTCGCCCTTTTCGACGCCGCGCATCTTCAGCGCACCGGCGAGCGAGGCCACACGGGTCTGCAATTCCTTGTAGGTGATGCCCTTGGTCGAGTGGGTGATCGGGCTTTCATGCATGATCGCGATCTGATCGCCACGCCCTTGCTCGACATGGCGGTCGACCGCGTTCCAGCAGGTGTTGACCATTCCGTCCGAGAACCACTCGTAGAGCGGCGCGTCTCCGTCAAACAGGGCCTTCGAGGGCTTCTCGTCCCAGTCGATCTTCTCGGCGGCGTCCATCCAGAATTTTTCGGGATCGGCCTGCCAGGCGGAATAGACCTCTTTGTAGCCCATGCGAACATCTCCTCCTCAGGAATTTGGAGATGTGTTACGAAGCGCAACGCGTTGGCGCAAGAATGTTACCGCGCACAATCGGGTGCGACGCGAAAAAATTTGCAGAAAGCGCGACAAATCGCCCGCAAACTTTTGCAAACTGCGGGCGAGTATTCAGCTTCTTTGCAGCCCGGGAGGGGTTTGCAAATTTCGCAGGTGCACGCGACTCAGCTGTAGTGTGCGACCGGCGTGCCCGCGATGGCCGACATGTTCAGCAACCCGCGCGAGGTGATCGAGGGCGTCACGATATGCGCCTTGTTGCCCATCCCCATCAGGATCGGCCCGACTTCGAGGCCGCCTGCTTTCATCTTGAGGATGTTGCGCACGCCCGAGGCCGCGTCGGTATTGGCGAAGACCAGCACGTTCGCCGCCCCCTCGAAGCGCGAATTCGGCATCAGCCGGGCGCGGGTCTCGGGATCGAGGGCGGCATCGACATGCATCTCGCCCTCGAAGTCGAAATTCACCTCGCGCCGGATTAGCAGGTTCATCGCGGCGCGCATCCGCTCGCCCGAGTCGCTGTCGAGATTGCCGAACTGGCTGTGCGAGCACAGCGCGATCTTCGGCTTCAGGCCGAAGCGCGAGACGTGGCGCGCGGCGCCGCAGACCGTCTCCATGATCTGCTCGGGCGTGGGCGCGTGATGGACATGGGTGTCGGCCACGAAAAGCGGGCCGTCTTCGAGGATCATCAGGCTCAGCGCGCCTTGGGCATGCAGCCCGTCGCGGGCGAGGATTTCGCGCACGTATTTCAGGTGCCAGAGATATTGCCCGAACGTGCCGCAGATCATCGAATCCGCTTCCTCGCGATGGACCATGACCCCGGCGATGGCGGTGGAGTTGGTGCGCATGATCGCGCGCGCCAGATCGGGGGTGACGCCGCGCCGGGCCATCAACTCGTGATAGGTGCCCCAATAGTCGCGATAGCGCGGGTCGTTTTCCGGGTTCACGATCTCGACTGCGCCCAGATCGAGCGGCAGACCCGCCCGTTCGCAGCGCATCCCGATCACGTCGGGACGACCGATCAGGATCGGCGTGTCGGTGGTCTCCTCGATCATCGCGTTGGCGGCGCGCAGCACGCGCTCATCTTCGCCCTCGGCGAAGACGATACGACGTCTCGCGGTCGCGGCGGCATCGAAGACCGGGCGCATCAGCAGCGCGGATTTGAACACCGAGCCGTCGAGCTGAACCTTGTAGCTGTCGAGGTTTTCCAGCGGGCGGGCCGCCACGCCGGTTTCCATCGCGGCCTTCGCCACGGCAGAGGCGACGATGCCGATCAGCCGCGGATCGAAGGGTTTCGGGATCAGGTAATCCGCACCGAAAGTGAGCTTCTCGCCGCGATAGGCGGCGGCAGCCTCGGCGGAGGTCGTTTGCCGCGCGAGCTTGGCGATCCCTTCGACGCAGGCGATCTGCATCTCGTCATTGATCGTGGTCGCGCCCACGTCCAATGCGCCCCGGAAGATGAAGGGGAAGCACAGCACGTTGTTGACCTGGTTCGGGAAATCGCTGCGCCCGGTCGCGATGATCGCATCGGGCGCGACCTCGCGGGCCACGTCGGGCAGGATTTCCGGGTTCGGGTTCGCCAGCGCGAAGATGATCGGCTGCTTGGCCATCTTCTGCACCATCTCGGGCTTCAGCACGCCGGGGCCGGAGAGGCCGAGGAACATATCCGCGCCTTCGATCACCTCGTCGAGCGTGCGCAGATCGCTGTCCTGCGCATAGTCCGCCTTTTGCGGGGTCATGTCAGCTTCGCGGCCCTCGTAGACCAGACCCTCGATGTCGCAGAGCCAGACATTCTCGCGCTTCACGCCCAGTTTCAGCAGCATGTTGAGGCAGGCGATGCCCGCCGCCCCGCCGCCGGTCGAGACGATCTTGATGTCCTCGAAGTTCTTCTTCGCGATGCGCAGCGCGTTGGTCGCGGCGGCCCCCACCACGATCGCGGTGCCGTGCTGGTCGTCGTGAAAGACCGGGATGTTCATCTTTTCGCGGCAGATCTTCTCCACGATGAAGCAGTCGGGCGCCTTGATGTCTTCGAGGTTGATCGCGCCGAAAGAGGGCTCGAGCGAGCAGACGATCTCGGCCAGTTTCTCGGGGTCGTTCTCGGCGACTTCGATATCGAAACAGTCGATATCGGCGAATTTCTTGAACAGAACCGCCTTGCCTTCCATCACCGGCTTCGCGGCGAGCGGGCCGATATTGCCCAGGCCCAGCACTGCCGAGCCGTTGGTGACGACGGCGACCAGATTGCCCCGCGCGGTGTAGTCGCGTGCGGTGTCGGGGTCTTCCTTGATGGCAAGGCTCGCCTCGGCCACGCCGGGCGAATAGGCGCGGGCCAGATCGCGCCCGTTGGCGAGCGGCTTCGTCGCGCGAATTTCCAGTTTTCCGGGTTTCGGCTTGGCGTGATAGTCCAGTGCCGACTGACGCAGGTTGTCCTGACGCAGCTCTTCCATGAGATCCTCCCGAAACTGGTTTAGCGCTAAACTAATTTTTCGCGCGCGACTCTCCCGCCGTTCTAGATAGCACGAAGGGGGTGATTGCAACCCCATGAAATTACGTTGCGGCATGAACTCCACGCGAGGCGGCGGGGTGGCGCGAGGTGAGCGCTTGCATCCGACGCAGGCGCGGCGCAGGATCGGGAGAACTCAACCGGCTGGACAAATTTTACGCTCCGGCCATGGCCCGGAGACCGCCGATGTCGTTGCTCGATTCTGCCCGTCAGGTGCGCGAAAACGCCTATGCACCCTATTCGAAATTCAAGGTCGGTGCGGCGGTGCGCGGGGCGTCCGGCACCATCTATAGCGGCGTGAATGTCGAGAACGTGGCCTATCCCGAAGGTACCTGTGCCGAGGCCGGCGCGATTGCCGCGATGGTGGCGGCAGGCGAGACCGAGATCACCGAGGTCGCCGTGATCGCCGACAGCCCGACGCCCGTGCCGCCCTGTGGCGGCTGCCGTCAGAAGCTGGCGGAATTCGCGCGCCACGACACGCCGGTGACGCTGGCCACGACAGAGGGCGAGCGGCTCGACACGACGGTGGGCGATCTGCTGCCGGGTCGCTTCGACATGAGCCATATGGAAAACACCTGATGGATGCCCGCAGCATTATCCAATCGGTGCGCGACGGCAAAAGCCTGAGCGCAGATCAAGCCCAATGGTTCGCGCGCGGTCTGGCCGATGGCTCGGTCTCGGACGCGCAGGCGGGGGCCTTCGCGATGGCCGTTCTGCTGAAAGGCATCGGCACCGAGGGGCGCGTCGCGCTGACGCAAGCGATGCGCGATTCCGGCGAGGTTTTGCGCTGGGACATGCCCGGCCCGGTGATCGACAAACATTCGACTGGCGGGGTGGGGGATTCCGTCTCGCTGCTGCTTGCGCCCGCGCTGGCGGCCTGTGGCTGCTACGTTCCGATGATCTCGGGGCGGGGCTTGGGCCATACCGGCGGCACGCTCGACAAGATGGAAGCGATCCCTGGCTATGACGCGACGCCCGGCATCGGCGCTTTGCGCAAGGTGGTGGGCGAGGTCGGTTGCGCCATCGTCGGTGCGACGGGCGAGATCGCCCCGGCCGACAAGCGGCTCTACGGGATCCGTGACATCTCCGGCACGGTCGAGAGCATCGACCTGATCACCGCGTCGATCCTGTCGAAGAAGCTGGCTGCGGGGCTCGAAGGGCTGATCCTCGATGTGAAGGTCGGCTCGGGCGCGTTCATGGCGCGGCCCGAGGATGCGAAGGCGCTGGCGCAGAGCCTTGTCGCCACCGCGAATGGTGCGGGCTGCAAGACCTCGGCGCTGATCACCGACATGGATCAGCCGCTGGGCCATTCGGCGGGCAATGCGTTGGAAGTGATCGAAGTGATGGAGACGCTGACCGGCACTGGCGTGAACGAGGCGTTGTGGGATGTGACCGCGGCGCTCGGCGGCGAGGCGCTGGTGCTCGCGGGGCTGGCCAAGGACGCGGTCGAGGGCACGGCACGGATCGACGAGGTGCTCAGCAACGGGCGCGCGGTCGAGGTCTTCGGCAAGATGGTCGCGGCGCTGGGAGGTCCGAGTGATTTCGTCGAACGCTTCCCCGACCGTCTTCCCTCCGCCCCCGTGATCCGGGCCGTTGAGGCCCCGCGCGCGGGCTTCGTCAGCCGCATCGACACCCGCGCGGTGGGCGAGGCGGTGGTGCATCTGGGCGGCGGGCGTCTGGTTGGCACCGACAAGATCAACCCCTCGGTCGGTCTGTGGGAGATCGTGGCGCTGGGTGAGGACATGGCGGCGGGCGAGCCGCTGGTAACGATCCATGCCGCGAATGACCGCGACGCGGATGCCGCCGAAGCCGCCCTTCTGGCCGCGATCGAGCTGAGCGACGCGGCGCCCGAAGAGCCGCCCCTGATCCACGAACGGATCGGCCCGGAGGATGTGCAATGAGCCGTGCCTTTCTGATCGTGATGGACAGCGTCGGGATCGGCGGCGCGCCCGATGCGGATCGCTTCTTCAACGACGGCGCGCCGGATACGGGCGCGAATACCGTGGGCCATATCGCGCAGGCCTGCGCGGAAGGGCGCGCCGAGGAAGGCCGTTCCGGTCCGCTGAATATGCCGACGCTGGCAGGGCTCGGTTTGGGCGCGGGCGTGAAGCTCGCCTCGGGCGAGGAGGCGCCGGGGCTGATGGTCGAACCTGTCGGGCTCTGGGGCGCGGCCACCGAGATCTCTCCCGGCAAGGACACGCCCTCGGGGCACTGGGAGCTGGCCGGTGTGCCGGTGCCGTGGGAATGGCATTATTTCCCCGATCAGAAGAACAGCTTCCCGCCCGATCTGGTCGCCAAAGCCTGCGAAATCGCGGGCACGGACGGCATTCTGGGCAATTGCCACGCCTCGGGCACCAATATCATCGAAGACTTGGGCGACGAGCATGTCCGCACCGGCTGGCCGATCTGCTACACCTCCGCCGATAGCGTGTTCCAGATCGCAGCCCATGAGGAGCATTTCGGCCTCGACCGCCTTCTGAAGCTCTGCGAGGGACTCGCGCCGACGCTGCATGCGATGAAGGTGGGGCGCGTGATCGCGCGGCCGTTCATCGGCGAGAACGGGCAGTTCACCCGCACGCCGAACCGCCGCGACTATGCAATCCCGGCACCGTCGCCGACGCTGCTGGACTGGGCCTATGATGCGGGCCGCGTGACCCATGCGATCGGCAAGATCGGGGATATCTTCTCGCATCGCGGCATCACGCATTTACACAAGGGCAAGGGCGATGCCGATCTGGCCGATCACCTGATCCGGCTGGCGGATGAGGCCGAGGAGGGCTCGCTCACCTTCGCCAATTTCGTGGAATTCGACAGCCTCTATGGCCATCGCCGCGACATCTCGGGCTATGCCCGCGCGCTGGAATGGTTCGACACGGTGGCGGCGCGATTCCTCGACCGCCTGCAACCGGGCGATCTGGCGATCTTCACCGCCGATCACGGCAACGATCCAAGCTGGCGCGGCACCGATCACACCCGCGAACGCGTGCCGGTTCTGGGCGCGGGCCCCGGTATCGGGTCGCGCAGCGTGGGCAATGTGGGGTATGTCGACTTAGCGGCCTCGCTCGCCACGCATCTGAACATTCCGGCGCAAGGGCCGGGCAAAAGCTTTCTGTGAGGGACAACACAATGAGTGACCATCTGACCGTCGTCAAACATCCGCTGGTGCAGCACAAACTGACCCTGATGCGCGAGAAGGACACGTCGACCGCGTCCTTCCGTCGTCTGCTGCGCGAGATCAGCCTGCTGCTGGCCTATGAGATCACCGCGGAGCTGGAACTGACCTCGAAGAATATCGAGACGCCGCTTCAGGAGATGGACGCGCCGATCCTCGCAGGCAAGAAACTCGCGCTGGTCTCGATCCTGCGGGCGGGCAACGGTCTGCTGGACGGTGTGCTCGAGCTGATCCCGGCGGCGCGTGTGGGCTTTGTCGGCCTCTACCGCGACCCCGAGACGCTGAAGCCGGTCGAATACTATTGCAAGCTGCCGAGCGAGCTCGAAGATCGTCTGACCATCGTGGTCGATCCGATGCTGGCCACCGGCAACTCCTCGGTCGCGGCGATCGACCTGATCAAGGAAAAGGGCGCGAAGAATATCCGCTTCATGTGCCTGCTGGCCGCCCCGGAAGGTGTCGCGCGCATGAAAGAGGCGCATCCGGACGTGCCGATCGTGACCGCAGCGCTTGATGAGAGGCTCGACGATCACGCCTATATCGTGCCGGGTCTGGGCGATGCGGGCGACCGGATGTTCGGCACGAAGTAAGGCCAACACCCTTTACTCAAAGGCAAACCCGTCTATCCTCCCCTTGGAAACATCAGGGGGTGGATATGCGACTGAAAGCAGGGGCGGCGGCTGGTCTGGGCGCGATTCTCACGCTGGGGCTGGGAGGCTTCGCATCGGAGTCGCGGGCGCAGCAATATGCGCCTGCCGAAATGCCCCCGGCGAGCTATACCGATCCGCAATATGTCGACAGTCAGGGCTGCGTGTTCGTGCGCGCGGATTATGGCGGGGCCGTGCGCTGGGTGCCGCAGATGAATAGCGACCGCGGCATCGTCTGCGGCCATACGGCCAGCCTGGCGCCCACCGTGCCGGTTGCGTCGGTAACCGTGGCTGCGAACCCTGCGGCCCGCGCCACTGCCGCGATGCGCTCGCCCTATTCGCCGACCCCGACCTCTCCACCTGTGCCGCGCGATCCGTCGCGCTTGTCTCACAGCGTGAGCGTCGGTGGGCTTGCCCCGGTTGTGACCCGCGCGCCCAAGCCGGAGAACGGCTGGACGACTGCGTTCGACGATGGGCGGCTTAACCCCTATCGCGGCCCGCGCACCGTCCACGGCAACGCACAGATGCGCGCGCGCTGGACCGAAGAGACGCCGATGCAGCTTCGCCCCACCGCGACGCCGGATCAGGTCTATGTCGAGGGCTCTCATCCGCCGGTGCCGAAGCCCCGGGTCGTGGTGGTGCCGACCGTCACCGTGTCGAGCAAATCGGTCGCCCCGGTCGGTTCGAACGGCAAGCAATATGTGCAGGTCGGCAGCTTCGGAAATGTCGCGAATGTCGCCGCCGCGACGAAGCGTCTGCAGGCGCTGGGCCTTCCGGTCGCGACCTCCAAGACGCAGAAGCTGACGGTGGTCTATGCCGGGCCGTTCTACGATACCGCGAAGCTGAACTCGGCGTTGAGCCGCGCCCGTCGGGCGGGCTTCCCGGATGCGCTCGTGCGCTGACGCGGCGTGAAATTTCGGGAGAGATCAAACGGCCCTTCGGGGCCGTTTTTCATTGCGCCGAGCAGATGTCCTGCAGCGCCACCCATTGCGCATCTTCCAGAACCGGCTTCGGCGCAGGCTGGCCCTTGAACGGGTCGGCCTCGATCAGGCCCAGCACCGACTCTCCGGTCGGGTCGAGCGCGTAGGCATAGGGCGTCGCGCTGACCCCGGCGTCGCGGAAGGCGCGCAGCAGCGTGTCGCCATCGGCCCGCGCCGGGGGATGCTGCAGCAGGTCCTGCGCATATTCCGCCAGCCCGCTCTCGGGAAGGTCGCCCGTCGTCAGCAGCCGCAGCGCTGCCGCCGGACCCAGACGGTCGAGCATCCGATGCAGCGGGCGCCCTCCGGCGGCGCTGTTCTGCGCGGCGATGATGTAGCCCGCGACGACCTCGGGCGTATCCGGCCCGTCGATCGTGTCGCGTCCGACCACGGTCATCCCGCCCGGCAGCAGCCGCGCCCCTTCGAGCGCCTGCGGCAGGACCGCGATCACCGATTGTCCGGGCAGCCGTTCCGCCAGCGCGGAGAGGGCACGATCGCCGCCGGGGCTGTGACAGGCCGAGCCGGTCATCTTCACCATCTCGGAGAGCAGCTTGCGGCCGATCTCGACGCGTTTGGCCTGCGGTGCGACGCGCGCGGCATGGTCGACCAGCGCCGAGGGCAACCAGAACAGCGCCACGGCGCCAACCGCCAGCAGCACCGCCCCGATGAGCACGCCGCGCAGCCGCCCCGGATGCGGGCGCTTTGCCGCGATGATCGCATGGACCTTCTCGATCGCGGCGATCATCGTCTCGTCTTCGATCTCGAGCTCTTCGCCCGGCTCCTCGGAGGGGGCGAAGATCGCGGGGCGTTTGCCGGGATTGCGGCGATGCATGGCAGGCAGCGACCAATGCGCGAGCGCCGTGCCGGAGCGCGCCTCCGACAGCACAAGCGTCGCGTCGCCCAGCGAGAGGATCACCTCGCGGCGCTGCGCGTCCGCATCGGGACGCCATATACCGATCGCCTCGAGGCGTTCATATTCGGAGAGGGCGGTCATGCGGGCCCGTTTCTGCTCTTGTTTGTCAAGAGGATAGCCGATCCTGCCGGGGGGTCAATCAAACAGCCCTGCCTGTAACGTAAACCGCCCCGCGCGGAAAGCCGAGCGGGGCGAGATGGGTCGCAATTCAGATTGGAGCGCGCGGAAAGCGAAGGGCCGCCCGCGCGGTCGTCCGTTCAGATTGGAGCGCGCGGAAAGCGAAGGGCCGCCCGCGCGGTCGTCCGTCAGGGCCGCAGATAGGCGTAGCCATCGCGTTGCAGGTCGACGAGATAGGCCGCGCCGGAGGGAACGATTTCCGCCTCTTCGACCATAGGAGGCTCCTTCCCGAGCTTCTTGGTCATCGCCGCGAGCGTGTTGGCGCAGGCGCGGAAATGGATCGGCTGACCCAGCATCGCCATTTCCTCGACGCGGGCTTTCACCGGCGAGGTGTCGGCGCGCAGCATGTTGAGCCCCGGCCCGTAGGTGACCATTTCGATCTGGACCTCTTCGCCTTTGTCTTTGTAATATTTGATCATGTTGAGCGCGTTGTTCAGCGCCATGTTCATCACTTGCGGATCGGCGCTGTTGACCTGAATGGCGATTTTCTCATTCGCCATAGCGGGCAATGCCCAAACCATCGCCGCGAGCGCAAGCCCGAGGCGGAGTCCTCCCTTTACCATCGTGATCTCCCTTTCACTTCATGGAAGGTCAGCGTCAACGTGCCGCACCTGAAAAGCAAGTGGTTGCACGGACTGCTCCCGAAATTTCACGGCCTCGTGATGCGGGGCCGGCGCTTCTTGGTGACGGAACAAGCCTGCGCGGGGCGATTGACCGCGCGGGGGCGAGTGTCTATCTGCTGCCTTGCGCGGATGGCTGGATGGCCGCGAGTTCCCGTAGCCCCGTGTATGCGGGTAGCCGGGGGCCCGAGGAAAGTCCGGACTCCATGAAGCAACGGTGCCGGGTAACGCCCGGGCGGGGAAACCCGACGGAAAGCGCCACAGAAAACAGACCGCCTCGGTTTCGGCCGGGGTCAGGGTGAAACGGTGGGGTAAGAGCCCACCGCGGGACTGGTAACAGGACCGGCACGGCAAGCCCCACCGGGAGCAACGCCGAATAGGGATCGCGCGCTGCGCCGCCTGCGGTGACGGCAGGGGAGCTTCGCCCCGAGCGATCCGGGTTGGCAGCTAGACCCTGTGAGCAATCGCAGGGCGAGAGGAATGGTCATCCATGGGGGTGCAAGCCCCCGGGACAAAATCCGGCTTACAGGCCATCCGCGCAAATTCTTCTTCAGCTTCAAGATCGAGGGCAAGGAACAAGCTCCCGCCCGCACGGGTTCCCGCCACTGCGGCACAGTGAGCGCGCATTGAAGCACAGGCCTCTCCATGATCGTGACTTGCGTTTCGCATCGAATTGGCCACGCTCGACGCAAAGGCGCGAACAGCCGAGACCAACTAGGGGAGAGAGATTGCCATGGGCTATACGATCGACAAGGTGATGACCGGGGCATTCGACGAGGTCGAGGCGAAAGTGCGCGAGGCGCTGGCCGAGGCGGGCTTCGGCGTGCTGACCGAGATCAACGTATCCGCCACGATGAAGGCCAAGCTCGACAAGGACATGCCGCGCTACAAGATCCTCGGCGCCTGCAATCCGAAGCTTGCCTATGAGGCGATCGGCGTCGCGCCGCGGATCGGGGCGATGCTGCCCTGCAACGTGGTGCTGCGCGAGGTGGAGGATGGGATCGAGGTCAGCGCCGTCGATCCCGTGGCCTCGATGCTCGCGGTCGAGAATGACGATCTCACCGAAGTCGCGAGCCAGGTGCGCCAGATGCTCGCCGACGTGGTTGCCAAGCTGTAAATCGCGTGAGTTTTTCCTAGCCAAGCGCGCCCCTGCGCGCGAAGCTGTCTCAACAGGAATCCGCATTTCGGGGGAATGATATGAGCTTCGTGAAGACATTGGCTACGCTCGCGGTGGGTTTCGCCGCCGCCAAGGGCGTGGAGCGTTTCAACAAGATGGGCGGTCTCGACGGCATGAAGGACGCGCTCGGCAAGGCGGGCGAGCCCGGCGGTATGGGCGACCAGATGGGCGAATGGGCCGAGAAGATGGGCATGCCCGGCGGCAAGGAGACCGTGCGCGGTCTCTTCGGCCAGTTCGGCTCTCAGGCGGCCTCCGCGACGGCGGCGACCGAGGCAGGGCTTGGCGCGCTGATCGGGGCCATGACAGGCGCTGCGAAAACGGGCGCGGGCAATATCTCGGAGATGCTCGGCGCCGTGACCTCCGGCACGCCGGTCAACGCGATGATGGAAGATCAGGCCAAGCTGATGATCCGCGCGATGATCCAGGCCTCGAAGGCCGATGGCGAGATCGACGAGACCGAGCGCCAGACCATCCTCGATCACCTGTCCGACGCTTCCGACGAAGAGATCGCCTTCGTGAAATCCGAACTCGACGGCCCGATCGACATCACCGCTCTGGCCAATGCCACCTCGGACCACATGAAGTCGCAGGTCTATTCGTCTGCGCTTCTGCCGATCACCGTCGATACCGAGGCAGAGAAGCAATATCTGGCGAATCTCGCTGCGGCGCTGGGCCTCGAGACGGAGAAAGTCGCCCAGATTCACGAGACGATGGGCAAGCCGCTGATCTGAGCGGAAAAGGGCGTCACCGCTTTATGAGCCGTGGGCGAAGAATTTTCAGCCTGCGGCCCGGTTTGCCGGTTGACTCCGCATCGCGCATCGCTAAAAGGCGGGCTTCAAGGATTCCGCGGGTGCGTAGTTTTTTCGATGCCCGGAGCTAGGAGATAAACAATGGCGAAGCCGACGACGATCAAGATCCGTCTGAACTCGACGGCGGGCACCGGGCACTTCTATGTGACCAAGAAGAACGCCCGCACCATGACCGAAAAGATGACCGTGAACAAATACGATCCGGTCGTGCGCAAGCACGTCGAATACAAGGAAGGCAAGATCAAGTAAGATCGCCTGACCTTGACGGTTAGAAGGCCGTGCCTCCGGGCACGGCCTTTTTCTTTTTGAATTGGGAACTCGCTGCCCGGATCAGCCGCGAAGCGGCCCGGGCCGCGCCCGGACCTCCCCCGGGGAGGGCGCATTGGCGGTGTCGTCGCGGGTATCGCTGTCCTACGGGCTTGCGAGATAAAGCACCCAGCCACCGAGCGCTGCAAAGCGCCCACCCGAGGTCGGGCGCGGCGCTCGGGAGGCTTAAGACGGAGTTAGCGGGTTTCCCCGGCGCATTGCTTGCGCAATCCGCGTTCGCCGCTTCGGTGGCTTCGCTGGAGCCCCCGATCTGCGCCTTCAGCGCAGACCGCGTCTCACACCAGCCACAGCGACAGGTAAAGCGCGGCGAGGCCGCTGAGAATCGCCCACAGCGTGTTGCGCGTCGCAATCCCGACCCCAAGCGTTGCGAAGGCTGCGATCATCCGTGCAGGGTCGGTCTCACCGCCCGTGGCCGCAGGCCACAGCACCAGCGGCGCCACCAGCCCCGGCAGAACCGCGACCGGCGTATAGCGCAGGTAGCGCAGCGCCCATTCCGGCAGTTGCCTGTCGCCGAGGAAGCCCATGAAAGAGAAGCGAAGGAAGAACGTGCCGATCCCCAGCGCGATGATGATTCCCCAGATCAGGGCGTCTGAATACCCGTTCATTCCTCCACCGCCTTTCTACGCGCGACCCAAAGCTCGACCTGCGCGCCGGTCACCATCGCGGCGACCGCGGCGATCATCAGCCCCACGCCCGAAGGCAGGAAGCTCAGCGCCAGCGCGCCGACGACCGAGACCGCCGCCGCCGCGACATGAGCAAGCGTGCGCAGCGCCGGCCCGATCATCGCGAGGAAGGTGATCGGCACCGCGAAATCGAGCGCGAATTCCGGCGGGATCTTCGCGCCCACCAGCGCGCCGAGCAGCGTCGCCACATACCAGTTCGGGCAGATCGGGCTGCAGACGCCTGCGTAATAGGCCAGCTTCTCGGCGCGGCTCATCTCCGGCTCGGCCTCGTATTCATTGGCCGCCATCGCATAGGACTGATCGACCATGAAATAGGCCACCAGCGCCTTCTGCCATGTCTTCGCCTTGCCGAAATGCGGCGTCAGCGCCGCCGAATACATGGCCATGCGCAGGTTGACCGCAAGCGAGGCCGCGAGGATCAGCAGGACCGGCGCGTGATCGCCCATCAGCTGCAGCGCGGTGAATTGCGCAGCGCCCGCGATGACCATCACCGAGAAGCCCATGACCTGCGCCAGATCGAGCCCCGCACTGGTCGCCGCCACCCCGAACAACAGCCCGAAGGGCATGATTACCAGAAGGAACGGCAGACCATGCCGAAATCCGCGCCAATAGGCGGCTCGGATCGTGCCTTTCGGGGTCGTCCCGTTCGCGGTCATGTCCGACATGATGCTTGTCTCCCGTTCTCAGTTGCGGGACAGATAGGGAAGGATGCGGGCAAAGGCAAAGCGCGCGATTGTATTGGAGGCAATCATCTTGACCGCTGGCGAAGATGTCGGGCCGCGTGTGGTCGCGGTGATCCTTGCGGGCGGGGAGGGGCGACGCATGGGCGGCGTCGACAAGGCGATGATGATGCTCGCCGGACGTCCGCTGTTTGCCCATGTCGCAGCCCGGATCGGCCCGCAGGTGGCCAGGCTCGCGATCTCCGCCAATGGCGCGGCGCTGCGATTCGCTCCGATCCCTGTGCTGCCCGATCCGCCCGAGCGGCAAGGCGAGGGGCCTCTGGCGGGGCTCCTGAGCGCGCTCGACTGGGCGGCGGAGCAGGGTGCGCAGAGGCTGCTCTGCGTGCCCGTCGATACGCCCTTCCTGCCCCACGATCTGGTCGCGCGGCTCAACGCCCCCGGCGCTGCGGCCTATGCTGCTTCGGGTGGCCGCGACCATCCGAGCGTGGCGCTGTGCCCGGTCGACGACCGCGCGCGCATCGCAGAGCTGTTCGCCTCGGGCGAGCGGCGCTTGCGCGCGGCCTTCCCGGACGCGGCGCGGGTGGAATTCGAGGGTAGCCCCGACCCGTTCACCAATCTCAACACGCCCGAGGATCTCGCAGCGGCGGCCGCGCATCTGGCGGAGGCGACACGGTGACTCAGGTGTCGATCCGGCACGGGCTCGCACGCGAGCATCGCATGGCGGCGGCGGGGCTCTACTGGCAGGCTTTCGGTGGCAAGCTCGGGCGGGTGATGGGCCCCGAGCCGCGCGCTCTGGGCTTCATCGCCGACGTGATCGACCCCAGCCACGCGCTCTCTGCGCTCGACGGCAACGGCGCGCTGGTCGGGGTTGTCGGGTTTCGCACCCATCGCGGCTCTTTCGTCGGTGGAAGCTGGTCCGATCTGCGCAGCCATTACGGGCGCAGCGGCGGGTTCTGGCGCGGCGCCTGCCTGCATCTTCTGGCGCATGACCTGCCCGCGGGCGGGATGATGGTCGACGGGATCGCGGTGCGGCCCGAGCTACGCGGGGCGGGCATCGGGCGCGCGCTGATCGAGGCGCTGTCCCATGAGGCGCGCAGGCGCGGCTATGCGGCGCTCTGCCTAGACGTGATCGACGAGAACCTGCGCGCCCGCGCCCTGTATCAGCGGCTGGGCTTCGAGGTCACGGGGCGGCGCACGTCACGGCTGACGCGGCTGGTCTTCGATTTCCGGTCGGTGCAACTGATGCGCCGCGCGCTGTGAAGGCTCTGCCTCTGCCGCGCGCTTTCGTATTGGCCAAAATATCCCGGGGGTGAGGGCGAAGCCCGAGGGGGCTGGCCCCCTTAGTCGAAACTGCCGGTGACGCGCCCCAGCAGCATGAAGGCGCGCGCGGTGCGGGTCTCGGCCATCTCGGCAATGTCCTGATCCGACGCGTTCTTCTCGAATTCGGCGAAGGTGCGGTCGAACTGGCGCAGGAAATGGTGCGCCACGTCGCGGAAGATCGTGTCGCCGCGCATCCGGCCCGCGCTGAGCGCCAGAGACGAGCGGTCGCGGATGCCGCCCAGGCTGGTGATCTCGCGCCCGCGCTCGCCTTGGGCGAAGCGACGCCACAGCTCGGGCCGGGCGCGGTCGGGCTTGAGGTCGTCCATGTAGATGCCGTCCTGCGCGAGCAGGTTCAGCACATCCTGCGCCGAGCGCAGCAGCTTCGCCGTCGAACGGTCTTCAAGGGCACGGCGCAGCGCACGGAAGCCTTCGGTATCGTCGGGCGAATCCGGGAAGTTCAGCGCGCGGACGAAATCGGCGACCGAGAGCGGCGCGCGCAACTCCTCGGCAGGGGTGCCGAGCGCCAGCATCGGTTCGCTGTCATCGGGCCGCGGCGGGGGCGGCGCGACCAGCGCCGCCTTGCGATCGGCCGAGGGCTGGCTCGCCTGCACGTCGCGGCGCGAGGCGAAGGTCGCGATGGTGGTCTCCGCCTGCCGGGCGACGGCGGCGATCTCGTCGAGCTTCTTCTCGACATTCTG
Organism: Thioclava sp. DLFJ5-1; assembly: GCF_002020115.1. NCBI lineage: Bacteria > Pseudomonadati > Pseudomonadota > Alphaproteobacteria > Rhodobacterales > Paracoccaceae > Thioclava > Thioclava sp. DLFJ5-1. The sequence continues at coordinate 144,007 of NZ_MPZU01000005.1, read as the reverse complement.
ATCGGTGCGCAGCGCCTGCTGATTGAGCCAGGCGGTGCGCATCGCCTCGATGGATTGCTTGAGGGCGGCGGTCTCGGCGCGCATCTCGCGGGTTGCGCGGGCCGTTACGGCCGCGACCCAGATCATCACGATCGGCACGGCCATCCCGACCACGAGGCTGACGGTAGCGAACAACGATGCGGCACGCGCGATCCCCGGGGCGAAGAACCAGAAGGCCACGACCATGAGGACCCACAGGAGGCTCAGCCCCAGCGCGATCCATTCCGGCGCGCCGGGATATCGCGTTTTGAGGCGTGGACGACCGGCAGGCGGTTGTGGTCCGCCGGGAATGGCGAACCGGTCCTTGTCCTGCTCTGCGGGTCCTTCCATTCAGGCTCTCCGTCAGTGGCGCGCGGTCTAATGCTCACCGCGCAGGGGACGACCGCGTCAGGCGAAAACGATCTTGAGGATTTCGTAAGCCTTGTCGCCACCCGGCGTGCGAACCTCGACCGAGTCGCCCTCGTCCTTGCCGATCAGCGCACGCGCCAACGGCGATTTCATGTTGAGCTTGCCCTTCTCCAGATCGGCCTCGGGCTCGCCGACGATCTGGTAGGTCTTCTCTTCGTCGGTGTCCTCGTCGACGATGGTGACGGTCGCGCCGAATTTGACGGCGCCCGACATCTTCGACGGGTCGATCACCTCGGCCCGGCCCAGAAGTCCTTCGAGCTCCTTGATCCGGCCTTCGATAAAGCCCTGCTTCTCGCGTGCCGAATGGTATTCGGCATTCTCCGAGAGGTCGCCCAATTCCCGCGCTTCCGCGATCGCAGCAATGATCGCGGGCCGCTCTTCGGACTTGAGCTTTTTCAATTCTGTATTGAGCGCGTCGAAACCCGCGCGCGTCATCGGTTGTTTGTCCATGGAAGGCTCCCGAATTCGGAACTGTCCCCAATTCAGGGCATCTAAATCTGCTCTGCCCCCCGGAAGTCAAGTGGACAGCGCGATTTTCGCGGCGATTTGCCGATCTTGCCGCTCTGGGGGAGCGGCTGCAATTTGGCGCAAGATTGTTGCGCGGCATCGCAGCGTAACAATTGCCTCGTTACGCGAGGTAGGCTAGGCAGGACGCCAGCTAGGACGACCAGCAAGGGGTTCGACAGACATGACCGAAGTGACGCGCGAGTCGATGGAATATGATGTGGTGATCGTGGGCGCGGGGCCTGCGGGGCTTTCGGCGGCGATCCGCCTGAAGCAGATCGACCCGGAGCTCGAGGTCGTCGTGCTCGAGAAGGGCTCGGAAGTGGGCGCGCATATCCTGTCGGGAGCGGTGCTCGACACCAGCGGTCTGGATCAGCTGATCCCCGACTGGAAGGACAAGGGCGCGCCGATCACCGTGCCGGTCAAGAAAGACAATTTCTACATGCTGGGCGAGGCCGGGGCGATGCGCATCCCGAACTGGCCGATGCCGCCCTTGATGTCGAACCACGGCAAATACATCGTCTCGATGGGCAATGTCTGCCGCTGGATGGCCGAGCAGGCCGAAGGTCTGGGCGTCGAGATCTTCCCCGGTATGGCCGCCTCGGAAATCGTCTGGGACGGTGACCGCGTCGCCGGTGTCGTCGCGGGCGAATTCGGCAAGAACCCCGATGGCACCGAGGGTCCGGGCTACGAGCCGGGCATGGAACTGCGCGGCAAATACGTGATGATCGCCGAAGGCGTGCGCGGCTCGCTCGCCAAGGTGATGATGGAGAAGCACAACCTCTCCGACGGTCACTGCCCGCAGAAATTCGGCCTCGGTATGAAGGAAATCTGGGAGATCGACCCGGAGAAGCACCGCGAAGGCACCGTGACCCACACGATGGGCTGGCCGCTAAACGGCAATGCGGGTGGCGGATCGTTCATCTACCACCTCGAGAACAATCAGGTCTATGTCGGCTTCGTGGTGCACCTGAACTACGAGAACCCGCACCTCTATCCCTACATGGAATTCCAGCGCTTCAAGCATCACCCGATGGTCGCGGAGCTGCTCGAAGGCGGCAAGCGCGTGGCTTACGGCGCGCGGGCGATCTCGGAAGGCGGCTGGCAGTCTATCCCGAAGCTGACGGTGCCGGGCGCGGTGCTGCTGGGTTGTTCGGCGGGGCTCGTGAACGTGCCGCGCATCAAGGGCAACCATAACGCGATGCTGTCGGGCATCGTGGCGGCGGAAGCTGCGGCAGAGGCGATCAAAGGTGGCCGTTCGGGCGATGAACTGACCGAATACGAGGCCGATCTGCGCTCGGGTCCGATCGCGAATGACCTCAAGAAGGTCCGCAACGTGAAGCCGATGTGGTCGAAATGGGGGATGGTCCCCTCGCTCGTCCTCGGCGGGCTCGACATGTGGACCAACGACCTCTTCGGCTTCTCGCTGTTCGGCACGCTCAAGCATGGCAAATCGGATGCGAAAGCGACCGGCGAGGCGAAGAACTTCAAGCCGATCGACTACCCCAAACCCGATGGCAAGCTGAGCTTCGACCGCCTGACCAATGTCAGCTTCTCGAACACCAACCATGAAGAGAGCCAGCCCTGCCACCTGAAGCTGAAGGATCCGTCGATCCCGATCTCGGTGAACCTGCCGAAATATGACGAACCCGCGCAGCGCTATTGCCCGGCGGGCGTCTACGAGGTGGTCGGCGAGGGCGACGACGCGAAGTTCCAGATCAACTTCCAGAACTGCGTCCACTGCAAGACCTGCGACATCAAGGACCCGAGCCAGAACATCAACTGGACCACCCCGCAGGGCGGCGACGGGCCGAACTACCCGAACATGTGATCGCGAAAGGGGCCTGCGGGCCCCTTTTTGCACCGGACTCTGGGAAGGCCGAATATGCCGACACAAGCCCCGACTGGCTCGTTTCCGACCCGGCCGATCGTCGTGGTCTGTCGCCCCTTCGACGAAAACAGCGGGGGGCAGATCGTGCTCCACGCGTTGATCGACCGCATGCGGAGCCTTGGCGTCGACGCCTATGCGAGACAGCCCTGCAAGACCTACCGGTCCCTGCGCCCCGCGTGGCTTGGCGCGTTGAAGCGCTGGAACTATCGCCGGAAGCTGCCGGACTTTGCTGCGCATGAGAGCATGGATGTGCCGGTGGCCTCCGATGCGGTCCTTGACGATGCGATCATTGTCTATCCGGAGACGGTCAGGGGCAACCCGCTGGAAGCCGAGCGCGTGGTCCGCTGGTTGCTGAACCGCCCCGGCCTTTTGGGCGGCAATGAGGCCCTCGATCCGAGCGAGGAAGTCTTCTTCTATCAGGAAGCCTTCACCGAAGGTGTGGCCTCCGTTTCCCCCGATCGTCTGCTGCGGGTGCGGTGGCTGCGCGAGGACATCTATCGGGATGAAAACCGCCCGCGCACCGGCAGTTGCCGGATGATCCGGAAGGGAACGGATACGATTTCGCAAATCCCGGAAAGCGACCGCGCTATTCCGCTCGACGGTCTCAGTCACCAAGAAATCGCCGAGGTCTTCAATAAGACCGAAGTTTTCTACTGCCACGACCTCTACACGATGTACGCCTATTACGCGGCGCTGTCGGGCTGTGTGCCGGTGGTCGTCCCACGTCCGGGCTTGAGTGCGGAGGATTGGCGGGACGGCTTCGAGTTGAAGCACGGGGTCGCTTATGGTGAGGAGGAAATCGACTGGGCGCGCGAGACGCGCGATCAGTTGATTGCCGACATGGCAGCGGCCAAAGAGCAGGAAACCGAGAATGTCTTGCGCTTTCTCGCTATTCTGAAAGAGCGTTTCGGCTGATCGCACCCGGCTTCGAGGAGGAATTTATGCCCATGCGAAACATCGTGATCTATGGCTGCGGCGGGTTCGGGCGCGAAGTCCTTCAGGTGATCCACGCGATCAATGCGGAGGGGCCGACCTGGAACGTGCTCGGCTTTGCCGTTGATCCCGGCATTGTGCATCCGGAGACGGTCCACGGGCTGCCGGTCACCTCCGATCTGTCCACCTTCGGAGACGACCCGCTGCCGGATGTCGTCATTGCGATTGGGGCTCCGGCTGCACGCAAGCGGATTGCGCTCCGGTTGGGTGAACTTGGCTATATTTTTCCTACGCTGGTGCATCCGGGGGCTTCGCTCGGAAGAAAAGTTGTTCTGGGGAAAGGTGCCGTCATCATGGCTGGTGCTTCTCTTACAACAGACATTGAAGTCGCAGATCACGTCCAAATTAACCCCTGCGTGACTGTTGGACACGACACTAGTGTGGGATCCTTCACGACGATCAGTCCCGGTGCAAATCTTTCAGGCAATGTAACTTTGGCCGAGGAAGTCGAGATCGGAACCGGGGCGAGCATTATTCAGCGTATTTCAGTCGGCCGGGCTTCGGTGATCGGCGCGGGGGCAGCGGTCGTACGGGCGATTCCCGAAAACAGTGTCGCGGTGGGCGTTCCGGCGAAGGTCATTCGGACCAAAAGCGATCCCGCCTGAGTTCAGAGCAGACGCTCTATCGCCTCCCGCAAATCCCGGTCGCTCAGCAGGGCGACATCGGGATGCGTCGGGATGTTGACGAGATTGCGATACAGCTCCGTCGTCTTCGGCAGGTCAGCCAGCGGTTTGTAATATTTTCCGAAGGTCAGCTGTTTGCTGTCCAAGATCGTTTCCAAAGGGATTTCCATCTCTGCAAGATAACCCCAGCTCATGGCGGGCGCGCCGATGTTGAATGGCGTCAAAGGGCGCAGGCCAAGCTCGCGCGCAATGTCATGCACGCGCTCGGCCTGCTCGAAATACTCTTTCTCCCAAGTGTCGACCCGCTCGAGGCGGTCGATCAGAAAGGCGCACGAAATGTCGGAAATCTTGCCGTTGTTCACCCAGCAAGACGGCTCTGCCGGAACCGCGCCGTAATTGATCAGGCTGTAGAACTCTTCGGATAGTTCCGCGGGCGTGATCGCAAGACCACCTTCGCCCATGCCATAAGGCTTGGTGTGGTGCAGGCTGAGCGCCTGCCACGGCCAATCGGGCAAATCGCGGCTGATCCCCGCCGCGTTATCCAGAAGCAGGAATTTCCCGGTGGCCTTGGCGTATTCGATAAAGGCGGAGAAGTCCCGATGAAGACCGAACGGGTTCACGACGACGAGCCCGTCGAAACTATCCTGGGGAAGCGCGTTCAACTGATCCAGGTCGAGAAGCCCCTTATCGTCACAATCGACGAAGTGCATATCGGCGAAGTGGCCGCGTCCCAGGTTCTGAAAGCTGAACGCGGAGCCGACCCATCGCAGTGCGCGCCCCTCGCGCAGCGCCAGAAGCTTGGCCATTGCCTCCAATGCGACTCCGGCGTTCACGCAAGGGGTGACGGCGGTTTCCGACCCCAAGCTGAAATGCGCCCCAAACGACTCCGCGAGATTTCGGTACAGGGGGCCGCGGTTCGCCCAGCTATTTTCACGCCTGCACAGGTCGAGCAAAGTAGACACACGAGTCATGTCGGGTGACTTGGCATTGATGAACTTGACTGGGCTATCGGTCACGAGGCGATCGCTTTTCAACGTAGGGGTAATTATTCATGAAATTCGTTAAACCTAAAGTCGCCGGGTCTGCAAATGGTAGATGCGCATAGCCTCCGGACCTTTCGTGGTTTCCTCATGTCCCTCGAAGGTGCGTTTGAGTATTCGCGCGCGTCTGTTTTCCGTCAATTCCCCCATCACAACGCCGTGTCTGCGCAGGCGGCTTCCCGCGTGCGGTGGTTCGGCTCATTGTAATGCCCGCATCGCGCCGTTACGCTCGATTTCAACCCGAATGAGAGGACCGTTTCGTGTCGAGTTTGAAGACCCCGCTGCGCCTTGCGCTCTTCGCCCTCTTGATGGGCTCCACCGCGCCTATGCCGCTGCTGGCACAGGATACGCCCAAGGCGGGCAGCGCCGAAGATGCAGCGCAGGCTGCCGACGAAGCCGCCGCGAAAGGCGATGCTGCCGACACCGCGAATGACCCCAGCCCGGCAGAGGCGGGGGCTTATCTCGCCGCGCGCATCGCGTCGCAGCAATTCGATTTCGCCGAGGCCGCGCATTACTACCGTCAGCTAATGGCCAGCGGCGATACCAGCGGCGCGACCGCGGAAGCAACGCTCGTCTCCGAGATCGCGATTGCCGATTTCGACCGCGCCACGCCGCTTGCGCAGCAGATGGTGGAGGCCGGGACCGGCAGCCAGATCGCGGCGCTCACCGCGTTGGCGGCCGATGCGCATGACAAGAACTGGACCGGGGCGCTCGCGCTTCTCGACAGCGGCGCCGATCCCGGGCCGCTCGTGGGCGGTCTTACCAAGGCCTGGGCGCTGGCGGGCGACGGCAAGATGTCCGATGCCTCCGCCGCCTTCGACGAGGTCGGCAAGCAGCAGGGCCTCGCCGCCTTCGCGGGTTTCCACAAGGCGCTCGCGCTGGCGCTGGTCGGTGATTACGAAGGTGCCGATGCGATCCTGAGCGGCGAGCATGGCGAGAAGATCACCTCGACCCGGCGCGGCGTGCTGGCCCATGTCGAAGTGCTCTCGCAGCTCGAGAAGAACAAAGAGGCCCTGACGCTGATCGAGGATCGCTTCGGCAAGGATCTCGACCCGCAGCTGAAGGACATTCGCACCAAGCTGGAGGCGGGCGACACGCTGCCCTTCGACGTCGTGCGCAACGCGTCCGACGGCGTGGCGGAGGTCTATTACTCGGTCGCGCAGGCGCTGATCGGCGATGCGCCCGACACGTTCACGCTGGTGCATTCGCGACTGGCGAACCTGATCCGGCCCGACATGGATGATGCGACGCTGCTGACCGCGTCGATGCTCGACCAGCAGGGCCAGTACGATCTTGCTATCGAAGCCTATGCCGACATCAAGCCCGACAGCCCGATCTACCACGCCGCCGAGATCGGGCGCGCGGAATCGATGGTGCGCGCGGGTCGCAACGATGCCGCGATTGAAGTGCTCGAGAACCTGTCGCGCAGCCGTCCCAAGCTCGTGGGCGTCTGGACCGCTCTGGGTGACACGCTGCGCCGCGAGAGCCGCTTTGCCGAGGCTGCGAAAGCCTATGACAAGGCGATCGACCTGCTCGGCCAGCCCGAGCCGAAGGACTGGTTCGTCTGGTATTCGCGCGCCATCGCGCAGGAACGCTCGGGCAATTGGGACGAGGCCGAGAAGGGCTTCCGCGAGGCGCTGCGTCTCTCGCCCGATCAGCCCTCGGTGCTGAACTATCTGGGCTATTCCTACGTGGACAAGGGCGAGAATCTCGACGAGGCGCTCGACATGATCCGCAAGGCCGCCGCCGAGCGTCCCGATGCGGGCTTCATCATAGACAGCCTCGGCTGGGCACTGTTCAAGCTTGGCCATTATCAGGAGGCGGCCGAGAAGATGGAGCGCGCCGTGGAGCTCGAGCCGCGCGATCCGCTGCTCAACGACCACCTGGGCGATGTGCTCTGGGCGGTGGGCCGTCAGCGCGAGGCGAAGTTCCAGTGGCGCCGCGCGTTGTCCTTCGCGACCGACGATGCGGAGACCACCGAGGAGCTCGATCCCGATGCGATCCGCCGCAAGATCGAGGTGGGTCTGGACCAGCTGCGCAAGGAGCAGGGTCTGCCGCCGCTCGAGGATAAGGGTCCGAGCAAGGATACTGCTCAGGCTGCCCCCGAAACTCCCGCGAGCGATGCGAATAATTGACGCCTTCGCGCCGGCGAAGATCAACCTGACGCTCCATGTCATCGGCCAGCGGGCCGATGGCTACCACCTGCTCGACAGTCTCGTAGCCTTCGGGCCGATGGGAGATCGACTGGTGCTGCGCGAAAGCGACGCGCTCTCGCTCAGCGTCGCGGGGCCCGAGGCTGCGGGCGTGCCTGCCGACCCGTCGAATCTCGTGCTGGAAGCGGCGTCCCTCCTGTCGCGCCCGGCAGGGCAGGGGGCCGAGATCCATCTCGACAAATATCTGCCGCCCGCTTCGGGGATTGGCGGTGGATCGTCCGACGCGGCGGCTGCGCTGCGCGGGCTGTCTGCGCTTTGGAGCCAACCCCTTCCGGCAGAGACCGCGCAGCTTGGGGCAGACGTGCCGATGTGCCTGACGCCGCAGCCCCAGCGCGTGCGCGGTATCGGCGAGACGCTCGACCCCGTGGCCCTGCCGCCGCTGCCTGCGCTTCTGGTCAATCCGCGCGTCGAGGTGCCCACGCCTGCGATCTTCAAAGGGCTCGATTCGAAGGATAACCCCCCGATGCCGGAGACGCTTCCGAGCTTCACTGGCGCGCCCGATTGCATCGACTGGCTCGCGACCCAGCGCAATGACCTGCAAGCCCCCGCCATCGCCTCCGCCCCGGTGATCGGGGAGGTTCTGGACGGGCTCATGACGCTGCCCGGCTGCCGCCTCGCGCGGATGTCGGGCTCGGGGGCGACCTGTTTCGCGCTGTTCGAGACGCTGAACGGGGCGCAGGCCGCCGAGGCGATGCTGGCCCGACGTCGCCCCGACTGGTGGCACGCGTCCGGCATGCTCGGCGATCAGACGCAAAAGGCGCAGCCCCAAAGCCGCGCCTCTTCCTCTTGACCCAAATATCCCGGGGGGGAGCCCGCAGGGCGGGGGCAGAGCCCCCTCAGCGCAGCCGCGCCACCACGTAATCCGCCAGATCGTCCAGCATCTGCCGCAGCTCGCTCTCGGGCAGCACCTTGAGCCGCGCGCGCCCGCGATCGGCCCATTCGAGGGCCGCCGCGCGGGTCTCGTCGAGCGCGCCGGTCGCGTGCAGCAGCTCCAGCGCATGCTCCAGATCGCCGTCGCGCTGGTCGCCCTTGTCGATGGTGCGGGTCCAGAAGGCGCGGGCGTCCGCGTCAGCTTTCGCCAGCGCCTTGATCAGCGGCAGGGTCAGCTTGCGGTCGCGGAAATCGTCGCCCACATTCTTGCCCATCGTCTCGGCATCGCTGAGATAATCGAGCAGATCGTCGACCACCTGGAACGCGATCCCGAGGCTTTCGCCGTAATCGTGCAGCGCCGCGATCTGATCCTCCGGCGCACCGGCCAGAACTGCGCCCGCCTCGGTCGCCGCCGAGAACAGCGCCGCGGTCTTGCCGCGCACCACCTTGTAATAGGTGTCCTCGGTCGTGTTCAGGTCTTCCGCCGCCGAGAGCTGCAGCACTTCGCCCTCGGTGATGACGGCGGAGGCGTTCGACAGGATCGACAGAACCCGCAGGTTGTCGGTGTCGGTCATCAGCTGGAAGGACCGCGCGAAGAGGTAATCGCCAACGAGCACGCTCGACTTGTTGTCCCAGAGCAGGTTCGCGGTCGGGCGGCCCCGGCGCTGCTTGCTCTCGTCGACCACGTCGTCATGCAGCAGCGTCGCGGTATGGATGAACTCGACCGCTGCGGCGAGGTTGTGATGCAGGCTGCCCTCGTAGCCGCACAGCCGCGCCGCCGCGACGGTCAGCATCGGCCGCAGCCGTTTGCCGCCCGCGCCGACCAGATGCGCGGTCACTTCGGGGATGCGCGGCGCGTTTTCCGAGGCCATGCGCTCGGCGATCAGCGCATCCACCGCCGCCATGTCGCTGGCCAAGGCTTCCGCGAGCCGGTCATGCGGTTTCGCCGTGTTGTCGGGCTTGTCGTCGAGGCTCATGTTCATCCCTTCGATCTGCCTCATCTCGACAGCCCTCGCAAGGGGCCGTAAGTGAGGGATATGAAAGAGCTACTGCGCAGCACGGACCCGGTGAAACTGGCCATGGCGACCGCCCTTCTCGAGGGCGAGGGTATAAGCACGTTTCAACTCGACGTCCATACGAGCGTGCTGGAAGGCTCGCTCGGAATCCTTCCGCGCCGCCTGATGGTGCGCGACAGCGACATGTTCATGGCGCAGGTGGTTCTGCGCGACAATGAGATCAAATCGGATTGATGCCCATGGATCGGTTCGGGCCCGAGGATCTGACAGTCGATGGCTTTCTCGGCGGGCGGTTGCGCATCGCCCAGCCGCGCGCGGGCTACCGCGCGGCGATGGACCCGGTCCTGCTCGCGGCGGCCTGTCCGGCGCAGGCGGGCCAGTCGGTTCTGGAACTCGGCTGCGGGGCCGGGGTGGCGAGCCTGTGCCTTGGCTGGCGGGTGTCGGGGCTTGCACAAAGCGGGGTGGAACTGCAGCCCGCCTATGCCGATCTGGCCCGGCGCAACGCGGCGGAGAACGGGATCGCGCTCGAGGTTATCGAAGGCGATCTGGCGCAGATGCCCGCCGATCTGCGCGCGCGCAGCTTCGATCACGTCATCGCCAACCCGCCCTATTTCGGGCCCGAGGATGGCACGCCGGCCGCCGATCCCGGCCGTGAGCGTGCGCAGCGCGAGGCGACGCCGATCAGCGCATGGCTCGACGCGGGACTGCGGCGGCTCAAGCCCGAGGGGCGGATCACGCTGATCCAGCAGGCCGACCGTCTGGCGGACCTGTTGGCGGGGCTGCATGGGCGGACCGGCGCGATCACCGTTCTACCGATTGCGCCCCGGGTCGGCCGCGCAGCGCGGCGGGTGATCGTCACAGCGCGCAAAGGTGCGCGGACCCCGCTGCAGCTTCTTGCGCCGCTGATCCTGCACTCGGCGCCGATGCACTCACGCGATGCAGAGGATTTGACGGAAATTGCGCGCGAAATCCTGCGCGAAGGTCAAAAATTGCCGATTCCGCGTTAACGCTTTCGCAAGATTTCGCGAAAATGCTGGGGATAACCCGTCGCTATACGACATTTCCGTGACACGACTCAAAACCTGTGCTGCAATCGACGGGCTGACAACTGGAGAGGAGACTGCCATGTCGCTTGGTTCGCATATCACCGAACTTCGCAAAAAACATGAGGCTCTGTCGATGGAGGTCGAGCGCGCTTCGCGCAGACCCGGCATCGACGATCTCGAAATCGCTCAGATGAAAAGGCAAAAACTTAGGCTGAAAGAGGAAATCCACCGCCTCGAAACGGCCTGAGGGCCCTCCCACGAGTTTAATCGGGCCGTCCTTCGGGGCGGCCCGTGTCGTTTGAAGGGGCCTGTTAGCGCGCGGCGACTCAGGCCGAACCCTTCCGCGGTATTTCCTGCCCGGTCATATCCGGCGGCGGGGGCGCGGCGCGCCGACGCCGACCGCCAAGCGCCGCCAGCCCGGCCCCTCCGGCGATCATCGCCGCCGCTATCAGCAGGGTAGGCCGCGCGTCCGCAATTCCGACCGCGACCAGCACCAGCGTCGAGACCAGCGGAGCCGCGTAGGAGGCCGTGCCCAGCAGTTGTATGTCGCCGCGCTTCACCCCGAGGTCCCATGTGTAGAAGGCGAGCCCCACCGGCCCCAGCCCCAAGCCGATCACCGAGGCCCAGCCGATCGCGTCCGCAGGCCAGATCGTCGGCTCCAGCGCAAGATGGGCGACGGCCGACAGGGCCGCGCTCGCGAGGCAATAGACCGCGACCGCCGCCGTCGGCACCGCGCCGAAGCGTCGCGACAGCAGCGAATAGCTCGACCATGTCAGCGCGCAGATCAGCGCCAGCCCATAGCCGGGCAGCGCCGCCGGATCGGCGGAAATCCCGCCCCCGAGGATCAGCGCCGCGCCCCCGAAAGCAAGCACCGCCCCCGCGATATGCCAAAGCGTCAGCCGCTCGCCGGGCAACAACCCGGAAAACAGCACGATCAGCAGGGGCCAGAGATAGGCGATCAGCCCGGCCTCGGCCGGGGGCGCGAGGCGCAGCGCCGAGAAATAAAGGAAATGATAGCCGAACAGCCCCGCGGTCCCGGCGAGATAGACCCTCCACGACACGTGCCGCAGCTGCCCCAGCGCACCGGTTGCAACCAGCCAGATCACGCCCACCGCGCCGCCCAAAGCGAAACAGAGCGCGTTCAGCATCAGGGGCGGCACCGGGGCCGATCCCACGGTGAATAGCGCCAGCAGCGCCCACAGCAATACCGCCGTGAACCCGATCGAAGTGGCCTTGCCGCGTGTCATGCTGTCCCCGCCAAAACAAAGAGGCCCGCAAAATGCGGGCCTCCGTCGAGAATGCCAAGAGGCGAAATCAGATGAAGTACTGACCGCCATTCGCGGTGATCGTCGAGCCGGTGATGAAGCCCGCATCGTCGGATGCGAGGAACACCACGCAGCGCGCGATTTCTTCGGGCTCGCCCAGACGCCCGACCGGGATCTGGCCGATGATCGACTCGCGCACCTTCTCCGGCACCGCCATGACCATCTCGGTCGCGATATAGCCGGGGCAGATCGCGTTCACCGTGATGCCCGCGCGTGCACCTTCCTGCGCCAGTGCCTTGGTGAAGCCCAGATCGCCCGCCTTCGCCGCCGAGTAGTTCGCCTGAGCGAACTGGCCTTTCTGGCCGTTGATCGAGGAGATGTTCACGACCCGGCCGAACTTGCGCTCGCGCATCTTCGTCCAGAGCGGATGGGTCATGTTGAAGATGCCGCTGAGATTGGTGTCGATCACCTGGGTCCACTGCTCGCGGGTCATCTTGTGGAAGGGCGCGTCGCGGGTAATGCCCGCGTTGTTCACCAGAACGTCGATCGGGCCGACCTCGGATTCGATCTGCTCGATCCCCGCCGCGCAGGCGTCGTAATCGGCGACCGACCATTTGTAGGTCTTGATCCCCGTCTCCTCGGTGAACTTGGCCGCAGCCTCCTCATTGCCGGCATAGTTCGCGACGACCGTGTAGCCCGCCGCCTGCAGCGCCTTCGAGATCGCCGCGCCAATGCCGCGCGATCCGCCGGTGACCAATGCAACTCTCGCCATGATTCCTCCTCCAAATGGAATGCCCTTGAAATGCTGTTACCGAAAATGACAAGAGCGCGCAACAAAGTTGCGCGCTCTTTTTGCAGATGCAGCATTTTTTTGCCGTTAGAGGCCTTCAATGCACATTGCGACGCCCATACCGCCACCGATGCAGAGCGTGGCGAGGCCTTTTTTCGCGCCCTGACGCTTCATCTCGAACAGAAGGGTGTTGAGGATTCGCGCGCCGCTCGCGCCGATCGGGTGGCCGATGGCGATGGCGCCGCCATTGACGTTCACCTTGCTGACGTCCCAACCCATGTCCTTGTTCACCGCGCAGGCTTGCGCCGCGAAGGCCTCGTTGGCTTCGATCAGGTCGAGATCGGAGGCTTTCCAGCCCGCCTTCTCCAGCGCCTTGCGCGAGGACGGGATCGGGCCGCAGCCCATGATCGACGGGTCGAGCCCGGCGGTCGCATAGGAGGCAATGCGGGCCAGCGGCGCGAGCCCGCGCTTCTCGGCCTCTTCCTCCGACATCAGCAGCACCGCGGCCGCACCGTCATTGATGCCGCTCGCGTTGCCCGCGGTCACCGAGCCGTCCTTGGCGAAGGCCGGGCGCAGCTTCTGCATGTTCTCGATCGTCGCGCCGTGGCGGATATATTCGTCCTGATCCACGACCGTGTCGCCCTTGCGCGTCTTCACGGTGAAGGCGGCGATCTCGTCGGCGAATTTGCCAGCCTTCTGCGCGGCCTCGGCCTTGTTTTGCGACGCCAGCGCGAATTCGTCCTGCATCTCGCGCGAAATCTGCCACTGGGTCGCGACATTCTCGGCGGTCTGGCCCATGTGATAGCCGTTAAAAGCGTCCCACAGACCGTCCTTGATCATCGAGTCGATCATCTTCATGTCGCCCATCTTCTGACCCGCGCGCAGATGCGCGACATGGGGGCTGAGCGACATGCTTTCCTGACCGCCTGCGACGACGATATCGGCATCGCCGCACATGATGTGCTGGGCGCCGAGCGCGACCGTGCGAAGGCCCGAACCGCAGACTTGGTTGATCGACCAGGCGGCGCTTTCGATCGGCAGGCCCGCGTTGATATGGGCTTGGCGGGCGGGGTTCTGGCCTTGGCCCGCGGTCAGCACCTGACCGAGGATCGTCTCGGATACATCGGACTTCTCGATCCCGGCGCGGGCGACGACGGCCTCGATCACGGCGGCGCCGAGGTCATGTGCGGGCGTATTGGCAAACGCGCCCAAAAACGAGCCGACGGGCGTGCGCGCGGCCGAGACGATGACGACATTGGTCATGGGATCCTCCTCATCACTTAAGCGGGCGCGAAAGCGCGTCCGTTCTGCTGCTGCGCAGCATGGCGGAAGGGAACGAGAGGTCAAGCTTAATCCCGTCGCTCGGGAAATTGTTAGCGCAAGTTTATTGCGCTCTGGCTGGGGTCATGCATGTCTCCGTTGCGGTTCGTGAGACTGGCTCCACGGGGGGTGGATCGTCGGCGCGCCGAAGTAATAGCCCTGCATGCAATCGACGCCGAGGCTTGCCACATATTCGGCATCCTCCAGCGACTCGACCGCTTCGGCGATTGTGAACATCTCGAAATGGCGCGCCACGTCGAGCAGCGACTTCGTCAGCGCCTGATTGTCCGGATCGTGCGAGATGCCGCGGATGAACTGCCCATCGACCTTGATGATGTCGAAGTAGAAATCTCGCAGATAGCGGAAAGACGTGTAGCCCGCCCCGAAATCGTCGAGCGCGAAACTGACGCCGCGGGCCTGCAAATCCTCCATGAAGACGCTGACGAGCTCGGGAATTTCCATCGCTGAGCTTTCGGTAATCTCCAATATGAGACGCGCGCCGACGGTTTCATCGACCGCGAGGCCGCGATTGAGAACCTTGGTCCAGGGCGCATAGCCGATCGAGCGCGCCGACATATTGATCGCCAGGCGCAGATCCGGCTGCCCAAGAAGCGCTTTCAGACCCAGTTCGAGCGAGAGGCAATCGAGTTTCCGCCCGACCTCCGTCCGTTCGATCGCGTTGATGAACTCCTTCGCGGGGATGATGCGCCCGCGATCATCGAGAACCCGGATCAGGCCCTCGTAAAACGCGGGTCGGTCGGGGCGACAGGTCTGGATCACGGGCTGATAGGCCAGCATGACGTCTTGCCGGTCGATCGCCGCGCGCACCATAGCCAAGGCCTGTCGGCTTTGCTCGGCAGCCGCAAAGCTCAGCGGGCTATCTTCATCACGATGCACCGGCATGGTCCTCGCGTCTCGATTCGTCATCTACCCCTCCTTCGCCTTCGAGCCAAGCATCCGCGCAAGCGCCTAAGAAGCGGTAAAGACCGGGAAATACGCCGGACTCGTGGTTAACGGAAAATTCGCATCCGGCGTTAAGTCGATGGTAACCGGCAGGTGCCTAGGGTGGAGCTTGATGGAACAGAATGGCGATGACGAAAATGGGGCAGCCGGCACTGCGCGGCACCAACGAGGTGCCTTTCGCGCTGGAAGAATTGTTCTACTCGCGCACCGATACGCGTGGGGTGATCCAATCGGGCAACGAGATTTTTCGGCGCACCGCGGGGTTCGAGTGGTCCGAGATGATCGGAGCGCCGCATAAGATCGTTCGCCACCCCGATACGCCGCGAGCGGTGTTCAGGGTGCTCTGGGATGCGCTGAAAAAAGGCTATCCCATGGGCGCCTATGTGAAGAACAAGGCGAAAGGCGGCGGGTGGTATTGGGTCTTCGCGGTCGTCATGCCGATCGAAGGGGGCTACCTCTCGGTCCGGCTGAAACCGACGAGCGAGCTGTCCGATGAAATCCACCAACTCTACCGTGATCTCTCTGCGCGCGAGCGGGCGGAGTCGCTCGACCCGGAGGAGAGCGCGACGCTGTTGCGTGATTTCGCGGAACGTGGCGGCTATTCGAGCTACACCGCCTTCATGGCCTATGCGCTGGCGCTCGAGCTTACCGAACGGGATCGCCGCCTCAATCGAAATGCCGATGAGAATACGCGGATGCTGGCCGAATTGAACACCGCGATGGGACGGCTCACGAAGGAGCAATTCGGACTTCTACGCAGTTTCGAAGCGCTGCAATCCGTGCCGAACAACATGCGGATCGTCGCCTCGCGGCTCGAGCCGTCCGGGGGGCCGGTGTCTGCGATCTCGGAGAATTACAAAGCTTCGTCTGCTGTCATCTCGGAGCGGCTGCGCAAATTCGTTGCAGGTCGCGGCAATCTCTGCGGTCAGATGGCCTTTCAGGTCGCGCGCGCCGTGTTCCAACTAGGCTGCGCGCGCGTCCTCAACGAAATGAGTACCAATTTTATGGGCGAAGAGGCGCAGAATGATCAGCCCCGAGAGGACGAACGCGCTTTGCTGCAATCACTGGTCGCCAAAGGTACAGCCGATGCGAATGCCGCGATGCGTCAAGCGGCCGAGCTCGCCGACGACATGATGAACCAAAGCCGAGACATTCGTCGCCAGTTGCTCGGGCTCGACACGATCCGCGTTCTCGGGCGCGTCGAGTGTGGGCGCATGCGGGATGCGAATGGCGGCCTCGCGGCTACGATCGACCAGCTCGACAGTTTCCATGACGATATCAAAGGGCGGCTGGAGGCCATCCTGGCCCTGTCGGAAGAGATCGAACATTGGCTAGGGCGCTATCTGCGCGCAGGGAGAAGCGCGGCGTGAGTCTCGGCGGACCGAAGCGCCAAAGGAAACATTCAGCGTAGAACTGCGAAGAACAAGTTCGCGCGGGCAGAGGCGTGGCTGGCAGTTCAGATGCAGCCCAGACGCCGGACTCTGCAGAATGTTGCGACACGCGGACCGGGTTGCTCGGGATGCGATCGAAAATCGGGCCGCAACGGAAGACCGGCCCGGCGGCAAAGTGCCTGCTGCCGCCACACCACCCTGCGCTTACTTCTCGTCGATCAGCGCCTTGATGACCTTCTTCGCCTCGGGCGAATCCCATTCCGCGCCGCCGATCATTCGGCCAACCTCATGGCCGTTCTTGTCGACGAGCACCGAGACCGGAAGCCCGAGAACGCCCATCGCGCGGGCGGCAAAATTGGCGTCGTCGTGGAAGCGGGGTAGGGCGTCGATGCCTTCCTTGTCGAAGAAGGCGGCGACTTTCTCGGGCGAGTTCGAACCGCCCGTGGCAATCGTCATCACCTGAAACCCATTCTCGCCGTAGGCTTTTTGCAGCGCATTCAGCGAGGGCATTTCCTCGCGGCAGGGCGGGCACCACGTCGCCCAGAAATTGATCAGGACCACCTTGCCTTCGAAGTCTTTCATCGAATGCTCGTCGCCGCTTTCGTCGGTCACCGTGAAGGGCGGCAGCGGCAGCGGTTCGTCATAGGTGACGAGGGATTCCATCTGCCCCGATTTCACCGCATCTAGATCCGCGGCCTGCGCAACATTTGCACCCAGCGCCAGCGCCGTATAAAGGACGAGAAACCGTAACATATAGCCTCCTAGCAAGGGCCTCAGACCATGACCGATCAGACCGACGAGAACAAGTCCTCCAACGCGATGTGGGGCGGGCGTTTCGCCGCGGGGCCTGACGCGATCATGGAGGCGATCAACGCCTCGATCGGGTATGACCAGCGGCTCTACGCGCAGGATATCCGCGGCAGCCGGGCCCACGCCGCGATGCTCGCCGCGCAAGGCATCATTAGTGATAAGGACGCCGAGGCGATCGGAGAAGGTTTGCTCACGGTTTTGTCAGAAATCGAAGCGGGCGGATTTCCCTTCTCGACCGCGCTTGAAGACATCCACATGAATGTCGAGGCGCGGCTGAAAGAGGTGATCGGCGAACCGGCGGGGCGGCTGCACACGGCACGGTCGCGCAACGACCAGGTCGCAACCGATTTCCGTCTCTGGGTGCGCGAGCAATGCGACGCCGCGATCAGCGGGCTCGACACGCTGATCCGCGCTGCGCTGACCCGGGCCGAGGAAGGCGCCGATTGGGTGATGCCCGGCTTCACCCATCTGCAGACCGCGCAGCCGGTGACCTTCGGTCATCACATGATGGCCTATGTCGAGATGTTCGCGCGCGACAAATCCCGCTTTGAAGATGCGCGCAAACGGATGAACGAATGCCCGCTGGGGGCGGCGGCGCTTGCCGGCACCGGCTTCCCCATCGACCGTCACGCGACGGCAGAGGCGCTGGGCTTCGACCGGCCGATGGCGAACTCGCTCGACGCGGTGTCGGATCGCGATTTCGCGCTGGAATTCCTCTCGGCGGGATCGATCTGCGCGGTCCACATGTCGCGCCTCGCCGAAGAGCTGGTGATCTGGTCCTCCGCGCAGTTCCGTTTCGTCGCGATGTCGGACAAGTGGTCGACGGGCTCTTCGATCATGCCGCAAAAGCGCAACCCGGACGCGGCCGAGCTGATCCGCGCCAAGATCGGGCGCATCCTCGGGGCCTCGGTCGCGCTGTTCACGGTGATGAAGGGGCTGCCGCTCGCCTATTCCAAGGATATGCAGGAAGACAAGGAACAGGTCTTCGACGCCGCCGACAACCTGATGCTCGCGCTTGCCGCGATGGCGGGGATGATCGGCGACATGACGGTGAACGCGGACAAGCTGGAGGCCGCGGCCTCGGGCGGGTTCTCCACCGCGACCGATCTGGCCGACTGGCTGGTGCGCGAGGCGGGGCTGCCCTTCCGCGACGCCCACCACGTCACCGGCTCGCTGGTGGCCATAGCTGAGGAAAAAGGCTGCGATCTACCCGATCTGAGCCTCGAACAGATGCAGTCGATCAACCCGGCGATCACCGAGAGCGTCTTCGACGTCCTCGGGGTTCACAACTCGGTCGCCTCGCGCCAATCTTACGGCGGAACCGCGCCCGATCAGGTGCGCGCGCAGATCGCTCGCTGGAAGGAACAGCTTGGATGAAATTCGCGGCTCCGTTCCTGCTGATCGGTCTGCTTGGCGCCTGTGCCGCCGATCCGGAGCTGCACACACATGTCGGCATCAACCGTGACGGCATCGAAGTTTATCCCGCCGCGACGGCGCGCGTTGGCATCATGACCCTTTCGGTGACCCCATGACCAAGACCCTGACCCTCGCCCTGACGCTTCTTCTCTTGCTCGCCGCCTGCGGTGTCGACGGCCCGCCCGTCCCGCCGTCCGAGGCGGATGGTAACCAGTCCCAGTAATCGAGACCTCTCATGGATCATTTCCTCTATCGCGACGGCGTCCTTCATGCAGAGGATGTGCCGATCCCCGAGATCGCGGCGGCCGTCGGCACGCCTTTCTACGTCTATTCGACCGCCACGCTGGAGCGCCATTTCAAGCTGTTCGAAGAGGCGCTTGGCTGGACGGATCACCTGATCTGCTTCGCGATCAAGTCGAACTCGAACCTCGCGGTGCTGAAGGTTCTGGGCGATCTGGGCGCGGGCATGGATGTGGTCTCGGGCGGCGAATATCGCCGGGCGCGGGCGGCTGGCGTGCCGGGGGATCGCGTGGTGTTCTCGGGCGTGGGCAAGACCCGCGAGGAGATCGCCTACGTCCTTGAGAACGGCATCCGCCAGTTCAATGTCGAGTCCGAGCCGGAACTGCTCGCGATATCCGAGATTGCCGCGTCGATGGGCGTCACCGCGCCGATCGCGCTGCGGGTGAACCCAGATGTCGACGCGAAGACCCATGAGAAAATCGCGACCGGCAAATCCGAGAACAAGTTCGGCATTCCGATCGCCAAGTCCCGCGCGGTCTATGCCGAGGCCGCCCAGCTGCCCGGCATCGAGGTCGTGGGCATCGACGTGCATATCGGCTCGCAGCTGACCGATCTGGAACCCTTCGAGGCCGCCTTCCTCAAGGTCCGCGAACTGACCGAGGCGCTGCGCGCAGATGGCCACGATATCCGCCGTCTCGACCTCGGCGGCGGTCTGGGCATTCCCTATGAGCGGTCGAACTCCGCGCCGCCGCTGCCCATCGAATACGGGCAGGTGATTCAGCGCACCGTGGGCGATCTGGGCTGCGAGATCGAGATCGAACCGGGCCGCCTGATTTCGGGCAATGCCGGGCTGCTGGTCTCCTCGGTGATCTGGCTGAAAGAGGGCGAGGGGCGCGATTTCCTCATTCTCGACGCGGCGATGAACGACCTCGTGCGGCCTTCGATGTATGGCGCGCATCACGACATCGTCCCGGTGATCGAAGCCGCGCCGGGCACCGAATCCGCGCCTTTCGACATCGTGGGCCCGGTATGCGAGACCGGCGACACCTTCGCCAAGGCGCGCAATCTGACGCCGCTCGGCCCGGGCGATCTGGTCGCCTTCCGCTCGGCGGGGGCTTACGGCGCGGTCATGTCCTCGGAATACAATTCTCGCCCGCTGATCCCCGAGGTTCTGGTGCGCGGAGGCGAATTCGCTCTCATTCGGGCAAGACCGAGCTTTGAGGAAATGCTCTCCCGCGATACCATCCCGGAGTGGCTCTGATCCGTAGGAAGGGAATCGGGGCCGACGGATAGGGAGAGTATGCCGGTCAGGAACTGGTTCAGCAAAGCTTCGCGCGATACCGCGACGAAGGAGGACGGGCAGGCCGCTCTGGCCCCGCTCGCCCGGCCTATTGCGCTCACCCATGCCGGGATGATCGTCGAGCGGGGGCTACGCGCCTTCTGGCCGCTTCTCTCCGTTCTCGCGCTGATCGCCACCGCCATCGCCTTCGCGCTGCCCGCCTATCTGGGGCCGGGTGGGCGCTGGTTCTGGCTGGTTGCGCTGATCGCGTCGCTCGCCGCGCTGGCATGGGGCGCGTGGCGGATGCACTGGCCGCGCCGCAGGGATGCGATTGCCCGGCTCGATGCGACGCTGCCGGGCCGCCCGCTTTCCGCACTGACCGACGAGATGGCGCTGGGGCAGGACGATCCCGCCGCCCGCGCGCTCTGGGTGGCGCATCTGCGGCGCATGGCCAAGGCCGCGCAAGCCGCCCGCGCGCCGCGCCCGAAACCCGATCTTGCCCGCCGCGATCCCTATGCGCTACGGCTGACCGCGCTGACGGCCTTGGTCGTCGCGGTGATCTTCGGCGTGCCGCAGCGGCTTTTGCATCCGACCGAGGGGCTGCCGACGCCTGCGGGCTCTGCCGAGGCTGCGATGGGACCGAGCTGGGAAGGGTGGGCCGCGCCGCCGCGCTATACCGGCAAGCCGGGGCTCTATCTGAACAAGGTCGAGGGCGACGAGTTGATCGTGCCCGAAGGCACCCGCTTCTCGATCCGGCTCTATGGCGCGTCCGGCGCGATCGGCTTTTCCGAGAGCGTCTCGAACCCCGCCGCGCTGCCCGAACAGGGTGCGGCGCAGACCGCCAGCGGCATCGAGACCCATGAATTCGAAGCGGTCCGCGACGGGCTTCTGGAGTTCAAAGGCCCCGCCGCGCGCCGCTTCAACGTGGTCGTGCGCCCCGACGAGGCACCCTCTGTCGCGCTGGCCGGCACGCCGGATCGCCGCGCCGATGGCAAGCTGAGCCTGCCCTTCACCGCGCAGGACGATTACGCCGTGACCAAGGGTCATGCGGTGATTTCGCTCGATCTGGCGAAGGTCGATCGCCGCTACGGCCTGCAGATCCCGCCCGAGCCGCGCGACGATCTGATCTATGATCTGCCGCTGCCGATTTCCGGCTCGCGGGCCGATTTCACCGAGAGCCTCGTGGAGGATGCCGGGAAGCATCCTTGGGCGAACCTGCCGGTGAAACTGACGCTCGATGTCGAGGACGGGCGCGGCCAGACCGGCACGTCCGGCACGCAGGAGATCATCCTGCCCGGCAAGCGTTTCTTCGATCCGCTCGCCTCCGCCCTGATCGAAGTGCGCCGCGATCTGCTGTGGTCGCGCGACAATCGCGGCTATGCGGATCAGTTGCTGCGGGCGATCTCGAACCGGCACGAGGGCTTCATCAAGCGCGAGGAAGTGTATCTGATGATCCGCCTCGTGATCGGGCGGCTCGACGATCCCGACCTGTCCCCCGAGGCCCGCGACGAGATCGCCGAGGCGTTATGGAAGATGGCCGAACTGGTCGAGGATGGCGGGCTCGCCGATGCGCTGGCCGCGATGCAGAAGGCGCAGGAAAAGCTCTCCGAGGCGATCCGCAATGGGGCTTCCAAGGACGAGATTGCCAAGCTCATGCAGGAGCTGAAAGAGGCGACCGACAATTACATCCGCATGCTTGCCGAGCGCTCGCAGGAGCAGGAGCAGGGGCCGCAATTTGGTCAGCAGCCGCAGCAGGGCCAGCAGATCACCGGCGACCAGATCCAGCAGATGATGGACCAGATCCAGAAGCTGATGGAGGAAGGCCGGATGGCCGAGGCGCAGGAGCTGCTCGACCAGCTCGCGCGGATGATGGAGAACCTCAAGGTCCAGCAAGGGCAGGGCGGTCAGGGCGACATGCCCGGCGGTCAGGCGATGCGCGACATGCAGGACACGCTGCGCAAGCAGCAGGAGCTGTCGGACGATGCGTTCCGCGACCTGCAGGACCAGTTCATGACCCCGGAGGAGCGCCAGCAGCAGGCCGAGAACGGTCAGCAGGGCCAGCAAGGTCAGCAAGGGCAACAGGGCCAGCAGCAAGGTCAGCAGGGTCAACAAGGCCAGCAGGGTGAGCAAGGCCAACAAGGTCAGGGCCAACAGCCCGGCGACCAGCCCGGTCAGGGCCAAGGCCAGGACGGGCAGGCGCAGCGCGACGGTCAGGGGCAGGGCGATCAGCCCGGCCTGAATGGCGGGCAGGGCGGCGTGGACGGCCAGAGCCTCGCGGATCGCCAGCGTGCGCTGCGTCGCGAACTCGACCGCCAGCGCGGGCTGCTGCCGGGCTTCGGCAACGAGGCGGGCCAGCAGGCCGAGAAGCGCTTCGACGATGCCGGGCGCGCGATGGATCAGGCCGAGGAGGCGCTGCGCGAGGGCGACAATTCGGCGGCGATCGACCGTCAGGCCGACGCGATCGAGGCGCTGCGCGAAGGGATGCGCGCGTTGGGCGAGGCTATGCGCAACGAACAGGCGCGCCGCGACGGTCAGCAGCCCGGTCAGCAGGGCAATCAGCAGGCGGGTCAGCCCGGACAACAGGGCGGCCGTGAGATGCCGCGTGATCCGCTGGGTCGGGCGCAGGGCGAGGGCAACCAGCTTGGCACGGATCGTCAGATGCTCAACGGCGAGGATGTCTATCGCCGGGCGCAGGATCTGCTCGATGAAATCCGCCGCCGCTCGGCCGATCGTCTGCGCCCCGAGGAAGAGCTGGACTACCTCAAGCGGCTGCTCGATCAGTTCTCGAATGCGGGCTGACGCCGCGCGCCCATAAGTTCAACTTATGCGCGGCGGCAGATTATTAGGAAAACTTATTCGGTGAAGCCGTCCGAGGTCGCTTCGGGCGAGAGGCGATGCGTCAGGATCTGCAACTGGTCGTCGAGCCAGATGCGCCCCTCGTCCACCGCGACGACATATTGCGTCAGCGGCGATTTCAGCGCCGGGACTTTCGCGGCGATGTCCGGCGCGAAGGCATAGATCAGCGCCAGTATCGCGGTGATCGCCATCACGAAGATGAAGCCGCGGCTGAAGCCCGAGCGGCGGCGGCGCGCCATCTCCGGCGAGAATTCGGCCACGCTGTCACCCTCGCGATCCGAGGTCGCGGTGAGGGTCGAATTGATCTCGTCAATGTCGGGCAGCCGTTCGCGCCCGCGCATCGCGCGCATGTCTTCGTCATCCTCGCCGAGCAGATCGGCCACGCGATCCTCTTCGCGTTCAGCGTCGGGCTCGTTGAGATCGGAGAAGTCCTGCGCGCCTTTGCGGCGGCGCGCCAGATCGGCGGTGGCGGCCTCGGCGGCGCGTTCTGCGTCTTCGCTGGTCTCGCGCTCTTCGAGGTTCAATTCGTCTTGCGTCTCCAGCTCGCTCGAGCCTTCGGCGCGGCGCTGCGCGGCTTCGCGCTCGGCCTCTTCGCGCAGGATCGACAGCAGCCCGTCATCGAGCGGTTTGCGCGGGGTCGCGCCGACACGCGGGGCAGGGCCGAGGCCCGGCTCTTCCTCGTCGTCGTCCTGTTCCTCGGGCTCCGGCGTCGAGACCATCGCCGCAATGGCGGCATCCGTATCGTCCGTGCTTTGCGTCGTCACGACTGGCTCGGGCTCGGGCAGGGGCGTTGCGGCCTCGGGCTCTGGTTGTTGCTCGGGTTCGGGAAGCGGCTCGGGCTCGAAAACTTGTTCGGGCTCGGAGGATTGCTCGGATTCGGAAACGGGCTCAGATTCGGTGGGCGTCTCCGCCGTTACCTCTGCCTCAGTCTCCTCAGGCGCAGCCTCGGCCTCAGTCTCGGCGTCGAGATCCCAACCTTCGGGCGGGGGCGCTGCGGTTGTGGTGTCGGGCTCGGCGGAGAGCATATCCTTGCTCGGCTGGAACCAGCCGTGCCCGCAATTGGAGCATTGCACATCCCGTCCGCCATCTGGGATGACAGCGTCATCCACTTCGTATTGCGCACCGCAATTGGGGCAAACCAACCGCATATTGTCCCATCCCTGCCCGTGTTGGCGTTTTGCCGTTCTGGCCAACCACTGTCTTATGTTGTAGCAAGCGCGGGCGGAATGTCCAAATGATTTGGGCCACTTAATTCGCGAAGCGCGCACCAAGTAGAGGGGCTGGCAGTGATCGAGCTGCAAAATGTGGCGATGAGCTATAGCGGGGCGGAGCTCCTTAGCGATATGTCCCTGACGCTTGCCCCTGGGTCATTCCATTTTCTGACCGGACCGTCGGGGGCCGGGAAGACCACATTTCTCAAACTATGCTACGCGGAATTGCTGCCGACGGCGGGGCATTTGTCCTTGTTCGGCAAGGATGTGCGCGAGATGAACCGCGACGAAATCGCCGGGCTGCGCCAGCGCATCGGCGTCGTGCATCAAGACTGCCAGTTCCTCGATCACCTTTCGGTGGAGGAGAACGTGGCGCTGCCGATGACGGTCAATCGCCGCACGCCCGACATGACCCAACTGCGCGAATTGCTGGCCTGGGTCGGGCTGAAGCGGCAGGCGAATGCGCTGCCGCCGCAACTGTCGGGCGGGGAGCGGCAACGCGTCGCTCTGGCCCGCGCTGTCATCATGTCGCCCGATGTGATCCTGGCTGACGAGCCGACCGGGAACCTCGATTGGGAGATGTCGCTGCGGCTGCTGTCGCTGCTGGTCGAGCTGAACAAGATGGGCAAGACGGTGGTGATCGCGACCCACGATCTGAACCTGATCCGGCAGGCGAAACCGCAGGTCTCGGCGCGGGTTCTGCGCATCGCGAAGCGCCATCTGCATACGGCGGGGGCCGATCTGTGAAGCTGACCTTGCTGACATTCGCCTCCGAGACGACCGGGCCGGATCGGGTCGTGCCGCCGACCGGGTTCACCGCGCGGCTGACGCTGTTCACCGCGGCCGCGATGGCCTTCCTTGCGGTCTTTGCGCTGGCGCTGTCGCTGGCGACGGGGCGGCTTGCGGATCGCTGGGCCGACAGCCTCGCGCGCTCGGCCACGATCCGCATCTCTGCCCCGCCCGAGCAGATGGATGCGCAGGTCGCCGCCGTGCAGGAAGTGTTGAAGACGACGCCGGGTGTCGCCTCTTCGCGGGTGATGGGCGATGACGAGATGAAGGGGCTGCTGAAGCCGTGGTTCGGTCCCGATCTGCCGGTGGATGCGCTGCCGCTGCCGAAGCTGATCGCGGTGACCGAGACCGGCGCGGGCGTCGATGCCGAAGGGCTGCGGCTGCGGCTGCAGGCCGAAGCGCCCGGCGCGATCTTCGACGACCATACCCGTTGGCGGCGTCCGCTGGTTGCGGCGGCGGAGCGGATCCGCACTCTGGGCCTGCTGTCGCTGCTGCTGATCTTCGGCGCGATGGCGGGGATGATCACGCTGGCCGCGCAGGCTGCGTTGGCCGCGAACGGTCAGGTGATCGCGACGCTGCGGCTGGTGGGCGCGAAAGACGCCTTCATCGCGCGGGCCTTCGTGCGTCGCTTCACCACGCGCGGTCTGATCGGTGCGGTGGCGGGCACGGTCTTGGGTATGCTGGCGGTGGCGCTGCTGCCTTCGACCGAGGCTGCGGGCGGCTTCCTCACCGGTTTGGGCTTTTCCGGGGCCGCATGGCTCTGGCCATTGATCATTCCGCCGATCGCCGCGATCGTGGCCTTTGCCGCCACCCGTTTCGCCGCGCTGCGTATGCTCAGGAGACTTCGCTGATGTCCGACCCTTCGCGCCGCCCCGGAAAAGTCACGCCGCTGACCCATGTGATGACCGGGCTGTACTACGTTCACATCGCGCTCGCGACGGTGCTGATCGGGGCCTGGGGCCTTGTGTTTCAGGTGCTGCCCAAGGGGCGGGCCGGTGTGCATCGCACCGCCGGTATCTGGACGCAGCATCTGCTGGATATGGCGCGGGTCTATCTGGGGCTGCGCTATGAGCTGCGCGGCACGCCGCCCGAGGGCGACTGTATCGTCGCGGCCAAGCATCAGAGCTTTTTCGACATTCTGATCCTCGCCAATCACCTGCCGCGCCGGGCCTTCGTGATGAAAAAGGCCCTGTTGAACGTGCCGGTCATGGGCTGGTTCGCGCATAAGGCGGGCTGCATTCCGATCGACCGCTCCAAGGGGTCGGAGGCGATGAAGGTGATGCTGGGCGCGGTCGAAGAGGCGCGCGCGACGCATGGGTTGGGGCAGCTGATCATCTATCCCGAGGGCACGCGCGTGCCGCCGGGCGAGAGGCGCCGCTATAAGCAGGGCGTGGGCGTGGTGGCCGAAGCCACGAAGCTGCCGGTGGTGCCCGCCGCGACCAATGCGGGCCTGTTCTGGAGCAAGCGTGGCTGGCCGATCCGGTCAGGCGTGGCGGTGACCGAGTTCCTGCCGGTCATCGAGGCGGCGGGCTCTGCGCCGCAGACGCTGGCGGCGGTCGAGGCGGTGGTCGAGCCGCGCTCGGATGCGCTGATGCTGGAGGCCGGGTTCGCGCTGCCGAAGCCCTGAGCGGGTGGCGGCGGAGGGCGCCTCCGGCGGGGATATTTTTTCCAAGAGGAAGAGGTGTCGCGGCGCTGCGGGTGGCGTGCGCCGAACACGTTGGCGTGATCAGCTCTCGCGCAGATCGGCGTCGAGGATTGGGTCGATCAGGCCGGGGAAGCGCGCCTCAAGGTCATCCCGGCGCAGGGTGAGCAGGCGGCCCCGACCGTTCGGGTTCGGCTCGTTCCGGATTACGCCAGATTCCCGCAAGACCTTGAGAATGTGAGATTTTGTCGACTTCGGGACATCCGCTGCCACGGCGCTGCAGGCCGCCGCTTCGAGCGGGCCGTCGCGCAGATTGCGGGCGATTTCGCGCCGCGCCGGGTCACTGAGCGCGAAGAGCACTTGCGACAGAGACAGCGAGTCAGCGGGGGGATGCGGGAGTTCGGGTTGCGTGTTCATGGTTCGATAATACTTGAACCATCGGCCATGTCGAGTATGTGGAGGTTCGAGAATTTTCGAACCTACCGCATCAGGAGACAGCGATGATCGACGAGACAGATCCCGGCCCGGACGGCGCCTCTCCAAGTCTGCCGACGCGGAGCCGCGCAGGCTTCGTGCTGGCGATCATGGGGCTCGTGCTGATGCTGGCCGGGGCCAGTGCGCCGTCGCCCTTTTACCCGGTCCTGCAGGCGCGGATCGGCTTTTCCTCGGCGATGATGACGGGGATTTTCGCGATCTATGCCGGGGCGCTTCTGATAACCTTGCTGGTCTTCGGGCGGCTCTCCGATCATCTCGGGCGGCGACCGGTTCTGTCGGTGGGCTTCGTGCTGTTGGCGCTTGGGATGCTCGAATTCCTCTGGGCGGATACGGCGATGGCGCTGATGCTGGCGCGGGTGTTGCAGGGTCTGGCGAGCGGCCTGCTGATATCGACGCTGAGTGCGAGTTCGACCGATCATGAGCCGTCTACGCGGCCCGGTCTCGCGGCGGTCTGGAACGCGGTGGCGCCCTTGGCGGGGCTGGCGGCCGGGGCGCTCGCGGGGGGCGCGTTGTTGGCCTATGCGCCTGCGCCGCGGGTCGCGACCTTCCTCGGTCTGGCGGTCGTCTATGGCGTGCTGGCCCTGCTGGTCTGGCTGCCGCCGGAGACCGCGCCGCGCCATGAGGGGACGCTGGCCTCGCTGCGCCCGCAGGTTTCTGTGCCGCCCCATATCCGTGCGGCCTTCCGGCGCGGTGCGCCCGCGGTGCTGGCGGGGTGGGGGACCGGCTCGCTGTTCCTGTCGCTGGGTGCGCCGATCGTGGCGCAGGTCTTCGAGGTTCACACCGCGCTGGCGCAGGGTGCGATCGTTGCGCTCCTGTCGGGGACCGGAGCGGCCTCGTGCTTCGTGACGCGCAATCTGGCGCCGCGCCGGATCGCGCTTCTGGGGACGGACGGGCTGGTGCTGGGCACGGTGTTGTCGCTCGCGGCGCTCGCGACGGGGAGTTTCGCGCTCTATCTTGCGAGCGTCTTCATCGCGGGGATCGGCTTCGGCACCTGCTTTGCGGGTGTGTTGCGTTCGCTCGCGCCGCTGGCCGCACCGGACGAGCGTGGCGGGCTGTTCGCGGCGCTGTTCACGCTGGCTTACTCGGCCTTCGGGGTGCCCGCGGTGCTGGCGGGTCTGGCGGTGCCCGAACTGGGGCTGCGGCTGACGACCGAGATCTACGGCGCGGTCATCATCGCACTTGCGCTGGGGGCGGGGCTGATGCGCAGGCAGGCGGAACCGGCGTGAGGCCGGTTCGGAATGCGCGGGGGCTTCGGTTTAGGCCGAAAGCCCCTTCGTGCCCATGTCGAGGAACTTCTTGCGGCGTGCCTTGATCAGATCGGCGGGCTTCTGGCCCTCCAGCTCTGCCAGCATCAGCGAGATTTCCGAGCCGACCGAGGCGATGGTCGCCGTGGCGTCGCGCTGTGCGCCGCCCATCGGTTCGGAGATGATACGGTCGATAACGCCGAGCTTCTTGAGGTCCTGCGCGGTCAGGCGCAGCGCCTCGGCGGCTTCGCGCATCTTCTCGGAATCCTTCCAGAGGATCGAGGCGCAGCCTTCGGGCGAGATCACCGAATAGACGGAATGTTCCAGCATCGCGACGCGGTCGCCGGTGGCGAAGGCCACGGCGCCACCCGAGCCGCCTTCGCCGATGATGACCGAGATCAGCGGCACGCCGATCTGCAGGCATTTCTCGGTCGAGCGGGCGATGGCCTCGGACTGGCCGCGCTCTTCCGCGCCCTTGCCGGGATAGGCGCCGGGGGTGTCGATCAGGGCGACGACCGGCAGGCCGAAGCGGGCGGCCATGTCCATGAGACGGATCGCCTTGCGATAGCCCTCGGGGCGGGCCATGCCGAAGTTGCGCTCGATGCGGCTTGCGGTGTCGTTGCCCTTCTCATGGCCGATCACCATCACCGGCTTGTCGCCGAGACGTGCGAGGCCGCCCATCACCGCGTGATCGTCGGCGAAGTTGCGGTCGCCCGCGAGCGGCGTGTACTCGGTGAAGAGCTGGTCGATATAGTCCTTGCAATGCGGACGGTCGGGATGACGCGCGACCTGACATTTGCGCCAGGGCGACAGGTCTTTGTAGAGGTCGCGCAGCATCGCCTCGGCCTTCTTGTCGAGGGCTGACGCTTCCTTGTCGACATCCATCTCTTCGTTTTGCCGGGCCAGCGCGCGCAGCTCTTCGGCTTTGCCTTCGATCTCTGCCAGCGGCTTTTCGAATTCGAGATAGGTCATGGATCACTCCGCATCCGGAAACTCGCGCCCTTAATGTCTTCAACGCTCGGGAATTGCAACTGGGTGGCGCATGGCGGGCGCGTCCCGATTGCGGGAGCGGCGGCGCCTTGCCTCATAGGCGCGGCGGATGGGAGGTGATAGAGTGATCGAGGAAACGCGCGCTTTAACCGGATGAGGGTTAATTTGGCGTATGAAGTCGAGATCAAAGAGATGCCAGCGGTACGGCTTGCCGGGCTGGCACATAAAGGGCCTTACCCGTCGGTCGGCCCGGTCTTTCAGAAACTTGTCTCGCTGATCCCGGAGCCGTCCTGGGCGGAAGTCGAGCACGCGGCGATGATCGGGCATGACAATCCGCGCAAAGTGCCGGCGGAGGAGCTGCGCTCGCATGCCTGTTTCGCGGTGGGCGAGGGGTTCGTGATCTTCCCGCCGCTTGCGGAGATTCGCTATCCGGCCGGGAAATATGCGGTGGTGACGGTGAAGGGGCCCTATGAGCAGCTGCCCGAGGCGTATCGCTGGCTGGACGAGGATTGGTTCCCGGCGTCTGGCATGGAGCACCGCGATCTGGTGGCCTACGAGGTCTATCTCAACGATCCGATGAACACGAAGCCGGAAGATTTGCTTACGGAGATCCGCTTGCCGCTGAAGGGCTGAGGCGCAGCAATTTGCGGAACTGTCATCGGGCCGTCGCACAGCGCGGCTAGATGGCGTTTGCGTGGGATTCCCCGGCGCTAGAAAAACGGAAACGCCCCGGCCGTAAGCCAGGGCGCTCCTTTTCCCTCATGCGGCCGGGCCTCCCCTCCCAACCGCTCCGGGATTCGATAACTATATCGCGATTCGTTCGCGCGCGGCTTAATCTTTAATCATTTCGGCTTGTCTTACAATCACTTCAGCTTGTTTGATTGACGCAATGTCGACGAGACGGCCTTTGTAGACGGTCGCACCTTCGCCGCGTGCCTTGGCCTCTTCCATCGCCACGAGGATTTCACGGGCCTCGGTCACGGCCTCATCAGAAGGCGTAAAGACTTCATTTGCAAGAGAAATCTGCTTGGGATGGATGGCCCATTTGCCCACCATGCCGAGCGTCGCCGAGCGCAGCGCCTGCGCGCGGAAGCCGTCATCGTCGGAGAAATCGCCGAACGGGCCATCGACCGGCAAAATGCCGTGAGTGCGG
Organism: Thioclava sp. DLFJ5-1; assembly: GCF_002020115.1. NCBI lineage: Bacteria > Pseudomonadati > Pseudomonadota > Alphaproteobacteria > Rhodobacterales > Paracoccaceae > Thioclava > Thioclava sp. DLFJ5-1. The sequence continues at coordinate 113,510 of NZ_MPZU01000005.1, read as the reverse complement.
CAGGCGGCGACGATCGCGGCCTGCGCCCAGTGCCACGGGTCGGACCAATGCTTTTCGCCGTTGCGCAGCATGTAGTAGTTTTCCTGCGTCCCGCCGATGCCGGTGGTCTGCATGCCCATCGAGGCGGCGAAGTCGGCAGCGCCGAGGCTCATCGCCTGCAGGCGCGGAGAAGATGCAGCGATTTCCTCGACATGCGCGAGGCCGGCAGCGCTTTCGATGATGACTTCGAGCGAGATTTTCTTCGTGCGCCCCTTCGCGGTTTCGATCGCCGTGACCAGCGCGTCGACCGCATAGACATCCGCCGCGCAGCCAACTTTCGGGATCATGATCTGGTCGATGCGCTCGGAGCCTTCTTCGAGCAGTTCGACCACGTCGCGATACCAATAGGGCGTGTCGAGGCCGTTGATGCGGACCGAGAGGTATTTATTGCCCCAGTCGATCTCGTGGCTGGCCTGAATGATGTTGCGCCGCGCCTGCGCCTTGTCGTTGGGCGCGACCGAATCTTCGAGGTCGAGATTGATCACATCGGCGGCGGAGGCGGCCATTTTCGGGAAGAGCTTGGTGTTCGAGCCGGGGCCGAAAAGCTGGCAGCGGTTCGGACGGGCAGGGGGCGTGGGTTGAACGCGGAAGCTCATGAAGCGGCCTTTCGCAAGGAAGTTACGTTTTGGGTTGCGGATTGGGTATATTGTTGCGCGGTCTCATGCAAGGCGATTTTGCAAGCGCAGAATCAGGGCCGCGCTGCAGCATTGCAGGCGTCCGAAAATCCGAGCGGTGCACGAAATTGCGGCGAAATGGCGCTTTTGCCGAAGGATCTTCCGTTTTGCCGGAAATGTTGCACGGAAATCCCCAAGAAATTTTTGCGCCGCGCCCTAATATCATCAACAAACAAGACAAAACACAGACCACAGGGAGACCCGCATGTCGCTGATCGACACCCCTTATCTACTGTTTCTGGGCGATGCCCCCGATCCCTTGTCCGCGAAAGTCGCGCAGGGGATCAAGGACTGGCGGCCCGAATATGCCGTCGGCCAGTACCGGATGGAGGGATGCCAAGCCGACATGGGCATCCCCGATCTCGATATCAAAGAAGCCATCGCACAAGGCTGCAAGACGCTGGTGATCGGCGTCGCAAACCGTGGCGGCCTGATCTCGCAGGGCTGGAAGAAAGTGCTGATCGAAGCGCTGGAAGAAGGTCTCGACCTCGCGTCGGGCCTGCACAACCTGCTGCGCGACGAGCCCGATCTGGTCGCGGTCGCAAAGGCCTGCGGGCGTCAGCTGCATGACGTGCGCATCCCGGCGGTGAAATATCCGATCGCGAATGGCGAGAAGCGCACCGGCAAGCGCTGCCTTGCCGTGGGCACCGATTGCTCGGCGGGCAAGATGTATACCGCGCTTTGCATGGAGCGCGAGATGCGCGAGCGCGGCATGAAGGCCACGTTCCGCGCGACCGGCCAGACCGGCATCCTGATCACCGGCGACGGCGTGCCGCTCGATGCGGTGATCGCCGATTTCATGGCCGGCTCGATCGAATACCTCACGCCCGATAACGATCCCGACCATTGGGACCTGATCGAGGGGCAGGGTAGCCTGTTCCACGTCTCCTATTCGGGCGTGACGATGGCGCTGATCCATGGCGGCCAGCCCGACGCGCTGATCCTCGCGCATGAGCCGACGCGCACCCATATGCGCGGCCTGCCAGGCTACAAGATGCCCTCGCTGCAAGAGCTGAGCGATATGGCACTGGCGCTGGCGAAGGTCGCCAATCCCGCCTGTCAGGTGGTCGGCATCTCGGTCAACACTCAGAAGATGGGTGAGGACGAGGCCAAGGCCTATCTGGCGAAGGTCGAGGAAGAAATGGGCCTGCCCACGACCGATCCGTTCCGCTTCGGTGCTGGCAAGCTGGTGGACGCGCTCGCCGCGATCTGATTGTCTCGCTTGTGACCCCTGCCGGATGCCTCCGGCGGGGATATTTGCACCAAGTCGAAGGGGGGCGCGGATGATCCGGGTGAGTCATGATACGTTCAAGCTGGCGCAGGTCTTTACCATCGCGCGCGGCTCGCGCACCGAAGCGCATGTGCTGAGCGTGACGCTGGAGCGCGACGGCGTGACGGGGCGGGGCGAATGCGTGCCCTATGCGCGGTACGGCGAAAGCCTCGACAGCGTCACCGCGCAGATCGAAAGCCTTCCGCAAGGGATTTCCCGCGCCGAGCTGCAAGAGGCGCTGCCCGCCGGGGCTGCGCGCAACGCGGTCGATTGCGCTTTGTGGGATTGGGAAGCCAAGAAGAAGGGCGTTCCGGTCTGGGAGCTGGCCGGGTTGGACAAGCCCGTGAGCCAGACCACGGCCTATACGCTGTCGCTCGACGAGCCGGAGAAGATGCGCGCGGCGGCCGCCGAGCATGCGCATCGGCCGCTTCTGAAGATCAAGCTCGGCACGCCCGAGGACATGCCGCGTCTGCGCGCGGTACGCGAGGGCGCGCCGGAGTCGAAGATCATCGTCGATGCGAATGAGGGCTGGGAGATCGAGACTTTCCTCGACATTCAGGCCGAGCTGAAGAAGCTGGGTGTCGCGCTGGTCGAGCAGCCTTTGCCTGCGGCGGGGGACGAGGCCCTGTCGGATATCCAGCGGCTGGTGCCGATCTGCGCCGATGAGAGCTGCCATACGCGCGACGGGCTTACCGATCTGCGCGGCAAATACGACGTCATCAACATCAAGCTGGACAAGACCGGCGGGCTGACCGAAGCCCTGCGGCTGCGCGATCTGGCGCGCGCCGAGGGGTTCGGTGTGATGGTCGGCTGCATGGTGGGATCGAGCCTTGCGATGGCGCCGGCGATGCTGGTCGCGCAGGGGGCCGATTACGTCGATCTTGACGGCCCGCTGCTTCTGGCCGAAGACCGCGATGTGCCGCTGCGTTACAAGGGCAGCGTGGTGGAGCCGCCGGAGCCGGAGCTCTGGGGCTGAGTTTTCAAGGAGCAAGAATATGAGCCGGATCGTCTATCTCAACGGAGAGTATATTCCCGAGGAAGAGGCCAAGGTCTCCGTCTTCGACCGTGGTTTCGTGATGGGCGATGCGGTCTATGAGGTGACTTCCGTTCTGGGCGGCAAGATCCTCGAATTCGAAGGTCACATGAACCGGCTCGGTCGCTCGCTGGCGGAGCTGGAGATGACCTGCGATCTGACCCGAGACGAATGGATCGAGATCCACCGCGAACTGGTCAAGCGTAACGATCTCGACGAAGGGATGATCTACCTTCAGGTCTCGCGCGGGAATGCGGGCGATCGCGATTTCCACTACCCGCCGGAGGGCACGCCCCCGACCGTGGTGCTGTATACCCAGTCGAAGCCGAACCTCGCCGACGATCCGAAGGCGAAACAGGGCATCAAGGTGATCTCGCTGCCCGACCTGCGTTGGCATCGCCGCGACATCAAGACCGTGCAGCTGCTCTATCCGTCGATGGCCAAGATGGCGGCCGAGAAGGCGGGCAAGAACGATGCGTGGTTCGTGGAAGATGGCTTCGTGACCGAAGGCTCGTCGAACAACGTCTATATCGTGAAGGGCAACAAGATCATCACGCGGCATCTGAGCCACGACATTCTGCACGGGATCACCCGCGCCTCGCTGCTGAAATATGCCGCCGAGAGCCAGATGGAGATCGAGGAGCGTCCCTTCACCATCGAAGAGGCTCAGGGTGCGGATGAAGCTTTCTTCACGTCGGCCTCGGCTTTCGTGATGCCGGTGGTGGAGATCGACGGCGAGGCGGTGGGCGAGGGCGCGGTTGGCCCGGTGGCTATGCGTCTGCGCGAGATCTATCTCGACGAGAGCCGCAAGGCCGCGATCTGATCCGCGCCGAGGCGCAACATCCGGAATTTAAAAAAGAAAAGACCCCGGCCAGCCCAACCGGGGTCTTTTCCTGTCATGCGGGCGGTGTCTCTCAGGCCGCCGCATGAGCGCGGAATTGGAAGGCATCTGGCGCTATTTGCTCGGGCGCGATGCCAGTGATGACCAGTTCGGCCTGACCTTCGATCACGACGAGCGTGCCTTCGGCGCAGGTGCGGAAGGTGATGTCGTCGCGACGCGGCGCAGAGCCGGTGAAATCGAGGGCGATGGCGTCGCCCGGTTCGAACCCGTTGATCCGCGGGAGCGGCTCGGGGCCTGCGGCGGGCGCAGGTGCCGGGGTGTGTTTTGCGCGGGTCTCGGCCTGTTGGTTCGGATGCGCCAGCAGCGCTTCGATGCGCATCATCACGGCGGCATCGAGGTCGTTCGTATCCTCGTCGGGAGCGGCGTGCTCCTCGTTCGGCGCCGCGACCTGCGCGGGCGCAGCGGTCATCGTGGCGGCCTCCGATCCGGTGTCGGCGGCGGCGCGAACCTGGCGCTGGCGCGGCAAGCCCTCGGCCCAGCCGAGAAGGCATAACGCGATGGTGGTGGCGATGAACAAGGCGAGCATGGTTTCTCCTGATCTTGCCTTGATCGTCGCGACATTTTGTCGGCTGCGCAAAAGCTTTGTGAGGCCGAAACCGGCCCATTGTTCAGGGGTCGTTAACCATCAGAGAGAATGACGAGGATTAGTATCGCGATCGGATATGGTCGCGTTTTTGGGGCTTTACCGAAACGGAAGGAGGTCGCGAGATCGGCGGCCTCTCGGCACGATTCGAGAACGGGTCAAGCGTAGACTGGTTGACCGTAGTTGAGTCCGTCGGTGGCATAGATCGCGCCGCCCGCCGCCTTGAGCGCGGCATATTCGACATCCTTGAGCGTCGCGACCTGCTGGCCATTGATCGACACGATGGAGTCGCTGCCGCTTTGCGAGACGGTGAAGTCCGACAGGTGCGAGAGGTCATCCACCTCGATGCCGAGAAATTCGCCGGACGCGTTCGGGTCCGGGTTTGGGCCGAGCTGTCCGAAATCGGTCACTGTCACCGGCGCATCGCCCTCGTTCCAATCGACCCCGAACCAGTCCGACCCGGTGCCGCCGGTCATCGTGTCGCCGTCATCGCCGTGGAGGTAATCGTTATTCGCGCCGCCATCGAGAAGGTCGGGCGCGCCGTCCAAGTCGACGGCATAGAGCTCGTCATCGCCGTAGCCGCCATAGAGGGCGTTCGACCCTTCGGCATCCATGAGGTAATCCGCACCGAGATTGCCGCGCAGCGTGTCATCGCCCTGGCTGCCGGTGATCGAGTCGTTGCCCGCGCCCGCGTCTATATAGTCGTCGCCCGAGCCGCCGACCGCGCCGAAGACGCCTGAGGCCTCATAAAGGTCGAGGAATTCGCCGAGGCTCGTCGCCTGATCCATCGCCAGCTCGTCCTCGGGGGAGAGGTCGCCGCCGTCATTGCCATCGCCGAGATAGATGTCGTCGTCGCCCGCGAGCCCCATAACGGTGTCGGTCCCATCGGTGCCGCGAATGGTGTCGTCGCCCGACGTGCCTTCTGTCAGCTGATCGGGCTCGGAGATGTCGATCTCCTCGCCTGCACCGGTGCCCTCTTCATCAGGACGAGCCGCTTCTTCGTCGTCATGGTCATCTTTATGGTCACCGCCACCGTCGAGGCTGGCCCCGACAAGGAGCGCCATCGGCAGGAAGGCGAGAAGAAGAGTCGCGAGCATCGGTGATATCCCCCTGAAATCAGGGAAAATATCCGCAACGCTCACGAAAGCGTCAATAGGATGTGATCAAAATGTGGCAGGAGTAACGTCGTTTGGAAACAATCCCTCGCACTACGCGGTTACTGTCGCCAATCAGAGGCCACTCTGCTCCAGCACCCGCGTCAGAATGGGTGCGAGGCGGTCGGCCCATGCCGCTTGCTGCTCGGGCGTCGCGATCAGATCGTTGCGCAGCTCGAGCAGCACATTCGGGCGGCCATCCGCCAGCGCGTGGCGGTCGATCGAGTCGCCTTCCAGATGGCCCAGATAGGGTTGGTTGTCGCCCACGCAGAGATCGCCCTCGGCCTCGAGCGCCGCGATCATCTCATAGGCGAGGCGCGGATCGGCCGGGGCATGCAGGATGCCGACATCCCACGGCCGGGGCGGTCGCCCGCGCAGGCGCGGTGTAAAGGAGTGAACCGCGCAGATCACCGTATCGTCGCGCCGCGCCGCGAGCCGGGCATATTCCGCATGATAGGGGCGATAGAGCCGGTCCAGCCGCCGCTCGACCTCTGCCGCGTCGGCATGGCGGTTCGCGGGGATGATCGTGCCGTCGTAAAGCTTCATCACCAGCGTCGGGTCGTCCTCGCCCCGGTTCGGGTCGATCACCAGTCGAGAGAAGTCGCTCGCGATCATCGGCGAGTCGAGCCGCTCCGCCAGTGCCTCGGACAGCCCCAGCGCGCCCACGTCATAGGCGATGTGGCGCGCCATATCTTCGGCGTCGATGCCGAGATCGCCACCGCCTACCCAGTCGGGCAAGGTGTTGCGCGCATGATCGCAGGTGACCAGCCAGCGTCCGGGCCGTGCCTCTCCAGTGATCGAAAGGGGCTGTTTTTCGTTCATAGTCTCTTCACGCTTGCTCGATATGGCTCAGATAACGGGAAAGATTGTGCCACGCCAGTTGCGGCCCGCGACAAATTGCGCCATACGCTTACTTGGCCCACGAAATGACATCAATTTGAACGGAAAACGAGGACGCATGAGACGCCTTCGCAACGTGAAGATCGTGGCTACGCTGGGCCCTTCTTCCTCGGACTATGACAGCATCAAAGCTCTGTTCGTCGCAGGTGCGGACGTGTTCCGCCTGAACATGAGCCATGGCAGCCACGAAGAGCATCGCGCTCGGCACGCCATCATTCGCCAACTCGAAGCCGAATTCGGTCGCCCGATCGCGATCCTCGCGGATCTTCAGGGCCCGAAACTGCGCGTCGGCACCTTCGCCGCGCATGGGGCGGAACTGGAAGACGGCGACAAGTTCCGCTTCGATCTCGACGAGACGCCCGGCGCTACGCATCGCGTGTGCCTGCCGCATCCCGAGATTTTCCAGGCGCTCGAGCCGGGGTCGGAACTGCTGGTCAATGACGGCAAGATCCGTCTGGTGGTCGACGACTGCGGCGACGATTTCGCGAATTGCACCGTCACCGTGGGTGGCACGATCTCGGACCGCAAGGGCGTGAACGTCCCCGACGTGGTACTGCCGCTGGCCGCACTGTCGGAGAAGGACCGCAAGGATCTGGAATTCGCCTGCGAGATGGGCGTCGACTGGCTCGCGCTGAGCTTCGTGCAGCGTCCCGAGGACGTGGAAGAGGCGCGCGATCTGGCCAAGGGCCGCGCGGCGATCCTGTCGAAGATCGAAAAGCCCTCGGCGGTGCGCAGCTTTGACGAGATTCTTCAGGCTTCGGACGGGATCATGGTCGCCCGCGGCGATCTGGGCGTGGAGCTTCCCGTCCAGGCCGTGCCGCCGATCCAGAAGCAGCTGATCCGCAAATGCCGCACCTGGGCGAAGCCCGTGATCGTGGCGACGCAGATGCTGGAATCGATGATCGAGAGCCCGATGCCGACCCGCGCGGAGGTCTCCGACGTCGCGACCGCAATCTACGAGGGCGCCGATGCGGTCATGCTGAGCGCGGAATCCGCGGCTGGCAACTACCCGGTCGAAGCGGTCGAGACGATGAACAACGTCGCGATCTCGGTCGAGAAGGACCCGACCTACCGTGAAGTGATCGAGGCCTCGCGCCATGCGGCCCGTCAGACCGTCGCCGACGGGATCGTGGCCGCCGCGCGCGAGATCGCCGAGACCACCGACATCGCGGCGATCTGCGCCTATACGCAATCGGGCAAGACGATCGCGCTCATCGCGCGGGAGCGTCCGCGCGTGCCGATCATCGCGCTGTCGCCGATCGAGGCGACGCTGCGCCGGGTCTCGCTGACCTGGGGCGTGCATGCGGTGCCGTGCGGCGAGCTGGAGCGGTTCAAGCAGGCCGTCGTCAACGCCGCCCGCGCGGCGCGCGATTTCGGCTTTGCCGACGAGACGCAACAGATCGTCGTCACCGCGGGCGTGCCGTTCAACGTGCAGGGCACCACGAACATTCTGCGCGTCGCGCCCTGTGATGAGCGATTGATTTACCGCACTGACCCTGAGTAACCTTTCCCGAGAGGGTTGGTGACAAGGGCGCAGGCGATGGATCTTTCTTCGGTAGATGCCGATCTCCTGCTGACGATCGGGCTGGCGATCGCGATCATCGCGATCCCGGCTGCGATCTCCGCTTTCTCCGACAGCCGCCCGCCGCGGGCGGCGACGATCGGGATCCTGGTGGCGGGGGCGCTGATCCTGCTGGCTTTCTACGCCCGGCCGGGGGGCTACACGCTCAAGACGGTGCCAGACGCGGTGGCGCGTGTATTGGCCCGCTTGGTCAATTACTAGCGTCGCCATCCGGGGGTGGGGCAGTTCCGGATTTTTCCCTTGCCAAACGGACCTGCGGCGTCTAACAGGCCCACTCTGAACCCGCGCGGCCGGCCTAAGTGGCATGCCGAGTCGCGCTTCCACACCCTGCAAAGGAGCTGTAAATGCCCAAGATGAAGACGAAATCCGCTGCCAAGAAGCGGTTCAAGTTCACCGCGACCGGCAAGGTCAAGGTCGGTCCGGCCGGCAAGCGTCACGGCATGATCAAACGCTCGACGAAATTCATCCGCGAAACCTCGGGCACCATGGTGCTCTGCGAGGCGGATACGAAGATCGTCAAGAAATACATGCCCTACAACCGCTGAACTCGGGAGACTTGAACAATGGCACGCGTCAAATCCGGTAAGGTCACCCACGCCGCGCACAAGAAAGTGCTCAAGAAGGCGAAAGGGTATTATTCCTCGCGCTCGCGCAACTTCCGCACTGCGACCCAGGCGGTCGACAAGGCGAACCAATACGCGACCCGCGACCGTAAAGCCCGTAAGCGTAATTTCCGCGCGCTCTGGATCCAGCGTATCAACGCCGCCGTGCGCGCCGTCGATGCGGATCTGAGCTACTCGAAGTTCATCTTCGGCCTCAACCAGGCTGGCATCGAAGTGGACCGCAAGGTTCTCGCCGATCTCGCCGTGCACGAGCCCGAAGCCTTCGGCGCGATCGTCGAGCAGGCGAAAGCCGCCGCCGCCGCGTAATCGGCTGACGATAGAATTCGGGAAGGGCCGCTCCATCTGGGGCGGCCTTTTTCGTTTCGGATGGGTGGCCTGCCGGGGAGGGGGCTCTGCCCCCGCTCGTTTCACGAGCCCCCCGGGATATTTCCACCAAGAGGAAGAAAAAACGCCCGGCTCGGGCCCATCGTCGGGCAGCTGGCCGGGCGCTTCCCCTTGAGCTGTCATCGGCGTCCCCGCCTGTACCGCGTTTCCGAGTGAACGCGATTCCGGTTAATGAACCGCTAACCTTCCTCTTGATGGAAATATCCCGGGGGTGAATGGCGAAGCCAGAGGGGGCAGCGCCCCCATCCGCCCTTTGCCTGCAAGCGCGAGGTTGCAAAGGCGCGCCGGCGCGGCTAACCCGTGGGCCAAGCAAATTCCCGGGGAATGATATGCAAGAGCTTCGCGATAAATACCTGAGCGCCGTGGCCGATGTGACCGACGAGGCCGCGCTGGAAGAGATCCGTCTGGCCGCCTTGGGCAAGAAGGGCGAGATCAGCCTGAAGATGCGTGAGTTGGGCAAGATGACCCCGGAGGAGCGTCAGACCACGGGCAAGGCGCTCAACGTGCTGAAGGACGAGATCGACGCGGCGCTGCGCGCGAAGAAGGCGGCGCTGGCGGATGCGGCGCTCGATGCGCGGCTGCGCGAGGAATGGCTCGACGTGACGCTGCCGGGTCGGCCGCGGCGGCAGGGCACGATCCACCCGGTAAGCCAAGTGATGGACGAAGTCACCGCGATCTTCGCCGATATGGGCTTTGCCGTGGCCGAAGGCCCGCAGATCGAAGACGACTGGCACAATTTCGACGCGCTCAACATCGCGCCCGAACACCCCGCGCGGCAGGAGCATGACACGTTCTTCATGCATCGCGACGAGGGCGACAATCGTCCGCCGCATGTGCTGCGCACCCATACCTCGCCGGTGCAGATCCGCGCGATGCTGGAGCAGGGCGCGCCGATCCGGGTGATCGCGCCGGGCCGCGTCTACCGCATGGATATGGACCAGACCCACACGCCGATGTTCCATCAGGTCGAAGGTCTGGCGATCGGCAAAGACATTTCGATGGCGAACCTGAAATGGGTGCTGGAGGAGTTCTGCAAGGCCTTCTTCGAGGTTGACGGCGTCGAGCTGCGCTTCCGCGCCTCGCATTTCCCGTTCACGGAGCCGTCCGCCGAGGTCGATATCCGGTGCTCGTGGGAGGGCGGTTCGCTCAAGATCGGCGAGGGCGATGACTGGATGGAGATCCTCGGTTCGGGGATGGTGCATCCGAAAGTGCTGCAATCCGCCGGGATCGACCCGAACGAATGGCAGGGCTTCGCCTTCGGCATCGGGATCGACCGCCTCGCGATGCTGAAATACGGCATCCCCGACCTGCGCGCGTTCTTCGAGAGCGACCTGCGCTGGCTGAAGCACTATGGGTTCAGCGCGCTGGATCTGCCGACGGTGGCTGGTGGGCTTAGCCGGTGAATGGATTAAGCGAGAGTATTCGTGGCATCGTTATTGGTGTCATCGTTACGCTGCTGAGCGGCCTTTTTCTCTGGTATCTTCAGGGTAAGCTTTCCGATAAGCCAGATGTGAGTTGGTTTTCTGTTGCAAACTTTTCTCTCGATTCGAAGTATTCTTGGGGTGTCGAAATTGACGAGCTCCCCTTTGAAAAGCGGATAGGTAAAGCGGATTTTCCGGCGGGGCAGTACACTGCGCGGGAGCAAAGTATTATAGCTTTAAGGAATGATGGTTCTGCGTCTGCAAAAAATTTGTCAGTTATCCTTGATGCTTCTCCGTTGGCGGTCTCGATCTCACCCGCAATCATCTATTCTGCTAAGACGTTGGAGGGCGGGCTTTACTCAATAAATATTCCGTCGCTTGGTGCCGGGGAGAGTATTTTTATTTTTATTTCTGGAGGGGGGTATTCTCTCGTTAATCGTGTTGTCGATGATGATGGTGTCGTCCGGAAGCGTGTTTTGGGCAGTATAAATCGAGTCGAAAGCGGTTTTTTTATTCGTTACGGTACGATTTACTTTCTCGGGTTCATCCTGCTTGTTATAATTGGGTCTATTTTGTTTTCCTTTCTATTCCAAATTCCTATCGAGGAAGTGGAAGTCTCGACTTTGAAAAGAAGACTGGAGCGGCTTGGGATTCCTACTGATACAAAGACAACGGATACGGAAGAAGATTAGATTCCAATGCCCACCCCCATAACCTTCACCTTCGGCGATAGCCGCGAGCTCTGCGACGAACTCCTCGCCCTGATCCGCGAAGGCAAGAAGACCGCCACCTGTGGCGCGCTAACCTATTTTACCGAAGGGGGCGAGGATATGCCGGTGGTGGGGCGGCGCGATATTGCGCTCGACTGGGATGGCAAGCCGGCGGTGATGATCGAGACCGTCGAGGTCACGATCCGGCGGTTTTGCGATGTCGATGAGGATTTCGCGCTGGCCGAGGGGGAGGACGAGACGCTGGAAGGCTGGCGGCAGGGTCATCAGGCCTATTTCGAGCGTAACGGAGGTTTTACCCCCGAGATGGAACTCGTTTGCGAACGGTTTCGCTTGGTAAAGGATTATCAAGGAGAACCCGATGGCCCAGAAGAAACGTCTCTTCGACACCCCGAAGCATGAACAAAGCCCCGAGCAGCGCCGCTTCGTCGCTCTCACCGAGATCGCCTATACGGTTGTCGACTTCGGCGCGGCCTTCTGTTTCGTGATCGGCTCGATCTTCTTCTTCTACGAGAGTCTGATGATCCCCGGCACGTGGTTGTTCCTGATCGGGTCGCTCCTTTTCGCCGCAAAACCCTCGATCCGGCTTTGGCGGGAGTTGAAACTCCTTGAGATGGGGGATTACAAGGACCTCGCGCAGCGCAAGCAATCCTGAGGGAAGTCCGATGAAATTCACCCTGTCCTGGCTCAAGGATCATCTCGAGACCGAGGCCACCGTCGATCAGATCGCCGAGGCGCTCACCGATCTGGGTCTGGAAGTCGAGGAGGTCGTCGATCCGGCGGCGAAGCTGGAGACGTTTACGCTCGCGCGTGTGCAATCCGCCGAGCAGCACCCCGACGCCGATCGTCTGCGGGTCTGCATGGTCGAGACGGATGAGGGTGTGACGCAGATCGTCTGCGGTGCGCCCAATGCGCGGGCCGGGATCACGGTCGTGCTGGCCAAGCCCGGCGATTACGTGCCCGGCATCGACGTGACGCTGTCGGTGGGCAATATCCGCGGGGTGGAAAGCCACGGGATGATGGCCTCCGAGCGCGAGCTGGAGCTGTCGGACGAGCATAACGGGATCATCGAATTGCCGTCGGGCGAGGTTGGGCAGAAGTTCACCGACTGGCTGGCCGAGAACCGTCCCGAGGCGGTCGATCCGGTGATCGAGATCGCAATTACGCCGAATAGGCCGGACGCGCTTGGCGTGCGCGGGATTGCGCGCGATTTGGCGGCTCGGGGGCTGGGCAAGCTGAAGCCGCTTGAGGTGCCGAAGGTCGAGGCTGCGTTCGAGGCTCCGATATCGGTGACGATCGACCCGGCGCTGAAGGACAAGGGCTGCCCGCTGTTTGCTGGTCGCGTGATCCGCGGTGTGAAGAACGGGCCGAGCCCGGAATGGCTGCAAAAGCGGCTCAAGGCGATCGGTCTGCGCCCGATTTCGAGGCTCGTCGATATTACGAACTACTTCACCTATGACCTGAACCGGCCGCTCCATGTCTTCGACATGAAGAAGGTGGCGGGCAATCTGGTGATCAAGCCCGCCGAGGGCGGTGAGGAATTCCTCGCGCTCGACGAGAAGACCTATACCGTGCGCGCAGGCGACATGGTGATCTGCGACGACAAGGGCGTCGAGAGCCTTGCCGGGATCATGGGCGGCGAGGAGTCCGGCGCGGATGAGGACACGGTCGATGTGTTCCTCGAGAGCGCCTATTGGGACCCGATCACCATTGCGGCGACAGGTCGTGCGCTGAAGATCAACTCGGACGCGCGGTATCGGTTCGAGCGCGGTGTCGATCCGGCTTTCACGCTGCCGGGACTCGATCTGGCGGCGAAGATGGTCGTCGATCTGTGCGGTGGCGAAGTGTCGGAGCTGGTGATGGACGGCGCGGTGCCGGATGTCCGCCGCGCTTACAAGCTGGACCCGGCGCGGGTGATCTCGCTCGTCGGCATGGATATTCCCGAGGCCACGCAGCGCGAGACGCTGGAGGCTCTGGGCTTCACGCTCGACGGCGACATGGCGACGCCCCCGACCTGGCGCCCCGACGTGCTGGGCGCGGCCGATCTGGTCGAGGAAGTGGCGCGCATCGCCTCGCTGACGAAACTTGAGGGCAAGCCGATGGGGCGCGAGACGACCGGCGTGCCGGACGCGATCCTCACGCCGATGCAGCAGCGCGAGCGGATGGCACGGCGCACCACGGCCGCTTTGGGCTACAATGAATGCGTGACTTACAGCTTCATCGACGAGGCGTCCGCCAAGCTTTTCGGCGGTGGCGCGGATGCGACCAAGCTGGAGAACCCGATCAGCTCGGAGATGACGCATATGCGTCCCGATCTTCTGCCGGGTCTGCTGCAGGCGGCTGCCCGCAATCAGGCGCGCGGCCTGAACGATCTTGCGCTGTTCGAAGTGGGCCCAGCGTTCAACGGCGGCGAGCCGGGCGAGCAGGTTCTGCAGGCGACCGGGCTTCTGGTCGGTCACTCCGCGCCGCGCGATCCTTTTGGGTCGCGCCGTCCGGTGGACCTCTATGATGCGAAAGCCGATGCCGAGGCCGTGCTGGCCGCTGTCGGCGCGCCGGCGCGTGCGCAGATCAACCGCAAGCTCGATGCGTGGTGGCATCCGGGCCGGGCGGGCAATGTGGCGCTTGGTCCGAACCTGCTGGCGACCTTTGGCGAAGTGCATCCCAAGGTGCTGCGCGAACTGGGCGTGAAGGGCCCGGCGGTCGCCTTCACGATCCGTCTGGCAAACATCCCCTTCCCGAAGAAGAAGGGCGCAACGCGGCCCGCGCTGCAGATCTCCGACCTGCAGGCGGTCGAGCGCGATTTCGCCTTCGTCGTGGATGCGAATGTCGAGGCGCTGACGGCGGTGAACGCGGCGATGGGCGCCGACAAGAAGCTGATCGAGAGCGTCAATGTCTTCGACCAGTTCACCGGCGCCAAGGCCGAGGAGCAGATGGGCGCGGGCAAGAAATCGATCGCGCTGACGGTGCGGATGCAGCCCGCCGACAAGACGCTCACCGATGCCGAGATCGAGGCGGTGAGCAAGAAGATCGTCGAGAAGGTGAGCAAGGCCACCGGCGGCACGCTGCGCAGCTAAGGCTGTCCTCGAGAGAGTTTGGAGCGCCCGGTCGGAGAGACCGGGCGTTTTCTTTTGTGTGTAGGGGAGGGCGGGGCCAGACCGCCGGGTGGGCGTCGCCCTCTGAGGTTGGCGCTTTATCCCCGCCACGTCCGGGCGACCTCGACCCGCGCGCTGCCGTCGCAAAAGCGCCCGCCCGAGGGGGCGGTCGGGCGCTGCCCGGGCCGCTTCGCGGCTGATCCGGGCATTCAACTCCAGCCGTTCTCACCCGAGGCTCGGGCGCGTCCCTGACCCGTCCGACCCAGCGTAATCCTTCCCTATCTTCCGAAACCCGCTAGGCTTTTCGCGAACGAGGGAAGGAGGAGCCCTTGCGTTTCGATTATCTCATTCTGGGCGGCGGCTCGGCGGGGTCGGTGCTGGCGGCGCGACTGTCGGAGGACCCGACCGTAACCGTCTGCCTTGTCGAGGCGGGCCGCGAGGCGCGCGACATTTTCGTGCGTGCGCCTGCGCTGGTCGCCACGATGGTCGCCGGGCGGCCGCCGATCCACAACTGGGCGCTGCGCACCGTGCCGCAGCCGCGGTTGAACGGGCGGCGTGGGTTCCAGCCTCGGGGCCGGGGGCTTGGCGGGTCGTCGGCGATCAATGCGATGCTCTATGCGCGCGGCCAGCCCGAGGATTACGACGGCTGGGCCGAGGCGGGCGCCGAGGGCTGGGACTGGGAGACCGTGAAGCCGTGGTTCCTCGCCTCCGAGCGCAATGCCCGCGGGGCGTCGGACTGGCATGGCGCCGAAGGGCCGTTGCAGGTCGGCGACCAGCGGCGACCGCGGGCGATCAGCCGCGCTTTCATCGAGGCCTGCGAAGCCGTGCAATGCCCTCCGAACGAGGATTTCAACGGGGCGCGGCAGGAAGGGGCGGGGCTTTATCAGGTCACGCAGTTCTGGGACGGTCCGCGCAAGGGCGAACGCTGTTCGGCAGCGGCGGCCTATCTGCATCCGGTGATGGCGCGACCCAATCTGACCGTGCTGAGCCGCGCGCGGGCGGAGAAGATTGAGATCGTGGACGGGCGCGCGACGGGAGCAATCGTCCGGCAAGGCCGCAAGCGGATGAAGATCGAGGCGGCGCGTGAAGTGATCGTCTCGGCGGGGGCGTTCGGCTCGCCGCAGCTGCTGATGCTGTCAGGGATCGGGCCTGCGGATCATCTGCGCGAGGTCGGAATCGAACCGCGTCTCGATCTGCCGGGCGTGGGCGCGAACCTGCAGGACCATCTGGATTACGTCATCAGCTACACGTCGCCCCGGCGCGATGTGGTGGGGCTGAACCCGCGCGGGCTGATGCGGCTGGCGCGGGCGGCGGGCGCGTGGCGCAAGCATGGCGAGGGGCTGTTCGCTTCGCCCATGGCCGAGGGCGGGGCCTTCCTGCGAAGCGATCCGAGCCTCACCCGACCCGATCTGCAAATCCATTTCGTCGTCGGCATCGTCGATCAGCATATGCGCAAACCGCATTTGGCCGATGGCTGGTCGGCTCATATCTGTCCGCTGCGGCCTCAGTCACGCGGCACGCTGCGACTGGCCTCGAGCGATCCGCGCGCGGCACCCTTGATCGACCCCGAATATCTCTCCGATCCGCGCGACGCAGAGCTGCTGCTGAAGGGCGCGCGGCTGTTGGACCGGATCGCGGAGGCGGAGCCGCTTCGCCCGTGGCGGGGGCGCAGGTTCTATCCGCATGACGGGACGGATGAGGGGCGGATGGCCGATATCCGGGCGCGGGCGGATACGATCTACCATCCGGTCGGCACCTGCGCGATGGGGCAGGGCGACATGTCGGTGGTCGATCCTCAGCTGCGGGTGCGTGGGATCGAGGGGCTGCGCGTTGTCGATGCCTCGGTCATGCCGCGGCTGATTTCGGGCAATACCAACGCGCCGACGATCATGATCGCCGAGCGCGCCGCCGCGTTCATTCGAGAGGATCAGTCGACGCGATCGGTCGGGTGATTGACGCCGTCATTCCACGGCACCGGGTCCAGATCGCGCGGGTTCACCCCTTCCAGACAGGCCGCGTTCACGCCGTATTGGTTGGGATTCGAGCGGCGCTGGTGATGGGTGTAGATGCCGCAGGTTTTGCAGAAGTAATGCTTCGCGGTCATCGTGCCGAATTGGTAGAGCGTCAGGTTGTCCTCGCCCTTCACGATGCGGATGCCCGAGAGCGGGGCCGAGACCGCCACCGCCCCGCGCCGACGGCAGAAAGAGCAATCGCAACGCCGTTTGGTGTTCAGCCCGTCGGAGAGGGTCACCTCCATCTCCACCGCGCCGCAATGGCAGGTCAGGCGGTGGGGCGATTGAATCTCGGGCAGCATCAGCGTCTCCGTGTGACTGTGGGGATATTGGTCTGGCGCTCGCGCGCCTCGGGGAAGGGTGGGTGGCCATGGGTGAGCCGCCAGAAGAGCGGCCCGCCAAGGCGGTACCAGAGCGGCAGCGTCAGAAGCGCGCCCGCCACGAAGCCGCCGATATGGGCCATATGTGCCACCCCGCCTGCCGTGCCGCTAGTGACTTCATTGAAGAGCTGAATTACGAACCAGAGACCCAGAACCAGCCACGCAGGCGTGGCCCAGATCTTGAAGAAGACGAGGAAGTAGAAAAGCACGTCGATCCGGGCTTTCGGATAGAGCAGCAGGTAGCCCCCCATCACGCCTGCAATCGCCCCCGAGGCGCCGACCATCGGCACAGTCGCATCGGGGTTCGCCGCGATCTGTGCGAAGGCGGCGGCCAGCCCGCAGGCGAGATAGAAGATCAGGAACAGGACACGCCCCATCCGGTCTTCGAGATTGTCGCCGAAGACCCAGAGAAACAGCATGTTGCCCGCCAGATGCAGGATGCCCGCATGTAGGAACATATGGGTGAAAAGCCCGTGCCACGCGACGCCATGGGTCACCGCGGCAGGCCAGAGCGCGTTGTTGAGCCAGAGCTCCCGCATATCGCCGCCCCAGGGCGCGGTGAAGACATAGACCACGATATTGATCGCGATCAGGGTCCATGTGACCCACGGGGTGCTGTAAGAGGGGTTGTGATCGCGGATCGGGAACATCGCCCGAGAGGGCCACGCCCTGCACCGCCGGTCAAGGCGCTTATTGCGTGGCTTCGATCACCGTGTCGCCCTGCGAGATCAGCTCCAGCCGGTCCTGCGACAGTTTCACCGTATCGACACGGGCCATGGCCGAGTGGAAGGCCTTCTCGACACCCATTGCGGGCTCGGGGCACATCATGCGCGTCCCGGCCAGTTCGCCGACGCGCACCCGACCGTCCTTCTCCGAGATCCGGCCGTTATAGTGATTGCAGCCTGCCTTGCCCGCGATCAGGCCCTTTTCGGGATGAGTCAGCGTGACTTCGACGCCGTCGGGGATGGGCTTGCCGTCGATCGACACGACTTCCCAGATCGCGTTCGGTGCAATCGCCTCGAGAGGGTCACCCGGCTCCGACTGGCATCCTGCCACAAGCCCCAAGGCCAGCAGCGGCCCGATCACGATCGCACGCATTTTCAGCATCCCTCTTGGTCTCACGCGCCTTGCTTAGACCTTGAGAATGGGGCGCGCCATTCACGCCCCCGTGAGTGGCTGTCGGAAAGTTGCGACATCGGCGCGCATCCTCCTTGGCCCGAAGGCCGTATATCTCTATGCTCTCGCCCCGCGACAGGAGGAGTCCCATGATCAACGAACTCGGGCATTTTGCCCTGATTCTCGCCTTTGCGGTGGCCATCGTGCAGGCCATCGTGCCCATCGTCGGCGCGCAAAAAGGCTGGCGCGGCTGGATGGCAGTGGGCGAACCCGCAGCGACAGCGCAGTTTTTGCTCATCGCGGTGAGCTTCGCGGCGCTGACCCACGCCTTCGTCGTTTCGGACTTCTCGCTGAAGCTGGTCTGGGCGAATTCCCATACCGACAAGCCGATGCTCTACAAGATCACCGGCGTCTGGGGGAATCACGAAGGCTCGATGCTTCTGTGGGTGTTGATCCTGTCGCTGTTCGGGGCGGCGGCGGCCGTGTTCGGTGGCGCTCTGCCGCCGCGGCTGCGGGCCCGCGTGCTGAGCGTTCAGGCCTGGATCGGCGTGGCCTTCCTAGGCTTCATCATCTTCACCTCCAACCCGTTCCTGCGTCTCGCGGAGCCGCCGTTCAACGGCGAGGGGATGAACCCGCTGCTGCAGGACCCGGGGCTCGCCTTCCACCCGCCCTTCCTCTATCTCGGCTATGTCGGCCTCTCGATGTCGTTCTCCTTCGCGGTGGCGGCGCTGATCGAGGGCCGGGTCGACGCGACCTGGGCGCGCTGGGTGCGCCCGTGGACGCTGGCGGCCTGGATTTTCCTGACCATCGGCATCGCGCTGGGCTCGTGGTGGGCCTATTACGAGCTTGGCTGGGGCGGTTTCTGGTTCTGGGACCCGGTGGAGAACGCCTCCTTCATGCCGTGGCTTCTGGCCGCCGCGCTGCTGCACTCGGCCATCGTGGTCGAGAAGCGCGAGGCGCTGAAATCGTGGACCATCCTTCTGTCGATCATGGCCTTCGGTTTCTCGCTGATCGGCACCTTTATCGTGCGTTCGGGCGTGATCACCTCGGTGCATAGCTTCGCCTCCGACCCGCAACGCGGCATCTTCATCCTCGGCATCCTCGCGCTCTTCGTGGGCGGGGCGCTGACGCTCTATGCGTTCCGCGCCACCTCGATGCAGGCCAAGGGCGTGTTCTCGATGCTGTCGCGGGAAACCGCGCTGGTGATCAACAACATCCTGCTGGCCGTCGCGGCGCTGGTGGTCTTCGTGGGCACGGTCTGGCCACTGGTCGCGGAGATGTTCTTCGGCCGCAAGCTGTCGGTCGGCGCGCCGTTCTTCGATCAGGCCTTCACGCCGTTCATGGTGATCCTCGCCCTGATCTTGCCGATCGGCGCGATGATGCCGTGGAAACGCGCGCGTCTCGGTCGCGTGGTGAAGCCGCTGATCCCGGCCTTCGTGCTGGCGCTGGCCGTGGGCGGCCTCGCCTGGGCGGTCGAGAGCGGCAATTCGCTGCTCGCGCTCGTCGCGGTGTTCCTGGGCAGCTGGCTGGTCTTCGGGGCGATGACCGAGCTGTGGCAGCGTTCGGCGCGCAATTTCGGGCGCCTCAAGCGCCTGCCGCGCGCCGATTGGGGCAAGGCGACGGCCCATGCGGGCCTCGGCATCACCTTCATCGGGATCGGTCTTCTGACCGCGGGCCAGATCGAGGATATCCGCGTCGCCAAGCTCGGCGAGCCCTTCACCGTGGACGGCTACCAGATCACGCTTCAGAAGGTCGAACAGGTCAAAGGTCCGAACTACACCTCCTCCACCGGCACGATGACGGTCGAGAAGGACGGCAAGCTGATCGGCACCATGCATCCCGAGAAGCGCGTCTATCCGGTGCAGCGGATGCCTACGACCGAAGCCGCGATTCACACCACGCCGCTGGGCGATATCTACCTCGTGCTCGGTGATCCGCAGGATCAGGGCGGCTACGCGGTGCGCACCTATATCAAGCCCTTCGCGGACTGGATCTGGGCGGGCGCGATCATCATGGCGTTGGGTGGGCTTCTGAGCCTGTCGGATCGCCGCTACCGTGTGGCAGCGGGGGCGCGCAAATCGCGTGCCGCCCCGTCGCAAGCGTCTCCGGCGGAGTAAACGATGCTCAGGAAAACCTTCTTTGCCTTGGCGTTGATGCTTTCGGCGCTCCTCTCGATCGGGCCTGCGCTTGCGGTGCAGCCCGACGAGATCCTGAAGGACCCGGCGCTCGAGGCGCGGGCGCGCGAAATCTCCAAGGTGCTGCGCTGCCCGGTCTGTCAGGGCGAGAATATCGACGACTCCAATGCCGAGGTGTCGAGAGATCTGCGGCTGCTGGTGCGCGAGCGCTTGCAGGCGGGTGACACCAATAGCCAGGTGATCGACTACATCACTGCCCGCTATGGCGAGTACGTCCTGTTCGAGCCGGAGAAGCGCGGGGCGAACCTGCTGCTGTGGTATCTCGGCCCGGGGGCTTTGATCGTCGCGCTGATCGGCGGGTTCTTCTATGTCCGCTCGCGCCGCTCCGCGTCCGAGGGTCCGGCTCAGCCCGATCTCTCCGAGGACGAGCGCAAGCGGCTCAATGAGTTGATGGGGGAGTAGGGGGCTTTCCTGCCCTCGCTCGAGCCTTCCATCCAGACGGAAAAGCAGGGCGCGCGGCGGCCCGTGGGGTGGCGCATCGCGACCTTGGGCGACAGGCGCTTTATGCCAGCCACGCCCCTCCATCGAATGAGCGTTGCGCGCGGTCACCAATGCGCCAGCCCGTCGGGACGGGCCGGCGCGCGCCCTGCGCCTTCGGCGCGCTCCGGGCGCAGGCGCTCTTCAGTCCTCTAAAAATGAAAGAAGCGGCGGGAAGACCCGCCGCTTCTCTATTCTCGCCCTGATCTCTCGGGGGCAGCGCTTACTCGATCCCGCCGAGGCACATGTATTTCAGCTCGGTGAAATCCTCGATCCCGTATTTCGAGCCTTCGCGGCCGACGCCGGATTGCTTGATGCCGCCGAAGGGCGCGACCTCGGTCGAGATCAGGCCGGTGTTCACGCCGACGATGCCGGTCTCCATCGCTTCGGCCACACGCCAGACGCGGGCGAGGTCATTGGCGTAGAAATAGCCCGCCAGCCCGAATTCGGTCGCGTTGGCCATCTCGATCGCCTCGGCCTCGGTCTCGAAGCGGATCAGCGGAGCGAGCGGCCCGAAGGTCTCCTCGCGCGCGACCCGCATCTGCTGCGTCACGCCGGTCAGCAGCGTCGGCTCGAAGAAGGTGCGCCCGAGGTTCGAGCGATGCCCGCCCGCAGCGACCTGCGCGCCCTTTTCGGTCGCGTCGGAGATATGCGCCTCGACCTTGGCCAGCGCGTCCGCGTTGATGAGCGGCCCGGTGGTCACGCCCGGCTCGAACCCGTTGCCGGGGCGCAGGGTCGCAAGCCGCGCGGTCAGCTTCTCGGCGAAGGCGTCATAGACACCGGCCTGCACGTAGATCCGGTTCGCGCAGACGCAGGTCTGCCCGTTATTGCGGAACTTCGCGATCATTGCGCCGTCGACCGCCGCGTCGAGATCGGCATCGTCGAAGACGAGGAAGGGCGCGTTGCCGCCGAGTTCCAGGCTGATCTTCTTCACCGTCTCCGCCCCTTGGCGCATCAGGATCTTGCCCACGCGGGTCGAGCCCGTGAAGGTGATCTTGGCGACCTTGGGATTGGCGCAGAGCTCTTCGCCCATGCCCGCCGCATCGACACCGGGGATGATGTTGAAGACACCCGCCGGGATGCCCGCGCGCTCGGCCAGAACGGCCATCGCGAGGGCCGAGAGGGGCGTCAGCTCGGAGGGGCGTCCGACGAAGGTGCAGCCCGCGGCCAGCGCCGGGGCCAGCTTGCGCGCGATCATCGCGTTGGGGAAGTTCCACGGCGTGATCGAGCCCACCACGCCCACAGGCTGGCGGATCACGAGGATGCGCTTGTCGCGCTGGTGGCCGGGGATTACGTCGCCATAGACGCGCTTGGCCTCTTCGGCGAACCATTCGAGGAAGCTTGCGCCATAGGCGATCTCGCCCTTGGCCTCGGCCAGCGGCTTGCCCATCTCGGCGGTCAGGATCGCAGCGAGGTCGTCCTGATTTTCCATCATCAGGTCGTGGAAGCGGCGCAGGTAGCCCGCGCGCTCCTTGCCGGTGAGCGCAGCCCAGTCCGGTTTCGCGGCATGGGCGGCCTCGATCGCGGCGCGCGTGGCGTCCACGTCGAGATCGGCCACCTCGGCGACGGTCTCGCCGGTCGCAGGATCCTGCACGGCGAAGCGCTTTGCGCCCTCGATCCACTCGCCATTCACATAGGCGCGGGTCTCCAGCAGGCTCGGATCGTTCAGCTTGAGCATATCAGCCCTCCTTCGCGGCGGTCATCGCCTCTTCGAGGATGTCGAGCGCTTTGGCCATCTGGTCGTCGGGGATGGTGATCGGCGCGAGGAAGCGGATCACGTTGCCATAGACGCCGCAGGTCAGCAGCAGCAGACCGCGGTTGAGCGCTTCGACACGGATGCGCTGGGTCAGCGCTGCATCGGGCTTGCTGTCCGACATCAACTCGACCGCAACCATGAAGCCGGGGCCGCGGATTTCGGCGATCTCGGGCATGTTGGCGCGGATCGCCTCCAGACGCTGCTTGAGACGCGAGCCGAGCTCGTTGGCGCGGGCGCAGAGGTCTTCCTCCTCGATCACGTCGAGCACCGCGTTCCCGGCCGCGATACCCAGCGGGTTGCCGCCATAGGTGCCGCCCAGACCGCCCGGGTTCGCCGCGTCCATGATTTCGGCGCGACCGGTCACCGCCGCGATCGGAAGACCGCCGCCCAGACCCTTAGCCATCGTGGTGACGTCGGCCGCCACGTCGTAGGCGTCCATGGCGAACAGCGTGCCGGTGCGCGCGAAGCCGGTCTGCACCTCGTCGGCGATCATCACGATGCCATGCTCGTCGCAGAAGGCGCGCAGGCGTTTCACGAAATCATGCGGCGCCGGGTTGAAGCCGCCTTCGCCCTGCACCGGCTCGAAGATCACCGCGGCGAGGCGTGTGGGGTCGAGGTCGGTTTTGAACAGGCTCTCCATCGCGGCAAAGCTGTCCTCGGTCGACACGCCATGCAGCGCGTTCGGGAAGGGGACGTGGAACACGTCGGGCATCATCGCACCGAAGCCCGCCTTGTAAGGCGCGACCTTGCCGGTGAGCGTCATCGTCATGAAGGTCCGGCCGTGG
Source organism: Thioclava sp. DLFJ5-1 (assembly GCF_002020115.1). Classification (NCBI taxonomy): domain Bacteria; kingdom Pseudomonadati; phylum Pseudomonadota; class Alphaproteobacteria; order Rhodobacterales; family Paracoccaceae; genus Thioclava; species Thioclava sp. DLFJ5-1. Next base: position 90,405 of record NZ_MPZU01000005.1, on the reverse strand, counting down.
AAGCCGCCGCTGAACGCGATGACCGCGTTGCGGCCCGTGTAGGCGCGGGCGATCTTGATCGCGTTCTCGACCGACTCGGCGCCGGTGGTGACGAAGATCGACTTCTTGTCGAAATCGCCCGGCACCTTTTCGTTGAGCCGCTCGGCGAGGCGCACATAGGGCTCGTAGGGCATGACCTGATGGCAGGTATGGGTGAAGGCGTCGAGCTGGGCTTTCACCGCCTCGATGACTTTCGGGTGGCGGTGGCCGGTGTTCACCACCGCGATCCCGGCGGCGAAATCGATCAGTTCGCGGCCATCGGCATCGGTGACGGTGGCGTTCTCGGCGGAGACAGCGAAGTTCTGGGTCTGCACACCCACGCCCCGGGCAAGGGCGGCGGCGCGGCGGGTCTCGAGGTCGGCATTGCTGGACATGGGTACTCCTCAGGGGCTGGAGAATCACGGAATGATGTGACGCTAGTGTTTAACGGATAACTGTGCAATGTTTAGTTTGTTAAACGCATGGTGAAGGTGCGCGCGCTGGAATTCCGCCCGGCCGCACTCTAGAACAGGCACAGGACAGGAGGCTTGCGGTGAGCGAATTCGACGTGGGCGGACGGCTTCGGGCGATCCGCGAGGACAAGGGATTGTCGCAGCGCGAGCTGGCGCAGCGGTCGGGCGTGACCAATGGGCTGGTCTCGCTAATCGAGCGAAACAAAACCTCGCCCTCGATCACCTCGCTGCGCAAGATCCTCGAAATTCTCGAGACGACGCTGGCGGAGTTCTTCGACAGCGATACGCCCTCCGAGCCCGGCAAGTTCGTCTTCCGGCATTCCGAGCTTACCGAGATCAACCCGGGCCGGATCTACCGCTCGGGCGGTGCGGCGCTCGATGCGCTTTCGCTCAAGCGGGCAGGCAAGTCGGGGCAGACCAACATTCTGCTGCTCTACGAGACCTATGAGCCCGGCGCCGATACCGGGGCGGAGGCCTATGCCCATGAGGGCGAGGAGGGCGGTTTCGTCATCGAGGGCGAGTTGCTGCTGACGGTGGGCGAGACCACCGAGCTTCTGCGCGCGGGCGATGCCTACCTGTTCGACAGCCGCCTGCCGCACCGGTTCCGGAACGTGGCCAAGGCGCGTTGCGTGGTGGTCTCGGCCGCGACCCCGCCGACTTTCTGAGCGGTGCTCTCAGTAATAGGTCCGCTCTTTCAGGTCGCTCTCGGCCATCATTTTTTCGCAGGCTGCGAGGAAGGCGGCTTCCGCGCTCGACTGCTTCCGCTGTGGGTTGGTGAGCAGGTAGATATTCACCATCGGCAGCCCGTCATAGGGCGGCAACTGGCGTAGCCGGCCCGACTCGACATCGCGATGCGCGACGTGCAGCGGCAGCGCCCCGATCCCGATGCCGGCCACGATCATCCGGCGCAGTTCGTGCAGGTTCGACGACACCCCGCGCCAGCTCGGGGCGAGCTTAGCCCGCGCACGCAGCAGCGAAACCGGGTGAAGCGGGCCGTCCTCGGTCTCGGTCTGGAACGACACCGAGGTCTCGCCTTCGATTTCGGCGAGGGTGATTTCCTCGCGGTCGAAAAGGGGATGGCGCTTGCCGCAAAACAATCCGAAATACTCGCGGTAGAGCACCTGCGCGCGGAGGTTCTCGGGCGTCTTGTGAAGCAGGCAAATCCCCAGGCTCGCCCGATTCTGCTGCACCCGGTTCACCACTTCCTCGCTCTCGGCCACCGTCATCGAGAAGGTCACCTTCGAATGTTCGGTGGCGAAATCATGCAGCACCGCGTCGTAGTGATCCGAGATCACATGCGAGGTCGTCGTGATCGCGATATGGCCGCGCAGCTCCTCCGCGCCGGTCTCCAGCAGGGAAGGGATTTGCGACACCGCGCCGAAGATCTGGGCGCATTCCTGATAGAGCAGGTTTCCCGCCCTAGTGACCTTGAATTCATTGGGCTTTCGGATGATCAGCTCGTGGCCGGTGCGTTCCTCCAGCCGCTTGAGCGCGGCCGAAATCGTGGGCTGTTTGAGCCCCAGAAGATAGGCCGCCCGGGAGATGCCCCGCTGCTCCACCACCACCATGAAGGTGCGCAGAAGGTTCCAGTCGAGATGCCAGGGGAAACGTTGTTCGTAGGGCTTGACCATAGCCTAGATCTATATTGAAAATTTCTATTATTTATTTGCGCAATGGCGGTCGCCATGCAAGCGTTTCCGTCAACGAGGCTCTGGAAGGGGCGCTCGCCGTGGCGGGACGCGCCGGAAACAAGGCCGCCCGCAGTCATGACCAACAGGAGAAATCCATGACCAACCGCAGAACCGTTCTCAAAACCATCCTCGGGGCTGGCTCGCTCGCCGCGACCGGCATTTCGCTGCCCAGCCTCGCCGCGGCTGACGAGCTGGAGAGCCTCAAGGACAAGGGCGTGATCCGGATCGCCATGTCGGGCGCCTACCCGCCCTTCAACTTCATCAACGATTCGAACGAGGTCGTGGGCTTCGACCCGGCCATCGGCGAGGAGATCGCCAAGCGCATGGGGCTGAAGACTGAGATCGTGACGACCGCGTGGGACGGGATCATCGGCGGTCTGCTGGCCAACAAATACGACGCCATCGTCGGCTCGATGTCGATCACGCCCGAGCGCGAGAAGGTCGTCGATTTCGTCGGTCCGTATTACACGACGAAGCGCGCGATCTTCGTGCTGCCCGACAGCCCGATCAAATCCGTTGCCGACCTGAAGGACGTGACTGTCGGCGTGACGCTGGGCGAGACGCACGAAGAGTGGGCGCGTGAGCAAGGCTATGACGTGAAGACCTACAAAGGTCTGCCCGAGCTGATCCTCGAGCTTCAGAACGGTCGTGTCGACGCGATCATCAACGACTCGATCGCGGCGATCCTGGCGATGAAGAAGAACGATTACAAATACCGCATTCTCGACGATCTGAAGACCGACGCGATCGGTGCGGGCATCGCCATCCGTAAGGGCAATCCCGAACTGAAGGCCGCGATGCAGAAGGCGCTCGATTCCATGATGGAAGACGGCACCTACGAGAAAATCGCGATGAAGTGGATCGGCGCTGACATCCGCTGATCGGCGCGATCCAAGGAATGGTGGGCAGTCCGTCGTCTGACGGCTGCCCAGCCACACCCCAAACTTCGATGGATTCCCGAAAGGACACCGAACGGATGACCGCCGACTATGGAAAGCTGACTTGGGAGCAGGTCCGTGACGCGGATAAGGATCGTGTGGTGATCCTGAATGTTTCTGCAACGGAAGATCACGGGCCGCATATGCCGCTCGATACCGATACGGTTCTCGGAATGGCGGTGGCCAATGGCGTTGCCGAAGCCGCGCCCGACGAAGTTTTCGTCATGCCCGCGATCCCCTATGGCTTCAACGAGCATCACAAGGACTTTCCGGGGGTCATCTGGATTCAGCCGGAGACGCTGATCAATTTCGTCTGCGACGTGACCGAGTCCCTCGCGCATCACGGCTTCCGCCGGATCCTGCTGTTGAACTCGCACGGGTCGAACCACCCGATCCTCGATCTCGCGGCGCGCAAGACGGTCATCCGCACCGGCATCATCTGCGTCTCGGCGTCCTATTGGAACTTGTGCAGCGATCGAATTCAGGGCCTGCGCAAATCCGAGGTGGGCGGCATTGCCCATGCCGGAGAATTCGAAGCTGCGATGTACAAGCATCTGCACCCCGAGCTTGTCGATCTCGACAAGGCCGAGTGTCAGAACCTGCACGATCCAGACACCAAATTCTTCAATCTCGATTTGGCGGCCGGTGGTGGCAAGGCGATGCTGATGCGCTGGTGGTCCTCTGTGTCACCCGACGGCACGATGGGGGATCCAACCGTCGCCGATGCCGAGACCGGCAAGGCGTTCCTGGAAGCGGCGATCGAAGAGACGACAGCGCTCGTGCGCGAGATACGCGCGCTGCCCATCCTGTCCCGCCGCGATCATCATTAAGGGGAATGCCGTGGATATCGAACTAATCCTCAAGGTCTATCCGTACTTCCTGAAAGCTGCCGTGATCACGGTCGAACTCTCGGTTCTGACCATCGTGCTGGGGCTCATCTGCGGCGCACTTGGCGCAGCGTCCCGGCTTTCGCGCTTTGCCATCCTGCGCTTCATCGGGGCGGCCTATGTCAGCTTCTTTCGTGGCACGCCCGCGCTGATCCAGCTGTTTCTGCTTTATTTCGGCGGCCCGCAGATCGGCATCCAGCTCGATGCCTTCCAGGCAGGTGTGATCGGGCTGGGCGTCAATATCGGGGCCTACATGACCGAGACGATGCGCGGCGCGATCGTCGCGGTCGACCGGGGGCAGACCGAGGCCGCGCGCACGCTGGGTCTGTCGAAGGCGCAGGCCTTCCGCAAGGTGACGCTGCCGCAGGCGCTGCGCCTGATGATCCGACCGCTCGGCGTGAATATCAACGCGCAGATCAAGGGCACGGCGCTCGTCTCGGCGATCTCGGTGGTGGAGCTGACCTACACCGCGCAGCGCTACATCGGTTCGACCTACAAGCCGTTCGAGATGTTTTTCCTCGCGGGGGTTCTCTACCTCATCATCATCACCGCGGTGGGTAAGGGCGTGTCGTTCCTCGACCGCAAGGTGCGCATCCAATGAGCCGCGCATCCGCCCGCCTTTCCCGTCCGCAAGAGAAGGAGTGAGCCATGGGTCTCGATTTCTCCGTCATCCCGCCTTTCTACGGCACGCTCTTGCTGGGTGTCCTGTGGACCATCGCCATTACCGCCGCCTCGGCGCTCCTGAGCTTCTTCGGGGGTATCCTGCTCGCGGTGGTCGCGCTTTACGCGCCTGCCATCATCCGCCTGCCGGTGCGCTTCATCGCCTGGCTCTTCATGGGCACGCCGCTGCTGCTGCAACTCTTCCTGATCTATTTCGGGTTGGTTCAGATCGGCATCGACCTTCCGGCCTTCGTGGCAGGTGTGATCGGCCTCGGCTTCCACTTCGCGGTCTATAATTCCGAACTGATCCAGACCGCGATGCTCGCGGTGGACAAGGGTCAGATGGAGGCCGCACGGACGTTGGGCCTGTCGCGGAGGCAGGCGCTCGTCAAGGTCGTGGTGCCGCAGGCGGTGCGCGACGTGCTGCCGCCCATCGGCAACAACATGATCGCGCTTCTCAAGGACTCGGCGCTGGTCTCGGTGATCGGGGTGTCGGAACTGACGCTCTCGGCGCAGCGCGCCATCGGCCAGACCTACCGCGCCTTCGAGTTCTACGCGGCCGCTGCCGTCCTCTACTACATCATCAATCTCGGCATGGAGGCGGTGATCCGCTGGTTCGAGAACCGCAACCGCCTCTATCGCTGATCCGGGAGATATCGACATGACAGAGACAAAATCCTTCGTCGAGATCCGTCACGCCCAGAAATCCTACGGCACGCTGGAAGTGCTCAAGGACATCTCGCTCAATGTGGAGCGTGGCCAGATCGTCGCGATCATCGGCCCCTCGGGCTCGGGGAAATCCACGCTGCTGCGCGCCATCAACGATCTCGATCCGCTGACCGGCGGCGAGGTTTGGCTCGACGGGGTGCAGGTGAATAAGTCCCTGCCGCACAATCAGTATGAGAAGCACATCAACCAGATGCGTCAGGACATCGGCATGGTGTTCCAGCACTTCAACCTGTTCCCGCATCTCAGCGTCCGGGACAACGTGACGATGGCGCCGAAGCTGCTGAAGAAGATCTCCGACAAGGAGGCCAACAAGCTCGCCGAGGAGCAACTCGATCACGTCGGCATGCTGGAGCGGATCGACTATTACCCGGCGCAGCTTTCGGGCGGTCAGAAGCAGCGTGTGGCGATTGCCCGCGCGCTCGCGATGAAGCCGAAGCTGATGCTGTTCGACGAAGCCACCTCGGCGCTCGATCCCGAGCTGGTGGAAGAGGTGAACCTGGTCATGAAGAAGCTCGCGCAAGAGCACATGACCATGATCATCGTCACCCACGAGATGGATTTCGCCGCCTCGGTCTGCGACCGCGTGCTGTTCATGGACAAGGGCGTCGTGGTCGAAGAGGGCCCGCCCGAGCAGGTCTTCAAGAACCCGACCCAGGAACGGACCCGGAATTTCCTGCGCAAACATCTCGAAGGTGCAAAATGACGACTGAAAAGTCTCACCTGTTCTACCAGTCGCGCCAGCCGCGGCCTTTCCTCGAACGCTCCGAGGGAATCTACCACTACGACGAGAACGGGAAACGCTACATCGACGGTTCCTCGGGGGCGATGGTCTCCAATATCGGCCATTCCAATCCGCGCGTGCTGGAGAAGATGAAGGCGCAGATGGACCGTTCGACCTTCGGCTACCGGCTGCATTTCCGCACGCACCCCTCCGAGGATCTCGCCGCACGGGTCGCCGCGCGGATGCCCGAAGGGCTCGACAAGGTGTTCTTCGTCTCCGGCGGCTCCGAGGCGGTTGAGACCGCGATCAAGCTCGCGCGGCAATATGCGGTCACGCAGGGCGAGGAGAGCCGCTACAAGGTGATCTCGCGGCTGCCGTCCTACCACGGCGCGACGATGGGTTCGCTGAACGTGACCGGCAGCCCGATATTTACCGGGAAATTCGCGCCGATGTTCACGGAGATGCCGAAAGTTCCGGCGCCGACCTGCTACCTCGACCGCGACAATCTCACCGAGGAAGAACGCGGCATCAAATATGCCGAGATGCTGCGCGAGAAGATCGAGGCCGAGGGCCCCGAGACGGTGCTCGCCTTCCTGATGGAGCCGGTGGGCGGGGCGTCGACCGGTGCGCTCGTGGCGCCTGACAGCTATTACACCCGCGTGGCCGAGATCTGCCGCGAATACGGCATCCTGCTGATCTATGACGAGGTGATGACCGGGGCCGGGCGCACCGGCAAGTTCCTCGCCGCCGAGCATTGGGGGATCACCCCCGACATCGTCGCGCTCTCGAAAGGGTTCGGGGCCGGCTACGCGCCGCTGGGCGCCGTGGTCGCGCGTCACGACATGGTCGAGGCGCTGCTCGACGCGGGCGGCTTCCTGCACGGCTTCACCTATGCGGGCAACCCGCTGGCCTGCGCGGCCGGTCTCGCGGTGCTCGACGAGTTGGAAGAGCAGGACCTGATCGGCAATGCCGCGCGGATGGGCGATGTTCTCAAGGCCCGGCTGACCGGGCTGATGGACCGTTATCCCTTCATCGGTGACGTGCGCGGCAAGGGCCTGCTGCTGGCGTTCGAGCTGGTCTCGGATCGCGACACGATGGAGGTTCTGCCGAAAGAGTGGAACGCGCATACCGAGCTGGTCGAACTGGCCTATGAGCGCGGTCTCATCATCTATTCGCGTCGCACGCGGGGCGGCTACGAGGGCGACCATTTCCTCGTCTGCCCGCCGCTGATCGTGACCGAGGCGCAGATCGACGAGATCATGGCGATCCTCACCGACGCGCTCGATGCCTTCGCGGCCAATCACGACCTGCCGGTGGTCGAGGAGGTCAGCGCATGAAGCTGCCCGACAAATCCATCGCGATGGAAGAGGTGGTCGCGCAAATCCCCGACGGCGCCACGGTGCTGGTCGGCGGCTTCGGCGTGCCCGGCACCCCCTTCGCGCTGCTGCGCGAGTTGGCCCGTCAGGGGCAGCGCGACCTCGTTCTGGTCAAGAACGACGCCAACGAAGCGGGCATGGGCATCGACCACCTGATCGCGGGCGGTCAGGTGCGCAAGCTGATCGTCACCCATCTCGGGCTCAACGCCAACGCCATCGCGGCGATGAACGAGGGCCGGATGGAGGTCGAGTTCTGCGCGCAGGGCATCCTCGCCGAGCGTATCCGCGCCGGGGGCGCGGGGCTGGGCGCGATCCTGACCGATATCGGCATCGACACCGAATTGGCGCAGGGCAAGCAGGTTGTCGAGATGAATGGCCGCCCGATGCTGGTCGAACCGGCTCTGCGTGGCGATGTGGCGCTGGTCCATGCCGCGCGCGCCGATTGCTTCGGCAACCTCGCCTATGCTGCCACCGCGCGCAATTTCAACCCGCTCATGGCGATGGCCGCGACCCGCGTGATCGCCGAGACCGAAGAGCTGCTGCCGTTGGGCGGGATCGACCCGGACGCGGCCGAGAGCCCCGGCGCCTTCATCGACCACGTCGTGAAGCTCGACGAGATTTCCGAGGAGTATGGCATTGTCAGACGCTAGATCCCGCATGGTGGCCCGTGCCGCGCGCGAAATCGCGCCCGGCATGGTCGTGAACCTGGGCATCGGCCTGCCCACCAAGGTGGTCAACCATCTGCCCGCCGACTTCCCCGTCTGCCTGCATTCGGAAAACGGGCTGACCGGGATCGGGCCGACGCTGCCGCCCGAGCGCGCCGACCGCAACCTGATCGACGCGGGCGGGGCCTATGTCTCGACGATCCCGGGTTCCGCCTTTTTCGACAGCGCGGTGAGCTTCGCGCTGGTGCGCTCGGGGCGGCTCGACCTGACGCTGCTGGGCGCCTTCGAGGTCGCGCAGAACGGCGATCTGGCGAACTGGAAGATCCCGGGCAAGTTCTCGCCCGGCGCGGGCGGCGCGATCGAACTGGCGCAGAAGGCGCGCCGCGTCGTCGTGATGACCACCCATTGCGACCGCAAGGGCAACCCGAAGCTGCTCGAGACCTGCTCGCTGCCGCTGACCGCAAAGGGGCGGGTGGCGCGGATCTATACCGACATGGCGGTCGTGGACGTGACCGCGCAGGGCTTCGCGCTGGTCGAACTGGCCGAGGGCATCTCCGAGACGGAGATCCGCGAGGCGACCGGCGCGCCCCTTGCACTGCCGCAAGGCGACATTCCCAGATTCTGAGGCACCACATGGATACCGAGCTGAAAACCCGCATCCTCTCGGCGGTCGACGCCGCATTCGACGACGAGACCTCGTTTCTCGCCGAGCTGACCTCGCACCCGTCCACCCGTGGGCAGGAGCAGAGCGCGCAGGACTTCATGGCCGCCGCCCTCGACGAGCGGGGCTACGAGGTGGACCGCTGGCAGATCGACGTCGACAAGATCCGCGACATGCCTGGCTTCTCGCCGGTGATGGGCGATTACGAGGACGCGGTGAATGTGGTGGGCACCCATCGCAGCCAATCGCAAAAGGGCCGCTCGCTGATCCTCAACGGTCATATCGACGTGGTGCCTGCGGGCCCTCTGGACATGTGGGACGCGCCGCCCTTCGAGCCGCATGTCGCCGATGGCTGGCTTTACGGGCGCGGGGCGGGCGACATGAAAGCGGGGCTGGTGTCGAACCTCTTCGCGCTCGATGCGCTGCGCAAGGCGGGCTTCGTCCCCGGTGCGGATGTGTTCTTCCAATCCGTCGTGGAAGAGGAATGCACCGGCAACGGCGCGCTGGCCTGCCTTGAACGCGGCTACCGCGCCGACGCCGCGCTGATCCCCGAACCGTTCGAGGAAAAGCTGGTGGGCGCACAGCTCGGCGTGGTCTGGGCGCAGGTGCACCTGAAAGGCCTGCCCACGCATGTGGCCTATGCCGGCACCGGCGCCAATGCGATCGAGGCCGCTATCCCGCTGATCGAGGCGCTGCACGGGCTGGAAGAACGCTGGAACGCGCCGGGCTGCCGACACGGCGATTTCGCCCATTCCCATCACCCGATCAATCTCAATATCGGCAAGATCCAAGGCGGCGACTGGGCGTCCTCCGTTCCGGCCTGGTGCATCTTCGACATGCGCATCGCGATTTATCCGGGTCAGGATATCGCCGCCGCGCGCGCCGAGATCACCGAGACCATCATGGATGCCGCGCGCTCCAACGCCTTCCTGAAGAACTCCTTGCCGGAGATCGTCTGGCACGGCTTCATGGCCGAGGGCTACGCGCTTTCCGATGACCACTCCGCCACGGCGAAGGCCGCGATCGGCGCCCTCGAAGGGGCGCATCGCAGCGTCAACGAGAGCGATCTCGACCGCGTGGCGATCACCGCGACCACCGATGCCCGCTTCTTCGGGCTCTATGCCGACACCCCCGCGCTGGTCTACGGGCCGCGCGCCGAGGCGATCCACGGCTTCAACGAGCGCGTCGAGCTGGAAAGCATCCGTCGCATCACCCAGAGCACCGCCCTGTTCATCGCGGACTGGTGCGGGCTCGAAACCATCTGAGGATACCAATGCGCGACGCTGTCATCGTCTCCACCGCCCGCACGCCTATCGGCAAGGCCTATCGCGGGGCGTTCAACAATCTCGAAGGCCCGGCGCTGGCCGCCCATGCCGTGCTCGCGGCCGTTTCCCGAGCAGGGCTCGAGGGCGGCGAGATCGCCGATGCGATCTTCGGCTCTGCCCTCACGCAGGGCTCCACCGGCGTCAACGTCGCGCGCCATATCGCGCAGGCTTCGGGCCTGCCCGATAGCGTGGCGGGCGTCACGCTGGACCGGCAATGCGCCTCGGGGCTCAACGCCATCGCGGCGGCTGCCCATGGCGTGATGACGGGCGAGATGGACGTGGCGCTTGCGGGCGGGCTCGACTCGATCTCGCTGGTGCAGAACGAGCATTGGAACGGCTTTCGCTATCGCAGCCCCGGTGTGCCCGACGCCTATTACATGTCGATGATCGAGACGGCGGAGGTCGTGGCCGAGCGCTATGGCGTGACCCGCGAGGCGCAGGACATCTACGCGCTGCAAAGTCAGGCCCGTACCGTCGCCGCGCAGGAGGCGGGCCGGTTCGATGCCGAGATCGTGCCGGTCGAGGCGGTGAAGCTGGTGAAAGACAAGGCCACGGGCGAGGTCTCGGAAGAGTCGGTGCGGCTTGAGCGCGACGAGTGCAACCGTCCGCAGACCACGCTGGAGGGGCTTCAAGGGCTCAAGCCGGTGCTGGGCCCCGATAAATGCGTGACCGCAGGCAATGCGAGCCAGCTGTCCGACGGCGCGTCCGCCTGCGTGGTGATGTCCGCAGAGGAAGCCGCGCGGCGTGGGCTGGAACCGCTGGGCGCGTTCCGGGGCATGGCGGTTGCGGGCTGTGCGCCCGACGAGATGGGCATCGGTCCGGTCTTCGCGATCCCGCGCCTGCTGGAGCGTGCGGGGCTCTCCATCGAGGATATCGACCTGTGGGAGATCAACGAGGCCTTCGCCTCGCAGCTCCTCTATTGCCGCGACCGGCTGGGCATTCCCGACGACAAGCTCAACGTCAATGGCGGCGCAATCTCGATCGGCCACCCCTATGGCATGTCGGGCGCGCGCATGGCGGGCCATATCCTGCTGGAAGGCAAGCGCCGTGGAGCGCGCTACGGCGTCGTGTCGATGTGCATCGGCGGCGGGCAGGGCGCTGCGGGCCTGTTCGAAATCTTCTGAAGAAAACGGCGCGGGGGCGCTTCGTGACGCCCCGTTCCGCTTTCCCTTCGCGTGACCCGCGTTATCGTGGGCGCGCGACAAAGAGGGAGGCGCGTTTTCCAGATGGTGTTCAAGGTTATCCGGTACGAGGTCGAAGAGCAGGTCGCGGTGATCACGCTCAACCGGCCCGATGTGATGAACGCGCTCAACGCGCAGATGCGCGCGGAAATCCTCGAGGCGGTGAAACGCGCCGAGGATGAGGCCCGGGTGATCGTGCTGACCGGCGCGGGGCGCGCTTTCTGTTCGGGGCAGGATCTGGGCGATGGCGTCTCGGCGGCGGGGCTCGATCTGGAGCGGGTGCTGCGCGACGAATACGAGCCGATGCTCAAGGCGATCTACGAGAGCCCGCTGCCGGTGGTCTCTGCGGTGAACGGGCCTGCGGCAGGGGCGGGGGCGAATATCGCGCTGGCCGCCGACGTGGTTATCGCCTCGGAAGCGGCGAGCTTCATTCAGGCCTTCACGCGGATTGGGCTGATGCCGGATGCGGGCGGCACCTATTGGCTGCCGCGTCAGGTGGGTTTTGCCCGCGCGATGGGCATGGCGCTGTTTGCCGACAAGATCTCGGCCCGGCAGGCGGCCGATTGGGGCATGATCTGGGAGGCGATCGCCGAGGTCGATTTCGATCATCACTGGCGTGCCCGCGCGGCGCATCTGGCGAATGGTCCGACGGCGGGCTATCGCGCGGTGAAGCGGTCGCTGCGCGAGGGTTACAGCAATGATCTGTCGACCCAGCTGGAGCTGGAGGCGGAGCTGCAGGGCAGCCTCGGCCAGAGCCATGATTTCCGCGAAGGCGTGACCGCGTTCCTCGAGAAGCGCGCGCCGAAATTCGAGGGGCGCTGAGCGCCTCGCGGCCTTGCCAAGTCGCCGCGCCCGCGCTAGCCAGAGCGCGCTGCGGGCGTGGCGAAATGGTAGACGCACGGGACTTAAAATCCCTTGGGCATTGCCCGTGCCGGTTCGAGTCCGGCCGCCCGTAGCCTTTTCGGCGAAAATGTGAGCTATCGTGAGGCCGTCCGGGCATGGGCGTGCCGCGGGCTTGGCCAATCGAGGCTTGCCCGCTGACCTCCCGCCCCCTAAACCCTTGAACCAAGCAAGGGAGAATTCATGGCTCGCAGACCGACGGGACCGGCCGATGACCGGCCGAAGACGAAGAAGATCGGCGCGCTCAAGGGGCTCGGCCCCTTCATCGCACCTTACAAGGGACTTGCCTTCGGGGCGTTGCTGGCGCTGATCGCCACCGCTTCGATCTCGCTGATCCTGCCGCTCGCGGTGCGCCGCGTGGTGGACGGGTTCCAGAAGGGCGCGGCGCTTCTCGATCAGTATTTCTTCGCTGCACTCGTCATCGCGGGGCTGCTCGCGATCGGGACGGGCCTGCGATACTATCTCGTGACGCGCTTTGGCGAACGGGTCGTGGCCGATATCCGCAAGGCGGTGTTCGACCGGGTGATCTCGATGAGCCCTGCCTTCTTCGAGCGGATCCTGACCGGCGAGATCATCTCGCGCATCACCACTGACACGACGCTGATCCTCTCGGTGATCGGCTCCTCCGTCTCGGTGGCGCTGCGTAATGTGCTGATCCTGATCGGCGGGTTGATCATGTTGATGTTCACCTCGGCCAAGCTGACCGGGCTGGTGCTGCTGGTCGTGCCGGTGGTCGTGGTCCCGATCGTGGTTCTGGGCCGCCGCCTGCGGGTGCTGGGCCGCGAGAACCAGGACTGGATCGCGAACTCGTCGGGCTCGGCCTCGGAGTCGCTTCTGGCGGCGCAGACCGTGCAGGCCTTCACCCATGAGGCGATCACCCGCGAGAAATTCTCCGACGTCACCGAGAAAGCCTATCTCTCCGCCAAGAAGCGGATCGGCACGCGCGCGGTGATGACCGTGATCGTGATCTTCCTCGTCTTCGCAGGCGTCGTGGGCGTCCTGTGGATCGGCGCGCGCGACGTGCGCGGCGGCGAGATGAGCGTGGGCGAGTTGGTGCAATTCGTGATCTACGCGGTGATGGTGGCGGGCTCTGTCGGCGCGCTGTCGGAAATCTGGTCCGAATTGCAGCGGGCGGCAGGCGCGACCGAGCGTCTGGTGGAACTGCTGCAAAGCGAGGATTCGGTGAAAGACCCCGAGCATCCGGTGCCGCTGCCGCTGCCCGCAACCGGCGCGATCCGGTTCGAGGATGTGAGCTTCCATTACCCGTCGCGGCCGCAGGCCTCGGCGCTCGATCATGTCGATCTCGACATCGCGCCGGGCGAAACTGTGGCGCTGGTCGGGCCTTCGGGTGCGGGCAAGACGACCGTCGTGCAGCTGATCCAGCGGTTCTGGGATCCCGAAACCGGCAAGGTCACGATCGACGGCTACGACCTGCGCGACATGGCGCGGCATGATTTCCGTCAGGCGATCGCGCTGGTGCCGCAGGATCCGGTCGTCTTCGCGGCTTCGGCGCGCGAAAACATCCGCTTCGGTCGGCCCGATGCGAGCGACCGCGAAGTCGAAGAAGCCGCGCGCGCGGCCCATGCCTACGACTTCCTCGATGCGCTGCCCGAAGGGTTCGACACCTATGTCGGCGAGCGCGGCGTGATGCTCTCGGGCGGTCAGAAGCAGCGTATCGCGATTGCGCGGGCGATCCTGCGCGACGCGCCGATCCTGCTGCTGGACGAGGCGACCTCGGCGCTCGACGCGGCCTCCGAACGCGAAGTGCAGGCGGCTGTCGATCAGCTGGCCAAGACCCGCACCACGGTGATCGTGGCGCACCGTCTGGCCACCGTGAAGAAGGCCGACCGGATCGTCGTCTTCGAGGACGGCAAGATCGTCGCGCAAGGCACGCATGACAGCCTCGTCTCCGAGGGCGGTCTTTATGCCGAACTCGCGAGGCTGCAGTTCACCGAAGGGGCGTGACGGGGCGTTCGCGCCTTTTCACCTTGAACCCGGACGCTTGTTTCCCCACGTCAGAATTTGCGTGACGTGACGTTTTGGCGGCGGCGTAACTCTTGCCGTGGCGGGCGCTTTTGCCGCATCCTGCGCATGGCCCGTCAGTGGAGGAACGCGGCGGCCGCTGGAGGAGACTAATGCAGAAATTCGCGACAGTTGCCGACCGTGATGCGGTCGAGGCCGAGAAACCCTGGGAGGCGCGCAACCGCCCCGAAACGCTTTACGGCTTTCTGAGCGAGACCGCCAAGGCCCATGGCGATCGTCCGGCCCTGTCATTCCAGATCATGTCCGGCCCGACCGACAAGGCGGAGACGCTGAGCTGGTCGCAGCTGCACGGCAAGGTCACGCAGGCCGCGAACCTGCTGCGCCATCTGGGCGTGGGGCCGACCGACACGGTGGCCTACCTGCTGCCGAACTCGCTCGAGACCGCGACGGTGCTTCTGGCAGGCGCGACGGCCGGGATCGTGAACCCGATCAACCCGCTTCTGGATGCCGAGCAGATCGGCGCGATCCTGCGCGAGACCAAGGCGAAGGTTCTGGTGACGCTGAAGGCGTTCCCGAAGACCGACGTGGCGCAGAAGGCGGCTGAAGCCGTGCGCCTTGCGCCCAATGTCGAGGCCGTGCTGGAGGTCGATCTCAATCGCTACCTCTCGCCGCCGAAAAGCTGGATCGTGCCCTTCATTCGCCCCAAGACCGAGGTGAAGCACAACGCGAAGGTGATGAGCTTCAACGGCGAAGCCAGCAAGATGCCCGGCGACCGGCTGATGTTCGACGATCCCAACGAGGATCGCGTCGCGGCCTATTTCCATACCGGCGGGACGACGGGCATGCCCAAGGTCGCGCAGCACAAATATTCCGGCATGATCTACAATGGCTGGCTCGGCGGGCGGCTCTTGTTCAAGCAAGACGACGTGATGATGTGCCCGCTGCCGCTGTTCCACGTCTTCGCGGCCTATCCGATCCTGATGTCGGCCATCGCGAGCGGCGCGCATGTCATCTTCCCGACCCCTGCGGGCTATCGCGGGGAAGGAGTGTTCGACAATTTCTGGAAGCTGATCGAGCGCTGGCAGGTGACATTCCTGATCACCGTGCCGACGGCTGTGTCCGCGATGGTGCAGCGCAAGGTCGATGCCGATATCTCCTCGCTGCGGATCGCGCTCTCGGGCTCGGCGCCGCTGCCGATCGAGCTTTATAACCGCTTCAAGGCGGCGACCGGGGTCGAGATCGCGGAAGGCTACGGTCTGACCGAGGCGACCTGTCTGGTGTCGGTCAACCCGGTGGACGGGATGAAGAAGGTGGGCTCCGTCGGGATCCCGATGCCCTATACCCATGTGCGCATTCTCAAGAAGCGCAACGGCACGTTCGACGAATGCGCGCGCGACGAGGTCGGCGAAATCTGCGTCGCCAATCCGGGCGTCTTCGAGGGCTCGACCTATACCGAGCCGGACAAGAACCACGATCTGTTCGCCGAGGAGCGCTTCCTGCGCACCGGCGATCTGGGCCGTATCGACGAGGATGGCTATCTCTGGATCACGGGCCGCGCGAAGGACCTGATCATCCGTGGCGGGCACAATCTCGACCCGGCGGAGATCGAGGACGCGCTGCTGAGCCACCCGGCGGTGGCCTTCGCAGGAGCGATCGGTCAGCCCGACAGCTTCGCGGGCGAGCTGCCCTGCGCCTATGTCGAGCTGGTTGCCGACGCCGAGGTGACCAACGAAGAGCTGATGGAGCATGCGCGCGCCAATATCCACGAGCGCGCCGCGGTCCCGAAATATCTCGAGGTGATGGACGAGTTACCGAAGACGGCGGTGGGCAAGATCTTCAAGCCCGACCTGCGCAAGAAGGCGATCACCCGGGTGCTCAATGCCGAGCTGGAGACGGCGGGCATCAAGGCGCATGTCATCTCGGTCACCGAGGACAAGAAGCGCGGTCTGGTGGCGCATCTGGCGACCACGGGAGACTGCGATCAGGACGCGCTGGCCCATAAGCTGGGCGAGTTCACCGTGCCGTGGGATTGGGCCCGGTAACCTGCCTCTCGCATCGCTAGCAACAATCGCGCCGCCCTCCGGGGCGGCGTTTCGATTGTGGAAACATCATGGCGGCCCATCGTGAAATTGCCCCGGTGGAGCCCCAGTGCGTCCCGATTCCGATGGTTAATGAAAGGTAACGAAGTCGTCCCCGCATCAAGAACGGGGCGACGCCATCGAGATCGAGCGTGTCATGTTGTTACCGATTGCCAGTTTTGCGAAACGCTGCCTCGCCCTTGTGGTGGCGAGCGTCCTTTATGCCTCTGCCGCGCAGGCGGTGACGGTCGATCTGATCACCAACGGTGATTTCGAGACCGGCGATCTGTCGGGCTGGAATTCGACCAGCTCTTCCTATGCAGAGGACTTCCAGATCAATAACGGGCGGTTCAATCCGCGCGGGCCGACGCGCCGTGTGGATCCGATCTCGGGCAGTTACGACGTGATGAACGAGCAAACCGGCTACGGGATTTCGACCCTGACGCAGTTCTTCACGGTCCCCGATCGGGTGATCAGCGCAAGTTTCAACTTCACCTATCAGCTCGTGAACCACTACGCGTCGGGTTTCGACGATCCCAATCAGCAGTTCCGCGTGAGCCTGATCGACGATGCGGGCGCGGTGATCTCGCAGATTTTCTCGACCCAGCCGGGCGACGCGGCGGTCCAGGGCGCGACGCCGCTGAGCTACGATCTGACCAGTTATCTGCAGGCGGGTGTGGGGTCGACGCTGGGCATCCAGTTCGATGTCGAGACGAGCTATTACTATATGAACGCCTCGCTCGACGACATTGCGATGATGGTTGAGACGCCCGCCACGGTGCCGCTTCCCGCCTCGGTCTGGATGATGCTGGCTGGGCTAGGGCTTTTCGTAGCGCTTGGCAGGTCCCGCAAAGCCCGCAATGGCGTGGATATCGCAAACTGCGACGGTCCTGTCGCGGCGTAAGAGGCCGTGAAAGCGTCCCGACAACGCCACTGACATATCCCCAGCCCGCCATGCAAGCGCCTCAATTGGCCGGAAATCTCGAAGGGTGACGCCAAAACGGCGTCGATACAAAGGAGACACGAAATGCGCTGTCTGGCTGCCCTTTTTCGCCTCTTCAAGCGCCGCGAGGATCGGATTGACCTGCGGATGAAAGAACTCGGCTCGATGCCCGCACCGTGCCGCAGACGCGTATCGCCTTTCGCTGAGATGTCGAAATCTCAGTAAAAGCGCGCGCCTTAGTCAACCACCCGTACCAGTACGAAACGCCCGAGGGTCACTCCCAGCGGGCGTTTGTTTGTCTCAAGGGGCCTGTCGCGCCGTGAGCGCGGCTCAGAAGTCGACCGCGACGCCGGGCAGGTCCAGCTCCTTCATCAGGTCGCGCACTTCCTGACGGGCCGCCACGTTGGAGATGTTGAGGCTTTCGACGCCGAGATCCTTGAGGTCCAGAAGCGTCAGCCCGCGCGGGAACAGCTCGCGGAAGATCACCCGCTCGGAGAAGCCGGGCGAAACGCGGAAACCGATGCGCTTCGAGAGCTGCTCCAGCGCCGCGCCGACCTTGCGCTTGTTATGCATCTGCTGAGCGCCCACGCGGTTGCGCAGCACGATCCAGTCGATCGGCTTCAGCCCCGCCTTCGCGCGCAGCTGCCGCGCCGACCAGACCATCTCGGAATAGATCGAGGGGCCGATCACCTTCGACGTCACCGGGTCGATCCGCGCCAGCAGGTCGAAATCGATGAAACTGTCATTGAGCGGCGTGACCAGCGTATCGGCCAGCGAATGCGCGACCTGAGACAGCCGCGTATGCGAGCCGGGGCAGTCGATCAGGATGAAGTCGCAAGACGGCTCCATCTCGGCCACGGCGGTGGACAGGCGGTGGTCATAGGGGTTCTCGCCCGGACCCAGCGTCGAGGCATCGACCTCGGGTAGTTCGCGATAATCGGGGCAGGGCAGGTCGAGCCCCTCGCGATCCATATAGGCCAGCCGGTTCTCGACATAGCGCCCGAAACTGCGCTGCCGCAGATCGAGATCGAGCGCCCCCACTTTCCATCCCATCCGCGCCAAGGCGGTCGCCACATGCATCGAGGTGGTGGACTTCCCCGACCCACCCTTTTCGTTGCCCATCACGATGATATGCGCCAAGTCCCATCCCCGCTTTGTCTTGTGTCTTGTCCCTTACCAGACACTATAGATGGCAATGGGGAACTGGGGAAGGTGTCGCGCAAGGGGCGAGGTGATATGGGGCTGGGGTGTGTGGTTTTGGTTGGGGTTAGTCGTCTCTGGCCTTGACTGATCGCGCTTTTGGGGCTTGCTTCGCTTCAGCTTTTTTCTCCGCAATCGCGACGACGCGCTGGAGGCGAGTTTGACGCTTCTCGCGCGCGATGTACCATTCTTCAAAAAGCATCTCGATCAGCTCGATCAATGTCCTTGCTTCTTCTGGGTCAACATCGACGATTACGGAGATGTCTTTCTCCATATGTGCGCCGATATTGCCGATGCTTCGAACGGCATCGATAGCCTCGATACTTTCTGGGGATACCCCTTTCGGAGCGTTGTCGGATTCAAGAAGTTTTTTCAAAGTAGAGATTTCGTCGATAAGCCGACCTTTGGAAATGTTTGCAAAATCCCTGATCATTCCTTGCAGACACCGTCGAGCTAATGTGGCGGAAGCCTTAGGGCTCAAGTCGCAAATCTGACAAGCTTCGACATAATCTTCCCTGAGCGGTGCAGGAATATAGTCGGGATACACACGCGCGTGGCTTGATGGTAAGAGCCTGACGTCCAGGAAAGTTTTGCCGTCTGGTCGGAGCACGAAGCCTCCGCCTACTGAGGCACCTGCCTCGCGTATCCGCGCTCTAACTTCCATGCGATTGCAGTCTGGATTCGCGCACCGAATGGCACTGCCTTGAAGGCCAATTTCGCCTCCGTAAGGCGCTTCAATTTGAAAAGCCAAACCAATACTGCTGAAATTTGGTGAAGTTACGGTTTGTTCTCGGTCGCAATACGGGCAGATCCAATGCATCTCGCCTCCTTCCGCGTAGCAAAGCAGCAATCAGAAAATAATAAGGGCCTCACACGTTAGAGTGCGAGGCCCTTCAGCAAAAGTCCGAAGTGTCGGAACTTACCGGCTGAACTTCTTGTACTTCACCCGCTTCGGCTCGACAGCATCCGGACCGAGGCGACGGATCTTGTCTTCCTCGTAATCCTCGAAGTTGCCCTCGAAGAATTCCACATGGGCGTCGCCTTCGAAGGCGAGGATGTGGGTGCAGAGGCGGTCGAGGAAGAAGCGGTCGTGCGAGATGATGATCGCGTTGCCGGCGAAGTCTTCGATCGCGGCTTCCAGTGCCTGCAGGGTTTCGACGTCCAGATCGTTGGTCGGTTCGTCGAGCAGCAGCACGTTGCCGCCTTCTTTCAGCAGCTTGGCCATGTGGACGCGGTTGCGCTCACCGCCCGAGAGAAGACCCACCTTCTTCTGCTGGTCGCCGCCCTTGAAGTTGAACGCGCCGCAATAGGCACGGCTGTTGACCTGCGCGTCGCCCAGTTCGATCAGCTCGGCCCCGCCCGAGATTTCCTCCCAGACGGTCTTGTTCGCATCCAGCGCGTCGCGCGACTGGTCGACATAGGCCAGCTTGACCGTGTCGCCGACGGTGATCTCGCCGGTGTCGGGCGTGTCCTGACCGGTGATCATGCGGAACAGCGTGGATTTACCGGCGCCGTTCGGGCCGATCACGCCGACAATGGCGCCCGGCGGGATCGAGAAGGACAGGTTCTCGATCAGTTGCTTGTCGCCGTAATGTTTCGAGATGCCCTCGACCTCGATCACCTTGCCGCCCAGACGCGGGCCGTTCGGAATGATGATCTGGGCCTTGCCGACGCGCTCGCGCTCGGACTGGTCCGCCATCTTCTCATAGGCCGAGATACGCGCTTTGGACTTCGCCTGACGGGCTTTCGCGCCGGCGCGGATCCACTGAAGTTCCTTCTCGAGGACCTTCTGCTTGGCCTTGTCTTCGCGGGCTTCCTGCTCGAGGCGCTTGGCTTTCTGTTCCAGCCATGCGGAGTAGTTGCCCTCGTAGGGGATGCCGCGGCCGCGCTCGAGTTCGAGGATCCACGAGGTGATGTCGTCGAGGAAGTAACGGTCGTGCGTGACGCAGAGGATCGTGCCCTTGTACTCGATCAGGTGCTTTTGCAGCCAGGCGATGGTTTCCGCGTCGAGGTGGTTGGTCGGTTCGTCGAGCAGCAGCATGTCGGGCGCTTCGAGCAGCAGCTTGCACAGCGCGACCCGGCGGCGCTCACCGCCCGAAAGGGTTTCGACATCGGCCTCGTCGGGCGGGCAGCGCAGGGCTTCCATCGCGACGTCGACCTGGCTGTCCAGATCCCACAGGTTTTCCGAGTCGATCTCGTCCTGCAGCTGGGCCATTTCCTCGGCGGTCTCGTCCGAGTAGTTCATCGCCAGCTCGTTGAAACGCTCCAGCTTGGCCTTCTTGGCGGCCACGCCTTCCATGACATTGCCGCGGACGGTCAGCGCCGGGTCCAGATCGGGCTCCTGCGGGAGGTAGCCGACTTTCGCGCCTTTCGCGGCCCAGGCCTCGCCCGAGAAGTCCTTGTCGATTCCCGCCATGATGCGCAGCAGCGTGGATTTACCCGCGCCGTTGACGCCGACGACGCCGATCTTCACGCCGGGAAGGAAATTCAGGCGGATGTTTTCGAAGCATTTCTTGCCACCCGGATAGGTCTTCGAGACACCATCCATGTGATAGACATATTGATAGGACGCCATGGTCGACCTCGTTTGGAATAAGGGGTTTGGGCGCCTTCTATGCGGAAAGCCGGCATAGGGAAAGGGGGCGTGGCGGGGGCCTACGGGCGAGCCTGCCGCTTCTGTCGTTTAACTGTCATTTTTCAACGTGCACAAATGCGCAGAACTGTGTGTGAAAAGGATGGTTTTCTGCGAATGCGAACGGTCCTAAATCCCCCTCATCGCCGAGGGCACAGACGCTTCCCTCTGTCGCTTCGCTCTCGGTGAGAAGCACAACACGCGTATTCGTATAGGAGAGTAACAATGAAAACGCTGATCACGACTTCGGTCCTCGCCCTCGCCCTGAGCACCTCGCTGGCCGCTGCCGGCGGTGACGGCTACGGCTCCATCGCACCGTCGATGTCGCAAAGCTCCTCGGCCAGCAAAGGCTCGGCTGTTGGTGAAGTGACCCCCGGCAAAGCTCAGATCGCAGCCCAGCTCGGCCTGAACCCGGCTGAATACACCACCGCTGAACTGTTCCGCATCCAGAACGCGCTGCGCAACGGTAACCGCGAAGAGGCGAAATACGTCATCAACCACACCAACCGTCAGCCGGTTGACGTGGCGCCGCAGCCCGTGATGGGCCGTGACGCGTAAGATCGACACAGTCTTCTGACCGAAAACGGCCCCCTCGCAGGGGCCGTTTCTATATCCGGCCCATCGTGCCGGATTCTTTCGAGAAATACGGTTTCCTTTTGTATTCCAGTTACTTCACGGAATCCGGACCAGCCGAGAGTTCCCTGTGTATATGTGTTTGAGTGAACACGGGGCGGGGCCAAAACGGCCTTTTGTGCGATGATTGGGCTCATATGTCGGGGTCATCGGCGCCACAGGGTGCCGCTGGAAATCAACCTGCTGATGAAAGGATTTCATCATGACCCGCAATCTTCTGACCACCGCTATCGCAGCCCTCGCGCTGACCGCTGGCTCCGCCGGGATCGTCTCGGCCGCCACGACCCAAGTCGGGGCCGACAATGGTACGGATCTGGGTGTCATCGCCCCTTCGATGACGCCGCAACCCCAAGCGTCGTCGATGGTCGTCAACGCCACCAATCAGGGCAAGACCCAGCTTGCGGCGCAGCTGCAAACCTTCGCCGGTCTGAACAATGTCGATCCCACGCAATATTCGGTGGGTGAATTACAGAAGATGTTGCACGCGGCCCGTAACGGCGATGTCGCCAAGCTCGCCTATTACCGCAGCCACGCGGACCGGCAGTTGGGCGGTCCCGGCCTTGGTGAGACCACACCGGGCAAGACCCAGATGGCCGAGCAGCTTGGGCTCAACCCCGATGATTACACCGTGGCCCAGCTTCAGCGCATCCAACATGACGTGCAGCGCGGACGTTACGGCGACGCCAATTACATCGTGACCCAAGGCGCCTCGTCGCAGCCCGCGATGATGCTGTTCGCGCCCAGCGCCCAATGAGCTGATATGAGCTGTCTCCACGAAAAGGGCGGTCCTCCGGGGCCGCCTTTTTCATGCGCTTTGACAGGGCGTTCAAAGCCTGTATCCCTGAGCGAAGACGATGGGAGAGACGATGCTCAAGACGCTGCACCATTACTACGAGGAGGATTCCCGCCGCGCCCATGCGTTTCGCTACGCGCTTCTGGCCTTCGACCTTGCCACGATCCTCTTCGTCATCGTCACCTCCTTCTTCCCGCACACGGTCACGATCGAAGTCATCGATGCGGTGATCGGCGTCGTGATCGTGGCGGATTTTCTCGCCCGCTACGCGATCTCAGGCGAGAAGGTCCGCTTTTGGACCCGTGCGGCGACATGGGCCGACATCATTGCGATCGGGTCGTTCCTCGCGCCGATCGCGGGTGAGGGGCTGGGCTTCCTGCGGATCCTGCGGACGTTGCGATTGCTGCATACCTATCAACTCATGGCGCGGCTGCGGCACGACTTCAAATTCTTCCGTCACCATCAGGAAATCATCATCGCCGCGATCAATCTGGGCGTTTTCCTCTTCGTGATGACGGGGCTGATCTATGCCACGCAGGTGCGGATCAATCCGCAGATTTCGAACTATGCCGACGCGCTCTATTTCACCGTGACTACGCTGACGACGACGGGGTTCGGGGATATTACGCCCAAAGGCGAATGGGGGCGGATGATCTCGGTCGCCATCATGATCTTCGGCGTCACGCTGTTCTTGCGGCTCGCGCAGGTGCTGTTCCGGCCCACGAAGGTGCGCCATGAATGCCCGACCTGCGGGCTGAGCCTGCACGACGCCGATGCGATCCACTGCAAACATTGCGGCGAGGTGATCCACATCGACACCGAAGGGCTGACCTGAGCTTCAGCAGGGCTTCGCGAGCACCATCACATACCACGGGCCCTTGCCGTCGCGCCGGGGCACGACCGCCACGCCGATATGGGTGATCCCGCGCAGCAGGATGTTGCGGCGATGGCCGGGCGAATGCATCCAGGCGTCGAACACCTCGCCCGGATCGCGCTGGCCCATCGCGACATTCTCGGCGATCAGGCAGGCGCGGAAGCCAGCCTTCGCCGCCCGCTTGAGCGGGGTCGATCCGTCCGAGCCTTTGTGGGCGAAGAAGCCGCGCCGGGCCATGTCGCAGCCTTGCGTTGCTGCGGCCTGCGTCAATTGCGGATCCATCGCGAGCGCGTTCAGCCCCTGGGCTTGCCGCTGTTGCGAAGTCGCCTGCGCAATCTCGCGCCCTTGAGCGGCATTGACGGCGCATGCGCCAGCCTGCGCCGCGACGGGCAGCAGGCCGGCAAGCAATGCGAGCAGAGCGAGAGTGCGGATCAAACGAGCCTTCCCCAGAGATCGTATTCCGAGGCCTCGTCGACCTCGACCGTCACGATATCACCGGGGCTGAGATTCTCGAAATCCTCATCGATGAACAGGTTGCCGTCGATCTCGGGCGCATCCGCCTTGGTGCGACAGGTGGCGCCTTCGGCATCGACCGCATCGACGATCACCTGCTGGACGCTGCCGACCTTGGCTTGCAGCTTCGCCTCGGAAATCGCCTGCGCCTTTTCCATGAAGCGGTTCCAGCGGTCCTGCTTCACCTCGTCAGGCACGTGATCGGGCAGGGTATTGGAGCGCGCGCCCTCGACGTTTTCATACTGGAAGCAGCCGACACGATCGAGCTGCGCTTCGTCCATCCAGTCGAGCAGATATTGGAACTCGTCCTCTGTCTCGCCGGGATAGCCCACGATGAAGGTCGAGCGCAGCGTGATATCCGGGCAGGCCGCGCGCCATGCCGCTATCTCGTCGAGCGTCTTGGCCGAGGCCGCGGGCCGCGCCATCCGCTTGAGCACATCCGGGTGGGCGTGCTGGAACGGAATGTCGAGATAGGGCAGCACGCCGCCGCCATTTTCCTGAGCCTCCGCCATCAGCGGGATCAGGTTGCGCACATGCGGGTAGGGGTAGACGTAATGCAGCCGCACCCACGCGCCGAGCGAGCCGAGATTCCGCGCGAGATCGGTGATATGCGCGCGGTGGCCCCGCTCTTCGGCATGTTTGATATCGACGCCGTAAGCGGACGTATCCTGCGAGATCACCAGCAATTCACGCACGCCCGCGCCGACCAGCTTCTCGGCCTCGCGCACGATCGCATGGGCCGGGCGGCTGACGAGGCGGCCGCGCATGTCGGGGATGATGCAGAACTTGCACTTGTGGTTACAGCCCTCGGAAATCTTCAGGTAACTGTAATGGCGCGGCGTCAGCTTCACGCCCGCCGCGGGCAGCAGATCGACGAAGGGATCGGGATCGGGCGGCACGGCGGCATGGACCGCGTCCAGAACCTGCTCGTATTGATGCGGGCCGGTCACGGCCAGCACGGAAGGGTGCGTGCCGGTGATATATTCGGGCTCCGCACCCAGACAGCCCGTCACGATGACCCGGCCGTTTTCATTCAGCGCCTCGCCGATCGCCTCGAGGCTTTCCGCCTTGGCGCTGTCGAGAAACCCGCAGGTATTCACGATGACCGCATCCGCACCCGCGTAATCGGGCGAGATCGCGTAGCCCTCGGCGCGCAGCCGCGTCAGGATGCGTTCGCTGTCGACCAGCGCCTTGGGGCAGCCAAGCGAGACCATCCCGATCAGCGGCTGACCGGGGCGGGGGGCATCCGAGATGCGCGCGCGGGGCGCGAGATCGGGACGCAGGTTCGGAGGGTTTGTGCTCATGGCGCGCGATATAGCCCTTGCGGAGCGTTCCGAAAAGCCCCCCGCGTGACGGGCGGTATTCCCATCGCGTAAGGGGTGGATTTCGGCCCCACTCGCGCCAAACGAGAAAACACTTGCCAGATCAGGTATATTTAAAGTTGAATATTTGAAGCTGTTTTTCGAACGGCACAGCCGAGGCGTAGGGGGGAAGGGAGAGCCTGCCTGCGCGATACACCGGCTCAGAGGGAGGAAACTAATGCAGAAGTTTGGAATACCCCGTTTTGCGGGGGCGGTTTCGTTGTGCCTGGCGTTGGGCGTTCCAAGTGTCGCCAGCGCGACAGAGGGCTACTTCGCCCTTGCTTATGGGCCCGCGCAGCGCGGTGTCGGCGGGGCCGGGGTGGCCTATTCGGTCGATCCGATGTCGGCGGCGATCAACCCCGCCAATATCGCCGATATCGGACATGCGATGACCTTCGGTGTAGAGGCCTTCTCGCCGCGGCGGGGGTTCGACGCGACCGGGGCCTTCCCCTTGCCCGATGGCGGGGCGGAGTCGGGACATGAATGGTTCGCGATCCCGAATTTCGGCTATAACCGCCCGCTGGAAGGCGGCGGCGCGCTGAATGTCATGGTCTATGGCAATGGCGGGATGAACACGAGCTATCCCGATGTGGCGAACCCGAACTGCGCGGCCGCGCCGGGCGATTCCGGTATTTTCTGCGATGGCAAAGCGGGCGTCGATCTGATGCAGATGTTCGTCTCGGTCGGCTACGGGCGCAAGCACGGGAATTTCAGCTGGGGCATTTCGCCGACATTCGCGGCCCAACGGTTCGCGGCGCGCGGGCTGAATCCCGCGTTGTTCGGGCCGATGACGACGGATGCCAGCAATTTTAGTGGCAGAGGCTACGACATCTCCACCGGGTTCGGCCTGCGCGCCGGTCTGAAATACGAGATCTCGCCGCAGGTCACGGTTGGCCTTGCGGGGCAGACCCGGTTCAAGATGTCGAAATTCGACAAATATGCCGGGCTCTTCGAAGATGCGGGCAGTTTCGACATTCCCGCCTCGATCAGCGCGGGCGTCACCTTCAAGCCGCGCAGCGATGTGGCGCTGATGCTCGATTATCAGCGGATCTTCTACAGCAATATCGCCGCGGTCGGGAATTCCAATACCAATGGGCTTTTCGGGGCCAAAGGCGGCGCGGGTTTTGGTTGGGATGATGTGGACGTCATCCGGATCGGCGCGGAATGGCAGCAGACGCCGGATATGACCTGGCGCGCGGGCTATGCCTACGCGACGAACCCGATCGACAAGGAAGACGTGATGCTGGGCGTGCTCGCCCCCGGCGTGGTCGAGCATCATTTCAGCTTCGGTGGGGCGAAGAAGCTCAACGAGCGCGACACGTTCGATTTCGCGATCAACTATGTCGCGCCGCATAAGGTCAAAGGGCCGGGCATGTTTGGCGGCGATATCGAATTGGACATGCACCAGTTCTCGGCTTCGGTGGGCTGGACGCGGCGGTTCTGACCCTCCGACCAAAGGACCAAAGAAAAAGGGCGCCTCGCGGGGCGCCCTTTGAAATTCGTATCGCGATTGCCTCAGCGGCGACGGTCGCGACGCGAGCTCATCGGCTGGAAGGCGACGCCGACATGGGCCTCGCAATAGGGCTTGCCGGATTGGCTCGGCAGGCCGCAGAACCAGAATTCCTCGGTCGCAGGGTCGCCGATCGGCCATTTGCAGGTGCGCTCGGTCAGCTCCATCAGGCCAAGCTTCTTGGCGTGTTTTTCGACCTCACCGACCTTGGCCAGCGCGGCCGGGTCGATCTCGTTGGCGGAGGGCTGCGGCGGCAGCGGCTGACCGGCGGGGATGATCGCCTTGCGCGCGGGCGCGGCCGACGGGGCTGCGGCCTGAGCGGGCGCGGGGCTTGCCGGTTTCGCGGCGGGCTTGGGCTCGGGCGCCTCGGCTGCGGGCTGCGCGGCGGGCTTCTCTGCCTTCGCCTCGACCTTCTCGGGCTTGGCTTTCGGCTCGGGTTTCGCGGGCTCTGCTGCGCCGCCGGTGCGGTTCGACAGGCCGAGGCGATGCACCTTGCCGATCACCGCGTTGCGCGTCACACCGCCCAGCTCTTTCGCGATCTGGCTGGCCGACTGGCCTTCGGTCCACATCTTCTTGAGCAATTCGACGCGTTCATCGGTCCAGGACATGGGCATCCTTCCTTGGTTTCCTGCAAGTCCGTCTCGCAGGCCATTCCAGTTTCAATCCCTATTTTAGCGGGAGAGCGCAGAGATACAATCGCGAGGCCCGCTTTTCAAGGCCCGCGAGGACGTCCGGAGCAGTGCGCAAGCGGGAAACCAGCTGTGCGCGGGCTACGTTGAGCTGCGGGCCGCGAGCGTGTAGGGAGCGGGCAACAACGGGAGTATCAGGATGTACGAGATGGGTGTGCGCCGTTTCGGCGCGGTGAACTGGATGGGCCTGCGGATGCTGGGGTGGCGCGAGATTCGCCGCTTTCTCGCGGTCTGGCAGCAAACGGTGCTGGCGCCGCTGATCACCGCCGGTCTGTTCCTGACCGTCTTCGCGCTGGCTTTCGGACGCAACCGCGCCGATGTTCTGGGCGTCGATTTCCTGCATTTCATCGCGCCGGGCATCCTGATGATGACGGTGATCCAGAACGCTTTCGCCAACACATCTAGCTCGATCGTGATCGCGAAAGTGCAGGGCAATATCGTCGACACGCTGATGCCGCCACTTGCGCCGTGGGAAATCCTCGTGGGCTATCTGACTGGCGCGGTGGCGCGGGCGCTGATCGTGGCGGTCGTGATCTGGCTCGGGCTGTTCGCCGTGCTGGGGCAGGGGATCGCGCATCCGCTCTGGGCGATTGCGGCGGTCGTGCTCGGCGCGGCCTTCCTTGGCGGTCTGGGCATTCTGGCGGCGGTGTTTGCGGACAAGTTCGACCAGATGGCGGCGATCACCAACTTCATCATCACGCCGCTGTCGTTTCTGTCGGGCACCTTCTATTCGGCCAAGGCGCTGCCGCCGGCCTTCCAGATCCTGACCCATTACAACCCGGTCTTCTACCTGATCGACATGGCCCGTTTCGGGTTCCTGGGTGTCTCCGACGCTTCGCCGTGGCACGGGTTGGCGGTGATCTGCGCCGCGCTGGTCGTGGTCCTGGGGCTTGGCTGGTACTGGCTGCGCATCGGCTATCGCATGAAGCCCTGAGCCGCGCTTAAGCGGCGGC
Source organism: Thioclava sp. DLFJ5-1 (assembly GCF_002020115.1). Lineage (NCBI taxonomy): Bacteria > Pseudomonadati > Pseudomonadota > Alphaproteobacteria > Rhodobacterales > Paracoccaceae > Thioclava > Thioclava sp. DLFJ5-1. The sequence goes on along the minus strand of NZ_MPZU01000005.1, from coordinate 62,018 downwards.
GCTTAAGCGGCGTGGGGCCGTTCAGGCCGAATGCGCGCCGCCCGCGAGGCCCTTCACGAAGTCCAGCACTTCCGCCACCGGCTTGCCCTCGGCGATCTCTTTCACGATGGCCGAACCCACGACGCAGCCATCCGCCACACCCGCGATGGTCTTCGCGGCTTCGGGCGTCGTGATGCCGAAGCCCACGATCACCGGCAGATCGGTCTTAGCCTTGATCCGGGCGACTTCCGGGCCGACCTCGGTCGCCTGCGCGGCCTGAGAACCGGTAATCCCCGTCACCGAGACGTAATAGACGAAGCCCGAGGTGTTCTGCAGAACCTTCGGCAGACGCTTGTCGTCGGTCGTCGGCGTCGCGAGCCGGATGAAGTTGATCCCGGCGGCCTGTGCGGGGATGCAAAGCTCGACATCTTCCTCGGGCGGCAGGTCGACGACGATCAGCCCGTCGATCCCGGCAGCCTTCGCATCTTCGAGGAAGCGATCGACGCCACGCGAATAGATCGGGTTGTAATAGCCCATCAGCACAATCGGCGTGGTGTCGTCGGTCTTGCGAAACTCCGCCGCCATATCGAGCGTCTTCTGCAGCGTCTGCCCACCGTCGAGCGCGCGCTGGCCCGCCAGCTGGATCGTCGGACCGTCGGCCATCGGATCGGTGAAGGGCACGCCCAGCTCGATGATGTCGACGCCTGCCGCCGGCAGGCCCTTCATCACCTCGAGCGAGGTTTCCAGATCCGGGTCGCCCGCCATGATGTAGGAGACGAAGGCTTTCTTGCCCTCTTCCTTGAGGCTGGCGAATTTGGCGTCGATGCGAGTCATGGCGTCCCTCCGGCTGGTCCCGAAGCGGTTTGCGCGAAGAGGGCGGGAAAATCAATGCCTCGCGCGCGCTCCCGCCCGCCGCGAGGGCCCGCGCCTACATCTTTGCCGGACCGTTGATCATCCAAGCCGTGCCGAAGCGGTCGCGCAGCATTCCGAACCCGTCGGCCCAGAACGTGTCGTCGAAGGGCATCATGACCTCCTCGGCCCCATCCATCAGCCGCTCGAAGATTGCCTTCGCGGCCTCCCGGCTGTCCGAGACATGCGAGATCGAAATCGAACTTTGCGGGCGGTCGCGCCCCTCGGGCCAATCCGAGGCCATCAGCGCGCCATCCCCGAGCTTGATCAGCGCATGCATGATCCGCGCCTTGCCCGCCTCGCTCATGCCTTCGCTGGCCTCGGGCATATCACCATAGCGCATGATGAAGGGCGGCTCGGTGCCGAAGAGCTCGGCATAGAAACGCATCGCCTCTTCGCAGTTTCCCTGAAAGTGGATGTAGGGTTCGAAACTCATCGCGGTCGCCTCCCTGAACAAGAAGGCCAGCCTATCACGATTCCGGCCCTCGCGCGCGCTTGCACCGGGGGCGGCCAATGAATAAGAAGCGCGCAGCCACAAACAGGAGGGCGAAATGGGTTTCAAGATGGGTATCGTGGGTCTGCCGAACGTGGGCAAATCCACCCTCTTCAACGCGCTGACCAAAACGGCGGCCGCGCAGGCGGCGAATTTCCCCTTCTGCACGATCGAGCCGAATGTCGGCGAAGTTGCCGTTCCCGATGAGCGGATCGACACGCTGGCCCAGATCGCAGGCTCGAAAGAGATCATCCCGACCCGCATGACCTTCGTCGATATCGCGGGCCTCGTGAAAGGCGCCTCGAAAGGGGAGGGCCTCGGCAACCAGTTCCTCGCCAATATCCGCGAAGTCGATGCGATCGCCCATGTGCTGCGTTGCTTTGAAGACGGCGACGTGACCCATGTGGAGGGCCGCGTCGATCCGGTGGCCGACGCCGAGACCATCGAGACCGAGCTGATGATCGCCGATCTCGAAAGCCTCGAGAAGCGTATCGCGAACCTCGCGCGCAAGGTGAAATCCGGCGACAAGGAAGCGAAAGAGGCAATGCGCCTTCTGGAACAGGCGAAAGAGGCGCTGGAAGCTGGCCGTCCCGCGCGCACCGTCGAAGTCTCCGAGGACGACCGCAAAGCGTGGAACATGCTGCAGCTGCTGACCGCCAAGCCGGTTCTCTATGTCTGCAATGTCGAGGAAGGGTCCGCCGCGACCGGCAACTCGAAATCCGAGGCCGTGGCGAAGATGGCCGCCGAGCAGGGCGCGGGCACCGTGGTAATCTCGGCCAAGATCGAAGAGGAAATCTCGCAGCTCGACGCCGAGGAAGCCGAGATGTTCCTTGAAGAGATGGGGCTGGAAGAGGCCGGTCTCGACCGCCTGATCCGCGCGGGTTACGACCTGCTCGGCCTGCAGACCTATTTCACCGTCGGCCCGAAAGAGGCCCGCGCCTGGACGATCCGCAAGGGCACGCTGGCCCCGGCGGCAGCGGGCGTCATCCACGGCGATTTCGAACGCGGCTTCATCCGCGCCGAGACGGTCTCCTACGACGACTACGTCGCCAATAAGGGCGAAGCGGGCGCAAAAGAGGCGGGCAAGTTCCGCGTCGAGGGTAAGACCTACGAAGTGAAAGACGGCGACGTCCTGCACTTCCTGTTCAACGCGTAAATCCCGGCTGGGGGCGTTACTTCTTCGCCCCCGCCGTGACCTCCGTGATCGCGTCGGCATCCACCATCTGCCACGCCATCCCCGCATTGCGGTAGAGCCGTTTGCCCAAGTCGGGATAGTCGCCGACGTCATGGGAAAGGCGCTGGCCCATCACGAGCAGCCGCAACAACTCCGATCCGGTATTCTCGATCGTATGGGCCGCGCCGCCTGCGCGGTAGCCGATGAAATCGCCCGGCCCGATCGCGTGACGCTCTTCGCCGATCCGCGCGGTCGCCTCGCCGCTGAGCACGAAGATCGCCTCGTCCTCGTGGTGGTGGCGGTGAAACTCGGTACTCTCGCAGCCGGGCTCGACCTCGATGATATGCACCCCGATCTCGGTCAGCCCCGTCGCATCGCCAAGGCTCTTGTTGATCCGCCGCGCATTCGGGTTGAGGAAATGCGTCTTCGCCAGCCCTTCCATTGCCGCGATCTCATCGGCCCGGATCAGATACCGGTCTTCGCTCATCGCGCCCCTCCTTCTCCTTGATCCAAATATCCCCGCCGGAGGCTTCCGCAGTCTCAGCCAGCGATCCGGTTCAGGATAGCAGAGACATCGCTGCCCGCCATCGCGCCGGTGGTCCGGCCCGCCTCGCCCGCAAGCCGCGTCGCGACGAAGGCGTCGCTCACCGCCGCAGGTGCATTTCGGATCAGCAGCGACGCGGTCAGGAGCAGTGCCAGCCGTTCCGCGAACCAGCGCGCCTCGGCCTCGGGTGGGAGCGCAGGCCAGCGGGCGAGGTGATCGGCCAGCGCCGCGTCATAGCGCGGATCGGTGTCGCGCGCCGCGTACAGTTCGGCGCGCAGCATATCCGCCGCCAGCGGTTCCTTGGCCAAGGTCCGCAGGATGTCGAGGCAAATCACATTGCCCGAGCCTTCCCAGATGCCGTTCAGCGGGGCCTCGCGATAGAGCATCGGCATCGGCGTGTCCTCGACGTAGCCGATGCCGCCCAGCACCTCCATCGCCTCATAGGTCACGACGGGGCAGCGCTTGTTGCCGTAATATTTTGCCAGCGCCACACCGATCCGGGCGAAGGCGCGGTCCTCGGGGCGGGCGCTGTCGAAGGCCTCCGCCACCCGCATCCCCAGCGTCAGCGCACCCTCCCAATCCAGCGTCAGATCGGCCAGCACCGCACGCATCAGCGGCTGATCGATCAGGCGCCGCTGGAAGGCAGCGCGATGCGTGGCCCAATGATGCGCCTCGGAGATCGCGGCGCGCATCAGCCCCGCAGGCGCCAGCGCCGTGTCGAGCCGGGTGTGGTGCACCATCTCGATGATCGTCGCGACGCCCCGGCCTTCCTCGCCCAGAAGATGGGCCACCGCGCCCTCATATTCGATCTCGGAGGACGCGTTGGAGCGGTTTCCCAGTTTGTCCTTCAGCCGCTGGATGCGGATCGCGTTACGCTCCCCTTCCAGCCAGCGCGGAACGAGGAAGCAGCTTAGCCCCTTGTCGGTCTGCGCCAGCGTCAGGAACCCGTCCGACATCGGCGCAGAGCAGAACCACTTGTGCCCGGTCAGCCGCCAATGCCCGTCTGCGCGCTCGGCCCGCGTGGTGTTCGCGCGCACATCCGAGCCGCCCTGCTTCTCGGTCATCGCCATCCCCAGCGTCGCGCCGGTCTTCTCGCCCACCGGCAGCACCCGTGGATCGTAGCTGCGCGCGGTCAGTTTCGGGCGCCAGAGCGCGGCGATCTCGGGCGTGGCGTCGAGTGCCGGCACTGCGGCATAGGTCATCGTCATCGGGCAGCAACTGCCAGGCTCGATCTGGCTCGCGAGATAGACCATCGCGGCATGGGTGGCATGACCGCCCTTCGCACCTTCCCACGGCAGCGCGGCATAGCCCGCGCCGACCCCGGCCTCCATGAAGCGATGATAGGCGGGATGAAAGCGCACCTCGTCGAGCCGCCGCCCGCCCATATCGAAGAGGCGCAGCTCCGGCAGGTAGCGGTTCGCGTCGCGCCCGGCCTCGCGCATCTCCGTGGTGCCGAGGGTCTGACTGTAATCTGACAGCCCCTCCGCCTGACCGCCCGCCCGCGCCACGGCCTCGCGCAGGGGCGCATCCGTCCCGAACAGATCGACGTCGCCGCGCGCGGGCGGCTGGTTCTCGACGTGATGGGTGGGCAGATCGGCGCGGGGATCGGGTGTGGTCATGGTCGGCTCCTCCTGATCCGGATGGTAGGCTCGCGCCGTAGAACATGCGAGCGAAACGCGGCGGCAGGGCTTTTCTCGCAGCCTCCGACGCCTAGATCAGGCGCGAAAGGGAGACCCATCATGAGCAACTGGCAGAAATCCGACGAGGCGATCGCGAAGCTCACCCCCGAGCAATATCGCGTCACCCAGCAGAACGGCACCGAGCGGCCCTTCACCGGCGAATATGACAACCACGCCGCCAAGGGCATCTATGTCGACGTGGTCTCGGGCGAGCCGCTGTTCGCGTCCTCGACCAAATACAACGCGGGCTGCGGCTGGCCGTCCTTCACCAAGCCGCTGATCGACGATCATGTCGTGGAACTTACCGATACGAGCCACGGCATGACCCGCGTCGAAGTGCGCTCGAAAAACGGCGACAGCCATCTGGGCCATGTCTTCCCCGACGGCCCGCGCGATCAGGGCGGTCTGCGCTATTGCATCAACTCCGCCTCGCTGCGCTTCGTGCCTTACGAGGAGATGGAGGCCGAGGGCTACGGCGACTACATGGACCGGGTCGAGTAGGCACGACGTCAAGCGAAGCACCGGGTCAGAGGCCTTTACCTTCCCGCGGCCCGGTGGCAGGGTCCGCGCAACATCATATGACAAAGGGGGCGCGGGCATGCGCAAGCTGGAACTTGGTCAAAGCGGGATCATGGTGTCCGAGATTTGTCTCGGGACGATGACCTGGGGCAGCCAGAACACCGAGGCCGAGGGCCATGACCAGATCGATTTCGCGCTCGACCGCGGGGTCAATTTCCTCGACACGGCCGAGATGTACCCGGTGAACCCGGTGAAGGCCGAGACGATGGGCCGGACCGAGCAGATCGTGGGCACTTATCTGGCCAAACGCGGCAAGCGCGACGATCTGGTGGTGGCCACCAAGATCACCGGCGAGGGCTCGAACGCGATCGAGGGCGGCCCCGAGATCAGCCCGACCCGGATCCGCCAGGCGGTGACGGATTCGCTGACCCGGCTGCAGACGGATTACATCGATGTTTACCAGTTCCACTGGCCCAATCGCGGCTCCTATCACTTCCGCAAGACGTGGCGCTTCGATCCGTCGAAGCAGCCTTCGAAGCAGGAGGTGCTCGACGATATGAGCGCCTGTCTCGAGACGCTCGAGGCGCTGCGCCAGGAAGGCAAAATCCGCGAATTCGGCCTGTCGAACGAGAGCGCCTGGGGCACGGCGCAATGGCTGGCACTGGCCGAGGCGGGCAAAGGGCCGCGCGTAGAGTCGATCCAGAATGAATATTCGCTGATGTGCCGCTACTACGACCTCGATCTGGGGGAGTTGGGTCAGCAGGAGAAGGTGACGCTGCTGGCCTATTCGCCGCTCGCCGCGGGTATCCTGACGGGCAAATATTCGGGCGACGTGATCCCCGACAACACCCGCCGGTCGCTGGTCAACAATCTCGGCGGGCGCGCCAATCCGCGCGCTTTCGAGATCGCTGACCGGTATGTCGCGCTTGCGAAGGAGTTCGATCTTCACCCGGTGACGATGGCGATTGCGTGGGTGATGAGCCGTCCCTTCCCGGTGATCCCGATCGTGGGCGCGACCTCGGTCGATCAGCTCAAGCCGAACCTCGACGCCGAAGGGGTAGAACTGCCGAAGGAGCTGCTCGACAAGATCGCCGAGCTCCACAAGCATTACCCGATGCCCTACTGATGCGCGGGGCGTCGATCCTTCTGTGTGCGGCGCTCGTCTTGGCGGGCTGCAATCCCTTCGGCCCAACGGACGAGGGCGATACGGCGGAGCAACTGCCGCTGGTCGGGCAGGAGAAGATCGATGCCGGGAAATTCGAATGCGTCGCGCGCGGCGGCAAATGGCTCGCGCGCGACGGGGCGTTCATCTGTGTGAAGATAACTTCAGACAGCGGCAAGAGCTGTCAGGCGGGCAGCGAGTGCGAGGGTGAATGCCTCGCGCGCTCGAAGACCTGCGCGCCGGTGACCCCGCTTCTGGGGTGCAATGAGGTGATGAGCGAGGCGGGCTACCCGATGCAACTATGCGTGCAATGAGCCGGGCGAAGATCGCTGCGTTGGGCGGGATGCTCGCGCTGACCCTCGCGGGCTGTGCGCCCCAGCCGGAGACCGCGTCGCTGCGCAAACCGGGCGCGCTGATTTCTTCGGCGTCGCTGTTCGATCCGCAGCGCTTCGGTGGCGAATGGTATGTCGTCGAAAGCGGCATTCCGGGCTGTTCGGGCACGCAGAACTGGGCGTGGGACGGCAAGAGCGCTTACCGGCTGCGCGGCACGAATTGCGCGATCACGCCCGACGCCGTCGACGAGACCGTGACGCTGACCGGACCGGGCGGGCGGCTGCTGGCGAAGGACGCGTTCGGCGGTGAGCCGATCTGGGTGCTCTGGGTCGATTTCGATTATCGGGTTGCGGTGCTTGGCACACCTTCGGGCCGCTGGGGGATGATCCTGTCGCGGCAGGCCTCGCCACGGCCCGATCTGATCAAGGCGGCGCGCGATGTCATGGATTTCAACGGCTATGACATGACGCGGGTCGGTAAGTGAGCGACGCGCCGGTGCATCTCTGGGTCTGGGTGACGCTGTTCGCGGCGGCCGTTCAGACCATCCGCTTCATGTTGCAAAAGCTGCTGGCGGGGGCGCAGCTCTCGGTGGGCGGTGCGACGTTTTCACGGTTCCTGTTTGGCTTCCCGCTGGCGGCTGTAACGGCGCTGGGCTTTCTGGCCGCGACGGACACGCCATGGCCGCATCTGAGCGGCCCCTTCTGGGGTTTCGTCATTGCGGGCGGGGCGGCGCAGGTGGCTGCGACCTTCCTGACGGTGGCGCTGTTCGGCTTGCGCAATTTCGCGGTGGGCGTGGCCTTCACCAAGACCGAGACGGTGCAGGTCGCGCTGTTCTCCGCGATCATCCTTGGCGAATTCGTGGGCCCCATCGGCTGGATCGGGATCGCGATCGGACTGGCGGGGGTGCTTTTCCTGACCAAACCGCCCGAAGGCGGCTTCAACCCGCGTGCGGCGCTTTACGGCGTCGGGGCGGGAGCGCTGTTCGGCCTCTCGTCGATCTTCTATCGCGGCGCGACGCTGGAGTTGGAACCGCTCGACTTCTTCGCCCGCGCCATTGTCGCGTTGGCCTGCGCGACCTTCGCGCAATCGATCGGAATGGGGCTTTATCTGCGACTGCGCGAGCCGGGCGAGTTGACCCACGTGTTCGGCGCGTGGCGGCGCACGGTGCTGGTGGGGATCACCGGCGTTCTGGGCTCGGCGGGCTGGTTCACCGCGTTCTCGCTGCAAAACGCGGCCTTCGTGCGCGCGCTGGGCCAAGTGGAGATCGTCTTCACGCTGCTCGCCTCGGCGCTGTTCTTCCACGAGCGGCTGCACAAGCGCGAAGGGGCGGGCATCGCGCTCGTCGTGGTGTCGCTGATCGTGATTGTGCTGGCGGGACGTTAAAGCCCGATCCGCCGGAACTCCGAACGCGGCCCGCGATTGTCGAAGAACGGCACCGAATGCGGCGTGCCAAGCGCGTGTTTGGTGGTGATGAGGGCGGCGATTTCGGCCAGAACCACTTCGGTGATGAAGGGCAGGTTGAGCGCTCGCGCCTCGGGCAGGGGCACCCAATGCAGATGCGAAAGCTCGTCGCAGGCGCGCGAGAAATCGTCGAGATCGCCCTGGATCGCGCCCGCGTCGATCAGGAAGAACCGCGCATCGAAGCGGCGCGGACGGCCTGGGGGCGTGATCGCGCGGAACACGAAATGCAGATTGGCCGCCGAGGGAAGGTAGCCCAGATCGGCGAAGCCCTGCCAATCGGTGGGCACCGCGCCGGGCCAGACGGATTTCTCGCCCAGCACCAGCCCGGTCTCTTCCCACAGCTCACGCAGAGCGGCGGCGGCCAGCGCCCCACCGATCCCTGCGGGCGCATCGGCCTCGAGCCGCGCATGATCGGGCGCGGGCAGGGGAGAGGCGAAGGGCACCTCCCAATCCGTGGCGTCGAGCGCGCCGCCTGGGAAGACGTATTTCGACGGCATGAAGGCCGCGCCCGCGCCACGCTGGCCCATCAGCACGCTCGGCACCGCATCGGCGTCACGGCGCAGGACGATCACGCTGGCCGCGTCGCGTAGCGCGGTTTTGTCGACCGGAGGGCTCGTGTCAGTCATGGACGATTTCGCCTTCGCCAAAACCGTGCATCCGGCGCGACCACTGGATGCCCACCAGCATTCCCTTCATCAGCGGCAAAAGCACTGCCGAGAGCACCATCGAGCCGATGCCGAAAATCCAGATCATCTCCCACGGTCCGGGGCGGAAGGCGATGAAATAGGCCGCCATCATCGGAATCGCGAGATGGCCGACGATCAGGATCGTCAGATAGGCGGGGCCGTCATCGGCGCGCTGATGCGAGAGGTCCTCGCCGCAGGACGGGCAGGTATCGCGCACCTTGAGATAACTGTGGAAAATCCGTCCCTTGCCGCAAGCCGGGCAGCGGCAGCGCAGGCCCCGCCCGATCGAGCGGCCCAGCGGGCGGTCATCGTGATACTCGTCATGCGACTGCATTGCGCTCTCCCTTGTGGCGGTCTCTCTCCGCCCGTTCGCAGGGCAGTATGGCGGCAGCCGGGGCGGATGGAAAGTCCGGCGGGTCTATCACGGATGCGTGAGTTTGGCGACGGAATGCTGCGCATGCGCCGTTTGGACAAATATCGACGGCGCGAGACGTGCCGTGGCAGCGAGAACAGGAGTTTCGAATGAAAGTCATGAACAGGCAGACCCTCGTCGCGGCAATCCTCGCAGGCAGCGCGATCACCCTCGCAATGCCGGTGGTGGCGCAGAACCAGAACGGCAGCCAGATGCAGGGACAGCAGGTCATGCCCGGGAATGGGCCGGGCAACGGAGCTGGTAATGGCCCCGCCAATGGCATGGGGCAGAACATGCAGCCCGGCGCGATGCGCGATCAAGGCGGGCGCGGCTTCGGCTTCGACATCAGTCGCTTCGACACCAATGGCGACGGTCAGGTGACGATGGAGGAAATCCAGGCCAAGCGGGCCGCCGACGCCGAGGCGCTCGACGCCAATGGCGATGGGATGATTTCTCAGGAGGAGCTCGTGAATTCCGAGATGGCCAAGGTGAAAGCCCGTATCGAGGCCCGCGTGAAAGCGCGCTTCGCCGCGCAGGACAGCAATGGCGATGGGGAGCTGTCGGCCGCCGAACTGATGGCGCATCCGATGCCGACGCGCATGTTCGACCGGATGGACCGCAACAATGACGGGGCGATCAGTGCCGACGAGATGCAGATGGCCAAACGGTTCATGCAGCGGATGAGCGACCGCCGCGAGCATGGCCGGATGGGCAAAGGCGATTACCATGGCCATGACCGCATGGGTAAAGGGGATCGCCATGGCCATGATCGCATGGGGTGGAAAGGCGACCGCGACGGCTACGGGCGGATGATGCAAGGCGACGGGCCGATGGGTCAGGGTCCGATGGGGCAGGGCCCGCAGGGCACGCCGCCGATGCAGCCGGGCACCGGGGCTGGCCAAGGTCAAGGTCCGGGCAACGGTCCGGCGGATGGCTCGGGCCGATCCACGAACTGAGTTTCGAGCAGTGAAAAAAGCCGGGGCGCGGCAAAGCGCCCCGGCTGCATGTCAAATTGCATGCGCAGGGAAAGCAGGCTAGGCCTTTGACGGAATGACGATGGCACTGGATGCGATGAACGAGGCTTCGGACGAGGCTCTGTTGGAGCTTTACGCGCAGGGCGACCCGGCGGCCGCGCGGGCATTGACGCTGCGCTTCGGGCCCTTGGCCTACCGGCTCGCCTATCGCTATCTGCGCGATGCGGCCGAGGCCGAGGACGTCGCGCAGGAGGGGCTCTTGCGGCTCTGGAAGATCGCGCCGGAGTGGCGCGCCGGCGAGGCGAAGGTCTCGACTTGGCTTTACCGGGTGGTGGCCAACCTCGCGACGGACCGGCTGCGCAAGCGCCGTGGCGTGGGGCTGGATGAAGCGCCCGAGGTGGCCGATGACCGCGCGAGCGCGCTGGATGAGTTGATCGCGCGCGACCGTGTGGCCGCGCTGGAAGCGGCGCTGGAGCAATTGCCGGAACGGCAGCGGATCGCAGTGACCCTGCGACATATCGACGGTTTGTCCAATCCCGAGATCGCTGCCGCGATGGAAACCGGCGTCGAGGCCGTAGAAAGTCTGACAGCGCGTGGAAAACGCGCTTTGAGCAAGCTGCTTCGGGGGCAGCGAGAGAAATTGGGGTTTGGCGATGACTGACAAACGCATGGATCGCGAGACGGACGCGTTGGACGACGCGGCGCTGGAGGCGCTTTTCGGCGAGGCGCGCGCGGCGGGCGGGCCCGAGCCCGGGGCGGGGTTCCTCGCCCGGGTTCTGGCCGATGCGGAGGCGGAGCAAGTGGGTTTCGCGCGTTCTGGCCCCGCTGCAGCGCCCGACAAGCCTGACGTCTTGGCCGGTATCTGGGACGCGCTTCGCGGCGCGTTCGGCGGCTGGGCTCCGATGGGCGGTCTGGTCACGGCCGCTCTGGCCGGGGTCTGGATCGGCTTCGTGGGGGCCGACGAGATCGGCGCGCTCAGCCCGTTTTACGCCAGCAGCACGACCGAAAGCCTCGGCACGGTCAACCTGCTACCAGAGGGCGACACCTTCGCCTTCGCCGATGAAGGAGGGTTCTGATGGCGGCTGCCGAGACGCGAAATGGCCGGGGATTGCGCTGGGCGCTGATAGGGTCGGCGGTGCTGAACCTGCTTTTGCTGGGGTTCTTCATCGGTGGCTGGCTTGGGCATGAGCGGCATCCGCCTCGTCCGGTGGTGGGCGATGTCAGCCTCGGCGCTTTTACCGGGGCGCTGAGCCCGGAAGATCGTGATGCGCTGCGCAAGGCGGCGCAGGCGCGCGGCTCGGAGTTCCGCGATATGCGGCGGCAGGCGCGCAGCGACATGACGGCGCTGATCGCTGCGATCGACGCGGAGCCCTGGGATCGTGCGCAGGTGGCCGAGCTGCTTGAGCGACACAAGGCGCGGACGGTGCAGCGGGTCGATATCGGCGAGCAACTGATCCTCGACCGGCTCGACGCGATGAGCGCCGAGGCGCGGCACAGCTTTGCCGAGCGTCTGCGCGAGGGCGCGGCGCGGTTCGACAAGCGCAAGAAGGACCGCGAAGACACCCCACAGCCCAAGCCGTGAGGTCAGGCGGGCGGGCGCCCCCAAGGGGGCGCGACCGTTTGCCGTTTGGAAATTCGCCAACCCTCAGTCTCATCACCTGCCCACGCGCGGCGTGCCCCTTCTATTTCGGGTCAGGCCGCGTTTGTGTGCTGGGCGAGGGAAACCTGGTTTCGACCACTTCCCTTGGCGCAAAGAAGCGCTGCATCGGCCTCGTCGATAAGGTGCTGCGGATCGTCATGGCGCGTGCCGCCGAAGGCGAGGCCAATCGAAATGGTGACCTGCGTCATTTGTCCGTCGGGCAGTGTGATCTTGCTCTGCGCGATTTCGTGCCGGAGCCGTTCTGAGATCCGGCAACCCTCGACCAGAGAGCTGTCGGGCAGCGCCACGAGAAACTCCTCGCCGCCGATGCGGCCGATCAGATCGACGTCGCGCAGGCTTTGGCGCAGATGGCGGGCGATACTCGCTAGCACCTCGTCACCCGCGCCGTGGCCATAGGTGTCGTTCACTGATTTGAACCGGTCGAGGTCGAGCAGCATCACCGCATAGCCGTGGCCCGTGCGGCGTGCGCGCTCGGACATGCGCGACAGATGCGCGTTCACGTAGCGACGATTGTGCAGCCCGGTCAGCGGATCGACCAGCGCAAGACGCAGACCTTCATCGACCGAGAGACGCAGTTGATCCGAGAGGCGCTTGCGGCGCAGCTGCGCGCCGATCCGAAGTGCGGCTTCCTTTGCCGCGAGCGGTGTGAACATCTCGGCGGGCAGCAGATCATCCGCGCCCAGATCGAGCGCGCTGGCTTGCGTCTCGCGCGCGTCGGGTGGGCTGGCGATCAGGATCGCCGCATGGCGCGTTTCGGGATGCGAGCGCAATTCCGACATCAGCCGTAGCCCATCGCCGCGCTGCGCGAGGTCTGCGCCGATCACGAATAGATCGGGGGTGCGACGGGTGGGATCGTCGCCGCAGGGCTGATCGTAACTGGTCAGCAAAATCCGATTTGTCGTCAGCAGGGGCGCGAGCGCGGATTTCCAGCGCAGCCCCTCGGACGGGTTGGGCGCGATCAGAGCGATCCGCGCGAGAGGGACGAAGTCGCTCGCCGCCTCTGCGAAGCCGAGTTCCCGGCAGGTCTGCTCGCGCAGCGCCGAATCCTTGTCGCCGACATGGGCGCGGATCAGGCTGCGCAGACGGGCGAGCAGCACCAGTTCGTCGAAGGGTTTGGCCAGCACCTCGTTCGCCCCGGCCTGCAGCAGCGTCACGCGCAGCTCCGGCGAGTCACGCCCCGTCATCGCGATGATCGGGATGCGCCGGGTCCGCGGGTTCGCCCGCAGCCGGGCGATGAGGCCTTCCCCGGTCATGTCGGGCAAGGTGACGTCGAGCAGGATCAGGCCGGGCCGTTGCGCCGCGGCGAGGGCGAGCGCCTCCGCCGCGCTTGCGGCTTGCAGCGTGTTGTAGCGCGCGCCGGTCAGCTTCGCCTTGAGCACAATGCGATTGGTCGCCACATCATCCACGATGAGGATCGATCCCGGCATATAACGCTACTCCTTCAACCTCCGGCGGTGCGGCTTGCATCGGGCGGTTCCCGACTGCGCCAGCGTCTCATCGCGCCTTTTCTTGACCTTAGCGGTCTATAGGTTAACAAAGCGTTTCCCCCCGTCAGAGAAGGACCCGTCATGCGGCAAGAAAACGCTCATACGCTCGCGTTGCAGACCCTCGGCTGGCTTGCCGGTCGCGAAGATCTGATCGGCGCTTTCCTCGCCAATTCCGGGGCGAGCGTGGACGATTTGCGGGCGCAGGCGAGCGATCCGGACTTCCTCGCAGGTGTTCTCGACCATGTCCTGCAGGACGATCAGGTGGTGCTGGATTGCGCGCAGGACCTTGGTGTGCAGCCCGAGGCGCTGATGCAGGCGCGCGCGGTTCTCGGGCGCGGCGATCTGCGCCACTGGACCTGACGCGCAGCTTTAGGCAATCTGCCCGCAAAGGGAGGCAGATCGCAGATGGCAGGCGGCAAGATACGGGCGGTGCTGTTCGACAAGGACGGTACGCTTTTCGACTTCGACGCGACATGGGGCGCGTGGGCGAAGCTGCAAATCGAGGCGTTGGCAAATGATCCCCAGCAGGCTGGTAGGCTTGCCGCGGCGATCGGATTCGACCTCGAGCGGGTAGAATTCGAGCCGCATTCGCCGGTGATCGCGGGCACGGTTCGGGAGGCGGCGGAATTGCTGTTGCCGCATCTTCCGGGACGGTCGCTCGATGATCTGGTGCTCGAACTGGAGCAGGCGGCGCATGACGTGCCTCTGGTGGAACCGGTGCCGCTTGCAGCGCTTCTGTCCGATCTGCGGGGACGCGGATTGCAGCTGGGCATTTGCACGAACGATGCCGAGTCCTCTGCGCGGGCGCATGCTGCGCAGGCGGGCATCACCGATCTTTTCGACCGGATTATCGGCTATGACAGCGGGCATGGGGCGAAACCCACGGCGCGCCCGCTGCTGGCCTTCGCGGATTCGCTGGGGCTGGACCCGGCCGAGGTCGTGATGGTCGGCGACAGCCAGCATGACCTGCACGCGGCGCGCGCGGCGGGCATGATTGCGATCGGCGTGTTGAGCGGGCCGGCAGAGCGGGCCGATCTGGCCCCGCTCGCTGATGCGGTGCTCGATCATATCGGGGGGCTTCCCGACTGGCTCGCTCAGCGCGCGGGCTAGCAAAGGCGCGTCAGACGCGCGGGAGCCTCGCGCAAGACAGGAGAGGGACGCATGCAACTACGTTTGCAACATATTCTGCTTGGGCTGTTGGCGGGCATGTTCTTCTGGGCGCTCGATAACCAGTTGCAGCAACGGCTTCCGATTGACGCGCACGGACAATTCGGCGTGTCGGTTCTGGGCACGGCGTTCTTCGCGACCGCGCTTGCGATGCTGGGTGAGATCGGCTGGCGCAGGGCATTCGGCGCGGCGGCGCTGATTGCGGTTCCGGTTGCGCTGCTCGGATGGTGGGCGTCGCTTGGCTATGCTGCGAGCGAGTCGCTGGCGGGATACATGCCTTACGAGCTGCTCGCGCTCTCGGTTCTGGCGATGCTGCCGATGCCCTTCGCGATGGCCGTGGCGCAGGGCGGGACGCGCGCCTGGAACGACTATCCGGCGCTGTTCCTGCATGCCTGGAATATCGTGGTGCGCTATGCGGCTGCGTTTATTTTCCTCGGGATGGTCTGGCTCGTGCTGTACCTTTCGGCGCGCCTGCTCGAGAGTGTGGACCTCGATTTCCTGCGCCAGCTTCTGCGGGAGAAGCTGTTCGCCTTTACAGTCTCGGGCGGCATTCTCGGGCTCGGGCTGGCAGTGGTGACCGAGCTGGAGGAGATGATCTCTCCGACCCTGATCCTGCGGCTTTTGAGGCTGTTGCTGCCGCCTGTGCTTCTGGTCGCGGTGATCTTCGTGGCCGGGTTCATTGCGCGCCGCGGGGAGGTCTCGCTGATCGGGTTCTCGCAGATCGAGACGCTGCTTGCGATGGCCGCGGCGGCGGTGACGCTGATCTCGATCGGCATTGAGCGCGACGATGAAAGTGCCGTCCGGGCGCGGGTCTTGCGGCTGTCGGCTCAAGGCTTGGCGCTGGTGCTGCCCGTGCTGGTCGGGGCGGCGGCCTGGACTGGATGGCAAAGCGTCACCGCGCAGGGCTGGACCCCGGGACGCGTGGCGCAGGCGGTGCTGATCGTGCTTCTGGCGGGGTATGCGCTGGGATATGCCGGGTCGGTGCTACTGGGGCGCGGCTGGATGGCGCGGCTGCGGCGGATCAATATCGCCATGGCGGGAGTCCTGCTTCTTGCCGCGCTGGCGTGGCTGACGCCGGTGCTGGATGCGAACGGGGTGGCTGCGCGCTCGCAACTGGCGCTGTATCGCGAGGGGCGCATCACGGCAGGCGCTTTGCCGCTCTACGCTTTGAAGAACCACTGGGGGCTTGCCGGGCAGGCGGCCTTTGCGGAGTTGGAGGCGCAAGCCGGTGATGACCGCGCGCTCGCAACGGCCTTGGCCCGTCTGAGCCCGTCTGCGGATGGGGCGGAGGGGGCCAGCGCCGCGCGCGCCCAACTGCGCCGGGATCTCGTGCTGCCGCCCGGTGCGAAAGCGCCCGAGGATGCGCTGCTCGATGCGATCCGCGCGCGCGCGCCGGAGGTTGCGGCGGGGCTTTGCGCCTCGGCCGAGGGGGCAGCGGCGAATTGCGCCTTGATCGAGGCTGATTTCCTTTCGGATGTGCCCGGTGACGAGGCGATGGTGCTCCTGCATCTGCCCGACCGCGATGCGATCTACGTGCTGCGGCAGTCGAACGGCGCGTGGGATTCGATCGGTTGGGGCAGCGTCGTCGATGCGCAGGGCGAGCCACGTTTCCGCGTCGATCTGGCCCCTGTCATCGCCGCGATCAAACGTGGTGAGGTGCAGCTGGCCCCGAGCGGGATCATGGCGCTTGAGGCCGGTGGGCTGCGTCTCTTGCCGCTGTCGCGCTGAGCCGGGCGAATTTGGAGCTTTGTTAACTTCTGACCGCTAGCGTGGCGGTCAGGAGGGCACATGCTCGGCTTGATCAACCGCTCTATCGAGACGTTTCTGACCGACACCCACGGGGCGGCGCTCTGCGCGCGTGTGCGGCGGCGCGCGGATTTGCCGGGCGAGAGCTATGAGCCTCTGCTGCAATATGACGATGCGCAGACCTTGCGGCTGATCGATGCCGCTTGTGACGAGTTGGGGCGGGCGCGATCCGAGTTTTTGGAAGACCTTGGGGCGCATCTGTGCAGCCGTGAAGCGGTGCGCCGCCTGTTGCGTTACGGTGGCTGCGATTATCGCGGTTTTCTGAACTCGCTCAACGAGTTGAACGATCGCGCGCGCATGGCGCTGCCCGATCTCAAGCTGCCGAACTTGCATCTGGTCGCAACCCAGCCGGGTCAGTTCCGTCTGCGTGTCGCCGCGGATCTGCCGGGCTGGGGGGCGGTGCTGGCGGGGATTCTGCGCGCGATGGCGGATGACTATGGCAGCCTCGCGCTGATCGAGGTGCCGCCGCGTTTCGCCGGGGGCGATCTGCGCGACCCCGACCCGATGGGGGAAACCGTGACGATCCAACTGCTCGACGCCACCCATGCCGAGGCGCGCCAATTTGCCCTCGCGCGCATGATTGGTGAGGTGTGATGAGCGTGCCGGGCGAGAACACTGTCACGAGACTGGCCGCCCAGCCTCCACCTGATCGGGGCGCGCAAGCCTATTGGCTGGCGCTGTTGACCGGGCTTTTGCCGATGTTTCTCTGGCTCGACGAGCAGGCCTGCATCCTCGGGGTCGGGCGCACGTTGCGCAAGGTTCTGGGGGTGCCGGAAGCCCAGATCGTCGGCGCGCCGTTCTCGCGGTTTTTCTCGGTCGCGCGGCGCGGCGGGGCGGTACGGATGTGCCCGAAAGAACTGCGCTCAAGTTGCGGTGCTGTTGATTGCGATCGCCAGATCGGGCGCTGCGGGCGCTCCCTCGGGGCCATGACGGCGGAGGAGATGCTGCATGTCACCCTTCGCATGCGCCCACAGGTAAGCCTGCGCGGCGCGCTGGTGAGCCACGCGGGTCCGCCAGTTCAGGGGGGGGGCGCTGACGCTGGCGGGGGGCGATATGCTCCTCAATTTCAGCTTCGGTATTCACCTGCGCGAACTTGTGGCGGAATTCGACCTGACCGAACATGACTTTTCCGCCGCCGATCTCGCGATGGAAATGCTGTATCTGCAGGAAGCGAAATCGCTCGTGCTGGAGGAGTTGCGGGCTCTGACCGGGCGGCTTGATCAGGCGCGCAAAGCGGCGGAAGAACAGGCGCTGAGCGATCCGCTGACGAAACTCGCCAACCGCCGGGCAATGGCACAGGCGCTCGCAAGGGCCGTCGATCATGCGACGAACGGCCTGGCGAATTTCGCTTTGCTGCAGGTCGACCTCGATCACTTCAAGACGATCAATGACACGCAAGGCCATGCGGCGGGGGATTTCGTGTTGCAACTGGTGGCCCGCAACCTGTGCGAAAGCGTGCGCGGAGGTGATCTGGTCGCGCGGATGGGTGGCGATGAGTTCCTCGTTCTCTTGCGCGGTAATCCGAGCCGCGCGGAGATTGGTGCGCTCGCGGCACGCATCATAGAACAGCTCGAAGCGCCGAAATGGTATCGGGGGCAGGAATGTCTGGTGTCCGGATCGCTCGGCGCTGTGTCGTCGCGCGACTACGAGAGCCTCGAGATCGAGGCGCTGCAGAATGATGTCGACCGGGCCACCTATGCCGCGAAGGCCGCAGGGCGCGGATGCCTTCGTTTCGGGTCCGGGCCTGTCGAAAACGTCGAGGATGGGCCGGCGACGTCACCCGGCGCTGCGCCTTAGGCGCACAAACGCTCTTTTCCTGACCGGTCGCCTTCGGGTAAGGGCAGCGCATGAGACAAGGATTTCCCTATGCCCGCGCCGGACAGCGCATCGGTCTTCTGGGCGGGTCGTTCGATCCGGCGCATGAAGGTCACGTCCTGATCACGCGTGAGGCGCTGCGCCGCTTCAATCTTGATCGGGTTTGGTGGATCGTGAGCCCCGGCAACCCGCTCAAGGCGCATGGGCCCGCGCCGCTCGATCAGCGGATCGCGAGTGCGCGGGCGAGCCTTGGGGGCGATCCGCGCGTCGTGGTGACCGACCTCGAAGCGCGGCTCGGCACCCGCTACACGGCCGACACGATAACGCGGCTGCGTGCGCTCTATCCCGGCGTGGATTTCGCGTGGCTGATGGGGGCCGATAACCTCGTGCAATTCGACCGCTGGGATCATTGGCGCACGATCATGGAGAGCGTGCCGGTCGGTGTGCTGGCGCGGCCGGGCTGGCGGATGCCGGGGCGCTGGGCACGCGCGGCGCGGATTTATGCGGGCGCCGAATTGCCCGCGGTCGCCTCGCAGCGCCTCCTCGACGGACCGGCGCCGCGCTGGTGCTTCGTCAACATTCCGATGTCGTCTCTTTCCTCCACGGAAATTCGCGAGAAAGGCGGCTGGCGGGCATCGACACCCGCTTGAAGACAGTGCGGGGCGCGCTACGCTCGGATTGACGCCGAGGGAGGAATCGCCATGCCGCTATCGATATCGCGCCGCTTCGCACTGCTGGGTGGCGCCGCGCTTTTCGCCACTCCGAAAACGGGCTTCGGCCAGACGGTCGCGGCAGCCGAATTGGTCCGGATGGCCGGGCTCAGCGGCGATGTGGGCTATGTCGTCGCGGACCTGAAGAGCGGCCAGATCCTCGAACAGCGCAATGCAGGCCAAGCGATGCCGCCCGCCTCCGCGCTCAAGTCGATCACCTCGCTCTATGCGATGGAGCAACTGGGCGGCGATTTCCGTTTTGGCACGCAGTTGATCGCGACCGGCCCGATCTCGGGCGGGCGCATTCAGGGCGATCTGATCCTCGCGGGTGGGGGCGATCCGACGCTAACGACCGACGATCTGAACGCGATGGCGAAGCAGCTGGCGGCGAAGGGAGTGCAGGGCATCACGGGGCGTTTCCTGACCTGGGCCGGGGCGCTGCCCTACAAGAACGAGATTGCAAATGATCAGCCGATCTTCGCGGGCTATAACCCGTCGATCTCGGGGCTGATGCTGAATTTCAATCGCGTGCATTTCCAATGGCGCCGTTCTGGTGGGGGCTGGGCGCTGAGCATGGATGCGCGCGGGCGCGACGTGCAGCCGCAGGCCTATACCGCGAAGGCGTCGATCGCGAAACGCTCCTCGCCCACTTTCACCTATTCCGATCGCGGCGGGGTCGAGCATTGGACGGTCGCCTCGGCGGCCTTGGGGCGTGGTGGGAGCCGGTGGTTGCCGGTGCGCCATCCAGCGGCCTATGCGGGCGACGTGTTTCAGACATTGGCCCGCGCGCAGGGCACACCGCTGCCCGCGCCGGAAGAGGTCCGCAACCTGCCCGGCGGTACGGTTCTGGTGAGCCATGGCAGCGATCCGCTTGTGCCGGTTCTGCGCGAGATGATGAAATATTCGACCAATATCACCGCGGAAGCGGTGGGCATGACGGTAAGCAAGCGGTTGGGTGCGGGGAGTTCGCTGAAGCAATCGGGGCAGACGATGACTCAGTGGCTGCAGCAGCGCACGGGCGCGCGCTCGGCCCGGTTTACCGACCATTCCGGGCTGCGGGCCGATGCCGAGCTTTCGCCGCAGGACATGGTGGCGGCGCTGCGCAATCTCGGTGCGCCGATGGGGCTGCGCAGTTTGATGAAGCCATTCAAGCTGCGCGATGCGACGGGCAAGAACATGCCAGCCCAGCCATTCCGAGTGGATGCGAAGACCGGGACGCTGAATTTCGTCTCGACTTTGGCGGGCTATATGACCGCGCCTGATGGCACCGAACTGGTCTTCGCGATCTTCACCGCCGATCTAAACCGGCGTCGTCGTGCGGGCTCGGCGCCGCGCCCGCCGGGGCAGGTCCAATGGGTGCGGGCGTCGAAAATCCTGCAGAGCCAGCTGTTGGAGCGTTGGGCCGGGATTTACGGCTGAGGGGTCGCTCCGCCTGGACGGCGGGGCGGTCGTCAGGTTTCCTCGCCGGGACTCTATCGTCCGATCAGAGCGTGGCGTGGCGCACCTTCGCACCCCATTCGATGGCGACGGCGTGTAGCCGGTCGATCGCCAACTCGCCGCGAATCTCTTCCAGGAGGCGCAGTTCGGTCTGGCGGATCGTGCCGTCGGCGGAGGCCACGTCGCAGGCCAGCGCATAGGCGGTTTCGAAAAGATGTTCGGGCAGCGAGTCGCGGATCAGGCCGAACAGCGCCTCGAGCCCGTCTTCCTCTTCGAACAGCGTGAAGACCGAGCGGGAGACCCGCGAGACGCGGTCGAAATCGTAGCCCGCGAAGATCGGCATGTGGTTCACTATCCGCTCGATTGCGACGAGTTCGGAGGTCGGCACGTCCTCATCGGCGGCGGAAATCGCGACCATCACGGCGACGAGCGCGTCTTGGGGCGAAAGCGAGGCGAGAACGTCGGGCACGTGGGAGCTCCTTGATAGTGTTCGAGTGCTAATTATTGACTGTCCCCCTCCGCTTCAATAGGTCAGGCGCGACTGGGCGCACGGGGCGCCTTCATGAGGTATGCAATGACGAGCTTGCGTGACGCTGCGATGAAATCCAAGGCCTGGCCCTTCGAGGAAGCCCGCCGGGTGCTCAAGCGTTACGAGAAACGGGACCCGGAAAAGGGTTACGTCCTGTTCGAGACGGGCTATGGGCCGTCGGGTCTGCCGCATATCGGCACGTTTGGCGAAGTTGCGCGCACCACGATGATCCGCCGCGCTTTCGAGGTGATCTCGGATATCCCGACGAAGCTTCTGTGCTTCTCGGACGATATGGACGGGATGCGGAAGGTGCCGAGCAACGTGCCCAATCAGGACATGCTGCGCCAGCATGAGCAGAAGCCGCTGACCTCGGTGCCCGATCCGTTCGGCGATTTCGACAGCTTCGGTAACCACAACAACGCGATGCTGCGCCGTTTCCTCGACACGTTCGGGTTCGAGTATGAATTCGCGAGCGCGACCGATTACTACAAGTCGGGTCGGTTCGACGAGATGCTGATCAAATCGGCTTACGAATACGATCAGATCATGGAAATCATGCTGAAGTCGCTGCGCGAAGAGCGTCAGCAGACCTATTCGTGCTTCCTGCCGATCCATCCCGAGACGGGCCGCGTGCTCTACGTTCCGATGAAGGAGGTCAATGCGCGCGACGGCACCGTGACCTTCGACGACGAGGATGGGCGCGAATGGACGCTGCCGGTCACCGGCGGCAATGTGAAGCTGCAGTGGAAACCCGATTTCGGGATGCGTTGGGCCGCGCTCGGCGTCGATTTCGAGATGTATGGCAAGGACCACTCGACCAACACGCCGATCTATGACGGCATCTGCCGCGTGCTGGGTGGGCGTGCGCCGGAGCACTTCACCTACGAGCTGTTCCTCGACGCGAATGGCGAGAAAATCTCGAAGTCGAAGGGCAACGGCCTGTCGATCGACGAATGGCTGACCTATGCGGCGACGGAATCCTTGAGCTACTTCATGTATCTCAAGCCGAAGACCGCGAAGCGGATGCATTTCGACGTGATCCCGAAGGCGGTGGACGAATATCACCAGCAGCTGCGCGCCTATCCCGATCAGCCGATCGAGCAGCAGGTGAACAACCCGGTCTGGCACATCCACGGCGGTAATCCGCCCGAGAGCCGGATGGTGGTGCCTTTCGCGATGCTGCTCAATCTTGCGAGCGTCGCGGGCGCGACCGAGAAGGAAGGGCTGTGGGGCTTCATCAAGCGCTACGCGCCCGAGGCGAGCCCGGAAGGCAATCCCGATCTGGATCAGGCGGCAGGCTTCGCGCTGAAGTATTTCGAGGATTTCGTGAAGCCCACGCTGGTCTTCCGCGCGCCCGACGCGTCCGAACGTGCCGCGCTGGTAGATCTGGCCAAGGCGCTGAAATCGGAAGAGGCGGCGCTCGATCAGATCGCGCGCAAGAATGCGGCGGCAGGCAACGAAGAGCCGCTGCCGGAGGCCGATTTCCATAGCGACGAGTTCCTGCAATCGGTCGTTTTCGCGGTCGGCAAGAACCACGAATTCGCCAACCTGCGCGACTGGTTCAAGGCGCTCTACGAGGTGCTTCTGGGCCAGAGCCAGGGGCCGCGTTTCGGCGGGTTCATCGCGCTTTACGGTGTCGATGAAACGGTCGCGCTGATCGAGCGGGCGCTTGCGGGCGGACTAGTCGACTAAGACTTCCAGAAATCGAACCAAGCCCCCCAGCGGTCGCAGAGCGGCTCGGGGGGCTCGGCGAATATCCTGGCGCCGAGGGTGAAGGCTTCGGCCTCCAGTCGGGCGGATTCAGTGCGGATCAGTGCAAGCAACGCCTCGGCCTTTTCGGGGGCGAGATACTCAGGCACCTTCGTCTCGAGCTCATGCAGATCGTGATGGTCGCCGATCAACTCCCCCAAAGTGTCGAGTGCGTCTTCGCGCGGATGCAGCATTTCTGGCCAGATCGGGGCGAGCAGCCGGGTGTGATACCAGTGCTGCTTCACCCGCGTCCGCCAATGGTGCAGGTCCAAGCCAGCCCTTGATTTCTGCGCGGTTTTCAGACGCTTGCGGCAATCTTTCAGCGTCTCGTACAATCCGGCCTCATAGGCGGGCCAGCCCTTTTCGGTGACGTCCCAATCCTTCGCGCGTTTGCGGATTTCCGTGACGCGTTTCGCGAATGTCGAGATGTCGCCTTCCTTCGGGGGCGGGGTCACGGGCAGCGCGTCGAGCATCGCGCGGGCGGCCGACGCACCGTCGAGATCGGGCCCTTCGCGCCCGAGTCGGATCAACGAGGCGCGCATCACCTCGTCGTCGCGCAGGCTGGAAATGCCCCGGGCGGCTTCGGCCAAAGCATCGTTCTCCTTGTGAAAATCGGAGAAATGCGGCGCGAAGAGTCGGATCAGGCCGCGGGTCTTCTTGATCGCTTTGCGAAGGGCGTGAACCGAAGGGTCGGGTTTGTCGGCCAGTTTAGCGGCTGTCCCAAGCTCGCTGCGCGCGATGCGGCGCAGGGCTTTCGTCGGGGTCTTGTCGTCGGGGGATATGGCGTAAACCATCTGCGGCTCCTCTTGGCTGCACACCCGATGTGGCGCGAGGATATGTCAGGCGCATGACGCTGTCACCTGCGAAGCGGGAGGCGCGCCGCGAGCGCAGACTATGACCGGAGGCTGCGAACGGCCCTCTCAGGTCTTCTTTAACCTTTCCTTCTAGCTCTGTTCGGGCCGAAGCGCGGGCGCTTTCGGTCGGTCCCGGCGCGCAATTGGCATGGCAAGGGGCGCGCGGGTGGGAACATGGACAAGAGGATTGCAGATGAACGTCGCGATTACCGAAGGGCTGGTGCTGACCCCGCCCGCATTCGCCGAAGGGCTGGATCAATGGTCGAGCGAGGATGGCACGCCGGGCTCCACGACCTATGAGAGCACGGGCAATGCCGTGCTGGTACCGGCGGATGCGGATTTCGGCGGCTGTCTGGAGATGCTGAAGACGCAGACGGTGCAGAAGCTGCGCTACATGGGCGACACGCCGATCCTGCCGGGCACCTATCTGCGCATCCGGGCGCGGGTGAAGGCGGTCAGCGGCAACCTGCCGGAGGTCCGCGTCGCGGGCTATGCGGCGACGGGATCGGGTGCCCATGTGAGCGGCGTGGTCGAGGTCGGCCCGACGGTCGCGCTGCAAAGCTATGGCGCGGTGGTCGAGGTGTCTGCGATCGTCGGGACCGGCTCGCGCGACGGTGTCGATATGCCGTGGGGGCTGGATGCGGTCTACGGGCATTTCGGGCTGGACCTGACCGGCGCGAATGGCGGCGTGGTGCGCATCGACGATATCGAGGTCGAGGATGTGACCGAGGCTTTCCTGCGCGACCTGATGGGCTGGGTCGATGTGCGCGACTACGGCGCGGTGGGCGACGGGACGACTGACAATGTCGCGGCGTTCAACGCGGCCGATCAGGCGGCGAACGGGCGCAAGGTTCTCGTCTCGGAGGGGGTGTATTACCTGGGCCGCACGATTTCGATCTCGTCGCCGGTCGAGTTCGTGGGCACGCTGGTGATGCCAACTGCGGCGAAACTGGCGCTGATGTCGTCCTTCGACTTTCCGACCTATGCGGCGGCGTTCGGCGATGAGCTGGCGGGCTTCAAGAAGGCGCTGCAGGCGCTGTTCGGCTATACCGATCACAACGTGCTGGACCTGAAAGGCCGCCGCGTCGAGGTGACCGAACCGATCCGTATCGAGGAGATCGCGCCGGACCTTACGAGCTTTTCCAACCGCCGGGTTCTGCAGAACGGGCAGATCAACGTGATCGCTGGCTCTGCCTGGGACGATGAGGTGGTGACGTCGCAGGCGACCTATTCGGTGAGCCAGTCGATGCAGCTGACCTCGGTCGCCAATATCGCCAACATCCCCGTTGGCGCGCGGATCACCGGCACCGGGGTCGGGCGCGAGGTCTATGTGAAGTCGAAGAATGTCGGCGCGCAGACACTGTATCTTTCGCAGCCGCTTTACGGTGGATCGGGTACGCGCACCTACACGTTTACGCGCCACCAGTATGTGCTGGATTTTTCCGGGATGGAGAAGCTCGACCGGTTCAATATCGCCAATGTGGAATTCCTCTGCAACGGCGCGGCGAGCTGCATCATGCTGGCGCCGGATGGGCAGATGTTCCAGATCCGCGACAGCTATGTGGTGCGGCCCAAGGATCGCGCGATCACCTCGATCGGGCGGGGGTGTCAGGATCTGCTGATCGATGGCTGTCAGTTCCTGTCCGACGAGATGCTGGTGCCCGCGCAGGACCGCAAGTCGATGGTGCTCAACGTCAATGCCAATGACAGCAAGATCCGCGACTCGCGCTTCGTGCGCTTCGGGACGAGTTTCGTGTTGAATGGCTCGGGGCACCTGATCGTCGGCAATCACTGGTTTCAGGGCGACGAGGAAAGCAATGGCGTGCGCGTGGCGGGGCTGGTCTTCACCCAGACCAATGTCCAGTCGGCGGTGACCGGCAATTACATCGACAACTCGGTGATCGAGTGGACCAACGAGCATGACGCCGAGCCGGATTTCGCGAGTGAATACAGCTTTGGCGGGCTGACGGTGACGGGCAATACCTGCGTGTGCATCAACGTCGCGCCGTGGTTCACGTGGCTCTCGATCAAGCCCTATGGGCCGGGGCATTTCATCCAAGGGCTGAGCGTGACGAACAACGTGTTCAAGTCGCTCAACGGCAGTGTCGACCGGATCGAGAAGATCGACACGAGCTTCGCGGATATTGACCGCTCGCGGGTGCGCAACGTGGTCTTCGAGGCGAATATGTTCAACGCGATCAACGACATCTCGCAGAACCCGGTGATGGTCGAGGTGAACCAGTCCACGGCGCAATCGGTCTGGACGGTGGATGCGAGCGAGTATCTGCCCTTCGGGGGCTGGGCGCGTAATGTGCAGAGTCTGATCGCCGAGGGCATGGTGCGCGACGGCGCGGGGGCGCGGATCGAGGCGATGCCCTATGTCGCGGTGGAGCAGGGCGCGGCCAAGAACCAGATCACGGTGAATTGGCCGGAGGCGGCGAAGGGCCGGCTGCAGGTCACGCTCCGGATGGATAACCCGATCTGACGGGATGCAAAGGCGGGGCCGATCCGGGCCGGGGCGGGCGGATCGGCAAGGCGGCGCGTGGGGCGAAAGTCCTGCGCGCTGTTTTTATGTCAGGTCCGCGGGCGTCAGTCGAAAGGCGCGCCCGAAGCCGCCATTGAGGCTGGCCGAGATCGGGCGGAGATCGAAGAAGAAGAAATCGGGCAGGTCGATATAGAGCTTCGATTTCGGATGATCGGAGAGCCAGCGGTCGCGCATCGCCGGGAAGGCGGGATCGTCGCGGTGGATGGCATGCGCCTCGACCTGCAGCGAGAGGCGGGGATGGGTGAGCGGGTCGCCTTTCGCGCCGGGCTCGCCAAGCAGCAACCCGGCCCGGCGGTCCCGGAGCAGGGCTGTCGTATGCGCCGCGAGGCTGGAAACGAAGGTTAACAGCTCTCCCTTAGGGCCGGGGCCGAGGGCGACGCGGGTTACGGCCGGCGCGCCCGTATCCGGGTCGAGCGTGCCAAGCGCGCCGAACCGGGCTTCGCGGATCAGGGTTTGCGCCAAGGCGCGGGCCTCGGCATCCGTGGGACGGATCGGGTTGGTCGGCGGGGTCGGCTGTGGCATGGGAGGCTCCTTCAAGGCGGCGCGATGGTAGGGCGCGGGCCTGCGGGCGACAATCGTCGAAGTTATCCACAGTATGCCGTAACGGAAGGTCGCGCGCCGAATCATTCTGAGCGTCCGATTCGTCTCGTCGCAGCCGCGGCATGATTTTAACCGTGCGGTCGATTTTCAAATTCAGTCGGGTCCGAGCGGAAACGCTACAGGCAAGCACTTGAATTGGCTTGCCTATTTTCTGCCTCATTTCCGTGCATTTACAGCGTTAGCGCAACCGGTGTCAAAAAATTTACAGAAATATGTAGCGTATAAAGGGGGTTACATGAATCTTAACCTTTGAGTTACAGTGGCGCGGGGTAGAGGGCCTGCACTATCACGCGGGCGACATGCGGACACGCCGTGCCGCAATGCGAAATTGCTGGGAGGAAGCTCATGACTGCGCAAGACAAGGTGACTCAGGTTCCAGAGGTCAAAGAGGTCCCGCCGGGCTTCGAGAACGCCCATGCCGACGCCGCGAAATATCGCGAGATGTATCAGGAATCGATCACCGATCCGGAGAAGTTCTGGGGCCGCGAGGGCAAGCGCCTCGACTGGATCACGCCGTATACCAAGGTGAAGAACACCGATTTCACTTTCGGCCATGTCGATATCAAATGGTTCGAGGACGGCGTGCTGAACGCCAGCGTGAACTGTATCGACCGTCACCTCGCCACGCGCGGCGACCAGACCGCGATCATCTTCGAGCCCGACGATCCGGAAACCCCGGCGCAGCACATCACCTATAAGGAGCTGTCCGAGAAGGTGAACCGCTTCGCCAACGTGCTTTCGAGCCAGGGCGTGATGCGCGGCGACCGCGTCGTGATCTATCTGCCGATGATCCCGGAGGCGGCTTACGCGATGCTCGCCTGTGGGCGCATCGGCGCGATCCACTCGATCGTCTTCGCGGGCTTCTCGCCCGACGCGCTGGCCAACCGTGTCAACGACTCGGGCGCCAAGGTCGTCATCACCGCCGACACCGCCCCGCGCGGTGGCCGTCGCACGCCGCTCAAGGCGAATGCCGACGCGGCGCTGCTGCACTGCTCGGACAAGGTGCGCTGCCTCGTCGTGAAGCATACCGGCGACCAGACCTCGTGGATCGACGGTCGCGATGTCGACGTGAAGGCGATGATGGAGAACGTCTCGCCCGAATGTCCGCCGCGTCCGATGAATGCGGAAGATCCGCTGTTCATCCTTTACACCTCGGGCTCGACCGGCAAGCCGAAGGGCGTCGTGCATACCACCGGCGGCTATCTCGTCTACGCCGCGATGACGATGCAATACACGTTCGACTACCATGATGGCGACGTGTTCTGGTGCACCGCCGATGTGGGCTGGGTCACCGGCCACAGCTACATCGTCTACGGGCCGCTCGCGAATGGCGCGACCACGATCATGTTCGAAGGCGTGCCGACCTATCCGGATGCGGGCCGCTTCTGGGCCGTGTGCGAAAAGCACAAGGTCAACCAGTTCTACACCGCGCCCACCGCGATCCGCTCGCTGATGGGCCAAGGGCCGGAATGGGTTGAGAAATACGATCTGTCCGATCTCAAGGTGCTGGGTTCGGTCGGTGAGCCGATCAACCCCGAAGCCTGGGCCTGGTACGACAAATACGTCGGAAAGGGCAAATGCCCGATCGTCGACACGTTCTGGCAGACCGAGACCGGCGGCCACATGCTGACCCCGCTTCCGGGGGCGACACCCACGAAGCCCGGCTCGGCAACCCGTCCGTTCTTCGGCGTGAAGCCGGTCGTCCTCGATCCGCAGACCGCGGTGAAGCAGGACGAGACCGAGACCGAAGGCGTGCTCTGCATCTCGGACAGCTGGCCGGGCCAGATGCGCACCATCTGGGGCGATCACGAGCGTTTCCAGGAGACCTATTTCAGCCAGTACAAGGGCTATTACTTCACCGGTGACGGCTGCCGCCGCGACAGCGATGGCTACTACTGGATCACCGGCCGTGTCGATGACGTGATCAACGTCTCGGGCCACCGCATGGGCACGGCGGAAGTCGAGTCCGCGCTGGTCGCGCATCAGGCCGTGGCCGAGGCCGCCGTGGTCGGCTACCCGCACGAGCTGAAGGGTCAGGGCATCTACGCCTATGTCACGCTGATGAACGATGTCGAACCGTCCGACGAGCTGCGCAAGGAGCTCGAGAAGTGGGTCCGCACCGAGATCGGTCCGATCGCGAAACCCGATGTCATCCAATGGGCGCCCGGCCTGCCGAAGACCCGTTCGGGCAAGATCATGCGCCGCATCCTGCGCAAGATCGCCGAGAACGATTTCGGGTCGCTCGGGGACACCTCGACGCTGGCCGATCCTTCGGTCGTCGATGAACTGATCGAAAATCGCGGGAACAAATGATGTCGGACAGCACGACCATGACGCAGACGAAGCCTGCCGTTCTGATCCTTCTCGGCCCTCCGGGCGCGGGCAAGGGCACGCAGGCGCGGATGCTCGAAGAGACGTTCGGCCTCGTGCAGCTCTCGACGGGCGATCTTCTGCGGGCCGCGGTGTCTCAGGGCACCGAGGCCGGTCTCGCCGCGAAAGCGGTGATGGAGGAGGGCGGTCTCGTCTCGGACGAGATCGTTCTGGCGATCCTGCAGGATCGCATGGCTGAACCGGATGTTGCGAAAGGGGTGATCCTCGACGGGTTCCCGCGCACCGCCGGTCAGGCAGCGGCGCTCGACAGGCTTCTGGAGGAGAGTGGCCAGTCGGTGACCGCAGCGATCAGCCTGGAGGTCGACGACGAGGCGATGATCGCCCGCGTCGCCGGCCGCTACACCTGCGCCAAATGCGGCGAAGGCTATCATGACGAGTTCAAGCAGCCCGAAGTTGCGGGTGTTTGCGACAAATGCGGCGGCACGGAATTCAAACGCCGGGCCGACGACAATGCCGAGACGGCGCGCGCGAGGCTGGAGGCCTACCACGCGCAAACGGCACCGCTGATCGCCCATTACAAGGCGCTCGGTGTTCTCGAGGAGATCGAGGCGATGGGCTCCATCGACGAGATCGCCTCGGGCCTTGGGTCGATCGTAAAGCGCGTCTCGGCCTGATTTTTGGGGAGGGGCGGGCCCATGAGGGGCCCGTCTGGAGAGAAACTAAAGGGAGTTAGTCTCATGGCGGACAAATCCTCGTCCAACGCCTATTGGAAGGCGAATATCCGGACCATCCAGATTTCTCTGGTGATCTGGTTCATCGTGTCCTTCGGCTTCGGCATCCTGCTGCGCCCGATGCTGGCAGGCATCAAAATTGGTGGCACTGATCTTGGCTTCTGGTTCGCCCAGCAAGGTTCGATCCTCGTGTTCCTGGTGCTCATCTTCACCTATGCGTGGCGGATGAACAAACTGGACCGCGAGCACGGCGTCGAAGAATAATCTCAGGGAGGAGAGAGGGACATGGATCAGTTTACCCTCAACCTGCTGGTGGTCGGCGCGACTTTCGTGCTCTACATCGGCATCGCGATCTGGGCCCGTGCGGGTTCCACGTCGGAATTCTACGCCGCGGGTCGCGGCGTTCACCCGGTCGTCAACGGTATGGCTACGGGCGCTGACTGGATGTCGGCCGCGTCGTTCATCTCGATGGCTGGCCTCATCGCCTTTGGTGGCTACGACACCTCGACCTATCTGATGGGTTGGACCGGTGGCTACGTGCTTCTGGCCATGCTGCTTGCGCCCTATCTGCGCAAGTTCGGCAAGTTCACCGTGCCGGAATTCATCGGCGACCGTTTCTATTCGCAAACCGCGCGCACCGTGGCCGTTATCTGCCTCATCGTTGCGTCGATCACCTACGTTATCGGTCAGATGACCGGCGTGGGCGTCGCGTTCTCGCGCTTCCTCGAAGTGGACAACACCACCGGCCTGTTCATCGGCGCGGCGATCGTGTTCCTCTACGCGGTTCTCGGCGGCATGAAGGGCATCACCTACACGCAGGTGGCTCAGTACGTCGTGCTGATCATCGCCTACACCATCCCGGCGATCTTCATCTCGCTGCAGCTGACCGGCAACCCGATCCCGGGTCTTGGCCTGTTCTCGAACGACGTCAACACCGGCGCGCCGATCCTGTCGACGCTTAACGACACCGTCGAGGCTCTGGGCTTCGCGTCCTACACCGGCCAGCATGACACCACGCTGAACATGTTCCTGTTCACCATGACGCTGATGATCGGTACCGCCGGTCTGCCCCACGTCATCGTGCGCTTCTTCACCGTTCCGAAGGTCGCCGACGCGCGTTCCTCGGCGGGTTGGGCGCTGGTGTTCATCGCGCTTCTCTACCTGACCGCTCCGGCTGTGGGTGCAATGGCGCGTCTGAACCTCGTTTCGACCTTCTACCCGAATGGCGTGACCGAGCCGGCCGTGGAAATGACCGCGATCGAGAACGACCAGAACCTCGCTTGGGTGCGTAACTGGGCCCAGACCGGTCTTCTGTCCTTCGACGACAAGAACGGCGACGGCCGCATCGAGTACAATGCGAGCGACGCAAACGAACTGACCGTGAACCGCGACATCATCACGCTCGCCAACCCCGAGATCGCCAACCTGCCGGGTTGGGTGATCGCGCTGGTGGCGGCCGGTGGTCTGGCTGCGGCTCTGTCGACGGCGGCTGGTCTTCTGATGGCGATCTCGTCGGCGGTCTCGCACGACCTGATCAAGTCGCAGATCAATCCGGGCATCTCGGAAAAAGGCGAGCTTCTGGCCGCCCGTATCTCGATGGCCGTGGCGATCGTCGTGGCGACCTATCTGGGTCTGAACCCGCCCGGCTTCGCGGCACAGACGGTGGCTCTGGCCTTCGGTCTGGCAGCGTCGTCGATCTTCCCGGCACTGATGATGGGCATCTTCACGAAGCGCATCAACAACACCGGTGCTGTTGCAGGTATGCTCACGGGTCTCGCGACCACGCTGATCTACATCTTCCTGCACAAGGGCTGGTTCTTCATCCCGGACACCAACACGTTCACGGATGCGAACCCGATGATCCTCTCGATCAAGTCGACCTCCTTCGGGGTTATCGGCGCGGTCCTGAACTTCATCGTGGCCTATGTCGTGTCGAACGCGACCAAGGAGACCCCGGAAGATATCCAGGAGCTCGTCGAGTCGATCCGCGTGCCGAAAGGCGCCGGTGCGGCAGTCGACCACTAAGACAGGGAAGAGGGACGGGGGTAACCTCGTCCCGACCTCTGAAGCTTCGGCAGGCGCCCCTCGGGGCGCCGCCACCACCCAAAGGACAAGATCATGGCCGCCGATCTGACCCCGATCCTCGCATTTCTCGAAGGCGTCCACCCTTACGACAATCTGTCGCGCAACGAGCTGGAGCATGTCGCCAGTTCCTTCCGCCGCAGAGAATTGCCCGCGGGCGAGACCGTCTATTCCTACCGCGAGCCGCTCAAGGGCATCTACCTGATCAAGCGCGGAGCGGTCGAAGTCACCGATCAGAACGGGGCGCTGGTCTCGATCCTCGGCGCACGCAACACCTTTGGCGAGCGCGGGCTGATGCGCGACGGTCTGGCCGCGACCACCGCGCGCACCACCGCCGAGACCGTTTTGCTGGAACTGCCGGTCGAAGAGTTCCGCGAGCTGTCGCAAAACGCCCCCGCCTTCGCGCGCTTCTTCAACCGCGTGCGCGGCGGCGAGACCCGCACCAATTCCATCGCCACGATGAAGATCGCCGATCTTCTGGCACAGGAGCCGATGGGCTGCGCGCCCGAGACCACCGTCACCGAAGCCGCGCGGCAGATGCGCGATGCGCATATCTCCTCGCTCGGCGTGACCGATCCCGAGGGGGGGCTGGTGGGCATCGTCACGGTCCGCGATCTGTCGAACAAGGTTTTGGCCGAAGGCCGTGCGCCCGATACGCCCGTGGGCGAGGTGATGACCCCCGATCCGGTGACGCTGACCCCCGAGGGGCTGGGCACCGACCTTTTGCATGTCATGCTGGAAAAGCGCGTCGGCCACCTGCCGATCACCGATCGCGGGCGCTTCGTGGGCATGATCACCCAAACCGATCTGACCCGCTTTCAGGCCGTCAGCTCGGCCGTGCTGATCCGCGATGTGGCGGGCGCCGAGACCGTGCCGGAAATGGCTACCGTCACCGCGCGTATCCCGCAGCTTCTGGTGCAGCTCGTGGGCGGGCATCACGCGCATGAGGTCATTACCCGGCTGATCACCGATATCGCCGATGCGGTCACGCGCCGCCTGCTGAAGATGGCCGAGGAGGCGCTGGGGCCGCCGCCGGTGCCCTATCTGTGGCTGGCCTGCGGCTCGCAGGGGCGTCAGGAGCAGACCGGGGTGTCCGATCAGGACAATTGCCTGATCCTCGACGACGCCGTGACCGAAGCGGATATGGAATATTTCCGCCAGCTCGCGAAAATCGTCTCGGACGGGCTGGATGCCTGCGGCTACGTCTATTGCCCCGGCGACATGATGGCGACGAACCCGCGTTGGTGTCAGCCGGTCCGCGTCTGGCGCGACTATTTCCGCGGCTGGATCGCCAAGCCCAACCCCGAGGCGCAGATGCTCGCCTCGGTGATGTTCGATCTGCGCGCGATCGGCGGCAACGGGGCGGGGCTGTTCCAGCAGTTGCAGGAAGAGACCCTGGCGAAGGCGTCGAAGAACTCGATCTTCGTGGCCCATATGATCGCCAACAGCCTCAAGCATCACCCGCCGCTCGGCCTGATCCGGGGCTTCGCCACGATCCGCTCGGGCGAGCATCGCAACCATATCGACATGAAGCATAACGGCGTGGTCCCGGTGACCGATCTGGCGCGCATCTACGCGCTGCAGGGCCGCCTTCCGGAGGTGAACACCCGCGCCCGTCTGATCGAGGCCGAACATGCCGGCGTGCTGAGCCATTCCGGCGCGCGTGATCTGGTCGAGGCCTATGATCTGATCGCGTCGATGCGGCTGGAGAACCAGGCGCATCTCGCGCGCTCGGGGCGCAAGCCCGACAATTATCTTGCACCCTCGGACCTGTCCGATTTCGAACGCTCGCATCTGCGCGACGCCTTCGTGGTGGTGCGCACCATGCAATCGGCCGCCGGTCACGGCAAAGGCGCGATGAGCTGAGGAGAGCTTATGACGAACGACTTCATCTCGACCCTTGCTGCGGGCCTGCTGGCCGCCCTCGTGGTCTTCCTGCTCTCGCATCTGAGCAAGAGGTTCCGCGGCGAGAAGCTGCCGAAATGGGCGATGCCCGCAGCCATCGGGGCGGCGCTGATCGGCTATACGGTCTGGAGCGAGTATTCGTGGTTTCCCAATATGCGCTCCGAGATGCCCGATACGGTCGTCGTGCTGCAGCCGATCGACGAAAGCGTGCCGTGGCGGCCTTGGACCTATCTTGTGCCGATGGTCACGCGTTTCATGGCGGTCGATGCGGGCAAGGTGGAGCATCCCGTCGCGGGCAAGCCGGAGCTGGCCGAGACGGATCTGCTGCTGATCGGACGCTGGCAGAATTTGCAGACGGTGCCGACGGTCTATGACTGCAAGACCGACAGCCGCGCCGATCTGGTGAACGGGGCCACGCTGACGAAAGACGGAGAGCTTTCGGGCGGCGGCTGGCTGAAACTCACGCCCGACGACCCGGGGCTGAAAGCGGTATGCGCAGGAGGATGAGACCATGCCGGGGGGGAGGAAACATCGCGTCCTGATCGTGGAGGATGAGGACAATATCGCCATCGCGCTCGACTATCTGATGAGCCGCGAGGGGTTCGAGCATGACCGGATCGATACCGGGCGCGGCGCGCTGGAGAAAATCCGCGAGACCCGCCCCGATCTGGTGCTCCTCGACGTGATGCTGCCCGAGGTCTCGGGCTACGAGATCTGCGAGGGCGTGCGCGCCGACAAGGGCCTCGGCGATGTGAAGATCCTGATGATGACCGCGCGCGGTTCCGCGATGGAGCGCCGCAAGGGCCTCGCGCTCGGTGCAGACGGTTTCATCGCCAAACCCTTCGAGCTGCGCGAGTTGCGCGAGGAGGTCCACCGTATCCTCGACGGGGAGACGGCCTGATGGATCTCACCCGGCTTTCCCTGCGCACCCGGGTGTTTCTGTTCTTCGCCGCCTTGGCGCTCGGCAATCTGGTGGCGCTGGTGGCGGGATTGTGGTTCGGCTTCACCCGGCTTGGCGACCCTGAGCTTCTGAATGCGATGGTGATCGGCGGCGCGGTTGCGGGCTTCGTGATCCTCGGGCTGATCGCCTGGATCTGGTTTCTGTTCGACGAGAACGTGGCCAAGCCGATCGAGCGGCTCTCGGGGATGCTGCGCGCCCGCACCACGGCCGAAATCGAGGGCGAGATGGATGCCGATATCGCGCGTTATCTGGGCGATCTGGCCCCCGCCGCGGCCTCGGTCACGCGTCACTTGTCGGAAACCCGTAACGCCCTGACCGAAGCCGTGCAGCGCGAGACGACGCGGCTCGCGCAGGAGAAGGAGCGGCTCGAGGCGCTCTTGTCGGATGTGCCGGTGGGCGTGCTGCTCTGCACCGCCGATCATCAGCTGGCCTTCTATAATGGGCAGGCGGTGGAGTTGTTGGGCTCTGCCCATGCGCCGGGGCTGGATCGGCGCGTCTTCGACTATCTCAATCAGCCGCCGATTGCCCATGCCTATGAGCGTCTTCTGGCCACCGAAGACCCGGATGCGGCCTCGGATCTGCTCTGTTCGACCAAGGCGGAGGGCCGGGTGCTCGCCGCCCGGATGCGGCTGTTGTCGGAGGGAGAGGATCACTATCTGAGCGCGCGCCCGGGCTATGTGCTGACGCTGCGCGATGTCTCGGGCGACATGGCCTCTCATGCGCAGCGCGAGCAGTTGATGGACGAGCTTTTCGACCGCATCCGCCGCCCTGCCGCAGCCCTGCAATCGCTGATCGGGGTGCTGACCGCCGATGACGGCCCTGCGCCGGGCCCCGCGCGCGACCGGGTTCGCGAGGCCGCCAATTCCGAGGCGCATCACCTCTCCGCCGCGATCCACGAATTCTTCGAGCGCCACGAGGCGAACCGCGCCGATTGGTGGCCGCTGGCGATGATCCGCGCCTCCGATCTGGGGCAGGCGGTGGCCGCGCGGGTGACCGCCGAGGGCGGGGCGATCCTGCCGGTCACGGCGGGGCTGATGCTACGCTGCGAGGGCTTCGAGATGGTGGCCCTGCTGGCGGGGCTGGTGCGCCGCCTGACCGACCGGCGCGATTTCCGGCTGGAGATCACCGAGGACGGCCCCGGCGCGCTGATCGCGCTGGAATGGGAAGGCGCGCCGGTCCCGATCTCCGAGCTGGAGCGCTGGCTCGATCAGCCGCTCGATGTCGGGCTGGAGGATGTCACCGGGCATCGCGTGCTGACCACCCATGCCGCCGAAATCTGGCCCGAGAAGCTGGGCGACACGCGGGCGCGGCTATGTATCCCGCTGCGCGAGGCGCGCCATGTCACCAAGCGCCCGAAGCCGGTGCCGCGTGCGGTGGTCTATGATTTCGACCTGCTCTCGCGCGAGCGCGTCGCCGAGATCGCCGATACGCCGCTGACCGATCTGACCTATGTCGTCTTTGACACCGAGACCACGGGCCTGCTGCCCACCGAGGGCGACGAGATCGTGCAGATCGCCGCCGTGCGCATCGTCAACGGTCGACGGATCGATACCGAGGTCTTTGATACGCTCGTCGATCCGAAACGCCCGATCCCGCCCGGCTCGACCGAGGTGCATGGCATCTCGAACGCGATGGTCGAAGGCGCGCCGGACATTGCGAAGGTCGGGCGCGATTTCCACCGCTTCGCCGAGGGCGCGGTGCTGATCGCGCATAACGCGCCCTTCGACATGGAATTCCTGCATCGCAAGGAGGTGGCGATCGGCGAACGGTTCGACCATCCGATCCTCGACACGGTGCTGCTGTCGGCGGTGGTGTTCGGGCAATCCGAGAGCCACACGCTCGACGCGCTAACCCATCGCCTCGGCATCACCATCCCCGAGGAGGCGCGTCACACCGCGATCGGCGACACGGTCGCGACGGCGGATGCCTTCCTGAAGATGCTCCCGGCGCTGCAGGCGCGGGGCTTGCGGACCTTCGGCGAATTGGTGGCCGAGCTTCGTAAGCACGGGCGACTGATCAAGGATCTGAACGGGTAGGGGGCGCTGCCCCCCCCCGTCGCCGTAGGGCGACAAGACTTAAGGGAGAGGGGGCTCTGCCCCCATCTCCTCCGGAGATTCCCCCGGGATATTCGGGCCAAGGCGAAGAGGCTGTTTTGCTTCTCCTTGATTGAAATATCCCGGGGTGAATTCGGCGGAGCCGAAGAGGGGCAGCGCCCCTCAACCTTAAAGGATTTCGAGAACCGTCTCGGGTGGGCGACCGATGCGGGCCGCCGTGTCCGTCAGCACGAGCGGGCGTTCGATCAGCTTCGGATTGGCGCTCAGCGCCGAGAGGATTTCATTCTCATCGGCGTCTTTCGTAAGGTCGGTGTCCTTCCAGCGGATCATCGCGGCGGCGGGCTGGCCGAGTTTCATCAGCGCGTCCTGCAGCTCGGCCATGGTCGGCGGCTCTTTCTGGTAGTCGCGCACCTCAGGGGCGATCCCGCGGGTTTCGAGCAGCCTCAAGGTCTCGCGCGATTTCGAGCAGCGCGGATTGTGCCAGATCGTTACAGCCATTTGTCCCTCCCGGTGCCGATTGCCTCGGAAACGCTGGCGAAGCCGTCGCGTTCCAGAAGAGCGTCGAGGCCGCGCGCGATATCGGCGGCGAGCGAGAGGCCCGCGAAGACCATCGCGGTATAGAGCTGCACCGCCGAGGCGCCTGCGCGGATTTTCTCGTAGGCCTGTTCGGCGGAGCCCACGCCGCCCACGCCGATCAGCGGCAGCGCGCCCGCAGTATGCTGCGAGAGCTGCGCCAGAACGCGGGTCGATTTCTCGAACAAAGGCGCGCCCGAAAGGCCGCCCTGATCGGAGGGGTTCGGCGAGGTCAGCCCCTCGCGCGAGAGCGTCGTATTGGTCGCGATGATCCCGTCGATGCCGCTTTCCAGCGCGACCTCGGCGATCTCGGCCAGTTCCTCGGCGCTCAGATCGGGGGCGATTTTCAGAAAGACCGGAATGCGGCGCGCAAGACCGTCGCGGGTCTCGATCACGCCTGCCAGCAGCGCCGACAGCGCGGCTTTGCCCTGCAGGTCGCGCAGCTTCTCGGTGTTGGGCGAGGAGACATTGACCGTCGCGAAATCCAGATGCGGGCCGGCATGGGCCAGCACCGTTGCGAAATCTTTCGCGCGGTCGGCGGCGTCTTTGTTGGCGCCCAGATTGAGTCCCACCGGAATGCCTTGCGGGCGCTTTGCCAGCCGCTCGGTGATCGGCTCCATGCCCTGATTGTTGAAGCCGAAGCGATTGATTGCGGCGCGATCGGCGGGCAGACGCCAGAGGCGGGGCGGCAGGTTGCCTTCCTGTGCGCGGGGCGTTGCGGCACCGACTTCGATGAAGCCGAAGCCTGCGCGCATCAGCTGCGGCACGGCTTCGGCATTCTTGTCGAAGCCCGCCGCGAGGCCCACCGGGTTGAGAAGCGACATCCCCGCCAGATCGGTCTTTAGCCGCGGCGAGGTGATCGGGCCGGGCAGGGGCGCGAGCCCCATCCGCAGAGCACGCAGTGACAGGCCATGGGCCTTTTCCGGGTCGATCTTCTGGAAGGCCGCAAGGCCCACGCGCTCGATCAGGGTGGTCACGACATTTCCTTCGGGAAGATATGGCCCGCAGCCCCCAGGGGTAGGGCGTGGTCCCAGACGACTTCGCTGAGATTCAGCGGGCGGTAGAGATGCGGGAAGAGCTGATCGCGGCGCGAGGGCTCCCATTTCAGGTCTGCGCCCATCGCGGTGGAATCGAAGGCGACCAGCACCAGATCGGATTCGCCCGTGAAATGTTTCGCAGCCGTTTCGACGACCTGATCGGCGGTGGAGAAATGGATATAGCCGTCCGCGAGGTCGACCGGCGCGCCGAGCGTGTGCCCGGCTTCGCGAAATGCATCCCATTCGGGGCGGCGGAGGATTTTGTAAATCAACATGGCTTTCCCTTGCCCGAAAACGCGCCGTCCGGTCAAGCGTGGGGCTTGTGCCGCGCGCGTGGCGGCATAGCTTTGTGCCATGTGCGGACGTATGGCCAACACCCTTCCCGTCGATGCGATGGCGCGTCTGTTCAAGGCGGTGCCGGGCAATGACGTGCCCGATGGCGAGCGGTTCAACATCTGCCCGACCCAGAGCCTGCCGGTCTGTGTCTCCGGTGAGGGGCAGCGGCAGTTGCGGGCGATGCGCTGGGGCTTCATCCCGCATTGGTACAAGACACCGACGGATGGGCCTTTGCTGATCAATGCGCGGTCCGAGACAGTGGCGGAAAAACCTGCCTTCCGAGAAGCGATCCGGTCGCGGCGCTGCCTGATCCCGGCGGACGGGTTTTACGAATGGCATCGCGAGGGCGAGGCGAAGCTGCCTTACTACGTCTTGCGCAAGGACGGCGCGCCGATGGTGTTCGGCGGGCTCTGGCAGGATTGGGAGAAGGGCGGCGAGTTGCTGACCACCTGCGCCATCGTGACCTTGCCGGCGGGGCCGACCCTCGCCCCGATCCATCACCGCGAGCCGTTGGTTCTCGAGCAAGCCGATTGGGCGAAATGGCTGGGCGAGGAGGGCCATGGCGCGGCGACCCTGATGCAGCCAAGGCCCGAGGGCATCCTGCAGGCGTGGCGCGTGGGGCAGGAGGTCAATTCGAACCGCGCCTCGGGGCCGGGTTTGCGCGAACCTCTTGCCGATCCCGCTTGAATGGTGCGGCGTGGACCGCTAAGGAGAGGCCAGAGCGCGGGTGTAGCTCAATGGTAGAGCCGCAGCCTTCCAAGCTGAAGACGTGGGTTCGATTCCCATCACCCGCTCCATTCCCCCATGATCGCAGCGATACGCGTCGTCGAGACGAAAAAACCGCCCGAGGGACGATCGGGCGGCTTCAGACGTTCGGGATCTGTGGATGGCGCAAGACTGCGCTCATTTTGTCAGGATCAGCTTGCCCGCCTTGGTGATGCGCAGGGTATAGACCTGACCGTCCAGCACGATATGGGCGAGGTTGCCCTTGCCGGTCAGCACCTCTGCGTCATGGACGGGCAGGGCGTTGGCGAAGCTTTCATTGATGCTCATCTG
Organism: Thioclava sp. DLFJ5-1; assembly: GCF_002020115.1. NCBI lineage: Bacteria > Pseudomonadati > Pseudomonadota > Alphaproteobacteria > Rhodobacterales > Paracoccaceae > Thioclava > Thioclava sp. DLFJ5-1. Next base: position 22,268 of record NZ_MPZU01000005.1, on the reverse strand, counting down.
CGGCCTCCCTCGATCCGGTCGAGCGTCGCTTCGAGCGCGCTCTGGCCCGGGGGGAAGCCACTGCACAGCGCCTCGACGATGTCGCGCAGGCTCAGCGGCGGATCGATATCAACATGCGTGTCGGCCCGGTATCGGGGGCCGGGGGAAGAGGGGCGTTTCATCTCCGGTCTCCATCTCGCGAAAACGGCTCGTCGGGGATCGACTGGCTGATGGAAATAACCTGAGTGAAATGATCGGGATTGTAAAGGCGATTCTTTTACTAAGGAATTGCACAGATGACCCTGCACCTGTGCAGACATAGTTCGGGAACCGAAGGGGGATCAGTTGGCGGGGCGGATCAGAACCACTGGCCGGGTTCGATGAGGCCCAGATCCATGAGCTGCTGGCTCGACCAGTTGAAGCGTTCCGAATTGACCCAGGTGAAGCTGTGCACGTCATAGGTCGATCCGGGATTGAACTTCAGCGCTTTCGCGACCCGGAACGAGGCGGTGGCACAGGTCAGGTTATGGTGCCACGGGCAGGAATAGGTGTTGTATTCCTCGTCGTTGAACGTGTGATCGGGGCGCAGCTTCAGGCCGGACTTGGCGCGGAACAGGGCGATCCGGTCGATCTTGCGGCGCTGTGTCGGGACATGCTCCTCGAAGCGCCAGCGCAGCCCGCCGAAGAAATCCAGCTGCCGCTCTTTCGGATGGTCGTGGTTCTCGGGGTCGAGCCGGGCCAGCGCGTAATAGCCTGCCTTGTCGAACATCGCGTTCTCGGTATCGACGCCGTTCGGATGCGCCTCCAGATCGCCGGTATAGAGGTCGATCACATAGCTCAGCATCGAGGCGCGGCGCTCTTCGGTGTGAAAGCTCAGAACCTCGCCGATCGAGCGGCTCTCGCAGAAGGGGAAGAACAGGTATTCCGCGTTGAAACAGTAATAGAGCCAGGTTCCGGCGGGCGCAGCGGCGATGATCGGGTTGATCGCAAGGGGGGCTGCGTCGCGGCGGTTCAGCTCGAAATCGATGCGGTAGATTTTCGTCGGGCTGTCGGCGGCCAGATCGTCCGGCAGGTCCATCGCGGCATGGCCCAGAACCAGCAGCATCGGAAACCCGAGGTCGATATGGTGGCGGATCGTGCTCTCCAGTTCGATCCCGTCCTCGGCGAGGATCACGCCGAGCGGGCCTTTGGCCAGCGCCGCGCTCTGGCGGGTGAGAAAATCGATCAGCGAGGAATATTTCATGCCCGATGCAGCCCTTTCGCGGGGTCTTCGGGCGCAGGATCGGGGAAGGCCCGCATGAAATCAAGCCTTTACGGCCCGCCCCAAGCGCGACCTTGCGGGAAAGGGTGATTTGGCTGTATCAGGCCCGCTGGAAAGACGCGCGAGGATTGGCATGAGCGACGCTCCGAAAAAGCTGCATATCAAAACCTATGGCTGTCAGATGAATGTCTATGACAGTGAGCGCATGGCCGAGGCCATGGGCGCCAAGGGCTATGAGCTGACCGACGATGTGGGCGCGGCGGATATGGTGCTGCTTAACACCTGCCATATCCGCGAGAAGGCGGCCGAGAAGGTCTATTCCGATCTGGGCCGCCTGCGTCCGTTCAAGGAGGCCAAGCCCGATCTGAAGATCGGCGTCGCGGGCTGTGTCGCGCAGGCCGAGGGCGACGAGATCCTGCGGCGCTCGGATCTGGTGGATCTGGTCGTCGGCTCGCAAAGCTATCACAAGCTGCCCGAACTGGTCGCGCGGACCGATAATGGCGCGCGCCCCGTCGAGACCGAGTTCCCGCTGGAAGACAAGTTCGACCACCTGCCCGCGCGGCCCGTGCAGGCGCGCCCGACCGCGTTCCTGACGGTGCAGGAGGGCTGCGACAAGTTCTGCGCCTTCTGCGTGGTGCCTTACACGCGCGGGGCCGAGATCTCGCGCCCGGCCGACAAGATTCTGCGCGAGGCGCAGGCGCTGGTCGAGAAAGGCGTACGCGAGATCACTCTGCTGGGTCAGAACGTCAACGCCTATCACGGGGAAGGTGAGGGCGGTGACTGGTCGCTTGCGCGGCTGGCCCGGTCGCTCGCCAAGATCGATGGGCTGGAGCGTATCCGCTACACCACCTCGCACCCGAATGACATGGAAGACGATCTGATCGCGGCCCATGGCGACGAGCCGAAGCTGATGCCCTATCTGCATCTGCCGGTGCAATCGGGCTCGGACAAGATCCTCAAGGCGATGAACCGCAAGCATACGGCGGAGAGCTATATCCGCCTGATCGAGCGTATCCGCGCCGCGCGCCCCGACATCGTGATCTCGGGCGATTTCATCGTGGGCTTCCCCGGCGAGACCGATCAGGATTTCGAAGATACGATGGCGCTGATCCGCGAGGTCAATTACGGGATGGCCTATTCGTTCAAATACTCGCCGCGCCCGGGCACGCCCGCGGCAGGCGCGAAGGGCGCGGTGCCGGCCGAGGTCGCCGATGCGCGGCTGCAAGAGCTTCAGGCGCTTCTGACCTCGCAGCAGCGGGCCTGTCAGGAAAGCATGATCGGGCGCGAAGTGAACGTCCTCTTCGAGAAGCCCGGGCGGCTGGACGGCCAATGGGTCGGCAAATCCGACTACCTGCAGGCGGTCCATGTCTCGGGCGAGGGGCTTGGCCCCGGCGTTCTGGCGAAGGTGCGGATCACCGGCACGGCGCCGAATTCGCTGGCGGGCGAGTTGATCTGAGCTCTCTTCGCGTCGACGTCTCAAATGAAAAGGGCCGCGTGATCCGCGGCCCTTTTTTGATTAGATACCCTGAACGATCAGTTCGGGCCAGGCGGGTCGTTTGCGATCGCTTTCAGAAGCTCTCTACGCAGACCTTCCGGGTTGCCCACGAGGCTCTCGTTCTTGCAGATCTGGGTCGCGAGGCCGTTCGCATCGCCGTAATCGTAGCCGAAAGCCACCAGATCATCGACGAAGCTGCCCTGCGGGTGATCCCAGATCGTCTCGCGCCACGGGCCGCGGAAGCAGTCGATATGAATCTGTTGCTTGCGGGTCGGTCCGCAGACGGTCTGGTTGTTGACGTGATCGCGCCCGACCGGGCCGGTGTAGCAGCTCGTACCGGCCTGTGCGGCGCCAGCGAACGCCATACCGGTGAGCAACGCGGCGGCGGTGATTGCAATGGTCTTCATCTCTCGAGACTCTCCTGATCGGGCAGCGGAATAACATGCGGCGCTCAAGATCCCTCCGACCCGAGCGCCGTCAGGGTGCAGTTTGCCCTGAATAAACCTAAATTGGCGAGAGATTGTCGATATTTGCCGGGTTTGTGAGAACAATAGCCGAAAAAGACAGCGGGTGTTCCGATTGTTGCGACAGTGCTCGCGCTAGGGTTGTGGGGCCTTTGGCTTTTGCAGCTTGTTTCTGAGCCCCGAAGGTCCTTTTTCACAGCCAGCGATTCGGAAGGCATGATGCGGCACGGCGAAGAGGTGGCATCCTCGGTCAGCGTATCGCCGCGCATTCCCTTGCGAAACCGGATTCGCCTAATAAATAGGCAATGCCGCCAAGCGGAACCGCGCCTGCGTTTTTTGGTTTCAGTTTGATGAAATTTGCTGCCGCGCCTAGGAGGGCGGGAAACCAGTGCTTGCGTGAAACCCCCGAGGCAGGCACCATATCTTTACCAAACCAGCTAAGGAGACTCTGTATTTGGGCTTCAGCGCGATCACACCCCCGCCTCGCTCTCAGGATGCTCACGAGACGCTTCTTGAGTTCCCCAACAACCGGCTGCTGATCGATCTTTGCGGTGAATTCGACCGCAATCTGGCCCAGATAGAGCACAAGCTTCAGGTTCACATCCTTCGGCGTGGCAACCAACTGGCCGTGGTGGGCGAGCCCGAAGCGCAATCGCAAGCCGCCGCCGTGCTGCATCAGTTGTATCAACGCCTCGAACAGAACAAGCCGATCGACGCCGAAGAGGTCGATGCGGCGCTGCGCATGGCCGATCTGGGCGGCACCGGGACCACGGTCGACGAGCAACTCGAGATGTTCGAGGCAGGCAAGTTCGAGATCCGCACCCGCAAGAAGCAGGTCGAGCCGCGCACCGAGGCACAGAAGGCTTATGTGAAGCATCTCTTCGAACACGAGTTGGCCTTCGGGATCGGGCCTGCGGGCACCGGCAAGACCTATCTCGCGGTGGCTGTGGGTGTGACCATGCTGATCGGTGGTCATGTCGACAAGATCATCCTGTCGCGTCCGGCCGTCGAGGCGGGCGAGCGTCTGGGCTTCCTGCCCGGCGACATGAAGGACAAGGTCGATCCTTACATGCAGCCGCTCTATGACGCGCTGAACGACTTCCTGCCGGCCAAGCAACTTGCGAAGCTGCTGGAGGAGAAGCGGATCGAGATCGCACCGCTCGCCTTCATGCGCGGTCGCACGCTGTCGAACGCCTTCGTGGTGCTGGACGAGGCGCAGAACGCCTCGACCATGCAAATGAAGATGTTCCTGACCCGTCTGGGCCAAGGCTCGCGGATGGTGATCACCGGCGACCGGTCTCAGGTGGACCTGCCGCGCGGGATGCCCTCGGGCCTTCAGGACGCGGAGCGTATCCTCGGCCATGTCGAGGGGATCAGCTTCAACTACTTCACTGCGAAAGACGTGGTGCGCCACCCGATGGTCGCGAAGATCATCGACGCCTACGACCAGGCGGACGGTACGTAAGGCCGTGAGGCTTTCGACGGAGTTTCAATCTGCCCGCGCCTCGGCGCGGGCATTTTAGTTTGTGAGGAAGGGTACGAAAGGTTCGGGGGCTTGTCGCCCCGCGCGGGTCCCCAACGAAAAACGCCCGGCCATAATGACCGGGCGTTTTCAAATTCCATCGCGAAGCGTTCAGCTCTCGGACTTGCCTTCGAGCGCCTCGATGCGGGCCTTCAGTGCCTCGTTCTCCTCGCGCGCTTTCTGCGCCATCGCACGAACCGCGTCGAATTCCTCGCGGGTCACGAGGTCGCGGTCGGCCAGCCAGCGGTCCATCCAGCTTTTCATCGCCGTCTCGGCCTCGTCCTTCGCGCCTTGGGCCACGCCCATCGCGTTGGTCATCAGCTTGGACATTTCGTCGAACATCTTGTTGGGCGGCTGCATCGGCATCCCCTTGCGGTCAATTTCTGCTTCCCTGTCTATATGGGCCCCGGCGGTCCCGCTGGCAAGGTTGACTTCCCGGCCTGCGCAGGGCTTTCTCGCGACGATTTCTGACAGGAGACCGCCTTGCTGCCTCTCGCCATTCCCTTCCCCGATTTCGATCCGGTCGCCATCACGATCCCCGGTCTCGGCCTGCCGATCCGCTGGTATGCGCTGGCCTATATCGCGGGGCTGATCGCGGGCTGGCAGATCATCGTGGCGCTGATGAAGCGCGATACACTCTGGCCTCAGAACCGTTCGCCGATGGAGCACGGCAAGGTCGAGGACCTGCTGACGGCGGTGATCATCGGCGTGGTTCTGGGCGGGCGACTTGGCTTCATCCTGTTCTATGAGCCCGCGTGGTATCTAGCCCATCCGCTCGATATCGTGAAGGTCTGGCAGGGCGGCATGTCCTTCCACGGGGGCTTTCTGGGCACGCTGCTCGCAGGGTGGTGGTTCGCGCGACGGCATGACGTGCCCAAGCTGCAACTGGCCGATGCAATGGCGCTGGTCGCGCCGATCGGTCTGTTCCTCGGGCGGATCGCGAATTTCATCAAGCCGGAGCTTTGGGGGCGGCCCACGGACGTGCCGTGGGGCGTGATCTTCCCCGGTGAGCTGGCGCAGACCTGCCTCGGGATCGCGGGGCAGGTGGATGGCACCTGCGCGCGCCATCCCTCGCAGCTCTACGAGGCGGGGCTGGAGGGGCTGCTGCTAGGCCTGATCCTGTGGAGCATGGTGTGGTTCGGCCGCTCGCTGAAACGCCCCGGCCTGAGCCTCGGCGTGTTCCTGATGGGCTACGGCGCCGCGCGCGCCTTTGTCGAGCTGTTCCGGCAGGGCGATCCGCAATTCGTGACCCTCGGCAATCCCTACGGCCACGTGATCCGCTTCACCGATGGCTGGGGTCTGACGATGGGGCAGGTGCTGTCGCTGCCGATGATCGCGGTGGGGCTGTATTTCGTGATCCGCGCGCTTCGGGCGCCGAAAGCCTCGTGACCCCGCTGGGCGACATCCTTGCCGCGCAGATCGCGGCGGAGGGGCCGATGCGGCTCGACCGCTATATGAGCGCCTGCCTGCTGCATCCCGAGCATGGCTATTACGCGACCCGCGATCCGTTCGGGCGGGCTGGCGATTTCATCACCGCGCCGGAGATTTCCCAGATGTTCGGCGAGATGCTGGGCCTGTGTCTGGCGCAGGCGTGGCTCGATCAGGGTCGGCCCGCGCCCTTCGTGCTGGCCGAGGCCGGGCCGGGGCGTGGCACGCTGATGGCCGATATGCTGCGCGCGATGAAGGCGGTGCCGGGGATGGTGGAGGCCGCACAGGTCCATCTGATCGAAGCCTCGCCCACCTTGCGCGAAATCCAGCGCGAGACGCTCGCGCCGCATCAGGTCACGTGGCACGAGACTATCGACGGTTTGCCCGAAAGGCCGGTTTTCCTCGTCGCGAACGAGTTTCTCGACGCGCTGCCGATCCGGCAGTTCCAGCGGGACGGCGACGGCTGGGCCGAGCGGCAGGTGGGGCTGTCCGACGACGGCAATCTGACGCCCGGCCTCGCGCCGCCGTCGCGTCTCGAGGCGCTGGAGCCGCGCATGTCTGACACAGTGCCGGGCGACGTGGTCGAAACCTGTGCGGCTGCGGTGAACTTCACCGAGACGCTGGCCGCGCGGATTGCAAACCAAGGTGGTGCGGCGCTGCTGATCGACTATGGCAACTGGCATTCCAAGGGCGACACGTTTCAGGCGCTCAAGGGCCATGAGCCCGTCGATCCGTTTGCGGAGCCCGGCGAGGCGGACCTGACCGCCCATGTCGATTTCGAGCCTCTGGCGCAGGCGGCGCAAGACGCGGGGGCCGCCGTCTCGGGCATGACCGCGCAGGGCGTTCTGCTGGAGCGGCTCGGCATCACGGCACGGGCGCAGCGCCTCGCGGAAGCGTTATCGGGGGCCGCGCGCGAGACCCATATCGCCGCGCATCGCCGCTTGACCCATCCCGAGGAAATGGGTCACCTGTTCCAAGCTCTGGCGATTGTCGCACCCGCTGCGCCGCTGCCGCCGGGGTTCGATCCGAAGACCATCTGAGCTATTGAGGAACGCGATGTCGACGATGCTCGAAATTCTGACCTCACCCGCCTTGGGAACCGTGAAGCACGGGTTCTTCACACGCAAAGGCGGCGCGTCCTCGGGTATTTTTGCGGGGCTCAACTGCGGTCCCGGCTCGTCGGATCAAAGCGAGGCGGTGCGCACAAATCGCGCCCGTGCAGCCGATGCGATGGGCGTGGAGCTGAACGCGCTGCAAGGCGTCAATCAGGTGCATTCGCCCGATGTCGCGGTGATCGAGGAGATCACCGATCCGCCGCCGCGCGCCGATGCGGCCGTGACCAAGGTGCCGGGCATCGCGATCTCGATCCTGACCGCCGATTGCCAGCCGGTGCTGTTCTCCGACCCGAAAGCCGGCGTCATCGGCGCGGCCCATGCGGGATGGCGCGGCGCGATGGAGGGTGTGCTAGAGAACACGCTCGACGCGATGGAGCGTTTGGGCGCGCATCGCGAGAATATCACGGCGGTGATCGGGCCGTGCATCTCGGTCCATTCCTACGAGGTCGGCGAAGACTTCATGGAGCAGTTCCTGATGGAGGACATGGACTACAGCCGCTTCTTCTCGCCCGGCCCCTCGGGCAAGCCGCATTTCGACCTGCCGAGCTTTTCGCTGCACCGGCTGCGCGAGGCGGGCGTCGGCGAGGCGGAATGGATGCGCCGCTGCACCTATCAGGAGCCCGAGCGCTTCTATTCCTATCGCCGCACGACCCATGCGGGCGAGGCCGATTACGGGCGTCTGCTCTCGGCGATCCGGCTCTGATCCGGGCACGCGGGCGGCGCGCTTTACGATATTGGCGGGGCGGCTGAGACAATTCGCCTTGCCGCATTCTTTCGTTTCCTTGCGCGAAAAAATCCAACTCCCGCCCCATGCTGGCCCCATTGCGCGGTCAGAACAGTCTCGAACCGGATCGGAGACGATCTCGTGACGAGGGGACAAAGACATGAACAAGACTCAACCGACCCGCCGCTGGATGAAAGCCGCCGTGGCCTCCGCCCGCGACTGCGACACGCGGATGCCCTGGGCCCGCAAGGCGCGCCCGTCGCAGACCAGCCGCCCTGTGGCGTCCGCGCCGCGCCGGGGCAGCGCCGCACAGTGACCTCCCTTCTCGCGCGGCGATCGTAATTGGTCATGCTGATCGCAATGCGAGACCTGGCCGGGCGCTGCCACGCCCGGCCATTTTCATCACCCGTCTCCAGTGTCTCTGGGGGCGGGTGATTCGTTTCGAATGTGGTGAGACTGTGGCCGTTTGTGCGCGGTGGAGAAACGTGCCGTAAGGGCAGGTGCTGACTGCTCGGCGATCGCGAGACAATCGCGTCAATAATTTGACGGCCTCGCACGTTTTAGCCATGTTGTGAGCGTCTCTCTGCAACCGGTGGGGGCCGATGCAGCCGTGAGAAGACCGAAAGGCCTATCGCATGAATCTACCCCACCGGACGGCAGCTACCGCGCTACGTCCCACCGAAACCGAACCGCCTCTGCCGCGCCCCTTGCGTGCGAGTCCGAATGCGCCGAAACGCGCCCTGCGCGCCTCTGCGATGACCCGCCGCTATGCCGCGTGGTGGCTGGAGGCGAACGGCTTCATCGAAGAAACATCCCGCGTCGCCCCGGCGATTCCGCTGTTCGAGGAAGCGTTCTCCGCCTTGGCGCGCGGTGCCGTGATCGCTACCGAAGAGGGGCCGATCTCGGTTGAGGATCTGGTGCCCGGGATGCGGGTTCTGACCGCCGATGAGCGCGTTGAGACGATTACCTGGAAAGGCTCGATGACGATGTTCCCGGCGGCGAAGGACGTGGCCGCGCGGATGATCCGCGTGACCGCCGAAGCCTTCGGACATGGCCGCCCGTCGCAGGATCTGGTGCTGGGCCCGCATGCGCGGATTTGCCTGCGCGATGCCCGGCTGCGCGGACGTCTGGGGATCGAGGCCGCCTATGCGCCGATCGCGGCCTTCGTCGATGGGGTGAGTGTCATCGAGGTCACGCCGATCTCGCCAGTCTCCGCCTATCATCTGGTGCTCGAGCAACATGGCTCGCTCAAGGTCGGAGGCATGGAGGTCGAGAGCTTCCATCCCGGCGAAGGGTTCGAGCGGATGATCGACCCGCGGATGGCCGAGCTGTTCCTCGCGCTGTTTCCGCAAATGGACAAGCTGCGCGAGTTCGGCCCGATCGCCGCGCCGCGGCTGACCCGTTTCGAGGTCGAAGAAATGCTGATCTGACCGGGGCCTTCAGGGGTAAAGGTTCCGGTTGGAGTTGACAGTGCTTGTGGGGAGCCGGTCACGGAAACGCCGCGCGTTGAGAACCTCGCGCGGCGTTTTTTCGTTTTCAGAACGGGGCGGGAGGATTACTCCTCCATCGCCTCCAGCTCGTCGATGAAGCCTTCGATCATCGACAGGCCCTTGTCCCAGAAGGCCGGGTCGGACGCATCGAGGCCGAAGGGCGCGAGCAGTTCCTTGTGGTGCATCGAGCCGCCCGCTTCCAGCATCGCGAAATACTTGTCCTGGAAGCCCTCGGGCGCGGCCTCATAGGCGGCGTATAGCGCGTTCACCAGACCGTCGCCGAAAGCGTAGGCATAGACGTAGAAGGGCGAGTGGACGAAGTGCGGGATGTAGGACCAGAAGGTCTCGTAACCTTCCATGAACTCGAATGCCGGGCCGAGGCTCTCGCCCTGCACCGACATCCACAGCGCGTTGATATCCTCGGGCGTCAGTTCCCCTTCGGCGCGGGCTGCATGCAGCTTGCACTCGAAATCGTAGAAGGCGATCTGGCGCACGACCGTGTTGATCATGTCCTCGACCTTGCCGGCCAGAAGCGTCTTGCGCTCCTCCTTGGTCTTTGCGGCAGCCAGCAGCTTGCGGAAGGTCAGCATCTCGCCGAAGACCGAGGCCGTCTCTGCCAGCGTCAGCGGCGTGTTGGCCAGCATCTCGCCCTGCTTTGCAGCCAGCACCTGATGGACGCCGTGGCCCAGCTCATGCGCCAGCGTCATCACGTCGCGCGGTTTGCCGAGGTAGTTGAGCATCACATAGGGGTGCACGGTCGTCACGGTCGGATGCGCGAAGGCGCCCGGCGCCTTGCCCGGTTTCACGCCCGCATCGATCCAGCCTTTGTCAAAGAAGGGCTGCGCGATATCGGCCATGCGCGGATCGAAGCCGGAATAGGCGTCCAGCACGGTGTCCTTCGCCTCGTCCCACATGATGTCGCGCGGGGCTTCGGTGGGCAGCGGCGCGTTGCGGTCCCAGATCTGCAGCTTGTCGAGGCCGAGCCATTTCGCCTTCAGCTTGTAGTAGCGATGCGACAGGCGCGGATAGGCCGCGACCACGGCGTCGCGCAGCGCTTGTACCACTTCGGGCTCCACGTCGTTCGACAAGTGGCGCCCGGTCTGCGGCGTCGGCATCTTGCGCCAGCGATCCTCGATTTCCTTTTCCTTCGCGAGCGTGTTGTGGATGCGCGAGAAGGTGCGGATGTTCTCGCCGAACACATTCGCCAGCTCCTTCGCCGCCGCTTCGCGCTTTTCGCGATTGTGGTCGGAGAGAAGCGTGGTGGTGGCCTCAAGGCTCAGCTTTTCGCCCTGCACCTCGAATTCCAGCGCGGCGGTGGTCTCGTCGAACAGACGGTTCCACGCGGCTGCGCCCACGACCGATTGATCGTGCAGGAATTTCTCCAGCTCGTCGGAGAGCTGATAGGGCTTCATCGCGCGCATCCGGTCAAACACCGGCTTGTAGCGGGCGACTTTCGAATCGGCGAAGACGGCCTCGTAGGTCTCGTCCGGGATGCGGTTGAATTCGAGGCTGAAGAAGACGAGCGGCGTCGTGTAGGTGGTGATCTTGTCCTGCGCGTCGGACAGCAGCTTCACCCGCGCCGGGTCGGTCGTGTTCTGGTAATAGCGCAGGCCCGTATAGGACATCACGCGGCCCGCTTTCTCGTCGATCTCCTCGTAGCGCTTGATGCACTCTGCCATGCCCGCGGCATCGAGATCGGCCAGTTTGCCTTCGTAATCGGCGGCGAACTCGGCGCAGGCTTTTTCCAGCCATGCCATGTCCTTGGTCAGTTCCGGCGCGTCGGGTGCGGGGTAGAGATCGCTCAGATCCCATTCGGGCAGATCGCCGAACGCCCCTGCATTTGAATTCGCATCGAAAACGGGGCGGCGGGGTGTGAGCGTCATGGAGTTCCTCGTGTCTGATCGGTTGCTTTCCAGATAGGGGCAGGGGCGCCGCCCTGACAAGGGCGCGGGGCTGCTCGGTGCTGCACAATTTTTCAGCAGATGCTATGAAATGAACTTTCCCCGGACGTGGCGCGTTGCATAACATTGGCCATCGCCTTTTACTCGCGGGGTACAGGGCCTAGACATAAATAAAAGACTAGGGGGACTTAACCGGCGCGATGACAGAGTATTTCAACGAGATGTTCGACGGCGGCCAAGTGCGTCAGCCCTATAGCGGGCTCGACGGCTGGATGCGCGAAATGCCGTCCGAGTTGCGCGCGATGAAGCAAGCCGAAGCCGAGGCGCTGTTTCGCAGGATCGGCATCACTTTCGCCGTCTATGGCGAGGGTGGGGATCCGGACCGTCTGATTCCCTTCGACATGTTTCCGCGCGTTTTCACCCAACCGGAATGGCGCAAGCTGGAGCGCGGCATCAAGCAGCGCGCCCGGGCGCTGAATGCCTTTCTGCTCGACGTCTACGGGCGCGGCGAGATCGTGCGGGCGGGACGAATCCCGGCGCGGCTGGTCTATCAAAACGACGCTTACGAACGCGCGGTTTCGGGCTTCATTCCGCCGCGTGGCATCTACAGCCATATCGTTGGGGTCGATCTCGTGCGCACCGGACCCGATCAGTTCTACGTGCTCGAAGATAACTGCCGCACCCCGTCGGGCGTCTCCTACATGCTGGAGAATCGCGAGATCATGATGCGCATGTTCCCGCAGCTGTTCCGCGAGAACCGGATCGAGCCGGTGGATGGCTATTCGGATGCGCTGCGCCGCACCTTGGCCTCGGTCGCGCCGACGAAATGCGAGGGCGAGCCGACGGTCGCGATCCTCACGCCAGGCCATTTCAACTCGGCCTATTACGAGCATTCCTTCCTTGCCGATCTGATGGGTGTCGAATTGGTGGAAGGCCCGGACCTGTTCTGCGAGGGCGGCTTCTGCTGGATGCGCACGACGGAAGGCCCGAAGAAGCTCGACGTGATCTATCGCCGGATCGACGACGCTTTCCTCGACCCGCTCTGCTTCCGCCCGGATTCGATGCTGGGCATTCCGGGGCTGATGGATGTCTACCGCTCGGGCGGCGTTTCGATCTGCTCGGCGCCCGGAGCGGGCGTGGCCGACGACAAGGCGATCTACACGTTCGTGCCGGAAATGGTGCGCTTCTATCTGGGCGAAGAGCCGCTTCTGGAAAACGTGCCGACCTGGCAATGCGCCAAGAAGGACGATTGCAAATACGTTCTCGAAAACCTCTCCGAGCTGGTGGTGAAGGAAGTTCACGGCTCGGGCGGTTACGGGATGCTCGTCGGGCCGAAATCGACCAAGGAGCAGATCGAGAATTTCCGCCACAAGATCGAGGACAACCCCGAGAACTACATCGCCCAGCCGACGCTGGCGCTGTCGACCACGCCGACCTTCGTGGAAGAGGGCGTGGCCCCGCGTCACGTCGATCTGCGGCCCTATTGCCTTGTCGGCGAGAAGGTCGAGCTGGTCCCCGGCGGGCTGACCCGCGTCGCGCTGACCGAAGGGTCGCTCGTCGTGAACTCCTCGCAGGGCGGGGGCGTGAAAGACACCTGGGTTTTGGCGGAGTGATCGGATGCTGAGTAGAACCGCTGAAAACCTGTTCTGGGTCGCGCGCTACATGGAGCGCGCGGAGACGATGGCACGGCTTCTGGAGGTCGGCGCGCGGATCGCGCTGACGCCTTCGACCGGGCATGGCTACCGCTCGGAATGGGAGAGCCTGCTGCAAGCCTCGGGCACCGCCGACGGCTTCTCCGAGAAATACGGCGACCCGGTGCAGCGCAATATAGAGAGCTATCTGTTCTTCGACCGCGACAACCCGTCCTCGGTGGTGTCCTGCATCGAGCGGGCGCGGGAAAACGCCCGCATCGTGCGCACGGCGATCACAGGTCAGGTCTGGGACACGCTCAACACCGCGTTTCAGGAGATTCGCCAGATCGAGCGTCAGCCGCGCTCTGAATGGGAAATTACCGAGCTCTGCGAATGGGTGGCCCGGCAATCGGCGCTGCTGCGGGGCGCGATGGACGGCACGATGCTGCGCAATGACGGGTTCTTCTTCATGAACCTCGGCTATGCGCTGGAGCGGGCGGACAACACTGCGCGTCTGATCGACGTTAAGTACTTCGTGCTGCTGCCCTCGGTGGAGATGGTGGGCTCGGGGCTCGACAATTACCAATGGCAGGTGCTGTTGCGCGCGCTGCAATCCTACCGGGCCTTCCACTGGGCCTATGGCGGCGAGTTGACGGCATCGAAGATCATGCATTTCCTGATCCTCAATCCGGCCAGCCCGCGCTCGTTGATCTCGGCCACGCGCAAGGCGATGCACCATCTCGACAATCTCGAAAGCTTCTACGAGGTCGAGCCGGGCACCGGCCTGCCGCAGATGCGCGCCAAGGCGATCATGACCGAGCTGAACCAGACGCAGGTCGCCGAAATTATCGACGAAGGCCTGCACGAGTTCCTCACCCGCTTCATCGGCGAGGTCGGGCAGCTTACCGCGCTCGTTCAGCAAACCTACCTGTCGGGAGATGCGCGATGATCCTCACCGTCAACCATGTCACCACCTATGATTACGACGCACCGATGGGCGCTGCGGTGCAATCTCTGCGCATGTTCCCCTCGCGCTTCGAGGGCCAGCGCGTGATCGAATGGGACGTCTCGGTCGAAGGCGGTCTCCGTGGCGGGTCTTTCCGCGACGGCGCGGGCGACCGGGTCGAGGGCTGGTCGATCCGTCCGCCGGTCGACGAGGTCGCGATCACCGTGAAAGGGCAGGTCGAGACCTTCGACACCTCGGGCGTGCTGCGCGGCCATCGCGAGCTGGTGCATCCGATGGCGTACCTGCGCGAGACCGTCGCGACCTGGATCGACGACAGTCTGGCGGCGCTGGCGGAAGAGGCCGTTGCAGGGGCCACGGAAGATCTCAACCGGGCGCATCGCCTGAGCGCCGCGATCTCCGAGGCAATCGCCTACAAGCCGGGTGCCACCCATTCGCACACCACCGCCGCGGAGGCGCTGGCGCAGGGGGAGGGGGTCTGTCAGGACCATGCCCACGCGCTGGTTGCGGTCGCCCGCTGCGTCGATCTGCCCGCGCGCTATGTCTCGGGCTACCTGTTCGCGACCGATGACGGCACGCCGCACGAGGCCGCGCATGCCTGGGGCGAGATCTGGGTCGCAGGGATCGGCTGGATCGGCTTCGACCCGGCGAACAAATGCTGCCCCGACGAGCGCTATATCCGTCTCGGCTCCGGGTTGGATGCGCGCGAAGCTGCGCCGATCCGTGGCATCACCCAAGGCTCGGGTGAGGAGCGACTGCACGTCACAGTTGCCTTGGACCAAGTCCAGCAATAGATTGCGCGCTTGTCAGGGATCAGGGAACGAACATGACCTATTGCGTAGGCCTCTTGCTGAACGAGGGGATGGTGCTGCTGTCGGACACGCGGACGAATGGCGGGCTCGACAACATCGCGACCTATCGCAAGATGTTCACCTTCGAGGAGCCCGGCGAACGGGTGATCGCGATCATGACCGCGGGCTCGCTCTCGGTCACGCAAACGACGCTGGCGCGGCTGCGCGAAGCGGCGGAGGCGAGCGACGCGACGGGCGACAGCTCGATCATGGAAGCGCCTACCATGCTGAAAGTGGCCGAGATTATCGGCAACACGATGGCTGGCGTGCGCAAGGACATCACGAGCCGGATGGATGCCGAGCGGGTCTCGACCTCGGCCTCGATGATCGTCGCGGGCCAGCGCGCGGGCGGCGAGATGCGGATGTTCCTGATCTACCCGGAAGGCAATTTCATCGAGGCGACCGAGGACACGCCCTTCCTGCAGATCGGCGAGCATAAATACGGCAAGCCGATCCTCGATCGTGTCGTGCGTCCCGACACCAACCTGATCGACGCTCAGAAGGCGGTGCTTCTGTCGATGGATTCGACGCTGCGCTCGAATCTCTCGGTGGGCATGCCGCTCGATCTGGCGGTGATCAAGAAGGACGACTGCCGGATTTCCAGCCAGCGCCGCATCGAGGCGGGCGACAGCGATTTCGCGGAAATGTCGGAAGCCTGGTCGAACGCGCTGCGCGACAGCTTCACGCAGATTCAGCTTTGACCGGCTCGCGGGCGTCCAGCCCGCCCGCCGCGTCGAACAGCGTAGTGCAGCCGTCGTAGAAGCGTTTCCGCGTCGCGGGGATTTCCATCATCAATTCGTGCTCGGCGTCCGGGATGACGTCCAGCGTGCCCTTCGGCCAGCGCCCCATCCGCTCATGGACCGCGGGCGTGTGCACGATCTTCTCCACCCCGCCCAAGCCGCAATAGCAGGGCAGGTCGGGGGAAGGCCGCGCGGCCAGCGCCTCGCATTCCAGCAGACTTTCGGCGACCCAGTGGATCGTCGGGCCAGCCAGCGTCAGTTCGGGATGTTTCGCGGCCTGCTCGACCAGCCAGGCCCACATCTCGGGATCGCGGGTCAGGCGGTTCGCCTCGAAACTGTCGCGGTAGACATAGGTGGTGCCGTTCATGCCGGGCGGATAGTTGTTCGCAAGGAAGCCGTCGCCCAGAAGGTTCGCCAGCACGATCCGGAACGGGTGCAGCAGGGCCGAGGTGGCGATCCCCCACATCGGCGCGGAGAACGCGACCGCGTTGAAGCGGTGGTGCTCATGCATCACCGCGCGCAGCGCGATCGCGCCGCCCATCGAGTGACCCACGATGTAATAGGGTTGCGGCAGGCCCAGCTCGTCCGCGGCGGCGATCACCGCGTGCAGATCCCACTGGTAATCCTGCAAGCCGCCGACATGGCCCTTTTCGGGCGCGTCAGGCAAAAGCCGGTCGGCCAGGCCTTGCCCGCGCCAGTCGATGGCGAGCATGGCATAGCCCCGGGCCGCGAATTCCGCGGCCGCAGGGCCGTATTTCTCGACATACTCGGTGCGTCCGCATCCCAGAAAGACCGTGCCGCGTGGTTGGGGCGGGGCAGGCCAATGCGCGAAACGTATCCGCACACCATCTTCCGCCGTCAGCCAGTAGGCCGCGCCCCCCTCGGGGCCGCGCGCGATCTCTTCGAAAAGCGGGGCACGTTCCATCAGGCGAGCGCCGCACCCAGCTGCATGGCGAGGCCCATCGAGCCGTCGACCGAAAGCTTGCCGGACATGAAGGCCGCAGTCGGATTCACATCGCCGTTGAGCATGCCTTCGAAAGTCTCGCGGTCGGCGGTCAGAACGACTTCCGCGTCGTCGTCGCCTTCACGCACGCCGTTCTCGTCGGCAATGATCGAGCCTTCGTCCTCGATCACGAATTTTGCAGTCGAAGAAAACCCATCGGGCAGTTTTGCCCGCAGTGCCTCAACGGCCTTGTCGATAACCTCGCTCATCGCGTCCTCCAAATTTGATGGCCGGGCTCTCGCATTCTCCGGCAATTGCATTACAGTCATGATTTATGTGGCAGCGATTTGACAGATACAAATGTGTCGTCACGGCATTTTGCTTTTCGGCGATGCTGGGAACAATGGCGGCATTCCCCGCCAGCGCCGAAACCGAGGGGCTCGAGCCCTATTTCAAAGAGTTGGCCGATCCGAACGATCCGGGCTGGTCGCGGGCCGAGGCGGACATCCGCAGGGCGTGGTCGCGCTCGGGGTCTGCGGCGATGGATTTGCTGTTCAAGCGCGGCGAGGACGCACTGGACGCGGGCGACACCGAGGCCGCGATCGAGCATTTCACGGCGCTGACCGACCATGCCCCCGATTTTGCCGCTGGGTGGAACGGGCGGGCGACGGCCTATTTCATGGCCGGGCTTTACGGTCCTTCGGCGGCGGATATCGCGCACACCCTGAAGCTGGAGCCGCGTCATTGGGGCGCGCTTGCCGGGTTGGGGGCGATCCTCGAAGAGATGGGCGACGACAAGCGCGCGCTTGAGGCCTATCAGAAGTCTTTTGCCTTGAATCCGCATCAACAGGATGTGAAAGACGCCATTGCGCGCCTCGATAAGGCGCATCAGGGCACGGCTCTCTAAGGGCCGGAACGGAGCTGCGATGCAAGGCGGGCGGATCACGGCCGTTCTGGGGCCGACCAATACCGGCAAAACCCATTACGCAATCGAGAGGATGCTGGCGCATCGGACCGGCGTCATCGGGCTGCCGCTGCGGCTGCTTGCGCGCGAAGTCTATGACCGGATCGTGGCGCAGCGTGGGCCTTCGGTCGTAGCGCTGGTCACCGGCGAAGAGCGCATCGTGCCCGAGCGCACGCAATATTGGGTCTGCACGGTCGAGGCGATGCCGACGGGGATCGGCGCGGACTTCCTTGCCATCGACGAGATTCAGCTGTGTGGCGATCCCGAGCGGGGCCATGTCTTCACCGACCGGCTGCTGCATGCGCGCGGGCTGCACGAGACGCTGTTCCTCGGCTCCGAGACGATGCGCGGGGCGATCGCGGCGCTGGTGCCGAAGGTGCAGTTCACGAAGCGCGAGCGGTTCTCGGAACTGACCTATTCCGGCTCGAAGAAGATCTCCCGGATGAAGCCGCGCTCGGCCATCGTGGGGTTCTCGGTCGAGAATACCTATGCGATCGCGGAGCTGATCCGCCGTCAGAAGGGTGGCTGCGCGGTGGTGATGGGGGCGCTGTCGCCCCGCACCCGCAACGCGCAGGTCGAGATGTATCAAAATGGCGACGTGGATTATCTTGTCGCCACCGATGCGATCGGCATGGGGCTCAACCTCGATATCGACCATGTCGCGTTCTCGGCCACCTCGAAATTCGACGGGCGGCGGATGCGTCCGCTTTTCCCGCATGAGCTGGCGCAGATCGCAGGCCGGGCAGGGCGGCACACCACCGACGGCACGTTCGGCGTGACCGGCGAGGCGCGGCCGCTGCAGCCCGAGGTGATCGACGCGATCGAGAACCACCGCTTCGCGCCGCTGCAGCGTCTGCAATGGCGCAATGCGCGGCTCGAATTCGGCACCGTGGACCGGCTGATCCAGTCGCTCGACGCGCGGCCCGAGGGCGAATGGCTCACCAAGGGGCGCGAGGCGGACGATGCGCGCGCGCTCAAGGTGCTGGCTGACGATCCGGCGATCCGCGACCGCATCACCAGCCCAAAGGATGTGCAACTCCTCTGGGATGTCTGCCGAATCCCCGATTTTCGTTCGATTTCCGAGGCCGAACATGCAACGCTTCTGGCGCGCATCTTCGAGTTCCTGCAATCGGGCAAGGGCGTGCCCTCGGACTGGCTTGCACGTCAGATCGAGCGTATCGACAGGACGGGCGGCGATATCGACACGCTCTCGCGTCGTCTCGCCTTCATCCGCACATGGACCTATGTTGCGCAACGCAAAGGGTGGGTCGATGATGAAAGCCATTGGCGCGAGGCGACCCGCGCTGTAGAAGACCGCCTGTCGGACGCGCTGCATGGCGCGCTGACGCAAAGATTTGTGGACCGGCGCACCTCTGTGTTGATGCGCCGGCTCAAGCAGAAGGAGACCCTCGTGGCCGAGGTGAACGACAAGGGCGAAGTGACGGTTGAAGGCGAATTCGCCGGCCGTTTGGAAGGATTCCGGTTCAAGCAGGACGAGACCGGCTCGCCCGACGAGGCGAAGATGCTTGCCCGCGCGGCCTACGAGGCGCTTGCGCCCGAGTTCAGCCTGCGCGCCGACCGCTTCTACAACGCCCCCGATACGGAGATGGATTTCACCGAGCAGGGCGGCCTGATGTGGGGCGATACCGCTGTCGGCAAGCTGGTGAAGGGGCCCGATGTCCTGAAGCCGACCGTGCAGGCGTTCGTCGATGACGAGGCGGGCGCGGATGTGGCCGAGAAGGTCACGCGCCGCCTGCAGCATTTCATCGACCGCAAGGTCGCCGCCCTGTTCGAGCCGCTTCTGGCGATGAGCCGCGACGAAGAGCTGACGGGGCTCGCCCGTGGCTTCGCGTTCCGCATGGTGGAATCGCTGGGCATCATCCCGCGCGAGCAGGTCGCCGCCGAGGTGAAGGATCTCGATCAGGACGCGCGTGGCAGCCTGCGCAAGCACGGCGTGCGCTTCGGTCAATACACGATCTTCATGCCCGCGCTTCTCAAGCCCGCGCCGACGCGGCTGCGGCTGGTGCTGGCCTCGCTGTGGTCGGGCGCGGACGAGTTCCCCGAAAGCCCGCCTCCGGGCCTCGTGACGATCCCGAATATCGACGCGTTCGATGCCGAGACCTACCGCCTGTCGGGCTATCGCCCCTCGGGCGCGCGGGCGATCCGCATCGACATGCTCGAACGTCTCGCCGATCTGCTGCGCACGCAGGACAGCCGCGGCGGGTTCGAAGCCAATCCCGACATGCTCTCGATCACCGGCATGACGCTGGACCAGTTCGCCGATCTGATGGGCGGTCTGGGCTACAAGGCCGAGAAGGGCGAGCGCGCCAAGGTGAAGGCCGCTGATCTCGAGAAGGCCGAAGAGCAAGCCGGTGCCGAGGCGCTCAAGACCGAGCAGGCCGACGAGGCGAAAGCCGAGGCTGGCGGCGGCGAGCAGCCTGCCGAGACCCATCCCGAGGCGGAGGCTGCGGCCGAGGCCGGCGGCGACATGGTGGCAGCCGATGCGGTGACCAGCGACGAGGTCGAGGTGTTCTACACCTTCACCTGGGCGCCGCGTCCGCGCGGCAACCGTCCGCCGCGCCGCGAACAGGGGCAGGGCGGCAAGCCCGGTGGCGAACGTGGCGAGCGCAAGGGCGGCGGCAAGCCGCATGGCAAGCGCGACGGTCACAAGGGCAAGAAGGGTGGCAAGCCGCAAGGCGCGCGCAACTTCGAGGCCCGCCCGCCGAAGAAGGACAAGCCGGTCGATCCGGACAACCCCTTCGCGGTTCTGGCTGCCCTCAAGGACAAGAAGTAACGACTCGCTATGGCTGACGCGCCCGAGCGCATCCGCATCGACAAATGGCTCTGGCAGGCGCGGTTCTGTAAGACCCGCGGCCTCGCGCAGGAGCTGGTGCAGGGTGGCAAGGCGCGCGTCAACGGTCAGCGCATCGACAAGCCCGGCCGGGCGATCGGGCCGGGCGATGTGCTGACGCTCCGGCTTGGTAAAGGGCAGGACGCACGGATCTGCGTTTTGCGGGTGCTGGACTGCGGCACGCGGCGCGGTCCGGCGGTCGAGGCGCAGGCGCTTTACGCATTGCTCGAACCGGAAGGCTGAGCTGTGCGGAATGCCGCAGCGAAAAGCTCGGGCTCTCTCTTGAAAGAGGGGGCATCCCCCGCTAGGACGGGTCAGGAAGCTGTTCAATCGGGGTTTCACCAATGACCTACGTCGTCATCGATAACTGCATCAACTGCAAATATACCGACTGCGTCGAGGTCTGCCCGGTGGATTGCTTCTACGAGGGGGAGAACACGTTGGTGATCCATCCTGACGAATGCATCGACTGCGGCGTCTGCGAGCCGGAATGCCCCGCCGATGCGATCCGTCCGGATACCGAGCCGGGGATGGAATCCTGGGTCGAACTCAACCGGAAATATTCCGAACTCTGGCCGGTGATCACCCAGAAGAAAGATCCGATGCCGGACGCCGAGAAACATGACGGCGAGAGTGGCAAGCTGGAGAAGTATTTCTCCGAGGCGCCCGGCGAAGGCGACTGACGGGTCGGTGATTCTGACCAATTTGCCCGATTCTCGAGGAATTGGGGCAGTTTACGCTGCGGCAAATTGCCAGAATGCGCCGCTTAACCTACTGAAATCGTATGATATTACGGATGCGCGACAGTAACGCGCTTTGAAATGCATGCGATTCTTGCTATATTACTGTTACAAAATGAGTTCGACCCCACCTTCTGCGGTGCCTGCTCGCCCGCAAAAGAGATCTCGTGACTGACTGACGCACGCGGAGCTCAAGAAGCCCCGTGGGCGTCCTATGCTCGCTGGATACCGGGGTTCGTGACCGGCTGCAAGGAAACGAACCGCATGACCAAGACCAAGAAGACCGAATTCCGCCCCAATGATTTCGTCGTCTACCCGGCGCATGGCGTGGGGAAAATCATGTCCATCGAAGAACAGGAAATCGCCGGGCTCAAGCTCGAGCTTTTCGTGATCTCCTTCGAGAAGGACAAGATGACCCTGCGTGTGCCGACGCACAAGGCGACCGAAGTCGGGATGCGCAGCCTCTCCTCGCCCGACATGGTGACCAAGGCGCTTGAGACCCTCAAGGGCAAAGCGAAGGTCAAGCGGGCGATGTGGTCGCGCCGCGCGCAGGAATACGAACAGAAGATCAACTCGGGCGACCTGCTCGCGATCGCTGAAGTGGTGCGCGACCTGCACCGCAGCGACGATCAGCGCGAGCAGTCCTACTCGGAGCGTCAGCTCTATGAAGCCGCGCTCGAGCGCCTGACCCGCGAAGTCGCCGCCGTTTCGGGCACCGACGAAGAGCGTGCCGCGAAGACCGTCGACGAGGTTCTGGTCGGCCGCGCCGCCTGATCCCGATACACGCGGAACTTTTCCAACGCGAGGCTTGCGGGCCTCGCGTTTTTTCGTGCGCGCAGGGCAGGGGGAGGGTCAGGCTTCGGGTCCGGTCTTCTCGTTTCCCGGCGTCTCGCGGTCGCTCTCGTCGCGCTCGCCGCGGCGGCGGAACTGCTCCATCATCGCGGCTTCCAGCTCGGCGTTGAGCTCCTTCGTGCGCGCGATGTAATCGGGATTCTGCTCCACCGGGACGCCCGGCTTCCAGACCTGCGCGAGATCGCGCACCGCGGCCCGGTCGAGCTTGAAGAACAGCTTCTCCAGCTCGGAGGCCTCGAAGGCCGAGAGCCCCGCATTCTCCAGCACATAGCGCCCGGGTCGTGTCGCGAATGCTGTGGAAATTCCGTGGCGGCGTGCTCCGGGCATGTGAAGGTGCGTCCGATCAGGCGGCG